>JADJEQ010000014.1 GCA_016709025.1 Bacteroidales bacterium | reverse complement strand
AATAATCTGGAAAATCTTTCCAGGATCAGTTCTTTGTATACAACCTTAAAATCATCACTCAAAAAGCTGCCATCGATAAAGTCAATCCATTTTACTTTTGCCTTTTCCATTTTACTGAAAATATTTTCCTGCTGCTTTGGGTCGAGTTTCAGTGTATGGAATGCTGCGGTAAAATCGTTTCGCCTGAATTTTTTCTTTTTCCCGTTCAGGGTAAGGGCCATTTCTTCGTCATCTGCCGGATTGACCAGTTTTGTAGCCACGAGGTCGTAAGCAGGTGAAAGTATATACCCAATCCCGGGCTGGTTGATCAATGAAAAATTCTTAAGGTGCATGTCGGCATTGCCGGTTAAAAAAGAAAACAGGACCTGTTCAAAAAAATTGACTACATCCAGAACCGGATTGACCGAATACTTTAAAATCGCCTTTGCCACCTGCTCGCATGAGCCCCGGTACTTATCCTCTGTCAAACGTTCGGTTAGCTGGCACATATCCTCCATGGCAAGTTTTCCCTGTTTGCTGCGGTCAATTCTTTTGGTAATGTATGCCAGATTTCCAGACTTCAGGCGAATCAGGCTATGCGGCACCACATTGATCTTCGCGATGCCGGCAAGGTGCATGGTGAGGTCTTCAACCTCCGGTAACTGAGGATAATTAGGTGTCGGGGGTTTCAAGATATAACCTCCCCACAAACCGACAATCGTAAACCTGCCGGGCTCCTGTTTATTCGAACCTTTTGCTATTTCAAGCGACAACTTAGGCTGAACGCCGGTAACAGTTGTCTGGCTCTTTATAACCTGGATTGCCAGTTCCCCCATTTGCTCCTCACTATATGGAATTACCGGTGGGATGGACTGTCCAAAGAGCCTTCTGCTGCAAGCAGGATGAAAATCAATTTCATCCTTGTTTAATGGTAGGTAACAGGCTAAACATTTCTTCATGATTCATCCTCCATCATCACAGGATTTACACTGACAACCCCGATGCAATCCTTGCAACAAGCCAGTAGCAGGCCCATCCTGTCGCGTGGGTTCAGTTTCCAGTTTTTCTCAGCTATCTCCAACAGCCAGCCCTCCGGGATCAGCCCATCGAAAAACGGGAATAAAACCTTACCAATAAAAGGTTCTGCCTGCAAAGGCAATGTAAGACTTACGGGTTCGGGAGTTTTGCTTTTCAGGTAATCGGGATCATATTCAAACCTGTAGCCTTTTTCGTCCTGGGTAAGCCAGCCAGCCGTAATATCCTGAATTTTTATTTCAGCTTTCCTCATCGGTTAAAATTTTACGATTTGCAGGAATGGCACCAACCTCATACCCAAAAAGTTTCAGCACCTGATTTACCTTGTCCAGACGGAGTGTCTCTTTACCCTGTTCCAGTTCTCTGACGAAACGCAGACCTACACCGGCCTTTTCTGCCAGGACTGGTTGCGTGAGACCGGTAAGCCGTCTTTTTTCTTTTACAAATTCACTTAATTGCATAGTATATACCCTTTCGGGTACAAATATAGTATATTATTGGCAGAATACACCCTTTCGGGTATATTTTATGCAATACGCATTCAAAATATACCCTAAAGGGTATAAAATGAGTTTAAGCGATTATAATTATACCCCAATGGGTATAGTTTCATTCATGATTGTTTTCGTTTTTATCCCAAATTTAATTTCAGGTTGGATTTGTTCTGACAAGCACGGCCTGATAGCTGCAAATTCTCTATATTAGACAAGCATTATTCACTGTATCCGCAATGTTCAGAACAGTTCTCAATTTACGGTATTATTCAAAATCCAACACGTTTGGATTTATCTCGGAAGACATTCAGGACATCATCATGAATAACATCGCACCATCGGAAATTGCCGGGTTCTATGTTCAGGATACTGAAACTTATAAATTGATACCATCTGATCATTTACTTGAAAATGCAACTTCAATTTTGGGCATTGTTCGTGAAGAGGACAATAACCTTTACTGGGGTTATGCCATCGATCTTAAAAACGGGATCAAAATTAAAACAGACCTGAACTTAACCAATATTACTGCCCCCAGTCGCGAACAACTGTTTGAATACTGTGCTTTTATATTTTCACCCAATGCGGACAGAACCTGGAAGAATGTCTTAACCTGATTACGAAGAATCCCGATCAGGAAATATCCCTGACCGAAATTATTGAAACAGAGGATCCGGAGTGTCCGTTTTGAAAGGGAAGGCTACGGCATTCAATTAAGTGAACTGTTCGTTAGATTTTCTTTTTTTGCTATATTGAGTAAGCGGGCACGGATCGATTTACATGTATCTGTCATAGTATTACTTGAAGGAGTTGGTTCAATGTGCCGGATATCCTGAGTTCAGCGGCATATTTCATCAGCCCGTTTAACGTGTTCCTGGTTCATGGTTATGTTATATTTGTCCAAATACACTGCTAATTTTTATAATAGCAGTGTGTTAGGACAAATTGGTTCAGGATATTTGAATAATTTCATTTATGCGATCAGGACAACGAAAACTTCGGAGAAAATTTTGGAGAAACTAGGAAAACTTAGGTAGAAACCAGGGAGAAACCAGGTAGAACTTAGGGTAGAAACCAGGGTAGAAACCAGGGTAGAATTAGTCTTTGAGCTTTAGATTTGAGCCCGCCTCCCTCTGGTGCGTCGGGTAAACTTTAGACTTGATCTCCGTTTGTATAGAAAACAGTCAATTCTTTACATTCCGGATTTTATTTGTAAAGAAAATCAGATAATCTATACATAATACATTATCTTTGTAAAGAAAATCAAAAAATCTATACACAATGACCTCCTTACAGCCATGGATTTTAAAGGAATTGCCCTTAAATATTGAGATTGAAACGATAAAAGTATTGAAGCGGTTACCTTCAGCACATGCTGCTTTGGCTGAGTTAAAAAGGGATTGCAGCTACAATTCCCGATCAGAATATATTAATCAACACACTTGGTTTACAGGAGGCAAAAGACAGTTCTGCTATAGAAAATATAATTACAACCCACGACGATTTGTATAAATCTGTGTTAAGCCCTGTTTCGGTTAACTCATTAAATGCCAAAGAGGTTCAGAATTATATAGCAGCATTGAAAACGGGATTTGACCTTGTGACGGGATCAGGTTTGTTAACAACCAAATAGCTGAAAGTCCAGGAAGTACTTGAGCGTAACAGTGATTCCGGAAACTTCCCGGAACCGTATTGAAGAATGATTCAACAGGAGAAACCATTTACACCCCGCCACAGGAATTTGATGATGTAGTTCGTTTAATGGCCAATCTTGAAAAGTTCATCAATGATCCGGTGATGAGTGATCTTGACCCCTTGGTTAAAATGTCAGTCATTCATTTGCAGTTTGAAAGCATCCATCCGTTTTATGATGGCAACGGCAGAACCGGGAGGATCATCAATATACTTTACCTGATCCTGAAAACTCCAGACAATCCCTGTTCTGTACCTCAGCAGTTATATCATTCGAAATAAATCAGATTATTACAGGCTATTGCAGAAAGTGAGGGAAGAAAACCTCTGGGAAGAATGGCTTTTATTTATGATCAAAGGAATTGAGGTCACATCAAGGGAAACCATTGAACTGATCGTGAAAATAAAGGAGCTGATGGCAGACTATAAACACCGGTTGCGTGATCATTATAAGTTTTACAGTCAGGATTTATTGAATAACCTGTTTAAACATCCCTACACCAAAATCGAATTTGTGGTCAGGATCTGGGTGTTTCGAGGCTCACAGCCGCCAATTATCTGAATACGCTGGCTGAAGATAAACTGCTGAGAAAAGCAAAACTGGGAACCGGAAATTATTATATCAATGAGCCATTGTTCGAATTGTTGTCGAAGAGATAGTATTTCGACTTAAAATACGGCTCCTGAAGTTTAATCCCTTTTTGACTTTTGAGTTCATACGTATCCTCTGCTGTCAGAACAAGGGGTTTTATTGAGAAACAAAAAACAATTATTCAAAATCAGAAAACAATGTCATCTATCTTACACTTTAACATTGTCAGAAAAAGCCACAATTCAGTTTATTGATTATTTCTTTATTAGTTTGTGCCAAATAATTGTTCCAGGTTTTCCGATTTCAATAAAGCTCTCATGCAGAATAAACTTTCAAAGCTGATTTTTTTGTTTGAAGTCTAAATTATTAAAACATCAGCCTGGAGAAATGAAAATCGTGAATAATTATTTGAGTATGTCTGGTTTTTTATCTGTTTTGAATGAATGATGGACTAAATAACAAAACACAAAAAACTTACTGTAAACCAGGCCCATTTTAAAATTGATTACAGTAAGCTTATCGTAAACTTACAGTAAACTTATCGTAAACTTTTTGAATATTTTTAATGCAAAATTACTGTCAAACAATCTACATCTTTTTTAACAAGCTGGAAAATAGTATATTGCATATTGCAAAATATATACAAGTCAATTTAGTAGTCCTGGGAGAGTTTTGAGATTATTTTTGTACTGTTTGTAGTATAGTTCTGGAAAATATAAAGCCCGGACTACCCAGACGGGCTCAGTGTATTGATGGTGCAAGGGCCGCTCCACCTGAAAATTGCGGTAGGGTTCATGGATATCAAGAACTGATGCATCAACTCTGTCATCCGGAAATAGATGGATATCTGGAATTGTTCGATTGGCTTGGGGATGAGTATGATTCAGAAATTTTTGATAAGAAATTAGTTAACAAGAGACTGAGAGATCTTGGAAGTTATATCAGAGCATATGAACTTGAGCATGGATTGTGAACTTCATATGAATTCCTATCAGGCAATATCGGTTGTGTATTTTCTGTTGAAACATTAAGCATTTCTATTTGAAATGATGCGCATCAGTTAGGAAAACGGTGAGCAGCAAATGGTAAAAACGATAAGCAACTTTCAGTCAAAAGCCTTAAGGCTTTATCGTTTAAGGTATTGATGCGCATCAATTTAAAAAGTATTGAGTAACACTAGCAGAGGTGTTAAGCAACTAATAGCTTTAAGCATTATAAATCAGAAATACACTTGTCATGATTATACACTTAATACAACTCTCCGCTTTCGTCAATAATGGACTTCAATTTACTGAAGTCTGTTACCAAAGCATAACCGTTGTAAAAAGGTTCAATGGCTGAATATTTTTGATGGTATAGTTCATTACCTGATTTATCAATGTGAAACCATCCTTCTTTGTCCCTTGCAGTTGCGAAATTTTTATGAAAAACGCCCAGGTCATAAAAAGACTTGCTATTTATGAAGTTTCCCGACTTGTCAATGTGCCTGAAAAAGCCATCAGTCGCTTTCACACAGGCAATTCCTTCTTTATAATCACCGCAATAAATAAATTTGGTATTGTAAAGTCTTTCCCCGTCAAGGCCAATATGAAAGTAGTTATTCCCGATGTCCCGAACCGTGCACTTGTTTTCCTGAAAGTTCCCGGCCCAGTTGTATCTCCGGGTGTATGCCTGATTTCCTTCCGGTTTTATATGAAACCATTTGTTCCCCTGCATCACAGCGGCTCTGTTGCAGTAATAGCCAAAAGTTCTGGTATATCTGTCATTGTAGATTGATTTTCCAGAGGTGTCGATGTGGTATGCTCCGGATTCATCTCTGACCGGTGCCAGACCAGGTGCATGGAACTTAAGCACCTCCGTGAATATTCGTAAAAACAGGGGTTTGCCTTTGTAAAGAAAATGGGAATTATCTGCTGATACTTCGATGTGTTGCCAGTTCATTTCTGAAAGATTAATACTGTTTGTAACTGATTCAATTTTTTATGGGAGTGATAGGTAAAACCCGCATTTATGCATATTTGAATGTATGCAGAGGAACTACGCTCATAGCTTTGACACAAAGCAGCCATATTTAATGACAACAATGACAAATCTACCTCAATATGATCTGAGCAATTCTCAATTACATATAAAATGCCTCCTTGGGGTAGGGCAATATGGCAATTGCTGATTATAACTGCGGCCTTGTCATCGTCCCAGTCGTGAATGACCCGTGAGAGGATAATTGCTTCCGCTATATCCGGAATTTTAATAAAAAAATTGCCCGGAACCTTTTTAACAAATTCTGATTTGACCCCCTTCAATACTTCTTCCAGGTCAAACAACAAACAATCAGTATCGGGATATTTTGTTTTAATCAACTGTATGGCGATACCCAATCCGCCGCCAACATCCATAACTGACTTATGAATACTGAAATCTATAGTTTCAGGTAATTCTCTGTAATCATCAATTGCATATTGCGACATGGCCAAATGATAGTTTCTCAATTTCTCAGAATCATCATTCAGAAACTCGAAAAATGGTTTTTGATAGAGGAGTTCAAAAGAGCTTTTCCCTGTTATTATTGAGTAATGAATGTTCTGCCAGGCATTCAGATGTTCATCAGCCCAGTTAAGGCAGGCATAAAACAATCCATCAGAATTGCTTTCCCGAAGCAGGTCTCCTTTTTCGGTTAAATAGAATGTGAGTTTGTTGTCAAAATGAATATACCCTTCATGGTTTAGGAAGTTAAGCAATTGCATCAGTGTTAGTTTGTTCCACATGTTGCTGTCACTCAGCATTTCAAGGGTATTCTGCCCTTCATATATTTTATCAAAGAGCCTCACTTTGCATGCTGCTGCGACAGCCAGATACTTCCAATGTTCTGTGAACATTGATTTAAGTTCGTTTTTAAAATTTCCCATTAGATTATTCTGTTAACCTCCGTTTCAACAAGTTTATTTGGTTTTGTGACAAGCCACAAAAAAGCAGATAGTTCTCAATTCCACCTTTTTCATTTATAATATCAAGAACCAGATTCAAGCGTGAAAGCTTAACATCAACTTCGCTAGCCAGGTAATCGTTATGTATTGTTTCAATCGGCGAATCTGCAAGCAAATGGAATAAAGAAATGAAAATACCTGTTCTGTCTTTACCGGCAAAACAATGAATTGCTACACTTCCGGATTGCTCATTCAGAATTGCTTCCATGGCTGCCTTAATCTTTTCATTGCACCCAACAGCAAAAAAGCGATAGGCGATTTCCTCATTTGTGCCATAATGATGCTGTTGCCTGAACCATTCTGGCTGATTCCATGGGTCAAGTTGTGCTTTCCATAGTTGAATTTTGAAAGCGTTCGCTCTGTATAAGGCAAATCACTTACCTCAGTGTCAGATCTCAAATCAATTACTGTTCTGATATTCTTTTCAGAGAGAAGATGATCAAAACTGCGATCATTTTGAAAAAATGTCATGGTTGCCGTTCTAAAAATTCTTCCGGGTTTGATTTTGGGATTGAATGTGCTGATGTCGCGGAAGTTCCAGAGATAGTCCCTGTTGTATATCCATTCGCAAAATTGCTTTACCTCATTCAACTTTGCACGACTCACCAGAGGTTGAATGGCTGAATAAAAAAAGTCGAGTAGTTTTCTTTTCTGTTGATTGGCTTCGGGCAAAAACAGTGTTCCTCTTATGCTGTACAATGTTTCTTGTTCTTCTTTCGACAACATGTTTGCAATAAAATACTTCGGCAAAAAATTGAACCTGGTATGGCCTTTGGCAAGGTTAGATAATTGAATGGCAACATGTAATGCGATGTTATAGAAATAATAAAACTGATAACCATCACTTCTGCAGTGCATTCCTGAGCAACTCTCAAATTCATAAATGAATTTACCGATAAGTTCAGCAACCTGCTTTTTGATTGATTGTGAATTTCTATATCTATTGCGATTTCTTGTTAACTGATTGAGATAATTTTTGATGTCATATTTTGCTGGTAGCTTCTCAAATAATATGGTGTTGGCAATGTTTGTGATTTCTGAACCCAGATAATTTCTGTCAATCTCCGAATTGTTCTTACAGATAGCGAATTCAATTTTAGGCTGTGATTTAAAGTAAACCACAACTTTGTTTCTCAGGCTCACTTGAAGATGTTTTAGCTTCGTTCCGGAATTCTTCTCTTGATGCTTCCACCAGGTTTTTGATTTCAAATTCGCTGTCAACCAGCAACTGAATATCTATGTCAGAATTCGGGGTTGCTTCGTTTCTTCCGAAGGAACCGTATAGAAGTGCAACATCAATTCCCTTCACTTTTGGAAATAATTTTTGCAGTTGATGAATAGTTTTAAGTTGTTTCATTTTGTTATTGATTTACGCATGTTACAGGTTCTACAAAGTGGTTTGGTTTTGTAATTGCTAACCAGTTCCGTATATCTTTTACTTGCCAGCACCTTTCAATTGAAGTTTCGTAAATATTTCCGAAATCACCCAGGGACTTCCTCAGTTTATCGGGGGCACAACATGGCGATATTACTCCGGTTGCTGATATCCAAAGCTCCTTTTTCAGAAATGGACAGTCGTATTCTTTGGGCACTTCTATTACTTCATCTTCCATAAGAGGGATGATATTCTCCAGTATTACTCTCTCACCATCTGGTTTCCGAAATCTTTCCTGCATTTCATTAGCCTGTTTTACATATTCATTCCATTGATTAATGCTTTCATAGTCTGCCTTCATCGACTGCTGTTTCATTTCTTCAAAATGGGTCCAGAGTTGATGACCTTTTACCCTGTCGACGCCCAATTCTGCTGCAATCTTCACAATATCTGCCAACTCATGCATATTGCGCTGCATGAAAGTTAACTGAAATGAAATGCTGCAATAATAGCCTGTCCGGGAATAATAAATATTCCGGTATTCGATAAGACTCTTTACATTTTCCAGGGTTTTTCCGAAGTTCAGGCCAAGCATAATTTTTTCTGCTGTTCCGGCAGTTGCCCCATTCCAGCTTATCTTTATATCGCTTGTGTTCGGTATAATCAATCTGGCCCAATCTTTAACCGAACGTTTCGGAAATGTTCCGTTGGTAGTAAGATTTATTCGGATACCGTGCATTTGTGAAAGTTCAAATATTCTTTCAATGCCTTTATAAAGGAGTGGTTCTCCCATTGTTGAAGGAATAATTTCTTTTACTCCCAGTTTTTTGGCTTGAAGGAAAATATCTTCTACTGTTTCAATGGCCATCACCCTGCGCTTCATCCCTGTTTCTTTAAATAATTCAGAGATAAAACTACTCAAGGGGCTGTGCTCTTCACACATCACACATCTCAGGTTGCAATCCTCAGGGTTTGTATCAATGGTGACCCGCCAGAGATTTTTCGGTAAAGCAACGCGCTTATATATTTTCATTAGTTCGTTGCAATGTTCAACAATATCCGGAACGCGTCCGTCATCCGAGAATAAGTAACCTACCTCACCAAATTGTTTCATTAAACCGGGATTTTTCAGAGCAAACTGCATTTGCTCCTTCAACGATTCTGGGTTGCGATGTTCAAACAACAAACCATTCACTTTATGCTGCACAAACTCCTTCATCCCTCCGTAATCGGCAGTTATTACAGGCACTTTGCAAGCCGGCTTCGTGAATTACAAGTGGAGAGTTCTCAGCCCAGATGCTCGGAACAATAATACAATCAATATTTGAAAACACATCATTTGCCAGATTGTGGTTGATGTACTCACCGGCAAATTCAATTTTATTTGCAGATGATGATGCCATCAACTTCAAAGTATTTGTGCTCTGTCCGTTTTCTCGTCCGAAAATTTTCAGCGTAGCAGTCCCGTCAATTTGTTGAAAGGCTTCAATCAAGTGATTTATCCCCTTTGATGGTATAAGAGTTCCAATATAGCCGAATGTGAAGCCGATTTTATCTTTTGACTTGTCAGTTTGTGTTAAATATTCAGTAGGGAAACCATAATCAAGTAAAATGATCTTGTACTCTGGTATGTTGAAGCCATTAACAAATCGGTCACGCAGGTATTTTGACGGAGCAATGAACGCATCTACTTTATCAACAATTGCTTTAGTTTCGATCATTCGTTGATGAATCCAGGTGCTCCAGTTTTCAATATCTTGCTTTTCATTGGCTTCTCTGCCACTGAAATAAACTTTGTAACAATCGGTTGCACATTTGTGGTCATGTTGTTCCGGGCACAACTGATAATTATTTTGTTGGCCGATGCTTCTGGTGAGGAATTGTCCTCTTGGGCACATCAGCCAGAAGTCGTGAAGTGTAAAAACGATCGGAATGTTTTGCTTGTTAAGTTCATCAACCAGGCCTGTTGAAAGGTGATTCAGGTGGCCGATGTGAGCAATATCCGGATTGATTTCAGCAATGAGTCTTGCAAAATTTTCATCAAGCAATTTGTGTCGGTAGCCGTCTTTACCCTGTGGGTTGTTAACAATGTAGAAATTCAGATTGTCGTTTTCTTTTCTGTGGCGAATGGCAAAGTCAGGGGAATAGGGTTCTCTTCCCGCGTAAAAACGGAAACCCTGTTTCTCTTTGTCAGTTCGTTACATACGGACTGACTGTAAACTTCTGATCCGGCATTGTAGTATGGCGGGTATCCGTGGATGATTTTCAGGATGTGCATTGCTATGTCTTTGAAGTGATGTTAGAAAATGAATGGGAGGGTACACCTCTCTTTCGTTTGTCCTCAATAATTTGGTGAAGATTGATTATTACTGCTTTTAGAGTCGGGAATTGCCTTATTTACCTGGCTCTTGGGTGGATTTGGATTTTCAGTTTTTGTAATCAACTTTTGTATTAGAATCTCATTAAGCTTACCCTGTTGCTCTTCCGTTCCCACGCTCTATGTTTTAAATCGTCCTGATGAATATCCATTTATGCATAAAGGATCTGGAAGTCAGAAGATTTTTCTTTTTGAAATAAGTAGTTAGGGTGGTCGCACCAGAAACCGGTCAGGATCAGATTTCTTTTAGCAATTAGAATCAGGCAGGTTTCTCATCCCTTTCAACACCTTTTTTTTCAAAAAGAAGGCAAGACGATTATCACATCCTTCTCGTATTTGGTGCACTTTACATATGGTAAAACTTTGTGCAAAATCTTGTCGTCAATGTTTCTGTTCCATTATGAGAATATGAAATTATTTGTTTTTTTATATTTTAATAGTTGTCTATTCATTTTTGCGTTATTTAGTTATAATCATACAATTAGTGTGCCAAATTATTTAAAATTGTATAATACATTGCATATCAATTATATAAAATATTTTAATATTTTTTATAAAGAATATATAATACCTATAGGAAATATAATACATTTGTATTATGAAAAACATTTACATAACCTGGCATTATACCACATGGTGTAGCCTACTTGAAACATATTCTGAGCAAGTTTTATTTAAATGGAAAACTTCCAGACAAAATTGACTATAACAAATTGGACCAAAGCGAATTAAATGAAACTTTCAGCGATCCAAAAGACTTTGGTTTTCTATTTGATGAGATTATATATCTGACTGCACCTCAGGAGGCATTTGACAAGCTATCAAGCCGGAGATTTAGTTATAAAAGATCGATATTAGAAGATAAGCTTGTAAAGAGAAGGTTTAAATACTTTATTCGAAGAGATTATAAAAGATGATGGATTATGTTATAATCTGGGAAAAGATTGATTTTATAAAACAGCATTACCCCGAAAAGGAAGATGATTTTAAGCTGGTTATATGGAGAAATATTCAGCACTATCCAATCTCAGAACAGATTAAGTGGTTAACTCAATTTTCAAATTTCCAAAGAGTCTATTCCGGTAAATTCAAGGTAGTTGAACTAAACGTAAATGACCTGAGAGATGAAAAGAAAATATCGGATGAAGTGAGTGGATGGTGCCGGACTTATTTTTCTAAAAATAAAAATGCAAAACCAATCATCAATGTTTCTTTGGGAAGCAATGAAACACAAGTCGTTTGGCATATACTGGCAGAGGCAGGTCAGCTGCCTGAAAATACAATGTTTATAAAAACATACGATGATAAGAGCGACAGTTTAAATGAGCGTTTTAAAAGATTTTCAATTCATCAGATTCCTACCAATCTGATATCTTCAATCGGTACAGAGTTTAAGGTTTTTAATGAAACAAAATCACCAGCCCGTGCCCTGGTAAATAAAAAAATGGAATTCTTGTTAAAATCAGGCTTCTCGATTTTATTGATTGGTGAAAGGGGAATAGGAAAGTCAAGAATAGCCAGTGAAGCAAAGAAATCAATTGAGGATAAGTCACCGTTTGTAGAAGCCAATTGTGCTTCATTTGATGAGGATAGCAAAGCTGAAGCTGAATTGTTTGGTTATGAAAAAGGAGCGTTCACAGGTGCTATTACCGGCAAAAAAGGACTGTTGGAAGAAGCTAATGGTGGATTGTTGTTCCTGGATGAAATACATCATTTGTCCACGCTCGTACAGGCGAAACTAATGAAAGCCTTGCAAACTGATAAAGACAATAAAATGTCTATTCGCAGAATGGGAAGCAATAAGGAGACTAAAGTTGAATGTAAGCTAATTTTCGCTTCAAATCGCTGTATTCAAGAATTACGCATTGAATTGCTTCCTGATTTTTATGACAGGATAGTTCAGCATGTTGTTAATATCCCTCCTTTACGCGAAACATTGGAAGATAGATTAACGGACTGGGAAAGTGTCTGGAAAGGGACTGAATTTTCAGGGCAGTCCTGAAGTGCCTAAAAAACCGGAATTAATGCGATGGATTGAACATCTTCCATTGCACGGAAACTACAGGGATTTGCAAAAAATAGCAATGTACTATAATGTTTTCAATCAGTTTGATGAAGATACCAAGGAGATGCTGAACGAGACAACCGCATTTCATTATGCTAAAAATGAGTTTGAAAAATATCATTCGCCAATAGTGCAACTTGAAAATGAAAAATTCAATTTCAATATCAGTGCCACCACAAAAGAAATGATTGTAGACTATCTTTCAGCTTCAAGAATGGGCAGTGTCAAAATTTAAAGGAAGAAAGCCTGCAATTGAACATTTTAAATATCTTGGCGATAGTATCACCGAAAAAACTTTAATGATTGGAAAACAGAAAGATGCTCCAGAAAAATCCAAGTCAGAATAATAACAATTAATGTGCATAGAAGAATAACATCTATTATAAATCAATTTACCATACTTAGGTTTGGTTTATTGCAACGATATGAGAGAATTTGCTGAAGAATGATATTTAAGCTACACATATTCATTAAACGTAAAGTTGGGATGAATTTTAAACTATTTATACGGAATGGTTGGTTTCTATTTCGTAATATCATGAAATATTCTGCTTTAACCCTCAACATAAACTCTTGCCCCTGATATATTGATTAACTTTGTCCATTAAGAAAACAGCTTAATCCTAATAATGGGATATTATAAATGCTGCTAACAATCATAGAATGGTATCATCTGAAAACACAATGAAAACAATCAGGCAAAAACAAGTAAAAGAAAAGGTTAAAATCATAATATCACCGGAGTCATTAACAAATTAAAAGACCGGACTGGAGTTATTGAAAAATGCGATTGAAGAAGTTATTATTGCAAACCCTGATGGGGTTAAAAATACCGAATTAGCAAGGCATTTGGGCTTAGAATCTGACTTCAAAGGAAATCAAAAAAATTACCTCACATATAGTCTATTGGGCTTGCTTTAAGAGAAAAATAGAATTTATCACGATTTACTTACAAAACGATTTAAAAACAGAATGTTCAGGTAAAATAGTATGAAGGCTCTTTTATTTTTTCAAACTTGGCAGGTTTGAGCAGCGTAAGTGGGGGGAGCTGGCGTTTATCGGAAGTTTGTTGTAGGATTTTTTTTTAATAAGTGGATGCTATTATAAATATTAGTATTAAAGGGAAAATAGTGCTTTATATGTAAAAATAACAGTACTTACTATACTGATGCGTGCATCATTAATGCCTGTATTTATTTAATTTATTCAAAGCTATTATTGTAGTTTTTGTAAAAAATTGGCTCAATTATTTCGATTTCGAAAACGATTTCCTACAGAACCAACTGCTACCTCCGGTTATTTTATGCGTTGAAGATGTTTTTACAAATCTTCAGCCGAAAAACGGTCGCCTCGCATTAAAATACGTGAGATTACCAGGTGCTTTATCTGTTTTTGAATGAAAAAAAACCACAATTGCAAAAACCCATTTAATTTTTGTTAAAGTGAACTTACCGTAAACTTATCGTAAACAATTTGAATTTTTTTAATGGTAATTCGTGGTTTAAATTGCCAATATATTTGTGAGAAAGCAGAAATACAGCGTTATACATATTGCAATGACTTGTTTTGTCATTGAATTCACAAAAAGTCCAAATTTTTGGGGATGACTGATCAACTTGATTGGGGAAACCGTAATAACGTATTGAATTAATTGATAGCCCTTTCAAATTATGCCTTTTCAGAGGTTCATCTGATAATTCCCACCGCCTTTCCCAGTCTTTCAGCAATTTTTTCTTCAATGACCTGACTCCAACACCTTACCCTTCACCATAGCTTAGGATTAATTGCTCAAGCTCAAAATTGGGAACAAGCTGAGGGTAATAATGATTCCTGTTTTATTTTCCTCAATTAACTCCTGAGAAGGATGCAAAGGCTTGGTGGTAATATAGGGTGCCTGCTCCTTGCTGAACCACAACAGGATCTTCACCGGCATTTCCCCATTTGCGAATGAAATGCCTACGATATTTTTCTGAAGACTGATTAGTTTTTCCTTTTTGCTTTGTCTGGCTTTCCATTTCGCGATATTGATGGAAACAACCCTGTCAAGCGCGAGATTAATGTAATTATCCGTTTCCGGAACCCAGCCCTGCAAAAACCAGCGGTTGTTGTATTCTTTAATCAGAAACGGGTGGATGACAAATGTTGTCTCAGTGTCTTTGTTAAATGGTTTATAGAGTGATTGAAATAACACTCTCCTCCCTGATCATTTTATAAAGGCTCTCTATAAACTGCAGCCCTTTTACCTGGGGATTATGGTCCAGCGATATAATTTCGTCCCCTTATGCTGGCTGATGGCACCCTGAACTTTCCCGATAATTGAATCCAATTCACTAAGCATTGGAAGCGACTGAAAAGGCTTGATCAAACGGAGTACCTCTTTGAGATTTTCAATATCAATCTCGTTTAACGGATTATCGTTGATCGAAAAGTCGGGATCTTCGTAAAAGATAAACCCATCTTTTCTTATGATAGGGGCACTATAGCCCTGAGGTGGGTCCTTGCGCATAATATGAATATCCTCGGCAAGTTGCCTTAGGCTTAATGCATTTGATTTATTACCATTCAGATTCACATCAAATTCTTCCCGAGTTTATCACAAACGTGTTCCAATAAGTCATCGAAAGTCCATCTCCTTCCTGTATTTCTGAGAGCGAGGTCTATAAGACGGTATCGGTAACTTGCATTTTTCCTGCTGGCATAACTTTCTTTTTAGTTGTGCAGATAGACTGCATTTTTAAAAACACACTAGTTTCTTTGCAACTAATCGTTGATGATAAATAATTACAGATTGCTTCAACAATAATGTAAGTCTCACAAATGACGATAGAACTTCAGAAAAGACTATTCATGTTTTGCAAATTCTTTTAATTTATATTTTTCAATTTTTCTATATAGCGTTTCTCTTGTAATTCCGAGTATTTCAGCTGAAACAGTTTTATTCCAATTGTTTTTCTCTAAAATACGTTTTAAATGAATTCGTTCATTCTCTTCAAGTGACTGAGGATAAGAATGTTTTCTCAGCATTCTGTCCGGTAAATTACTTTGTCTTACTTCATTAGTTGTAAAGGTATATAAAGAAAGTACCAGGTTCTGCAATTCCCTTATATTCCCTTTATAATCGTAATTCAGGATTATTTTCATGGCATCATCGTTAAATTGCAGTTTTTGCTCCCTGTTTTTAAATTCATGAAGGAATTTAACATTAAAATAATTTAATAGATTCTCGATTTCCATCCGTTTCCATTCCTCAGGGATGGCAATTTTATTGAAGTGGTTGTAAGTCTAAAAACAGATCCCATCTGAATCTTTCTGTTTCACACATTTCTTCAAGCTCCTTATTAGTCGCTGCTATCACTCTTACATCAATCATTATATCGTTTGATCTTCCTACCCTCTGAATTCTTTTTTCCTGAAGAACACGTAATAGTGAAACCTGCATCTTTGGTGAAATATCCCCTATTTCATCCAAAAAAATCGTGCCGCCATCTGATTCCTCAAAAACACCTTTTGTCAATTTATCAGCGCCCGTGAAAGCTCCTTTCTCATATCCAAACAATTCACTGCGCAACAATTCATCTGTAAAGGCTGCACAGTTTACTGCTATAAAGGGTTTACTCTTTCTTTGCGAACTTTTATGTATAAACTTTGCTAAGTTTTCCTTTCCTGTTCCGTTCTCTCCTAAAATAAGACAGCTTATATCATTTGTTGCTGCTACTAAGGTTGCCTTTTCGTAGAACGGTTTTAATGTATCTGGCATAAAAAATTCTGAACTACCATTTGATATGTTAAGATCATTGAAAATATTTATAGCATTGGGATTAAGTGTATCAACATTAATATAAATCTTTTCAGGCTTTTTAGTCTTTGAAAATTTTGCTTGTCTTATTTGAAACAGCCTTAAATTTTGCTTGAAATTCGGCAAAGACAGAAACCACGCAACCCTCGTATTAGGGTAACCAGTACTTATGAAAACCTCAATAAGATAATTACGGTGTTCGAATAATATTTCATTGGTAACATTGAATAATTCCACAATATCAAGTGGATCCTTAAGCACAATGCTACGCCCTTCAATTGGATGTTCTGGAAAATTTGTTTTAAGTTCTTCAATAAGCAATTTTGATAAGCTTTTATCCTCTTCATTCTCCGGCGCACTCAATAAAATGTGCTTTTTTTGTATATAAAGGGAAAGTCTTTGTGAAGGCTGAAGGTTGGGCCTGAAAAAGGACTTTCTTTTCTCGTTTAAACTCATTCCTTCTACTCATGCTTTCAAAGTCTTCTTTATAACCTTCCCAGGATATTAAAATACTTTCCATAGTGTCATATATTTAGACAGTAATTTGCAAATATAGACAATAACATTGATATATTCAATTCTTCATTACACTACATATCAATTAATTACGATGTTGGCATGGATGTTGAAAACACACAAGGGAAAATAAAAAATATTTGCCATGGAAAACACAATGTCAATTAGAAAGAATCCTTCAGACCTTGAAACTGGCCTTGTTATCAAAAACAATTATAAAGCACCGTCAGGCTTCAATTATGTAACCGGAGTCAGGGAGGTAGGCAAACTAAAAGTAGTTGAAGGAGTTGCCAAAGGTGCGGCTTGTATTATTCTTAAATCAGTCATGGTTTTTGATCAACATGGCAAACTGATCTTTGATGCTGAAGTTAAAAATATGACCGTACTCCAGAGAGTATGTCAGACAGGTTGTCCTTTGTGGCATGTTGAAAATGCTACAGGAAGCAAGTTCCCAGGCAGGAAAAATCTTTGATAACAAGCACGCATTTGAGATGCTGGATAGTATGCTTGAGACCGCATATTATGAGGAAAGTTACAAGGCTATACTTATTTGGGCTGAAGAAATGGGTATTATTTAATAAGGAGAACATAAATATGGTAACCAATATATCTTCAGCTAATCAGAATTTCCTGCTAGCTTCTGAATTAAGGCCCCTGTCATTTATAAAATACCAGCTTGTTTTTCAAGTAAGCGATGATACTTGTATCTCAAATCATTTAATATTTTAACTGAAGAGGGCGCAAAATTAAAAAGATCTATTTGAAGAATCTGGTACATTTTGATGAAACCTCAAATATTGAGCAGATTATATGTGAATATCTGTTTCCTGAAGAGGGTAAATCAAGCCCTTCGTATTACAAGGATAAAAAGCGAAAAAAAAGGAAAAGTACTATTGACCAAAAGGCAAAGGATGATGCAGTAAACTATCTATTCAATGAACTCGGACTTTAAACTAATGAAATGGAAACTAGTGTAATATTAAGAAACCTTGCAAATTTTATTACACCGGCAGGGTCGTATTCAGCAAATGCGAACGCTTTTTTAACAAATGGGTATGTTTCAGCTGCAAATAACGTATACTTCAATGCTGTAAGATTTGCAGAAGGATTGCTTATAAAGGAAGACATTGGCCAGGGATACGCTCGTACTTTCCTAAACGGAATACAAATATTTTCGCTGAGGGACGGGGTTCTTCTTTCAGACAGAAGATTTGACTGCTATTTCTACTCTAAGGAAGCTGTTCTACATCAGTCCAAACTTATGCTCCTTGATCTACTTAAAAAAGCGACAGTTAATCAAGGTTTAACAATTGATTATGCTGAGGCTGAGCTTGCAATCTTTAAAATGCTCAGAGATTCCTTTGAAAGAAATCAAGTTGAGATGGCTCACAAACAGGCACATTACCTTAATTCATAATGACCTGACACTAATATCACCAACAGGTTATTGGCGATGGTAGTTGATTAAAAAATTCCTTTAATCCATTACAATTTGCCCGGTTAGCTTTACTATTCACCATATCTGGTGAAAAGAATGATGGAAATTGAGCATGGGCAATAGAATGAATAAGTTTTACATGATTTTTTCGTACTTTGGCCACATATTAGGAATGAAATAGAAAATAATTGTCGGTTAATGCAGAAACACTGCATTTAAGAGTAATAATATTGCAGAATGTTCTTTGAATGCCGCCTTAAGATTTTGATTTGTGCCAACTGTTGCAAGCAATTGCAAAATCGGTTGGTGGTCACAGGTTTGCTGGTGACTGAATGTTAGATCGGTTATTGTCAGAGTGGTTGGTTCCAATTGACTTAATCAGTAATCATTTATCATTATCTATTATCAATTTTATGTGCCAGATTCATTGCAAGGTTTCACCTGAATCAGACATAAGATGCATTTTCATAAACAAAGAAAACAAGGGCGGTATTCAGGAACATTTTATTAATTATGAAACTACAAGAGGAGCATATAACTCACATTCGTGAAGCTTTCAGCAATATGAAAGACAAAGACGGTTTTCTTTATTTGCTGAATTATTGTAAGGTTATACTATACGGTGCAGAGGCAATCCCTTTTGAGTTGTGTCACCTAAATTACCATTGCAATCCAAAAAACAATAAGGCTCGATATTATTCATTCAGCATACGGAAGAAATCCGGTGCATTACGCACAATTCACGCTCCTAATAAAGGTTTGAAAGCCTTACAAAAATGCCTCAATTTAATTCTCCAGGTAATTTTCGAGCCACACAAAGCTGCAACCGGTTTTATGCCAGGTAAGTCTATAGTTGATAATGCAAAGATTCATACAGGTAAAAATTATGTTTATAATATTGACCTGAAGGATTTCTTCCCTAGCATTGAAAAGGCCAGGATTTACTCAAGGCTGAAATTCCCTCCGTTTAATCTGGACAACGAGAGATCTAAGCTAGCCAATATCATTGCGGGACTTTGCTGTCAGGAAATGGAAGTTGAACGCATAGTAGATGAAAAGTGGATAAAGAAAATGGAATATGTTTTGCCCCAGGGGGCACCGACTTCACCTACACTTACCAATATTATCTGCGAACGACTGGATCGACGTTTATCTGGTGCTGCAAAGAAAAACGGCTTAAGCTATAGCCGTTATGCCGATGATATTACTTTCAGTTCTAATCATAACAAGTATCAGAAGGATGGTGAATTCCTGAAAGAAGTTGAAAGAATCATAACAGACCAGAATTTTATCATTAAAACGAAAAGACTCGTCTTCAAAAAAAAGGCTACCGCCAGGAAGTTACCGGGCTTCTGGTCAACAAAGATGTAAATGTTCAGAAACGCTATATAAAAGAGTTGCGCATGTGGCTTTATTATTGGGAACAATATGGATATGAACAGGCCTATGAGTTTTTTCTTCCCCGGTACAAAGCTGAGAAGGGACATGTTAAAAAGGGAAACCCAATCTTGCCAATGTTATTGCAGGTAAGTTGGAGTACCTGAAAATGGTAAAAGGGTCAGAAAACAGATTATGTAATTTACTTAGTTATCGATTTGCTATCTGCTTAGACATGGAATTGGGTTTAAATCTTTCAAAAGATGCATTAATGGGCAATAAAAGGGATGAGATCATGACCGCTTTAAAGAATACATTTGATAAACAGGAACAATTAATTGAAGAAAAACAAGTTGCAACGGAAAAAATTAATGAAGCAAAAATACTTACACAACGAATTATTGAAAAAGATTTAAAAGAATCACATAATCCTAGAAGATTAACGGAGTTGCTGAACCAATTCACGCTGGATAGCTCCCCTCTGAAATATTCTACGCACCCATTAGAGACCAGCTCACAGTTCAATAATTTTGATTCTTTCGTTTCCGCATTTCAGGAAGATCAAATGATAGAACTTAAGCAACTTAAATCCGATTTGTGGAATTATTTAATTTACCCATTTCTATACCAGAAAGATGATGAAGTATGGTTGGATAAGGATAATAAATTAATTGACACATATTGTTGGGGAGAAGAGAAATTTAAATTGGGATGGAAATATAAAAATTTATTAAAGGAAATGTTCGAGAAACAGCAGAACCTTGGTTACATTAAGTTTCCTTTGTCAACTAAAATTGATAAGCAATTTGTTCCCGAGTATAGAGTAAGTGGTAAATATTTAACAACATGGAATGATTTTGTTGAAGTTTTTAAAAATGAAATTGAGTTCAGATATAATAAATTGGAGGAGTTAATTTTTGATATAACTAACCCACTTAGAACTAATTTTAATGACAATATTGAAATTGTTGGATTGTCTGGACTTAACTTTTATACTTATACATCAAATATTAAAAAAGCTTTGAAGCTCCTGATTAGTCCTTACAACTCATATGCTAATGCCATTTCACCAAAACTTATCATTAGGGGGGAATATAATCAAAAAGGGAAAGTCATTACTATTAAAATTATTAATGAAGGTTCTTTTTGGGATGCAATTCTAGATGAAAGTATTGACAAGGTTCAACTTTCTTCAGGAAAAGGACAGTTAAAAAGTGTAAAAGATTTATTGTATGGTTTATGTGATTGGTCATTGGAATCTAGGTTTAGAGTAGAGGATAAATATAAATATTGTAGGTTTAATTACTTAGGTAAAAAATACAAAATTCTACCACGGGAAATTGATATTGAGCCAATTATCGGCCATACTCACATCTTAACTTTTTTGCGTATGAAAAAAATATTACTACTTGAAGACAGAAAGACAAGACAAGAACTTTTTTTAAGAGATAATAATCTTTCTCTAACTGATTTACCAACATCCTTACATAATACTCTTGGGGATGATTGTAAGGAGTTTTTAGAGAAAATTAAAACTAAAAACGATTTAATAGATGAAATGTTGGAGGGTTACGATGTCATTGTTGCACATCGTTCAGGATTGTCTGCCTATGGGGTATACAATGTATTTATCAATTATTTTAAAAGAACAGGAAAAAAGTTTGTAGTTTTCAGTGGGGGTATCAATGGAGTTATATATATTAGTGAAGAATTCCTTTTGCTGATTAACTCTAAGCAATTATACTCAAGAAAATTATTGGATTTTATAAAATCTGAGGAGCTAGATGTCAATTATTTAAGCTACGGAAACAAATGGAAACTCAACTATCTGATAAGGTTATCGAATTTATATTCTCTCGAGAATTATGCTGAAATGCAAGTCGATAAAAATGAAATTAGAACTCTTGAGAACCTCCTTTCTTGTGATAAGGGAAATATAAACCAATTAATCAACAAGTACTTATAGTTATGAGATATTTAGTGATCAATAATAACTTGCCTGACGTAATTGTCAAAAAAGGGGACACAGATTCGATTCCTTTCGATCCACAAAGAATAGTTGGGGAAAATTATAACTTTGAAGTTGATATTTATCAGTCATTGAAACAGATTATAGGTGAGGATAAATACGATGCTTTTATTGTATCTGTTAATCTTGACAAGAATAATAATCTGGAATTCGATGGATTGGATATTGCCTATACTTTAAGGCTTTCTCCTGAACTCAGGCACCAACATACTCCAATCATTTTTCTGGGATCTCTAAACTTGGAGCAAGTGATAAGATTAAATAAAAAGGCAGATATTTTGCTAACAAAAGGAATGTTTTATTTCATATTGAGTAGCGAGTCCAGTGCATATATTGACGATTTGAAACTTACGGATTTAACACCAGAAGAGTACATCGAATTTATTGATAGAATAAACGTTCCAGCTCCAGGGAATTATCAGACTCATCATTCTGTTGCAAATGAATGGGCTTTGATCAGGTATTTTCTATGATTGCCAATGATGATTTAGACCGAAATACACAACTCTTAAAAAGAAAATTGAGGATTTAGATTATTTTAATACTTTACATTTTAAATATTCTGAAGCACATATAACTAGAAAGAAGTTTAATCCTAGAAAAAGTTCTTAATACCACGCATTAATGACATAGAAGGTAAAAGAATTGGAGTTATTGATGATGAATCCATAAAAGGCTGGGGTATTTTATGATTACTGGTTGAGTAAATCTGGGGCAGAAGTTTTATTGTTTGAAAATTTGAGAAAGGCAAGCTTAAGAATCACTAATTAATGATATCAAATCATGGATTGACGACCAGAAAGCCATAGGCTCAATTTGTGATGCTTATATTATTGATTTAAGATTGCATGATGATGATTTCTATAATACCGATGTTGATAATTTATCGGGCATCCAGGTTGCCGAGTATATTAAGAAGAAAATAAACCCGGGTATCCAGATTGTAATTTCAACAGCATCAAATAAGGTTTGGAATTACCAAAATGTATTGAAGTTGGCATTACCAGCTTTGTGGTTAAAGAGTCCCCAGAAACCAATAACACAAAAGAGGAGACTAAATTGTCATTAGTTCATTTAAATAGAGAAATTAGCAAGGCAGTCCAAAAGTCATATTTATCTGATATTTATGATATGGTGTATCGTCTAAAAAATGAAAATATATTTAAAAATTCATCCACGAATAAAGAGTTCAATGACCAAGTTTTCAGCAATAATGGTCTCTTAGATCAAATCTTTAATCTTTTAAATTTAGATGATAATAAGGATTCCATTTTGAACCAATGTTTAATATTGTGCTTCCAAGTACTGGAGAATTACTGCAATCTTCCTTCAATTGGGAATTTTGGTTACTATTCTGATAATGTAAAAACTAAAAAATTGTCTTCTGGAAGTGTTTTACCAAGGACAATTCAATAATTGAAATTTTTACTTCACAAAATCAAGATAAAATTTTACTCATTTTGAACTCAAATATGGGCAATTCCATTTTCAAAATCCAGATGCTCAAGAGACTCCCAAATCAATAAATTTGTTTCCGCAAAAACGACTTATCTCGGCTTATAAAGCAGGATTGGATGTTTCATCGCTTGTTAAAATGATATCGGTTCTACATTTTCGCGATAGTATATCGGGAAAAGAAATAGAAAATCTAATTGCTCTAAGATTCTATAGAAGCAATGTAGCAGCACATTTAACTGGCGATGTTAAAATATCCTATAAAATAGCGTCTAAAGATATTAAATTCATGCTTAATCTTTTAGTTCAAATATTCACATAATATCCCAATGCAGATACCAGCGAAATTGATCAAAACACTTCCTCTTGAATCCGGCCTGAGCTTAAACGGCCCCTGGTCAAAGCAGAATATTATTGTTGAAACAACCGATGATTATCCTAAAAAAGTCTGTATTTCGGTTTGGAATGGAAGAGTTGATATCAGTGAACTTGAGATAGGGAAAGAGTATCTTTTTCACTGTAATGTTGAAAGTAACGAATATAAAGGGAAATGGTACACAATTCTTACTCTTTGGTCAGTAGATTCAGCAAATAAAGAACCTACAGGCAGACCGTTGTTAAGTTTTTTTAGCCCCATACTTAAAGGAAATGAAAGTAATCTTGAAATTCTTCAAAAATTCCAGAGTGAGATCAGGCCTCGTTTCACTTATACTAAGGGGATTCGCGTAGGAGATAAAATTTCAAATGAAGACCTGGCTGTAAATCAGAAAGCCCTTGAATACTTTGAATTCTTCAAAAACTGGATGAACGAGGTTGCATATATTTCTATACGTGAAACAATGAATGAGTTTTTAGTGATAAAGAGAGCTTTCTTAAGTTTCATGTAGTAATTCAAAATTTCTGATTAATAAAATCCTTGAACATTTCTACGGTTATAAACCCAGAGATGAAGGCTCTGCAATTGATTTGCCGGTATTGTCAATAATTGATAAATCAGAATCGTCTAGCACTTTGTCCGGTGAAATAGAGAATGACGAAATTAATCATGAAGATCCCGATTTAATAAACGTTAAAGAAGATGAATCCGGGTTAACAAACCAGACCAATCCGGACAACAATCCAACGGTATTTTCAAAAGATGTAATATCAAAAGAATCTGAACCTGAGGGCAAAACGAAGGATGATGCAGGAAACATAAAACGCCTTGGTAAATTAAAAATTGATCCGGAAAAGCTGAAGAACCTTCATTCCCCCAGGAAGATAAAAAAGGATAAATCAAATGACCCTGATTCCTCTTTATAAGCGATTTTCTTATTGTGCAGAAACACTGCACTACACCGTTATATGTTTGCATTAAATTCAAAACATAAATGAACATCTTAAACCACTTTAAGCATTTAACACTTAGCACAGATCAGGAAAATGCCGTAAGGTTATTGGAGGATTTTATATATTCCAGGGATAATATTTTTATGTTAAAAGGATATGCCGGCTCTGGTAAAACAACCATTCTTCAGGGTTTGGTTGAGTACCTGGAAAATATTCACCAGCGATATGTTTTAATGGCTCCTACCGGCAGGGCAGCAAAAGTGCTTTCAGAAAAAACAAAGAAGAAAGCTTATACTATACATAAAGGGATTTATAGCTATTCATTATTGGAGGATATTGAAAGCCAGGAGCAAGATGAGGAGGGATCATCATTTGTTTATTACTACAAGCTTGCCAACAACACAACAAATGATGTTATTTACATAGTGGATGAAGCTTCCATGATTTCCGACAACAAGAGTGAAGGTGAGTTTTTAGGTTTGGGACAGGATTTCTGTTAACGGATCTGATCAATTATTCACACATTGGTGAATTGAATTCCAGGAATAAAATAATATTTGTTGGTGACCCATGCCAGCTTGAACCGGTTGGAGATACTACTTCCCGGGCCCTGGACGAAAGCTATATTGAGGGAAAATATGGCCTTTCATGCCTGGTTACTGAAATGAAAGAAGTGAAAAGGCAATCAGAGCAAAGCGGCATATTGAAGGCTGCCTCCAAACTCCGGAAAAGTCAGTCTTCAGGATATTTTAATGATTTTGATTTATCCGGCAATAACAAAGATATCTTCAACCCTCCAATTGAATCATTTCTTGATTCCTGGCAGAAAACGTCGGGTAAAAAAATCATCATTGCCTACAAAAATAAAACCTGTCTCGATCTTAACATAGAGATACGGAAGCGTTTGTTTGGGAATGGAGAAATCAGCCTGCAAAAAAGCGACATAGTTATTCTCGGTGCAAACAACTATGCAAAAGAAGTTTTCAATGGTGAATTTGCAGTTATCGGCAATGTTTCCGAAATACCCAGAATTGAAACGGTCAACATCAGGAAGAAGACCGGCAAAGTTGTGGAAACAAAATCAATCACATTGAAATGGAGGGCTGTGGAATTGGTATTCCCTGATTCGGGAGATTCTGGTAAAATCGTAAGTGGACAGGTGCTTGAGAACTACCTATATGGTGACAATTATCTGCACCCTGATGAAATGAGGGCATTGTATATAGATTTCAAAATCAGACACCCCAATTTAAAACCTCGGACTGAAGAGTTTAAAGAAGCATTAGTCAATGATCCATATTTCCATTGTCTTAAGATAAAATATGGATATGCAGTCACCTGCCACAAAGCGCAGGGTGGTGAGTGGGAGAATGTATTTACAGTATGGGATTATCCTTCCTATAAAAACAAATCTTTTTATCGATGGGCCTATACCGCAGTAACCAGGGCATCAAAAAACTTATATGCAGTTGAACCTCCTTGTTTCAATTCATACTCTTCAATGACTGTCATTGATAGTGAGATAGCGGAGGCATTAAACAGAATATCAGATCATGAGGTTCGACTTATAGAAATCGAATCAGATGATTTATTGATCAAGCAGCTGGATGATTTCGGGTTGTCAGAAAAACCAATCCAGCTTCAGAATCATTTTATAAGTATTCGACAAAAGGTAAGGCAGCATTTAATTGAAATTACAGGATGGCAATTAAAGAATCTTGAAGTATTCTATATTTTCAACAGAGAAGACCATAAAGCAGGATTCAAAACATGGATCAATAATGAGAATAAGTTCAACGGAAAGTTTATGAAAGTCCCTTCCTTGACAAACAATGATGCCTTTTCCCTGGAAGTAATGGAATTGATTCAGAGTTTTCCTGATGTAATATTGAAAAGGAATACATCCGAAACCATCTTAAAAAAGATAGAATTCGATATTGATGTTGAAGAACAATTTCCATTTACCAGAAATCTTTTTGATGATATAGAAAAACAACTGGAAGGAACCGGAATTGAAGTTTCAGACATTAATCATCTCCAATACAGGGAGCGTTTTACATTTATAAGGAACCAGGAGAAAGCCATCATTGATTTCGAATACAATAAAAATGGTTTTTTCGGACGGGTTCTTCCAATTATAAACCAATCTGACCGTAAAGGACTTCTTTTGGATATCTTTGAGAGAGTTAATATGCTAAAAAACAGACAATCATGCCAACGGATGAAATAAAAAGATTAAGGAAAGAAGGGAAACTGGATGAGGCATATCAGATGGCTAAGGCAGAATTGGATGCAGAGCCGGAAAATATCTGGTCTAAGCGTAATATGAGTTGGGTGATATACAGTCAATTGGATAAACTGGCAGATGATCTTCCACAGTTTATACTTAAACTCGATGAACTTAAAGCACTTGAACTTCCGCAGGAGGAGGTAATGTTGTTTGATAATCAGTCAATCGTGCTGGTAAAGCCGCCCGGAATATCAGCGCAAAAACACCTGTTGATCATTTAAAAATACGTTTGTTGTTTGATAATCTAAAGGATCTGCCTTTGGTAAAGCCATCCAAGTGGTATTCAGTGCTTTTCCAGAATATGCACAAGGCATTCAAAGAATTCGATGATTATATTGAATTTGCCGATTGGTGGGACTTTACCAATTTAAGGCCGGAAGACTTTGAAAAGGATAAATTACCAAACGGAAAGGAGTTATGGCATTGGCTGAGCAGGCTTACATTGCCTATGCAAAACATTTGCTTCCTAAACAAACTTATCATGGGAATGTAGTTTTTGATAGAGATAAAGCAAAGGCATTTCTCCCAAGGCTAATCCAAATTGCAGAAAATTATCCGTCTTTTCAGTATCCTTCTTATTTCCAGCAAAATTATTACTGGCACTCGGTGACCGGGAAGACATGCTCTCAGCCTTGTTGCCTTTTGCACGCAAGAAAAGGAATGACTTCTGGGTTTGGGAAATTCTGAGTGAAGCCTGGATTAATGATGAAGAAAAGGTTTTTGCGCTGTATTGTAAGGCATTGAGTTGTCATAGTCCGGAAGAGATGTTGATTAACCTCCGGCAGAAAATGGCTGGAATACTGATCAAACGTAAATTATACAATGAGGCTAAAACAGAAATAGATTTATTGATCGCTTCCAGGAATTCAAGCGGTTTCAGAATACCTCAAAACGTATCCGATTGGCAATCACAGGAGTGGTACAAAAATGCCAATGCCTTTAAGAACAATAAGATCCTCTACAACCAATTTAAAAGTATTGCAGATGGAATCCTCTTTGCTGATATTCCCGAAGTAACTGTGATGGTCGAATTTGTAAACAGTGACAGGAAAATTCTGAATTTCATTGAATCCGAATCAAACCACGGTTTCTTTAAATATGAGCGTTTCGTGAAGGATGTCAATATCGGTGACACACTCAAAGTAAGGTTTCAATCAGGAACTCCAGGTGGTTTATTTCTGGTTTATACAGTCACTAAAACGGAGGATGAAGATTTCCGCAACAATACTACAAGGAAGTAAATGGGTTGGTGCGTATTTCAGAAGGGAAACCATTTGGCTTTCTGGGTGATGTATTTATTCATCCATCATTGGTAACAAAGCATAAAATGACCAATAAACCTATTACTTTTCTTAATAAACTTGATAAAACTGATCTACTCTTTTATAAAAGCTATGTGAAGATTCAATTAATAATACTGAATTGACATATACTCCTTTAAAAATTGTTGATAGTAAGGTATTTGTTTTTGAGGGAGGGAAACCATCTTATCATAAATTCGAAGATTGCGAGCGGCTTTCTTCAAATTTTACAAACTATAGAATTCCAGATGCTATAAAAGAAAAAGGTGAAGAGGCAATTATTGAGTTCAGGACTTGGTTTAAGGAAAATCAAAAATTTTACGGAAGACCCTGAAAAATACCAAGTGAAACTTCACTCAAAATATGGGATCATAGAAAGCATTGGAAAAGTAGATTATAGCAATAGTGGTAATTTTTATAAGGAAAATCTAACTTAATAGAAATTGAATTAAGGCTTGATAGTTTAATATCTAAACGCTGAATCATATCATAATATCAACTATGAGTTAGATAATGCAATTCGGT
Source organism: Bacteroidales bacterium (assembly GCA_016709025.1). Classification (GTDB taxonomy): domain Bacteria; phylum Bacteroidota; class Bacteroidia; order Bacteroidales; family Lentimicrobiaceae; genus Lentimicrobium. The sequence continues at coordinate 172,947 of JADJEQ010000014.1, read as the reverse complement.
GGTTTCAAAGATCAACACATTTAGCTTTTAAAGATGGCGCAATTGAAAACAATAAAACAGGATATACTGATGGCGAGCTCAAAGAAATTTTAAAGGAATACTATTACTTGTTTATACAACCAACAATCTCATATCTGAAAGAGTATTTCAAGATAGCTTATAATTCTAACATTGAAATTGATGAAACCATATTAGAAAATTTGAATTTCAAAAAATGCAATCATTGTTATTCGCAAGACTATAAAAAACCTACATACAATTATTCGGAGAAAAATAATAAATTAGTTGAAAAATTTGGAGAATATGAATTTCCAATTGAACCGGCTCAATTTCATTTTAAAAATATAGAACATAGTGAATTACGAATTGCCTTTATTTATTGTCGAATAATACGTTGTTATGATAAGGAACTTCAAACAAATAATCTTGGCAATTTTAAAAAATACAAAGCAGAATTTATTAACCACGAAAACAAATTTGTTTATGAGAATACAAATATTTACGAAGATGATATTCCATATATTCAACTTTTTAGAAATATATAACTAAAATTGAACAGAATAGGCGCACAAGGGAAGCTGTCTTTACAACGTATAATTTCGAAATTTGATAAAAGAAGGTATAGCATTAGAATGCTTAAACTCTTCCAAAATATTTATCAAATTCATATAGTTGAATATTCGGGTTATAAAGTTTTTCTGATTTACGAGAATCTGTATACATTTGTTTCACTTTATATAAGGTTATCTATTCTTTAGCCTAGTAATTGTTCTTTCCCTATCTTTGAAATTGAATCCATACCCAAATGTACCTGCTCAAAATTACCATTGATTGAATAAACCCTCCAATCTGGCGGGTGATAAAAGCTCTGGAAACATACTCACTAAACAAACTTCATCATATTGCTTTTGGCTGGAAGAACTCCCGTATTTATTATCACTACCAATCCATTGCTATGGGGCGGTGGCGAAACAAGATGGGATAAAAATGTTAAGCTCACTGAAGTTCTTCAGCAAGTTGGAGATATTCTATCTTATGAATACGATGCGAACACTGGAAACATACCATTGTTTTGGAAAATATAAAGCTTGGACTTTCTAAACGGGCTTAGTGAATTGATAGGGCAGGGGCTGCTCCACCTGAAAACTGTGGCGGGGTTCGCGGGTATCAGGAACTGATAGATCATCTCTGTCATCCGGGGATAGATGGCTATTTAGATTTTGTTCGATTGGTTTTGGGATGAGGATGATTTTGAAAATTTGATCCGGGCGTGGTAAAATGAGAGACTAAGAGAGCTCGGAAGTTAAATTAGAGCGTATGACAGGATTATTAGGCTTTTATTCTTTGAGAAAGCCGTATAAATAATCTTTAGCTCTTTCTGAATTACAAATACCTTTTAATATTTTTTAATAACATATGTTTGGTTTATTTTCTCTTGTTCAAGTCTAATAGTATTTATATTATCGGCTTTGATAAATTCAAAAAGCTCCCGTTCCTCAATATTAAGGTTAGGCAAATCGGTTACATTTATTGGTTCGCCTCTCCCCCAATCTTCCTGGAATGTATTGAATGTTTCAAAGTCCATCATTAATGATTTTGTATTTGGGAAATTCTTTCTCATTTGAGAAAGAATCTGCATTCCATGGGTATCAATATCTCCCAATAAAAAATCTTTATCTGCCAGCCAGCCAGCATTTTCAAGTCGCTTATTTTGTATCCACTTCCAAAATTCCAATAGAATTTTCCAAATGTGGAAGTGTAAGGAAATTCATCAAGTTAGAATAATTAGTCTTATTCTCAAGAATGAAAACTTTTTTGCATGGGATTTTAAGTTTATTAAATTCTTCTTCTGTTACTTCAATATCAGTAATTCCGGATAAGTATTTATCGGAAATATTTTGATCTAATATTCTCAGACGAATCCGGCTTTGATTGAATTTTAATCCAAAGCGTTTTTCAAAATCTTTTGATGTGGGATACTCATGATTAATGGTATCCTTAGGTAAAATAACATTTAATAATTCAAGGAGTAATCCTTTGTTGTACTCAATAAATTTGGTGTGAACCCTTACAGGTAATTCTCTTATGTACAAATTCGGCTTTGGATTCTGTTTAAAGTAGGTGCAAACATCTAAAGTTGTTTCCAATTTTCTTTGTTCTCAATTACTTTTAAGGGATACTTTTAATCCATTCAATTAATACTGGATACTGTGTTAAGATAAAAGCAGCATTGTTCTTGAAACTTTCTGCTTCTTTATCTTTATGAAGAAATTTCAGATAATCAGTTTCCGTTTGAAAACTTATTTCTTCGGGTAAGGTTTGTGCTCCATGCTTTCTAGTATTTATCTGTTTATAGTTAATTGTGTAGCCATAGTTTTTATTATCCTTTGAATGTCCTATCACTTCAGCTAATTCTTTCCGCATTTCACCAAAGTCATTTGAAACTGACTTGTCGGAACGAATAGTCTTAGGGAAGAAGGTTTCTCCCGATACAATCGACTTCAGATACTCGGTATAGAGGTTCTCTGACTTCTTTTTTATTTCAGTTACTGTAATCACTTATCGCCAAGTTTTTTCATCCAGAATCTTCTTTGCCTGCTCAATAGTTGTATCGAAAATTCTAGAATTCCGGTTGTTTACACGGTGAACTATGTGAACTCCAGAAATGTAGGGTTCCGCAATCTGAATTTTATCATCAGGTGTTACAAGCAGCATTTGTAAATTGCGTTTTTTAGTTAAATCCATCAAATAATCAGCTTTCTCCTCATCTTGTTTTGCAAATGCTTCATCAACACAAATAAAACGAAATGAGTTTGTATTCATTCCATCTTTAAGATACCATATTGATATGCAATGGCAGCGCCCATTATTGTGTAGGTAATTTGCGCCTGTTCGCCAGAAGAGAGCTTTGCTGTATTATCATAAACCTTGGGTGGTCGTTTCAAATCTTCTCTATAGAATTCTTTAGCCAGAAATTTCAACCAATTCCTCACATCAGTAACCTGCTTTCTCCAATCTTCTTTATTAGTTAGTTTTCAATGAGGTCTTTTATTTTCAGAAAACTTCCTTCCAGGATAAGATCATCTTTGTTTTCTCATATTCTGCAATATCCGGTTTCCAATCAATTAAACTTGTACGAAACCGTCAATGTCCTGATTGCTATTTCGGACTGCGAAGAGTTGAATAAAAGTCTGTGGATTCTTTGTGAAATCAATTTTCTTTAAAGATTCATTCAAAGCATCAATGCTATCACGAATTTGCTCTTCCTGACTGTCAAGCAGAGTTTTAAAATCTGCCATCTTATTTATCATATCTTCATTCAGATATTTTTTAAACTTAGCTCTATAGGCTATCAATTCCTCTTTTCTATTCTGTCGTAAATAGCCAGATAATCTTCAACATAAGTAATTTCTATGCCAAGTTTATGAGTATCTGAGTCCAATCTTTGAAAATCAGCATAAAAGAATTATCAGGTTGTTTGAAATTTTGCATTGCAGTTTGCAATTTCAATTCAATTTCCCGTTGTTTTTCAGTTTCTGCCTCGTTGCCTGTATTTATTTTATCTGTTATTGCTTTTTGTTTCTGAAATAGATTACTAAAATTCAGACCTGCTAATTCTTTTTTAAACTGATCTTCAAAGATTTGAAATTTTTCAGTGAAAATTATTTCTTTGAATTGTTCCAAAAAAGTGTTGCATTCGGTTTGCTGACGGCCAAGAGATGTAACAAGTGCAGTATGATTTGTTCTTTTCTCAATTAATTTGTCCTTTACCTCTTCGCTGGTTTTGATATTGTCCTGTAAATCTACCAACTGTTTTCTTAGAAGATTTACTCTATCGTTGCTTTTTTCCAGTTCATCCTTCCGTTTTGTTAAACTCTGAATCTCCATTGATACCGATTGCCAATCGATTTCAGAATAATTATCAAACTGAATAAATGTATTTATATTAAGAATTTCTGCTTCTAATCTCTTTTGCCTTTTATCAAGTTTTTCGAATTCTTCTCTTTTTACCTTAATTAAAGCTTCCAGTTGCTTCATTGCCTCACGAATGAGTTTTATTTTATCCTTATTATCCCATCCTAAAACATAATTTTCTCTAGTCCTGTGTGCGTTAGAATCTCCTGGCGTATTTCGGAAACTCGTCCGGTAATGTTATTTTTCTGTTTGCTTAACTCATCAAGTTCTTTTGCCTTTTCTACATGTAGTAATTCAGCAGTTTCCTTTTCAGTTTCAAGTAATCGTAATTTTTTTGTATTCCAAACTCTTTATCCTTCAATTCTTCCTCAATTTCGGAGGTTCTTTTGTTTGCTTTGATAATTTGTCCAGAAAAAGACTCTTCGTTAGGATTTTCTTCAAAGTTTATCTTGGTTGCAGCCTTATTGTATTTTGTAAGTTTTTCAAAGCGTTTAGTTTTTTCACTAGATTTTGATTTAATATCTTTAGCAAGTTCCTGTATTTGTTTGCCTGTTTCATCATTACGGATATCTGCATCCAGTATTTTTTTCGCTTTCTCTATTCGCTTCAATTTCGCTTTTAATTCCAGCACCTTATCTGAAATTCTCTTTAGTTCAATTGATTCTCTTTCTATTTCAGTTTCAAGCAGATCATTTTTAAGATGAAAGAAATAAATTGGGCTAGTTTCTTTAAGCTCTGATAATTTAAAAGTTCATTTGCTGTTTTTTCCAGTTCTTCCGATTTAGCCTTCACTGGTTTTAGGAGCTCTAACTGCTTCTCAGCCTTTTGCATTTCTCGATGTGCATCCAAAAGTTTTTGGAAATTACTTCGTAAGTTTTGAAAATCATTTTCAATATTACTTTCCTCCAGCATATTTTCCCTTACAAATTGATCTAAGCTACCCAAAACTTTTAGTCGCATTGTTTGGTCAAACAAGGTCAATGCTTTTGCTGAGCGCATACCAAAAACCTTTAGCAAGGCTTCAGCATATTTTGAAGGACCATCAAAAGGCTGGATTACATCTTTTGTTCCCAATTTAGGATATTTCTTGCTTAATCGTCTTAACCAATCTCCTTTTGCATCAAAGGGTTTGATGTCGTCTTCTATTGTTAAAGGTCTGAAAGCAATCAAATATCTCCGTTTCAACTCAGCTCCTGAAAACCATCTAACCTGACAGAGAGTTACATATCGTTCTTCATTTTTAAATGTGGCCAGTATAATAGAAAAAGCTTTTGATTTATCTTCTCTTAATCTTTGAATTTTTCTACCATCTTCAGTTTCAATATCACCGTATTCACCTAAAACATAACTTTCTTCGGTGCGCTGGTGCTCATAAAACCTATATCGTTTTCCGGAACTATCAGAGTAAGTAGTCCTGAATGTAAGTAGTCTTCCCAGAACCATTTGCACCAGTTATCAAAGTTGTGTTGCATTGAGGGGATATTCTATAAATCTCTTTATCAAAGGTCCCCCAGTTATAAGCTTCAAAATATTGTAAGCGGTACCCTGCCTCGGCAGATTTAGTGCTGAATAAACTATACATCATGCTCAAGTTTCTTTTTAAAATCTTCTAAAATATCATTTGTGATTTTAGCTTTAATAATACGTCTTACTTCATACCTAGTTTCATCTTTTGTATTCGGGTTTGTTAATGATTTTTAAAACCCAATATCAACAATTGCATCTATATAGCTATCAAACTTTGCAAACAACTTTACTTTGTTTGATTTTTCTTTGAAAAACAATTCGATAGTTTCCTTCAATTGTTTGTGAGTTATGTAAAGGTTTCGTTGGTCAACATTGGTTATTTCGAAATCGTCTAACATTTCCCTCAAGAAGACACAAATCAAAGATGTTTCATACTTCAAAGGAGTACGTCGCATAAGTCCGATTGTATTTTTATCTTCATCCAGTTCAATTTGCTTTAAGTAGGCGTAACCATCTTTCTTATCAATAATTAAGTCAATGGCAATTTTCTCAAAGTACTGGGCTATTGATATCTGGTGTTGTAGTAAATCGGTCCATGCCTTTTCGTTATCATCATACAATGTTCCTTGTAGTAGCTTAACTATTACAGGGGCATAGGGTTCGTAATTTGGCTTTATGTTGTCCATTATTTGCTAAATATTACTTGAGGTGCCTTTAAATACTTTTCATTCACAGAATCAAACTTTAAATACTCAGTTACTTCCTGTTTTATAAAAACCTGTCAGTTGTCTGAACTAGAGAATAATACCCAAGCACTTCTGCCAATCCCTTTGAAATAGGATATACATCTAATACTTCTTTAAGGGTTACTACATCTTTTTCGTTTAAAATCGAATCAATATTGTTCAATAATTCCTTTCGATTAATGTGATTTGTTTTAATGAGATTACTTAGGGATTCAAAATCAAAAACATTGTCTGCTGATTTAGGTTGTTCGTCGAACTCGGAAATTATTTGTTCCTCTCCCAATTTCTTTTCCATTGGCAAATCAATCATTGCATCTTCTTCAATAACTATGTAAGAATCAAGAGAAGGTTTTTTATCAACTAATTGCAATGCAAGGTTTCTGATACTGTTTATTGCCTCCTTAGCCTTTTTTCTCTCCTCCAAATTCTTTTCAGCTATTATCCGACTGAGTTTATCGGCTAATAAGTTATTTGAATCCCAGACTTTTCTTCCCGACAGATGTAAAATTGTTTTTGCTCTCCTTAAAAACTTCTCATTAAAGTCAATCCCTCTATCTTCCAGTATTTTATATACTTCGTTTACTAATACCTTGAGTTCTTCCTGGCTCACATCATCAAGCAGAAAATTCCAAAAAGCATAGAAACTTTTGCCTTGATCCGTTTGCTTTAATTCGTCGAGTGAATCGAAAGTATATTGAAGAAGTTTGCCTTTAAAGTGATTTGTCAGATTGCTTTTCGTAAATACTTCTAACTATGATTTTGAAATTTTCTTCAACTTCTCTGAAATCTCCAATCAATTCATTTGTTAGCTTGGTTACATCATCATATCTTGATTTTATCTGATAGTCCTCAAATGTGCTTACAGTTTGCTCACGTTTTATCTTTCTTATCTGATCTTCAATTTCTGATTTTCGTTTCTGTAATTCCTCAACTTTTTTTGCAGGATCTTCAATGCTATTATCAATTAGTTCTTTAAGTTTGTGGAAGATGTCTTTAAATTTGGATTCCGTACCAACCAATTTTCTATCTTTCAAAAGTTCTACAATTTGAAAAACTCTGGACGTATGCTTGGTCGGAACATTCATTATGTCCTTCGAATTCTCATCAGTATAGTTGCTGAGATATCGGTTTTTCTCATCCGTCCATTGTTCAATGTATTTTCTTGCTCTGTCGACTGAATCTAGATTCAAGCTGCTCAAATACATTTCATCTTCCTCATCCTGATAATTCAATTCATCCAGATAGTCAGCAAGTTTTTGAATTAAAATAGTATTGGATATTGGTTGTTCATTGGTCTCTCTGAACTGACTTTGCAAAAAAGAAATAATCAAAGCTGCGTTGTTTGAACGCAACATCTTCACTGTAGGTGAATTCTTGAGAAGTACCTTTAAATGTTCATAATTCATACTAAATAACTTCAGATCAGATTAATGCAAGAACTGTAAATCGTTTTCCCATAATGGTTAGCGAGTTAGTTCTTGATGTTTTTAATGCAAGCTAATTGAATTCAAGTTAATTAATGATGTTGTAAGTTCAATATGGTTTTGAGACAAAGAGATAAAATCGGCGATGTCACTACAGAGAAGATTGTATAAATATTTAGCAGAACAAAGATAGAGATTAAAGAAAGTTCAAAGATAGTTGACTTTATTGATTTTTCTTTGTTTTCACTTTAATCTATAATCTGAATTAAATGAAGCCTTTTTTTACCAACCGATATTTGATCAATTTGCTTGATGCTACATTCAACCACCATAGAGCATGATACTGAGTTGGACCTACTGCACAATTAGCAGGAAGACCTGTTGCTCAGCGAAGCCTTTCAGGCAAAGGACCAGTATTTTTGTTAGATTATAAGCAAAATGTTTCTGCAATAATAGATGCCGAAAGTCCAAAATTGTTGACTCTCCCTGCATTCCGGTTAATATTTGTTAAAAAATTTGTCGAACCTCCGGTCCCGGCTTACCTTGGCTGTAAATTCAACCTTTAAAGCCAAAGTTATGATCACCGATGCCGAAACCAATTTCGTTTATTTCTCCGGGTTGTTGAAAAGTGAACCAAAGTATCAATCCTTTTACGAACAGTTAATCACCATCCTGGCCAAACACAAAATCGATTATGGTTATTTGCCCGAAACCAGGGATATCTGGTGCCGGGATTATATGCCGGCGCAGGTAGCAAGGGACCGGTTCATAGAATACAGGTACGATCCAGACTACCTGCTTGACCGGAAGGGCCGGTCACTTAAAACCTATCCAGACCTGGTATGTCAATCAATCGGACTGAAAACCGTAAAATCCGACCTGATCCTCGATGGCGGCAATGTGATCCGCTGGAAGGATAAGGTCATTTTGACCGACAAGGTGATTCCTGAAAATGCATACCATTACATAAAGGCTGAGCTGCTAAAGAAGCTTGAGGAGGCCTTTGAAGTAAATAAAATTATACTGATTCCCTGGTATCCAAAGGATGAATTTGGCCATGCTGATGGAATGATTCGTTTTGCAGATGGAAATACCGTGCTGGTGGATGGTTATTACCGTGATAAAAAATCCGGAATTGGTGAAAAGCTGTTCCGGGTATTGAAGAGCCACCATCTTGAGGCAGTGCCACTTCAATTTGAGGTAAAAAGGGAAAGCAGGCACAACTGGGGGTATCTTAACTTTCTGCAAATGAAAGATCTTTTATTGGTTCCGCAGTTTGGGATTGATGAAGACCGCCATGCCATGGATCAGATCATGAAACTATTCCCCGAATATGCAACCAAAGGTAAGGTTGACACGATCGATGCCAATGTTTTGATAAAAGATGACGGGGTGCTGAACTGTGCTTCCTGGAATATCATAAAATAAATGTCTATTACCCTTGTGTTACATATTTACTCTCTATAAGATGGAGCCGTTTGCACTGAAATGGTGGCGCCGTTTGACCGAAATAATCAGACGACAATCCCGACAGCCAAAATCGCGACATTGCCTTTAATAAAATATTTGACAATATAATGTCGAAACACCGGAAATATGAGCTTGATTTATACTGTCTGATTTCCAATGACGATGCATTCCGGAAAGCAATACTGGATACGATAAAGCGGATACTGGATTTGAAGGCGGCATATGCATAATTTTGCGAATTAGCCTGTTATATAATTCTTCGAAGTTTATTAGTTATTCAACGGATTTCGACTGTTCATTATAAACTTCCTTAGCCAGATATGCAATTTGCTGAATGTCATCAGTTGTAAGACTTTTGAAAAAAGTTAAACTCGGTCGGCCGTGTTCCTCGTAAGCGTATCCCGCTTTTTTTCGTGGAATACTAGTCGTGTAAGTATTACCCTTTTTAAGTTCAGGGAAATCATTATTAATTAACCTAAATTGTTTGTTGATGGTTTCTATCTGTGATCTGAACTGTTCGTTTTGCACTATAAATTCCAAATGAAGTTTTGATTTGTTGGGATAATAACGAATAAACATTATATGGAATCCTCCGGATATTCGTTTCTTATCTGTTAAGTTAATTGAAATATACTGACTGCCGTCCTTCCTTTCTTCATATTTAAGTTTTTCCTTCTCGGCTGTTGGTTTTAAATAATCCTTAATAGCGTCGAGTAGTGGATTTATACTGTCCTTGTAAATGGGGTCATTTAGAATCTGTCTATATAATGATTCAGGGAACTTTAATTCAGTTAAATTCTTTACATTCTCATGTGATTCTTTTTTACCTAAATGCTCCAGTTGCTTTTCGATAAATGAAATTCTGTGATTAAGGGTATCCAAAGAAATTTCTTCTTTGGGAAGGTTTTCAATTAGGATTTCAACCTGAAGTTTTCGTTCAATTTCTAAGATACGATGCAGACTAGGCAAAGTTCGTAAATTGAGTAATTTACTTAGATCTGAAACTTCCATCTCCAGAAAATTAGCTTTCGCAGAAAGCGTTCTTTTATCAGAAAGGACACTTTCGATATAATATTTGATAGCATGTTTGATTCGCTCTTCCTTATTTATAAAAGAAGAAAAATTTTCTTTATCCAACAAAAATTAACATTTTAATGATCGCACTTTTTTGTCAGTTACACCTGGTAAAATAATCAATCCCTACATTCGAAGTACGATTAATAAATAATTTTAATCAGTATGGATAAATTGGTGATTTAGTCTTAGTAAATCCTTCCCCCTTTTTAGCTTATTGCAAAGATGATAATTTACAGGGGTATCCCTGCAAAATTTAGGCATTGTAAAAATAGCTCTTTTAATCTAACTAAATCCTGTAACATTTAAAAATATCTTTAATATACAATTATTGAAACACTACAAATTTCATATAATATTAATAATCAATATTATATGAAATTTATACCATTATTTTAAAAATAATTTGTTTGTAAAAGATATTATTCTTATTTTGACGTATACTAAAAAAACAAAATTATGAAAACAACTGTCTCTGCTATTGAAAGAATCCTGTTAACAAGGGAAACATATTCAACTCTTCTAACAGCGTCACGGAAGTGGGAAACAACATTCACGAAAATGTTGAAGGAACAAATGCCTTTACATTTGTCCGCAAGAACTGAAGTAATGGTACTGAAAAAGAGTAGATCTTGTCGTTACTGAATCCTGCGGCACAAAATCCTCTATGAGTCCGGTCATTATTGCATTTCGCAATCCAAGCCTGTGGAGAGCGTTAAAGGTAAATTGCGTCGAGATTCTCTGAAACTAAAAAGGTTATTGGATGGTTCTGAAAACGACGGATTTCTTATTGAAATTCTGAGTGACATCGAATTAAAAATGGCCTTGATATCCGGACTGTTAGAGCAAGACATCCTGAATATAAGCTTTAAAATATATGTCCCCAAGGCATATGGCTAAAAGATTTGCAAAGTTGGAATCTTATAAGCTGGATTCCCAGTCAGTATATTACATGGCATGGCAGACTTTGGTGATTTTATATACAATATTTGGGTTTTCGTCATTCGGTTGGCGGAAGTAAACAGGGTCTTAGGTTAAGGATAATTCAGACAAAACATAGTACCCGGCCTGTAGGTGCTTATTTGTGATCCGCACTTTCAGGTAATTTTATCGCTATATTTACCTCTAAGTTGTTATCAAATTCTTTCAGGATAAATAGTATGCGATATTACTCTGTATTTTGAGTTCAATTATATTGTCAATTTTTTAATGTCTCCAAAATGTCCACCCAATCCACCATCCGCACTTATTACCTGATGGTAAACCGGCTGAATTCCAGAACCCGGACTACCAAAAAGGCCTTGTTTGAATATCTGAATGAAGAGGGACTGGTTGGTTCCATGCGTACCCTTGACCGGCGGTTTGAAGAGTTGCGGAACGAGTTTCACCTGGAAGTACCCTATGACCCGGCAACAAACACCTACAGCCTGTCGGAGTCGGATATGGAGAGCCTTGATGGTTTACTGCGGTTTCTGGAGATGAATACGTTTACCGGTCTACTGGGCGATGCCATAAAAAGCAGCCGGGAGGCACTGCGGTATATTTCTTTTGATACCGATGGCAGCTTTACCGGACTTAAATACCTCAGTCCAATTATGAATGCCATACAGTCAAAGCAAACATTAAACTTTTCCTATCAGAAGTTTAGCGGGGAAAAGATCGATGATACGGACAACTTTTGCCCGTTGCTGTTGCGCGAGTACCTGGGGCGCTGGTATATGGCCGGAACCTTTGCTGAGAATACAAAAATGTTTACCTATGGCCTCGACCGCATCACTTCTATTAAGGTCAACACCCAAATTTTTATTCCAACACTTGCAAATCCGGCAAAAGAGTTTGAGTCAGTGGTTGGCATTTCGATCAGTGAACCGGAAACGGTTGAACTTGCATTAACTGCTTCTCAGGCCAAATACCTCAAAACACTGCCCTTGCACAAATCTCAGGCGATCATTTCAGAAACCGGGGATGAAGTGATTTTCGGGTTGCTGGTTGCTCCGAATTACGAACTGGTTCAGCGGATTCTGATGCTTGGCAAGGAAGTGAGGGTACTGAAACCGGATCGCCTGGTTATTTGGGTAAAAGATATCCTGTCCGGGGCTTTGGAGCATTACTGTTAAAAAATTATTTATCAACGCTATATTTTGGCGAACACTGTATCTGATATTTGCCGGAAAAGCACGGCAATGAAACTTAATCTCACCTTACTTTATAAGAAGCTGACTACGGAGCGTAAATCTCTTGAAACGGTCAGAAAACAGTTGAAAAACGAATTTACCGGTATTGACGAGGTCATCGATCAGGTAATGGATCTCACAGCTACCTGGTACCTCCTGCCTGAACTGCAGATGCGCCCGCTGATCATAAACCTCTGGGGCCTTACCGGAACCGGGAAAACTTCGCTGGTTAAACGCCTTGCCGAACTGATCAGGTTAGACAAGCAGTGCTTTATCTTTGATATGAAAGATGACGGCAAGACACTGGGTCTGGAAGATGTCGCTCAGGTTGTCAAAAGCACCGGCGATAAACGCACCATACTGGTGCTGGATGAATTTCAACACCTTGGTGAGCCAAGGAGGCATCCCAATGGCTTGTGGGATCTGCTTGACAGCGGACACCTCCATAACAACAACTATTCAAAAAGTTATTTCCGTATTTACGACCGGAAATGCCAGCTGGAAGAGGCCCTGCGGTACGGGGTTAAGGTAGAATACGGGCAGGTTTACGACGGGCAAAGGGCTTTTCATAAAATCGTATTCGATAAGTTTGACAGCGATTATGATGAAATGGTGCCCTGGTTCTTTCCGGAAAGTGACTATGACGAAATCTGTGATCTTGAACCGGAGCGTTTTCCTTTCGAATCAAGAGTACACGACCTGATGGCCGGATTCGACGGGAAGGAAACCATTGCATTTCTGAAGGAACTGCTTACCCGCAACCAGAAGCCAAAGGTGCTGGATTGCACCCATTCACTGATTTTTGTACTTGGGAACCTGGATGAGGCTTATACCATGACAAAGGATTTTAACCCCGACATCAGTGCAGATGAGTTTCACAGGCTATCCCAAAAGATAACTATATCGCATATTAAACGGGCATTGCTTGCCACCGGTTTCCGGAGTGAACAGATATCCAGGCTTGGGAATAACCACATCATCTATCCGGCATTCAGCAGCTATTCCTATTACCGCATCATTGACTCCGGGCTTCGCCGGGTGGCAGCTGATTTCTTAAAACAATGCGGACTGAAACTTCGTTTCGATCATTCCATTTTGCGACTGATTTTCAGGGAAGGGGTTTATCCGACCCAGGGTGCCCGGCCTGTATTGTCAACCATCCACCAGATTGTCTCAAGTAAACTGGGTGGCATTGTTGCAGAAGTTGTTTTCAATAAACTAAACTGTGATTCCGTGCTGATGATCGAAGATGCAGGGAAAATCCAGATGCTTTTTAAAAATGGCAAACAGATTATTCACAGAACCAGGGTAAGGCAAAAACTGAGCCTTGAGCCGCTGCGCAGGAACCGGCAGGATGATTTTCAGGCCATCAGCGCGGTACATGAAAGTGGTCATGCCGTTATTTCTATGATCCTGCTACGCACGGTTCCTGTTACTATCTGTTCTCTGACTGCTGAATCGGAAGTGGGTGGCTTTGTGATTACAAGGCCCGCCTGGGAATATACCAGTCGCGAACAGGTAATTTGTCAGTTGGCCATGATGCTGGGAGGCTTTGCTGCTGAAAAAATGGTGTTTGGATTGCAGCAAATGACCACCGGATCTGAATCCGACCTTTCAAGAGCTACTGCCTATGCATCACACATGCTGAAAAACTGTGGAATGGGCAGCAGCCACCTGACTTTTCAGACCAACATCCTGACACTGAGCGATGGTTTGCAGGATTTCGATCATGTCTCCGATACGGAAATCAAAGAGTTGTTAAACCAGGCCATGAAACTGACCGAAGCCACCCTAAAGGCCTATGAACCACTTTTAGTAAACATCGCTGCCTACCTGGCAGATCATTCCTCAATGGATCAGGCTACTGCCGGAAGGTACCTGAATAAATTTACTTCAGGCAACGAATCCTCACGCATCATTGTAAACGGGAGGTCTCTGTATTACCGTGAAGCATTGCTGAACAGACTGAATACCCTTGAAACAACCGGCATCTCAGAAGAGGTTAGGGCTCAGCTCACCCCAATGCTTTCATTCAACATGGATGCAGGGCAGAAATAACATATACTGAATTTTAAAAAAATCTTACCCTATATTTGAATGCTATGAAAATTCTTTCAAAATCGTCATTTGTCCGCGGCTTGAAATGCCCTAAGGCACTCTTTCTCCATATTTTTCAGCCCGAAAATCGGGATGAAACGAGCGAAAGCCAGCAGAACATTTTCAACATCGGCCACAATGCCGGTGAACTGTCGCAGCAGTTGTTCCCGGGAGGTATTGATGCCAGCCGGGGCGAGCCCGGTGAAGTTCAGGCTGCGCTTCAATACACCAGGGAACTGATAGAACAGGGGCAGGAGGTTATCTATGAAGCGGCTTTTAGCGATGGGGAAACCCTGTGCTACATGGATATCCTGGTAAAGAAGGACGGCCTTTGGTCAGCTTATGAAGTAAAGGCTTCCACGCAGTTGAAAGATTACCATATCATGGATGTTTCTTTTCAGCACTATGTCATCACCAATTCCGGCCTGCCCCTATCGGGAATTTACCTGGTTCATATTAACAATCAGTATATCCGCAGGGGAGAACTGGATATCTGGCAGCTCTTTACTTTTGAGGATCTTACATCCATAGCAGAAAACAATCGCTTGCAAATTGCAGAACAGTTGCTGAAGTTGCAACAGATGATTGAAGCCGGCATCATGCCTGAAATTGAGACAGGCTCACACTGTGATAATCCTTATCCCTGCGATTTTGCAGGAAGCTGTCACCAGGATGAGCCTTATTTTCTCTTGTCCGACGTGAAGGGGATTCAGGGGCACAAGGCATTGGCTTTGCACAATCTTGGGATAATTACTTTTGAAGATATTCCGGATAATTTCCCTTTCACGGATAGGGAATGGCAACTGGCAGAATCAGAAATGGATCAGAAAGAAATCCGCATTGCGGATGCACTTGAAAATTTCAAGGCAAGGCTGGAGTACCCGCTGTATTTCATGGATTTTGAAACCATCATGCCTGCAATACCCCAATACAATGAAAACCGGCCCTATCAGCAAATTCCGTTTCAGTTTTCGCTGCATGTTCAGGATTTACCGGGAGCACCTGTCAGCCATTTCGAATTTCTTGGTGTTCCGCCGGAAGATCCAAGGCCCCGGTTTATTTCAGAATTACTTTGGTGCATCAGTAACAAAGGAAGTATTGTTGTGTACAATCAGGCCTTTGAGCAAAGCCGCCTGAGGGAAATCGCCCGCGATCTGCCATCTTATGCTGAACAGATAAATCAACTGTTCGACAGAATGGTTGACCTGATGGGTCCATTCCGCAGCCGGCAACTTTATCATCCGGCTATGAAAGGATCTTACTCCATAAAGAAAGTGTTGCCCGCTTTGGTTCCGGAATTATCGTACAATGACCTAGAGATTTCGGAAGGAGGCACAGCCAGCCTGACTTACATGAGCTTGTATGAAGACCAGGATCCGGAAAGTGTCCAGTTAAAGCGCGAAAACCTGTTGAAGTATTGCAAGCTGGATACACTTGCTATGGTGAAGTTGCTGGAGAAAATGTGAATGCAAAACATGCCATGGGAGGCAGGAGCGGTTCAAAACCATCATGAACTGTCATTTCTTTGAACTGAACATTTTGAGGAATGAGCATGAGAACCTGGCGCCCAGTGAGGCTTTCCCGGCTGCGAATCGGTATTTTTATAAGATCATCAGTAAATTGTTTGGTATTAAAACAGTATAAGATATTGGAAATGGTTTGTCGGTATTTTATTCAGGGTTGCTTTTATATTAATCTATATTTGCTGCATACTCAAAGAGCACATCAAGCGTATCTCAATACTAAAATTTGTCATTTTTTATTTGAGTGATATCAATATTCGGAAATAATTTCAAAACATAAACAATATGGAATTACAGATTTATCCTTACACCATCGAAATCGACGGATCAAGCGTTGACAAAGATCCGCTTTTCAGAACAAACAGAATACACATGATTGTTGGCTATGCGCAGGCATTGGCCGATCTGGATAACAACGAACAATACTGCAAAAATAGAAAGCATTTACGATCATAAAGGAGTCCTAACAATAACCTGGAAGACCGAACCATCGGAAGCAGAGCAAGGCTATTTACAAAAGGCATGGGGTAGTTTTGTTACGGGTTATGAAGGAAATCAGATTGAACATGAGTTTGAACAACTAATCTAAAAAAATATTATGAATAATCGACTAGACTACAACAACTTCCCTGTATTTGATAAATATACTGTAACAGAGAACCACTCATTTAACAAGAAAAAAAAACAGAGTATCTTTTCCAGCTGACAATTGTGATGCTTTTTTTGAGACCCTTCAAGGTAGATTAAAAGAAGTTGAATTTAATGATCAAAAAAATGACTTTAATATTTTAGCTGAATTGCCAAATTGCAAAACGGTACTTAAAAAAGTGAATATTTTAGGTGAGTACTACTCAGATAAGACTCATATTGAGTATTATAAACAAACTCCTGAAATTTTAAAATTATCAAAATACATGAACGTTTTCATGCAGTTCACCATAACTTTAGATAAAAATGGGGCAATTTGGGATGAATTCCCCAATGTGTCATCATTCTTCAAAGAGCTTCTTGCACAATTGTTTACATGGATACACATTCGTGATTATAACACTAATCTGACTCAGGCATTTAGGGAATTGAATTCTAGACAGCCACTGATTTATCAGACATTCAAAATATTTCAGCATTATGATTCATATCAAGCTGAGGATTTGTATTGGATTATCAGAAGTAATACACTCTCAAATGAAACCTGCAAAGCACTGGCTCAAATAGAAAGTGAATTAAATTGTAAGAATATATTGATAAAAGAAGCCGTATTCAACGGAATCCGGAAAACAATCAATCGTTTTCGGGAACAACCATTTCTATATTTTACGGAAGCGGATATTCATGCTTCTCTGTCAAAAGACATAATGGACGGGAATTCTAACTTATTTATTATTGGAAAACAATTAGAAAACAGGTCAAATGTCAAAGTTCCGGTATCCCTTGTTCATCACGAATACCCTACAAATTTCCGTTATGAAAGTTTTAAAATGAGAAGTTCCGGTTATGGTGATGATGAAATGCATCTGACAGATATTAATTGTTTACACGGTGATCGCGGCAATTTTGATATAGTAGTGCTTAATCAAACATTTGTTGAAGACTTGTTTTCGCTGCATCAAGGTGATTTAATGGATGCAATGAAGCATATTATTAATAAGGATAAAAAACTCACACAAAAAAGAATAACGAAAGAAGAAATAATGTTCGCAATAGAAGTGAAATTTATACATCCATTCAATGCCGGCAACATTTGTATGGAAACTGAAATAAAAAAGGATAATAATAAGCTTTATGTTGCATTAAGATCTTCAGGACATTTTATTATGCCAATCAATCTGGTTTTTTGTAATTCCGATTATATCCAATCAAACCAAATTTCTGTTATTGAAAACATTAAATATTATTTGAAAACACAAACTCATGATGGAGTATGTTCAATTTTTATAGAATCATATTTTTCATCGAATGTCAAAAAAACAATCAAACCTATTTTTATATTCAAACCTGGTTTCCAAAATAATGATTGGGCTGAGGATTTAAATAGATTATTAAGCTAATGCACTTCAAAATCCACCGCGGCACCCATGAAATCGGCGGTTCCTGCGTAGAAGTCTGGACTGAAAATACCCGGATACTGCTTGACTTTGGGATGCCCTTGGTTGAGAAGGATGGAACTTCGTTTGATTTTGGGAAATATAAGACGTTGAATGCCGTGGAATTGATTGAGCGTGGCGTTTTGCCGGATATCAAAGGACTCTACAATGAAGATGATCTGTTAATGGATGGGGTGATTATTTCGCATCCCCACCAGGATCATTATGGGTTAAGCAATTTCATCCACAAAAAGGTAAAGCACTTTTTAGGGAAAGCGACGCACAGAATCATAGAGATCAGCAATTTATTTATGTCGCAGCAGGTTCATATTGAGAATGTGACGTACTTTGAAAAATCAAAGACATTCCTGATCGGCGACATCTCAATTACGCCATATTGGGCCGATCATTCTGCTTTTGATGCTTATTCGTTTCTTGTCGAAGCCAACGGGAAAAGCATCTTTTATTCCGGCGACTTCCGGAACCATGGCCGAAAGGCAAATGCCTTCAAATGGTTTACACACAATGCCCCTCAGGATGTTGATTACCTGCTTCTGGAGGGCACAACCATAGGACGTGATACCAAGCCATTCAAAACCGAAACAGAGATTGAGGCTGAACTTACGGAAGTATTCGGACAGCCGGGGAAAATAAACCTGGTTTACACTTCGGGGCAAAACATAGACCGCCTGGTTTCAATTTACCGGGCATGTATCAGAACCGGTAAAACCCTGGTCGTTGATGTGTATGTTGCGACCATACTCAGGAATTGTCGGCATTTGCCAGAATTCCATTTCCGTCAAAGGAATTTGGAAATCTGAAAGTGGCATTTACGCATTATACCAGCAATGCCCTGGCCAACAAAGGGAAAAAGGAAATCTTGTATCAATTCAAAGGGTATAAAATTACCAAAGAGGAGATTGGCTTACAATCCGACAAAATCGTGATGATTGTAAGACCTTCGATGCTAAAGGATTTAAGACATATATCCGGAATTGATGGCGGCAATTTGATTTATTCGATGTGGGAAGGTTATCTGCAAAAACCCGGTACCCGGAAATTTATGGACTATCTAACCAATCGGAAATTCGAGACCTTTAATATTCACACCAGCGGCCATGCGGATACTGAAACCCTGAAAAAAATGGTAAAAGCGCTTAAACCGAAACACATAGTTCCAATCCATACCTTTAACAAGAGTGACTATCAGCGGATCTTTTCTGTACCGGTTGTTGAGATGAATGATGGGGATACTATTCAAATTTAATATTGCCTATTACACTAGTATTGAACAATTTGAATAAGTTATAATGACAATAATCGGGCAAATTGTATTGGATTTATTTCTAAAGAGTTTGGACTCAACGCGCCCTCATTCTAACAAGCGTGTGATTTCTATCAGAGAAGCTGATATTCTCAGGAAAGTATATGATTTTGAAGAATACTCCTTCCCTAATTTTGAAACAGTTGCAGTTGAGTATTCTTTAACACGTGAAAGGATAAGAGACAGTTACATAATCGCTCATTAATGCGAATAGGAAGTGCTGGAAGGAAATTAAAAGGAGAAGTACCATTGGTACATTTTCTTCAATTTCTGATCAATTCTATAGAAGAGAGTGCAGGCGAAAACAAATTCTCCAAAATCGGAAATTTCTGGAGGGATAATTTATCTGATTTCCCAGACAGAGTCGTAGTTCGTTTAATCGCAAATCTGATCTTTTCAACACAGAAGCAAATAGATGATAATTTAAAAGTTACAAAGACTGGATCAGTTTGGAATTTGAAAAAGAAAAACTTTTAAAATCCCATGAATTTAAAGAACTTAGAAAAGCAGAAAAGTTCATAAAATTCAAGATGAGATTTTAAGCAAAGTAATTTGGTTTGAAAAGAGATCTAAATGGCCTAATGTGAATAGTTCTGATTTGAAACCGGCAAGAAAAACATCAGAAAATACTGATTATAATACTGGAACTTATTATAGTGAAAAGAGTAAACGAAATATCCAGTATGAGTCTGGTATAGAGTATAGTTTCATATTAAAACTTGAAAGTTTCCCAAGAATTAAATTTTTTGTAGAACAGCCTAAAACAATTGAATACACGAGAAATAATAAGAGCGATCGCTACACCCCTGATTTCGCGGTTTTTTAGATAGCGGTGAAGTTTTTTTTGTAGAAACAAAGGATTTTACAGGAATGTCGGATGCCAGAGTTCATAGAAAAATGGAAGCATTAATAGATTTCTGCGAGTATCATGGATTTGGATTACTATTGATTGAGGAAAGAGAATCAATAAAATGGTTGCTTAATCAAGAAATTAATATTCCTTTTAGAGATGAAATCAAATTAAAATTAAATGAGAATGGAGGAAGGACAATTTTTTTTGCAGAATTTACAGCTCTGAAAGAGATTTATAAAGCAAAATGGACCGAATTGTTAGCTATTGTTTTAACTGAGAACTGGAGTCTTTATCCCTATCCCTTCATACTTAGAAATAGAAATCCATATCAGAAATTTCGAGAAACATTTGTAGAATAACAACCAATATTAAGCTATTTTCATTCCTTCACTTATGACAAATTAATATTTGTTATGACTGAGACACCCCTTGTCGCACCCGCCCTCTAACTTTGGTTAAAATTTATAAAGCCAATCCGGATACAATCTGGTTGATTCAAGTAAAGCCAAAATGGAAATCCTTTCAACGTATATGAACCAATTCCTTAACAGGAAAATCTATTACTTCAATAAAAAGAATGTAGCTCTGAAAACCGGTTTTAAAGCATTTGATGATCAATTCACTGGGTTTTACAGGGGAGAGCTGACATTTATTGCCGCAAGACCGGGCAATGGGTTATACCTTGTATTGAATAACCTGGCGATCAACCAATCGGTAAACCATGCAAAGAAAGTATTGTACTTCACCATTGATTTCAGCGGTCCTGAATTATCAGGTTTAATCGCTGAACAACTTACCGGTAAAAAGCTGTTGACCCGCAGGTGGGAAGCATTTTCCCATAAATCTGAAAAGAAGCAGTTGAAATCACTTCCGGCTACCCTGACCGATTGCCCCTTTTTTATTGAAGATCAGTGTTTCAATATTCAATCGGTATTAAATAAAGCACAACAAGTCAATGCCATCCAGGGCCTGGATATGATCATTGTTGATGATCTGACTGCAATCAGCAAAACAGCAGAGGGTGAGTTTTTCCGCGAAAGAAGGTCCGCAGAGATGCTGAATTACGTGGCACAAAGTCTGAATTTACCTGTTGTGATCGGTGTAAATCTGAACAAATCACAACTTATCCGGGATAAAGAAGATGACTCTGTTTTATTGCTATCTTTGAATGAGTTAAATGATATGAGTATATTGAATTATGCCGGCAAATTCATTTTTTACACATTCCGGATTACTACATGGAAGGTGGTAAGCAACCGGATAATACCTGTCAGGTCAACGTCACGGAATTGACCACCAACAGGATGGATACGCTTACTTTTAAATTCGATTATATAAAAGGTCTGTTGAATGAAATGGCTTAATCATGATCAGGTTTGTCATGATAGATAAATTCAGCGATACATCTTCCGGCTTACCGGTAATTTGGTAAATTGCAAACAATATTATTTGCACAAAAAAAAGATATAAGAAACATAAATCTATGTCGAAACAAGAAACAGTCTCCCGTTATAACCTGATCATCCGCAAACTCAGGCGACACCCGGCAGATTTTTCTGAGATAGCCCACTTCCTCGAAGTTCAGTCAGAGATTGAAGGGTATAACTTTAAAATCTCAAAACGCACCTTTCAGAGGGATGTGAATGATATCCGTTCCATTTACAAAATCGATATCCAATATAATTTTTCGGATAAGCTCTATTTTATAGACAATGACGACCAGCCCGAGGCAAACGAGCGGATTCTTGAAGCGTTCGATACATTTAATGCACTGAACATTTCCGACAGGCTTTCTGATCACATACATTTCGAAAAACGGAAACCGCAGGGTACCGAAAACCTTTATGGTCTGCTGCATGCCATAAAGAATCGCGTCCAGATCCGGTTCAGTTATCTGAAATACGAAGACAATGAACTCACCCAACGGCTGGTCGAGCCCTATGCACTGAAAGAGTTTAAAAATCGCTGGTATGTCCTTGTAAAAGACCTTAAGGATAATAAGGTAAAGAGTTTTGCACTGGACAGATTGAGCAGCCTTGAAATAACAAAAAGCACTTTGAAGCTCCTGAAGATTTCAATGTGAACGGATATTACAGGCACTGCTTCGGAATTGTCGGCCCCAACGGACAGGAACCGCAAGAAGTTATACTCTCGTTTGTGCCCTTTGAAGGCAAATTCATCAAATCGCTTCCCTTGCATGAATCGCAGGAAATACTAAAAGACAATGAAGAAGAACTGCGTTTAAAACTTAAGCTGGTAATTACCCATGATTTTCTGATGGAGTTGCTGTCGCATGGCGACAATGTCAGGGTAATCGCCCCGGATAAACTACTAAAAGAGGTTAAAGCCATCTACCGGAATGCATTCAATCAATATCAGGATGAACAGGGAATCTGAGCAAAGAGTCAAAGCCCTTCGCGAACTGAGTTTTGAGCGCTGGGTTAGCAGAATAAAAATCAGCACTCATAGCGAAACTCACCTGATTGGCCTGGGCAGTGGAGGGGCCAATGCCGTCAAATACATCTGGAGTCAGTGGGTGAAGGGGCGCTTTACCGTGGTAAATGATCCGGTTGACACAGATATTCCGGACGGAATCAAATTGATTCCTTTTCACTCACCCAAAATCAGAAAGTTTTCCGGAAAGAAGGGGGATTTCTATTTCCCCGATATGGAACAACCCCTTGAATTGCCGGATGAATTGACCGATTTATTTAGGGAAAACTACAGGTTTTTGCTGCTGGCCGGCCTGGGTGGCTATACCGGCACGAAGATGGCCGAAGCTTTAGCACTTATGCTGCATAAGGAACAAAAGGATTTTCTCACCATTTGCAGTATGCCGTTCAGTTTTGAGGGCAGAAACAGGCTGGCAATTGCCCGGGAGGCTGAGGAACGGATGAAAACAATCCCAAACTGCCACTTCTTTGAGTTGGACTTACTGAGGAATGAGCAGAAAGACCTGTTGCTTAGTGAAGCTTTTCCGGCAGGGGACCGGTATTTTTATAGGATCATCATCACACTGTGTCTGTATTAGATGCTGTGATTTCAATTATTCTGAATCCCTTTACATTCAGGCTGTGACTGCGAATCATCATTCTTTGTTTCGGTCACAATCTGCGACTACAAATTTCCCCATTCAGAAGTAGATTTCAACTCTTGAATGGAATTTATACAGCGAAATTACTCAAACAGCAACTGGATATTGATCCATAGGAGGAAAGCAATCTTAAAAATCTCATTTGCACATTGCCGGAAAAATATCTATTTTTGCAGCCCGTTAACTTAATGGCCCTGTAGTTCAACAGATAGTCACCTCACCCGTGATGAGATCCTAAAATTTGAATACAGGTTCTTTGGAAAACAAAATAACATTGGCTCCGTAGTTCAACGGATAGAACGGAAGTTTCCTAAACTTTAAATACAGGTTCGATTCCTGTCGGGGCTACAAAAAAAACGTCTGGCTTTTGTCAGACGTTTTTTGTTCAGAAATCATCCTTTTATTTCCGGAAAAGTTTCTGCAGGTTCAGGTCCATTCCCATTTTACGAGTGACAATTTACTGCTATTATCTATCAACGTATCCCCAATAGCGTTACTCAATCTGGTAAAAGCAGTTAAAATGGTCCAAAGGCAACCGGAATATCCCAACAATCCCTACTTTTGCAAGCAGCTGTTCAACAATAATATGCTTATGAAAAGTATCCTGCTTTCGCTGATGTTCATTGCTACTTTGAATGCCAGCGCTCAATTCGATAAATTCTTTTACAACAAAACCCTGCGCCTCGACTATGTGCATACCGGCAATGCAACTTCTGATGCCTATGCCCTTGATGAACTGATAGAGGAGCCCTACTGGGGTGGTTCAAAGGTAAACCTTGTGAGCCCGCTGGATTATGGCAATTATAAATTTACTGTAACCGATATCGAAACAGGTACAATCATCTATTCGCGTGGTTATTCAAGCCTTTTCTCTGAATGGCAGACTACTGCTGAAGCAAAGGAAACCTTCAGGTCTTATCCTGAAAATGTGATTTTCCCCTTCCCGAAAAAGCCGGTGATGGTAGATTTTTACAACCATACCCGGGAAGGAGAATGGTTTAAGAAATTCAGTTACAGGATTGATCCGAATAGCTATTTCATCAAAAAAGAACGGCGCCATGAATATCCTTCGTTTGTAGTGAATAAAGCCGGCGATCCGGCCGTTTGCCTCGATATTGTATTTCTTCCCGAAGGATATACGAACACGGAGATGGAGAAATTCAAAGCCGATTGTGCCCGGTTGGCTGATTTTTTGATGAAATGCGCTCCCTTTAATGAATACAGCGGCAAAATTAACATCAGCGGAGTTTTGGCTCCTTCCATTGAATCAGGTGCAGATATTCCGGGTGAAGAGGTTTGGAAGAAAACCGTTCTGAACAGCTCTTTCTACACCTTCGATATCGACCGCTACCTGACGACCAGCGACATGAAAAGTGTGCGGGATGTGGCGGCCAATGTGCCTTACGATCAGATATGCGTGGTGGCCAATTCGCAGGTTTATGGTGGTGGGGGCATCTACAACCATTACGCCCTGTTTACCAGTGATAATGCTTATGCCAATTATGTTTTTGTGCATGAATTCGGGCATTCTTTTGCCGGACTGGGGGATGAATATTACAATTCAGAAGTGGCCTATGAAGATATCTATAACCTGAAGATCGAACCATGGGAACCCAACCTCACTACCCTGGTTGATTTTGACTCAAAATGGAAGAATATGGTTACGCCGGATGCGCCCATTCCGACCCGGGAAGGTGATAAAAACAAATATCCGGTCGGGGCTTACGAAGGCGGAGGTTACCTGACCAAAGGGATTTTCCGCCCTTCTTACGATTGTACCATGAAATCACTTTCGTACAATAATTTTTGCCCCGTTTGCCAGAAAGCCATCGTGGATATGCTGGAGTATTTCACAAAATAAATAGGAGATAATGATTCAACAATACATCTTTCAGTATTCTGGACAGAAGGTCAGATTTGAAGGGACACGACATTTTTTATTCTTACAACCGTAATTTGTGCAGCCTTTATTCTATAACACTTACCCGAAGATGAGCGAAGCTAAACCCCTTATCTCTATAACCTTGTAATTTTGAAACTCTGTAATCCTGAAACCCTGAAACTCTGTAATCCTGAAACTCTGTAATTCTGTAACTTTTAACGAAATCATAAAATGAAAAAGATAAAATCAATTTGTGTTTTTTGTGGTTCCTCACCCGGCGCCGACCCCTGACTATACCACTGCCGCACGCCAGCTCGGCTGGCTGATGGGGCAACAGGGCATTACCCTGGTTTATGGAGGAAGCAACATCGGCTTGATGCGTGCCATCGCCGATGCGTGTCTGGTTGAAGGAGGCCATGTGATTGGGGTGATGCCCCGGGGTTTGATCGACCGGGAAGTCGCATACACCGACCTGAAAGAGTTTCATGTGGTGGAATCGATGAGCATCCGGAAGGAGAAAATGGCCGAATTGTCCGATGCCTTTATCGCCATGCCCGGCGGTATCGGAACGCTTGATGAAATTTTTGAAGCCATGTCGTGGAACCAGCTGGAGATTATGGACAAACCGGTGGCATTGCTGAATACCAAAGGGTTTTACGACCAACTGGTCAGTTTCCTGGATTATACGGTGAAACAACGTTTTGTCAGGCCCGAGCATCACAAAAACCTGCTGGTAAATGAAAATCCGGAGCTATTACTGGAGGCAATTGAAAATTATGTATCACTCAAGGTTGATAGCAAGTGGATTGATGACCTGAAGTCGGAAACCGCAAAGCGGATTAACGGAATATAAATCCGGCGCACTTACTGCACAAAACTCAGCGCATAAAAAAACGGCTGTCAAATTCAAACGCTTCCGCAGATTTGATCACAATGCCCTTGCTATCGGGGTGGGATGGATTGATCAGAAAATTATATTCACCCGGCACTACTACTGAAGGTACTTTTAGCATTGCATTTTTTCCTGACCTGACAAATTCACCTCCCGGCAGCACTTTACAACAGCAGTGTGCGTAACATCAGTAAATGATTATAATTTTCACCATCCGGCCATTTTCCGGTTCATTCCCCTGAAAATAATCTGGTGCAATGGCCACACCGAATACCAGTAAAGCCGGCCGGTAAGTCCTTTGGGACGGAAAGTCGCGGTTTGTTTCAGCAGGGTCTTGCCGTTGCTTTCCTCCAGCCTGAATTCGAGCCAGGCTTCACCCGGAAGTTTCATTTCTGCATAGAGGAGCAATCGTCCTTTGGCCCGGTCGGCAAGTAACACACGCCAGAAGTCGAGTGCATCACCGGCGTTGATATCGTCCTGATTGGTGCGTCCGCGTCTGAGTCCGGTACTCCAACCATTTTATCCATATAGCCCCTTATCTTCCAAAGCCAATTGGCATAATACCAGCCTTTTTCACCGCCGACACTCCATACATTAGAAATTACCTCCACCCGTGGAGCTTTGATTTCTGTTTCCCTGTGATCACGAAGACAACCGTGCTCCGGAACAGTGATGTATTCATTCAGGTTGGGCAACGCGCTGGAGCTTACCAGAGAATCTTTCCAGCTCGAAGTTACATCGTGCCGGGCAATGTATCAAATGCCATGGCAATGGCTTCTTTATAGGTTAAAGGCTGTTTTCCGGTAAGGCTTTCAATTGCATTTTCACGGCAGATTACCTCAACCTTCATACTGTTTACCAGGTTAACAGCTAGTTTGTAGGAAGTGCTTGTTACAAAGTACAACCAGTAGGATGAAAGCCGTGGGGTCATCAGTGGCAATACGATAATAAACCTTTTCAGGCCTCTCACTTCGGCATACTGAAGCAACATCTGCTTGTATGACAATACATCAGGGCCGCCAATGTCAAGAATCCTGCCTGTTGCCTCCGGATTTAGCATTGCAGCCATCAGGCTGTTGATCACATCTCTGACAGCAATTGGCTGGCAGCGGATATCCAGCCATCGGGGCGTAACCATTACCGGAAGTTTTTCGGAAAGGTCGCGGATAATTTCGAAGGAGGCACTGCCAGAACCAACAATAATGCCTGCCCTGAGTGTGGTACAAGGCACGCCGCTGTTCATCAGCAGTTGCTCAACCATCAGCCGCGATTGCAGGTGTGGTGATGCCGCGTCAGGATTCTGAAGTCCGCTCAGGTAGATGATTTGTTTTACCTTGCTTCCTTTGATTGCCTGAATGAAATTATTGGCTGACCTGATTTCAAGCTCCTCAAACTTATCAATGGCGGCACCCATTGAATGAATCAGGTAAAAGGCGACATCTGTTTCGGGTCCGGGAATGGTTAAAGAATCACTGTTTAGCAGATCGGCTTCTATAATTTTCAGGCGGCCGCCTGTTTCGTGCTGAAATCGTTGTCTGTCGCGGACAATGCAGGTTACTTCGTGACCATTGGCCAATAAAGCCGGGAGTAATCGTTTGCCAATGTAACCGGTGGCGCCGGTAAGCAGGATATTCATAATTAGGGAAGAATTCGTTCGTTAAACAATCAATATCCTGACAAGTTGTATAGGTTTAGATTTAATTGTCCATTTTATGTCTTCCGGATTTTAGTGTTAGATAATGAATTTCGCTATAGTTTAAGTTTGTCAGGGTTTTGTCTGCTATCCCAAATGGTTATTATTTCTATAATTTCCTGATCATATCGATAAAAAATACAATAGTCTCCGACTATTAACACCCTGATGTTTTCAATATCTGTTTGAAAGCCTGTTTCAGCGAATTTCTCAAGTAATTTTATTGATCTTTTAATTCTTAAATTAAGCTTACGACTATAGTCGATTGACCCGTTTCGTTTATAATAAAAATCCAATATATTAATGAGGTTAAGCCGGGCTTTTGGAGACCAGATTATTTTTCTTCGAACCATTTGTCAATGTCTGATTCTAATTTTTCATTCGTAAAAAATTCTCCGTTTGCAAATTGCTCCATGCCTTCAGCTATATTTTGCTGTTGCTCCGGGGATGTCTTGTAAATTATCGATTGAGATTTCGTTTCGATAATGGTTTTAATCGCATTGAGAAAAGACACATCATCTATCCCGGAAATTTTATGAATGAGAATGTTTTTTAATTCTATTGTTGTCATTTTCGATTGGATTTTAAGCAAAGTTAAGAAATTCCTGTATAATTTCAAGGAGTGTTTCAATGATTGGATTAAACGATCTTTATTCCAGATCCAACCCCCCAAAAACGCTATTCAAGAATAATTTCTTGGAATATTGACCACTCAGATCATAGTTTTGTACTTTAAAACAAATCAGCATGTCAGTCGCCACCAGCCGTACCGGAACCGAAAATGCCAGTATTCTTATTGATCATTCAAAATGCACAGTATGCGGGCTCTGTGTTAAAGTATGCAAAGATTTCTCCCTGGTAATAGAGGATAAAACGCTGAAAGTAAGTCCAAAACCCCTGTTTGGCTGTATTGGCTGCGGACAATGCGTGGCGGTATGCCCACACGATGCCATTATGGTGGAAGGACGCACCTTAAGTCCTGAAGATTATGCCCCGTTGAAACGCGATGACCTTCCGGATTATAATCAGCTTTATCAGTTATTGCTGAACCGGCGCAGCGTCCGTGATTTTAAAAACAGGCCCGTTGAGCAGGAGGTGATTGATAAGATACTGTCACTTGCATCCACCGCTCCCATGGGTTTGCCGCCTTCCGATGTTGGTGTGATGGTGCTCAACACAAAGGAGAAGGTGCGACAATTTTCATATGACTTTTTTGATCTGTTGGACCGCATGAAGTGGATGGTTTCACCACTGCCAATGTCATTAATGCGTCCTTTTATGAGCAAGGATAACTACCTGATGTTTAAGTCGTTTGTGGTTCCTTTGGTTGAATTCTTTGCCGAATCGCGAAAAAGGGACGAGAACTACCTGCTCTACGATGCTCCCCTGGCCATGATGTTTTACGGGAATATGTCGGATCCGGCCGATCCTTACATTGCTGCGACCTATGCCACCCTGGCGGCCGAATCGCTGGGACTGGGTGCCTGTATGATCGGCAGCGTGGGGCCATTCCTGAAAAACACCGGCAAAGATTTCAAACAGAAATATGGCCTGCCCGCTAAAATGAACGATTCAATCATCGTGATATTCGGCTACCCGCAAATGAAGTACAGCAAGACGGTAAAGAGGAGCTTTGCAAAGGTTGATTATTTCTGAACCCGGTTGCGTAAGCAATTTCTATAGGAAATCTTAATTCTCGTAAGCCCCTTTCTTAAGCAATACCCCGTTTTCGACCACCTGTACGCCCATTGCAAAAACACCTGTAAGTTTCAGGTCTTTATCGAGCAGCAGCACATCGGCATCCATTCCAATTGCGATTTTACCTTTCTGCTTCAGTTTGAGTATCCGGGCAGGGTTCGAAGTCAGCACTTTCAGGGCAATCTCCAGCGGAACCTTTTCCACTTCAACGGCATCGCGCAGTTCGCGCAGGTTCGATGAGGGTTTGCCTGTTTCCATTTTTATCAGCTCTCCGGTAGCCGGATCAAAGCCAGGCAATGAACCGCAGGCGTCGGAGGTGAAGGTAATGTGATCGGACGGGACTCCGGCTTCTATAAGGAGCTTCAATGCGGTTGCAGGTTTGATTTCTTCATCGGGATAATAGGGATACGAACTAGTGGTAATATCCAGGTATCCTTTTAAACCGTATGTTTTGGCATCCTCAAAAATATAATCGTTGCGGTTGATGTGGGTTGGTAAAAATTGTCGCAAACTCATTTCACTGGCTTCAACAACTTTGTACAAAGGTTTGAAAGGCTCCCTGGCATCCCCCATATGGATATTGATGATTCCGGCCTTCCCGCTGAGCATGCCGGCAACTCTTGCGTGGGCGGTAATCCGGGTAAGTTCGTCGGTAGTCGGGACGGAAGATCGGTGGTCGGAAATGGCTACTTCCCCCACGCCGATTACCTCTTCAATCAGGGCAATATCTCTGGCATAATCACCGGTAATGGTGGGTGTTGGCACCTGGTAGGCACCGGTGTACATCCATGCCGATACGCCTTCAGCACGAAGTGATTTCACTTTCATCAGCACACTTTCCACACTCCGGGTGATGCCGTCGGTGCCGAGGCATCCTACTACGGTGGTTACTCCGGCTGAGATCATATCGCTCAGCAACATTTCGGGTGTACGGCTGGCGGGTCCGCCTTCACCACCGGCTCCGGCAATGTGCACATGGGCATCAATCAGTCCGGGTGTAAGGAAAAGTCCGGTCGCATCTATCACTTTTACAGGGAGCGAATCCGGCAGGTTTATCTCCTTCGCAATGGCAGCGATCTTTGATCCGGCAAGCAATACATCCATGCAACCCAGTTTCTCCGGGGCATATATTTCGGCATTTTTTACAAGTGTAAGCATCTGATGGGTTTTTGAATGACAAAGTTAACAAAGTTTCAGAGTTACAGAGTTACAGGGTTTCAGGTCGCAGGGTGAGTTTAGGGTTCCAGATTCAGGTTTCAGAATCGCCGAGTTACACAGTTACATGGTTTCAGTTACAAGGTGGCTGTGTGAAAAAGGCTTCCGGCTCCCCCTCGCCAATAAAGTAAAAAGTCCGATTTCCTTCTCATTGAGGAGAAGGTGCCCGAAGGGCGGATGAGGTGGAGAGGGGGTTGGGGGGTGAGGTTTCAGAGTTACAGAATAAAAAAAAGTCTGCATCAAACGGCATTTTTAGGGATACGACAAGATGTGTCCATACAACCGTAATGTTGCGTTTCATGTTGTTGATTCCCGGATTTTGGTTTTTGAATAAGCGTTCATTGTGAAAACGGATTATTCTGTACCCATTGGTTTAAGCGGTTTTCCGGAGTATAACAAATGTAAAAATGTGCTTTTATGAAAGGAAGAAATATTGTAAGTTTGATGTAGTAAATTTTCGGACATTATTTCCCTGTATGCAGGTTAAGAATAATTTTTATTATAGTCTCATTATCATAGTGTTGATAATTCTAGGCACTCAGGAATTATCAGCTCAGGGCAGGCAGCTGATTGTTGGTGGTGGTTCTGAAAAGAACGGAGCCAACTCCTGGAGTACGCCTCCTTACCGCTGGGCGGTTGAAGGGAAACGGGTTGCCATTATAGGAACAGAGACCGGCAGCCTGGCCCCGTATATGAAGAATCAGTGCGGGGCCGCTTTTGCCATGGAATTTGCCATTGCCACGCGCGACAGTGCCGACAGCCAGGCTACCTACGATACCCTGATGACTTATGATGTCATCTTTTTCCGGGGTGGCGACCAATATGAATACTATGATTTTTATCGGGGAACAAAACTTCAGGATGCGGTAAACTTAAAATTCAGCCAGGGTGGTTGTATCGGAGGGACTTCTGCCGGCATGCACATACTGTCATCCATCGCATTTACTGCGGAAAACGGGACGGTTTATTCGTACGAGTGCATCGAAAATCCCAACAATCAATATGTAACGCTGGAGAATGATTTCTTTGACCTGCAACCGGGCTTTGTTTACGACACCCATTTTGCGGAGCGGGCAAGATTTGGCAGGTTGGCGGGATTTCTGGCCAATTATAAGTTCAACCACGATGAGAACATTTTTGGTCTGGGAATGGATGATATGACCTGCATGACCATTGATGAAAACGGCCTTGGTACAGTGTACGGAACCGGTTGCGCCAATTTCTATAAATCCGCAGGCAGTTTCAGCCAGAATGGCAACAAATTACTGGCTGATTCCATTGAGGTGGTTCAGTTACTAAAAGGCTGTACTTATGATTTTAATACCGGGGAATTTTCATTTTCCACACTCGATCGCACGATCAATACCACGGGTCAGTCGGAGCAGGGAAACTACACGGTTCTGGCAAGTGGGAGCAATCTGCTGAACGACAACCTGACGATGATTACCGACCTCGTGACAAACAGCGGCCTTTCGGACGCTGTGGTTCTGATCCTCTCCGGCGAGAATACACTTGCAGAAAGTTTTAAAACAAAGGTTTTGGAGGCCGGTGCTTCGGGTGTTTCAGTCTATAACCCAACCACCGCGCTCGGTACAGATGCTGAGCTGGCTAGTGCCATTGGCAGCGCTGCTAAAATTCTTTTTTTGAAAAACAATGAAACGACCTTCAGTCAGTTTTTGCTGACTTCAAACGGAACCCTGTTGGCACAAAAGCTTCGCAGCGATGGAATGATCAGTGCTTTTGCCGGAGAAGATGCCCGGCTGGCAGGCAGAACAGTTGTCGGCAATTACCTTACTTACCTTTCGTCGTGGTATGGTGAGATGACCTTTACACCCGGTCTCTCACTTCTAAGCCATACGGTGATTATGCCCCAGACTTTCCTTGATAGCGATATCTATGAAAATACGGCCACGGCTGTTCCCTATGCCATGGCGCTGGATACCCTGAAGTATGGTATCTGGCTGACCAACCACAATTACATGAAATTTTCTCCTTCCGAAGGCAAGGCCACCCTTACAGGATACGGAACTGCTCCCCTGATGGTGTTGACCAACGAAGGCAACCTGACCGGTTTTTCGCAGCAGACAGGTTCAGGAAACGCAGGTGCAGCCAGGATGGTTGCCGGTTTCGAAAAGCTCAGGATGGATTTGATCGATTACACAACACCCTTTATATTGGGTGATGTTTCGGCAGCCGGGATAAACACGGCCGGAAACGGAATACAGAAACTATCCCTTTTCCCGAACCCTGTTTATGATGCCCTCAGCCTTTCCCAATCATACAGAGATACAAGCTGGGAAATAATCGGGTCCGATGGAAGGGTGATTCAAAGAGGCATATTTTCCGGAGATGATGATGTTATTGATGTACTTAAACTTACACCGGGATTCTACAGCATTCGCTTGATAGACATCAGCAACAGTGTCATTGCTTCAGGCAGATTTATAAAAAACTAAATTCAATCGGATGATTAGAAAAGCAGCGTTTGTTTTGTCACTGATATTGTGTGGATACGCAGCAATCAGCCAGAACTCCAAAGGCAACCTGGTGATTGTCGGAGGTGGTCTCAGCCCCGATAACAAGGAGGTTTACACGAGGATGATTGCGCTTGCCGGTGGCCCGGAGAAAGCCAGTTTTGCAGTGATTCCTTCTGCAAGCGGTGTTCCGGTGCAATCGTGGGTCAGCATCAGCAAGACATTAAAGGCTTATGGCGTCAGAGAAGAGAACATCCACCTGATCAGCATATCGGTAATGGATGATGACAGTACCAAAGATGCGGATGAATCGAAATGGGCCGGCAATGCGAACGATAAGCGACTTGCGAGGACTGTTCGGAATTGTACCGGGGTATGGTTTACCGGGGGCGATCAGATGCGCACCATGCTGGCGCTGACCATGCCCGACGGCAATCCTACGCCCGTGCTTCAGGCTGTGTGGGAAGTGTACAACAGGGGAGGGGTTATCGGTGGCAGCAGTGCCGGCGCAGCCATTATGAGCGAAATTATGATCGGCAACGGGAATAGCCTGGGCGCCTTGAAACTGGGCATCATCAAAGACAACGGACCGGAAAACGAGGAATCGGATGCACTGCTGCTCTCCAAAGGAATGGGCTTTTTCCCGGAAGGGATCGTTGATCAGCACTTTAACCAGCGGGCAAGAATCGGGCGGCTGGTAGTGGCGCTCATGAATTCAAAAGAGAAATTTAATCTTGCTTTTGGAGTCGATGAAAATACCGCACTCATCTATTCTGCTTCAGAGCGTAAAATAGACGTTGCCGGGGCGGCAGGCCTTACCATTTTAAACGCATCGGAAGCTTTAATTTCCTACCAGCAGGGACTACCTGAGATAACAAACCTTTCGGTGAGCTATCTTGAAAACGGAGATTCATACCTGATGACTACCGGTGAACTGATCCCTGCCACCGGCAAAAAAGCTACCAGGGGTAACGAGTACTATAAGCGTGAACATCCGGCCCAGGCGGGTATCTTATCGGCCAACGGCTCAACCCTGCGCGATGTGATTACCATCAATCTGATCGACAATAAAGGTGCTGAAACCGTTTCCAATCTGAATTTTACCGACGATGAAAATGCGTTCCTGCTTACCTTTACAAAAAAACCATCGAGCCAGGGATATTATTTTGAGAATGCCCGTGAAGAGGATGAGTATTCGGTATCAGATATCCGCCTGGATATCAGTCCTGTAAAAGTTACAATAACAAAAATCAAATAGCAACCAACCAACCAACCAACACAACCAACCAAACGCAAATTGTATGAAGAAACCTTACATTTTATTACTGATGTTTACCATGCTCGTCAGTATGCTGAAGGCTCAGGACATACCGATCAGTGGTAAAGTAACCTCGGCAGCCGACCAATTGCCCATACCCGGCGTTACAATTGTGGTAAAGGGCACTTCGAAAGGAACGGTTACCGATGTTAACGGGTTTTATACCCTCGATGCACCTTCGACAGGAGTGCTTGTTTTCTCATTCGTCGGAATGCAGAAACAGGAAGTCCCGGTCAGTGGACGCCGTCAAATCAACCTCGAAATGGCAGAAGAGAATATAGACCTGGGAGAGGTAGTGGTAATGGGATACAACACAGCCAGCAGAAAGTTGATTTCCGGCTCATATGGACTGGTGGACGAGGAAGAGATCAAGACCATCCCGCTAAGGACCATCGACGGTGTGCTCCAGGGCAAAGCTGCCGGTATGACCATCAATCAGAACTCAGGAACCCCGGGTGGGCAGAATTCCATCAAAATCAGGGGAGGTAGTTCAATAAATGCGACCAACCAGCCGCTGATTGTGATTGATGGCGTGCCGGCACTGTCCGGAAGTTTTGGACAGATAGGTTACAGTGGTCAGGAAATCAGCGCATTGTCGGATGTAAATCCGAATGACATCGATCAGGTTACCATTCTGAAAGACGCCTCCGCAACCGCTATATACGGAGCCAGGGCTTCGAACGGCGTGATTCTGATCACCACCAAAAAAGGAAACCTTCAAAAAACCAGCATCAACCTGAACACTTCTTACGGCTGGCAGACTATGCCGCAGGAACGTATGCTCGATTTGATGAATGCGCAGCAGTGGAATGAATACAAAGGCACCGATGTCCAGGGTATCGATACCGACTGGATGAGCGAAATCCTGCAGGTTGCACCCACATCCAATACAGAACTATCAGTGAGCAGCGGAAACGATAAGACCAGGCTTTTTATTTCGGGCAGTTACTACAACCAGGCAGGAACCGTTAAAGGAACTGACTATGACCGGTATTCGGGCAGGCTGAATGTGGATCACCAACTCTATAAAGGACTCACCATCGGCGGTGGAATTTCAATGAGTTACTCGCAGAACGATCGTGTTGAAGGCGACCAGACCCTTTTCGGACCATTACCCAATGCCTTGTCAATCCCCGCCATTTACCCGGTATACAACGAGGATGGCACCTACAACGAACAGGGTCCTTATGCAAATCCGGTTGCCATCTCCAATGAAACGGTTAATGTTGCTTATACAAACCGTAATAACAGTAATGTTTTCCTTGAATATAAGTTCCTTGATGGCTTCACCTTTACGACCAAGTGGGGAGCCGATATTTATAACCTGCGTGAGCATGAGTATGATCCCATTACAACCAGGCAGGGTGCAAAATACAATGGATTGGGAATTGAAGGCACATCTTATGTCAGCAACCTGGTTAGCAGCAATGTGCTGCAATACCTGAAAACCATCAGCGAAAAACACAACATTGAAGCCCTGGCCGGTTATAGTTTTGAAAAATATGCCAGACGCACGACCTATATTGAAGCCATTGATTTTCCAAACGAGAATCTACAGTACATAACCTCCGCAGGCACCATCAGGGCGGCTTCAGCCGGGGCGCTCGACCGCGGCCTGAATTCATTCTTCGGGCAGTTTAAGTACAATTATAAGTATAAATATATTGTAACACTGACAGCCCGTGCCGATGGTTCCTCAAAATTCGGAGAGAACAACCGGTATGGCTACTTCCCGGCTGCTTCTTTGGCCTGGAGGTTAAATGAAGAGGAGTTTATGAAGCAGTTTAGCCGGGTAAATGAACTCAAAGTAAGGGCAAGTTTCGGATTAACCGGAAATGATGATATTGATGATTTTGCCTCACTGGGTTTGTACGGTGGAGGATTCAATTATGGTGGTAATTCAGGGATTGCACCAACCCAGTTACCAAATCCTGACCTGAAATGGGAAACCACTGCACAGACCGGATTTGGACTTGACATCGCCGTCATCGATAGCCGCATCAGTCTGAATGCCGATGTATATTTCAATAAAACCAGAGACTTGTTACTTGAAAGGCCTCTGCCACCCTCTACCGGATATAGTATCATTTATGCCAATATCGGAAACCTCGAGAATAAGGGGTTTGAACTGGTTTTAAATACGGAGAATATCAGGGGAGCATTTACCTGGAATACCTCGTTCAATTTTGCGGCTAACCGGAATAAAATAACCAAACTATACGATGGACAGCCTATTGCAGACCTTGGACGCGGAAGCAACTGGGTTATTGAGGGCGAACCCATCGGCATTTTCATGGGTTACAACTGCCTGGGTGTAGATCCTACTACCGGTGACCTGGTTTATGAGGATATCAATAAAGACGGAACCATCACAGCCGATGACCTCACAAAAACCGGGGACCCGAATCCTGACTTTACCGCCGGGATGACCAATACATTCAGTTTTAAAGGCTTCGATTTATCCATTTTCCTTCAGGCTGTTTCGGGCAACGATGTCTTTAACGGAACCCGCATTTATCTTGAATCGGGTACAGGAGAAGACAACCAGACCACCACCATGCTGCGCCGGTGGATGAAACCGGGAGATATCACCGATGTGCCAAGGGCAGGTGATGGGGCCATCTCTTCGAGGTTCATCGAAAATGGGTCATTCATGAGAATTAAGAACATTTCCATCGGTTACAGTTTCCCGAAAACCTTACTGAAAAAAACCGGTATCAAATCTGCCAGAATCTATGTTTCAGGTCAGAATCTTTACACATTCACAACCTATACGGGAATGGATCCGGAGGTGAATTATTACGGGAACGATAACATCATCCTGGGTACAGACTTCTTTACCTATCCGCAATCGCGCACCATTATGGTTGGCTTAAACGTAGGTTTT
The DNA here is from genome assembly GCA_016709025.1 of Bacteroidales bacterium. Classification (GTDB taxonomy): domain Bacteria; phylum Bacteroidota; class Bacteroidia; order Bacteroidales; family Lentimicrobiaceae; genus Lentimicrobium. The sequence goes on along the minus strand of JADJEQ010000014.1, from coordinate 135,643 downwards.
TAACCATTAACACCTGAAAATCATGAAAAAGATAACATATTTACTGATTTCATCCGTGCTAATCCTTGGCTCATGCTCGAAAGTGCTTGATGTTGAGCCTACTGCATCTATTTCTTCCGAAACTGCCCTTAACGACAAAGTCGGAATTGAACGGGCAACCATCGGATCATACACCGCGCTTCAGGCTGCCGGACTCTATGGCCGCAACCGGGTAATCGTGGGCGACCTGGCAGCCGACAACCTGAAATGGACCGGTACAACCTATGAATACTACCAGATTGAGAACAACGATGTACCTGCCGACAACGCAATCATAGAAGGCACCTGGATAGCTGCTTATGATGGACTAAACAGGGTAAACAATGTGTTGAATGCTTTAAGCAGTGTGGCTGACCTGACAGATGCAGAAAGGGATAAATATGAAGGGGAAGCGCTGTTTATGCGTGCGCTCTTCCACTTCAATCTGTTAACCTATTTTGGCGGCGTTCCGATAAAAACAACACCCACACTTGATATCAGCAATGTAAACCAGGCACGCAATCCTGCCGATCAGGTTTATGAACAAATCATCGCAGATCTTTTACAGGCAGAGTCAAAACTACCTGTAACAATGCCTGTCGGAAGGGCAAATTCATACGCTGCTTCAGCATTGCTGGCAAGGGTTTACCTTACCCGTTTTCATACAAACGGCAATGCTGCCGATGCTACAGCAGCCGTTGATATGGCCGGTAAGGTAATAACAGAGGGAGGTTTCTCATTGGTTACTCCTTATGCTGCATTATTTGAAGGAAGTAACAGCGAAGTGATTTTTGAAATTGTTTTTGATGTACAAAACAAAAACCGTCTTGCAGAGTATTTCTTTCCCAGAAGTCTGGCCGGGCGCTATGAAGTTGCTCCATCGGATGAATTGGTACAAAGTTATGAAGCCGGAGACCAACGGCTTGCAGCTTCAATTGCAACCGATGTTGAGAATAAAGTCTACGGTACCAAATACGAGCAGTTGTCGGCCGGGTCCGATGCGGTGTTTGTATTGCGGCTTGCCGAAATGTATATGATAAAAGCGGAGGCGCTTGCTTATTCCAATGGCAGTATTCTATCCATACAGGAAAGTATCAACGCATTACGTTCCAGGGCAGGACTTGAACCAACCACAGCCGAAACCTATGATGCCCTGAAACTTGCCATTGAAAATGAGCGCCGTCATGAGTTCGCCTTTGAAGGTCACCGATGGTTTGATCTGGTGAGGACAAAACGAGCTACCGGTTTGCTGGGAATTGATGAAGATTACACTTACTTCCCGATACCGCTGAGCGAAATGCAGACCAACAACCTGATGAAACAAAACGATGGTTATTGATTTTTAACTTAATCAGAAAGGAAAACAATGAAAAAGATACTGATATATCTCATGATGCTGCTTCCGGGGTTTATTTTAAGCAGTTGTGAAACCTATGAACTTGGAAACCCGCCGGCGAGTACGGTGTCGGATTTTACTTTTACAACCAATAATAGTGGGTATGCCCCCTGCGAGGTGACATTTACCAATAAATCGTTGAATGCTGCCGGCTACCTGTGGGACTTCGGGAATGGTCAAACCTCCTCTGACCCCAATCCGGTAATTAGTTATGATACACCGGGATTATACACTGTTACCTTAACCTGTACGCCGGAAAATGATGTTCATTATAACAAACTGGTTAAATCGATAGTGGTCAACATCAAAGACCCGTTGGCAGGCCTGACCCAGGTACTTTATTTCACTTCAAGAACCGGAGTTTATATGGTTTACCTGACAGATGAAGCGCCGGTGGTTGCTGATTTTGAAGCGGTTGAATTGTCAAGGGCTTACGGTATTGCAGTCGATACAGCCCATAGTAAGGTATATGTATCGGATTATTCACTGGGCTATATTTACCGTTTCGATGCCGATGGAAAAAATCCGGAAAGAATACTGGATGTGAATGTGGCGGGGCAGGAAATTGTTGACTCTCCTGAAGCCTTGATGGTTGTCGGGGAAAAGCTCTACTGGGGGCGTCCGGGTGGTATTTACCGCTGCGATCTCGACGGAAGCAATCCGGAAGTGTTTATCAGCACGGAAGGTACCAGGCCTGAATACCCGATTGATATGCAGTACGATGAAGCTACCGGCAAAATTTACATGGTGAATGACCGGACCGACTACACCGGAGGATATTTTTCGGTGAACTTCGACGGGACCGGCTGGACAGAGCACATTCTGGAAATTGATGGTACGGCCATAGAAGTAGACACTGAAACCAACAAAACCTATATGGCAGTTTATGGTGTTGAAGGGACTGTAATTCCCGAAAACGGTGTTTTTGTCTGCAACACCGATGGTTCAGGATTGTCGAAAATCGGTGATTTCGGATCAAAGGCAACCTGGGGGATGGCCATTGACCATGAGCGGGATAAGCTTTTCTGGGGCTATAAAATCTCCAATTCAGCACCTGATGGTAAAATTATACGCTCCAACCTCGATGGCACCGGACAGGAAGACTGGCTTACCGGAGTTAGTCCGCACGCCATGCAGATAGTCTGGATCAAACTCTGATCGAAACTGTTAAATGTTTGAAGGGCTGCCTGAATTCGGGTGGCCCTTTTTTTTGGGGGGAATGTTGGAAGGATGGAACGATGGAATGGTGGAATGGTGGAATGATGGAATGCTGGGATGTTGGCTGCATGAGGCATCAGAAACCTTCAACACTGCTGAATCTATGGATCAGGCTGAAAGCCTGAGACATCACAACCATGGACGCAGTCCATGGTACCAGAACATACCTGAGATGATAGAGCATCTTCAAGCCAGGAAGTCTGGAGTGTGGAATGAGGGGAGAATAGCAGATTCATGAGGCATCAGAAACCATCAACACTGCTGAATCTTTGGATCAGGTTGAAAGCCTGAGACATCCCAATCCCGGACGCAATCCGGGGTTTACCGAACCCCCTGTAGAACAGCACCCTGAAAGGGCGAAACAATCCGACCATCCATTCCCTCCCTCTGGCAGATCAGGAAGTCAGGGTCATACAAACTGCCAATTAAAAAAGGCCACCTGAATACAGGCAGCCCGTTGATTTATCAAATTGAAAACCTGGTGTTATGTCAAATATAAAGTGTCCCTCGAATGAAATGAAAGTTCCATCATTTATTCGGATTTCAACTTTTAGCTTTAGACTTTTTACTTTTGACTTGACACTAGTTGGTAATCGCCAGTTTCCTGGTTACAATTCCTTTTGAAGTTTCAAGCTGCAAAAGATACATGCCACGCTCATATCCGGAGACATTGATGTAAGTTTGATTACTTTCATTCTCAGCAACGTACATCTGCCGGCCATCGGCTGTAAAGAGCGTAATACGGGCATTCTCAAACTCCCCGTTTACATAAACCTTATCCGTTGCAGGATTCGGGTAAACAGTGAGATTCATGAGATCCCGTTTCCCAACGCCAACATTATCAAGGTTGTAAACCTGGATGCTGTCGAGCAGGAATTTATACATATCGGTGCAATTGTAATGGCATAAGGTAAGGTATATGCTTTGCCCGATAAAAGGGGTAAGATCCACAATCCTTTCGTGCCAGAAGGGCGGCACTTCGTAATAATCATTTGCCGTGCAGGTTTCTTCAAAAACAATGTTTGTGAAATCAGTAACTGCATTTCCGGTAGTTGAAACAGCAACCTTGTAATGCTCTGCGAAATATTCTTCGTCAGCGACCTGTATGGTGTAGCGAAGTTTAACAGTACCAGTTAGTCCGGCAAGACTGATCTGTGGTGAAATCAGATAATTCTCCGGAGTCAGCACAACATCGTCCTCCCATGATGCTGAAACCAGGTATATTTCAGCATCATAGGTGTCAACATACCAGTTGTGACCATCACCGTCCTGATCTACGGTAGTCCATGTAGCAGGAATATTAACCGGATCGTTAAAGTACTCTTCGAGGAGCATCGTCTGGCTGAAGCCTAACGTGCTGATTGTTAATAATGTGATAAAAAGTAATGACTTTTTCATAGGCTCTGGGTTTTGAATTGTTATTTGTAATTCAAATATAGCTGAAATATCAGGATTTATGCAAGACTTTGAATGAATTTATTTTCAGCTTATGATAGAATTGCTGTGGCCTTATGATAAATACAGTTACAGGATTAAAGCCCAAATGCTGTTGAAGAAGAAGGCTCTGTCCACTAAAGTTTTATGATCCTCTTTGTTATCATAACTTCACTGGACATCAGGCAGATTATATAAACACCCGGCTTAAGGCCACCAAGGTAACAGGTTGCTTCCTGATCAAAAACAGAATTTTTTAATACCCTGCCCTCGCAGTCGATAATTTTCAGCAATGCATCTCCATTAAGCGGACAGTAAATTTTAATGAAATCCTGAACAGGGTTTGGATATGCCTTCAACGCATTTGCAACAGTTGTGGTATTTATAGAAAGCTGGGGCTGGGGAAGCCGGATCTCATAAAGCGGTCCGGGCGAGTTGTTGCTTCCCTCTTCAGTCATATACAGTTTTGTTGCACTCACAAATGCAATGGCTTCATTTTGGCCGGGGATGGTGGTGAAGTTGTATTTCGTGACCTCGCCATCGAAAAACCGGTTGCCCGGATAGTTGGTAAATGAAACCAGTCCGGTATTTGTCAGCAGCATCAGTTCGCCGGTATGGTGATTGATATCGGCAGAGGTGATGCGGCCCGATTCGGTCGTATTTCCTACAAAGAATGAGTCTGCCAGCCTGGCAACGTAAGTTCCCGGGGTATCGGGTAGAACATACATTTTGGTTATTCCGGTGAACGGGTTGCTGCGGTCTTTGGTAAACATAAAAAGGGAATCATCATGCCAGATTATTGCCTCGATGTCATAGTTGTGATCAGAGGAAGGTGGCGGGAATTCAGTCTGGTCTTCCAGGGTAAAGTTTATAATCCCTGCAATCACCTGGTCGCCTGACATGGTTTCAGGGTCCGGAATAATATAAACTGCAAGGTCAGTGCGGTTATTGTTGTTGTTCCCTGCATCGCAGATGTACCATGTTTCATCGTTATCAGTAGCCAGATCTTCCCAGTCAATATTTTCAACATTGCTGATGGTGATTGTTCGAAGCAGAGTGCCCGTGGTATCAAAACAATAAATTTCGTTCGGATTGCCCGAGTCTAAGTGCGACCAGATGCGGTTATTGCCTTCGATGCCAATTCCGGAACTTTCATTCAATTCATCGGGCAGGTTGCAGATTGTACGCACATTTACGGGAACCGGATTCTGATTATTCTCAGGAGATATTTGGGAATGGCATGAGATTGTTAATGAGAATAGAACAATGATGGGAAAAAGTATGCTTAAATGACAGTTGTTTTTCATCTATTTGTTTTTGGTTCATTTCTAATCACTTTCGTCTGGAAATACGGGTGACGTTGCCAATTTTTCCCACGGGTGAATTGGTTTAAAGTGATGCTTCTCAGAAAACCTCGATCTCCCGGATTCCTTTCCTGTTCAACACAATCCGATAACGCTTGAGCTCAGATTGTTCTTCATTTCTCAGCTGGATAACCAGGTTGATGTAATACATCTTTTCGCCTTTTACAATTCCGATGTTTCCGTTCTCGCCCGGGATGAAAAGCGGAACAACGGGATTGTCCATTTTCTGGATAAAGTTGGAAACGTTAAACCGGATAATGTCGTTCATGCCGCTGGTCGGATACTGGCTGCAATCATCCAGGCTTTTCCGGTTCAGCCTTACCAGCCTCCTGTAAAGAATAATTTTTTCGCGGTTATTGCGGTTGTCCGCCTCTAAAATAGCCGAGCGGTTACGCACCCTGATTACCTCAGCCGGAACTTTGGCTTCCGTGATAAAATCCATACTTTCCTTACTCCAGCCTATAATGTGGTTACTCAGGCTGATATCGGTACGATGATCGAAAAACCTGCGTCCAAGTTTATGCGCAAAATAATACCTGGCCAGTTCTTTAATCCTGTCCTTGAGCATATAACTTACAACGAGTGCAACAAAGAACGGCATGGTAAAATTCCCGAACTTCTGCTGAAACGAAAAAGCGATCGCTGTAGCAAATACCATCGAAATGCCAGCGGCGATGCTCAGGTAAACCTGTTCAACCCATACACCATCGCGCTTTTTATTGGTGGTTAGAAACAATTCATTCTCTGCATATTTTTTCAGCAGGCTGAGCCTGAATACAAGGTCACGGTTACGGTCACGACTTTCTTTCTCGACCACCGGATAGCCTTTTTCCCGCTTGTAATTTACTTCGGCCGCGATCAGATCCGTCAACACTTTTTTGATATTTTCCGGCAAAGTAGCTTTATTTCCCAGACCATCCAGTAGTTTAAACGAATGCTGTTCGATCAGGTTACTGAGAAATTCATCGCCAAACAGGAAATAATTCATCAGCTCTTTGCTGATGGTAGGCACATTGATTACACGCCTCAGGTTCCGGTAATTTTCTGCGATGGTACTGATGTTTTTCACATATGATTCTATCAGGTATTCCTGATCGCCTGGTATTCCGTTGTGCAACACATGGTTGATTTCCTCGCGTAATGCACTCTTTACTATGGAAACAAACATCCTGATATGGTATTCATATTCTGAGATGCGAGTCCGTGTTGGTTCTGATGCAAGATCCTGAAACGACACAGCCATCAGCGAGAAAGGTGGTTTTTCGCTGATCGCGATGTCACGTAGCAAATATACCGGGGTAATTAACCTGATGTTCGATTTCAGGTCACGGTAAAAATCTGACTTCTCATAGGTTACCCGGTTAATATCCAGGCTGTTTGGGATAAAAATCCATGTGTTCACAGCAAATTCACTGATTTCCTGCTTCTTTCGGGCAAGAAATCCCAATTTTATCTCAACCGAAAACTTATCGTGTATTTTAACCTGTTCTTCAATCATGGATTAAAATTAGAGAATATTTGCCTGAAATCATTCAACCGGTTAATAAAGAATCATGCTGCGTGGCTCAGTTGTGTGATTTTATAAAACCCGGCACAGCATTTATAAGGTGTTTTCCGGATAGGCTTTTCAGTTAAAACAACCCAAAAACACCGTTTGGTGTGATCCCCAGCACCCTGAACCAGGTTTCTCCGGCCACAATATTCAACAACCAGGCAATCACCATAATGGTAAACCCAAATCTGAAGGTATCGGTAAGGCTATACTGATCGGTTTCATAGATCAGGGCAGCCGGCTTGCTGTTAAATGGCAGTACATATACATGCTCAATCATGAAAGCGACCGGCAATGCAAGGCTTATCACACTAAAACCGAATCGGTTGGCAACGCCTATTGCGATGGGAATAAAGATCATCGCCCGCATGGTCTTTGATTGAAACAACAAAGCGCTGAAAATCATAACGCCCGTCAGCATCAGGTATAAAACCCAGAATGGTGTTTGATTGCTGATGCCCAGGTGGTCGAAGAATGCATTTACACCAATCGAAGGAAGGTCGGTGGCATCAAGCCCTGAACCCAGGGTGTAGGCGCCTGCCGAAAAGAGCATCAGGTGCCATGGGATATCCACCTCATTCCATTTTACGATACCGATTCGCGGTAAGAGGGCAACAATACCACCCACAAAGGCAACAGCAGTTGGACTGATGCCATGTAAACGGTCGGTTGACCAAAAGCCGAGGATCAACAGAAATATTGCGATCGACTTTATTTCCTGCCGGCTGATTTTTCCCAGTTTTTCATATTCCTGTTTCAGCCTGGCCATTCCGCCTTCAATCTGAGGTAGTCTCTCTTCCGGTGAAAGTGGAAAAAAGACCTTCATTGCAAGCAGGTACCCGATCAGCACAAGCCCGATCATCACCGGAAACATGGCGAACAGCCAATCTGAAAAGAAAATGGTGCTTCCTGTTGCTCCTGCAATCAGGGCGGCTGCCAGCAGGTTGGCTCCCGAACCTGTGAGAAATCCGCTGGCGCCAATGTTGATGTAAAACAGGTTCTGAAGTACAATGCTTCTTCCGAAATTATTGCGGGAGCTTCCACCCCTTGCACCATAAATGGCGGCTATGACCATAAAAATGGGCAGCAGAATGGCTGCTTTGGCAGTTGTAGCTGAGATAAAGGCCGAAAGTACGATGTTGATAACGATAAAACTCATGAAAATGGTCCCGGCATTTTTCCCGAACCTCAGGATAAACCATAGTGCAAACCTTTTGGCAACACCGGTTGCTACCAGCATACTCGCCAGCACAAACGACATGATGTTCAGCCACATTACCGGATGCCCCAGCTGGGCATAGGCTTCCTTCTCTTTGAGCACACCGGTGAGTACAAGGCTGACAATAATGATCAGTGATGTCAGGTAGTTTGGAATGGCCTCGGTTATCCAGAGAATAATACCGGCAATAAATATGGCCAGCATCATTTCGTTTGATCGCGTAAAAGCCAGGGAGCCGAGTTTTTCATAAGCTTTTTTTGCCTCCTCTGAAACCAGTTGGGCAGGGTCAATATGTTGAAGAAACGGCAACCTGATTACAAAGGCAAACAGGACAAACGAAAGCACCGCCAGGATTGGCCCTATAATGGCCAGCCAGCGTTCAAATCCTGATTTTTCACGTTTTGGCAGCTTTTCAATGCGGTAATTGCGCATATCGAGCGGATCAAATGTCTGCCCATCCATTATTTCATCATCTTTTTCCGACATAAAAACAGCTTAGGTGAGCTAAAAATACTTTCCTTCAGGGATGATCAGAGGGCAGCCCGGAACTTAAACACGGTTACCATTTCGTAAATGGATGCTTCATCAGCATTGAGTTGTAATACTTCACATCTCCGGTAACTTCCTCACCCAGCCACTCAGGCTTTTCGAAGGTTTCGTTTTCAGCACCAAGTTCAACCTCCGCGACTATAAGTCCCTGATTTTCGCCATAAAACTCATCAACTTCATAAGTATGTGGGCCGGCTTTTACCTGGTACCGGGTTTTATCGATCACACCCGGCTCGCAGATTTTGAGCAGCTCACGAACTTCTTCAGCCGGAATTTCCTTTTCCCATTCGTAACGGCTTGCGCCGGATGCGTTACCCATTCCCTTAATGGTGATAAAACCTATGTCACCTTTGGTGCGCACCCTGACGGTCCGTTCGGGTACTGATGAAAGGTAGCCCTGTGTAATGCGGGTCTCTTTATGGGCCAGTTGTTTAAACTCACCACTGACCAGGAATTTGCGTTCTATTTCTTGTGCCATTTCTTTTCTTTTTAATTAGCCAACGGCTTGTCAATCATTCCAATAACTCTTTTGATTGCCTGCAGGTAATTGATGTTTTCAACGCCTTCCAAACCCACATCTTTCATTGTTTTCCTGATGTCCTCAACTTCCGTTGATTCGGAGTTAATGGTAACTACCCTGGCTCCGTTGATCAGAACTTCTCCGAATTCGCAGATGGTATCGTTTACCATATAGCCGAGTCTTTGCTTGTGCACCCTTACAGCCTGCAAATCCTGGTGATTGCAGACGATCTCCATAAATTCATCATAGGTATAAACTTCCTTCTGCAAAGCCGGCATTTCAACCCGGAAGGCAGGGAATACCTCTTCCTTAAGCACCGAAGCCTTTATGGGAAATTCACCTTTCATCAGGGGGTTCCACTGCTCGAGCCCGTCAACAGTTTGCACATAGGTTTTTATATCCATTTTCCCGTCACGGATTTTGGTGTTGTTGATGTCGTTGGTGCGCGACAGAATGTAGATCTCATCTGAATGGCGTTCCCAAACTTTTTCGGGAACAGGCAAGGAGAAACGGGCCATGCGTTTGTGTGCATTATCGAAATTCTGCCCGAATGAGCGGAATTCGAAGCGGGGTTTCGAGATTTCCCCTATTTCAACTTTTTCTTTTGACATGATTTTAATTTTTTAATTAACCTGACAGGCCGTTTTTCAGGGCCTGATCATAAAAACTTTCAGGACACTGACCGACCTATCAGGTTTGGAATTATTATTATCCGGATAATTGTTTAAAACCGGAATTGTTTTTTACAGAGTTTAAGGCAGAGTTGCGGCATTGTTGTTGGAAGCTCCACGGGTTATTTCCGTAAAGATAAAGAAACCGGCTGAGCCATCGGGTTTGCGTCCGTATGATTGTCCGTCGATCATAGCCGGGAAAGTTACGTCGTCGATGATGGTTGCAGCAGCATCTTCAAGCCATATCTGCTCGCCGCCGCTCGAAAGTCCGAAACCACTTTCCTCAGCATCATCGGTTACGATTACGAAGAATCCCCCTGCCGGGATAATAGTCCCGACAGGAAATTCTTTTTTAGGTTTTACGCCCGACTGTCCGCCGCTGTCATAAATCTTATAGCCTGAAATATCTACTTCAACGGTTGAACCATTGAATATTTCCACCCAGTCAAAATCAGGATCAACGCCTTTTGAGAAAATTTCATTCATCAGGATAACAATGGTTGGTTCGGGATCTACGTTGCTGTTGGCTGCACCTCTGGTTACGGTATTCATAACCTGAAGGTTGGTACTGCCATCCGGGAAACGTCCAAATGACTGGTTCTCTGTCAGCGCAGGGAAAGTAACATCGTCAATCACCGTTCCTGTTGAGTTTTCAAGCCATATCTGCTCCCCGCTGCCTGAGAGTCCAAAACCACTTGCTTCAGCATCGTCTACCACAATAATGAGAAAGCCACCTGCCGGAATTACCGAGCCAGCCGGGAATACCTTCTTATCCTTTGTTCCTGCCTGTCCTCCCGAGTCATAGATTTTATAACCGCTTATATCGGCCTGAGCGGCAGAACCATTGTAAATTTCAACCCAGTCAGGATTTTCGGTTGTACCGGTTGAATACAGTTCATTGATAAAGATTACAGGAGCTGGCGGTGAATTATCATTGACCGCACCTTTGGTGATCTGGTCAAGAATTACCCATGAACCGCTGCCATCGGGTATCCGGCCGTATGACTGGTTTGCTTCATAAGTGGGGTAGGTAACATCATCGATAATGCTGCCCGAAACGCTCTCAAACCAAACCTCCTCGCCTCCGCTTGAAAGCCCGAAACCACTTTCTTCGGCATCATCAACCACAATTACAAAAAATCCATGGGCTTCAATGATGGTACCAGACGGAATACTTTTCTTTGGCTTTGCGCCTGTTTGACCACCAGAATCGTAGATTTTATAGCCGCTGATATCGGCCGGAACATCAGAGTTGTTATAGATTTCTATCCAGTCCGGATCTTCAACAGTCCCGCGCGAATAGATCTCATTCATCACGACACCTGGTGCTCCGATTGTATAGGATGAAGTAGTTTCCGGGGCACCTTCCGGAGCCCAGGCTTTCTGCCCTGATTCATTTTCAGCTTCTACATAATAGGTAACGGTTTTACCGGCCTGCTGCGCCGGAATCATGCCGCTGTAAATATCAGGTTGCCCGCCCAGAACAACCATATCAACAGAAGTAAAGGCTCCTGCATCAACTTTATAGTAAAGTCTCACTGCTTTCAGACCATTCAGGTCCGTAGCTTTTACACTCACAGATACAACATCAGCATCAAGGGGTGCCTGGGGAAATATCGTCAATTCACTTAATGAAGGCGGGCCTTCAAACACTTCATCCTTTACGCATGAAGAAAAGATTAAACCTGTGATTACCAGCAGGAAATATATAATTCGTGTTTTCATTGCGATTTTTATTTAGGGTATTTAAATTAAAAGTCAACTTCAAATCTGATGCTGATCATGCTGTAATCCTCACCGGCTTCTCCGGCTGATTCAACAACTTTTTCAGGGTCTTTCGTCAGTTCACCGGCTGAATCATGGCCTACGTACAATTTACCCTTGCCATTGGCATAACGGTCGTGGTTCAGGTAGGCATAATTCAACATAATTTTAACATTGTTGTTAACATGGTAATTTATGCCAAAGGTATATCCCTCACCGGCTCCACCCATAATTAACCCATCATTCCGGCTATTCAGATTGAGGTAATCATAGCGGAAGGCAAGCTCTACATCTCCCCATGTTTTACCACGGGATGGTTGGGTGAATTCTGCTTCACTGGTATTGTAATTGTATTTTCCCCCAAACAGCAGCACACTTCCGAAGGCATACCATCCATTAAATTGCTCCTCAGGCAGGTCATTTTTACGTGAAACATTACTTAGCAGGTATTCTCCCTGGAACCTGAAATTTTTATGATAGCCTGCAAGCTCAATTCCACCCAGCACAATATGGTCAACCCCGGGCATCATGTCGGTATCCATATATTTCTTACGGTTGATTGATGTAAGTGAGCGGACACTGTAACGTTCGGTTCCCCGGATTTCTGCATCAGATTTTGGTGTTCGGTACGATCCGGACACACCGAAATGAAGTCCCTTGTTGGGGTCACTATAAAATGGCATAGCCACAAGTTTTCCGGTAAACGAGACCCCTTCATCGTAACCATAGTCTTTGTTATTGTCTTCCGAAAAAACGCGCTCCTCCAGGTCACCTATAGTTTGGAAGTGAATACCGCCCATTCCAAACAGCCAGTTTTTGTTGTACATTGCAGCAAATCCGATATGTCGTGATGGTGCGAACGCATTCACTGCATTCGCCCGTTCGATAAAAGTGAGGTATCGGGAAGTGGTTGTTGATTCAACAGAATATCCTTCCTTGAAGTTACCTACCCGGAGGCTAAGATTTTTGTTGGGAGAAAACTCAAGGTAAGCATCTTTAAGTTCCAATTGGGAATTGGATATGTCCATATCAAACTCAGCATACCATTTTTCTGCAAATGCACTTTTTACAGCAAAGCGTGCGCGGCGGATTGACATCCCGTTGCCTATGGGATTATAGGTATCACCAAAAAACATGGCACCATCTACCTGTACCCGGGCATCATACCAGATCTTGTATTTCTGGTCTTTGCTTTCAAGAACCAGTGTCCCATTGCGCTCTTCGGCTTCAAGGTGAGTTCTGTTTACTTTAACGCCATACTGGTTGTAGCGAACAGCCGTATCGGGTTCTTGTGAAAATACCTGACTGCCAGATAGCACAAACATTATCAGTAACAGGATAAGTTTCGGTTGTTTCATTTGTTTCATAATTTATTTAGGTTTAAAGGTTCTGCAAAAAACGGGATAGATTATCCCCTTTATTCAGGTTAAGCCGCTTTCGCAGCCTGTATCTGGCAATCTCAACACTCTTTGGGGATATTCCCAGGAGCGCAGAGATCTCTTTGGAGCTAAGATTAAGCCTGAGCAAAATGGCGAGTCTTTTTTCCTGCTCGGTTAACAAAAGGAAAGAGGAACTCAGTTTTTGCCTGAAATCCTTATGAATCAGCTCAATCTGAGCATAAAACTCCTCCATTTCATTGCTGAAAGTCATCTTCTGACGGACATTCAGGATAAGTTCATTTAAAAGATTGTTCTGCAATTCCTTATCGGATGTTTGACTAATTTCACTGAGTTTCACAGCGATCGATTGAAGGAATTCTCTTTGTGCCGATATGCTGAGCGCTACATTGATATATTCACGGCGCTTTGTTTCTAATTTTTGGGCCAAAAGATTGTTTTCAAGCTGAACTGCTGATACCTCGAGCCCGCTTAGATTTTTTTGTGCCTGATAATATTGGTTTTGTTGCTGAAGAAGTTCATTTTCAGCTTTTAACCTCAATTTCTGTTGCCGGAAATAAAGAAAAATCAGAAATGCAATGGCGAAAACAAGCAATATCAGTATCCCGGGAAGAACAAGGTTTATCTCCTGTACTGGTTTGGAAATATCGGGAAACCCTTCACCGACAATCTGTGATGAATGTTTTTGAAAAGAAGTTACCTGAAGTTTGAAAACGTTCTGAACAAAAAATAACGAAAAATAGGTAAGCAAACCGGCAGCGATTGGAGTAGTTATCCAGCCAATGGCGATCCCTCCAAGTGTTTTCAGCTTTATTTCCCTGACTCCTTTTATCACACCAATTCCAAGCACCGATCCAATCACAACCTGGGTACTTGAAACGGGCACAAGAGGAATTGCTGGCAAGCCAATGGTAACAAATACTCCGGAAAGCCATGAAGACGAGAAAACGAATAAAACCAGTGCCTGTGAAAGCACAACGATGATTGCTGCTTCCGGGGTTAATGAAAGAATACCCTGTCCAACCGTATTCATTACCCTTTCGCTGTAAGTAAATATTCCGGTGGCGATGGCCAGCCCCCCGATTAAAAACAACAACTGCTCCCCATCGAGGCTAAAAAGCCCGAAATCAATCATCAGGTCAGGTGCAGAGTTAACAAAAACACCCATAACATTGGCTATGTTATTGGCACCCAGACCATAGGCTCCAAATGCACCAACAGCAATGAGTGAATATCGGATATAGGAGTCCAGTTTTATTACATGGATTTTACTTCTTCTCAACGCCCATCTCAACATCAGAAACAGGATTGCCGAAAACACAAGACCAAGTATCGGGCTGGCTACCCAACTGATTCCGATGATGGTTAAAACCCCGATGTTTGTCTTCAATCCTACATAAATACTCCATCCAACAATGGCTCCGACAATGGCCTGACTGGTAGATACCGGTAACCCATATTTTGTCATTAAGAATACAGTGATGGCAGCGCAGAGCGAAACCGTAAATGCTCCGGCCAATGCATCAACAGCGCCAAGGCTGGAGAGCGTGTCAGAAGCACCCTTCCCTTGAAAAACAGCTCCGATTACAACAAAAATACTTGCTATCAGTGCTGCTTTTTTAAATCTCAACATCTTGGAACCAACTGCTGAACCGAAAATATTGGCTGCATCGTTGGCTCCGAGAGACCAACCTAAAAATAAACCACTTGATAGAAAAATAAAAAACAGCATCAGCTGAAGCTTAATTAGATGGTTCTTTTAATAGCCATAATTGACAGGACATCGGCAGCTTTTTCCGCTGCATCGGATAAAGTTTCAATGTGCAGGGTGAAATAACGCAGGTGAAATTTTTCGCTTAATTTGATATCCGGCATTTCCTGAAAGACCCTTCGTTTAATAGCATCTGCCAGTTTGTCGGCCTCCTTTTCATAAAGATAAACCCGGTGGAGTTTTTCCTTAACCGATTCCGGATCCCTGAAGTATGCCCTGGCGGCCGGAACCACTGATTCAATGGCCGCTCCTGACAATTCTGTTAATTTAATGAGATCCTGGTTAAGCTCTGCAGGGATAAAGGGCACCTCTACATCAAACTGAAACAGGCTGGTTTTTGCCATGTCAAGAATGTTGTCGAGCTCTTCAAGTAATTTAAGAATGTCGCCCCTTAGCTGAGGCATCAGAGATTGGGTGTAAAGAATATTTTCAGTTTGGCGTTTAATGATATCTGCTTCAGTTTCCAGTGCTGACAGCGTTCTTAGGTTATCAAGAAAATTTTCCCGGTTATTATACAGGTAATTCCTGACCCCTTCTTTAAAGATGATAACACCCTGATCTACCAGGTTTAGAAAATTGTCAATCAGTTCAATTGACTTGTTGGCATGCCGGAATAGTAACATAGCTTTTCCGATGTTTATTTCGAAGTTCAAATCTACAGATAATTCTTGTTGGATTGGCTCCTTTGTTCAGGCGGTATTTTTATGATTTATGATGGTGTATAGGAAATATGAATGATTAAATAAATGAAATAGAATAGAATAAGACAATTAGTGTAGAGTTATAATTGATCATTAGCTACATTTAAACCATTTTATGATGTGTTTATGTTATGCATTTTATTCATCACAATGATGGTTATATTTGTATTTTTACCACTCAACAGGCTTTCTGATAAATATGGATTTTTTCTCCTCTGACTGCTTTGGGTGATTTTATTTTGGACATAATCTGGAAAATGTAAGGTTTTCCCAATCAATCATTTCTAAGTATCAGTTTAACAATAAGATACGGAAAATATGTTATTTTGTTGCTCAGGTGATGATTAAAAAATAGGAATATTTGACTCCCAAAATCAAATTCGATGTACTTTTATGCTTTCTTAATGAGAGTAAAACCGTTTATTCAAATATAAAAATCAAAAACAATGAAGAAAAATTACTTAATGACATTTGTAACAGCAGCACTTTTATTTGCAGGATTTGCTTTGACTGCATTTCAGGCTGGTGCTCAGGTTACTATTGCACAGTGGACTTTTACGGGTGATGTTACCACACCATCCACCGGATCAGGTACTGCCAATCTGGTTGGTGGTACAACAGCAACTTTTGCCACCGGTTTTGCCGGTTCTCCTGACCGCGCCTGGAATTCAACGGGATACCCACTGCAAGGTGAAGGCTCGGGAACTGCAGGTGTTGAGTACATCGTTTCTACCAGTGGATACAGCAACGTTTCGGTAAGCTGGGATGGTCGCCACAGCAACACTTCATCCAACAGGGTCCGCCTTCAATACACGCTGAATGGTGCCGACTGGATTAATTTTGTTGCCGACGAAACCAACGCTTCAAATTCTGCAGCAGGCGTTAACAAAGGTTTCGACGGTGGACGATACATTGCAGATGCCGGGGATACCTGGTATCAGCGTACTGCAAGTTTTGCCGGAATTCCCGGAGCTTCTGACAATGCTTCATTTGCTGTGAGAATGGTATCTGAATTTTTTGATGGGTCCGGCTATGCTGCCTCAACTGCAACCTCAACGTACAGTGAAAACGGAACCCTGCGTTATGACAATGTTACTTTCCAGGGGGGGGGCAGCTCACCGGTTCTTACTTCAGATCCTGCCAACCTGAGCGGATTTACTTATATCGATGGCAGCGGACCCGCTGAATCACAAAGTGTATTACTGAACGGGTTTAATCTTACCCCGGCTACCGGTACCATCACTCTTGATCCGAGCGAAGATTTCGAAATCTCGGTCAATGTGGTTGATTATATGGGTTACTACCAATTCGGCTATGAGAATGGTGCACTCTCCAATATGACCTTTTATGTCCGTATGAAAGCTGGTCTGGCTCAGGGCACTTACAACGGAACGCTTCTGATAACCGGCGGCGGAGCTCCTGATCTTACCGTCAACCTTTCAGGAACAGTTACAGCTACTACCCCGGCAAGCATCGCATCTATTATGCTTCCGATGTATATACAGGGAGCCGTTCCCAATATTAGCCGCGTCCCGTTTGCTTACTTTGCCACCCTTACGAACCTGCTTCCCAATGCAACCTACAGGTTTTATAATAAAATTGTTCTGGGTTCAGACACCCCTGATTACAATGGTGCCGGAAACTGTATATTTGTTGATGCCTCAGCAGGTACTTTTACCCGTACCAGCAGCACTTCCTTCACCACTGCAGGTCAGTACGGTGAATTCACCACCGGCAATGACGGTGTATACAGTGGCTGGTTTGTAACTGAACCCACCGGAAATGCTACCAGGTTTAAACCAGGTGCTGAATTATTTGTTCGGATTGTGCTTAACGATGGTGCTGCCGGCACAATCGAAACAACCCGCCTTACATCTGCCGAAAGCGTAAAAGTTCTGGGATTCTACACCAATTCTTCCGACACCACCGGAACAGCTGTTCGTGGTATTAGCAATTATTCAGCTAAGAACTTTGTATTTCTCTACGACAATACACAGGGATCTGGTCGCCCGCTTTATGGCACACAGGTTGAAACCTCAGGAGTTGATTTTGCCGGTTCCGGCTCTTATGCTGCATTTTATACCGAAAGTGTTGCCGGGACTAATAGTGCCTGGGGAGGGATTGTTCCAAACATCAATGCAAATGGAGTTAAACGTGTTGAAGAACGCAGCCTTTCCAACGGTGCCGTTGTTGCCAGCCACACTTCCGCAAATGGTGTCTGGGGTACAACCGATACGAAGAATCCATCGGGCGGAATGGACAATGTTTTGGTTCTGAATACCACACTCGGCATCGATTCACCGGTTTCTGCCATCGGAAGGATTTATACCATTGGTAATACCCTTCACCTTGAACTAAATCAGGTAGTGGATGGCACTGTTCAGGTGCTCAATGTGAATGGCCAGATTGTTTCTGATTTCAGGATTAACAATACAAATGCATCCTTCAGGACTGAATTGCCTGAGGGTATTTACATCGTACGGATTATCAGTGATAAAATTTCAGTGAGCAGCAAGGTATTTATCAGGTAAAGCCTTCTGTACTGAACAGAAATAATTGTGCTTGATCCTGCACTTGCTGTTGATTGCCAAATCAACAACGGGTGCAGGATCTTAATTTAACAAATATAAGTTCCGGTTATGAAAAGGATAATTCATTTATTTCAGAATCTTGCTTTTGGATTATTAATGGTGTTTTCAAACGAATTATTGGCACAAACCACCATTACCCAATGGACTTTTGAAGGGGATGTAATTACCCCTTCTGCCGGAACCGGAACAGCTTCCGCAATCGGTGGAATCACAACCAGTTTCAATACAGGTTACACCGGAACTACAACTGGTGGAAGGGCATGGCACACAACCGGTTATCCCGCCCAGGGAACCAATGAGGGAACTGCCGGTACTCAGTACAATGTTTCAACGGATGGTTTTTCCGTTATTCAGGTAAGCTGGCATCAACGCCATAGCAACACCTCTGCTAACCGGGTACGGTTGCAATACACGCTTGATGGTGCAAACTGGACTGATTTTGAAGCCTCCATTTCAAATGCGGTCAACTCCAATGCTGGTGTGGATGCTGGTTTTGATAACGGGCGATTTATTGCAGATGCCGGTGATTCATGGTTTGTCCGCTCAGCAAATCTTGGTTCTTTAACAGGAGCAAACAACAATCCGCTTTTTGCTGTAAGGATGGTTTCCGAGTTTGTAGATGGGGCCAATTATGGGGCTTCAACTTCAACAAGTAGTTATGGAGGGAGGAACCTGGCGGTTTGACAATGTTACCTTTTCAGGCATAGCTGCAATACCGGTCTTAACGGCCGATCCAACCACCCTTTCAGGATTTGTGTATGTTGAAGGCAATGGTCCTTCGGCCAGTCAATCCTACACGCTTAACGGATTAAATCTTACAGGTTCAGGCAACATCACTGTTGGGGGCACAGATAATTTCGAAGTTTCTTCCAATGGAAGCACCTTCAGCTCAACAGCAACATTCACTTATGCCGGAGGTATTATCACAGGACAGCCGGTTACGGTTTACGTTAGAATGGCTGCCGGGCTTAACCCCGGGGATTACAATGGCGAAATCATTGATAACTCAGGAGGTGGAGCAACAACCACAGTTACCTGCAACGGCTCAATCACCCCTGCCGATGCGCCTCAGATTGCAGAAGAAATACTGCCTCAGTTTATCCAGGGAATTAACGGAACAAACACCAACAGGGTGCCTTATGCTTACAGAGTGACACTCATTAACCTTATTCCGAATGCTACTTACCGTTACTTTAATTCGGTGGTGATCAATGGTGATGTTGCTACTTCTGACGGGTCGGGGAATGTGATTTACGCGAGTACCAACGGAACATTTGTTCGGACTTCCTCGCCCGGACTGGAAAATGCAGGAGATTATGGTGAATTTTTAACCGATGCAACCGGTAGTTTTACGGGATGGTTCATGACAGAGCCTACCGGTAATGCCAGATTTACTCCGGGCAACCTGGTTTACATGCGGATTTGCCTGAATGATGGGGCAAACGGATCAGTAGTGGATACCAGACTTACAACCATTGCTTCAGCTGGTGTTATAAATTTCGGCAACACAGTAGTCTCAGCTGAGGGTACCGGTATCAGGTGCATATCCGGTTCACTGCCTAAGAACTTTGTATTCCTTTACGACAATACAGCCGGAAACGGCCGGCCGCTCTACGGAACCAGTATAGAAACTACCGGAATTAATTTCGCCGCCGCAAATTCTTATGCTACATTCTACAGCACGGTCGTACAGGGTGTTAATGGCTCATGGGGCGGTATTGTTCCCAATGTGAACGCGGGCGGGATCAGGCTTATTGAAGAACTGGATCAGGCAACCGGGGAAGTTGTCAGCTCAAATACCTCAACCGATGGTGTATGGGGAACCACCGATACGCGAAACCCAACGGGTGGCCTCGACAATATTCTGGTCATTGATCTCACGGGAGGAACTAATCCGGTAATCAATGCCAGCCCCTCAATCTTAAACGACTTCACTTATATAGCAGGCAATGGACCCTCAGTTCCTCAAAATTATACACTGACAGCAGTAAATCTTACAGGAAGCGGAAATATATTGGTCACGGCACCCGCTGATTTTGAAATATCACTGAATGGAACGACCTATCTTCCGACACTCAACCTTCCTTTTGCAGGTGGTATAATCACAGGACAACCTCTTACTGTTCAGGTTAGAATGAAATCGGGGCTGGTTGCCGGAAATTACAGCAATGAACAAATAATGCACAGTGGCGGAGGTGCGCCCGATATGGCAGTTACCTGTTCCGGAACAGTTACCTTACCTGTTCCATCTATTGTGTCAGAAACCATTCCACAATATATTCAGGGAATAAACGGCACCAATACCCAAAGGGTTCCTTTTGCATTCCGGGCTTCAATTGTTAACCTCACCCCCAATGCCACCTACCGGTACTTTAATAAAGTGGTTATCTCCTCCGACAGTCCGACCTCTGATGGAAGCGGCAATTGTATTTTTGTAAATGCAGATGGTACGTATACAAGGTCAAGTGGCCCGGCGATGGACATCCCGGGTGAATATGGTGAATTTGCGGCCGATGCATCGGGTAATTATTCCGGGTGGTTTGTTACAGAACCAACCGGCAATGCCAGATTTACACCGGGTAACGAGGTTTTCATGCGGATTATACTCAACGACGGTAACAACGGGACAACCATAGCTTACAGATTAACCTCAACAGGAGCAACCGGTGTTATCAATTTCGGCAATCAGAACCAGGCAGGACAAGGTACCGGCATCCGGGGAGTTTCCGCGGCTATACCAGGCAATATGATCTTTTTGTACGATAATACTGCAGGGACCGGGAGGCCGGTTAACGGAAGCAGTGTTGAAACCACCGGCATTGATTTTACATCTGTTGGATCGTATGTGGGATTCTACACTTCTGATGTGCAGGGAATAAACGGATCATGGGGCAGCATTGTCCCCAATATTCTACCGGATGGTATACGCCGGGTTGAAGAGAGAAGCCGGATAAATGGCGCTGTTGTTGCCGTTCATACTTCTGAAAACGGGGTCTGGGGCGCCTATGATACCCGAAATCCGTTTGGTGGTGATGCGGATATACTGGTGCTGGAGCTGTTACCTGTCCCTGAACCGCTGCTAAGCGTTAACCCATCTATACTGAATGGATTTATTTATACTGTTGATTTTGGACCATCACCTGCACAAACATATCAATTGGGAGGGTCAGACCTTACCGGGAGCGGAAATATAACGGTATCAGCCCCAGCTAATTATGAAATAGCATCCGATGGTACCAATTATACATCCTTTATAAACTTTCCATTCGCCAACGGAACAATTACCGGGCAGCCGGTTACAGTTAGTGTGCGGTTGAAAGCCGGACTGCCTGCAGGTGAATACAACGGAGAATCAATTGTAAACAGCGGCGGCGGAGCAACAGATAAAACGGTCACCTGTAGCGGATTGGTTACAACCGACGATCAACCGGTGCTTTCGAATGTCACATTGCCACTGTATATTCAAGGTATCAACGGTACCAATGAAACAAGGGTGCCGTTTGCTTTCAGGGCAACCATTGTAAACCTGAGTCCTGATGCCACCTACCGGTACTTTAATAAAGTTGTTGCGGGTTCTGACCCGGCAACCTCAGACGGGGCCGGAAACGCAATCTATGTTTCAGAGGAGGGAACTTTTACCAGAACCAGCAGTACTTCACTGGGAACGCCCGGTGAATATGGTGAGTTCATCACCGATATCAATGGTACATTCACCGGTTGGTTTATTGCCGAACCTACCGGAAATGAACGTTTCACACCCGGGAATCAGCTGTATATGCGCATTGCACTCAATGATGGGGCAGAAGGCTCAACAGTTGCCAACAGGGTAACAACAATTGACTTTACCACGGTACTTCAATTCGGAACCGAAGCATTGTTAACCCATGGTACTGCCATTGAGGCAGTCAGCCTTGATAACCCCGGCGATTTTGTTTATCTGTTCGACAATACCGAAGGAACCGGCAGACCGCTTTATGCAACCCATATTGAGACCAGCGGCGTTGATTTCTGTGCTACCGGCGTATATGCCCCATTCTATTGTAACAGTGTAACTGGAGTTGATGGTTCCTGGGGTGGAATAGTCCCAAATGTAAACGATGCCGGTGTTCAGCGTATCGAGATCCGCAACCTTTCAGATGGTAGCCTGCTTGGCGAATACCTTTCACCCGATGGTTGGTGGCAATGGGGCGTAGATACGCAAAACCCTTCAGGAGGTGTTGAAAATACGCTTTTTATCAGTTTATTACCCTGGAGCACTGACCAAAAAGAAACGGAAAAGATAAAGATCAGCAGTTTTGATAAAGATATACGCATTCAGTTCCCGGCTACTATAAACAAGGCAGAATTCATCCTATATACCATCAGTGGTCAGGAAGTTTTAAAGCGTTCATTCAATAACAGCGGTGAGTACTTTTTGCAAACAGATCTTCCATCAGGAATATACATAGCCAGACTTATCGGGGCAAACATTCTTTCTGAGAACAAACTGTTTATCCGATAGCAACATAGCCCTTCGCAAACTTCGGTGAAACACGATAGCAGGAGGTCAGGTTATTAACCTGCCTCCTGTTGATTTTTGCCGGAAATTCATTAACCATCTCATTTCCTTAGATACAATAGAAATCAGCTTTTCTTTCCCATGTATTTCTCAAAGATCTGGTATAATTTATCTGTTGCAATTGGCTTTGACAGAAAATCATCGCATCCGAAGGCAAATGCTTTTTCAGTATCATCCTTGAATGCATAAGCTGTCTGGATAATAACGGGTAATCCGGGCTTCAATGATTTGATGATACGGGTTGCTTCAAATCCATCCATTTCGGGCATTTTCACATCCATCAGCACCAGCATTATGTTTTCATATTTTTTAACCATTTCAACTGCTTCAAGCCCTGTTTCAGCGCGAATAACCTTGAGATTTCTTTTCTTTAGGGTAGTCTGCAGCAGTTTGAAACTTGTATAATCATCGTCGGCAATAAGCACAATCTCATTATCCTGGTGAATTGCTATATCTGAGATTGGGTCTTCGCTTTGTATCTGGAATCCGGACAATGGAATTGTAAAATAAAAGGAGGACCCAATCCCGGGTTCTGATTCAAACCATATTTTTCCACCCATGGCCTGAACCAGTCCTTGACTGATTGAGAGACCAAGCCCGGCTCCTTCGTAATTGCGGGCATTCGAACTATTTGCCTGGTAGAATCTGGTAAATATCCGGTTATGATGAGCCTCATTGATCCCTATGCCGGTATCAGTTACTGAGAACAATACTTCTCCTGCATTCAGGAATTTATAACTGAAATTGATATTCCCTTTTTTCGTGTATTTGATAGCATTGTTCAGCAGGTTAGTCAGAACCTGATTTATACGCGAATGATCGGCATTTATCAGGCTGTTTTCATCGGTTTCGCCCATTTTGTATTTCAATTCCAACCCTTTCTGCAAAGCCTGGTTGTGGTAGAAATTATTAAGTTCAAGCATCATTTGATTAAGCCTGAAACTGACGGGGTTCAATATAACCTGACCCGTTTCGATGATGGAAATATCCAGTACATTGCTGATAATTTCAATCAATCGTTTTCCACTTAAATTGATAGCTTCACTGTATTCGATCCGTTCTTCAGGACTGGTCCATTCCTGGATCAGGAGTTCCGAAAATCCCAGAATTCCATTCAGTGGTGTTCTGATTTCATGTGAAATATTCTGAAGAAAAGCTGTTTTCAGCCGGTCACTTTCTTCTGCTTTGTCTTTTGCAATGCTTAATTCCCTGATTATATTTTTCTTTTCAGTAATGTCTTCTTTAACAGCCACGAAATTGGTTATTGCACCTTTTTCATCAAAGATGGGCGAAATAATGGCATTTTCCCAGTAATACTTGCCGTCTTTTTTTTTGTTTTTTATTTCACCTTGCCAATCAGCACCGGCAGAAATGGTGTTCCAGAGATGCTCATAGAAGGTTTTATCCTGTTCTCCGGATTTCAGAATACTGGGCTTCATTCCAACTGATTCGGCAAAGGAATATCCGGTAACTTCGATAAATTTTGGATTCACATATTCTATTTTACCTTCTTTATCGGTAATAACAATGCTTACCGGGTTTTGCTCAACAGCTTTTGAAAGTTTAATGGCATGCTGTTCGGCTTCTTTCCGGCTTATATAATTACCCAATTCATGAGCCGCCAGTTCAAGTACATATTTTGAATCTTCATTGTAAGCATTGGGGTTGTCATAACTTTGGACAACCATGGCACCGATTGCCTGTTTGCCACTAAAGAGTGGTACTCCCAGCCATTTTTCAGATCGTGTGCCTATCAGGTTAATGATACCTTTTTCGGCCATCTCCGATATCTGGCTCTTGGTTAACAATAAGGATTTCTTTTGATTTACAATATATCCGGAAAGTGATTTATCGGCCGGCCATTCCTCTATTATATCCAATTCCTGCTCAAACGGTGACTGCATCATGCCGGTTTCCTCGTTGTAAAATGCTACAAAGAAGTTGGTGGTGTCAATAATATTGGAAAGTTCATCCCTCACTGCCTCATACATTGTATGAAGAGAATTGGCATTGATAACCGCATTGGCAATGTTATACTGCATTTTCTGAAGGTTTTCCCTAAACTTTCGTTCAGAGATATCCCGCATAATGTTCATGATTGCCGGCACACCATCATAGTTTATGAACGTTCCTGAAATTTCAACCGGAATCAATTTTCCTGATTTATGAATCAGTAGGGTTTCAAAAATGTGGCTTGAATTTCGACCTAATGCATTGCGCCTTTCTTCGAGTATCTCAGGCGTGATATTGGCCTCCAGAACATGCATAGGCAGTGCAGTCAATTCTTCAGGGGTATAGCCAAGCATGTTTGCTGCCGCTTTATTTACCTGAATTTGTGTTGTTACAGTTTCGTCCGGATTGATGCGGATTACAGCAATCCCGTTTATGTTGGCATCGAACAGGTTATGGTACTTTCTCTCATTACTCAGAATGGATTCAATGGCACGTTTACGCTCGGTAATATCACGAATGGAAGCTATTGAATACCATTCATCGTCAATTTTAATTGCTGACAACACCAATTCAACCGGGAACTCTTCACCACTCTTCCTCAATGCGGCCGATTCAATGGTCTTTCCTGTGGAACTGCTTTCTCCGGTTTCCTGAGTATTGTCAAAAACGCCTTTGAATTGTTCCTGGTCGTGATTGGGCATGATCAGGTTGTACAGGTTTTTACCACTGATTTCTTCGGCGGTGTAGCCAAACATACGCTGTGCAGACTGATTCCAGATATAGGCATTGCCGGTTTCATTCATGATCACCATAGCATCCTGAGATGAATTCACAATCTTATACAGCCGTTCTTCACGTTCCTTTAATTCTTCCTCGGCTTTTTTTCGCCTCATGTTTAAAGAGGTAAGATGAGCGAGAGAATTAAGTAACTTCTCGTCAGGATCAGGCTGTTCATGTTTTAAACCGATAATTGCTGTTCCATAAACTTCTTCTCCAACATTGAAGGAAATACCAATGTATCTGTTAATATGGGAAAGCTCCAGGAAAGCCTGGTTAATGAGTTCCGGTATTACCCCGAAGGAGAGTTCGGTCAGGGAGCTGAAAGTCTGAGAGCTATGTTCAAGAAAGTGTTTATAGATTTGTGGGCTTACAGGCAATGATAGTTGAAGAAAACTTTTACCTAATAAGCCGGTCATTTTTTTCTCAATCTCCTGATTTACCAAAATATGACGCGTTATCAGGGTGCTGTTTTTGGAATTGTATTCAGAAAATAAGATCAATTCTGCTCCTGTCAGGCGTTTCAGCGCATCTACTACAACCTTTGTGAAGTCGGAATTTTCAGTTACACCTGTTAACATCAGAGCATAATCTGACAGGAACTGGAGATTGTGGTTCATAAATTCCAATTCTTTCTCCGAAGACTTTCTTTCTGTAATATCTGCAGCCATGCTGAGAATTCCGGTCGATCCGTCTTCCAGGGTAATGGGAGATTCAGTTAACTCGATAACAATAGGCAGCCCATCTTTTCGCAGGTTCATTACTTCATGCCGCAGTATCTCACCGGAAAGAATTTTGGAGGTGTTAGATTTGATATTGTCCAACTCAAGACTCCCCAAACAGAGGATACTGACATTTTTACCCAGTAGTTGCTCAGCACTGTATCCGGAAATCTCACAGTAAGCTTTATTAATATTGAGAATTATATTTCTGGCATCCTGTACAACAATACCAAGTGGCGAAATTTCAAACAATTCCCGGTAACGTTTTTCACTCACGCTGAGTGCAATCTGGCTCCGTCGATGGTCAATCTTACGGATTCTTTCTTCAAGTGCATGCAGTATGGCAGTGCCAAGTCTTTTTATACTCTGTTTGATAACATAATTGGCGGCTCCGGCTTTCATACATTCAACCGCGGTATCTTCATTAACTGAACCTGTAACAATAATAACCGGCGTTTCAGGTGAATATTTAAGTGCAAGTGCCAGTGCGGAAAGGCCGTCAAAAACGGGCATACTGTAGTCGGAGAGAATCAGATGTGGCTGCCAGTTTTTCAACTCCTCCAGAAATGCTTCCTCGGTTTCAACCAGTTTAAAACTACAATTTTCCAGTACTTTCCGGGCTTCACGTTTATTCAGTTCGGCATCGGCCAGGCTGTCTTCAACCAGCAGTATGCGGGTGTTGTCGTCCATTTCTCCTGTAGCTATTTATTTTACCTGGATTACCCAGAAAGCAAAACATTTAATCAATTAACCAGCGATAAGTAATTGAACTATTTTATAAGACAAGCTATTTATTTAAATGGAATTTATTCGGGCAGTGAAAAGTAAAAACAAGCACCTTTGCCTAATTCAGAAGTTGCCCATACTTTACCCCCATGTCTGATAATGATTCTTTGAACAATTGCCAGTCCGGCTCCGGTTCCTTCAAACTCTCTTACACTGTGTAACCGCTGAAATACACCAAATAATTTAGCGGCATATTTTATATTGAATCCAACGCCATTATCGGAAACTTTATAAATAATTTTATCAGTTTCTTTAATTGCTGAAATGGTGATTACCGGTTTTTCTGTTTTCGACGAAAACTTTATTGCATTTGAAATAAGGTTCAGCCATACTTGTTTAATCAAAGAATTATCAGCCATAACGGATGGTAATTTTTCAGTATTGAACGAAATCAGGGCCCGCTGCTCCGGGTCGGTAAGCTCCTGGTAGGCTATTTTCACCAGGTGGTTCATGTCAACCTCAACCAGATTCATTTCTGAACGGCTGAGCCTTGAGAAAGTAAGCAGGTCGTCAATTAATAAACCCATCCGGCCAGCGTTTTCGGTAATTGTTTCAATTAACTTCATTCCATCAGCATTGAGTAATTTGCTGAAATCCTCTTTTAAGATATTGGTAAATCCATTGATAGCTCTCAGAGGGGCTCGCAGATCATGCGATACAGTGTAAGCAAAGGCTTCCAGTTCATGATTTACAACCTGCAACTCAAGGGTACGTTCTTCGACCCTTTTTTCAAGGCTTTCGTTCAGGAGAATAATTTCTTCTTCGGCTTTCTTACGTTCGGTGATGTCCTGAATAAGCCCAATCATACGAACAGGTTTGTTTGTTGTGCCGTCACGCTCAAAATCAGCCCGTGAATGCATATATCTTATAGAACCATCCTCCCTCCTAACACGAAAATCAAGTTCATAGGGACATAACCCCTCCAATGCATCTTTAAATACTTTTTCTGTTACAGCAATATCATCCTGAATAACATTTGATGGGATAATTGTGCGGAGAGTTGCTCCGGATTTCCCGGACGGTTCTGTATCAAAGATTTTATATAGATTTTCCGACCAGACTGAGGTTCCTTTTTCAATATCAAACTCAAAACTTCCCATATTGGCAATCTGCTGGGCTTGCTTAAGTATCCTTTCACTTTGCCTGAGTGCATGCTGTGCATGTTGCCGTTCGGTGATATCGATTGTAAATCCGGCCAGCATGGGCGGTTTATCCTTTCTGAATATCGGGAATTTGATGGTAGTATAATACCGGCCATTAAAATCCTCATCAACTTCAACCAACTGTTTTTGATTCAGGATTTTCTGGTCGTCCTTTATCATATTGACGGCTATGTCGGATGGAAAGAGTTCGTTCATGTCTTTCCCGATAAGTTCATTTAAGGGCTTGCCCAGCATTTGTTCAAAATTTCTGCTCAGGTAGAGAGATTTAATGAGGTGGTCTTTAAAGAAAATATATATCGGACTGTTGTCCATCAATGACTGAAAAATCAGATCCTTTTCAATCATCATGGCCTCTGTTCTTTTTTGCCCGGTAATATCGCTCCAGATAGCCGAAATATATTCTTTACCCCTGATATTGATGATTCTGGCACTGCTTCTTACGTCCAGAATTTTGCCCGACTTATGCCTGTGGCATGTTTCAAATGTGTATCCATCGGTTTCTTTAATTCTGATAAAACTATTTTTAATATCCTCCTCAGTTTGCCTGGCTTCAATATCGATGATACGCATCCGCGAGAATTCGTCCTGTGTATATCCGAGTGTTTGATAGGCTGAATGATTAAACTCCACAAAACGGCCGGTTTCAATATCTATCAGCCCGATAGAATCACTTGCCTGATTTACGATTGAAGAATAGATTTCTTCCCTTTCTTTCAATGCTTCCTGCGTCTTTTGGACCGCACTAACATCACGTGAAATTCCCAAAATGCCAATAAGTTTCCCGCTTGCATTGTAGGCTGGTGCTTTATAGGTTTCAAGCATCTCAATATGGCCATCGCCTTTAAAGGTGACAGATTCATGATTCATTACAGGCTTGTTCAACTCTATGGCTTTTCTGTCGTGATACCTGAAGGAATCAGCCATATCTTTTGGAAAAACATCGTAATCGGTTTTGCCCTCAAGTTCTTTCCCGGAAATTCCTGCAAGACTTTCAAATCTCGAATTACAGGTAATGTACCTGCCATCCAGATCTTTCATAAAAACATGATCAGGGATGGTCTCAATCAGGGTGCGAAGGGTTTTCCTTTCATTATCAATGGCCTGCCGCGCAAGGATCTTATCAGTGATATTGATGTTAAATCCTACAATTCCATCAATCCCGGTAGCGGTTACAATCGGAGCAATAATTTGCTGATAAATCCGCTTTTCTCCTTCAACAGTAATATCGCATTCCTCATCAATGATTTCCCCCTTGAAGACCCGTTTGTTGTTTGACTTCCATAAGGCTGATATTTCTGCCGGCGTTCCCGCCGAACCAGGCTTTTGCCCAAGGATACTTCCGATAGAATTCACCGAATTCTGGTTCTCGAGAATGCCAATATCATGCTTATTTCTTGCCCATATCTCGAAAGGGGCATTCTCTATGATGGCACGAAGCAAAACTTCATTTTCTTCGGCCCGTTCCTTAGCATTTATTAATTGATCTTCAGCCGTCTTTAATTCAGTCACATCTTCAAAAGCTACTCCAAGCCTGTTGTTTGGCATTTTAAAGGCTGTAATCCTGAATATGCCTTCTGTCAGGCTGTTGGAAAATGGTAAGTTATTCCTGAAGTATGGCTCCGATGATTGTATAACATTCAGAAAATGAGAGGACAGGCTGGCATTCGAAATATCCGGCCATACTTCGTTTAATTCCTTCCCGATTATTCTTTCAGGTTGTATTTTTGTTAAATGAAGAGCAGCTGGATTGGCATCAGAGAGGTAAAATTTGTCCGGTTCTTCGAATTTGAAAATAAACAGACCTGAAGGAATTGATTTAACCACTTCTGCTGAAGCTCTCAATGCATTCTGGGCTAATTTCAGATTGGTGATATCTGTAAAGGCTATAACAACTGAAGACGGTTTGCCGCTGTCGTCGCTGAAGACCGGGTTTGTATTGACATTTATCCAATAATAGTCACCATACTCTTTTTTTATTTTCATTTGAACATTACGGATTGGTTCACCCGTAGACAAGGTAATCCCGGAAGGATGTTCATTGCCGGGATAGATTGTGTCGTCTTCTCTGTATAGGAAATTTTTCCGGTTGTCAAAAATCTGATTAAATGCCTTTTCTGATGTGATGCCAAAAATTCTTTCTGCTGCTTTATTCCAGGTAAGTATTTTTCCGCTTTTTGCCCGGAGAATAATGCCATCTGCTGATGCGGAAACTACTGTCCGGTAAAGTTCTTCACTATACCGAAGTGCATTTTCCATAACTTTGCGATCGGTGATGTCACGGGTAAAAGCAAGCAGATGTGGTTTACCGCCAAGAGTTAAAATACTGGCCGACATCAAACCATGGATTGTTGTTCCTCCCTTCTGCCGGAATTCTGTTTCAAAATTTACCAGTGAACCCTTTTCTTTCAAAAGATCGGTCATTTTTTTGCGATCTTCCGGATTGTACCATATATTCAGAGTATGAGCTGAGTTACCGATAATCTCATCACGGGTAAAGCCCGATGCTTTGATAAATGCTTCATTAACATCAAGGTAAGTCCCGTCACTCAGGCTCGTTATACTCAGCAGATCGGGACTGGTAAAAAACGCAGCTCTGAATTTTTCTTCACTTTCAACCAGACTTTTTTCGGCTTTCTGTCTCTCTGATATATCGACTGCGGTGTATACTACTCCTTTGTCCAGGTTGTTTGGGTCAATGGCTGTTGAGGAGAGGATGATATTTATAATCCTGCCATCTTTTCGCTTCCACCTGGTTGATACACTACCGGTTCCCTTTTCTCCTATTTGCCTGTACTTTTCTTTACCTACATATTCATAATCTTCCTTTGAGGGGTACAAAATCCTTGCGTCAGCCCCAATGAGTT
This sequence comes from Bacteroidales bacterium, assembly GCA_016709025.1. Lineage (GTDB taxonomy): Bacteria > Bacteroidota > Bacteroidia > Bacteroidales > Lentimicrobiaceae > Lentimicrobium. The sequence continues at coordinate 104,655 of JADJEQ010000014.1, read as the reverse complement.
CGTCTTCTGTGTATCCGGTCATTTCGCAGGTTTCTGAATTTACACTGATGAATTTCCTTTGACACATAATCCCAATTCCGGCTGGTGCAATCCGATAAATACTCCGCATTTTTTCCTCACTCTCACGCAGCAGGTCTTCAGCAATTTTCCGCTCAGTAATATCCAGAAATGTAACGTGAACCCGGAAGGGAGTTGTTTCACCAGTCCTGAATTGAGGAATTGCATCAATAATTATCCAGCTGGTTTTGTTGGATGCCGGATTAAAGATACCCATAATTTTTCCGGATACCGGCTTACCGGTCTTCAACGCTACCATCGCGGGATGCTCATCCCCGGGGTACGCTGATCCATCCTCGTACATTGACTTCCATGCCGGGTCAATTGAACTGCGGCCTTGTAATTGATCTTTGCTCAGCCCCAGAATTCTTTCAGCAGCCTGATTAACTCTGATTATTTCTCCATCTGCATTCTGATAAACAGCCCCTAATGCCATCGTTTCAAAAAGATCCATGAAATTGATATCACCATCTTCCGGCATCAGTTCTTCCTGATGATTGGTAACCGGAATCTCATGAAACAGGGTAACACAATGATCTTTGTTTGCAGAAAAGAGTTGTAAGGTATATTGTTTGCCCGTTTCCAAATGGATATATTCAAGTTGTCTTGTAAGCCCTTTTATCGCAATTTCTCCCATCATTGCAGGCCAATTGTCCGATATCACTGACAATCCGGGCATTATAACAGGCAGGCAACGGTTTATAACTGTTTGCTTGTCAGACATGCATAAATCTTCAAACTGTTTGTTTGCATCGGTTACAAACAGTTCAATGCCAATCGATTCCTGATCGTATTTGATACGATGACAGGCATATGCAAAGGGGGCACTTTGCAAAATTTCTTTGTAAATGTGCTGTTCCATACTTACTTCCCTTTTTGCACTAATAACCGTTAATTGTAATATTCAGGTATGTCCGGATCCAATTGCAGTTTATGCAATGAATCCTATATGTAATGGAAGAAAAGCAGATGAAGTAACCCAGGGCTATAACATTACTCTTCTGAAATAACAGACTCTATGTCGGGAAAGCTAAAAAAGCATAAACAAATTTTACATGCAGGCATCATTAAATGCTAATATACAGTTTTCCGTATAACAAATTAGGACTGGTCAGTCATAATAATCTGTTAGTCTGAATAATATTCTTAAGATAAGGTTTAAAGTATAGATTTTCAATGGTATAATGATATTTCGCAAAATGCCTTTTCCACAGTGTGACTGAGTGCAATTCTCTGAATTTATATCATCCATCACTTCTGACTCCCTTTTGATACCAGGCAATTAATCAGAGCCATTGTTCTGTCACCGGATGACAGATGTTTAATTTACCCGGCATGGGTGTGATGGCTTTGTGCTTCTGCAGATTCCGGACCGATGCAACCGTTATATTCTCCTTTAAGCCTTTTTCGATTCTTTCGCGGATGTCCCTGTAAGTATGCGAAGCCAGCTCACTGCGCATGTGTGCTGAAAAGTTAACCTGATATCGATAAACCAGGCATGCTGTCAAAAAGTAAATTCCTGTTTGTACCCACAAAGCAGTAATCTCTCCGCTGGTTTCAGAAATGCCGGCTCCAAGAGAATTCATCTTGATAAACCCAAACATAGCGTTGGACGATGGGAATATTTCGCGAACCACAAGCCACACGCTATCGAAATTGGAAAGCGGCCAGATAATACCGGACAAAAAAAGCAACGGAATGGAAGTAAAAAGGTAAAGCATCATGGCACTTTCCCTGTTCCGGAAAATAACCGACAAGGTTAACCCGAGAAAGATGCTTGAAAAAAGGAAAGGTGTTATCAGGGCAATGATTTCACCCAGGCCTGCTGAGCGGCCATATCCGAACCAATGCGGTATCATTCCAAGCATATATACGCATTGCAGGGCGTAAATTGAAAAGTAGGCTGCACTTTTTCCTGCTACCAGCCTTAATGTTCCCAGGCGTTTGCGATCAAGGGGTACAAGTGTTCCGAAAATATGACGTTCGCGGGCGGTACCGGCCAATATCCCGATAGCCAGTATAAGGGTTTGCTGTATAATAAGTATTAATGCAGCCGGAATTCCATAGCTGGCGAAGCCACCCGACCTGTTGGCCATTGCGTTGTCAATGAGTTGTATTGGCCCGGCAGATACCGATGCCTCTCTTTCTGTCAGGCCTGCATTCATAAGGTTGCGAATCTGTATTTCTTTTCCCGTTTCAAGTGCTACAAAGCTGGTACCAGTCATCAGGGCTTTGTAATATAGAAAAAACTCCATATCAGCATAGGCTGATATACTAGTTTGGCGACCCAAAGCGATGTCAGCACTGAATGATTCGGGTATTTGAATTATACCCGGACTTCACGTTTTTTAAACAGTACAATTGCATCCCCCATTGACAGGCTTTGTGCAGCTACTTTCAGGTCGGGGGTGGCATCCAGATTCCTGGCAAACTGCCGGCTATCCGTTGAATGTGAAAGGTCAACTACCGCTATGGGCAATTCACGAACAACTTCCGGATAATAGATAAATGAATAGAGCAGGGGATAAATCAGGGGTACAGCAAAAATAATCACCATTACCCCTATGTCTGAGAATATCAGTCGATATTCACGCATCCAGATCCTCATAGTATTCAGGATCCCATCCTTAATCAGGGTCAGCATATGTGTTTCATTATTTTTCATTTGGTATTCTGTTTTTATGCTTCATTTTATTCGTAAGCACCATTTCAATAAGTGAATCTGTTTTCATTTTCAGTTAGTTCCGATGAACGTTTTCTATAAAATTCTGATAAATCAGGGCTGATTTGAGCCGGTTTATGATAACCAGGGGAAGCAGTAGAAACACAGCCAGGTATACGAATGAGATTATGGAATATTTTAGTTCAAACCCGGTAAGGATTTGGTTTTGAAATATGTGCATATAATGCCTTACAGGAAATGCGTGCGCCCAATATTGAAACACTGCAGGCATGGCTTCGGTCGGAAATGAGAATCCGCAAAGAGTCAGTGCCAGAATACCGTAAAATGCCGAGAAATTCAGGGCATGTCGCATCAACGGAAGCAGTCCGATGCAAAAAATTCCGATGGCCTGATAAGCCAACACAAACAATAACGAACCAAACATCAACCAGCCAATGCTGGTTTGCATCGGAATCTTCATTACCTTATACAGCATGAAGTTCTGGAACATCATCAGGATGAAGAATATGAAAGTGTAGGGAAGTAATTTTCCTGTTAAAGCTACCCAGATTGATTTACCGGAAGCCCTTAGCCACACACGTGAAGTCTTTTCCCTGATTTCTATCCCAATGCTGTATACGGTCATCATCAGTATAAAAAGTTGCAGCATAATCGGTAAGACGATGGTCGATATATAGACAGAATAATTGGCGGTTGGGTTAAATAGCTGGTGCGTACTAAGCTGAACCGGTTGAACCTGCGACATGATATAGTCTTCAGGCTGACCCATAGCTTCTCGCTTTTGAATGTTGATCCCTCCCGACAGCGTGTGCAGAATGAGTGTAAGATCATTCTGCATCAGACCGCCGGCGATCAAAAGGCCATTCTGATAATAGTAACTGATTGCGGGTTGCCTGGAGGTCAGGATATCGGCCTGCAGATTTTTGGGCAGCACAACAAAACCATAAATCCGGCCCGATCTCAGAGCCGACATTGCTTCATTTTCCGATTGCAGATATTCCGTTACATTGCTTAACGGCGTTACATCTATATTCCTGCAGATTTTGCGTGAGGTGGCCGTGTGATCAAGGTCCACAATGGCAATGGGCATCTTTTCAGGAACGCCTTCTTTAAAGAGGGAGGCAAAAAAAAGGATTGTGAGAACCGGGAACACCAGCACAGCATAAAGGTAAAGGCTGCGCGATGTCATACGGTTCAGCTCCCGCATTACGACATTACGAATGTTTGTTAATATTAAGTTCATGGATGATATTTCGGTACCTGGTTCAAAGGGATAGTTATGATAATGGTTCTGAAGAAAAACTGATCAGTATATTATGACAGACACTGTTATTTGAGTTTCTCATAATCAACCATCAGGCTCATGCCGGGGCGCAAACCTTCAACCACTGAAACGGGAATTGCATGTACTTCGAAACTCTTTACATCGAACCCGCCGTTGGTTTTGGTTGCTTTAAAGGTGGCGTAACTTGCCATTGCTTTTATGTAATTCACTTTAAGCCGAACTGGCTGATTTCCCAAAGCAGGAACGATAGCTTCCATTTCTGTGCCTGCTTTGATTTTCGACAGCAGGTCTTCGCGGATATTGAAAACCACCCAAATATCGTTGAGGTCAACGATGTTCATAATGGGGGCACCTGAGCCAACCAGTTCGCCCTGCCTGGGAAATACATCCGACACTTCACCATCAATAGGAGAAACGAGCATGGTTTCAGAAAGATAGGATTCAACTTCTGAAACTGCTCCTCTGGCACGGTTTACCATGGCGGCTGCCGCTTGTTTATCCTCGGTTTCGGCACCGTTTACTGCCATATCATACTGCGATTTTGCTGCTTTTGCTGTTGCCACCGAAGCCTGGAAATTAGCATCCGCTTCATCGCGTTTCTGAGCGGGAACGACACCATCCTTAAACATATTCTGAACCCGGTTGTAGGTTATTTCAGCAAGCCTGACACCAACTTCTGCTTTCTGCCACATTTCATAAGCTGTGGCAATCTGCTCGGCGCGGGCACCTTTGGTTGCTTTCTGATTTTGCGCGCTGGCTGCGTCTTCAGCCGAGGTGGCCTGCACCAGTCTGGCATCAAGTTCCGGGCTGCTGATAAAAACGAGTGTGTCGCCTTTTTTTACATGCATTCCTTCCGATGCCAGAAACTTTTCGATACGTCCCGGTACCTTTCCCGAAACCCTTACTTCTGTTGCTTCAGCCTGGCCCTGCAGAATAACCGGCTCTGGTTTTATTACTATCCATCCCACCAGGCTTACAAGGGCAATAACCAGGAGCAGGGTTAAAAATGCGAAAAGCTGGCCTGAGTGTTTTTTATTGATTGTTTTCATTGTTTGAGGATTATTTTTGAATTGCTGTTTGTTTATGCTGGTTTTTTGCTGAGGCTGAATCCATCAGCCTTTTGTGAAAATTTTCTATTCTTCTGTTTGATTTGGAGTTCAGAGTAAAACAAAGTAACAGGTGACTGATTTGGTTATCGGATCTTTGACAATACCAGATCTCCGGTAGCTTTATAGCATTCGATCGCCGATTGGCGTTGCGCAAAAACTGCCTGCAGGTATTCAAGTTCAGCATTCTGCATTTCGGTTTCCGCTGCCAGTCGTTCGGTAATGTTGATCATGCCCTGGTTGTAGGATTTCCGGGCCAGATCGAGTGCCATGAAAGCAGCTTGCCTTTGTTTTTCTTTGTAAGCCACTTGCATCAGGGCTGCCTGATAACTGGTAGAAACCTTTGTTTGGTTTAGCAGAAGCTGTTCACGTGCTTCTTCCCTTGCATTTTCAGCTTTCTTAAGTTCCAGATTGGCCTGGCGTACTTTGGATGAGCCTCCTGACATGTTAAAGATTTCCCATTTGAAACCTACACCTACCATAAGTGTCGGACCCATGGTGATGTTACTGATCTCCATTCCCATCGACATGGGTGCGCTGAAGTCAGCAGTGGCATTAAATATATTGTCATAGCGGGCGGTTGCCAATGCCTGAACTTTTGGGAGATAGTGCGACTTTTCGGATTTCAGCATAAATTTCCGGGCTTCAACCCCGGCTGACAGAGCACGAAGCTCAGGCCTGTTGGCGATATCTGAACTGGTTTTGTTATAAATAAGCGGTTGTAAATCAGGGGTCAGCATTTCAAAACTGCCGGACGGTTTTCCGGTGAGTTGGGCCAATTTCTGATTTAAAAGCGTTTTTTTGCTCTCATATTCCGACTGCTTTGCCTGCAGTGATGCTTCTGCAACAGCAATTTTCAGGGAGTCGTATAAGGTGGCAAAACCATTTTTCAGGGCTGAAGACGCATATTTTTTTTCAGCATTCAATCTGACCGATGATTCATCAAGAACCTGCTTTGATTGATTGAGCAAAGCCAGCTGGTCATAAGTCGATATAACCTCACTGATAACATCGGAAGTACACTTGTCGGTTAAAGCCTCCTGTGCAATAATCTTTTGAGAAAGTGCTTTCGAAACATTCGGTACCTGCCCTCCACTAAACAACAACATATTGGCAGAGGCATCAACTCCGTAATAATTGCCATTCAGCGTGCCATTCAATTCTTTGGTCAGCGATGGAAGCTGCATTCCTTGCTGTCCCAGAAATTGCTGAAGCTGAATTATTTCATTACTGAGGCCGGCCAGGTTGGGAAACATAGCCGGGAAAGCCGGGTTGGCCATGAAGTCCTGCAGTTTTGAAATGCTTTCAAAACCGGAGATTTCACCAAATCTGGAATCAATGGCAGTGGAAGCATACAGGTATTTGCCTCCCAACTCCAATTTGGGAATATAGGCGGAGCGGACTGCCTTGCGCTGCGTTTCAATAATCTGCCTGTCGATTATTTTATCTGCAACCTTGTAATCCTTTACTACAGAAAGTTCAATCAGCTCTTTTAATTCCGGCGAAACCTGTAAAGATTGTGCGTTGGCATCCCTTTGTGACAGGACGAATACCATCATCAGCATAAAGAATTGAATCCTTGTTTTCATTTTATTCTCGTAATTAATTGTTCTTTATTTTTTGTATTGAATGAAAATATGACCAATCGACCAAAAGGGTAAAATGGTCGAAAAAGAGATAAAAAAAATCACCGTTTTAAAACGCCATTAAAAAGAATATTGATCAGATGGTCAAGTCTGCGTTCCAGATCATGTTCTTCATCACCCCAGAAAAGCGGTATTTCCATTCCTTTAAGCGCAGTAACAATAGCAATGGCTGCCAGCGAGGTATCGTCAATTTCAAAAATGTGATTCTGAACGCCTTCTTTCAGGATGTTCTCCATCATCTGGATTTCTTCGTGATCGTATTTTTTTCTTATTTTTTCGATAAAATCCAGGTGACTCAGGTAGTCATCCTTAATAGCACTGTAGAAGTTTGCAAGCTTTTTCATCGTACGCATTCTGATCAGTACATGCGCTTTCAGTTTGTTGGCCGGGCTGTCAGCCTGGTTAATTGCACTGACCAGTTCCTGCCTGAGAATCAATGCTTCTTTTTCTACTACAGCCTGAAAAATCTCCTCTTTGCTTGCAAAATAATAATAGATGGAACTCTTGCCTTTTTTACTGGCAATGGCAATTTCATCCATAGTGGTTTTCCTGAAACCAAACCTGGAGAAAATGTGACGGGCCACATTGACAATCGCTTCCTTTACTTCGTCTTTATCAAGCATAATCCAGGCATGTTGAATTTATTAACTTGTGGTATGTCAGGCTTAAAATGACGCATTGACAGAAATGAAAACTTCATCAATTCATCGGATTTCTACCTGCCTGACCCACTTAGCTCATTTTAAAGTAACGTTTATCTGGTCAGTCGGGCAGGTCTGTTACTTTTTACTTTACTCCAGACTTTTTACTTTTTTTTTTTTCTTTTAACCTGACATTCGTTTGAGGGGACAAAATTAATACGTGAAAAGATGCAAAGCAAATTTATTTCGACTAAATTCGTCGAATGGTCGAAAATATAATATAAATGACTGTTAATCAAGACAATAAATTTGATCTTTTACACTTACTAAAACAGGTTTTTAATCTGCGGAACTTCGTTGAGTTCTGTATAATTGATTGGTAGGTAGTCTGAATCATGCATGGTATAATGAAATCAGTTCCTCAGAGACTTCCTTACCACCCTCCATTACAAATTTGCCGATGGTCAGTTTTTCATCCGCAAAGTATTTTAAACCTGTAAATATGCTGTTGTTTATTAGTAGTTTGCCTTTGTATTGTTTTTAGGAATCACCAGCTAAAATTTAAAAGCTGTAAATCATCAGAGTATAGGCTCTCCCTCTCTTGCTCGGAATATCGAAAAAAAGCAATGTAAAACAGCCCGGATTTAAATTCCTTTTTTAACTTTGTGTCCAAAGTACACTTACATAGTTTTTAACTGAAAGCTTTATGGGTGTAATTGAATAATAAATTGTTATCCAATTAGATAGTACAATTTGTTATTATTTTTATTTCTTGATAAATCAATCAACCAACCAACAAACACCTTTAAAACCAACCAACCAATGAATCAAAACTTCACAAAGTGCCGGCTGGCAATTCTGCTGCTGCTGGTAAATCAAACAGCATCCTTCAAAAAGGAAAAGAGTTAAGTGAACTGCCGCAATAGGCAGAATCATTACATCCGAAGCCATAGCTTATGAATCGGTAACAATCTGCGTCCGATTCCGGGAATATGGCTTTCAGGATTCTTTCACAGGATCAATATCACAAGGATATTTGCAGGTTCACTGACATGAAAGGGATTCTCTCGTCAGTGAATTATAGCCAGATATTTCAGTGGATAAGTTAATTTTCCTATACTAAACCGTGCAGGCTACATACTTCAGTGTGCACCCATGGTATCATTAGAATTGGCTCCATATTGATTCCGTTATCTCTGTTTCTGAGTGCTTTTATTGAATATCAGCATTCAAAATCAAGCAGATATATTCTTTCTTACTGCTTTTTTTATTAAATTTGTTAAGGCGTGGGTTTTACCATCCTGCACTTACCAATAAGCCAGAATTGAACCAAACAACAAATCATAAAATAAACAAGTATGAATAAACTTTTTACAATTGTGATAATTTCCCTGTTTTCCTTGTCGGCATTGGCCCAGGGGAAACTCATCACAGGCAAGGTAACGGATAATTCCGGTGCAGGATTGCCGGGTGTAACCATTTTGGTTAAAGGAACAACAACAGGTACCGTCACGGATGTGGATGGTGCCTATAGCTTAAATACTGGTGGTGGGACACTGGTATTCAGCTACATCGGATTTACACCCCAGGAAATCGTTCTTGCAGGTCAGACAACCATCAATGTTGTATTGCTGGAAGATACCAAACTACTGAATGAAGTCGTAGTAATTGGTTATGGCTCCCAAAAAAAGAAAGACCTGACTACGGCTGTTGTGGTTGTGGGTGAAAAGGAAATAAAGGACCGTCCGCTTATTTCAGCCGCGCAGGCACTTCAGGGTAAAGCTGCGGGGGTGCAGGTAATACAGCCTTCCGGAAAGCCCGGCGCCGGGCTTTCAGTCAGGGTTCGTGGTGCTACCTCTGTTATCGCCAGCAATGAACCATTGTACGTGGTTGATGGGGTTCCCACAACCGATATTTCCGGATTAACCCCCCAGGACATCGCGTCAATGACTGTACTGAAGGATGCTTCTTCTTCTGCAATCTACGGGGCACGCGCCGCCAACGGTGTTGTGCTGATCACCACAAAAAGAGGTAACAGCGAATCGCCGGTCATTAGTTTCAATACTTACTATGGATTTACTCAACTCCGCAAATCAATAGATGTTCTCAATACAGAGCAATACCGCGATTTGATGGAAGAAATCGGCGTTCCACTCGATGATTCATGGACAGATTATACCGACTGGCAGGATAAGACTTTTGGAAAGGGTCAGCAGCAATCCTATCAACTTTCGGTTTCCGGGGGTGATGAGAAAAACAAATACTTTGTTTCCGGTGGTTATATGAGTGAAGAAGGAATGGTGGCTCCCGCCCGCTTCGATCGCTATTCGGTAAGGGTTAACCTTGATAATGAAGTTCGCTCCTGGTTGAAAATCGGGACCAGCTTTAACATCATGTCAATCAATACCAAAGATACACCCGACAATTCCAGTTCGGGCAGGGGTGGGGTTATTATGAGCGCCCTGAATACACCTCCTTTCCTGAGTGTTTACCAGGAAAAAGGCGGAGAAGGCTGGTTCAATGACAATGTTCAGAGAATATATGCTCCGAATCCATTCCAACCCTCATGGGAAAATCCGATTGCTTACATGCAGGGTCCTGACCAGAAATCGAAGGACAATAAAGTTTTCGGGAATATTTTTGCGGATATCAGGCTGATGGAAGGCCTGCATTTCAAAACCAGGGGTGGGATTGACAACACCAGTCACCAGTATGATTATTACCTCGACCCGTTCATGACAAACTATGGTCGCCAGAACCACGGAATAGGCCGTTCCGATAAAACGAATTCCAGTATCTGGCTTTTTGAAAACACTTTGGATTATTCAGCCAAATTTGATAAGCACACCTTAACTGCAATGGTTGGCTCCAGTATCCAGGAATACTCTGGTAACGGAACCTACATCGAAGGAATGGATTATCCTGATGATACGCTGGTTACAACAATTTGGGCCGCCAATCAATTGTCAACCGGAGGAACCTGGCAAAGTGAGTGGGCATTGGCATCTTTCTTTGGACGGGTAACATACGACTTCAACAATAAATATTATCTCACCACATCAATCCGTCGCGACGGATCCTCAAAACTGGCCAATCCCTGGGGAACCATGCCTTCATTCTCAGCCGGCTGGCGCATTTCGTCTGAACGTTTTATGGAGGGGATCAATGTAATCAACGACCTTAAAATCCGGGGCGGCTGGGGTAAAATTGGCAACCAGGAAGGAATCTCTGATTATGCAAGTTATGCGCTGACTTCCTATTATCGCCGCGATCCAACCGACCCACTCTCTGGTCCTGGTTCTTACCAATCCTCGTTGGGGAATCCTGATCTTAAATGGGAAACCACCGCTCAAACCAACCTCGGCTTCGACCTGGCCATGTTTAATTCCCGACTTATTTTCAATTTTGATGCCTACTACAAAAAGACATCCGACGTGCTGCTCAATGTTCAGTTAACAAGCTCATTACCCGTGACCAGCATTCAAACAAATGCCGGTGAGATTGTAAACAAAGGATTGGAGTTTAACCTGAGTACCATCAATTTTGACAAATCCAGGTTTAAGTGGTCTACAGACTTCAATATGTCGTTCAATAAAAATGAAGTGACAAAGCTTGAATACACCACGGTTTATTTCTCTGGCCGCATATACAGCAACAACCAGGACGTTAACATCCTTCAGAAGGGTTTGCCATTGGGCGCATTTTATGGCTACGTTTCTGAAGGGGTTGATCCGGAAACCGGAAATATCATATACAGCGACCTGAATGACAATGGTATTTTTGATCCGGGCGACCGCAAGGTAATCGGATACGGAATGCCTGATTTGACCTTCGGGTTCACCAATAACTTCTCATACGACCGTTTTAGTCTTAACCTGTTTTTCCAGGGGAGCTCCGGTAACGATATTTTCAATGCTACCCGGGTTGACCTGGAAGGAATGTTCGATAGCAAAAACCAATCAGTTGATGTATTGGACCGCTGGCAGAATCCGGGAGATATCACCGATATGCCGCGTGCTGTTGGTGGCGGAAATGTTGATAATGTGTACAACTCAACCCGTTTTATCGAGAATGGCTCATACATCAGGCTGAAGTCTGCAACGCTCTCATACACCGCTCTTAGCAACAATCCCAAAGTAAAGGCAATCAAAAAACTATCTGTTTATGTTACTGGTCAAAACCTGCTTACCTTTACCAAATACACCGGATTTGATCCGGAGGTAAACTCATTTGGGTCGAGTTCAGTTTCCATGGGTGTTGATTATGGAACCTATCCTCAGTCAAGGTCATTAATTGTCGGTTTAAATGTTGAATTCTAAAATTTCCGGTTATGAAAAACATATTTAAAATTCTGATTGCGCTCCTTCTTGCCGCCCCTTTTTATTCCTGCGAGAAGTTTTTAGAGCGGGAGCCTGCGGGCAATGGCATCTTCGTAGACCCAGCTGATACCGTTTATAAGACTGCGAATGACGTAGAGGCTGCTTTGGCAGGGGTTTACGGTGATCTTAAGAATGAATACTGGGAGCTTGACTATTTCGTGAATGGCGATGCGCAATCTGATGATGCGTATGCCGGAGCGGATAATCCAGCCAATTTTCAGATTGATGATTACGCGATTAATGCTACAAACAGCAATGTCAGCCGTGATTGGGGGTATTTGTATACAACAATAGGCAAAGCCAATCTGGTAATCAGCAATGTGGATATGGTTCCGGATCCCAATCTATCCGACCAGCGTAAAAATGAGATTAAGGGCGAGGCCTCTTTTCTCAGGGCAATGATGTATTTTGAAGCAGTACAGCTTTGGGGGGATATTCCTTTGCAGCTTATTCCAATAACCACGATCAGTGCTGAACTGTTGCCGGTTATTTATCCGCAGCTTTTCCCTACCAGAGTTCCCAAAGAACAGGTATATGAGCAGATTATTGCTGACCTTAGCTTTGCCAAAGACAATGTAAAGGCAACAGACCTGCACAAGGGTTTTGCTACCAAAGGAGCAGCCAATGCATTGCTGGCTAAAGTATACGCTACCATGGAACCCCACAACTGGGGCAAGGTATCGGAATACTGTGATGCAGTGATCAATGGCGGATACAGCCTGGTGCCTGATTATGATATGTTGTGGAACAATGAAAACGAAAATTCCTCAGAGGCTATCTTCGAGATCAACTATGCCGGCCTCAATACCGACGGTAATTGGGGTGCCTCCATGTTCCGCGGCATGGATTGGAAAAAGTTCAATATTCCTTCCAATGATCTTGTGAAAGCATTCGAAGATGAAAACGATGTAATAAGGATGAATTCTTCAATATTTTTCGCCGATGTAACGGGTAAATGGTCAGATCTTAACTGGCCCCAGACCCATTATCCCTTCCTGAATAAATACAGGAACATTACCTGGCCGAGCCCGCAGAACTATATCATCCTCCGTTTGGCTGATATCCTGCTGTTAAAAGCAGAAGCCCTGAATGAACTGGGTGATGTCAGCGGTGCCGCCAACCTGGTCAACCAGGTTCGGTCCAGGGTTGATCTCCCTAACACAACTGCTTCATCGCAGGAAGCCATGCGTCTCGCCATTGAGAAGGAACGCAGGCTTGAACTTGCCTTCGAAGGCCACCGCTGGTTTGACCTGAAACGGACCGGAAGGGCTATAGCAGTGATAAATGCTGCAACCGGGCCGGATGGTTCAACCTTTGGATACAACCTCACACAAAACGCTTTACTCTGGCCAATTCCGCAATCGGAAATGGACAAAAATGATTTGTTTGTCCAGAACCCGGGATATTAATCAGAATAATATTACATAAAATAAGCAGAGACGCAATTCATTGCGTCTCTGCTTTAAATATTGAAATGCATTACCCCTTTTTACAATAAATGAAAACAGATTGATGAAAAACATTCAGCGCATTTTCCCGGCATTCAACTTTCCTGTGAGAATCTTCCTTACCATAGGAATGGCAATATCACTGATATGCTGCGACGGGAAAGACAATCCCGACACAGAGGAACCACCAGTGGTTATAACTCCAAAGGCAAATGTTTTTCTGACGAGGGGTGACAAAACCCAACTCTTCAACAAAGTGGGAGAACTGGCCATAAAACCGGTTGCTTCAACTTCTTTCCCTGTGATCAGTTTGGATACTTCTGTCAGATTTCAGGAAGTGGAGGGTTATGGGGCTGCATTGACAGGATCATCGGCGTATCTTATAAAAAATAAGCTCAGTATAGGTGCCCGGCAAACGCTGCTGAACGACCTTTTTAACCCTGCAACAGGAATTGGGATTTCATATCTCCGGTTAACAATGGGTGCTTCCGATTTTTCTTTGTCGGATTTTACCTACAACGATTTGCCTGCAGGCCAGACAGACTATAATCTTGAGCAATTCTCCCTTTCACAGGACTTGCAGGATGTTGTTCCGGTATTGAAGGAGATCGTTCAGATATCACCGGGAATCAGGCTGATGGGATCGCCCTGGAGCCCGCCGGCATGGATGAAAACCAATGGCAATCTGAAAGGAGGCAAACTTAAGTCGGAAGCCTATGATGTGTATGCCGATTATTTTGTCAGATACATTCAGGCTATGAAAAACGAGGGGATTGCCATCGATGCCGTTACACCCCAAAACGAACCCCTGTATTTTACTGCCAACTATCCCTGCATGGAAATGCAACCAGCCGAGCAGCTTAATTTTATAAAAACAGCCCTGGGTCCTAAATTTGAAGCAGCTGAACTGGGTACAAAAATTATAGTCTATGATCACAACTGGGACAATCCCCAATTCCCCATTACAATACTGAATTCACCGGATGCTGCAAAATATGTGGCAGGTTCGGCTTTTCATGCCTATGCCGGGGATGTATCGGCAATGACTGCGGTACACAATGCCCACCCTGACAAAGGTCTCTATTTTACTGAAATTTCGGGTGGCGCCTGGGCCAATAATTTTTCCGATAACCTGATGTGGAATATGAACAACATCTTTATCGGGACTGCCCGAAACTGGTCAAAAAATGCACTGCTCTGGAACCTTGCTCTGGATGAGAGTTATGGTCCGCAAAACAACGGCTGCAACAACTGTCGCGGGGTAATTACCATCAGCGCGGGCAGTGGCCTGGTTACCAAAAACGAAGAGTATTACTCCATTGCTCATTTCTCAAAATTTGTCAGACCCGGGGCTGTTCGCATCGGAACGAATGTACCACAAACTCTTTCCGGTCTTTCGGCAGTAGGCTTTCAGAATGCCGATGGAACCAAAGTACTGGTGGCCTGCAACGACAGTAATGCTGAGAAAGCCCTTACAGTCAGCCAGGATAAGAATAATTTCAGTTATACAGTTCCGGCAAAATCAGTTGTGACCATTGTTTGGTAGGAAACTCAGTCCATTCGAGTAGGTTAAGGCTTAGGTTAAGGCTAAGGCTGAGATTGAGAATAAGACCAAGGTAAGCCATTCTATCATAAGAGACTCAAGAACAAATTACTTCTTACTACTCACTTCTCAGTCTCTCAGTCTATTCATGCAGGTTAATGTTGAGGGTGTCTTGAATCTTAAATCCACTCCGAAAACTAATTATTAGCCACAAAGTCACAAAAACATCAAATCTCACCAATTTTAGTGTGTTGAATATCAATATTATATATATATTGGTGAATTGATGTCTTTGTGGCTAATCTTCTTTTTTAACTTTTGGGAACAGGCCTAATCTTGAATCTTGAATCAATGTCGTTTAGTTAAGGATTCTGAATTGAAAAAAATGAATAAATATCCTTCGACTCCGCTCAGGATGACTGTCAGTCTGAGCGGAGTCGAAGACAAATTTCCTTAACTAAACGACATTGAATCCTGAATCCTGAATTTGAATTTTGAAACCCGTGCGAATTTTTTCCACGCGAAGTTTGATTTTTGGCCAGGGCGGCTTTTTAAGATGTTTTTGCCTTTCTTCTGTCATGATCTGTAATACAGGTATCCGGTCCCTGGAACTTAATAAAAATAATTAAAAACCAGTTGGGTGTTTACGGAAACAAAATAGTCATTCAGTAACAGACTATTTGATTAACTGAATTTAATTGTAATTTTACCCCGTTTTGAACATGGGCACTAAACCGACTTTATTTGTTAAACAATGGAAAATCAGCTATATCCGCTTAAATTCAGCCCGGTTTTAAAAGATAAAATCTGGGGAGGCAGTAAAATAAAGTCGGTTCTTGGGATCGATTTCGAACCTTTGCCAAATTGTGGCGAAGCCTGGGTCATGTCGGGGGTTGAGGGTAACCAAACGGCAATTGTGAATGGTTTTCTTGCTGGCAATGACCTGAACGAACTGGTAGAGATTTACATGGGTGATCTGGTTGGCGACAGTGTTTATGAGCGCTTCGGAGATGAATTTCCGATTCTGGTCAAATTTATTGATGCTGCTGATTATCTCTCCATACAGGTTCACCCCGATGATGAACTTGCTGCCAAAAGAAACATCGGCTACGGCAAGTCTGAAATGTGGTACATCATTGCTGCTGATCCGGGCTCTGAACTGATCAGCGGTTTCAGTAAGAGGGTTGATCAGGCGACATACCTCAAACATCTTGAAAACAAAAGTCTCCGTGAGATATTGAATTTTGAAAAGGTAGGAAAGGGCGATGTTTTTTACATACCGGCCGGACGTGTTCATGCCTTGGGTCCGGGTATATTTTTAGCCGAGATACAGCAGACCTCCGACACAACTTACCGGATTTATGACTGGGACAGGGTGGACAGCGAAGGCAAATCCCGCGAACTACATGTAGATGAGGCTTTGGATGCCATTGATTTCAACGTTTACGATGATTATAAAACGAAGGTTGAACCAAAAGCAAACGGGACAGCCAACCTTGTAACCAGCCCGTTTTTTACAACCAACATTATAAAACTGGATAAAGCCCTGGCCAAGGATTACAGCGAACTCGACTCATTTGTGATTTATGTGTGTGTGGGTGGTTCAGTAACGGTGGTTCACGGTGGTGAAACCGAACTGCAGGTGAAGATTTCACAGGGAGAAGCACTGCTGTTGCCTGCTGCCATCGACCGCGTGGATATTATACCTTCGGTTTCCTCGGAAATACTTGAAGTTTACATAGCCTGATTCAGGCATGGTAATTGAATACAAACGACCCAACAAACAAACCACAACTACAACATGAAAAGAATAGTATTGTTTCTTTCATTTGCCTTACTTGTTTCGGCAGCAATTGCACAGGAAACTGAAAACAAGGGCAACAAACTGCCATCCGTATCAGTAAAAAATCTGGATGGACAAACCATCAACACAGCAGAACTGAGCAACAATGGCAAGCCCATGATCGTAAGTTTCTGGGCTCTATGGTGCAAACCCTGTATAAACGAACTCACGACCATCGCCGATGTTTATGATGATTGGGTTGCAGAAACAGGTGTTAAACTGATTGCTGTTTCTATTGACGATTCCCGATCTTCATCAAAGGTGGGCCCGACAGTAAACGGTAAAGGATGGGAATACGAAGTATTGTTAGATGCCAATGGTGACTTCAAGCGTGCCATGAATGTGAATATGATACCGCATACCTTCCTCATCAACGGAAATGGAGAGATCGTATGGCAGCATACCTCCTTCAGCGAAGGCAGCGAATTACAACTGATTGATATGGTTCGCAAACTCAATGCCGGCGAAGCCATTGAAAATCATTGATTGAACCCGATTGCCAGGATGATCAGGAAGAAAACAGACCAAAACACGGAATTGAAAGTTGATAGGTCTGTCAGGTTTATCCCTCAGAGATTTTCAGCAAACCAGTCTATAAATCTAAATAGCCGAAAGACTTGAACCAAAAAATTATATTTTCTGCATCACTAGCAATTTTGCTTTTTGCAGGCATCTCAACCAGGGCCCAGGGAATACTGGAGGGCGGAAAAGTTACCGGTAATTTCCAGCTTGATGCACAGGCTTACCAGGCTGATTCAGCCATCGGTGCTTACGAAGTTGAAGAGAAAATGCGCATGAATGCATTTGCCAACATATTGTATTCGAATGGCAATTTTAATGCAGGGATGCGCTTTGAATCTTACCTTAATCCATTGCTGGGATATGATCCCCGCTATAAGGGAAGCGGCGTCCCCTACTGGTTTGGTTCCTGGAAAAACGAACAGTTTGAGATTACAGTAGGAAATTTCTATGAGCAGTTTGGTAGCGGACTGGTGCTCCGGAGCTATGAGGAACGCAATCTTGGTTACGACAACGCTTTCAGGGGGGCAAAAGTAAAATTTAGCCCTTATAACGGCGTTACGCTGAAGGGTTTAATCGGCACCCAGCGGTTTTTCTGGGAACAGGGGCCGGGTATTGTGAGGGGCCTTGATGGTGAGTTTGCTTTGAACGACATGTTTGACAAAGACAATACATGCAAAACGAGGGTAACACTGGGTGGAAGTTTTGTGAGCAAGTATCAGGACCTTGAGGAGATTATGGCCAACGATACGGCGATGCTTACTTTGCCGGCAAATGTAGCTTCATGGGCTGCCCGGTTAAATGTCAACCGGGGTGGTTTCAGCATTGATGGCGAGTTCGCCAATAAGCTGAACGATCCTTCCTCCATCAACAACTTCATCTACAAAAACGGTCAGTCATTGCTGGTTCAGGCTTCTTACTCGCAGAAGGGACTGGGTATCATTGCTTCAGCAAAGCGTACCGACAACATGAGTTATAAGTCGAAGCGCACAGAGACAGGTAACGCTTTGGATATCAACTATCTGCCGGCTCTCCCGCGACAACATGCCTATAGCCTTTCAGCCATGTATCCTTATGCTACTCAGCCAAATGGAGAAATGGCGCTTGCTGGTCAGATTAATTATAAGATAAAAAAAGACAGCTGGGTCGGCGGAAAATACGGAACCGATATCGCGGTTAATTATTCCCGGATTACTTCCATTAAAATGGAGCCTGCCGAAGGTGAAAACACGATTGGAGCTTCTGGTACATTGGGTTACCAATCACCTTTTTTTGCATTTGGCGATGAACTCTACTTTCAGGACCTGAATATTGAAATTCAGCACAAATTCACCAGCAGTTATAAATTGCTTTTATCCTACATGTATCTCAACTATAATATTGATGTGATCGAAGGCCATCCCGGTGAACCGATGGTAAAAGCCCACATCATCATTGCTGACATGACCTATAAATTCAATCAGACCAATGCACTGAAATTTGAATTACAGAATCTTATCACCAAACAGGACGATGGAGACTGGTTGCAGTTTTTGTTTGAATATACCATTGCTCCCAAATGGTTTTTTACCTTCTCCGACCAGTATAACTATGGCAATCCCGATAAAGACAGGCAATTTCATTATATGAATGTTGCGGCCGGCTATACCCAGGGCTCAAACCGCTTGTCGATAAGCTACGGAAAACAACGCGAAGGTATTGTCTGTGTTGGTGGCGTTTGTCGCAATGTCCCTGCATCCAACGGACTGACCCTGACTCTGACAAGTTCTTTTTAAGACCGTAAAAACAGAATTAAATGAAAACCTTAAACATAAAACTCCTTTTTTCTGCGATGGCTCTGGTTGCAGGCATCTTTTACCTTGTATCCTGCGATAAAATAGAAGAGCCTTTTACCACACCCACCGGGAGTAACGATACGGCAGCCTGTCCGGTTCCTGAGTTCCCGGCAGTAACTGAGCTGAAGAAACGGGTACTGCTGGAGGATTATACCGGTCATACCTGCGTAAATTGCCCCAAAGCGGCTGTTACTGCGCATAATCTTAAGGAGACCTACGGGGATCAGTTGGTGTTGTTGGCTGTTCATGCAGGCTTTTTTGCCAACCCGACGGCCTCTGGTGATTTCATCTACGATTTTCGTTCTGAAGCCGGAACAGCCTGGGATAGTTTTTTCGGAGTTGGTATGGTGGGCAATCCTAACGGGCTCATCAACAGGATCGGCTATCCCAATAACCACATTACGGCTCCGGCCGGATGGGGAGCTGCCGTTGGCAACGCACTTGCCACAGGTCCTTTGGTTGACCTGCAGGTGATCAACGAATACGATGCAACTGAGCGAAAACTCTGCACCCATGTTAAAACCAGATTTATTACTTCGATCGACAGGAACCTGAAATTGATTGTTGTCCTCACGGAAAGCGGGATTATAGAACCACAGAAAAACAACGATGCCGATGTGGGTGTGGTGCCAATTATCTTCGATTATGTACACAATCATGTTCTGCGCACAGCCATTACCAGCACCTGGGGGAATGCTGTTTCCGCCATTGGTACAGCCAATCCGGAATCTGTAGTAAAAACCTTTAAGCACATCGTGAATGAAGCGTATATTGTGGAGAATTGCACCGTGGTTGCTTTCGTGTACGACGACGATACCAAAGAGGTATTGCAGGCTGTGGAAGCGGATGTGATTCAGTAACTCACCAGAGTTAAGAATTTAAGGCCGGATCATTCAGATTCCGGCTTTTTTTTCAGGTTGATTTCGGCTTACCGTAAAACCAGGAAACCTTGTTCACTTTATCGTCCCAGGTAACAACCTCTTTGTCTTTGTGAAATCCAAGGTAAGCCAACATGGCAAAATCACCCCCACAGAAAGTTGCATGGGTAAAAATAAGACCCAGTACTGTATAAATGTAATATCCCTGAAGGAAGGGCAAGGCCGAAAATCCAAGTAAAGTTATGAAGGCGAACGGGACAATGGCTACAAATCTGAATTCACCGGCACCCGCCACAAACCGGTGGGCGATGGCCATAAAAATCAGCTTTTTCAGATCTGCATCGTAAGAAACCTCCTTAGCCCCGCATAAACGGTAAGCGATGGCATGGAGATATTCATGAAGCGGGATAAGCAGAAATGCAAATGCAAACCCAAGGGCAAGCTTTGATAATGCATTGTTTGTGTTAAAGTCGGGTTGGGTGGAAATACTGCTACCAATCAACAGGCCAATTATGGCCAGCATTAAGATATTAAATCCCAGGTAAATAACGGGCCAGTAATGCAGGCGAAAGAGGTATTGTTGAACAAAAGGGACCAATTCTTTATGGTCGAGTTTGTCAATAAGCTTATAGCCGTTGTTCTCAAGTGATTCCGGGGAAAGGTTCATGATGTTGGTTCTGAATTCCGGTATTTGCGAGCAGAAGTAAACCGGGGACTTGAATATAAACGCATCCTGATGTCATATGTTTGATAGTCGCCTCCGCTTGTTTATCTTATTTAATCTGTGTTTTCCGGACAAAGTTATTACACAATATTTATTTTCAGAGACCTATATTCCTGAATATTAAACTCTCTATTTTTGCTTTGTTAATGAAATAACAATATTATCAGATTTAACTCATTGAAAATAAAGACGGCGAGATTAAAAATATCCTTAATTGTATGAGTAAAAAATTATTAATCAGAGATTTAACTCTTCGTGACGGTCAGCAATCATTGTTTGCTACCCGCATGACCCAGAAGCAGGTTGACAGGGTACTTCCGTTGTACCGGGAAGCAAATTTTTATGCAATGGAAGTATGGGGTGGTGCAGTACCCGATTCAATTATGCGTTACCTCAATGAGAACCCCTGGGACAGGCTGGAGAAAATAAAGAAAGCAATTGGAGATGGTTCAAAACTGACAGCCCTTTCGAGGGGTCGAAACCTCTTTGGATACAACCCATACCCCGATGATGTGATTGATGGTTTTAACCGGAATGCCGTCAAATCCGGGGTGAGTATCATGCGGATATTCGATGCGCTGAATGATACCGACAACATTGGTTCTACAATTAAATCTGTAAAAGATAATGGTGGAATTGCAGACTGTGCCATCTGTTATACTGTTGACCCATATTTCTCCGCTATTAAGAAACTAAAAGCCATTCTTCAGGCCAAACCGCTCCAGACTCATATCTTTACCGATCAGTATTATCTCAGCCTTGCCCTAAAGCTTCAGGAAATGGGTGCGGATATGATTTCCGTAAAGGATATGGCCGGTTTAATCCCACCACTCAGGGCAGGCAGGCTGATCAGGTTACTGAAGAAAAATCTTAATGTTCCCGTTGACTTCCATACACATTGTACTCCCGGATATGGTCTTGCGTCGACACTGATGGCCATCGTGAACGGGACGGATATTGTGGATACCAACATCATGTCATTTTCAGGGGGGACAGCTGCAGCCTCTTTTGAAATCATCCAGCTTTTTTGCAACCGGATGAACATAGATACCGGGGTAAATCTTGAGGCGGTGGTAAAAATTGATGCGAGTTTACGTGAAATAAGACGTGAACTCGCTGAATATGATCAATATAAAGAGTTTCCCAAAGAATTTAACATACTTACCGATAAGCTCCCAAAGGACATCGATGAGTTGTTTGAACTGGCTATTGCATACGCCAAAGCTGATAAAGAAGATGACTTACTGACAACCTGTTCGCGGATTGAGAGTTACTTTCACTTCCCTGAACCTGACGAGAAGGTTAAAGAGGCTGAGATCCCTGGTGGAATGTATTCAAATATGCTGGCACAACTGAAACAGCTGAAACTCGAGAAACTGCTTCCACGCACGCTTGAATTAATTCCTTCGGTCAGGATGGATGCAGGTTGCCCCCCTTTGGTGACTCCCACCAGCCAGATTGTGGGTGCCCAGGCAGTTAATTGTGCCATAGATGAAGCGAAAGGTAATCCACTTTATACAACAAGGTCAATACAGTTTGTAAATCTTGTAAAAGGCATTTACGGGAAGACGCCCATGGCAGTCGACCCTGAATTCAGGTACAAAATAGCAGGTGTGCGAGAGGAAACCCCATACGATACCCGGTTCTACAAGCGGCAGGAAAATACGGTTTTCCACGAATATGGGGAGGTTAGGCTCGCCGCCGATGAAAAGGAAGAGTTGCTGCTTGAGCTGTTTCCATCGGTTGCCCACGATTTTCTAAAGCGCAGGGTTGAACAGAAATACCTTGATGAAATCCATATGGTGGAAGAAGCAAAAAGGATAAAATTTGAAGCAGAGAAACTGGAATATGAGAAACTCTCACCCGAAGAGAAACAAAAGCGCTTGCTGGATGGACTTTATCATTACATCTGGACATCCGGGGATGATGAGAACCTGGGACATTCCTGAAGAATGGACAAGGGGACAAGGAGACCAGGAGACAAGGAGAAATGGGGGACTCAGAGACTGAGAGATAAAGGGACTGAGAGACGAAGTGACTGAGGGACTGAGAGACAAGGGGAAAGAAAGGGGGAGTGGGAGAAGGGGAGAAAGCGGGAGGATAGCTTACCAGGTGTGTCTTCCTGAGAGACAAAGGGACTGAGAGAATGAGTGACCAGGCAGGACCTTACTCCGACTTCACTTTCTTTCTTCACTCTTAACTATTCACTTTTCACTCATCACTTTCTTCAATATCCACTTCAGATTGCATTCTTCTTAAAACCTAACAGGTTGAAAGAAAACCTGTTAGGTTTATTTTCATTTCTAACTCCTGATTTTTCATCTCATCTCTTCCTTTTCCTCTTGTTTCATTTCTAACTTCTCATTATTCACATTTCTTCACTATTCACTATTCACTTTTCACTCTTCTCTCTTCACTTTTCACTTTGATATCTGCTTTTAGTAACAATTTTTGCCCTCAGTTCGTGCAGCAGCATATACAACCCGAAATAGGTTCTGTTTATGTATAAGGCATGCTTTGAGCCCCTGGCCGTTCTTGAATTGCGTATATCCTTGTTGTTGTAGAGCGATTCACTGAGGGTATATATGCTCTGAAAAAACATATCATCCGCAAAATCAAACGATCCGGCAAAGAAAGGTTTTCCCATCAAACCAATGATTTCACGGAAAAGCGGAATAAACAACTTTTTGTCTGACTCACTGTCACTTTCACTGATAAACTCATTGCGGTAAAATAAATCAACCATCAGATCGTAGTTGTCGAGCGCACCCGGTGAATGAAGCCGGAAATAGTTGTTGTAGAAGTCATCAGGTACTTCTTTAACACAGCCAAAATCGATGATTCCGAGGTTTCCATCGGCCCCGAAAAGAAAGTTACCCGGATGCGGGTCGGCGTGTACCTTACGGAGCCTGTGAATCTGAAAGTCATAGAAATCCCAGAGGGATTGGCCGATGCGGTCGCGTACCTGCTGGTTTGGATTGGTTTCAAGGAACTCTTTCAAATGCATTCCATCCATCCAATCCATGGTGATGATGCGGTTTCCCGATAATTCGGGATAGTAAGCGGGAAAGGTAATACCCTGAATGTCTTCCTTTATAACAGCCTCTGAAATGCTTACCGATCGCTTTAACTCAAGTTTGTAGTCTGTCTCTTCGAGCAATCGTTCCTCAACTTCCGACATATAGAGTTTAAAATCACTTTCGGTGATGTTCATCAGCCTCATTGCAAACGGCCTGACCAGTTTCAGGTCTGATGAAACACTATCGGCCACACCCGGATATTGAACTTTCACAGCCAGTTTTTTCCCTTTCAATTCAGCTTTGTGTACCTGGCCGATCGAGGCAGCGTTGACGGCATTGTGACTGAAACTGTCGAAAATTTCAGAAGGGGCTTTCCCGAATGCATTCCTGAAGGTTTTCACCACCAGCGGATAGGAAAGTGGAGGCGCACTGTATTGGGCCATCGCGAACTTATCGGAATAGGCTCTGGGAAGCATGTTGCGGTCCATGCTCATCATCTGGGCTGCCTTCAGGGCACTGCCTTTGAGTTCACTCAGGGTTTCATAGATGTCACGGGCATTGTCGGTGTGCAGCTGATCTTTGCCGGTATCACCATTGATGGATTTAAGGGCGTAATGTTTCAGGTAGTTACCGCCAACCTTGACGCCGGTGGTTAAAAATCTGGATGCACGTTGTACTTTCCCGGTCGGGATGCTGATTTGTTCCTTCATCATGTAGTTAAAATTTTAGTTTTGGAGAAGTACAGGGTTACTTATTCTGGTAAAGGAATTTAGCCATATCCAGCAGGGAGTCAACTGCGCCGGGACCCATCAGGTCGAATGATACCTTCACCGCTTTTTCAATCGCTGCATCGGTTTTCTCGAAGCCGGCACTATCGTCTTTTATCCAGAACCGGAGCACAAACAAAAACTGAAGCCATAATCCTTCAGGATATTTTTCAGTAATGTAGGGACGTTTGACAATATCTCCCGACTCTGTTCCCTCAGCCATCAATTGCGAGATGTAGTCTTTGTAAACATCACGGGCTTTTGAAAGCGTCTGGTTTTTAAGGAGTTCGGTTTCTTTTTCTGTATTGACCAGGATAAAGCTGCGGTTTTTCTTCAGCACCTCTATCAGGGTATAATAGAATGACAAAAGCTTTTCTTTAACAGGATAGGAATTATACTCTCCGGAAGCTGAAAGGGTCTCCAAAGTGGTTTTTATGAATTCCGCCCAGATATTTTTCTCCAGTCCTTCGAAAGAGCCGAAATGGGTGTAGAATTCCTGTTCTTCAATCTTTAGTTTTTTTGTAAACTCAAAAACCGAAGCGGGCCTTTTACCTTTTGTTAAAACGAAGTCAATGTAAGCAGCGGATATTATTTCAGTTATGTTGTTTTCCCGGGTTTCAGGGTTTGCTTTTTTAGTTTTTGTTGCCATTGTTGTGGAATATTTTTATTCAAAAATTAAACACAGAATCCGGCTTTAAGTTTGCCGGATCCTGTGTTTAATCTGATTGAAGGTTTGTTGTTCAATTATTGAATTGAAGGATGATTCAGAGAATAAACCAGTTTTCAGAAATCAAAAATGTCATCGAGAAAACTCTTTTTCTTTTTGGGCGGATAGCCGTGACCCTGTGGAGGATACTTCTGGTAATCATCGTCGTATCGAACATTGCGTTCGGGTGCCGGCCTGATCTCCTGTTGTGCAGAGCGTTCAAGTATTTTATCTAGTTCCCCACGGTCGAGCCAGATGCCACGACATTTTGGACAGTAGTCAATTTCAACACCGGAGCGATCGGTTATATTCAGGGCTATATTGCAGACAGGACAGTTCATTGTTGTAGAAATTTTGTTTTCAGGTTAACAACAAAGATAGCACTCATGTTTATCCTTAAAGGAAATTTAACAAAATTTAATGAAAACGGCCTGCTGTGGGGCATGTCGCATTATGTTCATTTCCCGGCTTAAAATCAATCTGATCCGGAGCCCTGGTTTTCGGCTTCTTCGCCCATTTTATAAACGGATTTCTTCACCAATTTCCCGTTCTCATAAAACTTCCAGTTTCCGTTCCAGCTGTACCTGATTTCATTCGGGTCGTAAATTATCACAGCCCAGCCTTTCTTCTCCAGGATGCCCGATTCAGTGAAATATTTCACTTTCATCCGTCCATCTTTATAAGCATTGAACTGCAATCGTTTGGTTCCGTCCATATAGTAATAACAGCATCTTCCTCTTTCCCGCCCATCTTTGTAACGCTCGATGTTCATCGGGATTTTTTTTTCTTCATCCCACCAGGTGATCCATTTTCCCTGGCGTCGACCAAGTGAATCATACCGGTTCACTTCACGTTTAAAGGGCCATGCGGCATTGCTTATAGCAGGTGTCAAAAGACCTGATAAAATCAGAAGGATGAATATCCTATTTGCCGGTTTTCTTTTCACCCAGGCTGAATTTGATGGGAATATTGAAACTGACCCTTACTGGTTCTCCACGTTGTGTTCCCGGTGTCCAGCGCGGCATGCTGTTGATTACCCTCAATGCTTCCGTGTCGAGTGAAGTGGCTACACCCCTCAATACTTTTGCGTTGGATACACTGCCGTCTTTTTCTACGATGAAGTTGACGTATACAGTGCCCTGAATCCCTTTGGATTTTGCTTCTGCCGGATAGGAAATGTTCTGTATCATAAATTTTTGCTGAGCATCAGCACCTCCCGGAAACTGCGGAGCAACTTCTACGACAGTAAAAACCTCCTGGTTTGTATCTGTTGCTGGTTGTGTGTAAACAGTAGCTTTTTCCTTTGCCCCTAATTTAAAACTGACCGGCATATTGAACTGCACCCTCACTGCTTCTCCTCTTTGTTTGCCGGGGATCCACGGCGGCATTTGCTGAATGGCTTTCAGGGCAACTTCATCGCAACCGCCACCTATGCCCCTGAGAACTTTTGAATTGCTGACCTGCCCGTCTTTTTCAATCACAAAAGTTACATAAACAGTTCCTTCAATCTTATCTCTTTTAGCCTGTTCAGGGTAAGTAATCGCTTTTTGCATGTAAGCGACTCTTGCATCCTCGCCACCGGGGAATTGAGGAGGATTTTCGACAACCGTGAAAACCTCATTTGTAGTGCTGGGTTTCTTTTTTGCCGGATCATTCTGCATAACTGGTTTATCAACTATTTCTTCTTCCGGAATCCGGTGAAAAGAATATTTTCCATCTTCTATTGTACCTGCTTTATTATCGGTAAGGCTGAATGAGACCGGAAGGATCATTTCAACTTTTACCGGTTCTCCATCTACAGTTCCTGGATTCCAGTCAGGCATCATCTTTACAACCCTTAAAACCTCTTCATCGCAGCCTCCGCCAATCCCCTTTTCAATGGAAGGATTTGTTACTTTACCATCCTTTTCAATAATAATCCGGAACAATACGGTTCCGTGGATATTCTTTTCACGCGCAATGGTGGGGTAACTGATGTTGTTGCTGAAGAATGCAATCCTTGCCTCATCCCCCCCGGGGAAAGCCGGAGGTATGGTACCTGATTTTTCCGGCTTATTATGGTCAGATATATTTTCCTGGCTAGTATGGGCAACCGGATTATTCAATAATAATGTATTCTTGTAAAAAGAATGCTCATTTTTGGAAATATTTTCTGGTTTATCAGGCCTGATCATAGATGAAAGCAATGTCACAGCCATGATGATGGTGATTCCTGAGAGTAAGCGTACAATGCTTAGTTTTCCTGGTTTAAGGTAATTTAACATGATCATTCTTTTTTTAAGGTGAGCACTGAATGGGTTGGTTAATGGTTGCTGATTATGAAGGCCGGCAAAAGTGACAATAAGATTGCTGTATGTGGTCCTGTCTCCGAATTCTTCGATGGCATCGGCATCGGCCTGGTATTCATGAACTTCAGAAAGAAGCCTGTTGTTAAAGTGTGCAAATGGGCTGAACCAGAAAAAGGAACGGAACAGGCCTGAAAGCAGCCGGTCGAAGCTATGCCCGTGTTTTACATGGCTGAACTCATGTTTCAGCAACCAGTTGGCGGCCGGATGCAGCAGCCCATCTTCAGAAAAGAAAACCCATCTGAAAAATGAATAGGGGCTGTTTGTTGTATTGTCAATCAGCACTTTCCCGTAAGGTGTTGACAACCTGTAGGTTTTCAGATATTTTCTGATCACTGAGATAACCGAAATTAACAGGCCCAGTAGCAAGATCGAGGTGACACCCAGGTAAAGGCTATTTTGCAGCATAGGGATTAACCATTGGTTTTCTTCGGGCGCAATAACAACGGCTGTTGATGTCTCAGGCAGGGAAAAAACATAGAGCGGAATTGCGGCATTGTCCCGATAAAGCATCGGCTGAGGTATCAGCGGCAGAAAGAGAGGCAACACGATGGCCAGCACCAGCACTGCCCGCATCAATTTGAAATTGCGGCCCGGCCTGATCGCAAAATGATAGAAACCCAGCATCAGTGCATTGATCAGGGCTGCCTTGAGCAGGTATAGGAAGATGGCGTTCATGGCAATTTTGTTTTTTCGCTGATTTGTTGATCAAGCAGTACTTTAATTTCTTCCATTTCTTTTACCGACAGGTCGTTTTCACGGGTAAAGAAGGAAACCATTTGTTTGTGCGAATTGCTGAAATAGCCGCTGAGCATCTGCTTCATGGTAAAACGGGTGTAATCGCGTTTGCTGACTTTCGGGTAGTAGCGGTGCGATTTACCAATGGCTTCATGGTCCACAAAATCCTTTTTCTCAAGAATACGGATAATGGTTGAAACCGTGTTGTAGGCTGGTTTCGGTTCCGGGAAGTATTCGAGCAGGTCGTTTACGTGACCTTTGCCAATGCGCCAGAGTATCTGCATTACCTGCTCTTCAGCTCTTGTTAGTTCTTTCATTCGGAAAGGAGTTTTTATAATAACTAAAAACTTAGTTAAAAAGTATGTCAAAGTTACAACTAAAAACTTAGTTAGTCAAGTTTTTTTTAATTTATTTTTAAATTTTCAGGTTTATTGGTTAAAGAATTAAGATGTTATCTTTGTGAAGACGGGGCGAGGGACGAGAGAAGGGACGAGGGACGGGTATCCTGCATCAAGTGGCGTGGAGACAAAGAGAGAAGAGGAGAAGGGGAGAAAGGGGGAGAAGGAAAAGGGAAAGGGTGAAGGGGAGAATTTCTAATATCTAATTTCCAATTTCCAATTTCCAATGGTTTACTGAAAGGAGGGGGTGGCTGAGTGATTTGCTTTTATCCTACCAGTTGACTGAGAGGTAATAATTCAATTAATTTGCTAATTTGCTAATTCGCTAATCAGATAACAGAACTATGGAAGAAAAAAAATACATCCGCCCCACCTGGGATGAATACTTTATGGAAGTGGCCAACACCATCGCCAAACGCGCCACCTGCGACCGGGGCCGGAGCGGATGTGTGATCGCCCGTAATAAACAGATTCTGGTTACGGGTTATGTCGGTTCGCCCATTGGCCTGCCGCATTGCGATGAGGTTGGACACCTGTTCAAACAGATGACTCATGAAGACGGTAAGGTGACCAATCATTGTGTGCGCACGGTTCATGCCGAGCAAAATGCCATCTGCCAGGCCGCCCGGCTGGGCATTGCGCTGGAAGGCGCAACACTCTACTGCCGGATGACACCATGCCGGACTTGTGCCATGCTGATCATTAATTGTGGTATTAAGCGGGTGGTTTGCGAAATGAAATACCACAGCGGTCAGGAATCGGAAGAGATGTTCAGGCAGGCGGGAATTGAGTTGGTTTTTGTGAGCGAGAATGTGATGAAGTATGAGAAACAGTGATTTAGAATGACGAATTTAGAATGACGAATTTAGAATGACGAATGACAAATGAAACTTTTCTGTTTACGATTGACGATAGGACAAATAAAGATTTATAAATAACCCTAACCAAGATTTTGACTCCCCTCATCCTTTAGGAGAGGGGTTTGGGCCTGCCCCGCTGAAACGAAGTGAAGGCGGGGGGCAGGTAATACGAATGACGAATTTGGATTGACGAATAAAGATTTACGGTTTACGATCTGCAAATGACGAATAACCAATAACGAATGATGAAAAATGATTTTGGAATAAATAACATTAAAGAAGCTCAAGGCTCCTCTCTCTTTTAGTTAATGCCATTTGACAATGCAATTTTTTGTTCCATCCAATTCTGAGGCAGGCCGGCATGAGGTTATTCAATTTTTCTGTTTTTTTTGTATTGCTGGTGTTCATCGGATACTTAAAACCCGCATCAGCTCAGCGATTGCCCGGGGAGGTTATATTTTCTGAGCACAAATTCATTCCGGGCTATGGTGCCAAAAAGGCCGGCAATCCCGAAATGTTCCAGGGGAACAAAAAGAAGAAAAGATATTTTGAAGGCTGGTATTTCAAGATGGTTTCAGATGATGGACAATCAATCCTCAGCATAATACCCGGCATTTCCCTTTCTTCCGACGGAAGTGAACAACATGCTTTTATTCAGGTAATTGATGGCAAAACGGCTCAAACATTCTATTATTCTTTTCCAATAGAAGCGTTTGCATTTTCCCGGAAGGAATTTGCCATTACCATCGGGCAGAACTACTTTTCGGCAAAGAAACTGGTGCTTAACCTCCAGGATGATATCAATTCTTTATCGGGAGAGGTGCATTTGAAGGATCAAACAGAGTTGCCTTCTTCAAGGATACTGAATCCCGGAATCATGGGCTGGTACCGTTTTGTTCCATTTATGCAATGCTATCATGGTGTGGTAAGCCTTACACACGGCCTTGAGGGTGCTTTGGTGAAAGACGGGCAAACTCATGATTTCAGTGGAGGCAGAGGCTACATAGAAAAAGACTGGGGCAGTTCTATGCCCTCTGCCTGGATCTGGATGCAATCCAACAACTTCAGAAATAGCGATGCGTCATTTATGCTATCGGTTGCAAATATTCCCTGGTTGGGAAAATCGTTTACCGGATTTCTTGGATTCTTTTACCTGGATGGTAAAATTCACAAATTTGCAACCTACACCCATGCTCAGCTTGATCTGAATCAAAAAGGATTGGATACCTTACAGATCCAGATTCGCGAAAAGAAAACAGTGTATCACATTGAAGCAATTCATAAAAGTACCGGCTTGCTGAAGGCTCCTGTAGGAGGATCTATGGACCGCCGCATACCCGAAAGCATAGATGCTACGCTAAAACTCACCGTCATGGACAGGCATGGAAATGTTTTATTCAGCGACATTTCTTATATTTCCGGATTGGAATTGGTCGGGGATCAGGAAATACTGAAGGTAAAGAAAGAGTGAGTATTGCTTATTCTCTTTCAATCAAAGCTTAACCACAATCGCATAGGGAATAGCGAATGACAGCTTGCCTCATGAGAGCGGAGCGATAATGACGAATGACGAATGATGAAGTACGAATGACCAATGAATATTTACGATTTACGATTCAATGTCGTTTAGTTAAGGGAATGAAAAAAAATTAACCGCAGAGAACCGCAAAGTTTATCGCAGAGAACCGCAAAGAAATGCGAATGTTACTTGCTTTGCGGCTCCCTGTCTGCCGACAGGCAGGTTTGCGTGTCCTCTGCGCACTTTGCGTTTAGACCTTTCTGCATCCAAATCCTTAACTAAACGACATTGATTTACGATTTACGGTTTACGATTTACGGTTTACGAATTATTATGCCCTTCGACTGCTCAGGGTGACAAATGACAAATAAAGATTAAGGGTTTACGTTTACGATTTACGAATCTTATCGTCTCTCGACCCTCGACCCCCGTCCCTTTTCACATGAAGAATTATAGAATGACGGATGACCTCCTAAATAAAGCCTGCCTGCAGGCATCAGCAGGTGCCTATTAATGGTTCAGTTACAGGCAGGCCTCAGGTTAAAAATGAGTATCGGATGAATAAGTGAACGAATTAATCTTTCTTAATCATCCTTTTTGTTATGGTATGTTTTGAATTGCGGAGGTGTAATACATAAACGCCATTGGTTAAATAACTGAGATCCAGATTTTGTGAGGCACCGGAAATTTCAGTCTGGAATATTTTCCGTCCACTGAGGTCAATAATGATCATTGTCGTTGACTCTTGTACTTCGCTGAGTTCAACGGTGATTTCATCGCTGAAAGGATTGGGGTAGAGCGAAAAAGATGGCAATGAATTATCCTGAAAGCCAACCGATGAAAAATTTATTTCTTCTGAAATGGAAGCACAAGCCGGGATATAGGAATAAGAAACGCTATAATTTCCGTTTACGGCAACGGTATAGGACTGGCTGTTAGCCCCCGGAATGGAATCACCATTGAATAACCATTGGATATTTCCATTAAATAAAGGTGTTGCGGTAAGTACACTACCTGAGATGGAAATGACAGGTTGAGGCGCCACATCCGGCTCTTCGGTAAATATTCCCAAATATAATCCCCTGTTGGCGTCGCGGGGTGTGCAACTGAAGGTTGGTATGGTACCGTTATTTAATTTCCCGCCAACATAAAACACACCCTCATTGTCGGTGGCTAATGATTTTACTTTCGATCCCATTTCAATACCGGAAACGAAAGCGAAAGCATTATTAAAAGTTCCGTTATAATCTATTTTGGTTATGAATGATCTTCCGTTTGCAGCGTTGATTGTGAAGTTGCCTAAGGTTAAAACCCCGATAAATTCGCCCCCGCAAAAAACACCGCTTCCGTCCGGATTGTTTAACATACTCCAGGCATGGGCATTCGTTGTTACCGACTTAAGCCAGATAGGCGTTCCGGTTTCATCTAATTTTAATATCCCATCGGTGTAATTGGTTGATCCCGGACCAGGATTTACTATTGTATCGTTTCCGGCGATTAACGTTGAGTTTACTTCAACACCCAGGTAAATTCCATCGTCGTTTCCAATGGTAACGGGTATAAAGTTCTCAGCCGGATCACCAACGCCATTCACGTAAGTTGCCAGCTGAAAACTAAGACTGTCGTTGGTGCGAAGCATCAGCAATGGAACCGATCCTGTTTCCAAAACCGGGTTAAGCGTTGTTGAACCATAGGTTATAGTGCCACGTGAAACCGCTGTAAAAAACAGATCGCCATTCGAAAAAACGCCCGAACCTTTAAAATGTATTCCGTTAATAGCAGTGCTTGGGATAAAAGAATCAGCCGTCAGGGTTGAGATATACTGACCGGTTGTATCCAGTTTGCTGATGGATAAGTTTCCAGTTTGAAAGTAAATATGATGATCGAAATACTGTAACATACATGCTTCAGAATACCCGCCAAAGCTCACATTATTAGGAACATTCCAAAGCAGATTTCCATTTGGATCGAACTTGAGAACATAGTTGCGGTTAGCTATTCCATTCATTGTGACCCCATCTACAATAAGTGTTGAACCTCCCCAAAGGGCGCCAAGCAAATACAGATTATCATTTTCGCCCACCTGTAAATTCAGGGGATAAAAATTTACACCTATCGGTTTTATATATTGTATTTCGCCCTGTGCATTAAATTTATACAGGAAGGTTGTGATGCCACCCAGGTAAGGATCGGCGGTAATGCCCTGGCATTGTTGCTGACCGTTGGCGCCATCGAGTGTGTATATATTGCCCTGCGAATCGCGTGCGATGGATAGTGCACCAGAATAACTATTAGCAACACCAGAATAACCGGCAGAGGTCACCCAGTCGAAACGCTGTGCCTGTGTATACGCACTTAATAATAACAGAAGTGTCAGAGTAATGTTATTTTTCATGGTTTAGATTTTTTTTATTGTTTTAATATTTTAAATGTCAACTGATTAGAACTGTTTGATATGTGTATAAAATAAATTCCATGTGGTACCGCACCAAGGTCGATGGCCTTGGTTATCTTAAAATCAGTTTCTGAAAAAACAATTTGCCCAAGGGTGTTTAGAACGTCTATTTTTATATTACCTGAGGTGTTTGAAATACTATTCAGGTAGAAGATGCCGGAAGAAGGATTGGGATAGACAGCTATGATTTCATCTGTCAACCTGTCATTTGTTGAAACATTGATTTCGGCTCCCGTTACCTGAGAAGTTAAAAAGAGTAAATTATCAGTATTGTCAGGGTCGGAAGTACCTGAGCTTATATAAATGTCGCCATTGCCATCCACTGCCATCTCAGTTGTGGCTGAAGCAGGAATGTCGTTCTGATTGATGAAGGCTACACCATTGATACCAAAAGCGTTGACAGGAATGCCATTCAGATCATAGCAATGAATAACGTCGTAGCTATATCCGGTTTGATGGTCGGATTTCCGGCAATAATAAAACAGGTTGTCTGAAACAAGTATTTTGGTTTTTATTGGAAAATATTCAGGGATGCCGATATTTAAGTTGAGCGAAGGGTCAGCCTGCCCTTGTGCATCAACCCGGAAAACAGATTCAGTATAAGTCAGATTTATGGTATCGCGGGTAGTAAATGTGGAAATAACCGAGCCGTTTTCCTGAACAGCAGCGCTTGAATATGTGTAATTTCCGTCATTACTTTTTACGCTTTTAATATAATGCCCTGCTACACCGAATGACTGATCAAACGCTCCGCTGGCATTCAGCTTACTTAGCATTACAAAACTATCCGGATATTTGGTAAACGATTGGTTTATCAGAATATCATCATTTGGAAGTACGATCAGATCATTAATAATCAGGTAAGTTTCAAAGGTACCCAGCCATGCCTGCGAATTGTAGGAAACCACACCTGCGTTACCGAACGACATATCCATAGCGCCATCGGGGGTAAACCGCCACAGGAAAACATGCGGCTCCAAAACACCGGATACAAACCGGCTTTCTTTTCCGCAAACAATAATTTTATCATCCGACTGCACGGCAACATGGTAAATGAATTCTGAATTAGGTCTGTTTATATCTACAACACCATCAGTCCCGAAAGTGCCATCCAGCGTGCCATCCGGATTTAAGCGGAAAATACGCTCGGAATTGTAGAACTGGTCACCGGCAACAATAATTTTGCCGGTACTTTGCAGGGCCATGCCTGCAGCACGGGTATAAAGGTTAATGCTTTCATCTTCTTTTGATTTGACCATGCCATCCCCTCCGCCAAAATCAGGATCGATGTTGCCATTGTTTGTGTAGCGGAGAATGACAGCCTGGTGGCCCTCGTTTGAGAAATTTGCTTCAGCGCAAACCAGTATTTTTTCATCCGGTTGGATAAGCACCCTGGTAATTTCAAAACCATTGTTGTTTCCATAAATGGTATCCCAGCCATTTTCACTGAAAGCGGGATTGAGTGTGCCGGGAATCTGAGCAAATGTATTCGCGCTAAGAACGATTAATAAATACAGGTAAAAACTCTTCATGTTGATTTATTTAGATTCGGTTTAATTCACTCCGTGAAAAAAAGAGGGTTGCCCCTGAAAACTGAAGCAAAAGTAGAGTGTCTGAAAGCAGTTGATTTTCAGAATGTGTGGTTGGAATGAAATACTGTGTAAATGGCCTGAATCCGGATTTTGGCCACGGATTGTCCCAATCTTCAGTGAAATTCGATTCTCTGCAAACTGTACATCTATTCCGGTTGTTTGTACATATTAAATACCTTTTTGCACATTCGGTCTCCTTTGCTGACTCAATATGGGGTATATTTATAAACTAATTAGTCCGGACGATGATTGATTTAATACTGGTTGACGATGAGCCCAGTGCAATTAAGAGCCTTAAGTGGGAGATAGAGAATTTCTGTGAGAATGTCAGCATAGTTGATTCATTTGTCAATCCTTTACAAGCGGTAGCTTACCTTCAGAAGAATCAGGTTGACTGTGTGTTTCTGGATATTGAGATGCCTGAAATGGATGGTTTTCAGTTTCTGGCAATGTTTCCGGAGCGGAATTTTGACGTGGTGATTACAACCGCTTATGACCAGTATGCTATTCAGGCAATAAAGGAACGCGCACTTGATTATCTGCTCAAACCCATCGATGCCGATGATCTTAAAGCATGTCTTGACCTGATTGAAAAAAACAAAAAATCCCGGTCGGTGGATGATAAGCTGGAGAAATCACTTGAAAAACTGATCAATGCCAGCAGCCGTCAATCAGGTCAGAAAATCAGTATCAGCAATGATGGTAAGATTATATTTCTCAGCCCCGATGATATTGTTTATTGTGAAAGTGATGGGAATTACTGCACTATTTTTCTGGAGAACCGCGATAAAATAGTTATTACACAGAAACTGAAATTCATGGAAGAAAAGCTCTCAGGGTTTCACTTCTTCAGAATTCACAATTCCTACCTGATCAACCTCGGCAAGGTGAAGGAATTTCATAAAACGGATGAATATGTTGTATTGTCCAATGCGGTAAAGATTCCGGTTTCACGGAATCGTAAATCAACTTTTCTCGATAAAATATGAGTATCGATGTTACTTTGGGCGGAATCATGCTGTGGGGCTTTGTAACTTCCGGATTGATTATCTACAGCCTGATCTGCAGCCTTATTTATACGCAAACCCGTCAGCGCGTATTCCTGTATTACGGACTCTATAATCTGCTGGTTGTTCTGTTCATCCTCAAAAACAGTCCGTTGATTTCCCAGGAATGGGTCGGGAATTATATTAATTCCAGATACTATACCTTTAACTGGTTGATTCAGGTTATATACAACTCCCTGCTATTTTTCTTTTACATTGAGTTCCTGGAACTGAAAACCCATTTCCCGAAGTTCAGTGCATTTCTTTCAAAGTTTCTGAAAGTTCTGATGATTGCAGCCGCTTTGTGGGGTATCACTGCTGTAGTTGCGGGCAACCCCCGGCTGTTCAGCGTGTTTTTCAATTTTGGATTTATTCCCCTGATGACGGTGATGGTAATCGCTGCGCTTTGGGTGACAACAAAAGTGCCCAATAATCTGAAGTATTTTATTATATCGGGGGTAATTATTTATCAGGTGCTCGCTTATTTATCTCTTTTGATGAGTTACAGGATAATATACAGTTCCTTCCCCATCTTCTATTTTTACCTTGGTGTTGTAATAGAGTCGACCATTTTTATGCTTGGGCTGGGATATAAAATCAAACTACTTTATGCTGAAAAGCTACATAATCAGCAACTTATCATTGAGGAACAGAAAAATATTCAGCAACTGCGCAATACACAGCAGGTTGAACTGGAAAGCCTGTTAGAACAGAAAATAACCCAATTACGGCTGGTCATAGAACAAAATGAAGCCGAGAAAATGAAATCCCTGGCATTGGCATATGATAACGAAATTTCGCAATTGCGTCTTGATGCGCTGCGGAGCCAGATGAATCCCCATTTTATTTTCAATGCACTCAATTCCATTAAAGCCTTTTTGATTGATAACAACAAAGAAAAAGCAATCTACTACCTGAATAAGTTTGCCAAACTCATACGGAAGATCCTTGAAGGGTCACGAACTGACAGTGTTTCGCTCAATGAAGAACTTGAAACGATTTCACTGTACCTGAATATAGAAAATATCAGGTTTAATGATTCTGTGGATTTTAAGTTATCCGTTGATCATGGGATTGATATCAGCGCTTTAAGGATTCCTTCGTTGATTTTGCAGCCATTCATCGAAAATGCCTTCTGGCATGGATTGATGCAGAAGGAAGGACAGCGTAGCATTTCTATCGAAGTGGGAGGTACAACAGATGAAGTTAAACTCTCAATTACCGATAATGGCATTGGTCGTGAAAAAGCCAAAGATAACAGTGAAAAGAAATCGTTTAAAAAAGAATCGCTGGGAATACAGTTTGCACAGGATCGGTTAAATTACTTCAACAGAAAAAACAACACGGAGTACAGTTTTACCATTTCAGATTTGTATGATGAGTTTCATGTTGCAAAAGGAACCATGGTTGTTTTCACCTTTTTGAGGAATTAGTCCCCTGATGAGCTGTTGCCTTTTGCGCAATGATTGAAACATTGCTTAAATTATGATTTGTCATTTCATGCTTTTCCGGTTTTTATATCTGCTTTATATCCTGCCTGTTCTTAAAAATTATATGAAGTCCAAACATACAACCTTGTTCATTGTTTATAAGCTGAAATCAAACAGCAAACTGTTTATTAACTCACAATAAAAACCATTAAAAGAAAATGTCATTAGTTGGAAAAAAAGCGCCTTCATTTAAGGCAAGTGCCGTTATCAACGGCGAAGAGATTGTTGAAAATTTTTCGCTTGATCAATACCTGGGGAAAAAGTATGTTGTATTCTTTTTTTACCCAAAGGATTTTACTTTCGTTTGCCCTACCGAATTGCACGCTTATCAGTCGAAACTGACTGAATTTGAAAAACGGAACTGCGCTGTTGTTGCCTGCTCGACTGATACCGAAGAGTCGCATTGGGGCTGGCTTCAGATGTCGAAGGACCATGGTGGAATCCAGGGGATTACCTACCCGATTGTGGCCGATACTGCCAAAACCATCAGCGCCAATTTCGGTGTGTTGGCCGGTGACTACGACTGGAATGAAAGCGGTGAAATGGTTTCAACCGGTCCGATGATTGCATACCGTGGCTTGTTCCTGATCGATAAAACAGGTTTGGTTCATCACGAAACTGTTAACAATTTCCCGTTGGGCCGCAATGTTGATGAAACGCTCCGCATGCTCGACGCTTTGCAGTATTTTGAAAATAAGGGCGAGGTTTGCCCTGCCAACTGGGAACCAGGTAAAGACGGTCTGAAAGACACCCACGCCGGGGTTGCTGATTACCTTGCAAAACATTAAACCATCATTTCACAGGGGAAATATACCTGATTTCATATGAAAGGCATGTTCTGAAAGCCGGAACATGCCTTTCTTTCTTTAATTTCCTGATGGTTTTCTCCATAATGTAATACTGTTTTATCGGAATATATTCTAACATGCATATGACTGGTTTCTGACTAAATGAAAAGTTGTTCACATTGAATGGTGTTGGTATTTGGTTATTTATATTCAATCTAAATTATGCAAATTCTTTTTGAAAAAATTAAAAAAGTTGTTTTCGTGTTTACTTTTGATCCGTCTGATTTATTCCGATGATATCAACCTATTACCAAACCAACAAAATCAAATCATGAAAAAAGTTTACTTTCTTTTAATGGCTCTGTTGTTTACATCCGTATCATTTGGCCAGGTTTACCTTTCTGAGGATTTCAGTTCAGGAACCATGCCCCCTGCGGGATGGAGTTTCGACGGGTTGCCAAACCAATGGTCTAGCAGTGCCAGTAGCAATGCCGGTGGAAGTGCACCTGAGGCAAAATTTACCTATATTAACCAGAATACAACTTCACGCCTGGTATCCCCGGTGGTTGACATGACCGGAGTCTCCAATGCAAGTCTTTCATTCAGGTATTTCTACGATTGGTATGCCAATGGCCCGACTATTGGTGTTGCAACGCGGTTTGGGACAGGAGCCTGGACAGTAGCCTGGCAGGTAGTACCCAGCGGCAACCAGGGGCCTAAAACCCAGATTGTTGAGTTGACCAATATAGGACAGAGCAATTTCCAGTTTTGCATTTTCATAACCGGAAATCTTTACAATGTTGACTACTGGTTTATTGACAACATAAAGCTTTTTACGCCTTTATTGCTTGACGCAGGTCTTGCCTCAGTTAATATACCTCGTTATGTTCAGGCTGGAGAAGAGTTTGATTTAAAAGGTGTTGTCACAAATGAAGGATCAACTCCGGTTAATTCGTTTAGTGTAACATACACAGTTGATGGTGGTATTCCTCAGGTTCATTATGTTGTCGGGCAGAATATATTGCTTGGCAACAGCTATACCTTTACCCACAATACGCCGATATCCCTTCAGGATATAGGGAGTCATGAAATCGTTACCACAGTTGCCAATGTAAACGGCGGGACAGACCTTGACTTAACCAACAATATCCTAACAAAAACCGTTGGAGCCGTGTCGTTTGTTCCAACCAAAAAAGTTCTGGCTGAAGAAGCCACCGGTACCTGGTGCGGATGGTGTATACGTGGCATCTGTTTTATGGATTACATGGCTGAGACCTATCCGGAGACCTGGATCGGAGTTGCAGTTCACAATGATGATCCAATGATGAATGCTGTCTATGACGCCGCCATTCCTGGTATAATCCCCGGATTTGCCGGTTATCCCAGTGTAACTTCAGACCGTACAGCCGGTGATTCCGACCCTTCGGATCTGGAAACCGGTTATGAACGCAGACTGGCTGCCATCAGCCCGGCCACGCTTGATATTGTAAACTATGAGTGGAATTCAGAAACCCGTGAAATTGCCTTCGACCTGCAATCCGAATTTGTCGCAGACGTTAACTCAGAATTGCGTTTTGGGGTAATTTTCGTTGAAGACAGTCTTTCAGGAACCGCCTCAGGTTGGAATCAGGCCAATTATTATGCAGGTGGAGGCAATGGTGCAATGTGTGGTTTTGAAAGTATGCCGGGCACCATTCCTGCCGCCCAGATGCATTACGACCATGTTGCCAGGGAAATTCTCGATTCACCTTACGGAACCCAGGGTAGCCTTCCGCTGTCGATTACCCTTGGATCTGTTGTTACCTATCACTATACCTATACAATTCCCACAACCTGGAATTATGACAGGCTTCATATTGTAGGGTTCCTGCTTGACAACACAACCGGAGAGATTGTGAATGCCAACAATGTAATCAGTACCTATGTCGGTATCAACAGCCCTGAATTTGAACAAGGCATCGCAGTGTATCCAAACCCATTCGGTGATTATACCAATGTAAACTTTACCCTCGAAAGTCCATGTAAGGCAGGAGTCGGTGTATATGATCTGTTTGGTAAATTGGTATATTCTGTTAAAGAATACGAATATGCTGCAGGTCAGAACCAAATCCGCATCAGCAGTAACAACCTTACCAATGGGATGTATTTGCTGAAACTTACCATAGGAAACCAGGTTATTTCACGCAAAATATCTGTGATCAGGTAGAATTGCTGATCAGCATAGATTCAGAAGGCCGGTTTCTATTATGGAGACCGGCCTTTCTACTTTTGTTAAATTCCAAAGTTGAGCCTGCTCCGAAAAGTCAAAAAGAAAAGATTTGACACCAAGTCGCGAAGACACCAATCCTGCCTGCGGCAGGCAGGTTTCACAAAGTGCTGTATATCAATAGAGTATAATTTACAAAGTTTGGTGTTTTAGTGTTTTGGTGTCAAAAAATTAGTTTTCGGAGTGGTCTCAAAGTTCAGGAAATCGAATTTCTGACCCGCTGGGTATAGTTGCGCAGGGCTGTATTGAATTCGCATCCGGTGGAGCCGATTTCACGAAGAATTTCAAGTGCGGCTATCACATGGGTAAGTTGTTCCCCTTCATCTTCACCGGGTATTTCTATTTCAGGCTGCAGTTCTTCGTAATAGGCGGCCTCTGCTTTCTCAAGTTCAGCAATGGTAAATTGCTCAGCCAGTTTTTTAATTACAGGTATTTTCATTTCACGGTTTATTATAAGGCTTCAATCATTGCCACAACATTTTCCTCTTTGGAAGTAGCTTCACCTTGTACCAACATCCCATCTTTAAAAACTGCGAAGAAAGGAAGGTTATTTACACCGGCAAGTTTACGTGCTTCCGGGTTTTGTTCAGCATTGATATCGAGAAATGTCACGCCTTCAAAGCGGCTGTCATCGGATAGCCGGCGGAATTTTGGGGCAAAAAGTTTGCAACTTCCACACCAGTCTGCATAGTATTTAATTACGACTTTGTCGTTTTGTGAGAGTAAATCATTAAAAGTTGAATCGGTTGCCTGTATGAGTGCCATATTGTTTGTTTTGGATCAATTAACGCATTTGCGATGCAAAGGTTCAAACAGCCGGAAAGCTTTATCAGGAAAGATGTTTACTAACAAGTTCGATCAGGTCGCGGCGAAGAAAAGGTTTAAGCAGATAGTCGCTGACTCCCGCTGTCTCCATTTGTTTACCTGCGTCGGGAGAGATATTCCCGGTAAGCATAATTACCGGTAGTGAATGCAAATCCTCTGAAGTGCTGCTCCTGATCTGCCTGGTGAGTTCAAGCCCGTCCATCAGTGGCATGTACATATCGCTCAACAGGATGTTGTATTTTTCTGATTTAAGTTTTCCAAGCGCTTCAACCCCGTTGTCGGCAACATCAATGACAACATTTTCGCGTTTGAATATTGACTTGAGCAACACTACGTTAAAATAATTGTCGTCGGCAACGAGTATGTGTATATTCCGGTTGGGCAGGGTTGGTTCCTTATCGGGATGAGTGGGGGTAAGCAGTTGAATCTTACCAATCGGGTATGGTATGGAAATAGTAAAAGCAGATCCTTTTCCCGGCTTACTTATAACGGTTACTTCACCATTCATCTGATTTACCAGTTTCCTGGTAACAGCCAGTCCAAGTCCGGTTCCGATGATCCATTTTTCGGGAGTTTCGGGGTGTACCCGGCTGTACTCATCGAAGATTTTTCCGATATTTTCAGGTTCAATGCCGATTCCGGTATCTTTTATTTCTACTTTGAGTGTGGCTTCGCCGTTGACTTCAGTAATCTCAGATACAATACTTACCCGGCCTTCAGGTGTATATTTCAGGGCGTTGCTTACAAGGTTGTTAAGTACCTGTTTCAACCTGAATTCGTCACCCAGTAGTGTCAGGGTTTTACCATTGTGTTTGTGACTTAGTTCGATGGATTTATCCTGGGCCATTTTTGCAAATGATTTCATCACCTGCTGTATGGCATCGGTTGGCCTGAATGGATTTGAAAGGAACGACATTCGGCCCGCTTCGAGTTTCGAAAGATCGAGAATATCGTTTACAGTGGCCAGTAACATTTCGGATGATGACATCAGCCCTGACAAATAGTTTTTTTGGTCCTGGTTAAGATGAGTTTGTTCTATTTGTTCGGCAAAACCGATCACCGAAGAAAGCGGTGTCCGGAATTCATGACTCATGTATGAAAGAAAACGACTTTTTTCTTCGGCCTGAAGTAAAGCTTGTTGTTTGGCTTCAAGAATGCTTAACTGGTATTTCTGGTTTTTCCGGAGCATTACGATGGTCAGCATGGCCAGCGGAAGCGAAATCAGAATAATAATCAACAGAGTCCGCTGCAATATGTTGGAAGAGCGGGCGATTGTCTGCGATGAACGCTGTTGATAACTGGCCTGGTTGACCTGTGAATACATCCTGAAGGAATTGAGAATTGAACGGATTTCAACCAATAGGTTATTGTTTAACCTAATCAGTTTCAATTCATGGTTACGCAATTCATTCCTTTTTTCAATCTGCCTTTTGAGTTGAATTTGGTAGTACTGATTGGTTTTATGAATGATCTCAGTAGCAAATTTTTTAAGGTTTAACGTTGAGTCATTTTCTTCAGATTGGGAGGTTTCAACGGTTGTGCCTGATTTTACAACTACTTTGGCATTGCTGGTTGTCTTTTCTTCCTCTCCCACCAGGAATGTTTTAATCTTCCCCAACAAACCTTTTGTCTTTCTTCCCGATGTAGTTGAATAATCAAGGGTATCGATGCTCAGGAATCCCGGTGCCGGTTTAAATTTTTTAAGGTAGAAGTTATCGCCCATCTGTGTGTAGGAAACTGAATCGAATGACAGGGAAACTACCATCAAAGAATCGGTTAATCTTTTTAGCCTGAGATAGTTACCGGCTTGCTTCTCACGTTTATTCAGGGTTTTGATGGCATCGCCCGAACCATAATCGCCGAAGGTAACGGTGATTTGCTTAAGTGTGTCGATGTTGGCAACCAACTGCCTGACCTGATCACGGTATTTTAACAGGTGAACTTTGTTGTAATTTATTGTGTATTCGCGGAATTCAATTTCGGCGTTAAACAGTAAGCCAAGAGTTTGTTCAACTTTCTCCAACGGAAGGTTGTTTCTTTCAAGAATGGCAAGTGCAGCATTAATCTCATTTTTTTGCTTCTGCCTGATTACAAGCGATAATATCGAGGCCATTGCTATCAGCGCCAGCAGGGAAATGCCAGGGTAGCTAAAAGTTTGGGTCGTGACGAAATCTTCATAGGGAATAGTTAAATTATTAAAAACAACCGGGACAGACAGGGCTGCAAAATTAGCTCTATTACAGCATTTTAAATACCAAAATTTAAAAATCGCCGTGTTGATTTCAATCATCTGACCAATCCAATTTATCAAATTGAATATGGATGTTCCAGCCAGGCGTTTATCAATTCAGTTGTTTAATTCAACCTGATCAGCATCTTTCTGGTTTTCAAATGCTTTATTGATTTTTTCGAGCTGGGATTTCAAAAAAGGGAGAGAAGCCGGCAGCAACCATTCGAGTGGTTCGTAAATAATTGATTCCTGTTTTGTTTCGGGTTTTATCAAATGACTTTCCGGGTCGGCTATCCTGATCAGGTAGATGATTGCAGAAAAGACAAACAGTGTTTTAATAATCCCGAATCCTGCGCCGGCCAGCCTGTTGATGAACCCAAGCGCAGCAATTTCTATTACTTTCTCAAGTGATTTGCCTATGATATGCACAAAAAGCACGATAAGTGTGAAACAAATCGCGTAGGCAGCGAAGAACAGAAATTTAGAATGACTGCCAAAAAGATGCTGAAGATTGATGGCCAGATTACCGGCATATTTCAATGAAAAGATAATTCCAAGCACCAGTCCGGCCAATGAAGCAAGCCCGATAATCAATCCTTTGGAAAATCCTTTAATGGCTGAGATGATCAGAAAAATAAAGATAATTAGATCGATATAATTCATCAGACCAGGGGCTTAGGAGATTGTTTAAGT
The DNA here is from genome assembly GCA_016709025.1 of Bacteroidales bacterium. Classification (GTDB taxonomy): domain Bacteria; phylum Bacteroidota; class Bacteroidia; order Bacteroidales; family Lentimicrobiaceae; genus Lentimicrobium. The sequence continues at coordinate 60,330 of JADJEQ010000014.1, read as the reverse complement.
GAAACCCGCCTCAAATGACGGGCCTATCCATAAAGTTTAATGCAATTTAACAGTCTCTAAATCTGTTTTAGCTTCCGGGTAAGTTCGGTTGCGAAAACAAAATCGTTCAGTTCAGGATTATCGCTGTGGAGAATTGAGTCTTTGTTACCATCCCACCACAGTTTTCCTTTGTGAATGTAAGCAATTTTGTCGCCGATTTCAATTACAGAGTTCATGTCGTGGGTGTTAATTACCGTGGTGATGTTGTATTCCTGGGTAATTTCGCTGATCAGGTTGTCTATTACGATTGCGGTGAGTGGGTCGAGGCCTGAATTTGGTTCGTCGCAGAAGAGGTATTTTGGGTTCATGGCAATGGCCCGTGCAATAGCAACCCGTTTTTTCATACCACCGCTAAGCTCTGAAGGGTATAGTTTATTTACATTTTCAAGGTTAACCCGGGAAAGGCAAAAATTGGCCCTGTCGCGTTTTTGCTCGGATGATTGACTGGTAAACATCGATAAAGGGAAAACAATGTTTTCTTCTACAGTCATTGAATCGAATAGGGCTCCACCCTGAAACAACATTCCGAGTTCCTGGCGGATTACTTTCATTTCGTCGAACGACATGCGTGAAAATACCCTTTCATCGTACATAACATTGCCGCTGTCGATCTCGAACAGTCCGACCAGACATTTCATCAGAACCGTTTTACCTGAGCCGCTCTGGCCGATGATAAGGTTACATTTGCCGGTTTCGAACCTGAATGAAACATCATTAAGTACAAGGTGTTCGCCGAACGCTTTGGATATATTTAATGCCTCGATCATGCCAGCAGGAGTTGGGTAAGGATAAGATTGAAAACAATGATCGCGATGCTGCTGTGCACTACCCCTTTAGTGCTTGAAGCGCCAACCTCTAGCGCTCCGCCCTGGGTGTAAAAGCCATGATATCCTGAAATAGAGACAATGAGGAAGGCATTAACCACAGTTTTCACCAAAGCATAGAATATATCGTATGAATCGAAAAAAGCCTTTATCCCGAAAACATACTCACTTGTTGGCACCAAACCTGTAAAAATACCGGCGAGCCAGCCTCCTAAAATAGCCATAATCATACTCAGTATGATCAGGATTGGGTTTATGAGTACACAAGCAACTATTTTTGGGAAAATCAGGTAGGTAGCAGGATTAATCCCTATTATCTCGATGGCATCGATCTGCTCAGTTACGCGCATGGTTCCCAATTCTGATGCTACGCGCGAACCGACCTTGCCGGCAAGTATAAGGCTGATGATGGTAGGTGAAAACTCCAGCACAACAGATTGCCTGGTTACAAATCCAATGGTATACAGGGGAATAAAGGGAGTGTCAATGTTGAATGCCATCTGAATGCAGAGGACGGCGCCCATGAAAGTTGAAATAAAAGCAACAATGCCTACTGAATCAAGACCCAGGTTATCCATCTCAACCAGGATTTTCCGGATGTAAATAGATTGTTTCTCAGGCTTTTTGAAAACCTGCCTGAGAAGAAGGGTGTATCGTCCTATATGAAAAAGGAAGCCTCTGATCACATCTGAAACATTTCTGCTAAATTATGCATTATTTTGTTTTGTTAATCAATGATCTATTATGATACTGTTGCTTTCCTTCAAGCGTAAAGCCGGATGGAATACATATAAAAAAAAGGCAGACCCGTTCGGGCCTGCCTTCGGTGAAGCATTAATTGGCATTTAACTAGATATCGTCACAAACTTCTGAATGGGCGGCAACGTATACATTGCCCGAGAGTCCGTTTATGATATAAGTATCAGTCGTAACGCCACCCAGATTTTCGTGTTTGTAGGGGAATTGTCCGGGGGCTGTGGTGTATTTGTTATTTTTCTTTGGCAAGATCTGGGTGCCAACATACAGGTGGGTAGCATTCAGCACATATCCGTTTAATGTGGAATAGGTGACTGTAGCTGTTGGAGGAACGTAATTTACAGTAACAGTACCAACATACGTTCCGTTTCCGATGTTGCATTGTCCGGCTCCGGCATAGATGGGCCATGAATAGCTACCGGCTCCTATAGGACCATTTGACCAGCCCCAGTTATTTGACTGGACTCCCGGAATGGTGAGGAAACAGGTTGCAAAATTCACCCCGTATGCATAGCCGGTTTCACAGCCTCCCAAAGGCGGGGGTGGGGGACACTGCTGTACACAATAGTTGAGGTAATAACCGGAAGCTTTCAGCATGGTTTTCCCCCAAACATCTTTAAACTTCCGGTTGAGGTAAGATTTCTCTTATCCTTGCAAAGTAACACAACAACCTAAAACAATCGGGCAGGGTGCTCAGGGTCCATCTGTATTCCTTAAGGTAAGACTTTGCATAGTTCGGAAACTGGATCAATAGGCAGATTTGGGGCCTTCAACAAACTCTCAGGTTCCGTCAAGGTTAATAGTGCCCGGTACTAGCAACAAATTCAGCTTCTGGTCCTACAAACAAAGCCGGCAGGTTAATAAAATAGCCGGCGGGATTGGTAAGCTGATATTTAATCAGCAAGGTTGATTGGTCGTTACCAATGGTAACTGTGCCAGAAGAGGTGGATTTGATTATTCCACCATGCTAGCAGTGACAGGCGTACCACAATAAGCCAAAGTAGTAGTTTTCAGATTGCTTTCATTAACGGTGTTTGTTACATCCTGCTTATCAATTGTATCGTTTTTGGCACAACTGATAAATAACAGGGGCACTGCTATGAATAGCAGCATCGAAGTTTTAAATGTTGTTCTCATTGTTTTGGGTTTTGGGGGTTAATATTCGGGTTAATTATTGGGTTGATTTTTGGGTAATAAAAATTTTTAAGGATATTGTGATGGTTGAATTCACAACAGCAATATTTTTATTAAAATATTTTTACGATGAATGGTAACATACAAAGATGGGAAATCAGAGATGTTTTGTCAATGGGTATTTATACTTATTCTAAATAGTGGAAGGAAAATCATCTAATTCCTGTTTTACTCACACAGATATCTGGATATCGGCATATAGCTGAATAATAACGGGTTCGCAACCTGAGGCCTCTTTTAATTTTACTTTTTGCAGATGAGCCTGCCATTTTTACTATTTTTACGGTTTAAAAACCAAGAAATCAAACATTTCAAATGAAGTATAAAGTAAGGAACCTGTTAACGAGCCTGCTGGTTTTATCGGCACTGATGATTACTTCCTGCTCTACGCCTGCTTACAAGCAGAATAAGTATAAAAAGGCAAAGCGCTCACGCGATTGTGGATGCACTTTCCAGAAGGCAGATCCGAACACAATGTACAGTTACAATGACCAAAGGTAAAAGCCTGGATCAAGCGTTGAATGAATATTTGCCGGCCGGAAGTGCGGGGCCTGTGCTTGAATGGTTCAGTACCCACCATGTTGTTCTCCGGATTACCAGGAGCCGCCGTTCCAAATTGGGTGATTTCAGGGGAAGTACTCCTTATTCGCCACCTGTTATTTCGGTTAATCATAACCTCAATCCTTACAGTTTTCTGGTAACTCTGCTTCACGAAATGGCGCATGCTGAGGTATTTTTCAACAGCAGGCGACGGATGCAGCCCCACGGTGAACACTGGAAACAAGCTTACCGGGCGCTAGGGTTATCATTCCTGAGTCCCGGACTGCTTCCAGATTCTGTGAGAGGAGCCTTTGAAAACTATCTCAGGAATCCATCCGCTTCGAGTACAACCAATCTTAAGCTGGCCGAAGCACTCAGGGCTTTTGATGCCCCGAATGAAGCAATCCTTGTAAGCGATCTTCCTGCCGACGCCATTTTTGCGTTGCCCGATGGGCGTTTGTTTAAACGTGGCGATAAACTCAGAAAAAGATACCGTTGCGAATGTCTTAACAACAAGCGGATTTACCTTTTCAGCCCATTGGCAGAAATCATTCCGGTTGAGAATAAAACATAAATTTTTCAAGCCATATAAATCCTGGTTGCAATCAGGAGATAATTGCCATACACAAACCAACACCACAAACATGGATAAAAATAACTATTGTATCATAATGGCCGGTGGCATTGGAGCCAGGTTCTGGCCGATGAGCCGTCAAAACCATCCAAAACAGTTTATCGATATTCTGGGAACCGGTGAAACCCTGATTCAATCTACTTTTAACCGTTTTCGCAAAGTTTGTCCTGCTGAAAATATTTACATTGTAACCAACGAAATTTATAAAAAACAGGTGCTTGAACAGTTGCCCGATATTAAGGATGAGCAGGTTTTGTGCGAACCATCGCGCCGGAATACAGCTCCTTGCATCGCCTATGCCAATTATCGCATTTTTCAGATAAATCCTGAGGCCAATGTGGTGGTTGCTCCCTCCGATCACATCATTCTTAAAGAAGATATTTTTACCGAAGTAATAACTGCTGCGCTTGATACTGCAGAAAAGAACCGATGGTTGCTTACATTGGGAATTCAACCCAGCCGGCCTGATACCGGTTATGGTTACATCCAGTTCGACGAAGGCATTACGTATGAAAATGATAACCGGATAAAAAAGGTAAAAACCTTTACGGAAAAGCCCCAACTTGAAATGGCGCAACAATTTCTAAGCAGCGGTGATTTTCTCTGGAATTCCGGGATCTTTATCTGGAAATTGAAAACCATTATGGCTGCTTTCGATAAACACCTTCCGGATGTGAACCAACTTTTCAGTGCAGGTGCAGGTAAATACAACACCGCAGAGGAAAGCTCTTTTATACAGCAAACCTATTCTGTGTGTAAGAGTATATCCATTGACTATGGAGTAATGGAAAAAGCTGACAATGTTTATGTTCTTTCTTCAGATTTTGGTTGGAGCGATCTGGGTACGTGGGGTTCATTGTACGATACAAGGAAGAAGGATGAGCACAAAAATACAGTGGTGGGACAAAATGTTTTGTTGTACAACAGCCATAACTGTATCGTAAATATGCCCAAAGAAAAGTTGGTTGTGTTGCAGGGCCTCGATGATTATATTGTAGTTGAAGATGATGGAATACTGCTGGTGTGCCGTAAAGGAGACGAACAGCAGATACGTCAGTTTGTAAATGACGTGATGATTGAAAAAGGTGAAAAATTTGTTTAACAGAATACTAAATCCATTAAAAAAATGAAGCGAATACTGATTCTGTTTTTTGTTCTGGCCGCCGGATTTTCGCGGGCCGATGAGGGTATGTGGCTGCCACTGCTAATTGAACGGTTAAACTATGTTGATATGCAGAAGGAAGGTCTGAAACTGACAGCTGAGGAAATATACAGCGTTAACCATTCAAGTCTGAAGGATGCCATCATCCAGTTTGGGAATGGTTGCACCGGCGAGATGATCAGCAGTCAGGGCCTGGTGCTCACCAATCACCATTGTGGTTACGGATCCATTCAGTCGCACAGCACGATTGATCACGATTATCTGGCTGATGGTTTCTGGGCTATGAATATGAACGAAGAGCTGCCCAATGAGGGTCTGACTGCCAGGTTCCTGGTCAGGATTGAGGATGTAACCCAAACCATCCTGGCTCAAATTGACGGCAAGATGACCGAAACAGAGCGCAATGCCAAAATTGCCGAGATTTCAAAATCGATTCAGAACGATGCGACCAAGGGGACAGGCTATGATGCCAGGGTTGCAAGCTTCTTCAGCGGGAATGAGTTTTACCTCTTTGTTTACGAAGTTTTCCGTGATGTAAGGCTGGTAGGAGCCCCGCCTTCATCCATCGGGAAATTCGGAGCCGATACCGATAACTGGATGTGGCCACGCCATACCGGTGATTTTTCAATGTTCAGGGTATATGCCGGTGCCGATGGTAAACCTGCCGACTTTTCAAAAAATAATGTTCCGCTGAAGCCTAAGCACCATCTGCCTGTTTCGCTCAATGGGTATGAAAAAGGTGATTTTGCCATGATTATGGGTTATCCCGGAAGTACCGACCGCTACCTGACCTCCTGGGGGGTAAAGCTTGCTACAGAAACCAGCAATCCTACCATTGTGAATATCAGGGCAAAGAAACTGGACATCATGCGTGAAGATATGGATGCCGACCGTGAAGTCAGTATCAAGTATGCTTCGAAATATGCCAGTACCTCAAACTACTGGAAATATTTCATCGGGCAGACCCGGGGTCTTAAAAGACTAAATGTGCTGGAAGACAAGCAGAAAATTGAAACTGATTTTACAAATTGGGTCAATGCGTCTCCTGCCCGTGGTGAAAAATACGGTAATGTGCTCAGCGACATTGAAACAGCCTATAAAACCTTTGGTGATTATACCCTTCAGCGGTGGTATTTTGTGGAATCAATCATCCGGGGAGCCGAAATAATGACACTGGCGCAATCCTTCTCATCCGTGGCAACTGAATTGAAGGCTGTACCGCCTTCGGAAGAGAAAATGGCCAGGCTAAAAGAAAACCTCAGAAAAAGTGTTGAAAAGCACTTCAAGAACTACAATCAGCCAACCGATATGAAATTGCTGGAGGCTATGCTTCAGATGTATTCCGAAAATGTTCCCCCTGAACAGCAACCCATTGCATTCAAAGAGATGGTGACTAAAAACAAAGGGGATTTCAACCGGATTGCCGCTAATATTTTTTCAAAATCAATGTTTGCAGATAAGTCGAAGACCGATGCATTTATTGATAATCCATCGCTTAAAGTACTGGAAAAAGATCCTGCTTACAGCCTGATGAAAGTAATGATTGAAAAATACCGGGAGAACCAGAAGCAGATGGATGCAGCCACTGAGATGGTTGACAGGGGCAACAGGCTTTTTGTAGCCGGCCTTCGCGAAATGCAGCCCGACCGTAAATTCTATCCGAATGCCAATTCAACCATGCGCCTGACATACGGGAAAGTTCTGGACTATATTCCGGCGGATGCGGTACATTATGATTATTACACCACTTTAAAGGGAGTTATGGAAAAAGAAGATCCCGATAACTGGGAGTTCGTTGTTCCGGCAAAACTAAAAGAGCTTTTTGAAAAGAAGGATTTTGGTCAGTATGCGATGAGCAATGGTGAAATGCCGGTTGCTTTCCTTTCTACAACAGATATCACCGGTGGTAATTCAGGAAGCCCGGTACTGAACGGAAATGGTGAACTCATTGGACTTGCTTTCGATGGCAACTGGGAAGCCATGAGTGGCGATATTGCTTTCGAACCCGAATTGCAGCGCACCATCAGTGTGGATATCCGTTATGTATTGTTTATTGTTGATAAGTATGCGGGTGCAAAAAATATCATCAAAGAACTGACCATGGCGCCCAAAGCCGGTAAGGTAAAACCCGTGATTGGTATTGAACCGGTTAAGGCTCCGGTGGAGGTTGAAACGGTTAACTAATTTAATACACCCTCTGATTAACGGGGCGATTACCAATTTTTAAAATGATTTTTTTAAAAATGTATTAAAATGGTTGTCAGATGAAATCTTTCCAGGTTGGCCATCGATTCCTGAATTCAGGGATTCATTTGCCAGGCCTGGAAAGATTCTTTTTTTACGCAAATAAGTTGAAAAGGTTTGTACCGGCAATTTCATTAATATTTATCCTTAGATCATTGGGCGGTTGTTATTTGCTTCCTTCGCGATGCCAGGCACTTAATTCTTTAGGAAAGCCCGTTAACCTGCATTTTTTCACTTTTCACTTACCACTTATCCATTTTACTATTCGCTTTTCAACTACTACTCTTCGCTTTCTACACTTTTCACTCTTCACTTTTTCACTTTTCACTATAGTATATCCTCCATGGCACTGGAAATAGAGCATAAGTTCCTTGTAAATTCAACCATTTATCGCACCATGTCTGAGCCTGTTCTTTATCGACAGGGCTATCTGGCGGTATTGCCCGATAAAATCATCAGGGTAAGAACCGCCGGCAACAAAGGTTTTATAACGGTGAAAGCGAAGGTTACCAATCTTACGCGCAAGGAATATGAATATGAAATACCCTTGCCTGATGCTGAAAAAATGCTGAATGAAATGTGCATCAGCCCGATAATCGAAAAAGAACGGTTCAGGGTTTTACATGAGGGATTTACCTGGGAAGTGGATGAGTTTCATGGGGATAACGCCGGACTGATCGTTGCTGAAATTGAGGTAAAAAGTGAAGATGAGGTTTTTGTCAGGCCATCATGGGTAAGCAGGGAAGTGACCGGTGATCCCCGCTATCTGAATTCCAACCTTTCGAAACAGCCATTCAATACCTGGAATAAATGAGCAATGAAGCCCCCGGAATTATTTACAATGAAATGCTTGGCAATCGCCTTCAATTGCAACAAAGGTTATTACGCAACGGCAGGTTTTATGCTGTTTCCCGGTTTATCGTTTTTATATTCATTGTTGCTTCAGTTATCGCTGCAATTGCATTGGACACGCTGTGGTGGTGGCCTGCGTCTGCGATGTTGACAGCTTTTATTGTTTTGGTGGTGTTGAATGAAAAATTACTTGATAAACAGCGGTTCAACGATGCCGTCATCACAGCCATCACGCAGGAGACCCGAGCTTTAAGCGGACAGTTTACTTCTTTTGACGGGGGCAGCGAATTTATTGACCCGGGCCATATTTTTACTACCGATCTGGATGTTTTTGGTGAGAATTCACTTTTTCAGGCAGTTAACCGGTCTGCCACCCATGCCGGCAAGGCGATGTTGGCTCATTGGCTAAAAATTCCCTTAAGGAATAAGCCGGAGATACTGGGCAGGCAGGAAGCTGTAAAAGAACTTGCTCAATTACCCGATTGGCGTATAAGGCTTCGTGCCCATGGATTGGTAGCTGCCGAAGAAAAAACGGACATTGAATCTCTGTATGAATGGATTTCGAGTAAACCCATGTTCAAACCGGTGGTTTTCAGATTTGCAATCATAGTTGTTCCTCTTTTATCAATGGCACTGACCACGTTGCTGATTTCAGGACTGATTTCAATGCAGCTTTTTTTACTTTACCTCATTATACCTTTGTCCATCACCGGGTTTTACACCAAAGCGATCAACCGGCGACATATGATGCTTTCGAAAAAGGTGTCAATCCTTGAAAAGTACGCCATACGTTTCCGCATGATAGAAGAAGGAGGTTTTGGTTCGCAGTATATGGCAGGGCAGGTTGATAAGTTGAAATCAGGGGTATTGCCTGCCAGTCGTGGGATAAGGAAACTAAGCCGGATCACGGCTTCACTCGATACCCGACTCAACCTGCTGGCAGGATTTTTTCTCAACATCTACCTGCTTTGGGACATCAGGCAGATGATACGCCTCGAAAACTGGCAGATTTCCCATAAAGATTGCTTGCCAGGGTGGTTTGATGTTTTGTCGGAAACCGAAGCCATTGCCGGGCTGGGTGCTTTTGCCTTTGCCTTTCCTGATTATGTTTTTCCGGAAATTGTTACCGAAGGATTTGCCATTCAGGGGGCCGATGCCGGCCATCCGCTGATCCCTGCAAACCAGCGGGTGAATAACAATATTTTGGTTTCCCATAAAGGGCATTTCAATATTGTAACCGGAGCCAATATGGCGGGTAAGAGTACTTACCTGCGCACTGTCGGTGTGAATATGGTACTGGCCCTGGCAGGTGCACCGGTTTGTGCATCCGGATTTTCCTGCTATCCGGCCCCGGTTTTTACCAGCCTGCAAACAACAGATTCGCTGAGTACCAACCGATCGTATTTCTACGCTGAACTGCTCCGGCTCAAAGAGCTGATCGACCACCTGGGTAGGGGAGAGGAGCTGTTTATCCTGCTGGATGAGATTCTGAAGGGAACCAATTCAGCTGATAAACAGGCCGGGTCGAAAGCTTTACTTACCCAACTGATTGGCCTGGTGGCCGCCGGTTTTATTGCCACGCACGACCTCGATCTGGGCAACCTTGAAAAATCATTCCCTGATGATGTTACCAATTACAGTTTTGAAGCAGAAATAGCAGGTGATGAACTGCATTTTGATTATAAACTTAAGCCGGGAATTGCCAGGAATATGAATGCGACTTTCCTTATGAAAAGGATGGGGATTACCATCTGATATACAATGGTTAAATTTGTAATGCCCCAGTTTTTTCACAAAATTCCCTTGTATTTTTTATTTTGGAACCATTCACAATTTAAGGTTTGGTGTGAGAATCACCCTACTTCAGCGGGGCAAGTTGAAGAACTCGTGTATTTGGAGGTTTGAAACTGCTATTCCCGACGGTAGTATCGAATCCAATCTATTTCCATCTGGTTTGGGAACACGGTTTCTGCATCGGGTGATTTTGTAAAAGGGGTAAATTCATTTCCAATGCAGAGGTTCAGGATGAGGTGAACAGTTTCGGAAGGGGGTGGAAAAATAGGCTCAACATGATAATTTCCTGGCTTTACAGGGCATTTTTTAACGCGGCAGCCAATTTTGCGGGTATACGGACTTATCCGCCAAACCGGTTTATTGTCAATTTCAAAGCTGATAAATCCAGAATCCCACACCATAGAATATATATGGAAGCCGGCCGAAAGATCTTTAAAGACATGCTTACGGCGATGGAGCATCTTTTTTACTTCGCGGTTGTGAATGCTCATGTGATAGCGGCGCGGATGCTGCATTCCGGCCTCAAGAATATCAAGTTCAGATACAGTTGCCCCGTAAGCCCATATTGCCGGCCAGAATCCCATTCCATAAGGCAGTTTGCACCTGAATTCATATCTGCCTGTGCCGAACGATTGCCGTGAATGGATCATTCCTGAAGTATATTCACGTTGTTCTCCCATCCAGTTTGCCGGTTCGCGCCGGGCAATCAGTTTAAGACTGCCATCGCTTACATCAACATTTGCATTAAGATAAACCTGACCTTCATTTCCATGGGTGCGGCAAAAGGCACATTGATCACTGCCATCATCGGTATAGGGGAACCAGGTAATCCAGCGTTCAGTATCCAGACTTTTTCCCTCAAATTCTTCAGCGAATACCAACTCCCAATTACCTTCAGGGCAGGGAACCGGGTTGGCAAGGAGAGTGTCTGTCTGAGCAAGGGCTGAGGTAGCACCAGCCAGAAGAAAGAAGATAATATAAAAGACTTGCTTCATAAAACTATTGAATGGAAGAATCTGGCCAAATATACAGAATCGATCCCAACAGGCAAAAAAAAGCGCCCCCGTGAAAGGACGCTCTTCTAAAGAATTCAAAAACACACATAATTCTTTAGTTGGTTATGTTAACCATCATTTTTACATAGCTCGACTCGTTCACAAAATAATACTTTTTTCCGCCGATGGTTTCTGATGACAGGTTATACGGACTTATAGATACTGAACCTACGGTGCTGGTATTCAGCTTGGTTAAATCAGCACTGGAAAATGTTACACTGCCTGAATTACCTGCAACTGATTTCAAAACGGCATCGTTTGAACTGGTAATCATAACGATAACCGAGTCGGCAGCATATACAGCAGATCCGAGAGAAATGCTTATGCCTGTTGCTTTGCTGACGGTTGCCGGCAAATTGCTGAAACCGCTGAAAGTCGGTAGTGGCCGGTCAACGGTTTTGGTGAAAGAAGGAATACTGCCATTGCCCGTTACGTTCCAGGTTATATTTGAAAGAGTGAGCGGGTTCAGAAAATCGTCGTAAGCATAGATATTGTTGGCCTGTTTAGTAAGGTTTTTGTTTTCAAGCGAAACAGTACCTGCGTCTGCAAAAGTGGTTGCGCCTGCATCGGTCGGGAAAAAGGCTGAACCTGAGTTGACTTCAACCGGCACTTCAAAACCACCAACTGAAGTGTAGGATACACTTTTTACCGCTACCAGGACCCCAAAGGCATCATCGTAGCTGAAATTGTTGGCTGTGTTGTTGTTGACTGGTGTTTCGTCCTCTTTTTTGTCACAGGAGGATAAAAGAAATGCTGAAAAGGCAACTGAAAGGAAAATGGGGAGGATTCTCGATTTCATAGAGATAAAAGTTTAGTTTAATTGGTTCATATTTTCGTCCGGATCATTATCAGGATGGATGCAAATTTATTTCAAGACTTGCGGGATCGCAATCCCGAGCATTCGGTAAATAACATCGGTATTGGTAGGTAAATTTATAAGCAGAAGAATTTAGAGTCTGTTAAATTTTAATCCAATTTCACATGGCTTAGAAACAAACAGTGAAATTAAACCTCAGTGACTGCGATTCTCAATCTTTTCGGGATTGGAGTCTTTCAGTTTCTTATGAGAACTCTCCGGTTTGAAGATGTATTCTTCCACCAGACCCAGTTTTATGGCATGTTTGGTCAATCCGACGAGGGACTTAGAGTTTATTTTCCTGAGAATATTCTTACGGTGTGTTTCAACTGTCCGGGCACTGATACGAAGAAGGGAAGAAATTTCGTTGGTGCTGTATTCGCTTGCTACCAGACTTAGTATCTGCTTTTCACGGGAAGTAATATTGCTGCTGATTACGGAATGATCCATGGTAACCCTGTTTTTTACAAAACTACCATGTATTGAAGTTATATGATATACAGAATTTTCGGTATTTTTTCTACGCAGTACTACTGATGAAAGTCAACCAGATTGTTCTCGATGGCGAATTTTATAAGACCAACCAGCGTGCGGGTATTGGTCTTCTGGATGATGTTCTTGCGGTGGGTATCAACTGTTCGCTTGCTGATAAAAAGCTTATCGGCAATTTCTTCACTGGAGAACTCTTCCATAATAAGTTTCACAATTTCAATTTCACGGGGAGTTAGCAGGGCCGTATTTTTTTCAATTGTTTTCTGCCTTTTCATGCGGGTCATCATGATGTTCAGTACCTCATTGCTATAATAGGTGCTGTTATCAACAATGCGGTTTATGGCATTCATCAACTCTTGCCGGCCTGTATTTTTCAGTATGTAACCTTCAGCCTCCGACATCAGTATTTCACTCACAATTTCGCGGTCGTTGTACATCGACAATACGAGTACTTTAACTTCCGGATAAGTCATTTTCACCTGCCGGGTAAGTTCAACCCCCGACATACCTGGCATGCTGATGTCGGTGATCAGCAGGTCGGGTTGCTGCTTCCTGATGAATTCAAAGGCATCAAGCCCATTGCTGACTTCGCCAATTACCTGTATGTTTTTCTCCCTTTTGAGCAAGGCTTTTAAACCATCGAGAAACATCTGATGGTCATCGGCAATCAATACCCTGACAGGTTTGTTTTCTTCGTTGCTCATATAATCAGTTTGCTGAAATTAATATTGATGTGAGTTCCTTCACCGGGATTGGAATACAATTTCATATTTCCGTTGAACAGGGATACCCGGCTTCTGATGTCTTCCCATCCGATACCTTTACTGTTTTTCAGTGCATGCTCAGGCATCCCTTTCCCATCGTCTGAAATATTGAGTTTAAGGTTTTCACCTTCCTTAATCAGGTTAATGCTGATGGTTGAAGCCCCGGCATGTTTCAGGATGTTATTTACTGCTTCCTGAACAACCCTGTAGAGGGCTATTTCAAAATCCTCCTGAAGGCGATGGTCAACACCACTTGTTTCAATCCTGACTTTCACCTGCTTGCCGGAGTTGATTTTAGATGCCATATCGTGAAGGGCAGCAACCAGGCCCAGCCTGATCAGCGCCGATGGCATCAGATTGTGAGAGATGTTCCGGAGGTCGGTGATGGCCTGATCAATGAGTGATTCAGCATTCTGAACCACCACGATATCCTCTTTTCCTGCTATATCTTCCAGTACCGATACATTCAACCGGGCGGCTGAAAGCAATTGCCCGAGCCCATCATGCAATTCCATGGCTATGCGCTTACGTTCATCTTCTTCTGCTTTAACCACTGCACTATAAGCCTCTTTCTGCAGCAGCCGCTTTTCATGTTCAGCTTCAACTTTCAGGCGGTACTTTGAGCGGATATACCACAAGGTAACCCCAGAAACTGATACCAGAAGAATAATTGCGGCGATCATCAACTGATTGCGGTTACGGATTTTCTGCTGCGCAATTTCCAGGCTTTTAATCCGGTTTTCCTTCTGCAGGAGAAGAATTTCTCCTTCTTTCTTTTCTGTTTCGTAAAGGGTGCGCATTTCCGCGGTGCTGCGGCTCATATTCTCTGAATAGAGCGAATCCTTCAACGAGTCAAGAACAAGATATGATCTGTATGCTTTGAAATAATTGCCCGAGTTGCCATAAATCAAAGCATAGGCAGCATAAACTTTGGCCAGCCGGGCTGTTGATTTTACTTCAGTTGCAATGATCCGGGCTGAGTCGATCATGTCTTCTGATTTCAGGTAATCCTTTATGCGCAGGTAAGCCATGCCCCTATTTATATAATTGTATACCAAGCCGTTAAAATCTTCAACCTCACGATGATACCTGGCCGACCTGCCGTACATATCCAATGCTTTTTTATAATCTTTCTTGTCCATATATATGAGTGCAAGATTATCAAGCAGAATACCCAAACCGTATTTGTCGCCAATCTCTTCTTTTATTCTGAGTGAGCGAAGGTAAAAGTCAAGGGATTTTTCATTGTCATTCAGTTCCGAATAGGTGAGGCCAAGGTTGGTTAGTGAAGCCCCGATGCCATACTTATCGTTGATTTTCTTCCTTATTTCCAGTGACTTCTGGTGAAATTCCAGTGCGGTCTGATATTGTTTCAGCTCGGAATAGACCAGCCCCAGGTTGTTGTATGCATTCCCGATTTCTTTTTCATTATGCTGCCTTTCAAAGATTTTCAAAGCATCATAGTATGCTTTGATTGCCGGGCTGAAATTCCCCCGGCTCTTATGTACCATTCCGATATTGTTATAAGCACTGGCAAGTATCTTCAGATAACCGGTTTCCTTACTGTATTTTACCGATTGCTGGTAGTAGAATAAGGCGCTGTCGTACTCCGACTTGATATCGAAGACCACACCCATCAGGTTGTTGGAAACAGCCAATCCACGCCTGAAGTCAATCCTCCGGGCTTCATCAAGTGCTTCACGGGTGTATTTATAGGCCTTGTCAGTATCTTTATACCAGAAGTTAATTGAAAGCCGGTTTAAAGCATTCACCAGGTTGGTGTCTTTGGCAGCACCGGTCCTGATGGCCCTTTCGAGGCTGTCGGCAACCGGGTTTTGAGCATAACCGGCTATCATCAATATAAGCAGACATATCAGTCCCGACAGGTGTTTTTTCATAAATTTCGTTTAAATTCCGGTTTTATCGCATTTAAAGCCGGTAAAAAACACCTATTAAATTTCGTTTGTTCGCAGAAATCCATAAGTGCTTTCAGGTAGATAACTACTTCGGTCAAATGTAATCCATTCATCGTGAATAAAAAAATCCCGGTGCTGATGGTGCACCGGGATTCTTGACTGTTGAACCAGATTCTCTTCCGTTCTGTTCTATCTTGTTCTTTGGGAAAACTGAAGTTCTTTGATCAGGTTTTGCGCGTTTGCATATTTATCGATGATCAGCATAACATACCGGATATCAACGTTTATTGTCCTTTGCAGTTCAGGTTCAAAGGCAATGTCACCGCTCATGGCTTCCCAGTTGCCATCGAAAGCCAAACCAATGAGGTCGCCATTACCGTTCAGGATCGGACTCCCGGAATTACCCCCGGTAATATCATTGTTGCTTAGGAAACAAACCACCATTTTTCCGTTTTTATCGGCCCATCGTCCATAGTCTTTTTTCTCAATGATCTCTTTTAGCCTGGCAGGTACAATAAATTCTTCATTGGTCGGGTCTTCTTTTTCAAGAATTCCTTCTGTAAATGTCACAAAATCGTAATGAACAGCATCGGCCGGGTAATAATCCAACACCTGTCCAAAGGTTACCCGCATCGTTGAGTTGGCATCAGGATAATACACCTTGTCAGGATTCGACTTTCTTAATCCGTCAACGAAAAGGCGCTGAGCTTTTTTCAGTTTTTCTCCCAAAGGGGCCACGCTCATATTCTGGGTCATAAATGAACTGTAGAAAGAATTGGTCAATTTATAGGCCAGGTCGTTTTCGAACACCTTCAGCGATGGTTTGGCAAGAAATGCTTTATACTTTTCAGGGGTGGTAAGCACAGAAGTTTCAAACATTTTTTTAGCGAACAAATTAACATCGCCTTTGAATTTCTTATCGATCAGGTTGAATATATCAGGTAAAGCGTCGGAGGGAATATCCTGCCTGTACATTTCAAGGATGGCAGCTATTATTTTTTCTTCGGTAGCGGGGTTGTAGTTTTTAAATTGCTCTTCACCCATTTGATAAAACGGGGCAAGTGATGTCTGCAATTCTGCACCTTTCTGACCACTTTTCAGGATATTGATGATGCCCTGGGTTTGCAACGGGAATTGGATCATTTGTGAACCGAAAAATGAAATCTGGAGATACCAGAGCTTGGTGTTGTATTTTGTTTCGGCATAGGCAGCATAAACATCAGAAATATCCTGAAGGCAGGAACCGTACATGGTTTTACGGTTTTCGTCGGCATTTGCCCAAACATTAAATTTATCTTCAATGGCCTTTTTCTTATCGTAGACATCCAGGCGTTTCAGTCCGCGGCTTTCACCGATCTTGTTTTTCCAGTAGTTGGCAAGTCCTGCATAGTTTGAGGCATATTTAATTCTGACATCATCACTTTTATCCATATCAGATTTCATAATTTCCAGAATTCTGCCACCAACTTTGACAACGGCAGGATCAATCTCATCAAGGGTAGCCTGAATGCCGTGTGAGGTGCGGTAACGATCGGTAGTGCCCGGGTAACCCCAGATCATGGCATAATCGCCGCGTTCTACACCGTCGAGCGAAATTTTAAGAAAGTGTTTGGGTTTTAAAGGAATATTCTCTTTTGAATAGGGTGCCGGTTTGCCATCGGGACCTGAGTAAATCCTGAAAACACTAAAATCGCCGGTATGACGGGGCCACATCCAGTTATCGGTATCTCCGCCAAATTTGCCAATTGCTGAGGGAGGTGCTCCAACCAGACGGACATCTTCATAATCCTCATAAACAAAACGATAATATTCATTTCCATTGTAGAATCCTTTAACCGAAACGGTGTATTTACCATCGGCCGACTCTTCTTCCTTAAGGGTTTCGATTACTTTACCAATGGCGGCCGAACGCTCACTTTCACTCATCTCAGGTTTAACGTTCTCAAGTACACGGGCAGTAACATCATCCATTTTTACAAGAAAGGATACCGAAAGGCCTTCATTCGGTAGTTCTTCTTCCAGGCTACGCGCCCAGAAACCATCGGTCAGGTAATCGGATTCAATAGAACTGTGTTTCTGGATGGCATCGTATCCGCAGTGATGGTTGGTAAAAAGCAGTCCTTTGTCAGATACAACTTCAGCTGTACAGAAGCCTCCCATGTTAACAATGGCATCTTTCAGGCTCGAATGGTTGATGTCGTAAATTTCCTGAGGGGAAAGCTTTAGCCCCATCTTCTGCATGTCGACATAGTTAAGTCTTTCGACAAACATCGGAAGCCACATGCCTTCATCGGGCGGATTTCCGGCCCTGAGGCCGGCTGCTAAGCCTGCCATCAAAATCAGTGTAAAGAGAATCTTCTTCATTTGGTTGTTAATGTTAAATTTGTTTAAAGATGTATCTGATGTTGCAATTAAAAATCATTCCGGTTGACCGGAATGAGCAGCCCTTACGCCTAAAACCGTGCCATTTTCTTAATTTGCTGTTTAGCAGAGAGATAAGCGGAGTGCTGACTATTTGCTATTTCCGGAATGTTCGGTTATGGAACATTTATGTTCGGTTTTGTACATGAGAAAACGTAGCTCACAAACGAGATCAGGAAGATGGAAGTTTAAACGCCCACGGGGATAAATCCACCGTTTTTACAACCTCCCCGCAAAGGGAAAATATCTTCCAATCCTGTCATGTCCCCTAACCTTTTCAATAGGGGATGGATGTAAGGTCATAATCCCAGTTCGCTTTTACCTTGCTCAAACACAATGTCAACCGGAATACTGGCCCCTTTAAGTTTATCAAGGTCAACCTGTAATTGCGTGGGAACCACCGATTTGGTAGTGATAAGATCCTTCACTTTAGCATAATCACCTTCACCCTGCAGTGTGAGTATCATACCGCCCAGGCTTTCTACAGCCAGCTTCATCTTATCGAAGTTAACCATATATGTTCCGTTTTCCTGGTAGTTGAAGGCGCCGTTTTCTGAGAAATGGGCAAAAGTGAGCATATTGGCTTTGCCGTGGGCACTGGCTGCACCAAAACGAACAGAGCGGAAAATCCCTGCCATAAAGGTTACGTAGTTGTCCATAACTTCACCTTCTTTCAACTCACCCATTTCATAAAGCCTGGTTACCAGGTAAAGGCCGAGAATATCAGCTTTGCATTCTTCGATAGCCGAGTACTGCTCTTTCAATGATTCGCGGACAGTGCCTTTCCCATCAAGGGTGTTTTTAATTCCGAGTCCGTGGGCTACTTCGTGGAACATGGTATTTCCGAAAAATGCGTCGAATTTTATGTACCTGCGTTGAGTTGAATCGATGAGCATATCGGAAATGGGCACCAGGATCTTATCGAATTTGGCTTTCATAGCATTTTTTAACTGTAGTTTACGCGAGCCTTTTTCCAGTTGCACCTGCTCATCGTTGGGCAGGTTGATGGCGATGGTTTTGCTGCCAGAGTTGCAGTCGCCGGCATAGTAAACCACATCGTAAGCATTCAGGTCTGCATCTGAACCCGGCACTTCATTCTTATATTTCTGATCAACCGGCAAGCCTTTCTGAAGTTCAGGCAGCAGGGCGGCAAAATGTGCCAGCCGCTGGCTCCATTCAACATCCTTAATCAGGATGAATGCTTCCTGTGCAGCTTTGGTTCCGTAAAGGGCATCTTCATAGTTTTCGATCGGGCCAACCACAAAGTCGATGTTTGAGGTTTTCATATCCATCCAGGCAAAGTCGCTTTCCTGGTATTTGTCGGTAAGAAGGGCTTCGGCACGGAGTTCAAGGTATTTTTTAAACCCGGCATCTTCGGCCAGGGTGGCAGCCTGTTTCAGCAGGTCGGCCGCTTTTTTGATTTTCGAAGCATAGGCCTCGTGGTACCAAACCACCCTTAAAGTGCGATCCTCGTTGCGTCGGATCAGGGTATAAAGGCTTGATTTATCGGGATTCTGCAGGCTGTCGAATTCCTCTTTGGTCATATCGACCGGGTAGAAGTTGGCACCCAGCGGTTTTTCACCGATACCTGCTATAAATGAATTGTTGCCATTGAGCCTGTCCCACGGACCGTAGTTGATTTCGGCAAACTTTCGGGTTGAT
The DNA here is from genome assembly GCA_016709025.1 of Bacteroidales bacterium. Lineage (GTDB taxonomy): Bacteria > Bacteroidota > Bacteroidia > Bacteroidales > Lentimicrobiaceae > Lentimicrobium. The sequence goes on along the minus strand of JADJEQ010000014.1, from coordinate 41,125 downwards.
TCGTCACTGATACGCGAAAGAAATGCTTCTTTATTTCCAAGTGACTGTTGCCAGTAAATGTCGTCCATCAGTTGAGCAGCTTCGAACAACAGGGGAAGGATTTGTTTTTCCTTTTCCGACAAATGGCTGATATCGGCGGTGAGCCGAACGGAAGCGTAGGTAGCCAGTTTTTGTGCCACATCACCGGCATCGGTTGCGGTAAGGGCTTCACCTGCAGCTATTACGCCGGAATAATTGTTTTCCATTTCTTCTTCGGTTTTGTTGCTTTTGCCACAGCCGGCTGTCATGGCCAGAATGCCGGAAACTGCCACAACGGTGAATACTTTGCGTAACATAATGGTTTTGAATTTGGTGGGTTAATTTCTTTGAAGGGGCTAAATTAAAGAATTTAGGATAATGAATTGAAAATCCTTCAGGAAGGGTAAAATATCAGAAACAATGACAGGATACAGAGAAATCAGTTCATGTTATTTGTTTCAGGAACAGGTTTTACTGGTAGTACAATGCTGAAAGTACTCCCTTTTCCAACTTTACTCTTTGCATGGATGCTTCCCCCGTTGCGTTCAATAAATTCCCTGCATAGGATCAGGCCCAGTCCGGTACCTTTTTCGTTGGCAGTACCTTTGGTTGATACTACATTTTCAGTCAGGCTGAATAAATTGTCAAGTGCTTCAGGTGGGATACCGGTTCCATGATCAGTTACAGAAATGGTCAGATTGTTTTCAGCGATGACTGTTTCAAGCTCAACAATTCCGCCGGGGAAGGAGAATTTTACGGCATTTGACAGTAGATTCCTGATGACAGTGCGTAACATGTTCTGATCGGCATACAGGATTAAATCCACGATTTTGCCGTAGGAGATTTTAATATTTTTAATTTCCGCCTGAGGCGTTGTTTGCTTAATGGTTTCAAAAATCAGGCTTTCGAGTGTAAAAGACTCAGGTGTAAAAATAGTTCTTCCAAGCTGGGTTTTCGCCCAGGCAAGCAGGTTGTCGAGCAGCTGGAAAGTTGATTCAGTAGAGTTCTGAATCTGCTTAACCATGGTTTTGCGTTCTTCATCGGTAAAGTCATCGTACTCTTCATCCAGCAGGCGGGTAAAACCTAAGATTGATGTAAAGGGACTCCGGAGATCGTGTGCGATGATCGAAAAGAATTTGTCCTTTGTAAGATTGGCCTCTTTCAGTTGCTTTTCGGTAAGTTTCTGTTGTTCTTCAACCAGTTTCCGCGATTGAATATTCCTGGAAACGGCAATTACTTTTCCGGTTGCCTCACCCTTGTTGTTGTATTGGCGTTGTACCATGCTTTCGAACCATATCAGGCTACCCGACCTCTCCTTAAGCCTGAATGAGATCAACACCGGATCAATACTTTTACGAAGGCTTATACTACATGATTTCAGGATGTCAAGGTCTTCCTCATATACCAGATCATTTCCCAGGGTTCCTGTCAGTTCATCGGCGTTGTAGCCGAGTATATGCTTGACGCTGGGTGAAACATAGTCAATAACTCCGTTTTCAGGATGTATGGATATGATATCGTTTGAATTTTCGGCAATCAGCCTGAACATTTCTTCACTTCGTTTGAGGGCTTCCCGCGATTCTTCAATCTCGGTAACATCGCGTCCTACAAACTGATATTCTTCCGGAGTATCATTTTTACCATAAATAGCCCTGATGGTCCAGTGTACAATGGAAGGATTTCCATCATTCCGGAGGATTCGCTGCTCATATTTAACGAAATGTTTCGGGGGTTTTATGCTGTTCAACAGCTTTCTGATTTTCAAATAATCCTTTTCGGGGAATACTCCGGCCAACAGATGCTTATTGAATGTTTCGGCCGGTATCCCGAAAAACTTCGTAAAAGCCCTGTTCACAAAGGTAATTGAGCCACCCGGGATGATTCTGCAGATTAATTCTGACTGGTCTTCAATAATGGCTTTAAAGAAATGCTGATTGTTAAAAAGTTTTTCATTGAAGTCTTTTTCATCCGATACATCGGCCATGACTCCGGTAACTTTATCAGAACCGGCATTCTTGCTCCTCATACAATAACCGGTTTTTTTCACCCAGCGTGGTTGCCCTTCGACCAAAATTCTGAATTCCAGATCGAACCAACCTGATTGTAAGGTGATGCGCGACCACATTTCACGAACCCTGGAGAAATCTTCAGGGTGGATTCTTGACATCCATAGCTCAGGTTTTTCCAGCCCGGTTTCCATCCCAAAAATGTCAAAACATTTTTCGCTCCAGTAAAGCTTATCTATGTGCGGGTCCCACTCCCAGATACCTGCATTAAGTGCCTTGAGAATTACGTCAAAACGGGTTTCGAATTGCAGAAAGCCGTTATCTGTGCTGTTTTGATTGCTATTTACAGCTGAAAAGAGATTCTCGTTTTCTTCATGTCCATCAGAAATCATTCTGAAAAAGGCATCAATATCCGAATTCGCGGCATCAAACTGATCGGACCGGCCATCTCCGGAATTTATTTCGCTGATCAGGCCAATAATGCCGTATAATTTGCCTTGTTTGTCACTAAGGGGGGATTTAATAACACGCACGAGGCCATATTTGATTTCGGGCCCTGAGAGACTGGTTTCATAAACCACCCTTATACCTGATTGAATAAGCTGCTTATCAGCCGTTAAGTGAATTTTGGCCGATTCAGGATCAAAAAGGGTGCTTATGTTGTTGCCAATGATCTGGTCAGAAGAGAATCCGACCATATTGCAAAAATGCCGGTTGCAGGCCAGGTAAACTCCGTTGAGATCTTTAATAAAAAGCGGGAAAGGCAGGGATTCGATAAACTGAACAGGAATATTCAGCTCATCCGGCTGCCCGGCACTAAATCGGGGCAACTCAGACCGGCTATAAATAAAATCATCTGTTGGTTCTCTCCCGGAATTTTTACCGGCATCGATGTCAGCAGATGTTTGCTCTTCAGAAATATCCATATTTATACGATAACTTTTCCGGACTGCAGGTTAAGTAGAGATTAATCAGGTTACAATCTTAAATGATCTGATTTCCGGATAGAATAAGTGTCTTTCTTCAGATGTTTAGCAATTGACCATAAAAGGTAGAAGCATATTATGAATCGATGAAAGAATAACTTTGATGCAGTTTCCCTGACACCAGTCATGTGTTTCCGAAATTATAAATCATTTAAAATGCAAAGAACAGACCGGAATCCACTGAAAAGGCAAAAATATTAATAGCCTTGTGATAGTTTTAACTCCGATCTAAAAAAAAAGTGCAGGGAGTAAATCCCTGTTCAAAGTCCGGCGTTGGCAATAAATTTTCTGCTTCCGGCTTATCAATGAAATCATGATATAAAGATAAAACTATAATTGTAACGTACGAAAGCAAATAATATTTTTATGTTTTTTTAAGAAATGTCTTTCAAAATACGGTGAAAAACCGGTTATCCGATTTCTTCCATTTTGCTTACCAGCAGTTTATCTAACCGGCTGTTATCCATATCAACCACTTCAAATCTGTAACCTTTATATTCAAAGATATCTCCTTCAGTGGGTACCTTGTCGAGCAAATGCATGGCCAGACCTCCAAGGGTGGTAAATCCTTCATTTTCAATATCAGAATAGTAAAGAATCCCCATTTTATCCATGAAATCATCTATGTTCATTGATCCATCTGCCAGCACCGATCCATCCTGTCTTTTAATAAGGTTGTATTCTGCGTCTTAATTTTCTTCAGGCAGTTCTCCCAAAATGGCTTCGGTAAGATCGTGGAGTGTGATGATGCCTTCAACAGCGCCATATTCACTGACAACGACACCGAAATTGGTTTTTTTCTGCCTGAATATCTCCAGCAGGCGGGTTGCCGACATACTCTCAGGAATGAACAGGGGGGGTGAAGCAACTTTTTGCAGGTCGAAATCCTCATCGGAGGTAACCAGGGCTATCAGATCTTTAACGGCAACAATCCCAGTGACATTTTCAATGCTTTTGTTACAGACCAGGTAGCGGCTGAAACGCGCCTCGGCAATCAGGCTGAGGGCTTCTTCCCTGGTGGAGCTGGTAAGCATGTAAGCCACATCCATCCTGTGCGTCATCAGTTCATTGGCTTTTTTATCGGTGAACCGGAATACATCCTTTATCATACGGGTTTCCTGTTCGTCAATCACCCCCTGGTCAGAACCCTGCTTCAACAGAAACTTCAGCTCATCTTCAGTTATCGTTCTTTCGGCAGCGGCATTCAGTCCCAGAAGTTTTTTCACCAGAACGGTTGATACGGTTAGTAGCCAAACGAAAGGGAATGCCAGTTTAGTAACAAATACTATAAAAGGAGTCAGCACCAGTGCAATCTTCTCAGGATTTGAGAGGGCAAGGGATTTCGGCACCAATTCGCCGATAACCAGTGAAAAATAGGTAATCAGCCCGATTACGATCACTACGGATAATGTGCCGGCATAAGGCTGAATCATCGGGTAGCCAATAAGGACCGATGCCAGGTCATCACTCAGTGCAATACCTCCGAAAGCCCCTGAAACAATGCCAATAAGCGTAATGCCTACCTGTATTGTCGACAGAATTTTTTCGGGCTCCTGCAAAAATCTGAGGATGGTTTTTGCCCTTTTGTCTCCTTTTTGGGATAGTGTTTCCAGTCTGGCTTTGCTTGAAGAAACCAGCGCAATTTCATACATGGCAAAAAGGCCATTGAGAACCAGCAGCAAAGAAATAATCAGAATTTCCATAAACAACTTATGTAGCGCAAAGATAAAGACTTATGTCAAGCAATGCCGGAATAGTTATCAGGCTTGCTCAATTCCGGATTTATAAATCCGGCATATCTTCATTTATTCAATTTCATCCGGATCTTAAAATTTACAAATGTCATTTCGGATCGGGCTTAAGCACCAGGTAAATCAAACGGTGAAATAGTTTACTTTGATAACTCCGCAGAGGGGGTTAATAAAAAACAGGAACACAAAACTTCGTGTTCCTGTTTTCCCCGAAAAGGCATTTCATTTTGCTATTTCCCAAAGGATTGATCTACGGCATATCCGGCATCTCTGACATGGTAATGTCTGAAGGTACTTCAAACTTACCACCGGGAATTGATGCATTTTCTTCAAACAGGGTTGCTTCCATGGTGTAGAAGTCGTTGGCCATTTTAAGTGGAATGCCTTTGTAATACCACATTTTGGTTTTCAATGACTGACCTTCATCGCCCTGTTCAGTAACTTCTACCACGATACAGTCTTTACCCAGAAATGTTTCATTAGCCAGAATTTTACCGCCTTCCTTTTCGATCAACTGGCGGAAGGTAACATCGTCTTCCGGTTTAATCATGCCGGTCGGATCATCTTCCATTTCACTGTCTTTTGATTTGATCCCTGTCTTATCAGTCAGATTAATGATGTAGCTCCAGCCTTCTTTCATAATCATCAGGGATTTTTCGCTGTTCTTCATCCCCATTACTTCACTTTGAGATTCAGTATAAATGGCCTGGCGGTCATTTTCGTTATCAATCCATTGGGTCATAACTGAAGTACTCTTCATCTCAGCTGATTTTACGCTGGTTTTGTATTCAATCATAAAGGTTTTCATTCCGGCCATCTCTTTGGCCACCTCTTGCATTTTTGAATCGGCATTTGTGTTGGTGCCACCGCCGCATGAGGTGAGGTATGCAACCATAATTACTGAGGATGCACTTGCAAGCATTTTAAACGGTTTCATGTTCAATTGATTTAAGGTTGATATTTATTCGATTGTCTGCATTGCTTCGATGCCATTTTCTGCAACCGGGTAAATGATAACAAGTTGCTCCTTACTGTTTTTGAAAACTTTTAATTGATTGATATCCTTCCATTTAACAATTTCGAACCATTCGTGTTGAAAAAGGGGTTCAGTGTATCCGGGTGGCATGGTTACCTGTTCTGAAATTGCGTTCAGCAAGGGCACCTGCGACATTCCCCAGGCTTCCAGCATTGCCCGGGTGTTCATGATCCGGTTGTTTTTCAGGTCGTAATGGTAAACATTGTACTCCGAAGTCCCTTCCGACAAATGCCAGGCATTTTGAGTTTCAATAACCAATGAAAGCAGACTGTCATCCAGAAAATACTGATATCCGGTTTTGAGGAAGTTCTCCTGATCTGTGATTTCATTACCGCACAGGAGCACAAGGGATTTATAGTCTGAAGAGATCCGGTTGTTGAGGCCGGCAATTGCAACTGAATTGCCATTTAGCTCAGGCAGGCTGATACACCGGCCATAAGTGAATAAGTTGTCACTGGAATTTGAGGCGGTATCGCAACAGATGCTTTTTGTAGAAAGGCTGGTCTCACCATATAGCTGAGCCGGTCCGGACATAATTTCTTTACCGGCCGGGAGGTTCAGTTGTGTGTTTCCAGCCGGGTTATTGCAACCAATCAGCATTGCTGACAGGCAGAATACTTTGAGCAGAAGCATCTGATTCATGATTACAATGTTGGAGTTCAGAGTCTTATCTGCCTGATAATTCCTTCAAGTTCGGATTTACTCTTTGGAAGTGAAGCAATTATATACAACACAGCCTGATGCTCCGGCATTCTGACCAATAGTGATCTGGAATTGGTCGGAGTGCCGTCATCTTCATGGGTTATGTTGATGAAAACAGCATCGTGTCCATCAAGGGAATAAGTGCTTTCCACGATCATTCCTTCACCGCCCTGTGCCATTTCATAGAAACGGCCTTCATTCTCCATGAAAATGATTATCTGTTCTGTTTCGCTTTTTGCATAGGATGTTAAATAAATACCACCGGAATTATCCGACATAAAGTAAGGGAATCCGGGAATATTCAGGCTTTTAGTCGCAATTTCGAACCGTTCGTAGCTTAATCCGGGAGGAGTTCCGTTTTCCTCCTGTTCCTGATATTCTCCGCTGCTTTCAAGCCCTTTCAGCACTTCAGATAAACCCCCGGACTGCTGAAATTCAATGTTATCCGGAATTTCAAATTTAGATGCAGGCACACTGATGTTTTCCTCAAAGCTGACCGCGGTCTCCAGCAACGACAATACTCCGGTTTGGGTAACTTCTGATTTGAGCGGGATGCCTTTATATTGAGAAAACTTTGTGGTTCCCCAGGTAAACATCAGGCATTTTTTCCCGAGGAAAGTTTCATATCCGGTGATGGTGGCGCCCATATCGGTGATGATTTTTCGTTCCATCTGGTGTAACTCTTCGTCTGATTTTCCCTGGGTCATATTTCTGCCCATGCCGGTTTGAAGGCCAATATCTGATTTTGATCCTGTATTGGTTAGTAAATCAATAACCCAGATATCTTTTCCCTTGCGGATTTCAAGTTTCTTTTCAGCAGTTGTACTTGTAAAGCCTGCTACTGTGACAGTGGAAGTGCTTTCAGTAAGGGTGCGCATGAGCATCCCGTAATCATCGAACCATATCGATTTTGTACCCGTCCAGTTTCCACCCAGGGTATATTCAATGTGACCTGATTTTGTGAAAAAGTACTTTCCCTGTTGTTGTCCGAACAATGCCGTTCCCGTCAGAATGAGAACAATGGTTAAAAATTTGTTTATCATTTTGAGTTATATGTATTAAGTTTCAGAATTTTACGAATTCAACCCTTCGGTTCTGTGCTTTGCCCTCGGGTGAATCATTGCCGGCCATTGGTTTGCTTTCGCCGAGGCCTTTACTGGTAAGGCGGTCCCAACCTTTTCCCCCCCCCCCCCCCCCGCTTTGGCCCGGCTGGAAAGTTTCAGGTTTGACGCATCGTCACCATCGCTGTCGGTGTGGCCTTCAACCGAGAATCTGAGCTCGGGGTGATCCTGCATGATCTTTACTACATAGTTGATGGTGCCCATAGATTCAGGTTTGATGGTTGCTTTGTTTACATCGAACTTAATTCCGGTAGTGACGAATTTACCATCGGTCAGGAATTTGTCGTAAAGGGGAACCGCGCCTTTTGCAATACGGATGTTTTTAATATAACCTGATGTTGTAGCGCCCGGATTGTGGTACCCAATGGTGATCCCCGTTGGATTGTAACCCAGATTTGGAATATTCAGGATTCTGACGTCATCAAGGTAAACCTTTAAAGCCCTGATATTGAATGATACTGCAATATGTCGCCATTTCGCTGTTTTATCAATTGTTGCATTTGAAAATCCCGGGTAAAATTTGGTTGAAATGTCTTGCTTATATTCCGCACCGTTTTTGTGGAAGCGTATCCATTTATCCGCAACCGGAAAGCTGTTATCAAGTTTCAACTGGTTTTTATTATCGGCAAGAGTCAGAACATAGCTGCTTGATTTCTCTTCAAAGTAGGCATCAAACTCCACAGTAAACTCCTCCGGAAGATAATCTGAAGTGGAGTTTTTTAACAATGGAATGATTCCACCTCCGCCATTGACATTACATTTCATAAAGTAGATCACATTTTGGCTGTCGAGACTGGCATTCTCAATATTCCCCGACTTTAAGTCCCATCTCGAAGGGAATTCTCCGTTCTGTTCATTTTCAAGATTATCTTCAAAGATGATCTCAGTTCCCGGAACAAAGTCATATTTAGCCCAGGCCGCCGGTTTCCTGGGGTGATTGCCGTTTTTTGGTGCCGTTTGTGCTTGTATCCGACTAATCGACCTGCAAAACTCTGAAGAGAATTACGAGCGTTTATTTACAGGAAAATATGACTTTTAATCAGCATAAACCCTTATTGTAACAGGCTTTTTACAAAAAAATCTTCTGTAATGCACTGTTTAAGCGGTTCTTTACAGAAAACAGTCTGTTTTAGTGGCTTTTAGGTAATATTTTTTTGAACCAATGGTGAATTCATACAGGAAGGATTGAGCATATCCCTTTATTGCGGATTACAATACAGGCATATGCTGAATGATATTTTTAACGATGAAAGGGTCAAAACACCGGTTTTAAATCTTTGACAGAAGCAATGTTTTTTTATTGAAATCGGCGGCTGCATTGATCACCTTCCGGAAATCTTCATACCGTTCTACCGGGTAGCGGGGTTCGTTATAATACTCAATTACCGTGATGATGAGCAGCCCGTCGGCAGATTCGACTTTAGAATTGAAAATGCAGCTGATTTTGTCGTTGTTCATCATCCTGACATCCATATTCAGATCAGAAGCATTGGTAACTTTGTAGCCAGGTGGGATCTTAAACTGGATTTTCCGGTAATAATTCCTCAAAAGCCCGACATCTATCGGTAGTTTACGGGTATTGGCCTGATAAAGTTCGGACTGTGTTCCGATGGTTTCGCCTATTTTGACAAGGATATCACTGCCTGCAGTTTCAACAAGGGAATTTGCTGTTATTTCAAGATCCCATACCAATGGATTCACAGCGATGTTTTCAGGCGAATCATTCCTTACCTTATAGGAATCAATCACTGTATTTTGTTCACCCATATTAAAAACCGACTGTACGATCTCATCTTTTTTATCGTTGTTGACCAGATGCCAGAACGATTGAAAGGTGGCTGCATTCTTACCTGAAAAAACCCTGTGTGAACGGGTCTTTAAGAGATTGAGGTCAGGGTCTATCCATACTTCCTGTATGATGGAATCGGTATTCAAAACCGGACTTTCTATGGAAATCTGACGTATGTCGTACGACAGGGTTTTCAGGTTTTGGTCATAGGAAACTTCACGCGCAAAAAGGGCAAATGAACCCTGGTAATTCTCCGGAATCAGCCCCAAACGGTATTCCAAATCATCGGGTACCAGGTATTTGTTAATTGCCGGAAAATAGAGTAATTGATTTTTCAGATAGTTAAACCCATTGAAATCGGGGTCAAAGGGCTGGTCTTCGTTGTCGCCGGTGATTACAAGTTCAAAATCAATGCCTGCAGCATCCATCATAGCCACCATTAACCGTATGGCGCCATATTTGCTGGTCTGTTTTGTTCTGATAACTTCATTGAGTCGTTCATCAAATTCACCCTCTTCTGCTATACTGATTTCAGATTTTACCCAGTTTTCAATAAACCGTATCTGATCTTCTACTGTTCGTTCAGGTATATTTAGCTTCTTAATCAGTGAACTGATGGCAGACTCTTCATTCCGCTCAAGCTGAAATGTGTTGGCATACAGATTTTTACACGCTGAAGCCCATGAATAAACCCTTAATGATGTAATGAACCTGTTGTACGACAGGGTGAATTCATAGCGCATAAGGTTGGCTTCGTAGTTTGAGTATAGTTCTTTTTCAATTGCTGGTATATAGCCTGTGCCGGCTTTCAGGTAATTGGTGCCGTTTTCATTTTCTGTTAAAACAAAATGGGGAAATCCGTTGTAGCATTTAACAATATATTCCAGTTTGGAAGGGTAGGCGAAGATTACTTCGACTCCCGCTCTGGGCACATTATCCTGAAAATAGACGGTGCCGTATGGATTGAATTTTTTTCTGAGAATGTAATAATACTCCAGCTGGCCGCCGGTTTCAGCGCCTTCAATGGCGAAGGTTTTAAAATCACCTTTATTTTCCAGGTTTTCAATCTGCCGGATACTCGACTGAGGAAGTTCAGTGATTTTGCCTGAAGGTGAAAAGAATCGGGCTTTTATAGAAATGATTTCCAGTACATTGCCTACCGGAATGTATATTTTATTGTAATTATCGATTGCTTCGTGCGATTGTCTCGAGTTTTAACTTTTTATGGTAAACACTGATTTCTTCAAAGACATTTTCCTTGTTCATGTATACTTCGGTAATACGTCGTTCCAGCGCAATGACAGCTCCATTGATGCTCTTAATTGTATCAGGATTGCCTGTTGCGGGCAACGTATTCCATTTATACTTATCAAATTCAGTTTGACTGTAGAGGCTTGTGACTAAAATAAATAACAAAGAAGCGATGATAATTTTTTTCATAACCTAAATTTTGTTCAGAACTATGGATTTCAGATATGCTTTATTCAAACTTGTCAGCATGTTGCGGAATTCATCTACCTCCACTCCGGTAATGGTCAGGAAATTAACGGTGATTTCAGTAGTCAGGATGACCTGGTTCTGAATCCGGGAATACTGTGTGTGGTAACCGAACTTCGGGTGGTTGAACGATGCTTTGTCAGGAATGGCTGTTACTTTCATTCCGGCAGGAATATCAAGTATGCAAACAAGGGTGTGACTATAGCATAACTCAGTTTCCAAAGGAGTGTTTCTGCCAGGTTTAAGAATTATTTCCCGGAAAAGCCTTTCAACATTCATATTGATATAAACTGCATCGTTATAGGAAGTGGCATAATCCGGCAGTTCGAAATCGAAGGTAATCGTCAGCGGTTGATCAACCAGGTTTAGGTCGGAAACCTGAACACCGGTAGCCTGAAATTTGTTACTGGCAAATTCGTAGAGTCCGGGTATCATTTCCTTGTACTTATCAGGGTCTGAAGTTTCAAAACGGCCGATATAATGCGCTTTAAGCTCGCCATTGATCCTGGAAACCGCATGCCCGGTGAGTTTTCCGGCTTCCTGAATTATCCTGATCGTATCGGTTATGGTGTTCGATCCGGCATCTATCACCGGTACCTCCACCAATCTAAAATCTCCGGGGCCTTTTTCCACCATGCATTCCTTTCCCTGGATAAAGGCTGGAGGATAACCAAGGCTGTGGTATCTCGAAGTTCCGTCAAGGAACACAGGTTTATCCTGTTCATCCCACCATACACAAATCATGTGATCGTCGTTCGCCATGGAAGGATAAACCGAATAAAGATAAGGGAGATCCCGGGTGCCTATCCATGCAAGGTTAGCTTCAAGTCCGGCAGATAGAAGCATTGCTTTCAACAAACTTGATTTATCCTTGCAATCGCCATAACGTCGCTGAAGCACCAATGCCGCTTCGCGTGGCACAAAACCATTATCGCCGTCTTCAATGGCTATGTATTTGATATTCTTCTGCACCCAGCGAAATATAATCCGTGCCTTATCAACCGGCATGGTGCAATTTTTTATAAGTGAGTCGGTCAGCTGCCTGATTTCAGGAGAAGGCCGGATGCTTAGTTTACTTATGTTATCGTAATTCCAGGCATACAGGTCACCGATGGTTTCCATTGCCCTTTTGTATTCGCCGTTAGACTGATACCCGGCAATATGCACAATAATATGAGGGGTATAGTATTGAAATCCAGGCGAATATTCATCGCCACTGTATGCAGGCAGACCAGAAGTGCTCCATAGGTAGGTCGTCCGCTTTCCTTTGGTGGTTTTACTAAACTTAACCAGGGCAGTGTCATTTCCGAAGAGGTGAAAACTCAGCTTAACGTTTTCCGGTATTGTAATTTTAAGCATCGAGCTGTCGTATGGGATCGAACCACCAAAATTAAACATGATGGGATAAAACGGATCGTCATAGCGGATTTCGGATTCAGTTACCAGCCGGGAACCTTTGGCAACCGACGGGAAATTATAGGTATAAACATAGGTGTCATCATAAAAGAGCCCGTCGTTAATCTCTGTGGATTTGGTAAAGTTTTTAACAACAAGGTCTTTGTATTTTTTTCCATCCGGTATACGGCTGTATGCCCGGAACGACTCAAGGCTGGCTTTGGCCGTGAAATATTCCTTGGATTCTGCAAAAGCCTGGGCGTTATCGGTCAACACATAAAGTGTGTTATAACTCAATATTCCGGTTGACGGAATGCCCTCAGAATTCATTTCAATATTTACCTCCCGGCCTTTGAATTCATTAATTACTGAGTAGCCGGCATACTTTTCCCTGATCTCCGGAGTATTCCCTGCATTTTGTGCAATACTTTCCGGAAAGACAAGAAAAAGCGAAAAGAGTAGGGTTAACGAAAGGTCAGTTCTTACGGATTTCATAAATTTCACCATTGTCGTAAAGTAAAGTCTCTGTCAGTTTGCCGGAGTTGTTGTAAATATTCCATTCACCATCCTCGTTGTTGTAAAGATAGTTGCCCTCTTTATGCTTTTGTCCGTCAGGATAGTAAGAAACAAAAGGACCTGTGCGGCTTTCCTGGAAGTAACTTCCGGATTCCATTAGCTTTCCGTTTACATAATAGTTGCTAAATGCGCCATCGTAATCACCCATGTTGTAACTGGTTTCATGGTTGATATTTCCATTGGGGTAATAGGATGTTACCTTGCCATGAAACAACCCATCTTTGAATGGAAATCGGGCCGATGGCTTGCCATTGGGGAAGCATGCAACGATTTCCCGGGTTGACAGATCGACCTGAAATCCGGGAACATATTTATTGTTGTTATCGAGCCAGGAGATTTCCCTGACCATGTCATCCTGGTATAAAAGTCTATACATAAGGATGCTGTCGGGTGAATAAAAATAGGAATATCCTTGTTTCACATCATCTTCAAAATTCAGAATCCTGTATACTTTTCCGTTGTTATAATACTCCGTATATGTTCCCTGGTTGAGGCCGGCTTCATAGGTTTCCTTCGAAAATAATTTACCAACTTCAAAGCGTTTTAAAACGCCGTTCATGGAGTTCATCGTATAAGGTATTTCAAGTTCAGGTGAGCCGTTAATATCATATGAATTTGAAATGCCATTTACGAGGCCGTGAATGTAATTGAGCCTGATCCTTAACTGCCCATTTGGGTAATACCATTCCTGGGTGCCATGATAAACATTGTCGGTAAGGGCTATTTTGCGTCTGATTGATCCATCAGGATATAATTCATTGAAGCGGACCGAATCAACGGAATAATCCAGCACTCCGGAAACCTTTCCCAGATAATTGTATAAAACCAGTTTCGTGGAAGTGCCATCTTCATCAAAAAACTCTTCGTATTCTTTTTTCCCTTTCGGTGTGTAGTATATGCTCCGGCCGAAAAGGGAGCCATTGTTGTAAAAAACTCCTGACATCAAAGAATCATTGGCATAATAGGAATAGAAATCACCGTCATATTTATCGTTGATGAGATGTCCCTTACCCTTCAGTTTTCCTGATTTATAATACTCCCGGTATTCACCGTTTAATTTACCACTGTCGCTGGCATATTCTTTTTCAATATTTCCGTTGGCGTGCCATGTGGTTTGCATACCTGACAACAGTCCTTCATTATAATTTGAACTGGCTTTTAATTTTCCGTTCGGATAATAATAATTCCACGATCCTTCCATATTCCCGCGCTTCATCAGCCCCTGCGACATTATGGTCCCATCGGGGAAAAAGAATTTCAGTGTGATTTTACCATCTTTAAGAGAGTCCGAGTAAATCAATTGTCCCGATTTGCCGAAGGACTGGATTCTGACCACCGTATCATTCCTGTATTCCTGGATACAGCTGATGCTTCCGTCTTTGAAAAATTGTGTTTGTTTCCCGGTTAGGATGCCTTTTGTGTATGAATCATCTTTTTGAACCAGGTTACCACTCCTGTCGAAAACCAGTTTCAGGCCGGTCATTTCACCCGTTTCATCGAATTCAACTTCCTGACTTTTGCTCCCATTCGTATGAAATTCAGTTTTCTTACCACTGGGGATGCCCTTTAAAAACGACAAATCAGTTTCCTTCACTGAGGTTGGATACCAGGTAGAAGCCGGTCCTTCAAGCAAACTATCCTTATAAGTACCGTGGGCTTTTGGGGCTCCATTCAGCCATTTCTCAAAATATTCGCCTTCAGCTTTATCGTTTTTGTAGTCAGTCTCACTATAAAATCCTTCTTTGTAGTTGTACAATAATGCTTTCCCGTTGAGTTTGTTATCAGAATATGTATTCTCAGAAACCAGGTAACCACCCGGGGTGTACTCTTTATCAGTGCCGGATTTGGTGCCCAGGGCCCGGTGATAAACTCCAGACAGGTTTCCATTGGCATGATATGTTTTGCTTATTCCATCCAGTTCACCATCCCTGAAAATCAGGTGCTGGGTAATGCTACCACCAGGGCCATATAAATACCAGTCACCCTGAACCAGGTTGTTTTGATAGGTCCCCCTTTCACTTATGCTACCGTTGTCGGAAATTATCAGCCATTCTCCTGTTTTTACTGCAGGGGTTGTCTGTTTCAGAATCCCGACAGCATTCAGTTTCCCATCGTCATTGTAATGCAATACTTTATTCTCCTTTTCTTCATTCAGAAGCGAATAGTTAAAGTCTCTGAGTCTAACAATTGAGTTCTGGCAATATTCGATGAAAGACTTGAATTCATCGCTGTTTTTTTTATGCCAATCCACTATCTGCTGGTTGTTTACTTCCTTGAATGAATAAAAAAGGAGGGTGTTGAAATAATCCTTGTCCATAATCCCTTTGAACAACCTGACATAAAACTGATTGTACAAAGAAGTATCAGCCGGCTCGTAATTCATTTTCGTGAAAAGCAGGTACGATTGTTTGGTTGTGAGGTAGTTTAGCTCTCCGGGGTATTTAAAATCTTCACTGAATACTATCTGTGATTTCAGCAACAAGGAAAGGTCATCCCATTTTCGATGATCAACTTCCTTCGGATAACTATAATTATAGGGTTTGCTCAGAGTGTCATTCTCTCCGGTCACGGCTTCTTCAAATTCTGTCAGATAAGAAACATCAGGTGACATCAGGATGGCCATGTTGTAAGCGAGATATGATTGCGCAATCCTGCCCATGGCAAAATTTGCTTTGGCCAATGCAAGATGGCTGCTTGCATGGAACGGCCTTATGCGAATTTCACGGAGCAGGACTTCTTCTGCCTGAATGGGTTGGTCATTGTTGAGATAACAAACGGCCAGGTTATAAAGTAAATTGGCGTTGTAGGGCTTTTTTTGGATGATTGTCTTGAAAAACGCTATAGCCTCCGGGGTTCTTCCCATATCATCCATAAGGTTGCCTAAATAAGCAGAAACTGCTGCATCATCCGGATCTAAATCATAGGCTTCTTTACACTTTTTATAGGCAGTTTCATTATCACCCAACTGACCATAACACAGCGATGATTCGAATATCGCCCAGGCATAGTTTGGGTCACAGACAGAGACCTCATTGAAACACTTTAGTGCATCCTGGTATTCCTCTTTATCGTATAACTCAATTCCTTTTTCTATCAATTCATGTGATTTTTCAAGGGCAGTCTTGCTGTTTTGCGAAAAAAGTGACAAATTGAAGCCGAGAATAACAAATAAACAGATTGATATATGTTTCATAACAGGATAAAGAATTAAATAAGTAAATATATGATGAACCAAATATAGAAGAAAAGATGGCTTTCACAGCATAAAATATACTTTGCGAAGAAATAAATCAAAATATAAGACCTGTCCCCGGCGCCGCTTGTTATTCAGTATCTTTAAAAATGGACAGCCCTTCTTTGATTAATCCGGTATGGAAGGAGTTTGTATTTGATAATGAATGATATATGTTACTGGCTTGAGATAGACTAACCAACAATTCAGGTTGCCTGCTGTGAATAAAACGTATTATTTCGACTACCTTCTCCAGGGTCAATCCAGGATAATGCGCATGTAAATTGGGTTTTTCACAGGAGAAACATAAACCATCGGGTGGTTTAAGAAGCTCCTTTACCAGCATTTTGTTCTCTGATTCATAATGGTTCAGTATTTTTTTTCGCTGACCGGGGGTCAGCAATGATTTCGCCATAAATGCTTTTGCTGATTCCCTGTCTTCAAATACTGAAAACTGCATCATGTGTTTGGAAAAGTCTTCACGAATTTTTTTTTCTCCGAAAAGCAGGTTGATGCATCGTTGAAACATAAGTGCATTCAACGACATGCGTGGATTGGCATCTTTTTCCGGAAGTTGGAGTTCCTGATTCCATTCATACCCGCACTGTGCCAGAAGGTCTTCGAAAATCGATCCGTTGATCAGGCAGCTTTTATCGTAAAGCCGGGTCAGTATATTTTCGCGACCTATGGCATTTGCCCAGTACATCAGGTGGGTGTAATATTGGTTACTGGGGTCGTGAAAGCGATCCTCAATGAATTCATCCACAGTCATGGTATAAAACGAGGACTTGATGCATTCGTTATAACCCGATTGTATATGGTCGTCCTGTCGACGCAGATAGACAATCACTTTCAGATTGAAATCGCTGAAAGCATCTGCAAACGAATTCACAACATCCTGCCGATTGAGCATAAACCAACATGCCTCTGATGAAAGCAGCGCTTTTGGGGCTGTTGATTCAGCAATCTGAAGTTTGATGAAGCGGATTACATCTGCCGCATCAACGCCTTCTTTTTTGGGAAAGGATGCCCAGAAAAAGCCGGTTAAATACATGGGAACAATATGATGGCCTGACATTTTCTGAGGATCACGGCTGAATTGTTCCAATGCCCGCGGATCGGGGTAAAGCAGGCCGGTTTGCTCAAGTAAACCGCGGTTCATGTAAAGAAATTCCTGTAAAGCCGTACTTCCGGCCTTTGGCATTCCGAGATGCACGTACAGGGTTTTTCTCATTGTTTTCCAGCTATCAGGGTTAGCTCTAGTGATTCAGGGTAAAAGGGAGTCCCTGCCACATCGGCAAATTTTTCTTTAACATTAAACCCTGCTTCAGCCAGTTCTTTCCGAATCATTTCGGGGCTGAAACAGGCATACCAATTGTAAAACTCCCGCTCAGATTCAGGGGTAATGATCACATTTTTATCGAGGTAAACCATTTCAGCCGGATATTTGAAAATTGCTTTCAGGTTAAAATGTGGCAGGGGAGACCACAGGCCTTCTGTTTCGCTGAAGCGGATGCTGTTTCCCTCTGTCAGACTTGCGAAATAAAAGTCAGAGAATACATCAAGTATCAACACACCCCCAGGTTCAAGGACTTTTTGAATATTCTTCAATAACCGGTTGCGCTGCTCTGGATTAAAGGCACAATAATCATAATAAAGCAGGGTTACCAGTTTGAACGGACCTTCCGGGATTCCCTGCAGATAGTCGCCGCAGGTATACCGGATCTTGTTGTCTTCATTAAGGAATTGTTGCGATGCGTAATCAATCGCGGCAGAAGAAATATCAATTCCATAAACTTTCATTCCCCGGGTGGCAAATGACCTGGTATATAACCCGGCTCCGCAGCCAAGGTCGCAAATCTTCGAAGCAACCGGCAGATCCAGGTATTTAATCATCCATGATGTTGATTTTTCCGTGAATATGGCATTCCTCGAAACCAGGTTGGTGGCCCCGTCAATCTGCATTTCCAGCATTTTTCCGGCAATCCTGGGGTCGTTCCAGATATGGTCAACAACCGGCGATTCAAACAAGGCCGGTTTTTTTAACCAGCGCCTCAGGGTTTCAAACGATGGGTTCATGTGCTTTAAGGCAGAATTGCGTGACCAGGGCAATGGTACTTTCAACATCAATGAGAGAGAACATTTCGTTGGGCGAATGCATGTACCTTACCGGGATAGAAACCAGTCCGGTGGCCACGCCCTTGCCGGTAACCTGTACCATTCGGGCTTCGGTGCCGGTGGCCATTGGGCGGGCTTCGGTCTGAAGCGGAATATTGAGCTCTTCACCGTTTTGTTTTAACCGCTGGTTGATTTCCGGGTGAATTTCGGGGCTCACGGCCAGCACAGGTCCAAGGCCGGGTTTAATGTCACCGTGTATGTTTTTGTTTACCGACGGGTAATCGGTGGCGTGGGTTACATCGAGCACCAGCGCCAGGTCGGGTTTGATTCCGTAAGTGCTGGTTATTGCACCACGCAGCCCGATTTCTTCCTGTACCGATGATACAAAGTAGAGATCAGCATCAGGATGCAATCCATTAAGATTCTTGAGCACAGCTGCTATCACCAGTACCCCAAGCTTGTTATCGGCCGAACGGGTGGCGTACATTCCGTTCCCGAGTTTTTTGATGCCGGCCTGAAGGGTAACAATGTCTCCGATTGCTATCCTTGACATTGCATCGGCCTTATCTTTCGCACCAATGTCTATCCACAGGTCATCCCCGTTCACGGTTTTGCGTTCGCTTTCTTCGAGCAGGTGGATGGGTTTGCGGCCTACTATTCCAAAATGGGTATCATGACCGTGCTGCACCCTTACGCCGAGCCCTGGCAGCAATGCACTGTCGAATCCGCCGATGGGCCTGAACCACAGATAACCCTGATCATCAATATATTTCACCATAAACCCGATCTCGTCAATGTGGGCGGTGACCATCAGTTTCAGCAATCCTTTGCCCTTTTTCAATGCTATTGCGTTGCCATTAACGTCGGTGTAAATCTCATCGGCATATGGCCTTGCAAAATCAGTAAATATTTTTTGAACTTCCTTCTCAAAACCTGAAGGGCTTGCGGTTTCAGTAATGGCAGCGAAAAAGTCGCTCAGTTCTTTGTCCTGTAGCATTTGAGGGAGCTTGGTTTAATGCAAAGATAGGGAATGGCTTGAAAATAAATATGGAAAGGAAAATGATGGTTTGGATTGCATTTCTCTTCTGGTTTAACCTTGTAAATATGGTTTTACTTTCCATATTGGTAATGCCCAATGATCTTATATTCGAACAGGCAATCGGCCACCACCTGTCCACCCCCGATGTTATGCACAATCAGGTTTCGTTTGTGATCGGATGATTTTCTCCCGACAACCAGACCAATGTGAGTCACTCCTCCTCCAAGATCCCAGCAGACAATATCCCCCGGAAGGTAGTCATCGGAATTTTTGGTAATCGGTTTTGTAAGGCCATGGCGTTCAAAAAAGGTCATCAGGTTTGGGACGCGGCGGTGATCGATGTTCTTATCGGGCTTCGAAAGTCCCCAGTTCTTTGGGTAAAGCCTGAAATTGGCCTTCATGTCCTCATGAACTTCTTTCTGAAGATCAATCCCAAGCCTGCGATAGGCCCGGATAACCACATCGCTGCATACACCCTTGCCGGAAGGAACATCGCCATTGGGGTAGGAAATGGTGTAATAGGAAGGATCGTAAATCACAGCTTGTTTTGTGAGTTCCAAAGCAGCATCGGAAAGCCGGTCGGGAAAGCTGCGCTGACCAAATACAGTGGAAATCAATAAAACAGATAAAATTGCCAGTGATGTCGCTTTCTTCATAGTGGTTTTATTGACTCCGGATTATAAAAATCACCAATGCTATTCAATTGAAATATTGTATTTTACCAGTAACCCTGCCAGGTTGTTTCTCGAAAATCTGGCTTTGGCGATCATGTTGGCGTCGGGATCAATGTTGAACTCAAAGGCTGTGAGCAGATTTGCTTCCTTTAGATTTGTTTTGCTGAAAGTGGCTCCCTCCAGATCGGTGTTTTCAAAATGTGCACCCTGCAGGTTTGTGCCTGAAAAATCTACACTCTTCATCGAAATGTTGCGGAAACTGGTTTTGGGCATCCTTTTTCCTGCAAAAGAAGCAAAGTTGAGGTTACCTCCCTGGAAACTGACTGAGAACAGAAAATCCTTGCATTCATTGAAATTAACCCCAAGTATTTTGCAATCACGGAAGAAGACACCGGCAAGGCTTGTACCGGCCAGTTTCAGCAGGGACAGGTTACACCCTTCAAAAGTGCATTCGGAAAAGCGGTTATTGCTGAAATTGCTGTCAGAGAAATCGCAACCGGTAAACCTGCATTTTATAAACTCACGGTTCCGGATGTTTTGCCCTGAAAAATTGATTTTATCGAAAGTCTTGTCTTCATGAAGAGTTTGATCCATAGGTTAACACGTGAAAGATAAAACGGTAGCTGAGAGGTTAATGAAAATATTTCTGACTGTAGTAATGGATACCGGTCATTTTTCTCTTCAAAAGTAATCGCTATTTCTGATCAAACGATCTGAAACAGGTGAATATTTATTTGGTTTTATCGCGGATTTACTTTCCCCAAGCAAATCTTTTTTAATTTCGGTCCTGCTAATATACCGTAGAATGAAGAGAATCTATTTTGCCATTATGCTGATTGTTATCCTGTTAACATCATGCAGCACCAACAGCGGAAAACATTTGATTAAAGACAAGGCTTACCGTAAACTGGTCCATGAACAGTTTCTCAATCAAAGGGAACTGGCGCAAGGCCGCGATTCAGTGTTGTTTGGCGTTTTCAATAAAGAGCTGACCACAGCAGAAACCGAAGGCCTGGAGTTCCTCTATGCATTTATGCCGCTGAGCGATCTTGCCATGAATGATGGATCTTATTACCTGGCCCAGGTTAAGTCCTCCCTGGAAGCAAAATCATTTTTTAGCTGGGGAAAGGAAATACCCGATGAAGTTTTCCTGCATTTTGTGTTACCATATCGGGTGAACAATGAATACACCGATACCGCCCGTCAGGTTTTCCTTGCAGAATTGAAAGACCGGATAAAAGGCATGGGAATGGCTGAAGCCGCGCTTGAAGTCAACCACTGGTGTCACGAAAAGGTGAACTATAAATCGACCGATGAACGCACATCCGGCCCGCTGACTTCGGTGAGAACTGCCTTTGGAAGGTGTGGTGAAGAATCGACATTTACGGCTGCTGCACTGAGGTCAGTCTGCATCCCCGCAAGGCAGGTTTACACTCCCCGCTGGGCGCATACCGATGATAATCACGCCTGGGTAGAAGTTTGGGTTGACGGGAAATGGCAGTTTATGGGTGCCTGCGAACCCGAACCGGCACTGGATATGGGCTGGTTTGCCGAACCTGTTAAACGGGCCATGATGACCCATACCTTCGTTTACGGCCAATATAAAGGCAATGAAGAAATCCTGGAGAAAAACGATCTGTTTACACGCCTGAACCTGCTGAAAAATTACACGAATACCAAAGTACTCCCGGTAAAGGTTCTCGGAACCGATGGGAAACCGGTTGAAAAAGCCAGGGTTGAGTATTCGCTTTATAACTATGCCGAATTTTACCCGATCGCAACACTTTACACCGATGTCAACGGAATTTGTGCTGCCTCCACAGGATATGGAGATTTGGTGATCTGGGCTTCAAAAGACGGACAGTTCGGGTACACAATAGCTCAGGGTGCATCTTCCGATACCATTGTGCTGACAATAAAAGCGTTGGATAATAACCTTCCATCCCAAATCCTGACGCTTACCCCACCCGCCAAACAAGCACTCGCACCTGCTGATCAGTCAAAGGCTGATTTGAATAACCGCCGCCTTCAGCAGGAAGATTCAATCCGGAATGCCTGGATAGCAACATTTATTGATTCTGCTTCTTCAGTAAAACTGGCGTCTGACAAAGGTCTGGATGCACTGGCTTTGTGGAGCTACCTGTCACGCAGCCGTGGTAACTGGAGAGAAATTGTTGCTTTTGTCAGAGACCTTTCTGCAGATAATGCCGCTAGAGGCATGGCATTGCTGGCCAATATCTCTGAGAAGGATCTGCACGATATCCAGGCTGTAACCCTGAATGATCACCTGAAAGCACTGGACGCATTTCATTCAGTTTCAGAAGAAAAAACCGATGAAGAATATAACCGGTATGTACTTGCTCCCCGGATAGGGCGTGAATTTGTTACCCGCTGGAGAAGTTATATACAGCAGTCATTTTCTGCTTCGGAGGCATCGGCTTTTCGCGATGACCCGATGAAAATCCGGGCCTGGATCGGCACGAACATTACGCTTGACACCATTTCCAACTATTATGGCGTTCCCCTGAGTCCGGAAGGAATGCTGCAGCTGCGCAGAGCCGACCGTTACTCACGCGATCTGCTTTTTGTTGCGATTGCCCGTAGCTTCGGTATCGCGGCAAGGCTTGAACCGGCCACAAGGAGACCACAGTTTATCAACGATCACAAATGGAACGATGTGTTTTTTGGTAAAAAAGTTGAAAAGACCATTCCGCGTGGTGAGTTGGTTCTGGAGAATGCCACGGAGGACAAGAGCTTTATTCCGCGGTATTACACCCATTTTACCATAGCCCGCTTCGACCAGGGGCGGTTTGTTACGCTGGATTACGAGTATGATGAATCATTGAACACCTTCCCCTGCAGGTTAAACGTGGATACTGGATACTACCGCCTGGTTACCGGTAACCGGATGAGCGACGGTTCAGTACTTTGTAGTATTTCTTACTTCCGGGTCAGGAAAGAAGAACCTGTGTATGTGGGTATCCGCATGGCCACGCAGCAACAGCAGTCGGGCATATTGGGTAAAGCCGATCTGCAGGCTGAATTTCTTTCCCTGGCAGACAGGAAACCTACCTTGCTCAGCAGCTTAACAAGTGAAAAGGGTTTGATTGTAGCACTGATCGACCCCGGCAAGGAACCGACAAAGCATCTGATGGAAGATCTAAAGGCAGTGAAGAAATCACTTGGAGATTGGGGTGGGCAGGTGCTGTTGATTGTGGCAAAAGAGAAAATGAATCCTGGTTTTTCAACCACAGCTTATAAAGGATTACCGGAGAATGCGATTTTCGGTCACGATTTGAATGGAGAGGTTTCAGCTTCAGTCACAACTGTCTGCAGCATCAGCAATGCACCCCAATGGCCGGTGGTTGCCATTATCAACCCAAAAGGAGAAATTACCTGGCATTCCGAGGGGTACAGCATCGGCCTGGGCGATCAGCTGGTGAAGCAGTTAAAGGAAATGGACAGGTAAAATAATAGACGGATCCTGTCATGAAATTTGGGGGGCTTTGGAATTTTGGGGAGGGCCTGAGAACCCAGGGCGATGCCCTGGGGTGGGATGTGTCAGCCTTTCAGGCTGCCCGGAATTTGGAGGGCCCTGGAATTCGGAGAGGGCCTGAGAACCCAGGGCGATGCCCTGAGGTAGGATGTGTCAGCCTTTCAGGCTGCCCGGAATTTGGAGGGCCCTGGAATTCGGGGAGGGTCTGAGAGCCCAGGGCGATGCCCTGAGGTAGGATGTGTCAGCCTTTCAGGCTGCCCGGATTTTGGAGGGGCGGGGCCCAGCCCGGTGTCAGCCCTTCAGGCTGCCCGGAATTTGGAGGGTATTTGGAATTCGGGGAGAGTCTAAGAGCCCGGCGAGATGCATAGAATAGAAAAATAGGGTCAGGCTGAAAGCCTGAGACATCCGAGCAATGGACGAAGTCCATTGTGAAGAATCATCAACACGAAATGTTCACCCTGAAGGGGTGAGACAAGCCTAATCCCAAAAATATTCGGGGTCGTACTCAATTATGTCATAGTCCTTAATAAATTCCTCAACTTCTTCGTAATAGCTCCTTTTTCTATGATGTTCTTTCTGGTTTTCGATGTAGGCTTTGACAATGTCTACAGCGTAACCACTGACAGAGAATGCTCCGTAACCACCCTGCCAGTAAAATTTCTTATTGCCATTTTCAATTCCTTTAACCCATTTTGAAGACCCCTTTTTTACTTCTTCCACAACTTTCGCAAGAGCATAATTTTTCGAGAGCCTGAAAAAAATATGAATATGGTCTGGTACTGAATTAATTATAAGCGCCGGACTTTCATACTGCTGGAGAATTCCGGCAATATAGGCGTGCAGATCTTCTTCCCACTCTGACATAATTAAAGGACGTCTTTTCTTTGTCCCAAATGTCATATGAACATACAATTTTGATAATGACTGGCTCATAATAGGTTGTTTTAATCAAAGATAAGAAATTTAAGTATATGTAATGTTGTATAGGATATTCTTTTATATTGATTCATTTATTCTTTTATTGGAGATTTTTTTCAGCCTTTCAGGCTGCCCGGATTTTGGTGGGGCATTGGAATTTGAGGAGGGCCTGAATTTTCAGAGGGAGGATATCTCAGGGCGTTGCCCTGAGGTGGGATGTGTCAGCCTTTCAGGCTGCCCGGAATTTGGATGGCCCTGGAATTCAGGGAAGGCCTGAATTCTCAGGAGGGGGGATATCTCAGGGCGTTGCCCTGAGGTGGGATGTGTCAGCCTTTCAGGCTGCCCGGAATTTTGGTGGGGCATTGGAATTTGAGGAGGGCCTGAATTTTCATGGGAGGTGAATATCTTAGGGCGTTGCCCTGAGGTGGGATGTGTCAGCCTTTCAGGCTGCCCGGAATTTTGGTGGGCCCTGGAATTTTGGGGAGGGTCGGAATTTTCAGGGGAGGTGAATATCTTAGGGCGATGCCCTGAGGTGGGATGTGTCAGCCTTTCAGGCTGCCCGGATTTGCTTCAGCCTTTCAGGCTGCCGGGCTTTTTGGCGGTTTTTATGATATAATATCCGATCAGTCCGGCAACCACAGAAGCCAGAAGAATTCCCATTTTGGCTTCCTCTACATATATCTTTTGTTCAAAAGCCAGATTGGAGATAAACAGCGACATGGTAAATCCGATCCCGGCAAGAAATCCGGCTCCCAGCAGGTGGCGACGGGTAAAATCTTTTGGAAGTTCTGCCCATTTGAGTTTGGTAATAATGGTTACAAAACCTACTACTCCGGTCACTTTCCCAATCAGGAGCCCGAAAAAGACCCCCATGGTAATACTGCTTGTCAGAAGTGAAAGGCTGTTTGCCGAGAGGGTGATACCGGCATTGGCCAGCGCAAACAGGGGCATTATGATAAATGCTACCAGGGGATGCATCGAATGCTCCAGTCTTTGTAGCGGGGTTAGCGCTTTTTTTGATACATACCTGATCTTTTCAAGGATATGAAGTTGCTCGGTGGTGACTGTGGGTGAGTTATTGGGGCGGGCATTCCTGAATTGTGCGAGGAGATCGGTCAGTTTCTTATCGTATATTGATTCAGAGTATTTTACCCTTGCCGGAATGGTAAAGGCTGCCAATACTGCTGCAATGGTTGCATGAACACCCGACATAAGAAATGCCAGCCAAAGTCCCCCGATTCCAACAATACCATAAAAGAGCGTATTGCTGACGCCTATCCTGTTGGCAACAACCAACACAAGTAAAAACCCTGCCCCGGTGATCAGGCTGATCATATTGATATCGGAAGTGTAAAAGAAAGCTATTACCAATACCGCGCCCAGGTCGTCGGCGATGGCCAGGGCTGTAAGGAAAATTTTCAGCGAAACCGGAACCTTGTCACCAAGCAGGTATAAAATTCCCAGAGCAAAGGCTATATCGGTGGCCATAGGTATTCCCCAACCACCGGAGACTTCACCGGAAGGATTAAATATAAGATAGATCAGCGCAGGGACCAGCATACCCCCGATGGCCGCAACTATAGGTAGCAGGGCAGCCCGTGGATTGCTGAGTTCACCACTGATGATTTCACGTTTTAACTCCAACCCGACTACAAAAAAGAAAACTGCCATCAGCCCGTCGTTGATCCAGTGATGGAGGCTTTTTGAAAGTTGCCAGTCATGAAAGCCTACTGAAACATTGATCTCCCACAAGTGATGAAAATCATCTGCCCAGGGAGAATTGGAAAGGATAATTGCCAGCAGTGCCGAAGAGAAAAGCACAATTCCACTCATAGTACTGTTGCTCAGAAAACGTTTCATCGGGTCGATGATCCATCGGTCAACAGGCTCTTTTTTGATTGAAGGGGTAACCATTTTTTAGTTTATTAAATGCATTCAATGTTGATATGAAAAGTGTATGCAGGTATGATCAATTAACATTTTTGAGATGAAAGTGTTTAAAATTTATAGCTCCATCTTTTAACTACACATGATGCTATTGACGGCTGCAGACTGATCAATCCCCTCTGGTCTAAAAATCAGGGTTTTGAAAAAAAAGGAGCGTCAATCGCGACGCTCCTTTTATCAGTTTACTTGTTGCAGACCGGAGCCCAATTGCCCCATCCTGCGTTGATCCAGGCTTCCCAGCTTGATTTTGGGGCCTTCTTTTCCTTGTTCAGTTCTACGGTAACCTTTGAACCGAGCTTTTTTGAAAACACACTCACTTTGCGCATAGTTGTTGTTTTTAGTGAAACATTAGGTTTATAATTACACTCTGAGTGTTATAAGGTATCCTCAATGGGTTGAAAGATTTCATTTCCAAAATATTCTCCTGTTTTGCGCCAGGTTCCCGGGCAGATATCGCGCACTTCGCAGCGGTCGCAGGGTTCAAAAAGCGTGCCCGAATCACTTTCCACATCCAGGTAAAGTCTGTCTTTTTCAGGCGAATCCGAAGGTATCCTGAGTGCTGAGACATTTGTGCCGGCTCCGCTTTCAACAAAATCCCAGTAGTAGGGGTCGAGTGTGCAGAGCGGGGTATCGAACACCCTTACGTTCCTCGACCGGCCTTCATTCTGGTATTCAATTACCTTATCGAGGGCCTGTTCAAGCAGTGGAGCCGAATCGGCAAAAGAAACGGATGTAAGTTCTTTATTTTTCAGTGCAATGCCAGTCAGATCGATGTTGCAGAGGATCAGGTTCACCTTGTCGGGAAATGTCTGGTAAACCCAGTCAATATAGTCAGGTAGTTCACGATAGGTGTAATTGATCAGGTTATACTTTACCGATACCTTCACTCCTGCATCCACAACATTCAGAACACCCTGAAGCGATTTGTGAAAACTGTTAGGCTGACAGGTGAGGCGGTCGTGTTTACCGGCCAAATGACTATGAAAAGCTGTGGTTACCTCAAGCATTCCGGGTCCGGTGATTGCGAGTAACTGATCAAGATATCGTTTGCTGGCAAATTTAAGGGAGTTTGAGAGCAATCCGATCCGGATGTTTTTTCCGACAAGGTAAGCTGCAAAATCCAGGAATTCTTTTTTCAGGGTAGGTTCGCCGCCCGATATAACGGCAATATCCAGGGGTCCCTTAGCCACAATTATATCCACACTTCGTTTCATTTCATCCAGGCTCAGCGGTTGAATATCGCGGGCATTCTCAGAGCACGGGCAAAAGATGCACTTTTCGTTGCATTCATAACTCATCGAAAAATAAGCCAGGTCCATATCAGTTGTTTAAACGATTTCTATCTGGTTTTTGGTCATTATTTTCAGTATTTCCGGTTCATGCATGATCATATCAATCAGCGCAGGGTACAGGGTTTTGTTGGTGATGCACTCCTGCCGGTCGATTCCGCTGATTTCTCCTTTTTTATAAAGAATAGCATTGGTACAACCGCCTTTACAGAAGAATGCCCAGGTACAGTCACTACATTCAGGGTCTTCCTTTGGTTTGAAGAAACTCTTCAGGTTGTGTGCCTTGCCCAGCAACTCCACCAGGTCTTCCTCATCAAAAACGGAACCTACGGCTTCTTCTTTATAATCGGTAATGTCGCAAGGGAAAATCCTCCCTTCCTGATCAAAGGCGATCATTTTTTTGCCTCCCATACAGCCACGCGAATTGCAGATGTTCACCCGTTTACGGGTCAGCAGGTTGTTCAGCTTATCCATTACATTGATTTCGGTGATGGCAAAGCCTCGCTTATTCAGATCAATCAGCTTCATAACAAGCCTCTTGTTAAAATCTGCAATTTCTTCTTCAGTCAAACACAGGTTCTTATCCTTCATCATCGGGCTGTCTTTCACCACATTCAGCCTGAGGCGGTCAATGCCAAGCTCAACAGCAAAATACTCAAGTATTTCTTCAACATAGGGATATCCATTCCGGGTGAGCACGGTGATTACACCATGGCGCTGACCAAAACCGGCTTCGCGCAGGTTCCTCATGCCTTCATACATCTTTTCGAACGATGGTTTTCCGGTGGCAAGTTTCCGCTGGCTGTTGTGGAGCTCGGGTGGACCATCGATGCTTACGCCTATCCGGATATCACGTTTGAAGGCTTCTGTCGCAATTTCTTTTGTAATGAGGCCTGCATTCGATTCAATCACGAAGATAGGCTTCAGCCCTTTTCCCAGGAACATATCGTGCATTCGCAGGATCTTTTTCCAGGCCAGTAAAGGTTCACCGCCCCAGGGCTGTACATTTACTTCAGTGAGGTTGTTTTTTATACAATGATCACTGATATATTGCACGATGGCATCCAGGTTGCTGTCGCTGATGGTGGTCGATTGCTGGTTGAGATGGCGAAAGCAATAGGCACAGCGGAAATTACAGGCCTGGGTCAGGTCAATGATAAAGAAATTGGGCATGATTCCCTCATCCGAAACGCAGGCATTGCATCCCGGTACTTCCATAAAACCCCTCTGCACCAGTTTGAACTGAAGTTCATCACCTGGATTCTGATCCAATAGCTGCCTGGTGTTTTCCCCGTCAATCAGAATAGAGGTCCCGAATGCAGGATTAAACAAAAAATTGTATTTTCCTCCATTCATATACAACTCGCAGGCTTTCATTTTTGCCTCTTCACCGGGAACAACAAATGAATTTAATTTCAGGAGTTCCATTTATTCAGGGTTATTCAGTTATACCTGTTTATTCAATAATGCCTGTTTGCATGAGATTTATCAATATCTCAGAAGGATTGTCACTTTTAAATGCTTTGCCGATAAGCGACAGGCACATAGGTTCGTCTGTTCCATGCCCAATGGAATCTAAAAATCGTTCCATTGATGCATTGTCCTTGATTTCAAAGGCTACAGATTTGTCGAAAAGCGAGTGGTAAAAGGTTGCTATCCCATCATCTGTTCTGAATTCAGTATATGGCGATAAAAAATAAAGGCCAATGTTATTGCTGTTGAATGCGTGGATTTTCACAACCTGTATCTATTTCAGATTTGATAACTATATTATATCAGACAACTTGCTTTTGTAATCCGGAATTGATAAAATAAGCAGTAAAAAAACCGTGCCCGCTTTAGCTTTATGACAAAAAGAGATTACGTAAACATACCCGGATCTATGGTATCGGGCTATTTCACATACAAACGTATGAATTTACTTTTAATTTATTTTCTATAGGAATCACTTTTTGCGAAGCCAGGATATATTTATATTCATTCTCAATAATAATCCTGACCTGCTATGCTGGATAATAGATATGTGGTGGTATTCAGCGAAGTACATTGATAGAAAAACCATTATTTTTTGTCGACCAGGGCCTGCTGAAAACCCCGTTAAAAACAACGCCCGTTTTAAGTTAGGTTGCACTTGTCTGCCGGAGACAATCAGGCAGACTCAGGAATACAAAAATAAATGGTGGTCCCTATTGCTTTCGGGATGGAATCCTGTCAGCCGGTTGATCCGAAATCGGAGGACTCGCAGAGATCTGACAATGGAAAATTTAATGAAAAAGGTTGCTTCATAAGTCCGGGTTTGCTCAGGATTCGTAGTGTTTACAATCCGGACAAAGCCTGAAATGACTTCTGAAACAACCTTTTTACCAGGCCTTATTTTTTCTCTTCAGCACCTGGAGCCGGTGCATTCTGAACCTTGATTTTGTCTTTTTTGGTCAGCCCCGATAACACTTCTACATTCACACCGTCGCTGAGGCCGGTTTTAATAACCTTCTTTTCGAATACCTGCGGACCTGTTTCAACTTCAACAGAAGCTGTATCACCCTCATACTTAACCAGGCTTTCCTGCACCGACAGCACACTGTCGCGGTGTTCGAGCACAATGTCTGCATTGGCGCTGTATCCGGCCCTGATAAACAGGTTGTTCTTGAGTTCCACAGCAGCGCGGATTTCAAACTGAATAGCCCCGTTTTCCTCAACGCCCTTCGGAGAAATATGTTCAAGTTTGGCGGTAAATTTCTCGGTGTCAATGGCACCCACAGTCATGATAAGCTCCATGCCTTCATGCAGTTTCCCGACTTCGGATTCGTCAACCTTGCCTTTAAAGATCATTTCGCCCATATCGGCAACGGTGGCAATGGTAGTTCCATCGTTGAAGGTGTTGCTTTCGATCACCGAGTTGCCGACTTCAACCGGCACGGTAAGCACCATGCCTTCAATGGTTGCCCTGATGATGGTATTACTGGCAGCCCCTGCGGTTTTGGTTATCCCTTCGCGGATCAGTTGCAGGTTATTTTCTGCAGCATCCAGATCTTCGCGTGCTGTTTTAAGCGCAACCTCATAGGTCTGCAATTCGGCAATGGCGATCACCCGGCTGTCGTAGAGAGATTTCTGACGGTCATAGTTTTGCCGGGCATCGTCGAGGCTGATCTTTGCACGGTTTACCCTCGATTCTGCCTCGTTCAGGCTGATCATATTGGGAATAATCCGCACCTTGGCGATCATATCTCCTCTTCTGACTTTCTCCCCGGGTTCAACATAAAGCTCGGAAATGATTCCCGAAACCTGTGGTTTTATCTCAATTTCCTTACGGGGCACCACTTTACCGGTAGCAACAGTTTTCTTAACGATGTTGGTAACCGTAGCATTGGTAGTATCAAAAATTACAGGTTTTGCCTGAGATTTCTGGTACAGATACACGATGGTACCGACAAATACTACCAGGATAGTGATGCCAATCGCAATTTTTAAAGCCTTTTTCATTGTATGCTGATCTTTTGATTTAACAAAACTGATTATTCATATCTGAGTGCATCAATGGGTTTGATGCTAACCGCCTTTCGGGCTGGAATCAATCCGGCCACGGCGCCTGAAATCACGAGAATTATCAGGGCGGTCATGGCCATATTAAAGTCAATATTCGGATTTTTAAACATATTGGATTCCGCACCACTGGTGGTGAGGGCATAATTCACTCCTTCCAGGATGGCTACCCCGATCACCAGTCCGACATATCCGGCGAAGGTTGTCAGGAATACGGATTCAGTGATGATCTGTGAAATAATGTTCCATGGTTTTGCACCAATGGCACGCTGAATGCCAATTTCTTTTGTTCGCTCTTTTACAATTACCAGCATAATGTTGCTGATGCCGATAACGCCTGCCAGCAGGGTACCTATCCCGACGATCCAGATCAGTCCGTTGATTCCTGCAAAAAGACCGGTCATCTGATTGTACTGCTTTTCAAGGTTGAAGGATCCGATTGCCTGAGGGTCGTCCGGTGCTACAGAATGGCGGCGTTTGAGCAGGGCCGCAGCCTTTTCTTCAACTTCAGAAGCAGGAATGCCAGGTTTTGAAGTAAAGGCAAACCATCCAACAACATCGCCCCAGTTATATACGCGTTGAAAAGTCGTAAGCGGTATAAAAATAGTCTGAGCTTTTTCCCCGCCAAAATTGACACCACTACTCTTTGGATTAAATAAACCGACCACCTGGAAATAGATGCCCTGAATCTGGATATACTGACCGATGGCTTCTTCGCCGGGCTTAAAAAGCACTTCATAAACCTTGTTCCCGATGACTGCGACTTTGCGTTTTTCATTCAGATCGGCATGGTTCAGGAAGCGGCCTTTGTCGATGATCACAGGATCAATGAGGTTCCATTCGGGATAGTCTCCCATTACTGAAAAGGCACCTGATTTTGTACCCCGGACCACATTGTTGCCTCCCTGAAACCCACCCCCCTGTGTCCTGGGAGCCAGGATATCAATTTCTGGTACCTCACGCCTGAGGGCTTCAATATCATCATTTTTGAAGTTGTAATTTCTTGCACGTGGAAGTCCCTTGTAGGGGATACTGGTCGGGCGGGTCCACATAAAAACACTGTTGGTGGCAAAATCTCCAAAATCGCTGGTTACCCCGTTACGTAATCCATTGCCGGATCCAAGCATCACTACCAGCATAAAGACACCCCAGAACACACCAAAGGCAGTGAAGAACGTGCGAAGCTTATTCTTCTTCAACGAACTCATAATCTCTTGCCAACGGTCCAGATCAAACATAGTTTTCAAGTAAAAAGTAAAAAGTCTAAAGTAAAAAGTTCAAAAGTTCAAAAGTTCAGGAGTCCATGAGTTCAAAAGGTTCAAAAGTTCATGAGTTTAGCAAATAAGTTCGCAGTTGGCAAATAGCAGTTGGCAAAAAAAACAAATGCATTATTTTCCATTCTACATTCTTAATTCGGCATTCGTAACCCAGTTGGCAGTTGGCAAAGAGCAGTTGGCAAAAAAAAACAAATGCATTTTTTTCCATTCTACATTTTTAATTCGGCATTCGTAACCCAGTTGGCAGTTGGCAAAGAGCAGTTGGCAAAGAGCAGTTGGCAAAGAAAACAAATGTAATTTTCTTCATTCTTGATTCTTCATTCGTAAACCGTAAATCTTCTTTCGTCATTAGAAATTGGAAATTCTCTCTTTCCACTTCTCCCCTTCTCTCCGTCCATAAGTCTTCTTAGTCCCTAATTCTTTCAGTCTCCCAGTATGCTTGTCTCTGTGCGCTGAGCCCTGAGCCCTGTGCTTATTCATCCCTGAGTGCTTCAATCGGCTTAATGGCAGCTGCTTTCCTTGCCGGGATAAAACCTGCCAGGGCACCACTGAAAACCAGTAATAGCAGTGCATACAGTGCGATACTCAGGTCAACCGACGGTCGTGAAAAGAACGGTGATTCTATTTTACTCCCGATGGTTTCAAGAACCACCACGCCCAGCACCAGTCCGAAGTATCCTGCAAAAGAGGTAATCAGCACGGCTTCCTGCAGGATCAGGCTGACAATACTCCAGGGGGTTGCACCCATCGATTTCCTGATTCCGATCTCCTTGGTACGGTCTTTTACCACAATCATCATGATGTTGCTTACGCCGACAATTCCGGCTATGATGGTTCCGAATCCAATGATCCAGATAAACAGCTTGATGCTGGCGAATAGCCGCAAGAATTTCTGCAGCTCTTCAAGACTGTTCCAGGTAAAAATGGCTCTGGGGTCAGCCGGATCGAACTTATGCAGGGTAGCCAGTTTAGTCCGGACCGCCTGTTCTATTTCTTTACTCTGTTCTACCGAAGCATCACCAACAGTCACAGCGATGGTATTGATACGGTTATCACCTGAGAATACCCTTTGTGCAGTACTGATGGGCAGGTAAATCAACCGCATGTTATCATCACCGTTGTTGTCGTCGTCGGTAAAAATTCCAACCACTTTAAACGGCACACCGTTCACATTGATGTATTTCCCCATGGGATCTTCTCCTTTGAACAGGGCTTCCTCAACCTGGGTGCTGATGGTGGTTACCTTTCGGAATTGATCAATATCGGGCTGGTTGATGTAACGTCCCCGGATAATTTTAAGCTTTTCAATTTCTCCATAGTCGGGATAAACGTTTCTTACACCAAAACTGCCCGACTGTTTCTTGTAGGATAAAGTATTGGTTCCCCATATGTTGTAACGCGATGAACTCAGATCAATCCCTTTTACTGACGTTTTAACTGCATCGTAATCCTCGTTTACCAGCTGGATGTTACGACCAGGTTTCATGCCCTTATATGGCAGGCTGGTTTGTCCACTCCATACCCATATGGTGTTGGTTGCGGAGGATTCAAACTCTCTTTTTACCCCGTTTTGCAGACCATTGCCAGAGCCGAGCAGAATCATCAGCATAAAGATGCCCCAGGCCACGCTGAAGCCCGTCAGAAATGTTCTGAGCTTGTTCTTCTTAATAGTGCTGAAGATTTCCTGCCATTTATCCGTATCGAACATGGTTTGCAAGTAAAAAGTCTAAAGTTGTTCAGTTTAATTAGAATGGTTCATCGTCAGATGGGTATTTTCTCAGGCCAATAAACCGGGGTTTTCCCATTCAGAACTTCACTTTCAATCAGCCCGTCTTTCAGCCGGATGATGCGGTTGGTCATGTGGGCAATGTCATTTTCATGGGTAACGATAATGATCGTAATACCTTGCTGGTTGATTTCTTTCAGGATTTGCATTACTTCATAGGAAGTAGTCGTGTCAAGGGCTCCGGTAGGTTCATCTGCAAGAATTACCTTTGGTTTGGAAATCAAAGCACGGGCAATGGCGATGCGCTGCTTTTGTCCGCCCGACAGTTCATTGGGCATATGCTCTGCCCACTCGGCCAGGCCCATGCGCTCGAGGTATTCCATGGCTATCCGGTTGCGTTTTTTCCGACTTACATTCTGATAGTAGAGTGGGAGTGCCACATTCTCCATGGCATTTTTAAATGAAATCAGGTTGAAGGATTGAAATACAAATCCGATGTATTGATTGCGCAGTCCGGCTGCTTTGGTTTCGCTCTGGTTGCGGATCAGGGTGTTGTCGAGGTAATAATCACCGGCATCGTATTCGTCGAGGATACCCACGATATTCAGCAATGTTGATTTCCCTGAACCCGAAGAACCCATGATGGAAACAAACTCACCAGCCCCGATATTCAGGTCTATGCCTTTCAACACATGCAGTCTGTTGCTGCCTGTGACATATGTTTTATTTATTCCGCTAAGCCGGATCATGCCTGTTTGGGTTTTAAATTTTCAGCATACCGGCTGTATGATTGAATTCCTGCCGTTTCTGCTCTCTCAAAATTGCTTTCGCACTTATTGTGCCAAAATCGCAAACACCTAATTACCAGTATAATATAATACTGAACGTAAAAACTTAAGTTTTTAGTGTTCAGTTTTGTAAATTCAGGTGTGCGTATTCGTTCAGACGTAAAAAGACCAATTGAGTTACAAAACTCGGCATCGAATAAAACAAATAAAAAATAAAAAGGGTGAAAGCGCTGATTTGGGGGATGAATGGTAGGCAAAAGCGGTTGAATTTAAATACCGGCTTTTCCTGGAAGGTTTTTCAGAGCGAAAATACTTTCGGTAAGTATTAGCCAGAGGGTTGATTTCAGTAAATTAAAATCTGAATCCAACCATGATCATATAGCGAAATCCAAAGGTTGTAGATCTCATAGTACCCGTTTCTTTAAATCCGGATCCGGTGAT
The DNA here is from genome assembly GCA_016709025.1 of Bacteroidales bacterium. GTDB lineage: Bacteria > Bacteroidota > Bacteroidia > Bacteroidales > Lentimicrobiaceae > Lentimicrobium. The sequence goes on along the minus strand of JADJEQ010000014.1, from coordinate 5,763 downwards.
AACCTGGTCATACCCCGGGAGTTTATCCTTCAGCAATTCATTAAGTTTGTCAAAGAACAGGCTTTCGTCATCTGCTGAAAGAGTGGTGTTAAATTCCGCTTTGATATTGTAAAACGAAACTCCCGGGCCGAGCAGGATCAGATCAACCGAGAGCCGCTTCCAGAAAACAAACTGGTATCCGAGCTCAATACCGACGGTATGCATGTTCAGGGACAGATCGGTTTCAACATTACCCTGAAACGTATTGGTATTAAGGGTCCACTGATTTATGCGGTTAAAATAGTTATAGGAATAAAACGGTCCGAAATATACGCCGCGGGGAGCCCGGTATTTATTCTCTTTTACCGGATAAAACCGATAATCGGCAGAAAAATTGAATCCCTTATCCTTGAAATCCTTTTTAAGGTTGATATCGGCAGAATCATAATTGATGAAACTGAATTCGGGGAAAGATGCACGGCCTATGTTTACTGAAAAAGACTGGTGCTCACCGATGGTCCTTTCATAGCCTAAAATCCAGGCTCCGTCTCCGAAAATAAGCGGATTTGTTACATTAAATCTGACTGTATTTTTAAAAATGGCTGTATTTTTTGAGGAATCTTCTCCTTTTTCTGAGATGAACCAATGGCCATTGGAGGCTTCTGCATAATTCAAAAACGGAATCCAGGCCAGAAATACAAATACACTCAATGGAATAATAAAGGCTGCGAAAAAGGGGTGAAAATGCATCAGTAATTCCTGAACACCGGCAAAGTACCAGGGCGCTTTGGTAGGGTTCATGCTGTAGGCAGGATTGGCTTTTTCGAGCAGAGGTGCGTTGAACAGTGCCGAAAATGTGAACAATACCGCCACAAGTACAAGTGCGACGATAAATTCCTTATAAACAAGATTTGGCATAACCGGCACCATCACCGGTTTTTCGGATGACTCAGGAATCAGCACCCCGCCGGCTTTCCGTACGCGCCAGAAATGGTAAATCACAACGAAAAGCAGTGAAAATGGAAGTACCGCCGTATGGAAGGTAAAAAACATGCGGAGTGTATCGGCATTTAACTCATTTCCGGCAATGATGGTTTTTCGCAGGCTTTCCCCAAAAACCGGCAGATACCCGATGATATTGGTACTAACCGTAATTGCCCAGTATGCCAGCTGATCCCAGGGAGGAGGTAACCGGTAAAGTTCAGGAATACAACCAGAAGCAAAAGGATTAATCCGAAAAGCCAGTTAAGCCTGCGTTCATCGCGGTAGGCTCCTGTCAGGAAAACCCTCAGAAAGTGCAGAAAGGCGGTTAAAAGCAGGAATACGCCGCTCCAGTAGTGAATGTTGCGGATAAATTGTCCGAAAAGCACCTGTGTTTTCAGAAACACGATTGAATTGTAGGCTTCGGCCGGAACCGGCGTATAATAAAACCTGAGCAGTACTCCTGTAAATATCTGAATTACAATCAGCAATACGGCCATTCCGCCCAATCCGAAGGTACGGTTGAATTGAATTGATTTTTCAGATACCCTGGCCGGGTGAAGGTGTAATAGTATACTCCGCATAGAACGGCAAATTAATGGATTTTATCCTGATAAAGAAAACCCCCGAAGAAATCCGGATTTGCTGCTGATGAATTACTCCGAATACAAATCGATCACTTCAGAAATTGCCTTTCTGCAGGCAGGGCAGAATTCCTGTTTGTTACGGGTAAACATAATGCAATCCTGGGCCGAGCGGTAAATGCCGAACTGAAAATAGTTACCGCCTTCGAAAGCACCGGTAGCATCCTTGTATTGGCTTTTTTCAAACATAGCCAGTGAAGTTTGCTTTTCACGTTCAAACAGCTGTTCCATCTCCGTTTCCGGGACATTGGCCGCACGCAGGGCACGTCGTTCCTTCTGAATATCGTAGCTGAAATTGTCGAATTCTGTTTTAACCCATGGGGTAGGAATGGGGGTTCCAGGTGTTACAATATCCTTCCATTTCAGGTGAGCAGGATCGAAAAGTGCGGTAACATTGGGCTCCCAGGGCTCAACGGTAATCTCAGGCGTTTGATAGGAAACATCGGAAGTATAGTATTCATCGGCAAGCGCGGCGAACGAATGCCCGAATTCATGAACGAAAATGTATGGGGAGAATTTGTTGTCTGCCGCAACAGTAGAATACAGATTATAAATTCCGCCGCCGCCATAGGTTCTTTCATTGATGAGAATATACATATAATCATAGGGCACCGTGGCAGCCACATCGCGAACGGTGCGATTGTCGTAGGTGAGGGCATACCTTTCCGAATCGAAAGCACCATACGACATGGAGAGCGGTGTTCGGTTGAAAACCCCCGGATGCGGTTTGTTTACACCGCTGCTTGCTGAAGGTGTTTCCACAGCCCTGACATTAAAATCAGATTTCCGCGATTTGAATGGCTCTACATTAAAAAGTTCGGCGGTCAGTGTCGCCACATCGTTGTGAAATTTGTCCATTTCACCAGCCGTATAACCATCACCTAATATTACAATATCAACATGGTCACTGGCTTTGCCATTTTCAACAATGGTAACTGTTTTGAAAGGGCTTTTTAAGACAGAAGGATTTACGATTCTGGATTTAGGGTCAATGGTAGTACTCCAGATGGGGATGAAATTGTTTTTTGCATCCCGTTTTTCGATGGTCAGGGTTACCGGCATTTTGGGCCAGGGAATCGCAGCGACTCATGAAAAGTTCCCCAGTTTTCAGCAGCCTCGGGTATGGTCTGCCATTCACCGAATACACTGGCAAACCCCGGCTGTAAATCAGTTTGTTGGTTGCCTGATCGGTAATTTTATAAAAATACAATCCCCGGTTCAGATTGTCAAGCAACAGGGTCTTGCTGCCGGGCCATGCTCCATCGTTCAGGATATGGTCCAGGAGAAATGCTCTTCAGTAGCTGTGCCGGTGTGGAAATAGTCCACCCGCATGGTTTCGTTTGTGAAGTATTGTTGGTAATCAACGCTGGTATTTTGCTGTGCATTGGACTCAAAACTCAATCCCAGCATAAGCAGCAGAGCAGAAAGGATTTTCATGGAATTACGATTTTACGATGAGTAAAATTATAATAATACTGGTACAAACATAAAAAAGGAACGCCCCAAACATGAAAAAGTCCGGACTTAGATTAAACCTGGACTTTTCAAACACTTGATGAACGGGTATTTTATTTACCGTTTTTTCCTGGCCGGCAGGAATCCATCTTTTTTCATCTGTTTTACCACTGTGTAAAGAATGCTATCGATGCCCTCCTGTAAAGACGCCGGTTCGGGTGTTACAGTGGTGGCAGACCAGACGAGTTTGTTGCTTTTAATCGAAAATACATTGGTTATGATGTAGTATTTCGAACCATCTACATAGTATCCCGGACGGTAATAGTCGGTCATATAGCTGTTGTGATAATCATATAACCACCCTGATATTTTTCAGCAACCCACTTATCGTCCGCGGCTTTTAACAACAGACTCATGGTGATCACAGCATCATACCCCTGCTCTTTCAGGGTAGCCAGAACCTGTTCTTTATCCTCCATTACTTCCTGTCCTGAAAAAACCGGGTAGGAAGGAAAGAAATTTTCATGGATGGAGGAAACCCTGTCTTCGGCAATCTTTCTGCTTGCTTCGTCCTTAACAAAAGCCACAACCATTACTTTTTTAAACTCTTCAGGTGTAAAGGTTGATTCAGGCACCCGCCAGCTTTTAACGAGGGTTGTAGGGCTGCTGCATGCGAAGGCAAAGGCGGTAAACAGTAAAAGTAGGTTTTTCATTTTTTACGTTGTTGTTTTTAACAAAGGTAAAATAAATCATGTTTGAAATTCACGGGAAGTATTACTCCGGTTTGCCAACCAGTAAAAAATTACCGGATTCTTTAAAAAACACTACATTTGGGATTGAAAACCGACCAGCCACGACGATAACATAAATAATTATTCTGTCAGTATATCATTGAAATGATCGATGTGAATTTATAACGTAATGGAATGTAAATGAGATTGGTATGAAGAAATTGCTACTGTTGTTCCTGTTGTTTATCTTTTCCGGGGCCAGCTTATTTTCGCAGACTGATTTCAGACCGGGTTATGTTATCAACACTGAAAATGACACGATATCCGGGCTGATTGATTACAAAGGCAACAAAGCCAGTGCTGAAATCTGCCTTTTTAAACATAATTCCGGAACAGATGCAATACGTTATACGCCTGCAGATATCAAATCGTACCGGTTTATCGATGGCAAATACTATGTATCAAAAAAGCTGAATGCGGAAGATGAGGAAGCACCTTTGTTTCTGGAATTTCTAATAGAAGGTATGGTGGATGTGTACTATTATCGCAGCAATACCGGCGAACACTACCTGATCGACAAAGGTGACGGTAAATTCATGCTACTTGATGATGAAGAAAAAGAGGTTGTTGTGGACGACATACAGTATGTGCGTGCCAATAAGCCATATGTCGGAATTCTGAAATATGTTTTTAAGGATAGCCCCACTGTGAGCAAGGATGTTGAACGTATTTCACTGGACCACAAATCGTTGATTCGGGTAGCAAAGGATTACCATGCTGAAGTGTGTTCTGACCGGGATTGTATTATTTATGAGAAAAACCTGCCCATAGTCCGGATCACCGTAGGATTTCTTTTGGGGTTGAATGTAAATTCCATCATTTACAGGGATGACGCAGTACAACCTCAGATCATGTTCGAAACGACCGGATTTGACAAATCAGTTTTCCCTTCTGCCGGAATCTTTGCTAAAGTCGGAATACCCACTTTGAATGAACGTATGTATTTACATTATAGCGGATCGCTTGGTAAAAGCTTTTCAATGATCTCCGATTATCAGAGTTATTCAGGACACAACAGCACTGGTTCATGAAACATTTGATTTTCCCAATTTGCTTTTGATAATACGCTGATGTTCAGATATGAATTTCCGGGTAAAAAATAATTCCTGCATTTCAGGCAGGCTTTTTCCTGGATTATTACTTTAGCAATGTCTTTGATTACCACGTTTTGTTAACAATGTTGAGTTTTATTTGAAAACAGCAAATCATATCCTTTCGGCAATGTTGATTTCGGATTTGCAATCGGAGCAGGGGTAGCAGGAAAATTCCGCAATCGCAGAAATGTGTATTTTAATATCGATTACCAGATGGGACCGGGAATCGTTCCGAATATGCCATCTCGCAATATTATTGTGCGGCTTGGTGTGCAGATCAGCAAGTAGGATGTACAGCAAAGTGCCGGATGGCGTCGGATCTAGTTTTCACAAGGTTTTGAATTTTAGTCAATATCCGGCAAAACTATCAAAAGACCTGAAAATATAGATTCTCCTGCGTTAATTAAAAATTATACTTTTGGTTTTAAAAATAACCTTTAGTCTGTGCAATTCAAACAACTGTTCCGGCGGAAATCCATTGAAATGATCCTTGCCCATTCGCAAAGGGAGCAGGATACCAGCCACTCCATGCGCAGAGATCTGGGCGTGCGTGACCTTACCTCATTTGGGATAGCTGCCATTATCGGGGCGAGCATTTTCAGCACCATCAGCAACGCCGCGACCGCCAGTGGCCCGGCTGTTCACTGCTCTTCGTTTTTCAGCCATTGCCTGTGGCTTTTTCGGCGTTGTGTTATGCACAGTTCGCCTCTTCCATCCCGCTGAGCGGAAGCGCATACACCTACGCCTATGCCGGTTTTGGAGCTCGTTGCCTGGATCATAGGCTGGGACCTGATTATGGAATATGCGGTTGGTAATGTA
>JADJEQ010000013.1 GCA_016709025.1 Bacteroidales bacterium | reverse complement strand
ATAGAAATAATTCAGGGTTCTCTTTGGTATGGTTGCCATCAATAAATGCATAATCGATGACCCCGGTTTGTTTCAGTAGTCCTGCAAATACAATGTCGAAATTGCCCATGGTGAATTTCTACGGGCACTCCGCCCCTGTGAATTCTTAGGGTTAGTGGCGGCAAACTCAGCTGTGGATGCGCAGCCCTCCAGGGCCAGGAAGGTGCTGCTACGCCGCGCTCGCCTGGTACATGACGATGCCCACCGCAGTGCCCATCTCAAGCAAAACTTTTGGTTTGAAGTATTTTACCATCCGGTGCAGCAACCTGCCATACTTTACAGGGATACCGGATTTTGCAGCTATATCTTTACTTTACGGAGGTGGGTTGAGTAACCTGCCTTGCTTTACCGGTACCGAAATCGATGATTTCAACCGGGTTGGGGTTTCGTAATATCAGGCTTCGTTGCTTTTCAACCTGCATATATTCAGCGTATTCTGTTTATCATTCAATATATTGCATACAAATTCATACACAAAAGGTGAGTGAATGCTTGCCTGTTTTTGCCTTGAGAAGGTAAAAGAAGTATCTGAGCGTAATGGAAATTGATTTGGGTATCATGGCCGCAAAGTTAATAAAATCAATCAACCGCCCCAGGTTTCACGGTCGAGGCTGCGGTAATGTATTGCTTCGGCCAGGTGATCGGGCCTGATGTCTGCGCTGTCGAGATCGGCGATGGTGCGCGCTACCTTGAGAATGGCGGTCGTAAGCCCTGGCCGAAAGATCTGGAGCTTTTCCATCGCGTTTTTCAGCAGGGCGTTTCCCGCATCGTCTATTTACAAATATCGCGTAGCATCTTCGTTGTCATTTGGGCATTGGCGTGAATTTCTTGTTTTCTTCCTTAGGGTCCTCCTGTATCAGGCGTGCTTTCACCACCCCTATCCCTGATGGCATCCTTTTTCAGAATTGCGCACATCGGTGAGTTCACTTTTGAAAGGTACCGGTACCACCTCCACATGGATGTCGATGGGGTCAGCAGGGGCCGGAGATCTTATTCAGGTATTTCTGCACCACGCCTGGTGCTGCACTACATTCCTTGTCGGGATGGTTGTAATATCCGCAAGGGCAGGGGTTCATCGAGGCTACCAGCATAAAGCTGACGGATACTCCACACTGAGCCTGGCCTTGGAAACGGTGATGTGCCGGTCTTCGAGGGCTGTCTCAGCACCTCCAGCACGGTGCGTTTAAACTCGGGCAACCTGTCGTCGAACAAAACGCCGTTGTGGGCCAGTGAGATCTCCCCGGCTGGGGATTGGAACCACCACCAACGAGGGCGACGTCAGATATCGTATGGTGCGGGCTTCTGAATGGTCTTACGGAAATAAGCGAAGCATTCCGGCTCATTTTACCGGCCACGGAGTGAATTTTGGTGGTTTCGAGTGCTTCATGCAGGTTCAGCGGCGGCAGGATGGAGGGAAGGCGCTTAGTTAGCATGGTTTTGCCTGGATCCGGGAGGCCCGATCAGAATCACATTATGGCCGCCGGCTGCGATTTCCGCGGGCCTTTTGATGTTTTCCTGGCCTTTTACATCCGAGAAATCGAATTCATATTCGTTGAGCTGCGCATAAAACTCATCGCGGGTATTCACAATTTCGCGCTCAGGGGGCATCGTCGTTGAAGAAATGGATCACCTCCAGCATATTTTCCACGCCATAAACCTCCAGTTCGCTACGATTGCGGCTTCACGCGCATTCTGTTTGGGCAGGATAAAACCCTTGAAGCCCTGTTTCCGCGCTTCGATGGCGATGGGCAGGGCGCCTTGATGGGTTGCAGTCCGCCGTCGAGCGAGAGTTCGCCCATAATAATATACGAAATTTTTCGCTTTTTCACCTGTTCCGATGCGGCCAGGATGCCGATGGCGATGGTAAGGTCATAGGCAGAACCTTCGCGGCGGATATCGGCCGGGGCCATATTGATCACAATCTTTTTTCCGGGAATGCGGTAACCAATGTTCCGGAGGGCGGCCTCAATCCGCTGATGACTCTCTTTAACCGCGCTGTCGGGCAGGCTACCATAAAAACTGAATGCCGTTGTCCATATTTACCTCTACCGTAATGGTGATGGCATTGATACCCATAATGGCGGATCCGTATGTTTTTATTAGCATAGAATAAAGTCTGGAATAAAAAAGTATAAAGTCTAAAGTAAAATGGGTTTCCAGGTTACAGGTTTCAAAATTTCGGGTTTCAGGATTTCAGGGTTTCAGGATTTCAGGGTTTCAGGTTACAGGGTTCAAGGGTTCAAGAGTTTCAAGAGTTCAAATATTCAAGGGTTTCAGAATTTCAGGATTTCAGGGTTTCAGGATTTCAGGGTTTCAGGGTTACAGAATCCGGGTGGCTGAGTGTTTTGCGACATAATCGTGTTCAATATTGCAAAGATGATTCGCTAAATGTATCGAAGCCACAGGGTTCAAGAGTTCAAGAGTTCAAGGGTTTCAGAATTTCAGGGTTTCAGGATTTCAGTACGAGTCGGTGGTTGACGGAGCCGAAACCATCCGGATTTCAGGAATTCAGAATTACAGGGTTTCAGGATTTCAGGTTACAAAGTTCCGGAGCAGAGCGGTTCATTGACGGATTTCAATACCAAAATTGGGGCATTTTACTTCTTGCAGATATAGAGTTTATTAAATATGAAAAACAAGAACTGTATTTCGTTTAGCAAATATAAGTTCAATATTTGTTTTTCTGGTTGAAATATGGAAGGATATTTATAAAAGATGGCGCGGTTTGGGTTATTTTATTTTGTTTCCCCAGGCCATACTGCCGTTTGGGCTGGGCGCACGATGACAGTTATCGTGGATGACGTCCTCAATTCAATAACAAAGGGATATGGAAAACCGATCCCAGGTATTCTACAAATCGCACGGTGTATCATTTACCGGTAAGCTTTACAGCTTTTGCCTGATTGATGTGCATCGTTTCAGATTACGTCAGAAACATCGGGTTAGGCTAATCCGGCCGGAGTATTGCGGTAAAAAATTCCTTCAAACTGGATTACCTCCGGATAAGTGGTGCGATTTTACCCGGCAATAATCCGATTTATGATAAGCAATTCATATTGAAATGTCACCAAAATGCTGTGGCTCCCGAAAGACCGGAATATGATGGCAAGAGGCGGTTATTCTCCCTAACTTATTTTCTGGTGGGGGAAGAAGACACAGGTAAATACTTCTATTGCTTTACGAATTTACAGACCTGAACCCCTTTCAATCCTGCCAGCCTGATCATATAAACCTGGCAGGCAGGCTTCTTACACTCAATCTGTGTTATTGGCCTGTTATCTTGAGTCTGATAAGTTCCCTGTCGCATAGGTCAACAATGGTTAATTCACTCCGGAGCAAGTTCCCCGGGTGTTCCGATCGTTACCACACAGGTTGCCGGATTTGGGTAAACCGATAAAGGGGAAGATTTCCGGCCTGTCAAATCCCAGGTTCCTGCTGTTTAATTTGCCAGAAAAAGTTCTCAGCCCCGGCATTTTGTCAGTGAATAGGGACCACAGCTGAGGTGGGACTCCTGTACCACCCGGATAAATAAATGTTCTCCGAGCATCTACTGCTACAGACCCCGCAAGTTCAGTGTCGGTTCCATTTGTACCCGTGGCCCATACGGCATTCCCGTCAGCATCGTATTTCGAAAGAAAGGTATCAAAATCACCTGTTTTGTATTGGTAAGTGAATGAGAACCAAAAGTGATGGCGGCGCTGTTATAAAATCCTGCTATAAGTGGATTTCCGATGTGTCGACCGCAACGGTATATGCTTCATCAGATCCTGATCCACCTGCACTTTTGCCCAAAGTTCATTACCGTCTGTGTTATATTTTGCAAGAAACACATCTTCGGTAAAATAACCTGCATTCTGCAAATTGGCGGAGCCAAAGCCGATCTGAGCGCTCTTAAAACTTCCGGCCAAATAAACATCCCCGTATCATCCACTGCAACCGAATTTGCCAGATCACTTCCTGTTCCGCCTGCGCTTTTTACCCAGATGACATTTCCGTTTGCATCAAATTTTGCCAGAAAAACATCGTATCCACCGGCACTCGTTAAATGAAATGGTATCGAAAGTAATGGCGGGATCATCAAACCATCCTGTAACATAAATATTTCCGAGGCATCCGCTACACCTGAATTTTGCAACATCGTTCCCCCGGTCCGCCCGCACTTTTAGCCAAAGCACATCGCCATTGGCGTTGTATTTCACGGGGAACACATCTCCCAGTCCCTCAAAGTGATATTTGTATTGGTTAATGTAATGGTATCAAATGTAATGGTTGGGCCAAACCATCCTGCAACAAGGGGTTTCCCGAAGCGTCAACCGAAACGGAATATCCGCATTCACGAAAGGTTCCGGTAGCGTTTTTTACCCATACGGCATTCCCGTTGACATCGTATTTTGCCAGGAACATATCTTCGTAGCCGGAAAGCCACAATGTAAGCGGTTTCTTCTGTAATGGTTCCGAACAGGCAGGAATCGCTGGAAAAACTTCCGGTTATATAAGCATTCCCTGAAGCATCCAATGCAAGGGAGGTTGCATATTCATTTTTTAACCCGCCGGCACTTTTCGCCCACAACACGTTTCCATCGGCGTCGTATTTCACCAGAAACAGATCATTGCCGCCTGCATTGGTTAAAACAGTGGTGCCTAAAGTAACCGTGGAGCTTGAAAAGGTGCCGGTAACATAAATATTCCCGAAGGCATCCACAGCAACAGAATTGGTTAAGTCGTAATTTGTTCCCCTTCACTTTTAGCCCAGATCCAGTCAGGTGCCTGAGCATTTGAAATTACGTTTAACAGGCAAAAGAGACATAACAATGCGAAGCGGAGAATTGACTTAATCATGGTATATTTATCAGATGATGAGTGATTTATACATATTTTGTCTATTGTAACCTGATGCCAGCCCGTAAATATCACCACCAAATTTGGTTCTTTTACATTACAACTGTTTACTAACTTCTAATCCGGTGATTTCCCATTTAATCTTTCTTTCATTCTTAAACCCCCTGAAATTTACATAAATTAGTTCTGATAAAAATATGTTTCAGTTAAGAATCTGTTTAAGTTTTGGTTAAACCTGATGAACAGGTCCGTCCTTTAGGCGGGTTCCGGATAATAGATCATTGAGGGAAGGCAAAAAATCCTAAAAATTTATTATTAATTTACAAATTTTTTGGGATTTTGCCCCCTGAACTGTTGGTTTTAATTAAGCCCGCCCTAAAGGACGGGCCTATTAAAATGGAATTAAAATTTAAACAGTCTCTAAGCTGCAGATTATCTTATTCCTTCCGGAGCCGGGCCGGGCGAAAATTGGGATGTTTTACAGGCCCTTTTTGCCCATGTCCGGGAAGGTAAATTTATTGTCGTTTCAGGGTATTGGCAGTGTGATGCCGGTTAAATCTGCTTTCCCGTTTTTCAGGGAATTCACGTCATCCGTCGGCCAGGCAGCCAATAAACCGGATTCCTTTTAAACTCTTGTTTTTAAAGTGTTCATCAGCGTTGCATTCCGGAATATCACCCTGGTGAATGCACAGTTTTCAAAATAGCAATCATCCATTGGACCGGTGAAAACCACATCTGCAATCTGTGTATCAATAAAGGAGGTACGATTCAACACAGCACCGGAAATTGTATTTTTCTCATTGTCACCCGATTTAACCGTCACTCCGCTAAAGCCACCCGACTTGATTACCACGCCGGTAAAGTCGGCACCGGTGAAATCACACCCGTAAAGATAGCTTTCCGAAAATTCAGTTTCTATCAGTTTACAGTCTTTGAAATTATTTTTGTTCAGGTAAGAACGCTGAAGGTGGCTGTTGCTGAAATCGGAGCCTGAAAAATCACAGCCATCCGCTGGTTGTTTTTCAGCAGAGGCCGATAAATCTGAACCGACAAAGACAGCGCTGCATATTGGATGAACTGAATTTTTCATGCAGGTTTCAAACCTGAAGTCGGCGTCCACCCAGTTTCCGCGCGACATATCCCAGTTCAGCTTTTTCTGCCTTGCCGGCTTTCCCGAATCGCAATTCAACTTGTTGCTGAACGACAGGTTCATTTGGTGTAATCCGGTTGCTGTCAAATCCGGATTCAAAGACACCAGATTGGAAGTTTTCTGAAAAATAGTTAAGATCAACGCTTAGAATCTCGCCAAACGATTCAAAGTAATGATGTCAGGCATTGATTCTCCGCGCTCCCACTTTCCGATAGCCTGTGGGCTTATAAACAGATGCCCGGCAAGCTGAGCCTGAGAAACATTTATTTTTTTCCGGGCCTCGCAATTTTATTGCCTATCATTTTAGTGTTTATCATAAGAGATGTTTTTTGGTTTTTCGATGCTGCAAAGTTATGCGTATGCAAAGCCGGAGTCAAATAAATGCAGCAACATTCAGTTGTAATTACGCTACATATAGTTTTAATACAACAACCAATGGTTGTAATTGCAGGAATAATGGTGATTGTTATAAAAAATATCAGAAACCCCCTGCCTTAGTCAGGGCAGATTCCCGGTTTAACACTGAAAATTATGATAATTACCCGGAATGTGCCTTCCCATCCGGATTCCCGGGAGTGTCTTTTTACAAGTTTCAAGTGGCAACATGCAAACCCGACTTGATGATTGTAAAATTCTAAAAAGCAAAAGAGAACAGTAATAATCTATTCCGTTTGCTGGTCGTATTTGATTAACAATTCTTCCTGGTAATCCAGTATTTTCTTCTTAATTATAAAGTAGCCTTTTGAAAGCAGAAAGCTGTAATTATTCAGGGCACCAAAAAGAACTTTCAAATTATCATTGTGATATTGGGAAAACCCAAAATAGTCCCATTCCTGAGACAAGAATAAATTAAACTATCTCTGATTTCTATCGAAATTTCAGTTTGATAAAGATTTTCAGCCAGCAGTTCATGTATTCCGGTTTTCAACTTTTCTTCGAGCGGCTTTATTTTCAGGAAATTATTTTTGATCTGATCAATTGGGGTTGTAAAGTTTACAAATTGTAATTCATTTGACAATTGGGTATATATCTCATATTTGGAATCAAATACCTTGTCAAACATAAAAAAATCTTCATAAAGCTGTTTTAAAAAGGTTGTTTTCTTCTGAATCTGCTCAACATTCCAGAAGAACTCAAATATTCTGATATCGTTTCGCCTGATCTCCTCATTTATTTGTACCAATTCATTTTCAAGCTTGGAAATCAGTGCATTGCATTCTTTTCTTTTATACTTTTTGCCATCGTAGTCAAACATTTTAATGGGTATTTCCTTGTTTGCGATTTGTTTCAAGGTAGCAACATCATTTTGCAATGAAATTGATGTATACACCACATCGACCTGCTCGTTTGAGAAAAGCTCATCAGGCTTCAAATTTTCTGCGGTTGCAATGGGGCTGTCTGTTTCAAAGTGAAGCGGATTTTTGTTGTCATAGTATCCATTGTATCTTTTCGAAAATGTATTGTTTAAAAATACATTCCTGTATTCTGACTGAAATTCTTCAAACGGTTCTGGAGGTTACTTCTCCCTGATATTGGACTTCTTTAAAAATCTTTTCTGTAATTCTCTTCTGGGTTTCTTCTATGTTTCTGAAAACCTCATTGGCGGATGTATGGTTAATTTGTTTTGAAGTTATTTTTGGTTTTCCAGTCTTTCTATTCTTTCCACGGTACGGGATGGGATGCCCATTGGTCTTTAATAACCAGTTTTGATTTGTTATACCTTGAAATATCCTGGTAGGTAACCTGTGGCAAATTGTTTTTTATGGAAATATTGTCGCTTTCAGCGTAAAAATTCATAACGAAGAACTGCTCTTTGTAAAGGTTGCCGCTTATTGTATTGTTTGCGATTTTCCCATCATAGAACCCTAAAACACTGTTGAAAGAATGCTCCGCCAGGCTCATTCTGAGCAATGAATTTTTAAGGGGTTCATATCCGGTAACGTTGGCAGCAATTTCATCTGCATGAAATTCCATTTCTCTTGACAGCCCCATATAGCTCTTATTCACGACCTGATAGAGTTTTCTTAGAAACCCATTTAATGCCTTCAATAATTTTAACAGCCAGCATAACAAATATTGAAAAATAGCCGCTAACTGCAGCCCATTCCCGGATAAGTTTATCGTAAGCTTCATTGTCGAAAAGCATGTTAAAATTACCTGGTTCACTTGTAAACATAGCTTCGACTTTCATTGTTCTTTGCGAGAAGTGTCCGGAATTCGTGTGCCAGTATTGCCTTAAGTTCAGTTTCAGTGATCGTATTCACCAGGCCCAATCCTATCTGAAGATTTTTCTTTATCGGGAAAAAGCATACTCCAAAACTTGAATCATAGAATACAGCAGCATTTACATCGGATGATAAGTAAACTTTCTTAGGACAGCTGGTGTACTTCATCTACAATTTCCTCAATGAGTCTGAAAAGCCTGGGTTCGTCTGCTTTATTTATTTCAATTAAATGAGATCGATCAATTATGTGCGATTTGAAAATGAATTTCAGCAGGAAAATAAGGATCAGAATACCAAAACTTGCCAAACCAATTCATACGGCGATGGTAAAGATCCTCGGCATTGCGATGATCAAACGTATCCCGCCATAAATACTCAATGCAGTGATGCAAATTGTCAATATCAGGATAACAATATAGGTCAGGGCGAAAAATGCGATTGAAACGATTGCCTTTGTTGTTTGAGTTTTAAATTCCGGTGATGTTTTAATATCGTTCATGGTTATCTGATTTCTGTTTTTAAAATCATCTATAATCCTGGTAATATGTGTTTTAGACTAATATTCAACTTCATGTATTTTTATAATACTTAATCATTGCAATACTCCGTTATGATTTATTAATACATTGGTTTACAGAGCATTACGCAAATTCGTTTATAAATCATAAATTATTCAGAATCAATTCATTGCTGCCTGCCCCGCCACTTTTGCGGGGTCTTCGCGTCATTGCGTGATTCTTAAAATTAACGGACTTAGTCATTGGTTGCTTTTCTTTAATGCTTCCCTGTGGTTATTTGTTGTCTTCTTTAATCAACAGGTAGTTTGCTACCCATTGAAATCCTACAAATCCGAATATAAAAATGACTGATAACATATTGAAAAGTTCGCCGGTAGAAAAAGTCAGCACGATTGCAGAAATGCCAATCAGTGACATTGCGGCAGCGTATATAAGAATGCGTGTTTATATTTTGTAGGCGAGAACATTAAGCTGAAAGGCGGCATCATGGCAAAACCAAAAACCACCACAGATAGGAATTTATCGTCTCCCAGAATAAAGTATAGCAGAATCCCGATTGCAAAGGTCGCCATGCTTGCAGCAACAAAATTTGAACTCGTTTTTTCATTTTTATCGAGCAGCAGCTTCCCGTAGGTGTTGAATCTTAAAAACAGGTTACTCACCGGATTCAATACCATGTTGAAAATGCTACCACAGCAAGCGCAACCAAAAGAGGGTATAGATAGGGCTGAAGCGCTTCATTATTGGCTGCAACCGACTTTAATATTCTGAAAACGACGTAAAATCCAATGATTACACCCCACTGGTATTTAGCAGTGAGGTTGCTCATGAAGAATGAGTACTTCAGGAAAAGCCTGTAAACAGGATTGGTTGCTTTAAGCGCTTCGAGCATTCCGGATTGGGCATAGCCGGAATTGGGGTCGTTTTTCAGCGATTCCCTGAAGTGTTCCATTGCTTTTTTGTGGTCGCCTTTTTCCAGCAAACCCCAGCCATAATTTGCATGCGTATATGCATTGTTCGGGTCTTCTCTCAATGCACCCTCAATGGTGTGGAAGGATTCTTCATGTTTATTCAGCTTTATCAAAGCTGTACTCCTGATGTTAAGACCCGGTAAATTTTCGGCATCAATCTCCAGTGCTTTGTTCGCGAGTTCCAATGCTTCTTCAAATTGCTTGCGTGATAATTTAATGCTGGCCAACAAGGCAAAATAGTCAGCATCGTATGGGTCCAGTTCAATCGAATGCCTGATATTGCTTTCAGCCTCGTTGTAGTCGTTCTGCTGAATTGCTATTCTTGATCTGATGTAGAACAGAATAGGCGAATCGGGCGATATCCCGATTGCATGATCAATGATGCTTTTTGCCTCATCAGACTTGTCCTGCTGCAGGTAAACTTCTGAAAGCAACGAAAGATACTGAATGTTGCCGGAGTCTTCTGACAATAAGCCTTTTAATATTTTTTCCGCCTCTGCAAATTTTTTCTGTTGAATCAGAATCTCAACTCTAAATTGTCTGTTATCGTCTGTCATGCTATTTTTTAATTTTCAGGTAAGTCAGAATATCGTCATACAATCCGGCATCATTAGCAAACATGGCAAAATTCTTAGCTGTCATAAACCACTCCTGTGTGCTTGCTTTGTGTTTTTTGATGGCATTTTGCAGATCCTTTGTTTCAATTGGTTTCGGAATGCCATCGGTGAAAGAAGATTCCAGTTTAAGTTCTATGGCGATGTCAATAATTGCGTCGATGTCGGCTCCTGAATAATGTTCTGTCTTTTTTGATATGGCTGTATAATCAATCGCTTCAGTTGGTTTGTCCTTTAGTTTAAGCCTCAGAATCGATTCTCTTGATGTTTCATCGGGTGGGGGAACAAAAATGATTCTGTCGAACCGTCCGGGCCGTCTGAATGCCGGATCTAAATTCCAGGGTGTATTCGTTGCGCCAAGCACCAATACGCCATCGTTTGAACTGTCTATTCCATCCAATTCCTGCAAAAACTGATTGATCAGGTGTCGTCCGCTGGATTGCTTCATGTCGCTCCGGCTGGCACCCAGGGCATCAATTTCGTCAATAAACAGGACACTGGGCGAATTTTGCCTGGCCAGTTCAAAAATATCATGCAGATTTTTTTCACTGTTCCCAATCCACATATCCAGGATATCGTTCAGGCTTACATTGACAAACCTTGCTTTTACCTGTCCGGCTGTTGCTTTGGCGATGTAGGTCTTTCCACAGCCCGGCGGACCGTACAGCAGAATTCCTCCGCCTGTTTTCTTTCCGTAAGCTTTGTAGAGTTCAGGGTGTAATAATGGTTTGATTATTTTTAATTCAATTTCTTTTTTAACCGTTTCCATGCCACCAACATCGCTGAAATCGATGGTTGGTTTTTGTAGAAATCTGCTGTCTGTTTCTCCGGCAGGTTCAATGACTTCATAGTCCCCTTTTTGCCTTAGCTGGCTGTCGAGCTCTTCATCAAAGTATTCCGGGTCAATGTCCAATGCTTTTTTATACGTTTCAATTGCCTTCGCGATGGAATTTTCTTTTAAAAGTCCTTTGGCGTAAAGTGTGAAAGTGTTTAAGTCCCGGGTTCCTTTCTCAATCACTTCTTCCAGGATCACATTACAGGCGGAATAACTCCCTTTCTTGTAGAATGTAGTCGCGAGACCAACTTTTACCTTAATGTCATCCGATGTTTTTATCAGTGTAATGTATTCTGCTTCAGCTTCCTCAAGTCTGTTCAATGTCAGCAATGTATCAGCCAAAAGCAGTCTCAGGGGTGTATTGTCAGGCGATTGTTTTAAGGCTTCCCTTAAGCTGTCAATAGTATGGTCGTTCATATTTTCAATGTTGCATTGGACCGGTAAAATTACCGATAAAGATTGACCCAAAGTGCAAATGGGCAATTTGAAGCCCGGCCGTTTCGGGCCGGAATAATTTTTCAGTAAACGCGGGCTCTGTCGCTTAACCAGCGAAGTGATGCGTTCAGGTTTTGTCGCCGGTTGTTTTTATTTTAGAATA
This sequence comes from Bacteroidales bacterium, assembly GCA_016709025.1. Taxonomy (GTDB): domain Bacteria; phylum Bacteroidota; class Bacteroidia; order Bacteroidales; family Lentimicrobiaceae; genus Lentimicrobium. The sequence continues at coordinate 18,619 of JADJEQ010000013.1, read as the reverse complement.
TATCCAATCTTCAGATCAAAATTAAGCCATGGATAAAATCCTTTGGCTGAGTTATAGTCTGACTGAATACCCAGATATTCCGTGTCGACACTGGAACCCGCATTTATAAATCCCAGTCCGCCACCAGCCAGTAGTTCCAGGGTGATCCTACTTTTTTTATACTGATCCCAATAGAACAGAACTCCCAGATTGGCGGTAAGTAAGCCTCTGTATCTTGTGATGTCGTTCTCCACTTTTGTGTTTTCAGTTGTCCAGGACTCCTGCACTGATCGGGTAAGGATATTTTTCAGTTCCATACTTGCAAAGAAACCACTTTCAGGAATTTCTTTTCTGTTTAAGTATTTCCTTATCTCTGTAGTAAACTTAAGCCCATTGAGGCTTTCTACATCTTCAGAAAGCATGGAAGTATTGTTGATATGGAAAATATAGCCAATTTCCTGGGCGAAGCTGAAGCGTGGTTTAAGCATTTTCTCAATCCCGATTCCTACACCCATGCTTTCGGCATATATATCACCGGCCAGGGATGAAAGCGGAAGTTTAACGGTCAGGTTTCTGATTTGGCCTGAATTCACCTGCGCGTTGACTGAGAGAAACAGAAATAGTATTGCGGTTCCGATTGGTGCCTGGATCAAATATACATTCTTTTCAAAATGCTCTAATTAAACGCCTGGGTACTCTTATGTCAACTTCGGTAATTCCTATGAATTGCATTTTTCTCTTTTAAGTTGCAGAAGCAATCACTGCCCGCCTGTTAAAACTTATCGGCAAACCCGTGTATCCATTTTGTTTTTCATACGGACAAGGTTATAAATGACTTACTTCGCTTTTTGTTTGTTCCCTTCATAGCGCCTGGCTATTTCCGGTTTCGGCGATTTCCTGGGCTAAACAAACAATGATGAGTGCGAAAAATTCAAAACCACAATGGAAGGTCAATTATCCATTTAGCTTACTGTGCCGGTTTTTTATCAATTCTTCCTGAAAATCCAATAATTTCTTTTAATCGTAAGTAGTCTTTTGGCAACAGAAAATCACAATGTCATTTCTGAATAATCAGCTTTTTAGTTTCAACCCCTTCTTTATACCGTATTTCTAACAGGTATATTCCGGATAGTAAATTACTTACATCCAATTCGAAGTTATTCTGAACATTCAACTTATTGTTGAAAAGTTGCCTTCCCTGTATGTTGTAAATAATGACATCAACATCTCCGGCAATTTCAGAAGTGCTAATCAGTATGATCTTTGAAGTTGCCGGGTTAGGATACAGACGAAAGCCAGCTTTTGCGGCCATAACATCAGGAATTGCATCGTATCCGCCGCTGTTGGTTGTTTTGAAAATATTTCCGTTTAAACCAACTACATAACCTGTTTCCGGATCAGTGAAGAAAATTGATTTAAGTGGATTGTCAGTAATTGTTGATGATTCGGTCCATGAATTGCCTCCGTCGGATGTTTTAAAAATTTTACCTCTTTCAGTCGCAATAAAACCAGTGTAGGATGAAGACATAAAAACAGAATGCAGCTCAAGATTTCCAACGTCCAGCATTTGACTCCACGATTCACCGCCATCGGTTGTTTTATAGGCAGCTCCGTTACCCACTGCAAATCCGTGGTTGTAATCCGTAAAATGGATGCCTGTTAATCCACTCTGTGAAGCTAAAGCTAAATGAATATGCGACCATGTTTGCCCACCATCTGTGGTTTTGATGATCACAGCGGTAAAGGTGTTGTAATCAAACCCGGCTGCATATCCTGTATTCTGATCGAAAAATGTAATGATCTTAAATAAAGGTCCGGGCCGGGAGAAATATCAAACCAGTCATTCCCGCCATTTGTTGTTTTCAGCAAACCTAAACCAGCTGCGTAACCGATGTTGTTATCAGGAAAACAAACTGAGTGAAACTCCTGCGAACCATTGCTATAAAGGGTTGTCCAGGATTCACCGCCATCGGTTGTTTTGGCAATTAAACCTCTTGTCCCTGCTACAAATCCTGTATATATACCGGTAAAATAAACCGAAAACAGGTAATCTGAAATTCCGCAATCCAGGTCTGTCCAGTTTTCGCCGCCATCGGTGGTTTTTAAAATTGTTCCCTTCCCCGGTGAATATATACCACCAGCAGCATATCCTGTTGAATCATTAACGAAACACACCGAATTCAGAACATCGGTTGAGCCCTTTGACAGGGCAGTCCAGGTATTGCCGTTATCCAGAGTCTGGAATACCTTTCCTTCAACACCGGTGGCATATCCGGTGTTATTCAGCATATCCACCGAAAGAAACCCGCTGCTGGAAATTGAATCCAGTGTCCATGATTGACCGTCATCGGCTGATTTCATAACTGTGCCTTGCGAACCAACAACGATTATGGTATGTGAATCAGTTAATTTTATATCCATCAAAGCTTTGTTTAATCCGGCAGGATTGGGTACAGGATCCCACGCCATTCCCTGATAGACAGCTCTGAGTATCAGACCATCCCCACCTACCGCATATCCGGTGTCCATATTTGTAAAATCAATCGCATTTATTGATCTGTGCGATAAATCATGGTAACACTCAACCCATGATTTTCCTGTATCGTATGACTTCCAGATTGAACCTCCAATCCCTATTGCCATGTTGTTGTCCATAACAGCAGCAAACAGTGTATCGGCGTTCATGAGATAAAGATCATGAAAAATGGCAGGATAGATTGTAGTTTGTAAATGCCAGGAATAACCACCATCGGTCGTCCTGAATACCTGATTGTCGCCACCTGCCATATATCCGGTAAGGCTGTCGGCAAATTTTATACAATTGATATCTGAAGCCAGCTGAATGGTATCGCAGGCAACAATCCACGATAATCCCGCATCGGTAGTCTTAAATACTTTTCCATTATATGAAACGGCATAACCAATTTCCGGAGTCGGAAAATCAGAAGAAGTCATGTGATTGGGGATGTCAAAACCGGTAATGATTTTGTGAATGGTTGCACCACCATCTGCAGTTCTCAGTATAGCGGCATCGCGTCCAAAAAAGAGTGCGGTATCCGGATTGATGCACACAACTTTTTCGAGATCTGAAGTTGCCGGGTAGGGGTTTTGTAAAATCCACTGGGAATAGGATAATGTCGCGATGCCAAACAGGAGGAATGAAACCAGGATTTTTTTTTCATGTTGGATGATTTATTTCGTGAGACTTAATATCGAATTTATGAATGGCATTATTATAAGTTTTTGATTTTATGGTGGTTGAAGTGACTTGCCTGTAACCCGAGAGTTCATCACTGTTCAACAGAATATACTTTAAAACCACCGTAATCGTTTGCCACAGGCTATAGCATTTACTTTTAAACCAATCAAAATTATAAATATTCATCTGAACAAAAAATAACAGCGTTATTTAATATTCCAACGGGTATTTATGGATAATGTTTCTATAGGTTCTAGTGAAGTTAGAAACCGTGGAAATGGTTCCTGAAAAATTCTTATGGTGATCTTGAAATGCTGGAACTTTTATTCAACCACGTCATCTGTTGAAAAATTTCTGTCTTTACTGTGATGTAGGCAAAAATGTAGAAGATGATAGAAGTTTAAGCGCCTTGCCGCCATTTTATGTATTTGCGCTTTTGTTGCGTGCAACTGAGCTGCCAAAGCCTGGTATTAGCAGACAGCATATTCTGGATGTTAACAGATTCACTGTTAGTACGCCGGATTTATTATTTCTTAAAAGTTTTTCCCGAAACCTAAAGGATCGTATTGAAAAAGCAATATTTTCCGATTCTGCAAAATCGGCAACGGTTTTTTATAACAAAGCACCCGTAACTCAGGCGGGCTTTTAAATCCGGCGAATTTCATCTGCAGGCATGTTTTATTGTTATACTAAAAAGATGAAGATTCCAAATCGGGCAACTCAGACCAATAAATTTTTCAATTCAGGTTGAGTTTAATTTGTCATATATTCTTTTAGGGCCATGGAGTCTGGCAAAAGAAAATCTAATAAATGAACGATTATTCAGGCTTATTTTTCCTGCAATTGAATGCGATTGATCCCTTCAGATAGATGGCAGGTTTCGTTATTCCATGTCAGGCGCTTTTTAATTTTGTTAATATATTGGTGTTATATCAAATCATGTTGATTTATACATACATAGAGTGAACAATGATATAATTATTATTATTACTGACGGAACTAATTTGTGTTCCCAAAACATAAATTTATTATATTTGTTAACCACAAAATTATTTATAAACAAAACTAAATCTTATCTTATGAAAAAGTATTTAGCTGAATTAATCGGAACCTTTAGCCTTGTATTATTTGGTTGCGGAGCGGCAGTTATTGCCGGAAGTAGTCAGGTAGGCCCCAGTGGGGTTGGCTTACTTGGAATATCCATTGCTTTTGGTTTCGCAGTTGTAGCCATGGCTTATGCCATAGGTGGCATATCAGGTTGCCACATCAATCCTGCAGTAACAGTAGGCGTGCTGGTTGCAGGGCGCATGTCTTCGAAGGATGCTGTGGGTTATATTATTTCTCAGTTGATAGGCGCTACCCTGGGTGCAGGTGTTTGTTCCTCATAGCAAGTGGTAAGCCTGGCTTTGTAATGCCCGAATGGGGACTGGGAGCCAATGGCTGGGGCGAAGGTTATTTAGGTGGCTATAATACAACCAGTGCATTTATTGTGGAAGCCGTGTTTACCTTTCTCTTCCTCTTTGTGATACTGGCAGTTACTTCAAAATATGGTAACTCTACCATGGCCGGTCTGGCAATTGGCGTTACCCTTATGTTGATCCATCTGGTTGTAATTCCTGTAACCGGTACCTCTGTTAATCCGGCACGTAGTTTCGGGCCTGCTATTTTTTCAGGGGGTATGGCTCTTTCCCAACTATGGCTGTTTTTCGTAGCCCCTGTGGTGGGTGCCATTGTTGCAGCGGTCGTCTGGAAATATGGTTTTGAAACCGAAGATAAAAAAGCCTGACCAAATCTACCATTTTATCAATTCATCCGTAATTATTTTTGATTTATCAGGGTAAGTCGGATGTCTGCCCGACGCAGGCGGGAGAAACTGCCTGACTGGAACGGGCAGGCAGGCCCTAAAATTGATTGAAAATTAATTGACTAACTAAGCAAACGCCTTTGGGTATAACGCCCTGACTGCTTAAAGTCATTTATCGTGGCAAGCTGCCTGATGAAAGCAGTCAGAAGGCTTTGGCTAAACCTGCCTATAAATAATTGGAATTCACAATCCGGATGCAAGGTTTTTGATGTTATTGCCATTTTCCTGCGATTTGATTCTCCTTTTCACATTGTAATGAGTTTTATTGTCAGGTATATAAATGTTTCTCACCAGGCTCCTGATTACAGGCTGATGCTTTCCTTCAGCAGGATATTGCGTGAGGAGTTTCCCATCTGAATTTCATAGGTTCCGGTATCGGTTTTCCACTGATGGGATTTTTCATCGAAATAGCCGAAGGCCTCATTTTCGAGTACCAGTTTTATGCCTGCCGATTCACCGGGTTTCAGGTAGACTTTTTCAAAACCTTTGAGTTCCTTCACCGGCCTGTCAACCAAAGGGTTAAGGGGAGCTACGTACAATTGAGCGACCTCGGCGCCGGCCATTTTACCTGTGTTGGTAACGGTACATTCTACCACAACCTGTCCGGATTTCTGAGTCAGTTTAAGATTGCTGAAACTGAAGCCGGTGTATGAAAGCCCATAACCAAACGGGTAAACGGGCTCCAGATTTTGTTTGTCAAAATAACGGTATCCAACGTAGATGCCTTCTGCGTAACTCACACGAAGGTCTTTGCCGGGAAATTCACCCACGGCATGTGAAGGATATTCATTGTGCGTGTTGGCAAAGGTCATGGGCAGTTTTCCGCTTGGGTTGGTTTCGCCAAAGATGATTTTAGCCAGGGCATTGCCACCTTCCATCCCCGGATACCATGCCTGCAGAATGGCAGGAACATTTTTCATCCAGTTTTTCATCTCCACATTGCTTCCACCCATTAAAACCACTGTTGTCTTAGGGTTGGCTTTTGCAATCCTGTTGATCAGTTCTTCCTGTCCATAAATCAGTTTAAGGTTGGTTTTGTCCTTTCCTTCCATGTCGAAAGCCGTACCATCCCAAACGGTCTGATCGTAATTATGAATCCATCCACCGACAAAAATCACTGCATCGGCTTTCCCGGCGGCCAATACTGCTTCGTCGGCCAGTTTTATGTCATACGAAAGGTCATTGGTAGGAATATAGCCTTCTGCAAATAAAACCTTTGTGTTTGGGCCTGCATATTTCTTTAATCCTTCGAGTGCTGTGATTTCGTATAATGCTTTTACCTGTGAGCTGCCTCCGCCCAATGCCTGTTTGTATACAGCATTGTTGCCCACCACAAGGATTGTTTTAAATTGATTGGGTTTGAACGGAAGCAGGTTTTCATTTTTGAGCAGGACGATCCCTTCCTCAGCCACTTTCAGGGCAGTTTGCTGATGCTCAGCAGTATTGAATTGACCAGGACTTTTGGTACCTGACATGCTGGTCTTAAGCATTACCCGCAATATTCTTCTTATTTTTTCATCCACCACTTTCTCGTCAACTTCTCCTCTTTTTACCATAGCCAGCGCGGAATCGGCAAGAAAGAAAGCATCGTAATCCGGATTTGGCAACTGCACTATATCGGTACCCATTTCTATGTCGGTTCCATAGAGCAGGGCTTCCCTGGTATCCTTAACGGCTGACCAGTCGCTGATTACAATGCCATCAAACCCAAATTCCTGCTTCAACACCTGATTGATAAGGTGCTGATGGTGAGTGCTGTACTGCCCGTTTACTTTGTTGTATGAGCCCATAACCGCATTAACACCGGCTTTTTCAACACTGGCTTTGAATGCAGGCAGGTAGATTTCCCTGAGCGCGCGTTCGGAGACTATCACATCAACTTTTGTCCTTTCGGTTTCCTGATTGTTGGCAGCATAATGCTTTACACAAGCTGAAATACCCTGGTCCTGAACCCCTTTGATATAACCCACTGCCATTTCGGAAGCCAGGTGCGGATCCTCACTCAGGTATTCAAAATTACGGCCGTTGAGCGGGGATCTGATGATATTGACTCCGGGACCCAGAATGATATCCTTGCCACGGGCTTTGGCTTCACTTCCCAGCACTGAACCGTACTGATAGCCAAGATTTTTATTCCATGTGGAAGCCAGGCAAATACCCGTAGGAAGATAGGTTGCCATGTCTTTATCGGTTTTATCCGGGGTCCAGTCGCGGCCATGTTCCATTCGCACGCCGTGAGGCCCGTCAGACATCACCAGTTCAGGAATGCCAAGTCTTTCAACTCCACCGGAAGTGAACGAAGAAGATGCGTGAATCATGTGGATCTTTTCCTCCAGCGTCATCAATTGAATCAGGGAATCTATTTTAGATTCATCGTTCACTTTTTCTGTGGAAATGTGTTTACTGCCGCAGGAAGCCATCATAATGAGAATACTTAAAATTAACGTGTTTTTCATTCAGCTTATTTTTTTATTTGAATTTCTTATCAAAACCGTGTTGTTTTGGCGGTTGTAAAGCGCTCAACCATTGTTGCCGGTGAATCAATTGAACCAGTAAGAAAGGTATGATTCCAGAGGTTTGGCAAATTTATGTAAGTTTCACTCCGGATTTCAGATTATCTCTGGTGCTTAACCCAACATTTCTCTATTGAAAAAGAAGGATTGTCCCTAGCAAACAGGAACAACCCTTTTTCAGCAATCAACTATTGTTTCTTCCCGATATAGAATACATAGCCGTAAAACTCTTTATACCTGGAATACAACTGAGCTTCATGACGTTGGTTGGCGATGAGTTCTCCGGCGGTTTTGTTGCCCGGATATTTCTTCAGAAAAACTTCCTGCGCTGCAACCTGCGGACCATAGAAGTGATCTGTCCAGCAGTTTTCCGGTAATACAAAAGTTGCAACCGGCGTATAGCCTGCTTTCTGCATCTGGTCCACCTTGTTGGGAATGGTGTTGATCTCAGGGTAAGCATCCATCCAGAACCGTTCGATTTCGGCCGGCCGTTTTAAGGTAAACCACGATATCTCTGTAACGGCAATGTAGCCTCCTTTTTTCAGGAATCTACTCCACTCGCTCAGGCCTCTTTTGAAGCCAATGTTGTAAATGGCTCCTTCAGACCAGATCAGGTCAAGTTCTTCGTTTTCAAACGGAAGGTTATCCATCGAGCCAACGATGCCTTTTACCCTGTCGTTTATATTCAGATTACGAGCATTCTGGTTGAACAGATCGATAAATCCGGGAAACAGGTCAATGCCGGTAATAACTCCCGGTGTATGTTGTGCCAGCACCATTGTCTGACCACCTGTTCCGCAGCCAATGTCGGCTATACGGGATCCGGCGGTAAGATTTTCGATAAAACCCAGGGCTTTCAGGGTTACTTCAGCACTGCCCGGCCCCTGGCGCTCAATGCCGGAGAAATATTCACAGATTAAACTGAAGTCGAATTCGTGTATGGATTGATTTTCGGTACTCATGGTATTTAAATTTGTTTTGTTGAGCCGCAGCAAGGATTATGGTAAATCCTTAGTCGGGCATCAAACATGAAAAAATGGAAATGAAAAATACTCCGGCAGGAATTTGCCTGAGTGTAACGAAAGGATAACCAGGGGCAGATTGCCGGAGGTTATTTACGTTACCAGATCCGAATTAAATTTAAACATCCAGAGATTTTGATGGGGCAAAGGTAGAATTATTTAATGTAATTGGTCAATACTTGATGAATATTTTTTAATAATTGAATTGCAATGTTTTGAATATCGGTAATCAGGCAGGTTTTTGCCCTGAACTACATTTTTGTTGTTTACCAATAGAATTGATTGATATTGAGTTAGGTATATCATTTGAATTTTCATCGTTCATCAATATGAGCATTAAAACCCGAAGCCAATTCGAATTGCCGGATAAAACACTTTAAAATCGCCTGACAGGTAAAATTGTGGTGAAACAGAAATATATTTTCCGATTTCCCAGTTAAAACCAAATTTGTAGGTGTTGTTCTCAAAAAGGTCTCCATTTTCAACTGCCAGAAAACCGACCTCCAGGCCGAGCCAATTGGGATCATTCAAGTCATTCGATAAATTGTACCGATATCCGATATTAACAAATCCATTCAGATTAACTTTCGAATTCTCATCAAAGTCCGACAATTGATTGTACGACAAGTAATATTGATTTTTTAAAATCCCTTTTTTGCTGAAAAGAATTCCAATTTCTGCTGAAAGATCTATTACCGGCTGGTTTTTTATTAAGTTCAGCCCAACGCCACCTTTTAAGATTAATCACATCCATCCGCCCGTTAACTTTATCGAATTGTTTATCATGAATAAGGGTCTCACCAACAAAGGAAAAGTTGTAAGATTTAGAAAATCTGCTTTGAATATGGCTTATGGTATCTATTACTTCCTTTTAGTCTGATTATCAGGGTATCAGAAATCAGACTTTCGGGTTCATTATACTGAATATTCAGGAAGTATTTATTGGAATTTATATTACATTGATTGTTAAATTGATAGGTAGTTTGACTGCCATTTTCCCAGATTATTTTTTTGCCTGGTTCGGTCTGCTTAATTGAAACCAGTTTATCAGCCACATAATCAATCGTATAAGATTCTTTTTCAGGAACATCAAAGTTGTCTTTAAGTATCGATTGTAAGCTTTTCAGGTCTTTCTCTACATTTTCAGCCAGGTCAGCGTATTCATAAATCGTCAGACTAAGTTCCAGGTTATTGTCGATCCGAACATGTATTGAATCTAATGTGTGTTTTTGGCCACTGGCAAATGTGCTGCTTGATAAAAGCAATACGAGCGCGTATATTTTTACTGATTTTTTCATTTCCTGAAATCTTTAATGATTGAAAAATGTGGTTTAATCAAATGCCAATGCTGACTTTAAAATTTTGCGGTAAGAGCCAACACTCCGTCACTTGTTTGGTTTCTGTTACCACCAAATTTGATCAGCTTATTGGTTCTTTTCTTTTTTCAATGATTCGTTTTTGACAATCAGAATTTCAGTTTCATTCTTTACTGTAATTCTTTGATAGATGGAGTCTGTGGAAATGTTTTTATCAGTAGTAGCCAATAATTCCGGAGCCTGTTCTTTTTCCACATAAACAATTTGATTGATAAAAACAGTATCTGTAATTTGTTGAATCGTAACAACGGGCTTGATTATAGCCGCTACATTCTTGATAAATGCAGTGTCCGATGAATTGGCATAAGTTGATTTAACTGTTTCTTCAGTAATTGAAGAATCTTTGTAATTCATGGTAGCCTTATTTTTTAACGCACTGTTTAACGCAACAAGTGTTTTTATTCTATTCCGGGCATTCATATTCAGAATCGAAACGACCGAGGTGCTTATGAAAAGCAAAATACATGCTGCAACCAATAAGCGGAAAAAATGCGATGTGTGTTTGTCGCTGCTCTGGAGTTGAACCTGATTCCAGATTCTTTCCCTAGCACTATTTGCTTTTGAATCGTAATAATTCTCCGATTCATTTATTGCCTTCTTTACAATGAAATCAATTTTATTCGTTTCCATTTTCTTTGTTTTGTTAATGCTTTCGATGATGTTAGTCCTTGCTTTTCTCAGTTGAGATTTTGAAGTGCTTTCGGTAATATTGAGTAGTTCTGAAATTTCTTTGTGTGAATAACCTTCTAGTGCGAAAAGATTAAAAACCATTCTGTAACCTGCGGGAAGCGCTTCGATTATGTTATAAACCTGCTCAATATCAATGTCGTACAGTTCGGAATCACTCATCGTGGTCATTGCATTTTCCGGAAATTCTTCTTCATCGAAATTGATTTTGTTTTTACCGTTAAGCTGCCTGATTGATTCATTTATCACAATGGTTTTAATCCATTTAACCAGGCTGTTATCACCACGATACTCAAATCTTTGAATGCTGCTGAAGACTTTTGTGAACGAAATAATCAGTGCATCTTCAACATCGTGATGGTTGGATAAAATGCGCATGGAAAGATGGTACATTTGTTTGTAGTGAGCATTAAACAGAATGCTTTGGGCAAGTTGATTGCCTGATTTACAATGTTTAATAACTTCCCTGATTTCCAATTATGCTATTTTAAAAAGCCTGTTTACAAATAATAACCCTGATTGTTGGTTTGGAGTTGCCTGAACAAATAAATAAATTTATTTTTAATTGATTCGGTTTTAAATAAATATAATACCTGAGTTGACGGTGTGATCGGGCGGGAAAAAGCTGAACCTACACAAAGCGGATACTCTTTTAATCGGGGAAGTTATTCCGGATGTTTATCTTATAGGAACAGGAAAAATAAAACATCGCCGAATAACATACAGAACGATAACAAAAATTAGGACGTTTAAGGAAAGATTGTATATTTATTGAGAATTTTGGAAGGCCGGAATAAACGCTTTTCAATAAGTCAGGCTGCCTCAGGTCATGCTAATTGACCTACTTTTAATCAGTTGGAAATCAGGTAATACAACAGAATGGAACATTTAAACAAGGTAATCGGGAAGTATAAATTAACCCGTTTTATTGGCGAAGGCGGAATGGCCAGTGTGTATGAAGGAACCCATGAAAGACTGAGACGAAGGTTGCGGTGAAGATCCTGAATCCGGTTCTTACGGCAAACAAGGAAATCCGGCTGCGGTTTGAAAACGAAGCCAGATTTATGGCATCGCTCAATCATCCGAATATTACGAAGGTAATTGATTTTGACGAGCAACCGGAAATGCTGTCCATTGTTATGGAATTGCTGGAAGGACAGGATTTAAGCAGCCTGATAAAATCAGGGGGGGCGTTAACCCCCGAACAGGCAATTCCCATTTTTACGCAGATCCTGGATGCTTTTCAATACGCACATAGCAAAGGCATTGTTCACCGTGATATTAAACCGTCAAATATCTTTATAAGTGGGGGCAATCAGGTTAAGATTCTTGATTTCGGGATAGCGAAAATATTCGGAACGGGCGACGATTTCACCAGTACCGGCACACAAATGGGGACGCCTGTATATATGAGCCCCGAGCAGGTTAAAGCCGATAAAAGCATCGACCACAGAAGTGATATCTATTCACTGGGCATTACATTGTTCTTTGCCCTGAACGGTAAACCACCCTACGACAGCACAACACAATCCAGTTATGAAATATTCAATAAAATTGTACTCGATCCGGTACCCGATCTTGGTACCGATCCCTTAATAAACGGGATAATCCATAAAGCAGCTAACAAAGACCGGGATCAGCGTTTTCAGGAGAGCAGGGATTTTCGCGACGCGTTGATAAATTACAAAAATTCTGCCGCTGCTGAAATGAATGACGATAAAACATTGATCGATTTTCCATCAGCAGCAGCATTCAATCAGAAGAAGGAGAAGGCAAGGCAAATGAACAAGGTTATCAGGCGGCCTGAAAAAGGAGGAAGCATCTTATCAGAACTTAATGCAGATAGCAAGGGAGTAGTTTCTTAAGCCATAACCTCATGAAAATTCTGGTATATTTGCAAGTGGTTGTATATCTGACAGGCATTTTACTAACAATATTTATTTCTGATTTATGAAAAAAACAATACTACTATTTGCGATTCTTATCCTGAGTTTCCTGTCTGTGTATAGTCAGATGTCAAGCCCTGAAACAATTGATGCAACGGCTTTTGCAAATGATCTGGCGTTGCTTGAAAACAAGGTGAATTTTTTACAGATCGTTGTAATCGCTTCCTTTTCAATCAACCTCATTTTGTCGGTTGTCATTATATACGCTTTGATGAAAAAAGCAAAATAAAATAAGCCTAACCGGTTGCTCAGATAGTGATAAACTGGGCGGATTTCCAGGAAAACCTATTTTTATCGGATCAGTTTTCTTTGGTCATATATATTCATAAGCCGGCCCGGATTAAAAAATTCAGCATTTTTTATAAATGAAATACTTTATTGCGAATTTACTTGCACTGCCTGGCCTTAACCGAACCCTGGTGAAGGGTTTGAGGGATCGAAGGCGTTTATGCAGAATACTGTTTTAAAGGATATTGAGGAGATTAAACGGCATCAGGATGATAGCCTGAACGAGGCGGACTTTAAAAAGATTACAGAGTACTACGGTTTTGCTGTTCCCGCAATACTGGGAGAGGGTTTCTGCCTGCTCAGGGGTAAGGAAATGGCGTTGCATGAGCGTTATGCAATGACTTACCTGGGTGCGTTGACAGGGCTGTTTGATGACTTTTTGATGTAAAGAAAACGTCTGTAACCCATATCCGCGAACTGGTTGATCATCCTGATGAGCAACTGGCTGAAAACTCCATGAGTTGCTGTTTGTCAGATTCTTCAGGAAGCTCTTGAGAACATCCATGATTTTACCGGTTAACAAAAAGTATCAACAATGTTTTGATGCACAGATTCTCAGCGGAAAACAAACCAGCCAGGCGATAGAAAGAGATGAAATACAGCAGATTACGCTTCTGAAAGGTGGATTCTCCTGCTGTTTTACAGAAGCGCTCTGGATGAGCCTGTTGGCTTATCAGAAGAAAAATGCTTTTTAGTTTAGGGGGAATCAGTCAGTTGGAAAATGACCTGTTTGATGTTTATAAAGATTTCTGTAATGGTATAAAAACACTGGCAACAACGGAGAACAGCATAGTGCGCCTCCGGAAATACTACAAAGGGCTGGTGGAAGAAACCTTTGCGCTGGTTCATCTGACCAGCTTTCCCGATGAGCATAAGAAAAAGTTTCTCAGATTCATCGCGCTCATTATCAGCAGGGGATTTGTTTGTCTGGATCTTTTGGAAAACAGAAAAGGCAACGAATCATGTTTTTCTCTTCCGGAATACAAAAGGCATGAACTGATATGCGATATGGATAAACCCGGAAACAAAAATTAAACTCTTCAGCCATTATGCAAAATGTTACACGACCAAGGCAAAAATCGTTACCTGCACTGAAACCATCTGAGTTGCAATTGTTTTTAATTGCATCTCCGGTTAAAGGTTCATACCTGGTTAGGTAAACGATTTATTTTTACTGAATAATCTATACCGGATTTTTAAAATTTTGGCATAGCAGATCTTCAACATATTCCAACCTGTGGATTGAACATTTTCAAATCCGACAGGTTTATTTAGCCAATGAACAGCGTCGTGGAGAAAGAAAAAAACAGCAGCGAGCCGAAGTCACCCTGCAGAAAAGTATGCCGTCTTGATGAAGAGGGCATGTGCGTCGGGTGCTTCAGAATGCTTGATGAAATAGCCAATTGGGGTATTATGACCAACCCTGAGCGATCAGATATTCTCAGGAAGCTCATTTGAGGATGCAACTGAGGACCTAAAACTCTGATCAGTTTTTTGCAGGTTTGTAGCCCGATTTTCCAGTATTTCCTGCGAGTTTTTATTTGCCATCAGTTCTTTAAGAGCTGTTTTTGTCTTCGCAGCATATTTTTAACAATTTGCCAACCAAGCCAGGCACCGGTTCTTGAAGGTGATTCCTGTGAAAATGATGCTGTAAAAGGTCCGTCGGTCATGAACATGCTCATTGATTGGGCATCAGAAGAATACAAAAGTCATTTTCGATCAGAAACTCCCACAGATTGCTTTCATTTTCCTTACACCAGGCCATTTGGCCGGCGGAAAATCCCGCAATTAGTCGACTTTCGGTTTCCGGGAAGCATCAAACCTGCAAAATAGAGTATTTTCCCTTCTTCTATCATGGCATCAAGCAATACCGGCGTTTTTGTTGCGGAAATGTAGTATGCCATTTCCTTCACGCAATCGGGCAAAATATGGTCCGGGGTAAGCCGTTCGGAGATATACTGGGGAATGCCCATTTTACGGTAACCCGGGTAGTCGCTTCCGAGGAACATATCGAGCGCAACGACCAGGTCAGAATCGGTGTATTTTATCGGGTATTGGAAATCAAAACCACTTACATAAGTATCGATTTCAGGCTCTTTAAATCCCGGTATTTCAATTTTCAACCTGTTAAAAGCAATGTTAAATTCATTTGCCAACCCGTTCAGTTCGGGAAATTGTTTCAAACATTCGGCATAAACTTCCTGGTTTTGCCTGTTTTCTACAAATTCTGCGGAGTTGGGCAACGGCTTCAGGTGAAGTGTAATTTTCGCCAAGAAATACCCGGTATTCAGGGGCGATCTTTTCAGGCCTTCCGCTAAATTCTCGGGGGAATGCTAAACAGGGCCTTCTCATAACGGTGAATTACCAAAGCTGGTTTCGTTTGGTCTGTATCCGTGGATGTACTGCTTCCGGTTCTTTTTTCCTTTGAATTGCAGGATCATAGTATTAAAAATGTGGCGAAGAGCAAGCCAATCGGGCGTTTCATATATTTCATTTAAGGATTCAGGTAAAGTAAAAACATGTGAATGCGAAAAATAAAAACAAAAAACCCCGACAATGAACGGTCAGGGGTAGTAAAAACGCTAAAAGGCAGTCTAAAGTATTTTCCAGCCCAGGCCGATGGTAAACATATTGTTCTTCAGGCTGAAGCTTTCAGCCTCTGAAAAGTCGCTTAACCCGATTTCATACCTGAGATCAAGGGTTAAAAAGCAATCCACACCAGCCCGAATTGCAGGCCCACGTTCGAGTTTTTAATATCGTCCGTTGTAATCACGTCCCATCCTCGTTCTCCGAGTAATCGTTTTATCTACCGCAATGGAGAAAACAGGACCGGCCATCGCCCTGATGTTGGCAACTTTCATGTTCACGATCCTGAATCCGACCAGAACCGGAATGTCAACGAGCTGACTTTGATGGATCCGGAACTTCCGGTTTGAGCATCATTGTTTCAATAGCCTTCTCTTTTCATACCAGAAGTTCAGGCTGAAAGTAGAATTTTTCGCCGAACCGCGCAAAGGCACCGAAAAAATGAATTTTCAATTTCTTCCTGTATCTGCTCCTTGTCGGTGGTGAATTTCGAAAAGGACGCGCCTACTTTGGGCCTGATCGAAAATCCCGGGAGTAAGTTGTGAAAATGCCAAGTTGCCGCTCAGGAGCAGCGGTAATAAAATCAGTTTTTCTTGGGTTGTTTTTTTAGTTTAAATATAATAAAATTAGAATAGATGTTGAAAGTTCAGAATACACAAAATACGCCCTGCCTTGATTTTTTGTAAATTTGCACTTCCTGAGATAATTTTATCTGATTTTTATCAGACACATCCAGGCAGGAAAAATTAACATCAACCGTATGAAAACTAAAACTTTACAAAACCATTGTAATTATTGCATTTTTTCAATCTTTACATTAGCAGCGCAGGCCAATATAAAAGTGTCGTTCTTGGCGTAAAAGTAGCCCCAAACCTTGGATGGATGAAAACAGACCAGGAAGGGTACGAGTCGGAAGGCTCTGTTGCCGGTATAAACTGGGGTTTGGTGGCTGAATTTTATTTTGCCGAAAATTATGCTTTTGGCACCGGGTTTACTTTCAATTTCCAGAATGGCAAGCTATCATACCCTGGATGAACAAGGCGAGGAGGCAGGGATTGTAACCCGGCATACAGGCTGAAATACTGAAATACCGGCTGTTATAAAATGAAAACCAACGAAATGGGCGGGTTTCGTTTTTTGGTCAGATTGAGGGCTGGTTTTGGGGTGAGGTTAAGCTCAAAAGGCAAAGAGATTTATTTGTTTCACCCGGCAATCCCGATGTAACCACGGATTTCAGGCTGATCGATTCTCAAACCCTTGTTTAAAGCTTCCATGATTGTAGGAGCCGGAATTGAATATCCGCTCGACAGTTCCACCTCCCTTGTGGCCGGAATCAATTTCAACAATGGTTTCACCAACGCCTTGAAAGGCAACAATAAGATAAATACCGACCTTGGGCACCATGGGGTGCCCAATATGCTTGAACTGAGTTTTCGGTGATGTTCTAAAGATAGCCAGCTAAACAAACAGGAAATGAAGATTGCTCTTGCCCAGCTAAATTATATAACCGGTGATTTTTCGGGCAATGGAGCAAAAAATAATCGAGGTTGTCCGAAGTCAAGTGAATCAGGGGCTGAACTGGTTGTTTTCGCCGAACTTGCCATTACTGGTTATCCACCTCGTGATTTTCTCGAATTTGAAGATTTTATACTCAAGTCGGAGGCCGCTGTAAAATTGATCGCTGCTGAATGCAAAGGCATCGCGGCGCTTGTCGGAGGGCCTTCACGCAACCTGACTGGAAAGGGCAAACCCCTTTTCAATACGGCCTGGTTTCTGAGTGATGGGGAAATCCGACAGCTGGCCCACAAAAAGCCTTTTGCCCAATTACGATGTTTTTGATGAATACCGGTATTTTGAACCAGCTACTGAATATCAGATCGTAAATTGCAGGAGAGAAATGGCGGTTACCATTTGTGAGGACATCTGGAATACAGGCGAAATACCGCTTTACAATCGGTTTCCGCTTGATGAACTTGCACTTCAGCAACCCGATATGGTCATCAACATCGCTGCTTCACCCTTTAATTATCACCAGGCATCAATCCGTAAACAGGTGTTGCGAGAAAATGCCTGAAATATAAACTTCCGGTTGTATATGTTAACCATGTCGGTGCACAAACAGAGCTGATTTTCGATGGCGGCTCCATGGCCTGCGACGATGGGGGCAATGTAAGGGAAGCCTTGCTTTTTTGAGGAAGACTTCCGCATCGTGGATGTTGATGCTACCTGGCACGGAGCTTCGCCAGCCCCTGAAATCATTGTCCCGGAAACGGTGGATGATATCGGCGTGGTTCACGATGCCCTGGTGCTGGGTATCCGTGATTATTTCGGCAAACTGGGTTTTCAAAAAGCGATTCTTGGACTGTCAGGCGGTATAGATTCGGCTGTAACCATGGTGCTGGCGGCCGAAGCGCTTGCGCTTGAAAATGTAAGGGGAATTTTGCTGCCTCTGAATTTTCGTCAGGGCATTCCATTGACGATGCCCGGCAACTGGCCAAAACCTTGGCAGCCCGGACGATCTGATCTCCATTGGTGAAGCTTATAACTCCTTCGAACGCAGCCTGAGCCCTTTTTAAAGATCTTCCGTTTGGCCTGGCCGAGGAAAACCTGCAGGCCCGTACCAGGGCGGTTATCCTGATGGCCATGTCCAATAAATTTGGTTACATTCTGCTCAATACCAGCAATAAAAGTGAGGCAGCCGTGGGTTATGGCACCCTGTATGGCGATATGTGTGGCGGTTTATCGTTACTGGGCGATGTTAGCAAAACCGAGGTCTATCAGTTGGCCGCTTAATCAACCGTGAAAAGGAAATCATCCCCGATAACTCCATTGTAAAACCGCCTTCAGCCGAGTTGCCGGGCAGAAAGACAGCGATTCATTGCCCGAGTACCAATTGCTTGACCGTTTGCTTTTCAATATATAGAAAAGCGGAAAGGCCCCGGGAGGCTGGAGGAAATGGGATTTGAAAGTGCCCTGGTAGCCGTGTTCTGAGGATGGTGAACACCAACGAATGGAAACGATACCAGACACCGCCCATCCTTCGTGTGTGCCCAAAGCCTTCGGGATGGGGCGCAGGATGCCGATTGTTGGGAAGTATCTGGGTAGATTGGGTTTATTGGCGAATTAGCAGATTAGCTGATTAGCAAATTAGCTGATTTC
>JADJEQ010000012.1 GCA_016709025.1 Bacteroidales bacterium | reverse complement strand
GAAATCGCTAATTTGCTAATCAGCTAATATGCTAATAAGCTAATAAACCCAATCTACCCCAGATATTTCCCAACGATCGGCATCCTGCGCCCCATCCCAAAAGCTTTGGGCGAAACACGAAGAATTGGCGGTGTCTGGTATCGTTTCCATTCATTGGTATTCACCATCCTCAAAACACGGGCAACCAACGCGCTTTCAAATCCCATTTCCTCCAACTCCCGGGGGCCTTTCCGCTTTTCTATATACTGATAAAGTAAACGGTCGAGCAATTCGTAATCGGGCAATGAATCGCTGTCTTTCTGTCCGGGTCTGAGCTCTGCCGACGGCGGTTTGGTAATGGAGTTTTCGGGGATGATTTCCCTTTCACGGTTGATGTAAGCGGCCAGCTGATAGACTTCGGTCTTGTACACATCGCCCAGCACCGACAAACCGCCGCACATATCGCCATACAGGGTACCATAGCCCACGGCTGCTTCACTCTTATTGCTGGTATTGAGCAGAATATACCCAAATTTATTCGACATGGCCATCAGGATAACCGCCCTGGTACGGGCCTGAAGGTTCTCTTCGGCCAGGCCAAACGGAAGATCTTTGAAAAAAGGGTGCAGGCTGCGCTCAAAGGATTTATAAGCTTCAGCAATGGAGATCTGATCATATGGGCTGCCAAGGTTTATGGCCAGTTGCCGGGCATCGTCGATTGAATGCCCCGACGAAAATTCAGAAGGCAGCAAAATCCCCCTGACATTTTCATGCCCAAGCGCTTCGGCTGCCAACACCATGGTTACGGCAGAATCAATACCTCCTGACAAGCCAAGAATCGCTTTATTAAACCCCAACTTGCCAAAATAATCGCGGATACCCAGCACCAGGGCATCGTGAACCACACCGATATCATCAACTTTTTCCGGAATCACGATTTCAGAGGCTGGGACAGCTCCGGTCCAGGATTTGTCAACATCCACAACGCGGAAGTCTTCATCAAAAAAAGCAAGTGCCTCCTTTACATTGCCCCCATCGTCGCAGGCCATGGAGCCTCCATCGAAAATCAGCTCGGTTTGTGCTCCAACATGGTTTACATATACAACGGGAAGTTTATATTTCAGCGCATTTTCGCGCAACACCTGTTTACGGATCAATGCCTGGTGGTAATTAAACGGTGAAGCGGCGATATTGATGACCAGATCGGGGTGCTGCAATACCAGTTCATCCATTGGGAAACGGTTATAAAGTGGTATTTCGCCGGTATTCCAGATGTCTTCGCAGATGGTAACCGCCAGTTTTACTCCTTTGAATGTGATGATCTGATATTCATTAGCCGGTTCAAAATAGCGGTATTCATCAAAAACATCGTAATTGGGCAAAAGGCTCTTATGTGTCAGATGTTTCACAACCCCATCGCTCAGAAACCAGGCTGTATTGAAGAGAGGCTTCCCCCTGCCGGTGAGGTTGCGCGAAGGCCCTCCAACAATCGCCGCGATGCCTTTGCATTCAGCAGCGATCTGTTTTACAGCATCCTCCGATTTGAGTATAAAATCCTCAAATTCCAGAAAATCCCGTGGTGGATAGCCGGTAATGGCAAGTTCGGCGAAAACGACCAATTCAGCCCCTGAATCACGCGACTTACGGACAACCTCTATTATCTTTGTGACATTGCCGGAAAAATCACCGGTGATGTAATTTAACTGAGCAAGAGCAATCTTCATTTTTCTGGTTGTTTTTGCACGCTTCCTCTCAGAACATAACCGAAAGACTCAATTCAAGCATATTGGGCACGCCATGGTGCTCAAGATCAGTATTTATCGTATTGTTACCTTTCAAGGCATTGGTGAAACCATTGTTGAAATTGATTCCGGCCACCAGAGAAGTGGAATTGTCGAGCGGATATTCAACACCGGCTCCTACAATCATTGAGGCTTTAAACAAGGTCGTTTGAGAATCGATCAGCCTGAAATCGGTGGTTACGTCCGGATTGCCGGGTGATGTAAAAACATCTTTGCCCTTTGAGCTTAACCTGATGCCAAACCCGGCCCCGATCTGACCATAAAACCTGAACCCACCCATCACATTGGTTTTCATCTTTATCACAGCCGGAAATTCAAGATACTTCAACCTGTAACTGCGGGTTAGAATCCCTGCATCCTGGCCTTGTTCATCAGGGTATGCCAGTTTACCATTCTGAAAGTTGAAAGTAAAACCGGAGCCAAAAGCATAGTTTTCGGCAAAATAAAACTCAGCCACCAGGCCCCAGTTTATTCCGGCAACAGAGCCTTCTGACTGATAGCCTTCCTGGTCTGTTTTCATCCATCCAAGGTTTGGGGCAACTTTCACCCCCAGAACAACACTTTTATACTGAGCCCGGGCGGCTAATGTAAAAATTGACAGAAAAGCAATAATTACAATTGCTTTGAAGTTGTTATTTCTCATACGATTGATCTTTTGTTTTTCCATGCCTGAAGAAAGGGGCTTAAGTATATAAGCACTTCCGTATTTCTCCAGGAAGTGCAAATCTACAAAAAATCAAGCCAGGGCATGAACTTTGTGTATTCTGAACCCTCAACATATATTCAAATTATATTATATTTGCTCAACAAAAAAAACAGCCCATGAAAAAACTGATCTTATTAACCACCGCTATCCTGATCGGCAACCTGGCATTTTCACAGGTACTCCCGGGATTTTCGATCGGACCCAAGGTAGGCGCGTCGTTTTCGAAATTCACCACCGACAAGGAACAGATACAGGAAGAGATTGAAAATTCATTTTTTTTCGGTGCCTTTGTGCGGTTCGGCGAAAAATTCTACATTCAGCCTGAGCTTCTGGTCATGAAAAGAGAAGGCTATCTTAAGAATGATGCACTATCTGGTAGTTCCGGTTCTATCAAAGTCAGCTCAGTTGACATTCCGGTTCTCGTTGGGTTCAGGATTGTGAATATGAAAGTCGCCAACGTCAGGGCGATGGCCGGACCAGTTTTCTCCATTGCGGTCGATAAAACAATTACGACAGAGAACTGGGACGATGCCATTACAACCGACGATATTAAAAACTCGAACGTTGGGCTGCAATTCGGCGCTGGTGTGGATGTGCTCTTTTTAACCCTCGACCTCAGGTATGAAATCGGATTAAGCGATTTTTCGGAGGTTGAAAGCTTCAGCCTGAAGAATAATATGTTTACCATTGGCCTGGGCTGGAAAATACTTTAGACTGCCTTTTAGCGTTTTACTACCCCTGACCGTTCATTGTCGGGGGTTTTTTGTTTTTTTGCATTCGCAATCAATGTTTTTACTTTACCGGAATCCCGAAATGAAATATATGAAACGCCCGATTGGCTTGCTCTTCGCTACACTTTTAATACTATTATCCTGCAATTCAAAGGAAAAAAGAGCCGGAAGCAATACATCCACGGATACAGACCAAACGAACCCGGCTTTGGTAATCCACCGTTATGAGAAGGCCCTGTTTAGCATTCCCCCTGAGAATATAGTGGAAGGCTTGAAAAAGATTGCCCCTGAATACCGGGTATTTCTTGGCGAAAATTATACTTCGCCGGAAGCCATTGCCCGGCTTCGCGAATTCGTGGATAACAGGCAAAACCAGGAAGTTTATGCCGAATGTTTAAAGCAATTTCCCGATCTGAACGGGTTGGCAGAGGAATTTAACATTGCTTTTAAAAGGTTGAAAAGTGAATTGCCCGGATTTACAGAACCTGTGGTATATACTTATGTGAGTGGCTTTGACTTCCAGTACCCGGTTAAATACACCAACACTGACCTGGTCGTTGCTCTCGATATGTTCCTCGGAAGCGACTACCCGGGTTATCGTAAAATGGGCATTCCCCTGTATATCTCCGACCGGCTTACCCCGGATCATATTCTGCCCGATTGCATAAAGGAAATGTCAATGCAATACATTTCCGGCACAAAAACGCCGGTATTGCTTGATGCCATGATAGAAGAAGGTAAAATACTGTATTTTGCAGAAGTTATGCTTCCCGAAACCGAAAGTCGGCTAATTGCGGGATATACTGCTGGTCAAATGGCCTGGTGTATTGAAAATGAAAGCAACCTGTGGGAGTTTCTGATCGAAAATGAGCTATTGTATTCTTCTGATGCCCAATCAATGAGTATGTTCATGACCGACGGGCCTTTTACAGCATCATTTTCACAGGAATCACCTTCGAAAACCGGTGCCTGGCTTGGTTGGCAAATTGTTAAAAAATATGCTGCGAAGACAAAAACAGCTCTTAAAGAACTGATGGCAAATACAAACTCGCAGGAAATACTGGAGAAATCGGGCTACAAACCTGCAAAAAACTGATCAGAGTTTCAAATCCCTCAGTTGCATCCTTAAATGGGCCTTCCTGAGAATATCTGATCGCTCAGGGTTGGTCATAATACCCCAATTTGCTATTTCATCAAGCATTCTGAAGCACCCGACGCACATGCCCTCTTCATCAAGACGGCATACTTTTCTGCAGGGTGACTTCGGCTCGCTGCTGTTTTTTTCTTTCTCCACGACGCTGTTCATTGGCTAAATAAACCTGTCGGATTTGAAAATGTTCAATCCACAGGTTGGAATATGTTGAAGATCTGCTATGCCAAAATTTTAAAAATCCGGTATAGATTATTCAGTAAAAATAAATCTGTTTACCTAACCAGGTATGAACCTTTAACCGGAGATGCAATTAAAAACAATTGCAACTCAGATGGTTTCAGTGCAGGTAACAGATATTTTTACTTTGGTTCAGTGTAACATTTTGCATAATGGCTGAAGAGTTTAATTTTGTTTCCGGGTTTATCCATATCGCATATCAGTTCAGGCCTTTTGTATTCCGGAAGAGAAAAAACATGATTCGTTGCTTTTTCTCTCTTTTCCAAAAGATCCAGACAAACAAATCCCCTGCTGATAATGAGCGCGATGAATCTCAGAAACTTTTTCTTATGCTCATCGGGAAAGCTGGTCAGGTGAACCAGCGCAAAGGTTTCTTCCATCAACCCGGTATAGTATTTGCGGAGGTTACCTATTTTGTTCTCTGTTGTTGCCAGTGTTTTTATTCCATTACAATAATCTTTGTAAACATCAAACAGGTCATTTTCCAACTGGCTGATGCCCCCCAAACTAAAAAGCATTTTTTCTTCTGATAAGCCAACAGGCTCATCCAGAGCGCTTCTGTAAAAAAGCAGGGAGAATCCACCTTTCAGAAGCGTTATCTGCTGTATTTCATCTCTTTCTATTGCCTGGCTGGTTTGTTTTCCGCTGAGAATCTGTGCATCAAAAACATTGTTGATACTTTTTGTTAACCGGTAAAAATCATGGATGTTCTCAAGAGCTTTCCTGAAGAATCTGACAAACAGCAACTCATGGGAGTTTTCAGACAGTTGCTCATCAGGATGATCAACCAGTTCGCGGATATGGGTTACAGACGTTTTCTTTACATCAAAAAAGTCATCAAACAGCCCTGTCAACGCACCCAGGTAAGTCATTGCATAACGCTCATGCAACGCCATTTCCTTACCCCTGAGCAGGCAGAAACCCTCTCCCAGTATTGCGGGAACAGCAAAACCGTAGTACTCTGTAATCTTCTTAAAGTCCGCCTCTTTCAGGCTATCATCCTGATGCCGTTTAATCTCCTCAATATCCTTTAAAACAGTATTCTGCATAAACGCCTTCTGATCCCTCAAACCCTTCACCAGGGTTCGGTTAAGGCCAGGCAGTGCAAGTAAATTCGCAATAAAGTATTTCATTTATAAAAAATGCTGAATTTTTTAATCCGGGCCGGCTTATGAATATATATGACCAAAGAAAACTGATCCGATAAAAATAGGTTTTCCTGGAAATTTGCCCAGTTTATCACTATCTGAGCAACCGGTTAGGCTTATTTTATTTTGCTTTTTTTCATCAAAGCGTATATAATGACAACCGACAAAATGAGGTTGATTGAAAAGGAAGCGATTACAATGATCTGTAAAAATTTCACCTTATTTTCAAGCAACGCCAGATCATTTGCAAAGGTTGTTGTATCAATTGTTTCAGGGCTTGACATCTGACTATACACAGACAGGAAGCCCAGGATAAAAATAGCACATAGAAGTATTGTTTTTTTCATAAATCAGAAATAAATATTGTTAGTAAAATGCCTGTAAGATATACAACCACTTGCAAATATACCAGAATTTTCATGAGGTTATGGCTTAAGAAACTACTCCCTTTGCTATCTTCATTAAGTTCTGATACGATGCTTCCTTCCTTTTTTCCGGCCGCCTGATAACCTTGTTCATTTGCCCTGCCTTCTCCCTTCTTCAGATTGAATGCTGCTGCTGATGGAAAATCGATCAATGTTTTATCGTCATTCATTTCAGCAGCGGCAGAATTTTTGTAATTTATCAACGCGTCGCGAAAATCCCTGCTCTCCTGAAAACGCTGATCCCGGTCTTTGTTAGCTGCTTTATGGATTATCCCGTTTATTAAGGGATCGGTACCAAGATCGGGTACCGGATCGAGTACAATTTTATTGAATATTTCATAACTGGATTGAGTTGTGCTGTCGTAGGGTGGTTTACCGTTCAGGGCAAAGAACAATGTAATGCCCAGTGAATAGATATCACTTCTGTGGTCGATGCTTTTATCGGCTTTTACCTGCTCGGGGCTCATATATACAGGCGTCCCCATTTGTGTGCCGGTACTGGTGAAATCGTCGACCGTTCCGAATATTTTCGCTATCCCGAAATCAAGAATCTTAACCTGATTGCCCCCACTTATAAAGATATTTGACGGTTTAATATCACGGTGAACAATGCCTTTGCTATGTGCGTATTGAAAAGCATCCAGGATCTGCGTAAAAATGGGAAGTGCCTGTTCGGGGTTAACGCCCCCCTGATTTTATCAGGCTGCTTAAATCCTGTCCTTCCAGCAATTCCATAACAATGGACAGCATTTCCGGTTGCTCGTCAAAATCAATTACCTTCGTAATATTCGGATGATTGAGCGATGCCATAAATCTGGCTTCATTTTCAAACCGCAGCCGGATTTCCTTGTTTGCCGTAAGAACCGGATTCAGGATCTTCACCGCAACCTTCGTCCCCAGTCTTTCATGGGTTCCTTCATACACACTGGCCATTCCGCCTTCGCCAATAAAACGGGTTAATTTATACTTCCCGATTACCTTGTTTAAATGTTCCATTCTGATGTATTACCTGATTTCCAACTGATTAAAAGTAGGGCAATTAGCATGACCTGAAGCAGCCTGACTTATTGAAAAGCGTTTATTCCGCCCTTCCAAAATTCTCAATAAATATACAATCTTTCCTTAAACGTCCTAATTTTTGTTATCGTTCTGTATGTTATTCGGCGATGTTTTATTTTTCCTGTTCCTATAAGATAAACATCCGGAATAACTTCCCCGATTCAAACAGTATATGCTTTGTGTAGGTTCAGCTTTTTCCCGCCCGATCACATCGTCAACTCAGGTATTATATTTATTTAAAACTGAATCAATTAAAAATAAATTTATTTATTTGTTCAGGCAACTCCAAACCAACAATCAGGGTTATTATTTGTAAACAGGCTTTTTAAAATAGCATAATTGGAAATCAGGGAAGTTATTAAACATTGTAAATCAGGCAATCAACTTGCCCAAAGCATTCTGTTTAATGCTCACTACAATCAAATGTACCATCTTTCCATGCGCATTTTATCCAACCATCACGATGTTGAAGATGCACTGATTATTTCGTTCACAAAAGTCTTCAGCAGCATTCAAAGATTTGAGTATCGCGGTGAAAATAGCCTGGTTAAATGGATTAAAACCATTGTGATAAATGAATCAATCAGGCAGCTTAACGGTAAAAACAAAATCAATTTCGATGAAGAAGAATTTCCGGAATATGCAATGACCACGATGAGTGATTCCGAACTGTACGACATTGATATTGAGCAGGTTTATAACATAATCGAAGCGCTTCCCGCAGGTTACAGAATGGTTTTTAATCTTTTCGCACTAGAAGGTTATTCACACAAAGAAATTTCAGAACTACTCAATATTACCGAAAGCACTTCAAAATCTCAACTGAGAAAAGCAAGGACTAACATCATCGAAAGCATTAACAAAACAAAGAAAAATGGAAACGAATAAAATTGATTTCATTGTGAAGAAGGCAATAAATGAATCGGAGAATTATTACGATTCAAAAGCAAATAGTGCTAAGGAAAGAATCTGGAATCAGGTTCAACTCCAGAGCAGCGACAAACACACATCCCATTTTTTCCGCTTGTTGGTTGCAGCATGTATTTTGCTTTTCATAAGCACCTCGGTCGTTTCGATTCTGAATATGAATGCCTGGAATAGAATAAAAATACTTGTTGCGTTAAACAGTGCGTTAAAAAATAAGGCTACCATGAATTACAAAGATTCTTCAATTGCTGAAGAAACTGTTAAATCTGCTAATGTCAATTCATCGGACACAGCATACATCAGAAATGTAGCGGCTGTAATCAAGCCCGTTGTTACGATTCAACAAACTACAGATACTGTTTTTATCAATCAAATTGTTTTTGTGGAAAAGAACAGGCTCCGGAATTATTGGCTACTACTGATAAAAACACTTCCACAGACACCATCTATCAAAAAATTGCAGTAAAGAATGAAACTGAAATTCTGATTGTCAAAAACGAATCATTGAAAAAGAAGAAAAGAACCAATAAGCTGATCAAATTTGGTGGTAACAGAAACCAAACAAGTGACGGAGTGTTGGCTCTTACCTCAAAATTTTAAAGTCAGCATTGGCATTTGAATAAACCACATTTTTCAATCATTAAAGATTTCAGGAAATGAAAAAATCAGTAAAAATATACGCGCTCGTATTGCTTTTATCAAGCAGCACCATTGCCAGTGGCCAAAAACACACATTAGATTCAATACATGTTCGGATCGACAATAACCTGGAACTTAGTCTGACGATTTATGAATACGCTGACCTGGCTGAAAATGTAGAGAAAGACCTGAAAAGCTTACAATCGATACTTAAAGACAACTTTGATGTTCCTGAAAAAGAATCTTATACGATTGATTATGTGGCTGATAAACTGGTTTCAATTAAGCAGACCGAACCAGGCAAAAAAATAATCTGGGAAAATGGCAGTCAATCCAGCTACCAATATAGCAAGCAATGTAATATAAATTCTAATAAATACTTCCTGAATATTCAGTATAATGAACCCGAAAGTCTGATTTCTGATACCCTGATAATCAGACTAAAGGAAGTAATAGATACCATAAGCCATATTCAAGGCAGATTATCTAAATCTTACAACTTTTCCTTTGTTGGTGAGACCCTTATTCATGATAAACAATTCGATAAAGTTAACGGGCGGATGGATGTCATTAATCTTAAAGGCGGTGTTGGGCTGAACTTAATAAAAAACCAACCGGTAATAGATCTTTCAGCAGAAATTGGAATTCTTTTCAGCAAAAAAGGGATTTTAAAAAATCAATATTACTTGTCGTACAATCAATTGTCAGACTTTGATGAGAATTCGAAAGTTAATCTGAATGGATTTGTTAATATCGGATATCGGTACAATTTATCGAATGACTTGAATGATCCCAATTGGCTCGGACTGGAGGTCGGTTTTCTGACAGCTGAAAATGGTGAACTTTTTGAGAAAAACACCTACAAATTTGGTTTTAACTGGGAAATCGGAAAATATATTTCGGTTTCACCACAATTTTACCTGTCAGGCGATTTTAAAGTGTTTTATCCGGCAATTCGAATTGGCTTCGGGTTTTGATGCTCATATTGATGAACGATGAAAATTTAAATGATATACCTAATTCAATATCAATCAATTCTATTGGTAAACAAGCAAAAGAATGTAGTTCAGGGCAAAAACCTGCCTGATTACCGATATTCAAAACATTGCAATTCAATTATTAAAAAAATATTCATCAAGTATTGACCGATTACATTAAAAAATTCTACCTTTGCCCCATCAAAATCTCTGGATGTTTAAATTTAATTCGGATCTGGTAAAGTAAATAACCTCCGGCAATCTGCCCCTGGTTATCCTCTCCTTATACTCAGGCAAATTCCTGCCGGAGTATTTTTCATTTCCATTTTTTATGTTTGATGCCCGACAAGGATTTACCTTAATCCTTGCTGCGGCTCAACAAAACAAATTTAAATACCATGAGTACCGAAAATCAATCCATACACGAATTCGACTTCAGTTTAATCTGTGAATATTTCTCCGGCATTGAGCGCCAGGGGCCCGGCAGTGCTGAAGTAACACTGAAAGCCCTGGGTTTTATCGAAAATCTTACCGCCGGATCCCGTATAGCCGACATTGGCTGCGGAACAGGTGGTCAGACAATGGTGCTGGCACAACATACACCGGGAGTTATTACCGGCATTGACCTGTTTCCCGGATTTATCGATCTGTTCAACCAGAATGCTCGTAATCTGAATATAAACGACAGGGTAAAAGGCATCGTTGGCTCGATGGACAGCCTTCCGTTTGAAAACGAAGAACTTGACCTGATCTGGTCGGAAGGAGCCATCTACAACATAGGCTTCAAAAGAGGCCTGAGCGAATGGAGTAGATTCCTGAAAAAGGAGGCTACATTGCCGTTACAGAGATATCGTGGTTTACCTTAAAACGGCCGGCCGAAATCGAACGGTTCTGGATGGATGCTTATCCTGAGATCAACACCATTCCTAACAAGGTGGACCAGATGCAGAAAGCAGGCTACACGCCGGTTGCAACTTTTGTATTACCGGAAAACTGCTGGACAGAACACTTCTATGGTCCACAGGTTGCAGCACAGGAAATTTTCCTGAAGAAATATGCGGGCAATAAAACTGCCGGAGAACTCATCGCCAACCAACGTCATGAAGCTCAGTTGTATTCCAGGTATAAAGAGTTTTATGGCTATGTATTCTATATCGGGAAGAAACTATAGTTGATTGCTGAAGAAGGGTTGTTCCTGTTTGCTAGGGACAATCCTTCTTTTTCAATAGAGAAATGCAGGGTTAAGCACCAGAGATAATCTGAAAACCGGAGTGAAACTTACATAAATTTGCCAAACCTCTGGAATCATACCTTTCTACTGGTTCAATTGATTCACCGGCAACAATGGTTGAGCGCTTTACAACCGCCAAAACAACACGGTTTTGATAAGAAATTCAATTAAAAAAAATAAGCTGAATGAAAAACACGTTAATTTTAAGCATTCTCATTATGATGGCTTCCTGCGGCAGTAAACACATTTCCACAGAAAAAGTGAACGATGAATCTAAAATAGATTCCCTGATTCAATTGATGACGCTGGAGGAAAAGATCCACATGATTCACGCATCTTCTTCGTTCACTTCCGGTGGAGTTGAAAGACTTGGCATTCCTGAACTGGTGATGTCTGACGGGCCTCACGGAGTGCGAATGGAACATGGCCGCGACTGGACCCCGGATAAAACCGATAAAGACATGGCAACCTATCTTCCTACGGGTATTTGCCTGGCTTCCACATGGAATAAAAATCTTGGCTATCAGTACGGTTCAGTGCTGGGAAGTGAAGCCAAAGCCCGTGGCAAGGATATCATTCTGGGTCCCGGAGTCAATATCATCAGATCCCCGCTCAACGGCCGTAATTTTGAATACCTGAGTGAGGATCCGCACCTGGCTTCCGAAATGGCAGTAGGTTATATTAAAGGTGTTCAGGACCAGGGTATTTCAGCTTGTGTAAAGCATTATGCTGCCAACAATCAGGAAACCGAAAGGACAAAAGTTGATGTGATAGTCTCCGAACGCGCGCTCAGGGAAATCTACCTGCCTGCATTCAAAGCCAGTGTTGAAAAAGCCGGTGTTAATGCGGTTATGGGCTCATACAACAAAGTAAACGGTCAGTACAGCACTCACCATCAGTACCTTATCAATCAGGTGTTGAAGCAGGAATTTGGGTTTGATGGCATTGTAATCAGCGACTGGTCAGCCGTTAAAGATACCAGGAAGCCCTGCTCTATGGAACCGACATAGAAATGGGTACCGATATAGTGCAGTTGCCAAATCCGGATTACGATGCTTTCTTTTGCCGATTCCGCGCTGGCTATGGTAAAAGAGGAGAAGTTGACGAGAAAGTGGTGGATGAAAAATAAGAAGAATATTGCGGGTAATGCTTAAGACCAGCATGTCAGGTAACCAAAAGTCCTGGTCAATTCAATACTGCTGAGCATCAGCAAACTGCCCTGAAAGTGGCTGAGGAAGGGATCGTCCTGCTCAAAAATGAAAACCTGCTTCCGTTCAAACCCAATCAATTTAAAACAATCCTTGTGGTGGGCAACAATGCTGTATCCAAACAGGCATTGGGCGGAGGCAGCTCACAGGTAAAAGCATTATATGAAATCACAGCACTCGAAGGATTAAAGAAATATGCAGGCCCAAACACAAAGGTTTTATTTGCAGAAGGCTATATTCCCTCCAATGACCTTTCGTATGACAGAAAACTGGCCGACGAAGCAGTATTGGCCGCCGGGAAAGCCGATGCAGTGATTTTTGTCGGTGGATGGATTCATAATTACGATCAGACCGTTTGGGATGGTACGGCTTTCGACATGGAAGGAAAGGACAAAACCAACCTTAAACTGATTTATGGACAGGAGGAACTGATCAACAGGATTGCAAAAGCTAACCCTAAGACAACAGTGGTTTTAATGGGTGGAAGCAATGTGGAAATGAAAAACTGGATGGATCATGTGCCGGCTATTCTTCAGGCATGGTATCCGGGAATGGAAGGTGGCAATGCCCTGGCTAAAATCATCTTTGCGGAAACCAACCCAAGCGGAAAACTGCCCATGACCTTTGCCAACACGCACAATGAATATCCTTCACATGCCGTGGGTGAATTTCCCGGCAAAGACCTTCGCGTGAATTACGCAGAAGGCATTTACATTGGATACCGTTATTTTGACAAACAAAACCTGGAGCCCGTATACCCGTTTGGTTATGGACTTTCATACACCGGCTTCAGCTTCAGCAATCTTAAACTGACTCAGAAATCCGGACAGGTTGTGGTAGAATGTACCATTACCAACACAGGTAAAATGGCCGGCGCCGAGGTCGCTCAATTGTACGTAGCCCCCCTTAACCCTATGGTTGACAGGCCGGTGAAGGAACTCAAAGGTTTTGAAAAAGTCTACCTGAAACCCGGTGAATCGGCAGGCATAAAACTGGTTCTCGAAAATGAGGCTTTCGGCTATTTCGATGAAAAATCCCATCAGTGGAAAACCGATACCGGATCCTATGAAATTCAGATGGGAAACTCCTCACGCAATATCCTGCTGAAGGAAAGCATCAGCCTGTAATCAGGGCATCCTGAAAAACATTTATATACCTGACAATAAAACTATTACAGGGTGAAAAGGAGAATCTGGTACATAAGGAAACGGCAATAACATCAAAAACCTTGCATCCGGATTGTGAATCCCAATTATTTCTAAACGGGTTTGGCCACAGCCTTCCTGATTGCTTTCTCAGGCAGCCTGCCTGACTGCTTTAAGCAGTCAGGGCAGGCATGTATGTAATTAATTTTCAATCATGTGGGCCTGCCTGCCAGTTTCAGTCAGGCAGTTTCTCCGCCTGCGTCGGGCAGACATCCGACCGATACATCAAAAATAATTACGGATGAATTGATGAAATGTAGTGTCAGGCTTTTTTATCTTCGGTTTCAAAACCATATTTCCAGACTACAGCTGCAACAATGGCGCCCACCACAGGGGCTACGAAAAACAGCCATAGTTGGGAAAGAGCCATACCCCCTGAAAAAATAGCAGGCCCGAAACTACGTGCCGGATTAACAGAGGTACCGGTTACAGGAATTACAACCAGATGGATCAACATAAGGGTAACGCCAATTGCCAGACCGGCCATGGTAGAGTTACCATATTTTGAAGTAACTGCCAGTATCACAAAGAGGAAGAGAAAGGTAAACACAGCTTCCACAATAAATGCACTGGTTGTATTATAGCCACCTAAATAACCTTCGCCCCAGCCATTGGCTCCCAGTCCCCATTCGGGCATTACAAAGCCGGGCTTACCACTTGCTATGAGGAACAACACACCTGCACCCAGGGTAGCGCCTATCAACTGAGAAATAATATAACCCACAGCATCCTTCGAAGACATGCGCCCTGCAACCAGCACACCTACTGTTACTGCAGGATTGATGTGGCACCCTGATATGCCACCTATGGCATAAGCCATGGCTACAACTGCGAAACCAAAAGCAATGGATATTCCAAGCAAGCCAACCCCACTGGGGCCTACCTGACTACTTCCGGCAATAACTGCCGCTCCGCAACCAAATAATACAAGGCTAAAGGTTCCGATCAATTCAGCTAAATACTTTTTCATAATTTTTGGTTTTGTGTATAAATAATTTTGTGGTTAACAAATATAATAAATTTATGTTTGGGGAACACAAATTAAAACCGTCGGAAATTACAGTGAATATACCTTTATTTATTCTATGATTATAATGCAATATTCACATAGAATATAGTACTAATATACACTAAAAAATAAATCTAAAGATTACATTTGTTTGATTTAATGATACTTACATTATTTTTACAAACAACCATATCCATTCAGCATCAGCATAAATCAGTCAGAATAACAGCCCGTAAATCAATGATTTTTATCAATAAAGCTATTCCAGCCCAGGGATGATGATATGACAAATTAAATTCAACCTGAGTTATGCAATTTGGGTACAGCGTAAAATTATTTTACTCAGGATATCGCTGATGTGGAAATTGCAGCAATTCACACAGGGCCGGGATAGGATTATAAATAATCCCGGACAATTTTATGACCATGGTTCAATTTCCTTTTCCTGACGATCCCTTTGGGAATATTCCTGCTTTGATCTGTAATATATTTTAACGAGATTTGCCGGAGATACAGAAGTAAAATAAAATCATCTGACAGTGTATTACATTGACAATATTGACAAACCATTAACAGGAAATAACAATCATTTAAGTAGAGTTTAAGCAACAAATATAGAGTCCACTCTTAAAACCAGTTTTTTAACACCAAAACACCATTATCAATCAATTAATATAATGATTTACAACACTTTGAACAACAAACTTGCCGATGGCAGGATTGGCGTTTGGAGATAAATACAGGCTTTTACAACAACCGCTCAACTTTATAACCGAAGTGAGCGTACTATAAACAGTAAACAGATAAAAATGAACGACATAAAAACATCTCCTGAGTTTAAAGCCCAAACAACAAAGGCAATCGTTTCAATCGCATTTTTCGCCCTGACCTATATTGTTATCCTGATATTGACAATTTGCATCACTGCATTGAGTATTTATGGCGGAATAATGTTGATCATCGCAATGCCGAGGATCTTTACCATCGCCGTAGGAATTGGTTTGGCAAGTTTTGGTATTCTGATCCTTATTTTCCTGCTGAAATTCATTTTCAAATCGCACATAATTGATCGATCTCATTTAATTGAAATAAATAAAGCAGACGAACCCAGGCTTTTCAGACTCATTGAGGAAATTGTAAATGAAGTACACACCAGCTTTCCTAAGAAAGTTTACTTATCATCCGATGTAAATGCTGCTGTATTCTATGATTCAAGTTTTTGGAGTATGCTTTTCCCGATAAAGAAAAATCTTCAGATAGGATTGGGCCTGGTGAATACGATCACTGAAACTGAACTTAAGGCAATACTGGCACACGAATTCGGACACTTCTCGCAAAGAACAATGAAAGTCGGAAGCTATGTTTACAATGTGAACCAGGTAATTTTTAACATGCTTTTCGACAATGAAGCTTACGATAAACTTATCCGGGAATGGGCTGCAGTTAGCGGCTATTTTTCAATATTTGTTATGCTGGCTGTTAAAATTATTGAAGGCATTAAATGGGTTTTAAGAAAACTCTATCAGGTCGTGAATAAGAGCTATATGGGGCTGTCAAGAGAAATGGAATTTCATGCAGATGAAATTGCTGCCAACGTTACCGGATATGAACCCCTTAAAAATTCATTGCTCAGAATGAGCCTGGCGAGCATTCTTTCAACAGTGTTTTAGGGTTCTATGATGGGAAAATCGCAAACAATACAATAAGCGGCAACCTTTACAAAGAGCAGTTCTTCGTTATGAATTTTTACGCTGAAAGCGACAATATTTCCATAAAAAACAATTTGCCACAGGTTACCTACCAGGATATTTCAAGGTATAACAAATCAAAACTGATTATTAAAGACCAATGGGCATCCCATCCCGGTACCGTGGAAAGAATAGAAAGACTGGAGAAAACCAAAATAACTTCAAAACAAATTAACCATACATCCGCCAATGAGGTTTTCAGAAACATAGAAGAAACCCAGAAGAGAATTACAGAAAAGATTTTTAAAGAAGTTCAATATCAGGGAGAAGTAACCTCAGAACCGTTTGAAGAATTTCAGTCAGAATACAGGAATGTATTTTTAAACAATACATTTTCGAAAAGATACAATGGATACTATGACAACAAAAATCCGCTTCACTTTGAAACAGACAGCCCCATTGCAACCGCAGAAAATTTGAAGCCTGATGAGCTTTTCTCCAATGAGAAGGTCGATGTGGTGTATACATCAATTTCTTTGCAAAATGATGTTGCTACCTTGAAACAAATCGCAAACAAGGAAATACCCATTAAAATGTTTGACTACGATGGCAAAAAGTATAAAAGAAAAGAATGCAATGCACTGTTTTCCAAGCTTAAAAATGAATTGGTACAAATAAATGAAGAGATCAGGCGAAACGATATCAGGATATTTGAGTTCTTCTGGAATGTTGAGCAGATTCAGAAGAAAACAACCGTTTTAAAACAGCTTTATAAAGATTTTTTTATGTTTGACAAGGCATTTGATTCCAAATATGAGATATATACCCAATTGTCAAATGAATTACGATTTGTAAACTTTACAACCCCAATTGATCAGATAAAAAATAATTTCCTCAAAATTAAGCCGCTCGAAGAAAGGCTGAAAACCGGAATAAATGGACTGCTGGCTGAAAATCTTTATCAAACTGAAATTTCGATAGAAATCAGAGATAGTTTAAATTTATTCTTATCACAGGAATGGGACTATTTTGGGTTTTCCCAATATCACAATGATAATTTGAAAGTTCTTTTTGGTGCCCTGAATAATTACAGCTTTCTGCTTTCAAAAGGCTACTTTATAATTAAGAAGAAAATACTGGATTACCAGGAAGAATTGTTAATCAAATACGACCAGCACACGGAATAGATTATTACTGTTCTCTTTTGCTTTTTAGAATTTTACAATCATCGAAGTCGGGTTTGCATGTTGCCACTTCTGAAACTTGTAAAAAGACACTCCCGGGAATCCGGATGGGAAGGCACATTCCGGGTAATTATCATAATTTTTCAGCGTTAAACCGGGAATCTGCCCTGACTAAGGCAGGGGGTTTCTGATATTTTTTATAACAATCACCATTATTCCTGCAATTACAACCATTGGTTGTTGAATTACAACGATTAGTAGCGTAATTACAACTGAATGTTGCTGCATTTATTTGACTCCGGCTTTGCATACGCATAACTTTGCAGCATCGAAAAACCAAAAAACATCTCTTATGATAAACACTAAAATGATAGGCAATAAAATTGCCGAAGCCCGGAAAAAAATAAATGTTTCGCAGGCTCAGCTTGCCGGGCGTCTGTTTATAAGCCCACAGGCTATCGGAAAGTGGGAGCGCGGAGAATCAATGCCTGACATCATTACTTTGAATCGTTTGGCAGAGATTCTAAGCGTTGACCTTAACTATTTTTCAGAAAGCTTCCAATCTGCATCCAGTGAATACGGATTTGACAACAACCGGATTGCTCCAAATGAACCTGTCGTTCAGCAACAAGTTGAATTACGATTCGGGAAAGCCGGCAAGGCAGAAAAAAAGCTGAACTGGGATATGTCGCGCGGAAACTGGGTGGACGCCGACTTCTCGGGTTTGAAAAACCTGCATGAAAAATTCAGTTCATCCAACATGCAGCGCTGTCTTTTTGTCGGTTCAGATTTATCGGGTCTTCTGCTGAAAAACAACCATGTGGATGGCTGTGACTTTTCAGGCTCCGATTTCAGCAACAGCCACATTCAGCGTTCTTACCTGAACAAAAATAATTTCAAAGACTGTAAACTGATAGAAACTGAATTTTCGGAAAGCTATCTTTACGGGTGTGATTTCACCGGTGCCGATTTTACCGGCGTGGTAATCAGGTCGGGTGGCTTTAGCGGAGTGACGGTTAAATCGGGTGACAATGAGAAAAATACAATTTCCGGTGCTGTGTGGAATCGTACCTCCTTTATTGATACACAGATTGCAGATGTGGTTTTCACCGGTCCAATGGATGATTGCTATTTTGAAAACTGTGCATTCACCAGGGTGATATTCCGGAATGCAACGCTGATGAACACTTTCTTTAAAAACAAGAGTTTAAAAGGAATCCGGTTTATTGGCTGCCTGGCCGACCGGATGACGTATGAATTCCTGAAAAACGGGAAAGCAGATTTAACCGGCATCACACTGCTAATACCCTGAAACGACAATAAATTTACCTTCCCGGACATGGGCGAAAAGAGCCTGTAAAACATCCCAATTTTCGCCCGGCCCGGCTCCGGAAGGAATAAGATAATCTGCAGCTTAGAGACTGTTTAAATTTTAATTCCATTTTTAATAGGCCCGTCCTTTAGGGCGGGCTTAATTAAAACCAACATTCCAGGGGCAAAATCCTGAAAAATTTGTAAATTAATAATAAATTTTTCAGGATTTTGCCTTCCTCAGTGATCTATTATCCGGAACCCGCCCTAAAGGACGGACCTGTTCATCAGATTTAACAAAACTTAAACAGATTCTTAACTGAAACATATTTTTATCAGAACTAATTTATGTATATTTCAGGGGCTTAAGAATGAAGAAGATTAAAATGGGAAATCACCGGATTAGAAGTTTGCAAACGGTTGTAATGTAAAAGAACCAAATTTGGTGGTGATATTTACGGGCTGGCATCAGGTTACAATAGACAAAATATGTATAAATCACTCATCATCTGATAAATATACCATGATTAAGTCAATTCTCCGCTTCGCATTGTTATGTCTCTTTTGCCTGTTAAACGGAATTTCAAATGCTCAGGCACCTGACTGGATCTGGGCTAAAAGTGAAGGGGGAACAAATTACGACTTAACCACTTCTGTTGCTGTGGATGCCTTCGGGAATATTTATGTTACCGGCACCTTTTCAAGCTCCACGGTTACTTTAGGCACCACTGTTTTAACCAATGCAGGCGGCAATGATATATTTCTGGTGAAATACGACACCGATGGAAACGTGCTGTGGGCAAAAAGTGCCGGCGGGTTAAAAAATGAATATGCATACTCACTTGCGCTGGATCCTTCAGGGAATGCTTATATAACCGGAAGTTTTTCCAGCGATTCCTGCCTGTTCGGAACCATTACAGAAGAACCGCTTACATTGTGGCTTTCCGGCTACGAAGATATGTTCCTGGCAAAATACGATGTCAACGGGAATGCCGTATGGGTAAAAAACGCTACCGGAACCTTTCGTGAATGCGGATATTCCGTTTCGGTTGACGCTTCGGGAAACCCCTGTGTTGCAGGATGGTTTGGCCCAACCATTACATTTGATACCATTACATTAACCAATACAAATATCACTTTTGAGGGACTGGGAGATGTGTTCCTCGCGAAATACAACGCCAATGGCGATGTGCTTTGGGCTAAAAGTGCAGGCGGACCGGGGAACGATGTTGCATATTCAGGTGTAGCGGATGCCTCCGGAAATATTTATGTTACAGGATGGTTTGATGATCCCGCCATTACTTTCGATACCATTTCTTTAACGAGTGCCGGTGGATACGATGTTTTTCTCGCAAAATTTGATGCAAACGGAAATGTCATCTGGGTAAAAAGCGCAGGCGGAACAGGAAGTGATCTGGCAAATTCGGTTGCAGTGGATGATACGGGGGAGGTTTATCTGGCCGGAAGTTTTAAGAGCACTCAGATAGGCTTTGGCTCCGCCAATTTGCAGAATGCGGGTTATTTTACTGAAGATGTGTTTCTTGCAAAATATAATACAGACGGGAATGAACTTTGGGCAAATAGTGCAGGTGGATCAGGATCTGATGAAGCGTATACCGTTGCGGTCGACACATCGGGAAATCCACTTGTGGCAGGATTTTACAACAGCGCCGCCATCACTTTTGGTTCTCATTCACTTACCAATACAAAAACAGGTGATTTTGACACCTTTCTATCGAAATACGATGCTGACGGGAATGCCGTATGGGCCACGGGTACAAATGGAACCGACACTGAACTTGCGGGGTCTGTAGCAGTAGATGCTTCGGAGAACATTTATTTATCCGGGTGGTACAGGAGTCCCACCCTCAGCTGTGGTCCCTATTCACTGACAAATGCCGGGGCTGAGAACTTTTTTCTGGCAAAATTAAACAGCAGGAACCTGGGATTTGACAGGCCGGAAAATTCTTCCCCTTTATCGGTTTACCCAAATCCGGCAACCGGTGTGGTAACGATCGGAACACCCGGGAACTTGCTCCGGAGTGAATTAACCATTGTTGACCTATGCGACAGGGAACTTATCAGACTTCAGATAACAGGGCCAATAACACAGATTGATGTAAGAAGCCTGCCTGCCGGGGTTTATATGATCAGGCTGGCAGGATTGAAAGGGGTTCAGGTCTGTAAATTCGTAAAGCAATAGAAGTATTTACCTGTGTGTCTTCTTCCCCCACCTGAAAATAAGTTAGGAGAATAACCGCCTCTTGCCATCATATTCCGGTCTTACGGGAGCCACAGCATTTTGGTGACATTTCAATATGAACAGCTTATCATAAATCGGATTATTGCCGGGTAAAATCGCACCACTTATCCGGAAGTAATCCGGGGTTTAAAGGGAATTTTTTACCGCAATACTCCGGCCGGATTAGCTTAACCCGATGTTCCTGACGTAATCTGAAACGATGCACATCAATCAGGCAAAAGCTGTAAAGCTTACCGGTAAATGATACAATCGATTTGTAAGAATACCTGGGATCGGTTTTCCATATCCCTTTGTTATTGAATTGAGGACGTCATCCACGATAACTGTCATCGTGCGCCCAGCCCAAACGGCAGTCAGGCCTGGGGTAACAAAATAAAATAACCCAGCCGCGCCATCTTTTATAAATATCCTTCCATATTTCAACCGAAAAACAAATATTGAACTTATATTTGCTAAACGAAATACAGTACTTGTCTTACATATTTATAAAATACGATATCTGCCAGAAGTAAAATGACGCACTGTATGTATTGAATTCCGTCAATTAACCGGTCAGTTCCGGAATTATACAACCTGAAATTCTGTAATTCTGAAATTCTGAAACCCTGTAATTCTGAAACCCTGTAATCCGGATGGTTTCGGCTCCGCTCAACCACCGGACTCTGTAACCCTGAAATCCTGAAACCCTGAAACCCTGAAACTCTTGAACCATTGAACCCTTGAATTCAAAATTCAATCCCGCATATGCGGGACAAAATTAACCTTCTAACCTGGTTTCTTGAATCTTTGAATCTTGAATCCTTGAATCTTACTTTTTACTTGACCTTTTTAACTGCCTATTGCCAACTGCCAACTTGTGAACCTTGAACTCTTGAACTTTGAACCCTGAAACCTTGAACCCTTGAACATTTGCCTTGAACTTTTGAACTCTTGAACTCTTGAACCCTTGAACCCTGAACCTGAAACCCTGAAATCCTGAAACCCTGAAATCCTGAAACCCTGAAATTCTGAAACCTGAACCTGAAACCATTTCTACTTTAGACTTTATACTTTTTACTTCAGACTTTATTCTATGCTAATTAAAACATACGGATCCGCCATTATGGGTATCAATGCCATCACCATTACGGTAGAGGTAAATATGGACAACGGCATTCAGTTTTTTATGGTAGGCCTGCCCGACAGCGCGGTTAAAGAGAGTCATCAGCGGATTGAGGCCGCCCTCCGGAACATCGGTTACCGCATTCCCGGAAAAAAGATTGTGATCAATATGGCCCCGGCCGATATCCGCAAGGAAGGTTCTGCCTATGACCTTACCATCGCCATCGGCATCCTGGCCGCATCGGAACAGGTGAAAAGCGAAAAAATTTCAGCGTATATTATTATGGGCGAACTCTCGCTCGACGGCGGACTGCAACCCATCAAGGGCGCCCTGCCCATCGCCATCGAAGCGCGGAAACAGGGCTTTAAGGGATTTATCCTGCCCAAACAGAATGCGCGTGAAGCCGCAATCGTAAGCGACCTGGAGGTTTATGGCGTGGAAAATATGCTGGAGGTGATCCATTTCTTCAACGACGATGCCCCCCTGGAGCGTGAAATTGTGAATACCCGCGATGAGTTTTATGCGCAGCTCAATGAATATGAATTCGATTTCTCGGATGTAAAAGGCCAGGAAAACATCAAAAGGGCCCTCGAAATCGCTGCAGCCGGCGGCCACAATGTGATTCTGATCGGGCCTCCCGGATCAGGCAAAACCATGCTGGCCAAGCGCCTGCCCTCCATCCTGCCACCGCTGAACCTGCACGAAGCACTCGAAACCACCAAAATTCACTCCGTGGCCGGTAAAATGAGCCGGAATGCTTCGCT
Organism: Bacteroidales bacterium; assembly: GCA_016709025.1. Taxonomy (GTDB): domain Bacteria; phylum Bacteroidota; class Bacteroidia; order Bacteroidales; family Lentimicrobiaceae; genus Lentimicrobium. The sequence goes on along the minus strand of JADJEQ010000012.1, from coordinate 213,319 downwards.
TATTTCCGTAAGACCATTCAGAAGTCCGCACCATACGATATCTGACGTCGCCCTCGTTGGTGGCGGTTCCAATCCCCAGCCGGGGGAGATCTCACTGGCCCACAACGGCGTTTTGTTCCTCGATGAACTGCCCGAGTTTAAACGCACCGTGCTGGAGGTGCTGAGACAGCCGCTCGAAGACCGGCACATCACCGTTTCAAGGGCCAGGCTCAGTGTGGAGTATCCGGCCAGCTTTATGCTGGTAGCCTCGATGAACCCCTGCCCCTGCGGATATTACAACCATCCCGACAAGGAGTGTGTATGCGCACCAGGCGTGGTGCAGAAATACCTGAATAAGATCTCCGGCCCCCTGCTCGACCGCATCGACATCCATGTGGAGGTGGTGCCGGTACCTTTCCGTGAACTCACCGATGTGCGCAATTCTGAAAAAAGCGATGCCATCAGGGATAGGGTGGTGAAAGCACGCCTGATACAGGAGGACCGCTACAGCGAAAACAAGGAAATTCACGCCAATGCCCAAATGACAACGAAGATGCTACGCGATATTTGTAAAATAGACGATACGGGCCATGCCCTGCTGAAAAACGCGATGGAAAAGCTCAGTCTTTCGGCCAGGGCTTACGACCGCATTCTCAAGGTAGCCCGCACCATCGCCGATCTCGACAGCAGCGCAGACATCAGGCCCGATCACCTGGCCGAAGCAATACATTACCGCAGCCTCGACCGTGAAACCTGGGGCGGTTGATTAAGTTTTTATTAATTTTGCGGCCATGATACCCAAATCAATTTCCATTACGCTCAGATACTTCTTTTACCTTCTCAAGGCAAAAAACAGGCATGGCATTCACTCACCTTTTGTGTATGAATTTGTATGCAATATATTGAATGATAAAACAGAATACGCTGAATATATGCAGGTTGAAAAGCAACGAAGCCTGCTATTGCGAAACCCCAACCTGGTTGAAATCATCGATTTCGGTACCGGTAAAGGCAAGGCAGGTTACTCAACCCACCTCCGTAAAGTAAAGGATATAGCTGCAAAATCCGGTATCCCTGTAAAGTATGGCAGGTTGCTGCACCGGATGGTAAAATACTTCAAACCAAAAGTTTTGCTTGAGATGGGCACTTCGGTGGGCATCAGCTCCATGTACCAGGCGAGCGCGGCGCCCAACAGCACCTTCCTGGCCCTGGAGGGCTGCGCATCCACGGCTGAGTTTGCCGCCACTAACCTAAGAATTCTGGGGGCAAGTGCCGTAGAATTCACCATGGGCAATTTCGACATTGTATTGCCGGGACTACTGAAACAAACCGGGGTCATCGATTATGCATTTATTGATGGCAACCATACCAAAGAGGGAACCCTGAATTATTTCTATCGTCTTGAAAAACATGCAGCAAACGATTCCGTTTATGTTTTTCATGACATCCATTGGTCTTCGGAAATGGAGGAGGCCTGGGAAGAGATCAAAAAGCATGAATCGGTGAGATTAACCATCGACCTGTTCTTTATGGGAATTGTATTTTTCAGAAGGGAACTGGGCCGTCAGCATTTTATCATCAGGTTCTGACAATTATTTTTACATTTGTTCGTTCAGTTAAAAAACCCGGCATGAACCAGGAAATTATACGTCTTGACGAAATCACCCGTCTTTTTAAAGTAGGGACAGAAGTGGTGCGCGCCCTGAGAGGGGTAACGATGAGCATTAAAAAAAATGAATTTGTCGCTTTGATGGGTCCTTCGGGTTCCGGAAAATCGACCCTGATGAACCTGCTGGGTTGCCTCGACACTCCTTCAGGGGGCAGTTACTGGCTGAACGGAAAAGACGTAAGTAAACTTCAGGACAATGAACTGGCTGAAATCAGGAACAAAGAAATCGGATTTGTATTTCAGACATTCAACCTTCTGCCCCGCCTCACAGCCCTCGAAAATGTGGCCCTTCCGATGATTTACGCCGGGTTCGCCAAACCACGCCGCCTGGAGCGTGCCATGGAAGTACTTGAAGATGTGAAGCTTACCGACCGCGTAAAACACAAGCCCAACGAACTTTCGGGTGGTCAGCGGCAGCGGGTTGCCATTGCCAGGGCGATGGTGAACAATCCTTCCATCATACTGGCCGATGAGCCCACAGGTAACCTCGATTCGAAAACATCGATTGAAATCATGGGATTAATCGAAGAGATTCACAAAGCCGGGAATACCATAATCCTGGTTACACACGAAGAGGACATTGCCAGGCATGCACACCGTATTGTAAGGCTTTCCGACGGTTTAATTGCATCGGATGAAATGAACAACAACATCAGAACTATGAAATTTTACCAGAAATCGTGAACCGGAAAGCTGAACATTCTACAGCAATAATTGTTCTTTGACGATCCAACCAAAAAGCTGTTCTGATGAATTCCGAGTGGAAGATTTATACAAAAACCGGTGATAAGGGAGAAACTTCGCTGATAGGCGGGACCCGGGTTCCAAAGTATCACGAAAAAATAGAAGCTTACGGAACACTCGATGAACTCAATTCCTTTATCGGGCTTATCCGCGATCAGAACATAGATGCCCGCACCCAGGCGTTGCTGATTGAAATCCAGGACCGTATTTTCACGGCCGAGTCATTGCTGGCAGCCGACACTTCGGTAAAGTTGAAACCCCTTCCAGGGCTATGTGAAGAAGACATTCAGCTGCTTGAGTCGGAAATTGACAGGATGAATGAAACATTAACTCCACTTACATCGTTTATACTTCCGGGCGGTCACCCGGCCGTATCGCTCAGCCATGTTGCCCGGTGCGTTTGCAGACGGGCCGAAAGGCTCACCATCAGGTTGGTCGAAAATAACCTGGAAACCATGCAGGGTGAAATGGTAATTAAATACCTGAACCGCCTTTCTGATTTCCTTTTTGTGTTGGCCAGAAAATTCTCGCTTGACTTTAAAGCAACCGAAACTAACTGGAAAGCAAGGATTTAGAAATCTTTCAAATTCACTTTGAACAATTGTATCAGGTTCCCGTTTTTAACTTGACTTTGACCGAAATTAGATTATTTTTGCAAAAAATTAAACCGTAAATATTCCTTACAATGTACTGGACTTTAGAATTAGCTTCGAAACTTGAGGATGCTCCCTGGCCTGCAACAAAAGAAGAACTGATTGACTTTAGCATTAGATCCGGAGCCCCGATGGAAGTTATTGAAAACCTTCATGAAATTGAAGATGAGGGTGAAGTTTACGACAGCATCGAGGACCTTTGGCCTGATTATCCTTCAAAAGAAGATTTCTTCTTTCATGAAGATGAATACTAATCTGCGGGCCGTGACAATATGTCGCGGCTCTTTTGTATTACTGCCATACCTTCCGACCTTCACTTGCCTGTAAATTGCAGGTTTACCTGACATTTAATTCCGCTTGTTTCTGAAATTACCTAAATTTGCACATCAGCGCCACTTGCGGCACAATTTCTGATATTCACCACATTCGCCCGGAAACACCTGGGAAAATCCCTTTGACTTAAAGACAAACAATACCTCAATATGCTCTCCTTTTTAAAGAAAATGCTCGGATCAAAATCCGACAAAGACATCAGGGAAATTAACCCGGTCCTCGAAAAAATCAAACAAGTTTACCCGCTGATTGAAAAGCTCTCAAACGATGAACTCAGGCTCAAAACCGTTGAGTTCAAAGAGAAAATAACCAATGCCACTGCCGAAAAAGAAAAGTCGATCGCTGACCTGAAGGAACAGATAGAAACTGATTCTGAAATGGACATGGACGATAAGGAAAAGATATATCACGAGATTGACAACCTGGCCAACCAGAGTTATGCGATTACCCAGGAGGTGTTGAATGAGATATTGCCCGAGGCGTTTGCTGTTATGAAAGAAACCGCCCGCAGGTTTAAAGAAAACGAAATTATTGAAGTTACCGCCACGCAGATGGACCGCGACATGGCAGCCGTTAAAGCCCATGTTGAGATTGTCGGTGATAAGGCCCATTATCATAATCAATGGGTTGCAGGCGGAAACCAGATTACCTGGGACATGGTTCACTACGATGTTCAGCTCATCGGGGGTATTGTACTTCACCAGGGCAAGATTTCGGAAATGGCTACCGGTGAAGGAAAAACACTGGTTGCTACCCTGCCTGTTTATCTGAATGCCCTTCCCGGAAAAGGCGTGCACATTGTTACAGTGAACGATTACCTGGCTAAACGTGACTCGGAATGGATGGGTGTTTTGTACGAATTCCACGGCCTGAAGGTCGATACCATCGACAGGCATGAGCCCAACTCGGAAGCCCGCCGCCAGGCGTATATGGCCGATATTACCTTTGGCACCAACAATGAATTCGGCTTTGATTACCTGCGCGACAACATGACCCGCAATCCCGAAGAGCTGGTGCAGCGCCCGCACAATTATGCCATCGTGGATGAGGTTGACTCGGTGCTGATCGACGATGCCCGTACTCCATTGATCATTTCCGGACCTACCCCAAGGGGTGAAAACCAGGAATTCGAGCAACTGAAACCTGAGATTAAAAAGCTTTATGAGGTTCAGCGCACCCTGGTAACCAAATTGCTTTCCGAAGCCAAGTCACTGCTCGCAGAACCCGCCAACACTGAAAACGAGAAAAAAGGTGGTGAACAGCTTTTCAGGGCGTACCGTGGTCTGCCCAAGAATAAGGCACTAATCAAGTTTCTGAGTGAACCCGGAATGCGCGCTCTTATGCAGAAGACCGAAAACTTCTACATGGCCGAGCAATCGAAAAACATGCACATCATCGACGATGAACTCTTTTTCGTGATCGATGAAAAACACAATACCGTTGAGCTTACCGAAAAAGGCATTGACCTGATCACCGCCTCATACCAGGACTCAAAATTCTATATCCTTCCTGACATCGGCGCAGAAATCGCCGAAATGGAAAGAACAAAGCTGAGCGATGCCGAAAAGCTTGAAAAAAAATCAGAGCTTATGCGCGACTATTCTGTAAAATCGGAACGGGTGCATACCGTGAATCAATTGCTGAAAGCCTATACCCTCTTCGAGATTGATGTTGAATACGTGGTGATGGACAACAAAATTAAAATTGTTGATGAGCAGACCGGACGTATTCTTGAAGGTCGGCGATACAGTGACGGGCTTCATCAGGCCATCGAAGCCAAGGAGAATGTAAAGATTGAAGCTGCCACACAAACCTATGCCACGGTTACCCTCCAGAACTATTTCAGGATGTACCGCAAACTGGCAGGTATGACCGGTACTGCAGAAACCGAAGCCGGTGAGTTGTGGGACATCTACAAACTGGATGTGGTAGTGGTTCCGACCAACAGGTCAATTGTAAGGAACGACCGTGAGGATCTTGTTTACAAAACAAAGCGTGAAAAATTCAACGCGGTAGCCGATGAGATCGTTGATATGATCAATAAGGGCCGGCCGGTGCTGGTGGGAACAACTTCGGTTGAAACATCTGAATTACTGAGCCGTATGCTCACCCTGCGCAAGATCAAGCACAATGTACTCAATGCCAAACTACACCAGAAAGAGGCCGATATTGTCGCTGAGGCAGGAAGGGCAGGCACCGTAACCATCGCCACCAACATGGCAGGTCGTGGTACCGACATCAAGCTGGGTCCCGGTGTAAAAGAAGCCGGCGGACTCGCCATCATTGGTACTGAGAGGCACGAATCAAGGCGCGTTGACCGTCAGTTGCGCGGTCGGGCCGGACGACAGGGTGACCCGGGAAGTTCGCAGTTTTTCGTCGCACTTGAAGATGACCTGATGCGTATGTTCGGATCCGAAAGGATTGCCGGGATTATGGACAGGCTCGGACTGAAAGAAGGTGAGGTAATTCAGCATTCGATGATTACCAAATCGATAGAACGTGCACAAAAGAAGGTTGAAGAGAATAACTTTGGCGTCCGCAAGCGTTTACTTGAATACGACGATGTAATGAACTCGCAGCGCGAGGTTATCTACGGCAAGCGACGCCATGCGCTCTACGGCGAGCGTCTGGCTGTGGACATCTCCAATATGCTTTACGATGTCTGCGAAAGCATTGTAACCAACCATCAGGAAGACCGCGATTTTGAGGGTTATAAACTTTCCCTGCTCAAATCACTGGCCACCGAACCTGGAATCGACGATCAGGAATTTCTGGCAAAAAAGAAGGATGAAATTGTAGAAGAATTATTCGATCGTGTTTACCAAAATTACCGGACAAAATGCACCAACCTTGCCCAGCGGGCGTATCCGGTTATCAAGGAAGTATATGAAAACGAATCCAGGTACGAAAACATCGCCATTCCGATCACCGACGGCCTGCGTCAGATGCAGGTGGTTGCCAATCTGAAAAAAGCTTACAACGATAAGGGCCGAGAACTAACACTCGCCATTGAGAAAGGAGTTACCCTCGGGGTAATTGATGATGCCTGGAAAGAGCACCTGCGCGAAATGGATGAGCTGCGGAGTTCGGTTCAGAATGCTACCTATGAGCAGAAAGATCCTTTGCTGATCTATAAATTTGAGTCGTTCGAATTGTTCAAGAACCTTATTCAGAAGGTGAACCGCGACATTACCTCATTCATCATCAAAGCGAACCTCCCGATTCAGGAACCATCGCAGGTGAAAGAGGCCCAGGCGCCCAGACGTACCGATATGAGCAAGCTGAAGGAAGAAAGAACCGACATGCTCTCACAGGCCGGACGTACATCAGAGCCGCAGGTCACAGCCCCCATCAGGGTTGAGAAGAAAGTGGGCCGGAATGACCCATGCCCATGCGGTAGCGGTAAAAAATATAAAAACTGTCATGGTCAGAATGAATAACATGGCATAGTTTTGTACTTTTACCCGGTTCTGCAAATCGTTTTTCTATATGATAAAAAATTACAGATTGTCGGTGCTGCTCTTTTTAGCGCTCTTACCGGGTATTAAAACCAATGCCCAGATTGCCTTCAGCCCTTATGTAGATTCACTTTCACGACTGGCTACCCACAATTCGGTGTTGCTGCTGATCAGGCAACTGGCCGGTGATACCACGGTGACTATAAACGGGCAAACAGCTACCATTCAGTCGCGCCACTACCTGAACCCTTCTAACGCGAAGGCAGCAGATTTTATCTTTGAAAAATTTACTGAATACGGCTACGCACCTGAAGTACAGACATTCAGCGGCAACCGGGGCGAAAATGTGATCGCTACCAAAACCGGCACCCGGCATCCCGAAAAGGAGTTTATCATCTGCGGGCATTACGACAATATGCCCTCGGGGTCAACCGCGCCCGGGGCCGACGACAATGGTTCGGGCACCGTTGCCGTGCTGGAAGCCGCGCGTATCCTCGCCCCTTTCGACTTTGATTATACCATCCGTTTCGCCGCCTGGGATGAGGAGGAAATCGGACTGGTAGGCAGTTATGCCTACGCCGAAGAGGCCTTCGAACAAGGCCATGAAATTCTCGGAGTAATTAACCTCGATATGATCGCCTGGGATTCCGACAACGATTACACCTACACCATCGCCACCAACGACCTGTCGCAGGCATTTACCAACGACTACATCACCACCACAGCGCTTTATCAGCCGCAGTTTACCCATAACTATTATTATACCACCGCCAGCGACCATGCCTCCTTCTGGGAGTTCGGCTACCCGGCTTTCCTGGCCATTGAGGACTGGTATGATTTTAATGAGTATTACCACACCACCGGCGACGATATTCCCATCCTGAACATGGATTACTTCGTTGACTTTGTAAGATCAGCCATTGCAAACCTGGCTGCCCAGGCCTGGGACCAGCGGATGGTTTTGCAGCACGACCCGGTTATTTCAGGCAATTCAACCGATGCGCGGGAAGCTGTACTGGTGGTTAACAGCACCCAACCGGTTGCTAACGGGAACAATTCGCCCAGGTTGTATTACAGCACCGACGGTGCAAGCTTCTACTCCACAACACCCTATGAATCAACGGCAGATACTTTCAGGTTTATGATCCCCGGATTCCAGATTGGGACTGAAGTCAGTTATTATTTTGCGGTGCAGGATTCACTTAACCGGATGGTTGCTTCGCTGCCTGCCGGAGCCAAAGGCATCAATCCACCGGGAACCCAGACACCTGAATCCTTCTTTTCATACCAGGTCGATTACATCATTGCTACAAACGACTGTTCCCCCAATACCCCGCTGCCAATTACTGACTTCCAGAACACCTACGACGAGATCGAAATCGTTTCACCCGGAGAAATAATGGATCTGAATGTGAAGATTGACATCAGCCACTCCAGGACAGGCGAGTTGAGGCTGATACTGAAAGGCCCGGATGATTCGGCAATCATGCTGAGCGACCGGAATGGAGGTGATGGCGACAACTACACCGGCACCCTGTTTGACGATGAGGCTGAATTGTCGATTACCGAGGCCAGTCCTCCCTTCACCGGAAGGTTCAGACCACAGCTTGCACTCAGCGAATTCATCGGAAAACCGGTGAACGGAACCTGGCAGGTACGCGTGAACGACGGAGGGGCAGGCAACTCCGGAACCCTCGATAACTGGTGCCTCATGATGCTCTACCAGGATCCTTCGATCGGAATTTCCGGAATTGAAGCAACTGAAAAACCTTACCTCGGACAGAATTACCCCAACCCGGCCGGTACGTCAACCAGCATCACTTTCAGGCTGGAAACCCCGTCGAATGTAACACTCAGGCTGTATAACATCTACGGGCAAATGGTCACAGAACTGGCGAACGGGCATTTCGACGCCGGAAATCACCTGGTGATGACAGGGCTGAAGCATCTGAGACCGGGAAAATATTTGTACAGCCTTGAAACTGAAACCATTCATGAGACCAGGTCAATGGTCATCATCAGATAAACTAACTAAATTCATGAAGTATAAAAGGATATTACTAAAACTCAGCGGAGAAGCCCTGATGGGTGAACAGCAGTATGGCATTGACCCCTCCAGATTGGCTATGTACGCCACAGAAGTGAAACAGGCAGTAGATGCAGGCATTCAGGTTGCGATCGTGATCGGCGGCGGAAATATTTTCAGGGGCATGCAGGGTGCCGCCAAAGGCATGGACAGGGTTCAGGGCGACTACATGGGGATGCTGGCCACAGTGATCAACAGCATGGCCATTCAGGCGGAGATTGAAAAGCAGGGTATTCCTGCGAAGCTGCTTTCGGGCATTGCCATCGACCCCATTGCCGAAGCTATGAGCCGCAGAAAAGCGGTTGATTACCTGAACGAAGGCAAGGTAGTTGTGATCGCAGCAGGAACCGGAAATCCGTTCTTTACAACAGATACCGCCGCTGCCTTACGTGCCGTTGAAATCCAGGCCGATGTGATTCTGAAAGGTACCCGTGTGGATGGCATTTATACTGCGGATCCCGAAAAGGATAAAAATGCGGTGAAATACAATACGGTAAGCTACACCGAAGTGTATGAAAAAAGCCTGAATATCATGGACCTGACGGCGTTTACACTCTGCAAGGAGAACAAGCTGCCGATCCTGGTATTCAATATGAATATTCCCGGAAACCTCCTCAGAATCGTTAACGGGGAGAATATCGGAACCATTGTTGGTGAATAAAATAAATCGCGACCCCCGCTAAAGACCTAACAAAATTTAAACAGTCACTAAATTGTAGTTTTGTTAGTTGGCCGCCGGTTTTGTATATTTGCAACCTGGTAGTTTCGACCCATTGTAATTGTGATCAGGAATTATAAACCAACCACCGATGAACGAAGAAGTCAGTTTTGTGATTGATGAGGCAGCCGAAGGCATGAACAACGCCCTGACCCATCTCGACAAGGAATTTCAGAAAATACGCGCCGGCAAAGCAAGTCCTGCCATGCTGGAGGGGGTTCGCGTTGATTATTACGGCGCCATGACCGCCATTGACCAGGTTTCGAACATCAACACGCCCGATCCGCGGCAGATCGTTGTGCAACCCTGGGAGAAAAGCATGCTTGTGCCGATTGAAAAGGCAATTATGGCTGCCAACCTCGGGTTTAATCCCCAGAACAACGGTGAAGTATTGCGCATCGCTGTTCCGCCGCTTACAGAAGAGAGGCGTAAAGACCTGGTAAAAAAAGCCAAGGCTGAGGTGGAAAATGCCAAAGTTACCATCCGCAGTATCCGCCGGTCAGCGCTGGATTCAGGCAAAAAGCTGGAAAAAGAGGGCGTTCCTGAGGATGAGATCAAACAACTGGAAAAAGACATCCAGGGACTCACGGACAAATTCACTGAAAAAGCCGACAAGCTCTTCGAACACAAGGAAAAAGACATCATGACTGTATAATCTTTTCAATCGCCATATTGAATAGGAGGCCGGAGCATTTATGTTCCGGCTTCTGTTTTTACAGACTTTTCCTTTAAAATCCAGTCTGATTATGAACATATTCTCAAATTAAAACCGGTAATCCGGTCCAATAATTCAAAAAATGTAAAAAATCTTTATGATTTACTGCTTTTCACCCTCATAAAAGCCCTATATTTGATGTGTGTAAACAATATATAAAATCAGCCATAGCCGGTTTTTTATAAGAGGATACCAGGGGAGTTCATCAGTACTTAACTGATATAGAATCTATTATATACTTTTACCATCCTTCGGACGGATTCGTACAGAATTTCCTTCCGGGGGATTTTTATCTCGTTTAACTATCCGATCATCTGACCTTTTCCGGCAAGTATAAACATACTGTGTTATACCTGTTTAGGCGCCTGAATATATAAGACATTCTATTACAGTATTTTGCATTAATAATATTGCTTTCTTATCTTTATTTAAAACCGGAAAAATGAAAAATATCATATTTACCCTGATCGCTATTGGCTGGATTTTGCTGGCTCAGGCACAGGAACGATTTGTGGCACGTATTGAATCGCCCAGGGTGACCGATTTAAGTGAATTTCTGAAAACCGGTTACGATATAGCAGCCTTCAAACCCGGCAAGTACATTGATCTGGTCCTCAATCAGGAACAACTGTTTAACCTTCAGTCGACCGGATATTCGCTGGTGATTACCCAGACTGAGAAACAACTAAAGGATAACATGGTTGCCGGAAAGTCGCTGGCCGGGTACCGCACTTATGCCGATCTCTATACAGAATTGCTGAACCTTCAGACAGCACATCCGGATATCTGCAAACTTTACGATGTTGGTGATAGCCGGGGTAAAGAATATGCGGGAGCGGCCTATAACAATTACAAGCACGAGATCTGGGCAATGAAGGTCTCCGATAACGTGAATGCGGAAGAAGACGAACCCTGCATCTATTACATGGGCGAACATCATGCCCGGGAGCCCATCAGTCTTGAAGTGGCGATGTACATCCTTAACCACATTGTTACCAATTACGGGATTGACCCGGCAATTACCAGCAGTGTAAACAACAAGCAAATTTGGTTTATGCCACTTGTAAATCCAAACGGACATAAGATTGTTACCGATGAAGCTGACCTTTGGTGGAGAAAAAACATCCGCGACAACAATGGTAACAGCAGCATTGACGCCGGCACCACCGATGGCGTTGATCCCAACCGGAATTACGGCTGGGAATGGGGCGGCGAAGGAACTTCCACCAATCCATCCGATATCACTTACTGCGGCCCCGCCGGTTTCTCAGAACCCGAAACCATGGCGATGAAAAACATCATCGACCAGCATCATTTCGTTGCCGGAATCACATATCATAGTTACAGCGAGTTGGTACTTTTCCCTTACGGCTATTCGACCGGGGCATTTGCACCGGACCACACCAGCCTTGAAGCACTGGCTGTAAGCATGGCCAATACCATACCTGCAAGCGGAGGTGGTTATTATACACCTGACAAATCCTCGGGACTTTATCCTGCTTCAGGCACTACGGATGACTATGCCTATGGACAGCACGGTGTTTATTGTTACACCATAGAACTGGGCACCCAGTTTATCCCACCGGCAAGCCAGATCAGCACCATATGCCAGAATAACCTGCAGGCCGCGATGATCCTGCTCAACCGGGTAGACAAATCTACCCTGACAGGGCTGGTGAAAGATGCAAACACCTTATTGCCAATACAAGCCGAAGTTTATATTACCGGGATAGACAATACCGGCGCCTACCGTGCACCCTATGTATCGGATGAAGCATTTGGCCGCTATTACCGGATGCTTCCCGATGGCAGCTACACGGTTACCTTTTCCGTGTATGGTTATATTCCTCAAACATTTACGAATGTCAACATCACCAACCTGGGGCAAACCATCCTGAATGTGAACATGGTTCAGGCCCAGACCGTAGATGTAAGTGGCGTGGTTACCAATATCGCCACCGGTCTGCCCATTGAGGACGCCACCGTAGAAATTGTGGACACCCCGCTGTCACCGGTTACGACCAACGCAGCAGGCCAGTATTCCATTGCGGATGTTATGGAAGGGACGTATAATTTCAGGATCAGCAAAGTGGGCTATGCCGGCATCATTCAACAACGCGAAATATCTACTGTTAATCACGTATTTGATTTTCAGCTTGAAGAAAGCACTGCCTGGAGTTTTGAAACGGGGGCTTTTGAGACTGCCTGGGCCTTTGGCGGCAATGCCCCCTGGACCATCACGACCGTAAGCCCTTACGATGGGCTCTATTGTGCAAAATCAGGCGCCATTGGCAACAGTCAATCCTCAGAAATGAGCATAGAACTCAACCTTTCTTCAGCTGGAACCGTTTCATTTTTCCGGAAAGTTTCTTCCGAAAGCAGTTACGATTTTCTCAGGTTTTACATTGATAATGTGCAGCAGGGACAATGGTCGGGAGAAATAGGATGGGGCGAAGCAAGCTATGCGGTATCAGCAGGCCTGCATACGTTCAAATGGAGTTATTCAAAAGATGTTAGTGTGGTGAGTGGCAGCGACTGTGCATGGGTTGACTATATTGTCTTCCCCCCGGTAGCCCCTGTCCCCGATCCGGCAAACATTGCTGTATCACCTGCCTCCTTTATAAAAACTCTCAGCCCTGGCGGCACCACCACCGATTTGCTGGTTATTTCAAACACAGGAGAAACCGAACTGACGTATACAGCCCAGGTAGTTTACAACGGTTCAACCGGCAGGTCATCAATTACCGTTAACCCGCTGAATGCAGCCTACAATTCAGGAACTACTACAACTTCGGCAAAGACTCAGACCAGCCTGGTGAAAGGTTATCCGACAACTGAAGCCGGATGGATGAAGTTTGACGTAAGTTCAATCCCCGATGGGGCAACCATTAACTCCATTGAGTTTCACGGGTATGTAAATGCCACAAATTACCCTTACTGGAACATTAATCCGGTAACGGCAGATCCGGTTACAGCTTCTTCTTCAACACTATACAGCGACATTACGGCAGAATCGGCCTCCGGTTATTACCTATACCGCAGTGAGGCAAGCACTTATACCACAGGCTGGAAAGTACATACACTCGGTGGTAATGCCAATGCCAACCTCCAGGCTGCGCTGGCGCAGAACTGGTTTGCGATCGGCATTATGGACCGCGATGGAAGTTCCGCGTATTACATCGGCTTCGACGGCTGGAATGAAATCAACAAACCTTACCTTGTTATTGATTACACTTATGTTCCGGCCTATACCTGGCTAAAGGTAAACGGGGCCAGTTCCACTTCTGGCACCGTTCTGCCCGGCAGCAGTCAGCAGATTGATATTGACTTTGAAGCCGGATCACTGGCCGTTGGCACCTACACTGCAAACATTCAGATCAGCAGCAACGATCCCGATCAACCGGAGTTTACGGTGCCCTGCACCCTGACCATTTCAGAAGAAAAGACGTTGAATATCTCATTAATGCTGGAGGGATTGTACGATGGACCGGGCACAATGCGCAAGGCACAGGGAGTTTCGGGCGATCAGTACCCCGGCACCGTGGCCGACCAGGTGACCGTTGAACTGCATGAAGCGGTCAATTACGGTAACGTCGTTTATGCGGCATCCAATGTAGATCTGAATATCAATGGTACAGCCGGTTTAACCATTCCGGCTGTGCTGAACGGATCGTATTACATCACCATCAGGCACCGCAACAGCCTGGAAACGGTTTCATCGGATCCGGTTTCCTTTATTTCAGGTGTGATCACCCATTCATTCAACCAGCCGTCGCAGGTATACGGTGGTAACCTACAGTTAATGCAGACAGGCGAATATGTAATCTTCGGCGGCGATGTAAACCAGGACGGGGCGGTTGATACGGCCGATATGACCCCGGTTGACAACGATACCGGCAATTATGCAAGCGGCTACCTGGGTAGTGATGTCAATGGAGATGGCATTGTTGATACCGGTGATATGACCATTGTTGATAACAATGCGGCCGGCTTTACGGGGGTTGTGACTCCATGAGCATATTAATTTTTTGTCTCACGCAATCCTGCCCGACGGCAGGCGGGGACGCAAAGACGCAAAGTGTTGTTTTACAATTAGTGATCAACTTTGATGAATTCTATTTAATAAATTAATAATCAAATGATTAATGATTATTAACAGGAATTTGTGATTAGAGACAATTCAGATAATCTGGGTCAATGATCAGGAAAATCCATCTGATCAATGGACAGACATCAATGAAGGTTTAATAAATTGTTGTATAAGTGAAGTTGATTGATGTACAGAATCCCGGCAGGATTCAAACCCTCCGGCAGGCAAAGGAAATGGCAGAATATGCCATGGGGTAGATATAGGTAAAGGTTGAAGGGGAATTTATTGATTACTGAATGGACTGGAATCCATGATATGAATGCTGCTTAAATATTTAAGAATTTAAAGAACGATGAACAGGCGATTATAAATTAACGAACTTTTTGCCTCATGGGTTTTTAAATTGCCGGGCTTGTTGAACAGAAATTCAAACAATGCTCTGCCGGCAGATAATGGAATTACGGTCACCGGTCAATCCGGTAAGTTACTTCATTGTCAGTAATCAAAAAAAACCAGATACCCATGAAAAAAGCTGTTACATTTATTTTATCGGGAATTCTCACCTTCCTGATTTTCAGCAGTGAAATGAGTGCCCAGAATTTCAGCTACCCCGATGCCTGGAATAAGCCCGGGTTTACACTGCAGACCAATGACCCAAATTTCGTTGAAATCAACTTTTCGGTCGGCGGTTTTTCCCTTGAAGACCTTACGGTTGATGGCAAAGTAATGAAAGACATTTCATTGCCCGGGAGTTTCCTTTTCAACAATGAAGGAGCGCCTGACCTTCCCGGAAACGGCAAACTGATTGCCATCCCGCAGGGAAGCCGGCCTTTGTTTGAAATCATCTCTTCGCGTACTGAAGTTCTTCGGGATATAGAAATTTCCCCGGCTCCGAGGATTCCGAAAGACGATGAAAATGTTCCGCTCGATTACATAAAAAATGAGGAAATCTACTCCAGGAATGCCTTCTATCCGGCTGAACCGGTAGTAATTTCGAATGCCATGAAGATCAGGGGTGTGGATGCTGTGATGCTGGGGATTACTCCATTTCAGTATAATCCAGTAACCAAAGAACTGATGATATACCGCGACCTGAAAGTCAGGATTACCTTCAATGGCGGAAACGGTCAATATGGCGATGACCGCCTGCGCAGCCGCTGGTGGGACCCGATTCTTGAAGACGCGCTGTTTAATCTGACTTCCCTTCCGGCAATCGATTACAACAGAAATATCAGTTCCGGAGGCCCTTCCGAAGACACAGGCGCTGAATACCTGATCATTACACCCAATGGAGCGGATTTTATCCGGTGGGCCGATTCAATCAGAAAATTCAGAACTGAACAGGGGATCAGCACGCTGGTAAGAACCCTGGCCCAGGTGGGAGGAAACACAACCACCGCCATCGAAACTTACATCAACAATGCCTACAATACCTGGACGATTCCTCCGGCAGCCATCCTGCTGCTGGGTGATTACGGAACCGATGCAAACAGCACCGTTGTTTCTCCGATTTATAACAGCTATTGTGTTTCGGATAATATTTACGGGGATGTGGATGGTGACCACCTGCCTGAAATTACGATGGCCAGGATTACCGCCAACAATGCAGCCCAGTTGCAGGTAATGGTATCTAAATTCCTCAATTATGAGCGCAATCCGCCAACGAGCGCTGATTTCTACGACCACCCGATCACGGCACTCGGGTGGCAGACTGAGCGCTGGTTCCAGATTTGTTCTGAAGTGGTGGGTGGATTCTGGAAAAACGCACAGGGAAAGAACCCTGTGCGCATCAATGCCGTTTACGACGGCAATCCGGCCAGCGACCCCTGGTCAACTGCCACCAATACCAGCACGGTCATCAACTATTTCGGGCCATCAGGACTTGGCTACATTCCTTCAACTCCCCAGGCCCTTGGCGGCTGGACAGGTGGCAATGCCACTGCCATCAACACCGCCATCAACAGCGGATCCTTTATGTTGCAGCACCGCGACCACGGGATGGAAACAGGCTGGGGGGAACCTTCCTACGTAAGTTCCAACATCGATGGCCTGGTAAATACCGACCTGACCTACATTATGTCGATCAACTGCCTTACCGGGAAATACAACTATTCAAGCGAATGCTTTGCTGAAAAATTCCACCGCTATACTTATGGTGGCAACAATGCCGGAGCGTTGGGCATCATGGCAGCCTCGGAAGTTTCCTATTCTTTTGTGAACGACACCTATGTATGGGGATTGTACGACAATATGTGGCCTGAATTTATGCCTGCCCAGGGCACAACACCCGCCTCCAGGGGCGTTATGCCGGCATTCGGAAATTCTGCCGGTAAAATATTCCTTGCGCAATCAAACTGGCCGTACAATACAGGGGATAAAGAAGTTACCTACAATCTTTTCCATCACCATGGAGATGCATTCCTCACAGTTTACTCCGAAGTTCCCCAGTACCTGAGCGTTGTGCACAACCCGGTACTTTATGCCGGTACAACTTCATTCAGCGTTACCGCCAATGCCGGCTCGCTGATCGCACTGACCGTGAATGGTGAAATTATCGGCACCGGTACAGGTACCGGGTCTCCGGTAAACATTACGATTCCGTCGCAGGTACCACCCAACCAGGTGGTTGTTACCATCACCAAACAAAACTATTACAGGTACCGTGCACTGGTGGATGTTATCCCTGCCGAAGGACCCTATGTTGTTTACAACGCAGCATCCATCAGCGATCCCCTTCCGGGAGGGAACAACAATGGTGCTATGGATTATGAAGAAAGTCTTCAGCTTTCCATTGCAATGAAAAATGTCGGTATTGAAACTGCCGTGAATGTAATTACCGGAATCTCAACGGCAGATCCTTTTATTTCAATTACTGACAATTCAGCTGTTTATGGCGACATCGACCCCAATGCAACAATCACGGTACCCAACGGATACGCCCTCCAGGTAGCCAACAACATTCCGGATCAGCACATCGTCTCTTTTGCTGTTTCGGCAACAGATGGCACCGATACCTGGAATTCAAACTTTAACATCACAGCCAACGCACCGGTACTGGCCATTGGTGGAATGACAGTTCTCGACAGCGGGCCGGGCTGCAACAACGACGGCATTCTTGATCCGGGCGAAACCGCTGATCTTGTAATCGCCTGTTCAAATACAGGCCACAGCGCGGTTACCGGCGTGATGACAACACTGGCGATTTCAGGCGGGACAAGCCCTTACCTTACCCTGAACAGCAATAGTTACACAATTGGTTCACTGGCCGCAGGCGCTTCCGGCGATGCCATTTTTAATGTTACGGCCGATGCCGCGACGCCACTGGGAACCCCGGTTGACCTGCTGTTTGACCTGGTTGCCGGTAATAGCGGACAATTCACCGCACAGGAAACCAAACAGCTTGTGATCGGCCTGATCCCGGTATTCAATATGTCGAACGGAACGGTGACCACCTGTACCGGTTTCTTTTATGATTCAGGCGGTGCTTCAGGAACCTACCAGAACGGAGAGAACTTCACCATGACCTTTTATCCTGCCGCTGCAGGTTTCAATGGTAAGGATGATTTTCAACTCCTTCGCCACCGAATCGAATTACGATTATCTTAGAATTTACAATGGCACCAGCACTTCAGCAACCCTGATCGGCACCTACAACGGCACTACCGGCCCCGGAACGGTAACCGCCACCAACGCCAGCGGAGCCCTGACCTTCAATTTCACTTCCGATGGCAGTGTAACCCCCGCAGGATGGGAAGCAGCCATCAGTTGCTACAACACGAATATTCCGCCTGTTGCCGCATTCACAGCTTCTGCAATCAGCCCTGCCATTCTATCAACAGTAACATTTACCGACCAGTCGGAAAACATCCCGACAGCCTGGGCCTGGAGCTTTTCGCCCAATACGGTTACCTTTATGAACGGTACCAGCGCAACCTCCCAGAATCCACAGGTTCAGTTCACCACCCTGGGACAATACACCGTTTCGCTCACGGCTACCAATGCCTATGGTTCTGACACGGAGGTCAAGACCAATTACATCAATGTAGTCCAGGTTGAATACTGCATTCCGGCCTATACAACAGGAACCAGCGCCGGCGATTACATCACCCTGGTCCAGCTGGGAAGCATCAACAATGCAACCGGGGCTTCTTCCAGTCCGTATTACACCTATTACAGCAACCTTTCAACCGACCTCACTCCGGGAAGTGCCTACACCATCACCCTGAGTCCAGGCACTTACAGCAGCGGCAATTATGTTTCGGTGTGGATTGATTTTAACCGGAACAGTGTTTTTGATGCCTCTGAGAAGCTGGGAACCATCTCCATTTCACCAACGCCGGCCACCGGAACCATTCCATTTACCGTTCCGGCCGATGCTGTGGCAGGGTTAACCCGCATGCGGGTGAGGGAAGTCTGGAACAACAGCAGCTTTGATGCCTGTACCACCTATAGTTATGGAGAAACCGAGGATTACAATGTGAACATCCTGAGTTTAAACCGTACCTTAAATCTGACTGTGTTGCTTGAAAGCCTTTACAACGGCAACGGAACCATGCGCAAGGCACAGGGTGAAGCCGGTGATCAGTTTACCGGGAACACGGCCGACCAGGTAAGTATTGAACTGCACAATGCTTCGGATTATTCCATCATTGAACACACCGAACCATTTGTAAATGTTTCAACCGAAGGACAGGCAAGCGTCACGATTCCGGGAAACCGTAATGGCACATACTATATTACGGTTAAGCACCGCAACAGCATTGAGACCACATCCAAACAGCCCGTGGCCTTTACAAGCAGCCTGATCAGCTATAATTTCGACGGACTGACACAGGCTTACGGGAACAACCTGCTGCTGATGACCGACGGGCATTACACGATCTTCTGCGGCGATGTCAACCAGGATGGTTCTGTTGATACCGGAGATATGACCCCGGTTGACAACGATGCCGGCAATTATGCAACCGGCTATCTCATTACCGACATCAACGGCGACGGTATGGTCGATACCGGCGACATAACGATCGTTGACAACAATGGAGCAAATTTTACCGGGGCAATCACGCCTTAAACCCCGGGAATAAAGCCTGGGGAAGGCCGGGTTCACAGAAAACAGGAAAAAGAATCACCTGTGGCGCTATCACAGGATAACAAATATAAAATCAAACCATTATGAAAGCATTTTTACGAACAGGATTATTATCCGCATTGTTTTTAATGATGTGCCTGACTCCCATGTTGGTCTTTTCAGGCAACATTAATCTGAAATCAGGTGAAACCAAAGTCATTGTCACCGAAAGCGACTATTCAAAAATCAACTTCAGGGTTTCCGTTTCCGGGCTTGACTTTATGGAGGTTAAGACACCCGAAGGTATTTTCGTTAATCTGTCGGCTTACGGATTTGGGAACCGGAACATAGAAGGTGAGCCAGCGCTTCCGGTATATCACCGGCTGATTGAAATCCCTCTTGGGACTGAATTTACTTATAGAATTAAAAAACAGCATGTTACAATCATCGACCTGAAACAAACCGGGATCAACTATCCTGTATTTCCGGCCCAGCCTCCGATGTCAAAAAGTGATGATCCGGAGAATGTACCCTTTGTATTCAATAAAGCCCTGTACAATACGGACCGGTTTACCAGCGATGAGTTGGTTACTGCCGGTCACGCCGGGTTGATGCGATCGCTGAATCTCGCGAGGGTTGATATTTCACCGGTTCAGTACAACCCGGTTACGAATGAACTGAGAATCTATGACGAGCTGGAAATTGAAATTATTTTCGAAAATGCCGATGTTGCTGCAACCCTGGCACTCAAACAGGCAAAAGCATCTCCCTATTTCCGGAGTATGTACCAGACTGTTGTAAATTACAAGCCGCTCGACCCTACCGATGAACTGATAACCAATGCGCCGGCAACCTATGTAATAGTTTCCGATCCTATGTTTCAGGCAGCGCTGCAGCCGTTTATCCAGTGGAAAACCAAAAAAGGATTTAAAGTGATTGAGGGTTATACCAATAACCCGGCGGTCGGTACAACCACCACATCCATCAAGAGTTACCTGCAGGGGCTTTACAACTCCCCTCCTGCCGGTTTCAGTGCTCCGAGTTTTGTTCTTTTGGTGGGCGATGTCGCTCAAATCCCGGCATGGGCGGGAACTGCCGGATCACATGTTACCGATCTCAGGTATTGTGAATATACGGGAGATAACCTGCCTGAAGTGTATTATGGCAGGTTCTCGGCAACAAATCTCGCCCAACTCCAACCCCAGATCGATAAAACACTCGAATACGAACAATACCTGATGCCGGATCCCACATTCCTCAATGAAGCTGTGATGGCCGCCGGAGCAGATTCAGGACATGAAACCTGGAGTAACGGGCAAATTAATTACGGCACTGAAACCTACTTTAATGCCGCCCACAATATTGTTTCACATACTTACCTGCAACCAGAACCTTCAGGTGCTAATTATTCGGCAAACATTCATACCAATGTCTCAAACGGTGTTGCCTATGCCAATTATACGGCACATTGCAGCTCAAGTGGCTGGGCAGATCCGAGTTTCACCATTTCGGATATTCCGGCCCTTACCAATGCACATAAATACCTGTTGATGGTTGGAAATTGTTGTCTGTCGGCTAAGTTTGATGTCACCAGTTTTGCAGAAGAAATGCTAAGGGCTGAGAACAAGGGGGCCGTTGGTTATATTGGCGGCTCCAACAGCACTTACTGGGATGAAGACTATTGGTGGGGAGTCGGTTATAAAACCGTAGCCCTCCATCCTACCTATGATGCAAACCACATCGGCGGTTACGATGGCGCTTTCCACGATCATGGTGAGCCAACCAGCGATTGGTTTGTTACCCAGGGGCAAATGGTGGTTTGTGGCAACTATGCGGTGGAAGAATCCAGCTCCAGCCTAAAAACCTATTACTGGGAAATCTATCACCTGATGGGCGATCCTTCGCTGATGATTTACTATTCAGTTCCGCAGGCACTTACCGCCACCTATCAGAGCACATTGATGATAGGTATGACTTCCCTTGCGGTGAACACTGAAGCTTACGCCACGGTAGCCCTCTCGAACGGGGGCGTGTTGCTCGATGCCAAAGTTGCCGATGCCGGTGGCCTGGTTAACCTGAGTTTTGCGGCATTGTCGGCGCCGGGCAACCTCGACATCGTGATCACAAAACAGAACCGACAGCCACACATTGGAATTATTCAGGTTATTCCGGCCGACGGGCCTTACGTTGTGAATACAGGCAATACCATCAATGATCCGGCGCCAAACGGAAATAACAACGGAGCCATGGATTATGAAGAATCCAATCTTTTGTCGGTAGGCTTGAAGAATGTGGGAGTTGAGACCGCAGTGAATGTTGTTGCAACGCTTTCATCTTCAAATTCATACATTACAATTACCGACAACAGTGCATTATATGGCAACATCGCTCCAAATCAGACAATTACCATTGCTGATGGTTTTGCAATGAATGTGGCCAACAACATTCCGGATCAGCACATCGTCTCTTTCACTGTTTCGGCAACAGACGGCACCGATACCTGGAATTCAAACTTTAACATCACAGCCAACGCACCGGTACTTGCCATTGGCGCAATGACGGTGCTCGACAGCGGACCGGGCTGCAACAACGACGGCATTCTTGATCCGGGCGAAACCGCTGACCTTGTCATCGCCTGTTCAAATACAGGCCACAGCGCTGTTACCGGCGTGATGACAACACTGGCGATTTCAGGCGGAACAAGCCCCTACCTTACCCTGAACAGCAATAGTTACACAATTGGTTCACTGGCCGCAGGCGCTTCCGGCGATGCCACTTTTAATGTTACGGCCGATGCCGCGACGCCACTGGGAACCCCGGTTGACCTGCTGTTTGACCTGGTTGCCGGTAACAGCGGACAATTCACCGCACAGGAAACCAAACAGCTTGTGATCGGCCTGATCCCGGTATTCAATATGTCGAACGGAACGGTGACCACCTGTACCGGTTTCTTTTATGATTCAGGCGGTGCTTCAGGAACCTACCAGAACGGAGAGAACTTCACCATGACCTTTTATCCTGCCGCTGCAGGTTCAATGGTAAGGATGATTTTCAACTCCTTCGCCACCGAATCGAATTACGATTATCTTAGAATTTACAATGGCACCAGCACTTCAGCAACCCTGATCGGCACCTACAACGGCACTACCGGCCCCGGAACGGTCACCGCCGCCAATGCCAGCGGAGCCCTGACCTTCAATTTCACTTCCGATGGCAGTGTAACCCCCGCAGGATGGGAAGCAGCCATCAGTTGCTACAACACGAATATTCCGCCTGTTGCCGCATTTACGGCTTCTACAACCAGCCCGGCCATTCTCTCAACGGTTACTTTTACCGATCAGTCGGAAAACATCCCGACAGCCTGGGCCTGGAGCTTTTCGCCCAATACGGTTACCTTTATGAACGGTACCAGCGCAACCTCCCAGAATCCACAGGTTCAGTTCACCGCACTGGGACAATACACCGTTTCGCTCACGGCTACCAATGCCTATGGTTCTGATACGGAGGTCAAGACCAATTACATCAATGTAGTCCAGGTTGAATACTGCATTCCGGCCTATACAACCGGGACCAGCGCCGGCGATTACATCACCCTGGTCCAGCTGGGAAGCATCAACAATGCAACCGGGGCTTCTTCCAGTCCGTATTACACCTATTACAGCAACCTTTCAACCGACCTTACCCCGGGAAGTGCCTACACCATCACACTGAGTCCGGGTACATACAGCAGCGGCAACTATATTGCAGTGTGGATTGATTTCAACAGGAACAGTGTCTTTGATGCCGCTGAGAAACTCGGAACCATCTCCATTTCACCAACACCTGCCACCGGAACCCTTCCATTCACCGTTCCTGCCGATGCTGTGGCTGGAATAACCCGCATGCGGGTGAGGGAAGTATGGAACAACAGCAGTTTTGATGCCTGCACTACCTATGGTTACGGAGAAACCGAAGACTATAATGTGAACATCCTGAGTTTAAACCAAACCTTAAACCTGACTGTATTGCTGGAAAGCCTTTACAACGGCAATGGAACCATGCGCAAAGCACAGGGTGAATCCGGCGATCAGTTTACCGGGAACACGGCCGATCAGGTAAGCATTGAACTGCACAATGCTTCGGATTATTCCATCATTGAACACACCGAACCATTTGTAAATGTTTCAACCGAAGGACAGGCAAGTATTACCATTCCGGGAAACCGCAACGGCAACTACTACATTACGGTAAAACACCGCAACAGCATTGAAACGACATCCAAACAGCCCGTGGCCTTTACAAGCAGCCTGATCAGCTACAATTTCGACGGACTGACACAGGCTTACGGGAACAACCTGCTGCTGATGACCGACGGGCATTACACGATCTTCTGCGGCGATGTCAACCAGGATGGTGCTGTTGACACCGGCGATATGACCCCGGTTGACAACGATGCCGGCAACTATGCAACCGGCTATCTCATTACCGATATCAACGGTGATGGAATGGTGGATACCGGTGACATAACGGTGGTTGACAACAACGCAGCTGTTTATGTGGGAACTATAACCCCCTGAAATTAAACCGTTACCGGAATATTGAAGAACAGAAATCCAAAGGCTGTCCGACCAGAATGGCCTTTGGATTTTACTTAAGAACTGGTCCTGTAATAATTCTTAATCTTAACCCTGTACTCGCCCATCCTTAACCTTAACCCAACCTCTCCTAACCTTAACCTCATCCATAACCTTAACCTCAACCTTAACCTTCACTTCAGCCTTAGCCTTAACCTTTAATTAAACATCATGAAAACCTTATCAAAACTAATTATCACTGCAGCCATTGTATTCTCTGTTAGTATTAACCTGCAGGCTCAGAATAAAATAACCCTGAATCATCTGGGCGTACCCACTTTTTTCACCAATCTTTCCACTGCTTTAACCTCGGCAGCCAATGGCGATACCCTTTACCTGCCCGGAGGAGCAATTCAGCCGTCTGCATCGGACATTACCGTTAACAAATCTGTCCACATTGTCGGAACAGGCCATTACCCCGACAGCACAGCAGCAACAGGACGTACCATAATTACCACATTGCGGTATCTGACCGGTTCAGGTGGCGGCAGCATCCAGGGATGTGCAATCACCAACCTTTACATCGGGTATGCAGCCAACCAGAGCATAACCGGATTGTCCGTAACCAGGTGTACCATAGGCCTTTGCAGACTGGGAAATGACAATATTTCAACCATTGACAATATTTATCTGACGGACAATGTTTTCACCGGCACCCTTGCGATTCACTTTTCATATCCTAACATTCTGATCCTTAGAAATATAATAAACAGTGGCTCCGGTTTATCCGGTTTGGGGCTATTTATTAAGAATAACATCTTTTATCAGATTTACAGCAGTTCACTAAGTGGATTCGTCAGTTGCAACTTTGAAAATAACATAATCATTTCCACCAATTCGAGTAACCTTAGTATCGAATCCCAAAACAGTAACTACTCCAACAACCTGTTTATTCCGAATGTGAGCAACTGGGGAACCAATACACAGCAAAATTCACTGTTAAACCAAACCCTGGCCAATACTTTTGAAAATGTAACGGGGTCTGCATTTTCTTATAGCCATAATTATCAATTGAAATCGTCAAGCCCCGGAAACAATTATGGTACCGATGGTACGGATGTTGGAATTTTCGGTACAACAACCCCTTACAAAGAGGGAGCTGTTCCCTTTAATCCGCACATTATGTTCAAATCCATCAGTACGGAAACCACTCCCCAGGGAATGTTGAATGTCACCATCAGTGTATCGGCACAGGACAGATAAAATCCTGCCATGAAAAAGATATTCATCATAATAGCCACTTTTGCAATCAGTTTCCCTGCAATTGCCCAGCAGCACCTGACTACCGGAGAGTATTGGTTCGACAGCAATTACAATTCCCGAACCATTCTCGGGGTCACACCTTCTGCCGGTTTCCTTTTCAATTCAGGGATTGATTGTAACACCCTCGGCACCGGGCTGCATATTATCAACCTGCGGTTCAGGCAAACAGGAGGGCAATGGAGCAACACAGTCAGCCAGCTGTTTTTGAAAACACCACAGGCTTTCAGCAATTCAATCGCGGCCTGTGAGTACTGGCTTGACAATAACTATTCCGGAAGGATGTCCCAGGCAGTAACCCCATCGGCCACCCTTAACCTTCAGACAGCGATTGATTTTGCCGGTATTTCAACCGGTGTTCATGTGTTTAACATCCGTTTCAGGCAAAGCAATGGCGCATGGAGCAGTGTCAGCAGCCAGATTTTTACAAAGGTGTCCCCTGAAACCGGCAGTGACAGTCAGATAACTTTATGCGAATACTGGCTGGATGATTCCTATGAAACAAAGGTATCACAGCCGGTATCTCCCACCGGTAATTATACCCTGATTTCAGGAATTGATTTCAGCGCCGTTGCGGAAGGAAATCATGAATTCAATATCCGGTTTAAACAGAGCAATGGTGCGTGGAGCAGCGTTATCAGCCAGATTTTCGTTAAAATACCTCTGGAAATTGACAACAACACATTGGTATCATACGAATACTGGCTTGACAACGATTATAACAGCAGGATAACCCAGGCAATTGCACCGGCTTCCACTTTCTTTTTTGCATCTGAAATTGATTTAAGCAGTGTTTCTGCGGGTATACATTCATTCAACATGCGGTTCAGGCAAAGCAATAACACCTGGACCGGGGCCGTTTCGCAGATGTTTCTGATGCAACCGGTTACGGAAGGGTCCAATTTGATTGTGGCTTACGAGTACTGGTTTAATGAGCACTTCGACCAACGGACTCCGGTGAGCATTGCTCCAGGCAACATCTATACAGCGATCAGCAACCCGAATATTGACAATTCCGACAGATTCCTGAATATTTTTCACGCCAGATTCAGGGATGCAAACAATTCATACACCTACGTGGATGAATACTTTTATTCAATTGACCTCTCACTCACGCTCCTTCTGGAAAATCTGCATGAGGATGGGTTTATGCGGAAAGCACAGAATGAAGCCGGTGACAATTTCCCTGGAACCATTGCAGATACTGTTACGGTTCAGATCAGAGAAGGGACAGCCCCTTATAAAGTATTGCTGAATTTCCATGGTGTTGAGTTGAATACGGATGGCAGTTGCCAGTTGCAGCAACATGGCAATAACTTCGTAAACCTGCCGGATGATAACAATACAACTTTTTACATGGTGATAAAGCACAGGAACAGTGTTGAAACCTGGAGCCAGGCTGTACCGATTGTCCCGGAATCATCCTATAATTTCACTGACTCCGAAACGAAAGCCTACGGCAATAACCTTAAACCTACCAATGGAGTATATCTGATTTATGGCGGTGACGTTAACCAGGACGGTGTGGTGGATACCGCAGATATAACCCCGGTTGACAATGATTCGGGCAACTATTTATCGGGGTACCTTGTATCGGATGTAAACGGCGATGGGATTGTTGACACCGGTGATATGACCATTGTAGATAACAATGCAGCTACTTATGTGGGCACAGTGATTCCCTGAAAAAGGATTTTTCGCTGTGTCTGATTCCTCTTCGGATTCTTTTAAACAATTGGTTGTAATTTTATTAACCTGAAATCTCCATTAATATGAAAAGGACTATAATTACATTTAGCCTGATGATATTTTTGATCCTGACAGGCAGGAATAGTTCATCCCAAACATCAGGTTCATCAAGGGATACAACGGATTATCCATACTGGATCCGTATGATGCAGGATCCTGGCGCAAACTATTTTGCAACAGTAAGCGCGTTTGAGAAATACTGGGAAAACAGGCCCATTACCAAAGGCTGTGGCTGGAAGGTATTCAAGAGGTGGGAATATATCATGAAAGGCCGGATTTCACCCGATGGCACAAAGCCTGCACCGGATAAAATATTCAATGCATGGCAGGCCTTTTCAGTAAATAACCGGTCAGTTTCCGGAAACTGGATTTCCCTTGGCCCATCCACCATTCCTGCTCCCGGCCCGGCAGGATATGAAGGCCTCGGACGACTGAACGTGGTTGCATTTCATCCCACAGATCAGAACAAAATATACGTGGGCGCACCCTCTGGAGGTTTCTGGTTGTCAACCGATAACGGAGCAACCTGGAGCACGACGACCGATCATATGCCGACCATCGGGGTATCGGCAATCGCTGTTGACTATTCAAATCCGGCCACCATTCTTATGGGAACCGGCGACCGCGATCATGGGGATGCACCAGGAATGGGCGTTTTTAAAAGCACCAACAGCGGAGCCACCTGGTCAGCTTCCAATACCGGAATGGGGAATGTTACCGTTTGCAAACTGGTTCAACATCCCGGAAATTCATTGATTTTTCTGGCTGCCACAACAAACGGTATTTATCGCTCAACCAATGGTGGCGCAAACTGGACATTGACTGCTTCAGGAAGCTACACGGATATCAGCCTTAATCCAGGTAATCCCAATATCGTGTATGCCGAATCATACAGCGATTTTTACAGATCCGTCAACAACGGTGTTTCATTTGTTCAGATAACATCCGGACTGACTTCAGGTCAAAGAGGTGCCATCGCGGTATCACCAGCCAACCCTGATTATGTATATTTCCTGCAATCCGACAACAGCAGTGGTTTTAAAGGAGTATACAGGTCGGTTGATGCCGGTTTGAATTTTACAACCCGGTCCACTTCTCCAAACCTGCTCGACTGGTCATGCGATGGCAGCGGCACGGGCGGACAGGGTTGGTACGACCTCGTCATTGCCGCTGACCCAACCAATGCCGAAGTGATATACGTGGGTGGTGTGGATGTTTGGAAATCAACCAACGGAGGGTCAGGCTGGGATATCAATTCTCACTGGTACGGAGGATGTGATGTTCCGGCGGTGCATGCCGACTGTCATTACCTTGGTTACTCCCCGGTTACCGGCAGGCTATATGCCGGCAACGATGGTGGAATCTACTATACCGACGACGGTGGCACAAACTGGACTGATTGCACGGTAGGTATGACCATCGGACAGATTTATAAGCTGGGGCAGAGTCAGACAGATCCCGGCAAGACAATCAATGGTTTTCAGGATAACGGAACCTATATGAATTTATCGACCGGCTGGGTGGCAACCGGCGGAGGCGATGGAATGGAGTGTGCTGTTGATTACCTGAATGCGGCATATACCTATCACACCATTTATTTTGGATCTATTTTCCGCAGGTACAACAACGAAAATGAAGTTCAGGTTGCGGGAGAAGGGGTGAATGGAATTGACGAATCCGGTGGATGGGTAACTCCCTTTATCCTGAGCGAAACCGATCCTAAAAAGATGTTTGCCGGATACAAAAATGTGTGGAAATGCAATGATGTGACCGCTGCGACCCCGGTCTGGCTGAAAATTTCTGACGGTGAAACAGATGATTGCTCTGTATTGGAGCAGTCACCGGCCAATCCTGATATCCTGTATGTTGTTCGGTGGGGAAGTGTCCGCAGGACGGATAATGCCAATGCTTCAGGCCCGGTATGGACAGCCTGTACCCTTCCGGAAGGCAATACACCTTCTGACCTCGAAGCGCATCCGACCAACCCCGATATTGTATATGCCACAGCAGGATATAATGTCTATAAATCAACCAACAAGGGAGCAACCTGGGTGCTGGTTCCGGGAACCCTGCCCGACATTCCTGTTAACACCATCGTATATGATAAAAATAGCAATGAAGGGCTTTATATCGGCACTCAAACCGGCGTGATGTATAAAAACCCTGATTTACCGGACTGGGTTTTATTTAGTACCGGATTACCTGTAGTGGATGTAAGGGAACTGGAAATATATTACGATGCGGCAAATCCTGCTGCTAACCGGCTGATGGCAGCAACCTACGGACGAGGGTTGTGGAAAAGCGACCTGATTGAAACCGGTCCGCTCAATCCTTCTGCCTTTACAGCGACAACCACGAGCAATGTTCAGATCAATTTGTCATGGGTCAAAAATCCGGCCAACAACAATGTGATGGTTGTCTGGTCACCTGCAGGCACATTCGGGATCCCGGCCACAGGCACTACCTACACAGCAGGAAGCGTCATCCCGGGAGGCGGAACAGTTCTGTATGCCGGAAGCGGAACAACCTATAACCATGCAGGTCTGAGCCCCGGGACACCCTATTACTACAAGGCCTGGTCGTATGATGCGACTCATCATTATTCCTACGGAATTTCTACCAATGCAACAACGTTTGCACCACCTGTTGCTGATTTTTCAGTCAGCAATCTTACACCGGCAGTGTCGGAGACCGTATCTTTTACCGATATGTCAGGCTTCAGTCCGGCCAACTGGACATGGGCATTTAGCCCGTCAACAGTAACATTTGTCGATGGCACCAATGCAAACTCTCAAAATCCGCAGGTGCAGTTCACGGCAACAGGTGTGTATTCCGTCACCCTGACTGTTACCAATGCTTATGGATCGGATGTGGAAATAAAAACCGACTATATCAGTGCAATCCCATGGAGTTATTGCATTCCGGCTTACTCATACGGTACCGGCTATGGCGATTTTATTTCGCTTGTACAGACCGGAGATATCAACAATGCAACAGGAGCATCGGAAAGTCCTTTTTACAACTATTACAACACATTGTCAACCAATCTCACCAGAGGCTCAGTCAATACCATTACCCTGAGCCCGGGCACTTATCCAAGCGGGAACAATATTTCGGTATGGATTGATTACAACCGGGATGGTGAATTCGACATTTCCGAGAGATTGGGGAGTGTGAACATTCCACCGGCCCCTGCCACCGAAACGATCACTTTCACGGTTCCGGAGGATGCCGCGACCGGAACGACCCGGATGCGGGTGAGGGAAGTGTGGGAAGACAGCAATTTCGATGCCTGTTCAGAATACGGCTATGGTGAAACAGAAGATTATAATGTGGTCATTCTCAGTTCAGACCGGTATCTTTACCTGACCCTGTACCTGGAAGGTTTGTTTAACGGGAGTTCAATGAATAAAGCTCAAAACGCAACAGGTGACCAGTTCGGCGGGACTATTGCCGATCAGATAAATGTAGAACTGCATAATTCTACCTTCCCCTATGCACTGGCCGGAGGCCCATATACCGTGGATGTCAATACCGACGGAACGGCTACAGTTGTTATTCCCGCTCCTTTGAATTTAAATTATTACGTAGTGATCCATCACCGAAACAGCATTGAATCATGGTCAGGTACCCCCCTGGTATTCAGTGGATCGACGGTAACACATAATTTTACAACATCGGCTGGCCAGACATACGGCAGTAATGCGAAATTGATTTCAGGTAAATTTGTGTTGTTCGGTGGCGATGTAAACCAGGACGGTGTGGTTGATACCGCCGATATAACCCCGGTTGATAATGATTCGGGCAACTATTTATCGGGTTACCTGGTATCTGATGTTAATGGCGACGGAGTTATTGACACCGGCGATATGACCATTGTGGACAACAATGCGGCGGGGTATGTGGGAAGTGCGACGCCCTGAAATTAAGCTGAATTACATATGGTTTGAAAAGAGAGGCTCCTGATATGGGGCCTTTTTTCGTTTTCAAGAAAAAGACTAGCTTAAAAGTATCGTTATCTAAATTGATCGAATTGAAAAGGAGTATAACCCAACAAAAGTATTTATTGAAACCAGGGTGGTTCTATCTAAAGTATTTCAAATGTTGTTAGTTAACATTAACAAAAAAATAACAGCTTCCTTTTGTACCACAATGTAAATCAATATGTTTATTAAAAAAGGTTCTGATATTAAAACTTATTGGTATGAGAAGAACTCTATATATTAACGCTATTGCCATCCTTTGTTCCATACAATCCATCAATATACAGGCTCAGGTAACCCGCACCTGGACCGGACAGGGGGATGGACAATCATGGAATGATGCCATGAATTGGAACTCCGTTACGTGTAAATACATGAATGGAGATGGGGAAATAATTTACCAAACAGGCCATGCTGCTCCCAGAAGCGGTGAAATTGTTGTATTTAATAATGTTGGAAGTCTTACCCTGACAGGTAGCCAGATAAATATTGGGAATTTTCCCTATACAGATTATTCAGAGGTTATCAATAGTTGTGGTTATGGTGCTGGTGCATTATACTCACTTCGTATTTTAAATAGTAACATTAATTTTGTCGATACTCAGGTTATAGTAGGTGGAACTGCTACAGCTATATCCGGATATGCAGAAGCATTAAAACTTCAAAACTCAACATTAACATGTTGGGAATTCGCTGGCAGTTATGCTGCCGGAGGATCTTCCCAGCCTTTGAATATGAATTCGATTTATGCTGAAAACAGCACAATTACAACAACTTATTTTCAGTCCGGCTTTTTCACTGGTGGAAGAACATATTTCACAAATTGCACGATAAATACTCCACACTTTAGCCCTAATAGTAACAATGATTTCCCGAATGAAACTGATGAATTTGTCGGCTGTACTATTAATTCCGGCGGTGTGTATTTTGGACCAGAATGTATTGCAATCGCTACAAATTGCACTTTTAATCTTAATGCTATTAATGGACCGACATTTTCCCTAAATAGCTTTTCCACTCTTAACAGTGTAACATTGAATAATATTACATTAAACATAGCTCAAGGAGCACAGCATTATTTATACCTTACAAACCAGGAGCTTCTTTAATAAGCGGGAACATTAACTGCAATAGCATGGATCCAAATTTCATAATTAATTTTGCCAATATGAGTAATATTAATTCCTTCTCAATTCAAGTAAGTGGGAATATTAGGTTACTAAATGGCGGGATTTTTCTAGCTAATCAGGGTGTTTTACAATTAACCGGAAACCTTGAAATGATTGGTGCTCCCAGCCCTGATCTTGATAAAGATGTTTTTATAAATAATGATACCGTTTTCCAAATTGGAGGAATATCCAATTATGGTGCTTATAATGATGGAACTATGGTCCAACCAGGTGAGCTTCCGGTTTAAAATTTTCAGGCTCAGGCGACTCACATATCATCTGGCCAACAGGTTTCCGGCAGATACACTAACCATTGAAAAAACAGGTTGCGGAAAGTTTACATTGATAACGGGCCTTGCATGTAACCGGAAAACTATGGGTTAAATCGGGGCTATTGATTCTATCCCCGCATGCTGCAAGCAACTACGCCCTGGTTGATGGCGCGGATCTGATGATAGAAACCGGGGGAAGTGTTGTTGTTCAACCCGGCGCCGACATTGCCATTGCCGGAAACTACGTTGATCACAATACAACAATCGATTCAGCTTCCTGCACAGGTTTTATCAATTCGCCCTTCAATAATGTTAATTTTTACAATACTGAATATTCACCGGTTGACCGGTTCATTGGCAGCGCAGGTAATACAAGCATTGGAAATGTTGCATTTATTAACCAGGATAATAATCCGTTTACGCTTCAGAACTATTTTGCAACTACAAACTTTGATTTTGGCAACCATGGAAAGGTTGTCCTGGGAAATTACGACTTACTGTGAACGGATTGTTGACCAGTTATGATAGCCTGAGATACTTTGTAACCAATGGTACTGGTAGCCTGAAGCTGAATAATGTGGGGAATTCGCCTGTTTTATTCCCGGTAGGCTCTTCACCCTCGTCCTACACCCCGGCTACAATCATCAACAATGGAACGCCGGACGATTTCAGGGTTCGCGTTCTGGAAGGACTGCTCAGTAGCGGAGATGCAGGTATTCCGGTCACTTCAAAAGCCGTAAATAAAACGTGGCTGATTGAAGAAACGACTCCGGGTGGTTCTGACGCAGATATAACCCTCCAGTGGAATACCAGCAATGAATTGGGCAGTTTTAACAGGAACTCTGCATATCTTATGCATTATGCAAATAATGACTGGGATTTTGGACCAATACAGCCATTTTCCGGAAACAATCCTTTCCAGATGACCCGTGCCAATGTAACTTCATTTTCACCATTTTCCATTGGAAATATTGATGCAATACCCGGCAATGTTAAAACTCTTTATCTTACTGTTTTTCTCGAAAACCTGTTCAATGGCACAACCATGAATAAAGCTCAGGGAAGTACAGGGGACCAGTTCAGTGGAACTGTGGCCGACCATATATCTGTTGAAATACATGATTTTGCCCCTCCCTTTGCCTTGGTTGCCGGCCCGTATATGGTGGAGATGAATACGGATGGAACAGCTCCTGTTGAAGTTCCAGCTCCTTTGTCTGCAAACTACTATGTGGTAGTTAAGCACCGCAACAGCATAGAAACCTGGAGCGGGACCCCGTTGGATTTTGGCATGCCTGCTATCAGCTATGACTTTAGTACAGCTATAAGCCAGGCATTTGGCAGTAACCTCAAACTACTATCCGGAAAGTTTGTATTCTATGGTGGCGACGTAAACCAGGACGGTGTGGTCGATACCGCCGATATAACCCCCGTTGACAACGATTCAGCCGGTTATCTTTCAGGCTACCTGGATTCCGATGTAAACGGCGACGGGATTGTTGACACCGGCGATATGACCATTGTGGACAACAATGCGGCAGGATATGTGGGGAGTGCAACACCCTGATTGTTCCGGGAATTTAAAGCCGGAATTTAAACGACTTCCGGTGTGAAGGATCAAACCTTCCGTCTAAATTAGACGGAAGGTTTTTTATAAGCTGTAACCTAACACTACTCCTTAAACGTTTTTCAGATAGAGCTGATTATTCTTATGGGAGTCAGTGAGTTTGCCATAGTCTTTCATTTTATTTGGAAAACCCCCGAGTTGTTCGATAAATCGCTTAATGTGTATCAATTCCGTCTTAACATATATTTAACATTGTATATAGAAACTTTTATTAATACTACCTGTTCCTCATTAGTTATTGCAATATATCACATTGTATTTCTCTATACAAAAAGGGCCTGGCATACAGCATATTACCTTACTTTCTGTTGACTACTAAAAAAAACATATACAACAGCTACTCTGATTCTTCCGGATCTCCTTTGCACATTGGTTTTCACAATTAAAAAATATAGTGTCTTTTGGTCAGGAAATAAAATCTTCGACTCGCTCAGGCTGACTGTCATCCTGTACGATGGTTGGCTGTTTTTCGTCGAACCAGGTTGAAGGTTAAATTCTTTCTTAATATTTACAGAACTGAAGTCCTGACCAATCGACATTAATCTATAGTAGTTGAATATATCAACCTGTTCATATTTTCTAACCTGGTACAACATGAGAGCAAAATTACTGTTATTGTCCGGCCTTTGCATTGCATTCGCCAACGTCTCCGGCAGCGGGCTGCGGAATTCTGATAAAAATCGCGGAACTTATTCTGCCGATGAGAAAGTTGAAAAGTTCAAAAACCAGGGTGAGCACTTCGCACGGATAGATGTTCAACAATCAAAAACATTTCAGTATTGGCAGAAGAGTGTTGACCTGGCTTATAAAATGGCCGGAATTGAAACTTCTTCAGAACCATGGACAGAAAAAGAACAGTATTTCCAATCCCAGAGTTGTTGTCCGGATTTTGTTTTAAAAGATGCAGTAGAAATTTGCCCGCCTGAAGGAGCCTGCGTCGGCAGCACCAGGCCTGATCCGGCTGGTCAGGGTCATATCGCGGCAGCGTGCAAAAACACGCCGCACAACTATACCGTATATCCCAATGACCCGGCTTATACCTATACCTGGACAATTACAGGGGGATCTCCGGCCAGTTTTACAGGAAATCCTGTAAATATTGTCTGGGGATCCGGCGCTACCGGAATCATTAAAGTCGTCATCAGCAACCTGGGCATGGGTGGTTCATGCATTGATTCCATTACCAGGCAATTGTGTCTGATCGACGGGCCAAAAGCAGATTTCACACTTGCTCCGGACACTGTATGTCAGAATACACCTGTTAATTTCACCAATACCTCCATCGGAGGAAGTGTATTCTTCTGGGATTTCGGTGATGGAACAACCTCAACGCTTGCCAACCCTCCTGCTCATTCCTATGCTTTGCCCGGCAACTATACAGTGCTTCTGAAAGTTACTGATATGGGTGCAGGTCAGCCTGTTGGTACCGGTCAGGGAGGCGAAACATTTGTTGCATGCGGTTGTACCGACACCATAACCAAGGCAGTATTCGTTTTAGCCGGAGCCGGCCCTGAAATTGTTTACGATTGTTGTTTTGGCACCGTCTGTGCCGGAGATACCACTTCGGTATGTACACCCATGGTTTGTGGCAGTTATAACTGGACAGTTACCGGAGGTACGATCATTTCGGGCGCCAATACCAGTTGCATCAAAATCAAATGGAGCCCCACCTACATTGGTCCGACTACCGTCAGCCTCCAGAGCTGCCCGTCATCATCCTGTCAGGGCTCCACTACACTGGAAGTTCCTGTATTATACCCGAACCTCCCGATTGATGGACCGTCAACTTTATGCGTGGGATCATCCGGTAGTTTCTCTCTGCCCTGGATGCCGGGGACTTATTACAACTGGACGGTAAATGGACCCGGATTTTATGCCTTTAACAAAAAGGACAGAAATGTGACTACAGCCAGTATTACATTCAGCAATCCAGGCCTTTACTGGGTAAAATGTGAATACAACAATCCACTGGCCGGATGCAATGGTGTTGATTCAATTGCAGTAAATGTGCTGCCAATCTTTACCATTACAGGCGATGAAACCGTATGCGAAGGAAGCATAACACAGTACACCGGCAGTGGGCCGGCCAATTGGTCCGTTTCACCTGCCGGTCCAATCGTAGTAGCCGGGAATGGTACGCCAACCGCAAGCATCCAGTGGACACCCGGAAACTACATCATAACTGCAGTTTCAACTATCCCTTCAGTCTTTTGCAATGATACAGCTTACCTGAAGGTTAAAGTCGTTGCAAAACCAATCCTCGGAAGTATACAGGGGACGGCGACTGTTTGCCCCGGCACCAAACATACTTACAGTATTTCATCCAATGTCACTGGCAGTGATTTTATGTGGGGTATTTCAATGGGAACTGGCAATATTCCTTCACAAATGGGCGCTGACAACGATTCCATTGTTGCAGAATTTACCCTTCCGGGACCCTGGCAGCTCAGCGTTTATCAAAATGTTGAAATCAGCCCTGGCGTTTTCTGCCCTTCGCTTACCCAGGTGTTGAATATCAATCCATACCCTACGCCTGTTATCACTGGCACAACAACAGTTTGTGTGGATGCGGTGGTTCAATATACCGCCAGCGGACCCACCCCTCCGGGTGGTTTCAATGGTCAATTTTCCCGTCAAACCGGGGAACCATTCAATCGGGACAGGGAACAAACACTGTCAACATACAGTGGCATGGCCCGCCAACGACTGCAGCCCTGATGGTTTCGCACTGTTCAGGCAGTTATACCTTGGCTGTTACCATCAACACACCGCCGGTCGCTCTTGCAACTTATAATGTATTACCGGTATTCTGCCTGGGCACCAACCAAATCCTCACCCTCTCAACTCCACCAGGGGCAGGGTATTCGTTTCAATGGTATCTTAATAACACCCTGCTGCCCGGACAAACCAACAACTCCATCAACATCAACATCGCCAGTCTTCCACTGGGTATTCACCAGTACCATGTTGTTGTAACACTGAACGGATGTTCAATCAGGTCGAATATTGTAAATGTTAAAATTGAAAGTTGTCTTCCGGGAGGACCCGGAACCTGCGATGTAGTTGCCAACTTCTGGACATACCCGGTTTGTGATACGGTATTTCTGGTTGACCAGTCAACGGTTACACCGCCGAATACCATAACATTATATCAATGGTCTGTCACTGGTCCGGGAACCGGTAACTTTTTCCCGAATGCCAATGCTCCGAGCCCTTACCTGACAGTCAGTGCATCGGGATCATACACCATCACACTCACCATTACCTCTTCAACAGGTTGCACAAGTACTATTTCGAAAGTGGTCAATATTTTGCTGCCAAACGCTTCTTTCTTTTTTACAAATCCTGTTTGTCAGAATACACCGGCCTCTTTTCTTGCCAATCCCATCAACCCGGCGTTTAATTATGCCTGGAGCTTCGGGGATGGTGCAACTTCCTTCCTGATTTCAACACAACATGCTTATGCAAATGCCAGCCCGCCAAATGATACCGTTATCCTTGTTATTACCGATCAGATGGGTTGCATAGCCACAGATACAAACTATATAACGGTTAATCCTATACCATCATGCACCATCAGTGCTTCCGATACTATTTTCTGCCCCGGCGGTTCTGTAACCCTGACGGCCTGTGGAAGTATGACGAATTATCAGTGGTACAAAAACGGCAATGCGATCCCTTCTGCCAACGCTTCCACCTATGTCGTAACCCAGCATGGGGAGTATTATGCTTCGGTTACCAATGGCTTCGGCTGTTCCGACAAAACCAACAGCATTTATATTTATATGAGTAAGCTGCCAAAGGCGAAAATAAAAGGCAACGGTTATGTTTGCGCCTCACCCGGCGGAACTGCCTATTTTAACCTGACGACTGTTTTTGATTCGGCCTATATTTACAGCTGGAGCAGCAATCCCCCGGGGGCGCTTTTCAGTCCCGGAACCGACAATTCACCCTGGGTAACCCTGACTTTACCGGGATCCTTACCTGCCGTGTTTGATTTTATAGTAAATGTTACCGATACAATTACCGGATGTACTGCTACTGACACGCTTTGCGTCTGGTTTTACGAAACGCCCTCCTTTACTGTACCTCCACTCAACGTTTGCGAAGGCAGCAGTGTAGTTCTTTCGCCAACTCCGGTAAACCCGGCCTTGTTCAATTACCTCTGGAATACCGGTCAGACAACGCCGGTAATCACGGCATCATCCCCGGGATTTTACAGTCTCACGGTTACCAATAAATCTACCGGATGCGATGCCACCATGAATGCGGGCTTTATTTTTGCAAAACCTGATCTGAGCCTCTTCCCGCTGGGCTGTGATTCCATCTGCGATACAGATACCCTGAATCTGTACATTCCGCTTCCGCTGAATGCCGTCGCTCCTTACAACACTTATCCGACCGCCTATCCATCCATTACCTGGTATGAAACCAGTAACTGGGGTACACCCATCGGATTTGGGGAGAATCTGCCCTTCACCTCGAATGTACCTGGTAATTATCAGATAGCTGTGGTTGTTTCCAATAACTTTAATTGTGTGGATACAGCTGGTGTATTCTGTCTGAAGGTAAAAAATTGTCCTGTTTTCTATGGTTTAGACTTTGGCGATGCGCCCGAAGATCCCCAGGCAATCAATTACCCGGTCTTACTGGCCAGCAATGGTGCGCGCCATTCCATCGTTCCCGGGGTTTACTTAGGCAGCCAGGTTGATGCAGAGCCCAACGGACAACCTTCGCCCGGCGCAGTATGCGATGACAACGATTGCCTATACCCGTCTTTGGGCGACGATGAGGATGGTGTTACCATGCCACCGATTATCAACGCGGGAAATACGGTTAACATTTCTGTAGTTGCCTCAGTCGCCGGCTTTCTCGATGCCTGGACTGACTACAATGTGGATGGCGACTGGGGTGATGCGGGTGAGCATATTTTTATTAATCAGCCATTAACGGCCGGGTTAAACAGCCTGTCATTTATTGTTCCGGTTACAGCAATTTCAGGTGCATCATATACCCGTTACCGTTTCCGAACCACCAATGCACCCATAAGTTACGATGGCCTGGTTGCGGATGGCGAAGTCGAAGACTATGCCACCACTAACATTGGTGTACCTCCGACCGGTGAGCTTGATTTCGGTGATGCTCCGGATGATCCGGCCAATACAAATGATTATCCCACACTGCTGTTCAGCAACGGGGCACGACATACCATCAATCCGGCAGTCTACCTCGGATTACTGATCGACCCTGAAATTGACGGCCTACCAACAGTCCTGGCTGACGGCGATGACCTCGCCAATTTGGACGATGAAGACGGTGTCGCCATGCCTCCGGTTGTTTTACAGGGTTCTAATGTTACTATTGCTGTATCAGCATCCGCTAATGGATTTCTGGATGCATGGATTGATTACAATGTTGATGGCGACTGGGCCGATGCGGGTGAACATATTTTCATCAACCAGCCAGTGACTGCCGGTTTGAACAGCCTATCCTTCACGGTACCGGTTGCAGTGGGGATTGGCAACTCATTCGCCCGTTTCCGTTACAGCACCTTCAATACACCTATCAGTTACGACGGATTAGCCGCCGATGGAGAAGTCGAGGATTATGCCGTGTTTGTCGAACAAATCGGTAGTGGTGAATTTGACTTTGGCGATGCGCCCGATTTCCACGATGCCGGATTGAATTACCAGACATTGCTTGCAAACAATGGTGCAAGGCACAGTATTTCGCCGAATATCCGTCTTGGGGCTTTGATTGATCCCGAGCCCGACGGACAGCCCTCCATTGGTGCCCGTTGCGATGATACCGATTGTTTGTATCCTTCGCTTGGCGACGATGAAGATGGTGTAACGATACCTCTCACTGTGAACCAGGGTTCAACGGTGCCGGTATCGGTGGTTGCATCGGTCAACGGCTTCCTTGACACCTGGATAGATTTTAATGTTGATGGCGATTGGGCCGATGCGGGTGAACATATATTCATCAGCCAGGCGCTTGTTGCAGGAGTAAACAACCTTAACTTCAGTGTACCGGTAAATGCCACAGTTGGTGCTTCCTACACCAGGTTCAGGTTCAGAACGACGCCTGCTGCCATCAGTTATGACGGACTGGTGTTTGACGGGGAGGTGGAAGATTACCTGATCACGATTTTAACCGGCCAGCAGGGCAATGAACTCGATTTCGGCGATGTACCCGACAACCCGGCCATCGCGACCGATTACCCGACGTTGCTGAGCAACAACGGGGCCCGGCACAATGTTGTTGCGGGCACCCACCTTGGGTTATTGATTGATGCGGAAACCGACGGGCAGCCTAATGCTATGGCAACGGGCGATGATGTAGCCAATGTGGATGACGAAGACGGTATTACCATGCCTCCATTTGTTCTCCAGGGACAAACGGTAACAATTACCGCGACTGCATCGACTGCAGGCTTCCTCGATGCCTGGATGGATTTCAACACCGATGGCGACTGGGCTGATGCGGGTGAGCATATGTTCATCAACCAGCCACTGTCAGCAGGGTCCAACACCCTGACATTCAGTGTTCCGGTAAATGCCAACATGGGACCATCCTACAGCCGTTTCAGATTCCGCACCAGCAATGCCCCGATCACTTTCAGCGGCCTGGTGAACGATGGAGAAGTGGAGGATTATGCAGTCTTTATCGAAGGATCCCCGCAGGAAATCTATGATTTTGGTGATGCACCTGACAATCCATTAAACCCGAACGACTATCCGACCCTTTCGGCCAGTGGTGGAGCACAACACACCATCGACGGCTTTACCTATCTGGGAACCAGCATCGACAATGAACCCGACGGGCAGCCTTCACCCGGAGCAAACGGAGACAACCTGAACAGCCTCAACGATGAGGATGGCGTTACTTTCCTCTGGCCATTGTCGCCGGGCAATCCATGCAAGATCAAAGTCGTGGCTTCTGTTGGCAATGCTTTGTTCAATATGTGGATCGACTTCAACGGAAATGGCTCATGGGCCGATGCCGGAGAACAGGTGTATGTTGACATCAACCCGGTTGCCGGAAATAATTTCTTCACTTTCATGGTTCCGGGCAACGCGCTGCCAGGGCCAGCCTTTGCGAGGTTCCGTTTCAGCCATCAGCCGGCTCTTCCCTTCTCAGGTGCTGCGTACGATGGCGAAGTAGAGGACTACCGGGTAAACATCAGTAAATCAAGCCACAAATGGCATCAGTTACCGGATGAGCAACTACCCGGACTGCATTCAGACAATTCCACGGAAGTGACCGACGACTGGATTTGTAACGGCGGCCTTGTTACACAGTTTGACTGGTGGGGGAATTATGAAATGAATACCACTGGCGAGAACCGTGGCGATGGGATTGATCACTTTGAGGTGAAAGTCTATTCCGATGGCGGTTGTTTACCTGATGAAACCATTCTCAGTTATTCCGTTCCATTCAATTCGATTTCTGAAGTAAATACCGGTCATGTGAATGGCGAGTCAAGTATCATTTACAAATACAGTTTCGTCCTGCCTTTGCCGTTCGCACAGATAAAG
Organism: Bacteroidales bacterium; assembly: GCA_016709025.1. Lineage (GTDB taxonomy): Bacteria > Bacteroidota > Bacteroidia > Bacteroidales > Lentimicrobiaceae > Lentimicrobium. The sequence goes on along the minus strand of JADJEQ010000012.1, from coordinate 171,595 downwards.
GATCATAAATATTGGTTGAGTGTCCGTGCAATTTCAGTCAGTGCACAGGCACCAGCCGTGTGGAGGTGGCAGGAGGCCAACCGTTGGATCAACCCGGTGAGTTGTGCATCTGAAACCAGGGCCCCCGGTACAGGATGGCAACCCATCTTCTTCCCCGATCCTGCGCCCGGACAGCACAGCGATCTGGCTTTCTCGGTAATCAATTCACAAAGTAAAACGTTGAATCTGAAAGTTTACCTTGAAGGCTTGTACACAGGCAACGGAGAGCTGCACAAGGCCCAGAATGAAACAGGGGATCAGTTCCCCGGAAACACAGCCGACCAGGTGACCATTGAATTGCACAATGGAGGTAATTACCAGGTCGTTGAACACTCTTTCAACAATGTGGATATCAGCACCAGCGGCGATATCTCGATCAGTCCGGTTCCTGAAAGTTTGAATGGTGATTTCTACATTACCATAAAACACAGGAACAGTATCACCACTACGACTGCAAACCCGGTTTCGTTTGCTGAAAATGACATCTTTTACGACTTCACTTCTTCTGCTTCACAAGCATTCGGGGATAATCTGTTGCTGATGATTGACGGAGAGTACGCGATTTTCAGCGGCGACGTAAACCAGGACGGCATTGTGGACACCGGCGATATAACTCCGGTTGACAACGATTCGGCAGGCTTCCTGTCGGGCTACATTGTTTCCGATGCAAACGGCGATGGAATTGTTGACACCGCTGATATGACCATTGTGGACAACAATGCGGCGGGGTATGTGGGAAGTGTGACGCCCTGATTATTCAATGAATCAAAGACCGGGATTTAACCTGATTCCGGCGCAAATGAAGAAAACCTTTCGTCTGAAAATGGCGAAAGGTTTTTACATTTTATTGAAAGCTGGCAATATCTGACACACTTTAAAAACTTTTTGTCATCTCTGAAAATTCATTAAATTGCAGGGTAAAACGAAGTCGGCAGGTTACCTCTTGCCCGGAAGACGATAAATAGTTACCGTTGAATTCAAGTTTTGTTCTCATGAACCCAACCCTGAAGAAAACTGTCTTTCTGCTGTATGCGCTGATCTGGACTTTTGGCCTTTCGGGACAGGATTCGAAAAACTTTATCCGAAAGAATTTCGGGCGGCTTCATCAATCTGCGATCATGGATTCATTGATTCGCAGCAGTGAAAGGCTGGCAGAGGAAAACCCCGACACAGCGCTCTTTCTGGCACAAACTGCCTTAGAATTAGCCATTGCCTCAGATAACAACGAAAAACTGTCTCTTGCTGCGAGATGTGCTGCGGAAGCCTGGTTCTATAAAAATGACTACCAGAAAGCCATCGGTTTTTATCTGCAATCGGCTGATGCTAGCTATAAATTTAACAATGATTCGAATAGTTTTATGGCCGAGCGGCTGACCGACGCTGCCTATTGTTATCAGGAACTTGGCATCACCGAAAAAGCACTTTCGCTGAATAAGGCCTCGCTGAACATTCAGAAAAAACTGCAAAACGCGGTTGAGATATCGAATAACCTGAATAACATCGGCACCAATTATTTCTATCTGTCGCAATTCGACAAAGCCATTGAGTATTTTGGCCAAACGCTATACCTTGACCGGAAATCGGGCGACTCGGCCGCGATTGCAACATCGCTCAACAACATGGGAATGGTTTATAGCCGGTGGGGTAAACACAGGCAAGCGATCGGGTTTTATGAAGATGCCCTGGGTTATACCCCTGCCGGACCAAGCAAAGCGATCAGGCTAAGCAATATTGGAATGGCATGGTATTATTTGAAAGATTACAATACAGCATTGGAATATCTTTACAAGGCGCTGCGGATTGATCAAAAATACAATCAAAAAATCAAGGTTGGTATCCGGAAGAATGAAATCAGCACCGTGCTTGCCGCCAAAGGGAAATATAATGAAGCCATCCGCCTGAATGAAGAAGCACTGATTATTTTCAGGGAAACAGGGATAAAGGAATCTCAGATTATCACACTGACGGATATGGGGAATATTTACAGGCAACTTGGGCAAACGAACAAGGCCGAACGCTGTTTTCTCGAGAGCTCTGCCATTGCAAACGAAAACCATTCGCTGTTTAACCTGGCCAGAAACTACAAAAGCCTCTATGAGTTAGCCGAAGAGAACAATGATTACAAAAAAGCATACGAATATTTTAAAAAGTTTTCTTCAATAAACGACAGTGTTTTTAGTGCCGAAAAACATAAACAGCTTGCTAATTTTGAAATACTTTATGAAACAGAGAAAAAAGAAAAAGAAAACCAGTTATTGCTCCTCGATATTGAATTAAAACAAAGAAAACAAAGGCTGGGTATAGCGATCATCATTGGCCTGGCTTTAATTCTTCTGCTAACGTATAACTTTCTCCGGATAAAATCGAAGAACCTGAAGCAAAGTCAACGACTGTTAAAACAGGAACAAGACCTGGCCCGCTTGCGAATAAAAAGCAAGGAAGCAGAGAATAAAATGCTGGAAGACAGGATTTTTGCCGAGCAACAGATCAACCGCCTTGAACGCGAAAAGTACCTTGCTGAACTCGAATACAAAAACATTCAGCTCGCCAACTCTACCATCAACCTGGTAAACAAAAACGAGATTCTCGGGGAAATCCGGGATAAACTGAAAACAAACCATAAGACGGATATCATTCATGAAGTCGTTCAGTTTATCAATGCAAATACCGATATTGACCAGGACTGGCATAAATTCAAGGCAACCTTTGAGGAGGTTCATGCCGGTTTTTTCGACCGCATTCAGGCGGGATTCCCGCAACTTACCGATCACGACATCAGGCTTTCGGCCTACCTTCGTATAAATCTAAGTTCGCGTGAGATTGCCGGATTGATGAATGTTTCGCTCGATGCGACCAATAAAGGCCGTCAACGTCTGCGAAAAAAGCTGAATCTTGAAGCTGAAGCCGATCTGAATGGCTTCCTCATATCGCTGTAAACATGAAACTCCTAACGGAGTTTTTCAGCAAGCCCTGTCTGATTTCAGAATTATTCAATCATTTCTTCACATTCCCGCAATCCAACATCACTTTATCCCCAACTCCATCATACTTTAGCGGCTGGAATTTCCCGCTTACATAATCTTCCTGAAATGTAACCGGGTAATAGGCGCAATTTCCATTTTTGGCTTTCACTGCAATAGCAGCCCTGATATACCGGTGAAGAATTGCCCCGGTAAGTTCGTTGCGCCTGATAAACCAGTCGGCATCGTAAATCGATATCCGTAATACATCCGTTGCATCAATAAATCCTGTTTTCCAGTCATTCGACCCTTTGAATGCAGCTATCATGCGGCTTTCAAGGGCGGCATCTGTTTTCTTTGCAACAGGCATTACAGCATTTTCCGCCCCGGCGTTTTGCGCTAATGTATTCAATTCATCAGATTTTTTTTTGTACATCCCGAAATCATTTCCGGTAATGGTAACAGTTCCAGAAGCAGCATCAGCATAATTGCATCTGACCACAATTTTAAGCGTGTGCTTACCTGGCTGCAGTTTTGAAAGGGTTTCGGTAAAGTTAACAGGTCCGTCAAATTTCTTTCCGAATTCCTTAAATGTTATTCCGGCTGTAGTATATGCTGCTGACTGTGCAGGATCCGGAGCAATTTCGATTGTAAGAAATTTCTGTTTAATAATTTCACCTGAAACCCGCATTGAAACAAACGTAAGTTGTTCTTCCGAAGGCTGCTGGTAGTCGTAAAGCGGAGGCTTTATTTCGTAAATAAACACCTCCACATCAAGTTTTGAAGCAGCCTGTGCATTGTATAATTCCATGACAGTCTGGGGCAGATAAGCCACTGCATAAATAGCATCACCTGCCTGAAAATCCGTTATGGAATTTCCCGCTTGTAAAGGGTTGATAACGCTATTGGAGAAAATGATTTCACCGGCATTCTGAGCTGATAGCAGGATTGAGCAATTCAAGAACAACGCGGATAAATAAAAGAAGCTTTTCATATTGATAAAGTTTAAGTTATGAATGGCATCGATTACAGATCAGGAGAAAAAAGGAGCTACATTCAAGAAACAAATGCAACTGGGCTAATATTGGTTAGTTATTGAAATCTCTCAATTGGAGTGTTAAAGTTAACTCTTTTCTTTGTCTGTTATTTAGTTTTTTTAACTTCTTTTATTTGTTTTGGGGGTTACTTTATCAAAGTCATAACCTTTCGGAAAGCACTGTTTATTCATTCCATTAAGGTTCTTGTTAGACCCTCTTTCCCAGGAATTATACGTCCCGGCAAAATACATTTTCACCTTCAGTCTATGGCTAATGAGTTCATGGCAGGCAAATTCCTTTCCTGTGTCACTGGTAATGTTATGCAACCGGTCTTTTAAAGGTATAAAGAAATTGACTGCTTTAAAATATAGTGCATTGGCTTCTTTGCCTTTAGGCTTTCTGATACAGATAAAACCAAGTGGCCCGGTCATTGATTGTAAGCAAAGCTCCTTTATGGTTTTTTCCTATTACTGTATCTATTTCCATATCTCCAAATCGTTCTTTCTTATCAACAATTGCAGGCCTTTCGCTAATGTCACCCGAATACCGATATTGACCAGGACTAACATAAATTCAAGGCAACCTTTGAGGAGGTTCATGCCGGTTTTTTCGACCGCATTCAGGCGGGATTCCCGCAACTTACCGATCACGACATCAGGCTTTCGGCCTACCTTCGCATCAATCTCAGCTCGCGTGAGATCGCCGGCCTGATGAATGTTTCATTGGATGCCACCAACAAAGGCCGCCAACGACTGCGCGAAAAGCTTAACCTCGAAGCAGAAGCCGACCTCAACGGGTTTCTGATATCGCTGTAATCATTGCTATTCCATAATTTCAATAGCTGTCCTACCATTTGTCCTACCTTAAAATTTGGATTCCCTTTATCTGCAGGTATATATTTGCTCTTACCAATATAAACGGCGAAAATGGAAGCCTGTAACATGAGGTTCAGAAATTCCTGAATCGAAACAAGTTTCAGCCCTTAGGTTGCTAAAGACGATTATTCTGCCAATATAAGATTAAGGAATGAGAGCTGCTGTAAAAATCATCCTGAAATCGAACTCCTGTCAATCAGGGTTCCGCTACTACGCTTTACAGAAAGGCCGTGAAATGGGCATCGTTGGAACCATTCGCGGAAACAGCGACCAGGGAAGCATTACTATTCATGCTGAAGCCGGCGATACTTCATTGCGGCAATTTGTAAATATTCTCAGAGCAGGAACTCCTTTATGCAAGGTAGCCGGTATTATGGTTGTCCCTGACAGGATGCTCAATTGTATTTATTTTGAAATATTAACGACAGAGAATCACACAACAGAAAACTCCCTGAAAAGAGGGAAAAACGGAATTTTTCGGATCGGATTCTTTGGTTTGTAGCAATCCAAGATTTAATTTCCGGTTTTCATATAACTGATTTAAAGACATTTAATACTTGATTGAAAAAATGACTATAACTGTCCTACCATTTGTCCTACCCTGAAATTTGCTTTTGTTGACAATCACAACATATATTTGATTTGCTTTAATACAGAAACACATGCCCGCGTTTTCAGAAATCCGGTTTGAAAGAAAATCATACGACGATGGTTTCGGATTTGAATGCATGAAGGCCGCCTACCGGCTTGGAATAAAGGGTCGGATGGATTACAGTCCGTTGACGGGAATCAGAATCCTGATGGAGGGAGATGAGAAAAATGTGATCGCCTTCATTGAATGGATTGAACAGAATATACAGGAAACTATACATACACTGCAACATACCTACCTTAACTACAGCGGTCACTTTACTGAGTTCGATATCTACCGCCATACCGCTTAACTGAGCATTTCATCAGGCAATAGAATAATAAAATCCAACATCATACTCTTATGAAAAGTAAGTTACTTTTAATTCCACTTCTGGCAATCACTATTTCAACCGGAGTCTCCGCTCAAAAGACATGGACCGGAACAACCAGTACTACCTGGAGCACCTCAACCAACTGGTCGCCGGCCGGGGCACCTGGCGCTACCGACAATGTAACCATTCCCTCTGCGCCGGCAAATCAGCCTCTTATCAGTGGCACTTCCACCCCGGTATGCAACAACCTGACAATTAACGCAGGGGCATCCCTCACCATTAACGGCACTATGTCAAACGAAGGGATGCTGACAGCTTCAGGGAATGCAATTATTAACGGCTCATTGAGCCTTACAGGTATTTCAACCCCAACGCTCAGAGTCGTCAACATCACCTGGGGTGCGGGATCTTCCATGTCAGGATCAATCACCGGGGGCATCAGTGTTTCCGGCAACTGGGAATTTGCCACAGGCTCGGCAGTAAGCATGGGCTTTAGCACAGTTACTTTTACCGGAAGCAATAATTCCACAATAACTTCCAACAGTGCAAACAGCAGTTTCTACAGTCTCGTGGTCAACAAAACAGGAGGCGCAATTGTCTACATCGGCGCTGCTTCAACTTCAGCCCTTACAATTAACGGGGGCATCAACATAGCTTCAGGTGCAGTATTGAATGGCCAGGCGAATATTACCACCATTTTAAAAGGCAATCTTGTCAATGCCGGAAATATTAATATGGGTTCCGGAACCCTGAGTTTCGAAAAAGCTTCGGGGACCCAGAGTATTCAGATCAACATCAACGACTTTTTCAATTCAATCAATATCAATACCGGAGGAACCGTAACCATATCTACCAGTTATATCATGCAATTGATGGGCAATATGACCATCCAGGCAGGTGTACTTGATCCGGGCGGCAGCACCATCGGCCTGTTTGGAAACTGGACCAATAATGTCGGAACAGCCGGATTTACCGAAGGAACGGGAACGGTTATTTTCAATGGGGGCAATGTTCACCAGTATTGTTCCAGCGAAAACTTTTATAACCTGGAAGTACACAAAGCAATTGGTGGTGCACTCAGGGTAAACGGAACAACAGTTACCTGTTTACATTACAACTGGACTGCAGGGCCTGTCGATGTACTTAACGGGGGTACATTCACAGCCAATGACCTGACAGATGATGCGATCGCGGGTAGTTTCTACTGCAACGCCAACTGCACCATTAACCTCTACAACTACGGCGGAAATATTGACCTTAGGGGTAATCTTTTTATTTATGGGGGTAACTTTAATGTTTATGGAGGTAACAATCCAAGCTGGTGGCCTTATCAGGGCAATGCCTCAATTACCATGTCGGGCGGGGTACTGAATTTTGCCGATCAGGGGATTATTATCAGAACCGATCCTACCTATACCCTGACCGACAATATCACGGGCGGAACCATCAGAACTTCCGGAAATCTCGGATGCAGCCGGACCGATTTTACCCCAACGGCAGGAACCTTTGAAATGTATGGATCAACAGCCTCTACCCTCTCGGTAACAGCCGGAAATATTTACAACCTGAACATCAATAAGCAAGCTGGTATTTCTGTTGACCTGATGGGAAATACAACCATCAACGGCCAGCTCAACATCAATAGTGGCACAATGGCCGCTGCTAACCGGATAATTTACACCGGTGACCACATCAATGTAAACAACGGTGGTTCCCTTTCCCTTTCGGATGGTTCACAGCTCAGGATTACCGGCAGCAAGGCACTTACCGTAGCAACCGGTGGAACACTTTCGGTAAAAGGAACTGCCGGGACAAATTCATTGATTACCAGAAACGGCGCTTCAGGAATGTATGAACTGCAGATCAATGGAACTATTTCGGCACGTCGTGCTACATTTGAATATAACTATGGGGTTAACATCTGGTCGCAGGCAGCGGTTGACTCCCTCAATTCATTCGATTACTGCACATTCCGTAATGGGAATGACAGGTTTTTAGCCATAGGTAACAGTCAGGATATTGTTATCCGCGGAGCCAGCTTCCCGACCGCACCACTCTTCAACAACATCTGGAAAATCAACAATACAGGCAGTGTGGAATTTAAAAGTGCCACCGGAGCATACGCAGGGGCTGCTTATGAAAATGACCCCTATAACCTGGTTAGCTGGACCACTGCAACTCCGGGGCTATGGACGGGGCAGATTTCAACCTCCTGGGTGACCACCGAAAACTGGGACAACAACAGTATTCCCGGCACATCTACCGATGTCGTGATACCGCAAAACGCGCCCAACATGCCGGTACTTGCCGGTGGGACAGCATATTGCAGGGATTTGATCCTGGAAGAAGAAGCGCAACTGACCCTTTCCACCAACAGTTACCTGAATGTTTACAGAGATTTCGACTCCTATGACGGGCAGTTTACCATGAACGGAAGCTCATTCCTGTATTTTACAGGATCCGAAAACACATTCTGGCATGTCGGGAATAACGATAGTTACACCAATATCAGGGTTTCAAAGGATCTGGAAAATATAGTAGTTGAATCGCAGGGCATGATAACCTGCTCCGGAACATTTGAGATACGCGAAGGGACCTACACACTCCGGCAGACTTTAACTGTGACCAACACCGGGGCCAACGCATTTGAAATAGAAGACGGAGGCATCCTCGATTTCTGGATACCTTACTCATACGTAGAGGTTTATGGCGGTTGCATTGGTTATAGCGGATCCGTAATCCAGGGAAACGGTGGTTTAGGATGCAAAGGCGATTTTACCCTGGAGTCATTCAACTGTGAATGGTGGTTTGGAGCCCTGGGCATGATCGGTGATGGCACTCAATTCATTGACTTACAGGATCCTGTCACCCTTATAGATCACCTTGTCATCAACAAACCCGGCGGAATTTGTTACATAAAATCAGGCGATCTGTCTACCTCTCGTATCTACATATATAGTGGAACCCTGAGCTGCGATAACGGTCCCTCTCCTACCGCGACTTATAACATTGTGTGCAAACATGGTTTCGAAAATCAGGCCGGACCGGCCGGATTTGATGCGTCTACCGGTAAAATTACTTTCAACGATTGGGGATCTATCATCATTTCTCCCAATGGAACTGTCTTTAACACCCTGGAAATAGATTCGGACGATGGCCTGATACGGATTGAGGGTGAGGTTTCCTGTGCAAACTATGACTGGACTTCAGGTGGGATAGAGGTGCTTGAAGGGGCAACTTTTACTGCAAACGAGCTGGCTGATAACCTTATGAAAGGCAGGTTTATTTGTCAGGAGAATGGTACGATGAATCTCACCAATGCAGGAGATCTTGCATTTGTCGACCTGGCTGGTGAACTATTTAACTATGGTGGAACCTTCAACCTGTACGGCTCATCATGCAGATGGCCTGCATCTTACAACAATGCCAAAGTAGTTATGACGTCAGGCACCATCGACTTTAAGACCTGCGGATTGGATATCCGGGATTATGCATATGATCTTTTAACAGACAGCATTTCCGGTGGCACTATCAGAATATCCGAAGACTTTTATTTATTCAATCCGGACTTTGATCCGACAGGCGGAACCGTTGAATTATATAGCTCAAACATTTCACAAATCACTTTTCAGGATGGGTGCAACATATATAATTTATTGATTAATAAGACTGGAAGCGGCTTGGTTGGTCTGAATCACCATGTTGAATTACTTAATGATTTAACCATACAAAGTGGGTCGCTTCATTGCAATCAGCAAACCATCAGTCTGGCAGGCGACTGGAACAATATAGCCGGCCCGGGCTTTTTCCATGAAGCAACTGGGCGCGTCAGATTCACCGGCATAAAACCCCAATACTGTTCAACTGAAGAATTTAATATACTCGAGATCGATAAACCAGTCCAAAAGCTCTACAACATGCCGGGTGCGGCTATTTCCTGCGAGAGTTACGACTGGACCAGCGGAGGACTCTGGATCGATGGTACCGGAAGTTTTTATGCAGCTGACCTGGCTGATAACGGAATCTATGGTTCTTTCACTCTTTATGGAAATTCCATTGAGCTTCATCAGGATGCCGCACAGACCACCGACCTTGTTGGTGAGCTGAACATTAACAACGGGCAATTTACCATTTCCGGCGGTTTGGGTGCCGGATACTGGGGTGGCAGCGGAAATGCCAGCCTGATCATGACCGGCGGAGTCCTTGATATCACCGACTATGGAATAAACATCACCGCATCTTATCCATACAACTTTACAGGTAACATTAACGGAGGAACTATCAGAACACAGGGTATGTTCTTTGTAAATACTTCCGGATTCAGTCCGACCGGAGGTGAAGTAGAAATCTACGGTGCGGGAAATCCAATGGTTGGAACTTCTGACGGGGGATCATTGTGGAACCTCAGGACCAGCAAGTCATCTCCTATGGAAAGGCTATTGATGCTTGATACCAGAATAAACAACAACTTCACTGTTGAAGAGGGGCTGGCTGAAGTGAACTTCGGGGCTGTGGTGGAATGCGGAAACCAGCTTGAAATCCAGGCAGGCGGCTGGCTGGCAGTCAACTCCGGCACCCTTGAAATGCACAATCTAGCTTCCGTGAATGCTTTGGAAAATTCCCGCTTAGCCTTCTATGGCTACCCCGGGGCACTTGCCCGTGTCAGAAGCAAAAACACAGGTGATACTTACACCCTGACAGCCCACAGTGGTTCTATGTTTGAAGCTTCTTACACAACCTTTGAGCATCTTCCGGTACAAGGCGTTTACATTGACGCAGGTGCCACCATCAATCCGGCATATGCCTTTGCCAATTGTGAATTCCGCAACGGTTCACCCGGAGGAACGCTGCTGACCATAGAAAATAACCAGGACCTCGTTATCGACAATGCCATCTTCCCACCCAATACCTGGAACGGCGGAAGCAATGTGAGAAAAACCATGAACCAGGGAAGCATCACCTTAAACTATGCTACCGGTGACTTTTCAGGTGAGAATTTCGACGATGACCCCCACAACCGCATTCACTGGGGGCCACTGAAACAGCTTAACCTTCAGGTATTACTGGAGGGATTGTATGCGGGATCCGGCACCATGAACCAGGCCTACAACGAAAACGGTCCCCAATTCGGTGATGGCATTGCCGATGAGATAACCGTTGAATTCCATAGCGGACTCGATTACTACGAAACCGAATATGTGGCCGGGCATGTCATGCTTGGTACAAATGGTCTTGCCAGCATAAACTTTCCGGCATCACTGTCACAATCCTATTACATCACCATTCGTCACCGCAATGGACTCGAAACAACCACAGCCGCACCGGTTTCCTTTGCTCCGGGAACAATTAATTACAGTTTCAATACCCCTGCCAAAGCTTACGGAGGCAACCTGCTGATGATGGCCGACGGATATTACGCGATCTACAGCGGCGATGTCAATCAGGATGGATTTATCGACACCGCCGACATAACCCCGGTTGACAACGATACAGCCAATTATACGGTAGGCTATATTGACTCAGATGTGAACGGTGACGGCATCACCGACACCGCCGATATGACCATTGTGGATAACAACGCGGCGGGGTATGTCGGGAGTATTACGCCCTGATCGTTCAGCGAATCAAAGGCCGGGATTCAACCTGTTTCCGGCGCAATTAAAGAAAACCTTTCGTCTGAAACAGGACGGAAGGCTTTTTTTATTTTGCTGTGTGCTTCTAGTATTCTGAACACTCTATAACATTTTACCAACTATGAAAAATCATTGATATGCAGGGTCAGAGGAAGTCGGCAGGTTACCTCTTGCAAGGAAGGCGGTAATAGTTACCGTTGAATTCAGGATTTGAGCCCATGACTCCAACCCTGAAGAAAACTGCCATTCTTATGATCCCGCTGATACAGACCCTGAGCCTAACGGGAATAGATTCTAAAAGTTTCATCCAAATGAACTTTGGCAGGATGAATAAGCCGGGGTAACAGATCCATTGCTTTATAACATTGAAAGATAAGCGGAAGAAAACCCGGATACCGTAATGGAACCGGGTAAACTGCACTGGAACAGGCTGCTGCTTCAGGCGAAAATGAAATGGAATCCTTTGCTGCAAGATGTGTAGCCGAAGCCGACTTATACAGCTTTCTGATATCGCAGTAATCATTGCTATTCAATTATTTCAATAGCTGTCCTACCATTTGTCCTACCCTGAAATTTGCTTTTGTTGACAATCACAACATATATTTGATTTGCCTTAATACAGAAACACATGCCCGCATTTTCAGAAATCCGGTTTGAAAGAAAATCATACGATGATGGTTTCGGATTTGAATGCATGAAGGCCGCCTACCGGCTAAGGATAAAAGGCCGGATGGATTACAGTGCCTCATCGGGTGTCAGAATCCTGATGGAGGGCGATGAAGAAGATGTGATTGCCTTCATTGAATGGATTGAACTGAATATACAGGAAACTATACATACACTGCAACATACTTACCTTAACTACAGCGGTCACTTTACTGAGTTCGATATCTACCGCCATACCGCTTAACTGATCATTTCATCAGGCAATAGAATAATAACATCCAACATCATACTCTTATGAAAAGCAAGTTACTTTTAATTGCACTTCTGGCAATCATTATTTCAACCGGAGTATCCGCGCAAAAGACATGGACCGGAACAACCAGCACAGCCTGGAGCACATCAACCAACTGGTCGCCGGCCGGGGCGCCCACTGCCGCCGATAATGTTACAATTCCTTCGGCGCCGTCAAATCAACCTTTGTTATCAGGCACTACGGGTGTTTGCAATAACCTGACCATCAATGCCGGAGCCTCGCTGACAATCAGCGGGACCTCAGCAAACAATGCCTTGCTGACCGCCTCGGGAAATACAATTATTTACGGTTCATTCAGTATTGGAAGTGCGATTACCCATACCGGAACCTTCACAGCTGTCAACGTCACCTGGGCTTCCGGATCTTCCATGACAGGCGCAATCAACGGTGGCATCAATGTATCTGGTAACTGGGAATTTGCAACAGGTTCATCTGTAAGCATGGGTTATAGCACGGTTACCTTTACCGGGAGCAATAATTCCACGATTACGTCCAACAGCGCCAACAGCAGTTTCTATGGTCTTGTGGTTAATAAAACAGGAGGAGCAATTGTATACATAGGCGCCGCTTCAACTTCAGCCCTTGCAATCAACGGGCCCATCAACATAGGCTCAGGCGCAGTACTGAATGGTCAGGCAAATATTACTACCATTTTAAAAGGCAATCTTGTCAACTCAGGCAATATTAATATGGGTTCCGGAACCCTGAGTTTCGAAAAAACTTCCGGAACCCAGAGTATTCAGATCAACATCAACGACTACTTCAATTCAATAAATATCAACACAGGAGGAACTGTAACCATATCTACAAGCTATATAATGCAACTGATGGGCAATATGACCATTCAGGCAGGTGTGCTTGATGCGGGTGCCAGCACCATTGGCCTGTTTGGGAACTGGACCAATAATGTCGGAACATCCGGATTTACCGAAGGAACTGGAACGGTTATTTTCAATGGGGGCAATGTTCACCAGTATTGTTCCAGCGAAAACTTTTATAACCTGGAAGTACACAAAGCAATTGGTGGTGCACTCAGGGTAAACGGAACAACAGTTACCTGTTCACATTACAACTGGACTGCTGGGCCTGTCGATGTACTTAACGGGGGTACATTCACAGCCAATGACCTGACAGATGATGCGATCGCGGGCAGTTTTTATTGCAATGCAAACTGCACCATTAACCTTTACAACTACGGCGGAAATATTGATCTTAGGGGCAATTTGTATATTTATGGCGGGAACTTTAATGTTTATGGCGGAAACAATCCAAGCTGGTGGCCTTATGAGGGCAATGCAGCAATTACCATGTCGGGTGGGGTGCTGAATTTTGTGGATCAGGGTATTCTGATCAGAACCGATGCCTCCTATACATTTACCAACAACATAACCGGCGGAACCATTAAGACAGCAGGCAACTTTACCAATGGCCGCTCTGATTTTAACCCGGCAGCAGGTACTGTTGAGTTGGTTGGTTCAGCCAATACCAACCTGACCATGAACGCCGGCAATCTTTACAATTTAGCCATCAACAAGGCAACGGCAAACACGGTAACCTTAGCCACAAACGTAACTGTTAACGGATTACTAACGGTTCAAAGCGGGACTTTCCTGGCTACCGGTAAAATACTGTTCACCAACGGCAATATTTCTGTTAACAACGGTGGTACCCTCTGGATTGAAAACGGATCAGTATTGAGGGTTAAAGGAACAAAGGCCATTACAGTGGCCAATGGGGGAACCTTAAAAGCAATTGGGACTTCTGTAAGCAAACCGATCATAACCGACAATGCCGCATCGGGGCACCATGAATTTCATGTGTATGGCACCATTTCGGCCAGATATGCAATTTTTGAATACAATCACGGGATAAATATCTACAGCACAGCTACCGTTGATCCGCTGAACCCGTTCGATCAGTGTACTTTTTCGTATGGTGTTGACAGGTTCCTGTACTTCAGCAACAGTCAGGAGTTAATTATTCGGGGGGCAAACTTTCCGACCGCCCCGGTATTTAACAATGTGTAAAAGCAGAATAACGCAGGCAGCATTGAATTCAGAAGTGCCACCGGAGCCTATGCGGGATCAGCATATGAAAATGATCCCTACAACCTGATCAGCTGGACCACAGCAACACCCGGGCTTTGGACAGGGCTATTTTCAACATCCTGGATGACTCCCGAGAACTGGGACAATAACATGGTCCCCGGTTCTTCAACCGATGTCGTAATACCGCAAAATGTACCCAATATGCCGCTAATTTCCGATGCAACGGCTTATTGCAGGGATTTGATCCTTGAAACCGGGACGGCGCTGACAATGGCTGATAACAGCTATTTAAACATTTTCAGGGATTTCGATTCGCATCTGGGACAGTTTACCATGAATGGCAGTTCATACCTGTATTTTACAGGCAGTGAAGACACATTCTGGTATTCCGATCCGTACGATGTATACAGGAATATCAGGATAACTAAAGCCGATGCGTACACCGTCGCACAATCGCAGGGTACCATCATATGCTCAGGCACCTTTGAGATACGGGAAGGCACCTTTACTTTACAATTTTTAACGATAACCAATCTTGGAGCCAACGCTCTTGAAATTGAAAGTGGAGGTATCCTCCATTTCTTGACACCGTTTTCATACGTCGAGGTTTATGGCAGTTGCATAGGTTATAGCGGATCCGAAATCCTGGGAAACGGCAGTTTACTATGCAAAGGCGATTTTACCCTTGAATCAAATGCCAGCAATAGTTGGCTCTGCGAACTGATCATGAATGGTACGGGAACACAATACATTGACCTTCAGTATCCTGATGCGGAATTAGGAGGTCTTGTAATTGACAAACCCGGCGGTATTTGCTACATAAAATCAGGCGATCTGTCAGTCTCTGATATCACCATATATAGTGGAACTCTTAGCTGTAACAATGGGCCTTCGCCCACAGCTACCTATGACATCGTGTGTGATGGCGATTTCGTAAATCAGGCAGGACCGGCCGGGTTTGATGCATCTGCAGGTACTGTTGAATTCACATCATGGAGATCTATCATCTCACCCAATGGAACTATCTTTAACAACCTGGAAATTAATTTGTTAAACTCCAACTTGAATATTACGGGAGAGGTTACCTGTGCCAGCTACGACTGGACTTCCGGCGGAATAGAGGTGGATGAAGGGGCAACCTTTACGGCAAACGACCTGACCGATAACGCCATAAAAGGCACATTCATTTGCCAGGAGGGTGCGACAATCAACCTTACCAATTCAGGCACCGGAACTTTTGTTGACCTGGCAGGTGAATTGTATAATTATGGAGGCACTATTAACCTGTTCGGTTCGGTAAGTTACTGGCCTTACGGTAACAATGCCAAATTAAAAATGACTTCAGGAATCATTGACCTGAAAACCTGTGGCTTGAATATTTATCAGACATCAGCTTATACCCTGATCGATAGCATCAGTGGCGGAATCATTCGTACAGCAAACAATTTCACCTGCACCAGAACCGACTTTAACCCCGAAGGGGGTACATTTGAGTTTTATGGTGATGGGAACACGGTTGCAATCAGTCAGATTGCGGGCAGTTCATTTTACAATGTTCTGATCAATAAAAATCCAGGCAATACTGTGGCTTTATCATCAAATATCAGATTAACCAACAACCTCAGCATACAGAGTGGACTCTTTAACAGCAACAACAGGACTATTCAGCTTGAAGGTGACTGGAACAATACAGCGGGGCCAGATGCATTTCTTGAAGGTACCGGAAGGGTAATTTTTACAGGTATTTATCCTCAGTTATGTTCAACAGAAACGTTCAATATCCTTGAAATCGATAAAGCCTTACAATATTTTTACGATCAGACAGGTTCATCCATCACTTGCCAGGTTTATGACTGGACCCAGGGCGGTATATGGATAGCCGGGGGCAGCACGTTTTACGCTTCCGACCTTGCCGACGATGGGATCTATGGCGAATATGTTCTCTGGGGCAACTCAATCGAATTGCATCAGGATGCCATACAGAGCATCGATTTACATGGAACCCTGAACATAAATGGTGGTGAGTTTAAAGTTTATGGCGGAGCGTTTCAAAGCTTCTGGGGCAGCTACGCAAATGCCGGTTTGACAATGACTAACGGTGTACTCGATTTTGTTGATCAGGCAATTCTGATTCAGGATGCTGCACCATATAGCTTCACTTCCAACATTTCAGGAGGAATTATCCGCACACAAAAAGGATTTATGGCGCAATCTCCGGGTTTTAATCCCTTTGGCGGTATGGTTGAGATTTATGGTAATCAGAATAGCCTGATACTTGCCCAGGATGGAGCTGCATTTTACAACCTTAAAATAAATATATCCCTCTCCCGGTTATTGGTCACCTTATAGTTCCACAATAAACAATACGCTCAGTGTTGATAACGGCACTGTAGATGTTCCGTTTGGGTCAACGATTAATTGCGGAAACATTGCAATAGGTGATGGGGGTGACTTCAGGGTATCATCCTCTACTATAAAATTGAAAAATAGTGGAACACTAAATGTGAATAGCGGCGGCTATCTTTACCTTTATGGCAATGAAGGTACATTATCAACACTGACAGGTATAACGCCTGCAGATCGCTATTCGTTTAATGTGAATCCGGGAGGTTGGATGCTCACCAATCATACAGTTTTTGAAAACATGGATGACCAGGAATCTATATAGCGCCTGAGGCTACACTTGCCCTGACTGAAGCTTTTATAACTGCGAATTCCGCAATGGTGAAAGCGGGCCATGTAACTTTACTTTCTATAGAAAACGATCAGGACGTTGTAATTGAAAATGCAGTTTTTCCGGCCAATACCTGGGGAGGTCAGTTTAATGTAAGAAAAAGTGTAGATCAAGGCAGTGTATCCTTTATAAATGCTACCGGGGCCTTTGCAGGCGAGGCATTTGAAGACGACCCTTACGGCCGTATTCACTGGGGCACTCCCAAACAACTCAACCTGACTTTATTCCTTGAAGGGCTCTACAACGGGACCGATAACATGCGTCAGGCCAGCAACGAAAACGGCCCGCAATTCGGTGAAGGCATTGCCGATGAGATAAGGGTTGAGTTCAGGAACGCGTCGGATTACTATGAAATGGAATATTTTGTTGAAAATGTCAAACTGGGCACCAATGGGCAGGCTTCCGTTAATCTGCCTGCCAACCTTACCGCACATACTATATTACCATCAGGCATCGCAACAGCATTGAAACCACTACAACCTCTCCGGTATCTCTGGCTCCGGGCATTATAAACTATAGTTTTGATGGCCCTTCAAAGCCTATGGCGGCAATCTGTTACAAATGATTACCGGGCAATATACAATCTATAGCGGTGATGTTAACCAGGACGGTATTGTGGATACCGGCGATATAACGCCCGTTGACAACGATGCAGCCAACTACGCGGCCGGCTACCTGGTCTCAGATGTAAACGGAGATGGAATCACCGACACCGCCGATATGACCATTGTGGATAACAATGCGGCGGGGTATGTGGGGAGTGTGACACCATAATCCTTTCAGGGAACACGCTATCCCTGAAAAACACTGGTTTTATAAAGCCCTTTCCGGAATCAGCCCGGAAAGGGCTTTAAACATTTTTATGGAATGCAGGCCGGCTTCTGCAGAATCAAGGGAGTTAATATTCGCTTATTATTCTTATTTAGACTAATTAAACTTTATTTTTACTGAAATGTCGAAACTATTGTCATGGAACTTATCTTTGTTTTCTCTTGCACAGCTTCTTGTTTTCTGCCCGAATCTTCCCCTCCTTATTTTCATTGATTGAGCATGGATGTCCAAACATCCGCAACAATAATGTTTAATCCAAAAACCCACGTATGAAAAAAATTACACTCCTATTGAGTATGGTCTTATTGATTTTTTCTGTCCTGGCAAAAGCACAGAACGATCAGAATATCATCAATGATGGTCCACAGGGACCAACCCTGGTTGTAGATGCAATCTTCCTCGGGGAGGTTCCTTCGATCGAATCCCAGATTGCAAACGGGACTTTTAAGCCGTCTGAGAACCTTGTCAAGGAGTTCAATCCCAAGCGATGGGGTTCCAACACTTCAGTTCCGGGTAAAGGTCTGCCTGTTGGCAACGATCCGCTCTGGGATCAGCAAAGCAGGGCTGCACAAACCCAGGGCAGGGCACCGATTCTTACCTTTGAGGCTGCTGTATCAGGCTCTACTCCAACGGATCCGACAGGTGCTGTAGGTCCAAACCATTTCGTGAACTCCTGGAACTCTGCCTTCAGAAATATGGGATAAGGCAGGAAACCCTCTAACCCCGGTAGCCTCTCTCGGCACCATTCTTCCCGGCACTTTGGGAGATCCCATTGTGATCTACGACCGGTATGCCGACAGGTTCCTGATCACCGAATTTTATTCCAATGGTTTTGATGTAGCCATCAGCCAGGGATCAAATCCAGTTACCAGTGGCTGGTATGTTTACAGGTTTCCAACCAATTCTTTCCCGGATTATCCGAAGTTCTCCGTTTGGTCGGATGGTTATTACATTACAGCCAATAAGAATTCAGGAACCGCCGGAACAAGCCAGGTGGTTTTGCGCTCGACAGGAGAAGATGATTGCAGGGAATCCTGCTGCCACCATGCAGGGATTTCCCTTGCCCGGGATCATAACCTCAGGCTTTATAGCCGATGGGATTCAATGCTAACGGGTCAATAGCTCCTCCCTGGAAATATGCCAATTGTATATATGCAGGATGATTCCTGGGGTGGTGTTGCAAGCGATCACCTTAAACTTTGGACCATTAATGTAAACTGGACGACCCCGGCAAGTTCAACCATCTCCACACCGCAGATCATACCTACCGCGCCCTTCGACGGATTATTCGATGGCGGATCCTTTCAAACCTCCTCAGCCTCCCGGAGGATCTGATATTGACGCATTGCAGGCAACCATCATGTATATGGCGCAATACCGGCGATTCCCAACATACAATACTGCCGTTTTTAATTTCGTGGTTGACCTGAACGGAGCGGATAATTATTCCGGGATACGCTGGTTCGAACTCCGGCAAACTACGGATGGGACTCCATGGACCATATACCAGGAAGGAACCTACTCGGCACCAGGCGGAGTAAGTGCATTCTGCGGGAACATGTGTATGGATCAGAACGGGAGTATTGGCCTTGCCTATACGGTGGTGAATACATCAACTTTCCCATCGCTCCGTTTACCGGCAGGCGGGCGTCAGATCCTTTGGGAACCATGACACTTACTGAGGATGTTATTGCAAACGGAACCCAGATAGATCCCCATTACCGCTATGGTGATTATGCCCAGATGACCATTGACCCCAATGATGATTTAACATTTTGGTCCATTGGTGAATATTTTAATGGTGGGCGGAAAAACCAGGTTGGCGTTTTTCAGATCCCACCTTTGTCACCTGTCGCTCAGTTCTCAGCTTCTACAACAACTCCGGCTGTTAACCAGACGGTAAATTTTACTGATCTTACCACCAACGTGCCCACCTCCTGGGCCTGGAGCTTCAGCCCGAATACGGTGACTTTTGGCGGTGGCACCAGTGCGCTTCGCAGAACCCTCAGGTTCTGTTTACTGTTGCCGGCCCTATACTGTAACGCTGGTAGCAACCAATTCTTATGGAACTGATTCTGAAATCAAAACCAATTATATCAATGTTGCACCTTACTGTATCCCATCCTATACCAATGGAGCCGGTGCCGGTGATTATATCAGCCTGGTTCAGCTGGGAAGCATCAACAATGCAACAGGGGCATCGACAGGACCATATTATACTTATTTCAGCAGCCTGTCAACGGACATAGCACGCGCTTCATCAAACACCATCACGCTGAGTGCCGGTACCTATTACGCCTATAACAATATCTCGGTATGGATTGATTACAATAACAACGGTGTTTTTGAAACAAGTGAAAAACTTGGAAATGTGGAAATTGCGGGCTGCTCCGGCAACAGGTACCATCACATTTACGGTTCCTATATCTGCTACACTGGGTGCAACCCGAATGCGGGTGCGTGAAGTTTATTCCTATAGCGACATAGACCCTTGTTTCACCTATGCCTATGGTGAAACAGAAGACTACAATGTAAATATCCTTCCCGTCCAGTATTGCACTCCGACCTATATTAGCGGTTCTACTGAGGGCGATTTTATATCGTTGGTTCAGTTGGGAAGCATCAACAATGCTACCGGAGCCTCACCCAATCCATATTACACTTATTACAGCAGCATGTCCACCGACCTGTCGCCAGGGTCGGCATACAATATTACCCTTAGTCCCGGGACATATAGCACAGGTAATAATATATCAGTCTGGATCGATTATAATCAGAATGGTGTTTTCGAAACCTATGAAAAGCTGGGAAATATTAACATACCTCCAGCACCGGCAACCGGCACGATTACATTTACTGTGCCTGCCAATGCTCCTCCGGGAATAACCAGAATGCGGGTACGGGAAGTTTATTTTTACAGTGATTTTGATCCCTGTTCTTCGCAGTATTACGGAGAAACGGAAGATTATAATATCAATGTGCTGCCCATTCAATATTGTAATCCGACATATATAACCGGTACATCTGACGGCGACTACATCTCACTGGTTCAGTTGGGAAGCATTAACAATCCTTCCGGAGCTACTCCTTATCCTTACTATACATACTACAATACCATGTCCACCAACCTGGATGCCGGTTCTACCTATACAGTAACTCTAAGTCCGGGAACATATACCAGTGGAAACAATATTTCAGTCTGGATTGATTACAACTACGACGGCCAGTTTGATGTCACTGAAAAGCTTGGGAATATAAATATACCTCCTACACCAGCAACCGGTACCATTACATTCACTGTTCCTATGGGAGCTTTTCCGGGAACAACCCGAATGAGGGTGCGGGAAGTATATTTCTATGATAATTTTGAACCCTGTAGCGAACAGTATTATGGCGAAACTGAAGATTACAACGTAATCATAAACAATCCGAATAAAGTTGTCAGTCTCACCGCCTTCCTCGAAGGACTTTATTCAGGATCAGGAACCATGAATCAGGCCAACAATGAACTTGGCCCGCAGTTTGGCCCGGGCATTGCCGACCAGATTACGGTTGAGCTTCACAATGCCGGGAACTATTCCCTGATTGAGCATTCTGCCAACAATGTCAATCTTGGCACCAATGGGAAAGCCAATGTCCCGGTGCCAGTCTCATTCCCGGATTCCTATTATATCACAATAAAACATCGTAACAGCATCGAAACAACCACAGCATTTCCTCTTTCATTGGCCGGCGGTTTGATAACCTATGATTTTGACGGACCTTCAAAGGCTTTTGGTGGCAATCTTCTGATGATGACAGATGGAGAATACGTGATCTATGGCGGCGATGCAAACCAGGATGGTGCTATTGATGGTGGTGATGTAACCCCGTTTGACAACGACCAGTTTAACTATGTTTCCGGATACGTCAATACAGATATAAACGGAGATGGTATCATTGACTCCGGTGACGGAACAATCATCGACAACAACCAGTTCTATTATATCGGGGCTGCTTTACCTTAATACTTTTTACGCAAGGCCGGCCGGAATATGCCGGCCTTGCTTCTTTTTTAAAATCTGTCAATCCTGTCTGCAGACAACGAAAAAAAAATAACAATCTTTACCCGCAACTGAATGAATCATCAACACAAAAAACAACCCTGAATGAAATGAATTTTAAGTCACCGGTTCATGCCACTGTCACCAGGTATGATTAATTTTTTCGATAACAACAATAAAAATTAATGAGTTGAATCATCTGTCTGGCTACTCAAATATCAGCGCACTTCAGTCCGATAGCCATGTGATGTTTGGGCCTGTTATTAAAAGTAAAACCCGAGAATTCCAATTATCTGAAATTGAATTGCTTAACCCTTTGAACCATGAAAAAGAGAAACACTACACAGTTTGGCCTTCTGTCGGAACTGTTTTTGTTTATCCTTGCCCTTTCGGGTACTTTTTCGAACACGGTTCAGGCTCAGTCAATACATCCGGAAGGAAAAGTTGTCAGGGGCGAACGGCCTCAGATTGATATTACAATGGCTACCTGGTCTCAGATGTTAACAGAAATGGAATCACCGACACTGTCGATATGACCGTTGTGGATAACAATGCAGCGGGGAATGTGGGGGCTTCAACGCCATAAATCATGATTTACACATAATAAAAACAGCGGCTTAAATGGCCGCTGTTTTTATTTTTATCAGTCTGCCTGACTCAGTCACATATTCTCCGTAAGCTTCTTCACTAACCGCATCTCGCTGAAGAATTCCCGCAGGATTACCCTGATCACCGTGTAGGCCGGAACGGCCAGAATCATGCCGATAATCCCAAACAAACTACCGAAAATAATAATAACCAGGAATATTTCGATGGGATGGGCTTTCACGCTGGTGGAATAGATGATGGGCTGCAGCAACATATTGTCGATCAGGTTGGCTCCGGCAAATACGCCGGCAATGGTCAGGCTCAGGGGCAGAATAGCGGTGTAGGCTCCTACAGCCAGACTACCGATCACCCCGAAGATGATGCCGATGGCTCCACCAATGAGAGGGCCCAGGTAAGGAATGATGTTCATCAGACCACCTACAAACCCGAGGAGCAACGCATTCTGAACCCGGAATATTGTCAAACCAAGAGTTATTAACGTTATCATCGCAGCGAGCTCCATACATAAGCCAAGAAAATAACGGGTAAGCAATTGTTTGGTCTGGTTGAGAATTCTGACTACAGCAGGAGTATGCTTTTGAGGAACCAACAATAAAAACGAATTGTAAAACAGCTTATCATCCTTCAGAAAAAAGAAACTGATAAACAGAATAGATCCAACCGCCATAAAAAACGATCCGGTGAAAGAAATAATGTAATTCAGGGCGTCGGCAAAAGTAGCATAACTCACAATCGACTGAAGCCGGACAAGCAAAGCATCCTGCATGCTCTCTCCGGGCTGGAGCAAGGCAAATTCATGTAGTGTGTAATTGATTGCAGCCAATGGTTCGCTGAAAGCACTGGCCATTGCCCGGGTATCGATGGATGAAATGACTTTCGCCTGCTGTGCAATAAGTGGCACAAACAATGCGAAGATCAGAACGAACAAAGCCACGATCAGCGATAACGTTAAAATGGTACTGAGTACATGCGGAATCCACAGCTTTCCCCATTTGAATTCATCCAGTATATCAACCAGTGGCCGGCCAATCATCGAGATTACGGCTGCTGCCAGAATATAAAAAACGATGTTGGCAAAATACCATAAAAAAAGTATTGCGGTGATCACCAATACAATACTGATAATAGTCCTGACAGTCCGGTTCATAACTGAAATTTTAGGCTAATTTATTAAATTAGGCAGAACAATGATATGCATCACCTTAATTATTACCTGTGTTGTACAAATTGGGTTCAGCGAAATTAACGTTCATAATATATACCCTGATTTTGGTTGTAAATGGCAGTGCCTTGAAATGTTATAAATTTAGGTTGAACGATAATTTTGCGGTCAGATTTTTTTCAAAGGCATCAAAAGCATAAGACCCCATCCTGTAGAAAACACCAAATCCCAATCCCGACATGGTGGACTTTAAAATGTTATTGATCAGGACACCCCCTTCGTAATAACCTTTCTCCATGGTTTCAAAGGTTACATTTCTATGCCGTGAAGGCTCATTCAGACTGCCGAAGCCCGCATTGAGCACCAAAGCAAGTTCCGGTTCGAAAACCTGTGATCTGAACAGCAGTTTCCCGAAATCGTGCGTGATGTATATCGCTGCAAGCCTGTCGGTCAGAAACTCATCGGTACGCATGGTTGCAAAAGATCCGGGAGAAAAAACCGAAAAAGTAGATGTTTTACTTCCGTGCCCGTTGATAAGTTCGGAATAGGGCACTGCCTCATCCACCAGACTTCCGGTTAATTGTATCTGGGTTTTACCAACAAGCCGGGTAGCAAAGGAAAATTTTAGCTTCATATCAAGACGATTGTAATCATACTGCCCATCAAGAAAGTCTTCACGACCACCAGTGTATTGTATCCACAAAACCGGGAATTTTGTTCCAAGGGAAGCCAGATTATCAGCGCTCCGGATAAACTTCTCTCCCCAGGCGAATTTTATTCCGGCTGTAATTTTTCCAAATGAATAATCTGAAGTCAGCACAGCAGGATCGGAGACATTTTGCTGAAATGCATAATCATACGCCGGTTGTTTGTGCACTTTACTGATGCCAACTCCTGCTTTTATATACCTGAGCATTCTGAAACCAAGCGTTGCCCCTGCATTTTCACTGCGATCCATGCGGGTAATATAGAACCTGCGATAATTCTCAGGAGATAGTACTGTTATATAATCATCGAAGTAAACGGTACCTCCAGATTCCTCAAGATCGTAGGCGTAGTTGAGACCCAGTGTCAGGTTTCCATAACGCTGCAGTTTGATGAGCAGGTCGCTGCCATATTTGGTTTCCTTATCGCCAAAACCATACCCGAAAAATCCACCAATGGAGGCACGTTGTGATAGTCTTTCGGAAGTATGAGCACCCAACCCCAGGTAAAAACCTTCGTAGGTGTTATACCTCATTAATCTGTTCAGATCAAGATCAAAATAACCGAGCGGAAGACGCCCCGACATCATGGCGGTGATTCCCTTCATCCTGGCATCAAACTTATTGGCTCTTCCCAGGCTGTCAATTACCCGGTATGTATTTATTTCCCGCATAGTCAGCGAATCAATGCGGTATTGCTGCCAGAGGGTTTCATCCTGTTTGTTCGCATCCGGCATTACATCCACAGCAATATTGGCCAGATCACGACCGATGATTTCCGCATCCAGGTTGATGTTGCGCCGGTAACTTTTCCCAATCCCAACTGGCTTCGACTTGCTGAGGTTGATATTGTTGAAGGTAACCTCCGTATTCAGTTGAACAGGAAACCATTGCCTTCCATCAATGAACTCGTACATCTGCTCAATTCGCATCCCGAAAGCTTCGTTTGGCCGCGCCGGCTCAGCGATTACATTCTGAATGGCCCAGCCGTTGTTGCTGATGTAAAGCAGCCCTTTCATGACATCGGAATTTTTACCCGGACGAGGTTTATAACCAATCACAAATGTGGTGTCGGTAAGATTATCGCCATAAATGGTATCTTTCAGGTGAAAAAAGTAGAACTTGTCTGAGCCCGGGCTCAGGGGATTCAGGTAGCTGGTTCCGGCAATACTGATCATTTCATCGTAAAATGATGTTGATTGCATCTGAGAAATCAGGAAGATGAACATAGGATCCTTCAGCCCTGAAACACGCGTGGCAATGACCTTGTCGTGGGCCCGGTCAGGATACAGGTATTTATGCTCAGATACCGATTCCATCATAAAAAGATGTTGTTTTTCAATCACTTTCAACATCTTTTCGTCTTCGGGAGTCATTTGTATGGTGTCGCTCAGCCTGAGTGAATCTGCATTCAGGGTAAAGACCATCTTGTCGTAGGATGTAAAACTGTATGAAGGAATATTACGGGGATTATTCAATTTTCGATTATCAACCGCGTTCCTTATAATCCTGTGGGCCGGATTTTCACCGGCAACGATCAGCACTTCGCTGAGCTGGGTATCGAGGCGTGAAAGCCGGATATGGAGGTTTTCTCTCTTCGTTTCCACCGATAGTTTTAACTTACGGTAACCAACATAACTAAAACTAAGTGAACGTATCTGCTCATGCGAAACCAGGCTGAATCTTCCATCGATATCGGTTACACCGCCCTGCCTGCCTTCGTTAATCACTATATTGACAAAAGCCAGGGGCTCAAGTGACGCAGAGTCATTTACACGGCCGTTAATTAAATATTCCTGTGAAAAAAGTGTAAAGGGGAAAAAGAAAACCAATAAGGTAAATGACAATCTAAACATATCAGATTTTCAAGCAGTTAAACAAAGGCTGATTACAAAGCCGAAAGTAATAAAAAGATCGGCATGAAAGGTAGCCGGCTTTATTTATTTGGAATTTGCTGAATTGATCCGTCGCTCAATGAATGCCTGTTGAATATTGATTTAATAATGAATCCGTTTAAACGATTCTTTACTACTTTAGCTCTGTAACAAGACAGGCTCATGCAGGAACGATTGCTTGACTACTTCGCAAAACATTGTGATTTGTTTATCAGGAATTTCAACCTGGTACTCAGTGATTTTGATGCAGACGCAATCCACGATATGCGGGTTGCCATCAAAAGAATCAGGGCAGTTTTTCATTTGATGGAAAGGTTGTACCCCGACAAATTCAACCAGGTAGAGGAAGAGGGAAAATTGCGGGAGATGTTCCGGCTTTCAGGGCGAATGCGTGATGCCCAGGTTCAGCAACAATTACTTGCCTGTAACGCGCTTAACCTTGGATCAACTTTCGGTGAATACCAGGCCTATTTACATGATGCCGAGAACAAAGCCATTAAAAAATTTAAAAAATTCATTAAGGATTACAATGCTGAAAAAGAGCTGAATGAGAAGCAGGAAAAGGCCGGGAAACTGATTTCCTCAACAGATCCAGAGCATATAAGAATTCAGATTATTCAATTTGTGAATGAGCTTTTTTCTAAAGCCAGGCAGATGCGCGCGGAGGACGAACACGATGAAAGCCTCCATGAAATCAGACGCAAACTGAAACAATGCCATTATCTGCTGTCACTGTTCAGCGAGGATGATCCCGATCTTCCAAAGTTGAATACCACCCTGAAAAGGCTTGACAAAGTGAATGAATTGCTCGGAAACTGGCATGATCAAATGGTAGGGATGGAAATGCTCGATCGCTTTATTGAAAAATTCAGAAAAAGAGAAGAAGCAGGCGAAAACCGCTATCTTCTCCTGAAAGAGAATCTGGCTGATAATCGCTATTTATTGTATAAAAAAGTAATAGTATATTTTAAGGAGAAACTGGATATCTGAGAAATATCCGGGTATTATTACACCTGGTGGTTCAGTTTCGGATTATCCAGATGCCGCGTCCCATCCCTACGGGTTTTCTTTTCCAGGTTTCTTTCAAAAGCTTCGGTCAGGTTAATACCCGTTTGGTTTGCGAGGCAAATCAGTACAAAGAGTACATCGGCCATTTCATCTGCCAGATCGGCTCCCTTATCAGATTCTTTTTCCGATTGCTCACCGTATCGTCTGGCCATGATCCTGGCCACCTCACCAACCTCTTCCATCAGGATGGCTGTATTGGTAAGCTCGTTAAAATAGCGGACACCTTTTTCGTGAATCCATTGATCAACAATTGACTTGAGCTTCAGATATGTGCATGGTTACAGGGTTACAGGGTTATAAAGGATTGCAGGGTTACAGGTTTATAGAATTTCAGGCTATGAATTTCAGGATTTCAGAGTTTCAGGTTTCAGAGTTTCAGAATTACAGGGTTGCAGGATTCGAGCCCCCCCCAAGTTCATTAGGGTTACAAAGTTAGGTTGCAGATTCCCTTTTAAAACATATAAAGGCCTCCTCCTCGCACTGTACACTGTTCTCTGAGACAAGTCGTGTCCTTAAATATGAAAAATTCTTCTTTGCTCTGAGCCCTGTGCCCTGAGCCCTGTGCCCTGTGCCCTGTGCCCTGTGCCCTGCGCCCTGTGCCCTGAGCCCTGCTATTCCTTCACTTCCAGCTTAAATCCGGATCCATGAACATTCTGAATAACCACTGAGGGATCGTGTCGCAGGTATTTGCGAAGGCGGGCGATGAATACATCCATGCTCCGGCCGATAAAATAGTCTGAATCGCCCCATATCTCTTTGAGTGCTGTATCACGCGGCAGCAGGCTGTTCCGATAATAACAAAGTAACCTGAGCAATGCAGCCTCTTTTGGCGTCAGGTTCTGTTCATCATCATTGATTATCAGAACCAGGTTAGATGCATCGAACCTGTATTTCCCAAGGTTGATGATACCACTGGCCTGCTTTGTTTGGCGTTGCATGCATCGTTTCAGAATTGCTTCTATACGTAAAGCCAGTTCTTCACTGCTGAAAGGCTTGGTAATATAATCGTCGCAACCGGCCTTGAATCCCGCAATGCGGTCGTCGTTGTGCCCTCGTGCCGTAAGAAAAACGATGGGCATTAGCTCATTTATCTCTCTGATCTCAGCAGCAAGACTGTACCCGTCTCTGCGGGGTAACATGACATCAAGCAGACACAAATCAAAGCTACCATCCTTAAACTTTGTTAACCCATCTTCGCCATCAGCCGAAAGTGTGGTTTCGTAATCAAGCATTTCAAGATAGTCACACAAAACAGCGCTCAGGTTTGGGTCATCTTCAACCAGTAATATCTTGGCTTTCTGCATCATGGTACTTGGTTGTTAATTCAGGCTTGTTTTCAATAGGAATATGAATCTCAAAAATACTTCCTCTTTTTTGCTCACTCCTCACTCTTACAAAACCACCGTGGGCCTCAGTCATGGTTTTGACATAATAAAGTCCTAATCCTGAGCCCTTTACATCATGTACATTTCCTGTTGGCACCCTGTAGAGCTTTCTGAAAATGTGCTTTTGGTGCTCCGCGTTTATGCCTATGCCTTTATCATGCACTTCAACAACGAACATACCGTTATTGTTTAGCGTAACTACCTGAATCTCGGGATAACCCCGGGAATATTTTGCTGCATTATCCAGCAGGTTGTTGATTATATTTTTAAAATGGTTCTCATCTGCAAAAATCTGATGGCTGGTTGCTTCAGGTTTGAAATTAAGGAATCCACCCATATCCCGAACTGTTAACTCAAAACTTCTCAGGCAGCTGAGAACGGCTTCATTGCCATCAAAGTGCTTCAGTTTAAGGCGAAACCGGCCTTTGTCGAGCACTGCAATCTGCAAAACCTGGTCAACCTGGTGTTTCAACCGGAGATTTTCATCGAAAATAATTCTGGCATAACGAACGGTTCTTTCTGCTGATTCATTGATCTTTGGATTGAGCAACATTTCACTGGCCAGGGATATGGTAGAAATGGGCGTTTTGAATTCATGGGTCATGTTATTCACAAAATCCGTTTTCATCTCTGACAGCTTTTTCTGTTTCAGGAAGGAGAAAATCATGTAGGTGAAGGCAGAAATCATAACCGCAAGAAGCAAAAACGAAAGAACAAGCCAGGGTAAAATCCTTCGCCATAAAACACTTTTTTCTCCAGGGAAATAAACTCCCAGCATCAGCTGCTCTGATCTGTATAGACAAGAAAGCGAAACACAATGATTTGTTGATAGCAGTTCAGACTTGAACTGGCCGGCTTCTCCCGCTATAATAACCTTGGAAGACGGATCATAAACTCCCCATGTGTATTCACGGGATATTTCCATGCCACCAAACTCCTCCTGCATCAGTGAATCAAGACGGGAAGGGTTAATCGCTGACAAAATCATCGCTGTGCGGTGATCACACTCATCGTTGCAAACCACGGCGTTGGCAGGAGAAGTATCCCTTTCGTCAAACATGCGGTTTACCACGCTCTTCAGGGTAACTTTTACCTTGTTGTTGAATTGCTCTTCCTGCAGTTTCATGCCATTTCTGACCCAATAGAGCTGAATCAGAACAACTCCTGTCAATGAAATCGAGGTCAATGCGATAAGCAGGATGATAGTTTTCTTTTTCATCTGGTGAAAATGGTAATGCAAAGTTAACCAATTCATTGACTACACGCCCGGCATTTTAACATTCCATTAACAGTAATTAACGGGTCGTTAACATATGGATCACCATTCTGATGCTACTTTTGCCTTGTAACTAAAAACAAATAAACATGAAAAAAATAATAGCAGCATTATCCGTATTCGCGTTTGTTTTTGCCTTTTCAGGCGAAAGCGTAAAGGCCATGACCAGCGACAACACCTCTTACTCTGTGAGTTTTACCGGTGATAAGGACCCAAAGGCAGATGGAACAAAAAAGGCTGATAAGGCCGATAAGAAATCATCCTCATCCTCATGCTCATCTTCATGCAGCGATAAATCAGCCAAAGCATCCGGTGACTGCGGAAGCAAAAAAACAGCCACTTCCGAAGCAAGTACTTCTTCTGATAAGAAGTAATTCCGCCATTCCCGATAAAAACCCTGCTTTGGCGGGGTTTTTTGTTTTATGTACTACCTTTGCAGAAAACAACCACAAAAATGGCAATTACTTCTGAACTGGAATACATTGGCGATCTTCAACTGCGTGCCACGCATGTTAAATCAGGACAATCTTTTGTTACCGATGCCCCGGTCGACAACAACGGCAAAGGATCCGCCTTCTCCCCCACCGACCTCCTTGCCACTTCCCTGGGACTTTGCATGATCACCATTATGGGCATTTCGGCTGCCAATTCAGGATTTAACATCGATGGAACAAAAGCCAGGGTTACCAAAATCATGGCTTCTGATCCCCGCAGGGTAAGCGAAATCATCGTGGAACTCGACTTCCCGGCAAATAACTATACCGATCGTGAAAAGCAGATCATCAGGCAATGTGCCAAACTCTGCCCCGTATCGCAAAGTTTGAAAGCGGAATTGATTCAGACGGTGGTGTTTAATTTCTGATTGCGGATTTCTGATTTCGGATTGCAGACCTCTGACTTCTGATTTCTGACCTCTGACCTCTGACCTCTGACTTCTGACTTTAACTTGGAAATTGGAAATTGAACTTCTCACTTCACTTCATTTCACTTTATACTTTAGACTTTTTACTTTAGACTTTTTACTTCAACATGAACCTCACCCCAGGCACCACCGGATACCAGGAAATGATCGTCGGACCGGACGATAGTGCTACCCGTTACGGATCCGGCCTTATAGATGTTTTCGCCACCCCGGCCATGATTGGCCTGATGGAGAAAACAGCCCAACTCAGCGTTCAGAATCATTTGCCGGAAGGCTATATTACCCTGGGTACCGAAATCAGCATTACTCATATAAAAGCCACACGGGTGGGCATGAAGGTATTTTGCGACTCAGTGCTTGAAGCAGTGGAGGGTAAAAAACTGCTCTTCAGGGTAACTGCCCGCGATGAAAAAGGCCTGATCGGCGAAGGCACCCATCGTCGAACCATTGTGGATGCTCAAAGGTTTTTGGATAAATTGAATGAATGACAAATGACGAATGACGCCCTTCGACTCCGCTCAGGGTGACAGACGAATGACGATTGACGAATGACGATTAAAAAAAACCCCAGTACGAATGTCGAATTACGAATGACACTTTACAATTGACGATTGACGAATAAAGATTTAAAAACCCGCCCCCCCCCCCCCCGGGGGCGCCCCCCCCGCACAATGACGAATAGAGTTGACGAATATAGAGTGACGAATGAAGAATGAAGAATAATGAAGTATGAGAAGCGGTTCTGACCTCTGACCTCTGACTACTGACATCTGACTTCCGACCTCTGACTTCTGACCTCTGACTTCCAAATCTTTGAATCTTGAATCTTTGAATCTTGAATCCTTAAAAGACTCCAACTATGTCGATGCACGAAGGCTTACCAATGATAAAAATGCTGGCCAAATCACCTGCCGGCCTCGAAGAAATACTATCCAATGAACTGCTTGCACTCGGTGCTGCCAATATTGAACTGCTCAACCGTGCTGTTGCCTTTGAAGGAAATAAAAAACTGCTGTACGCTGCCAATTACAATTGCAGAACCGCTTTACGGATTTTGGTCCCCATCGAACATTTCAGTATTGAAAGTGAAATGGACCTCTACACCAAAATCAAGGCCATCCGGTGGGAAGATTACATGACCAATTCGTGCACGCTCTCCATCGACTCTACCATTGCATATTCGATTTTCACACACTCACAATTCGTTTCGCAGCGGGTTAAAGATGCGATTGTTGACCGTTTCAGGGAAAAGACTGGTATCAGGCCTTCCGTTGATTTAGAGAACCCTGACTTCCGCATCAACATTCATATGTACAAGGACGAGGTGGATGTATCATTCGACAGCTCGGGTGCTTCGCTGCATAAACGTGGTTACCATGTGTCGAATGCCGAGGCTCCGCTGAGCGAAGTTCTGGCTGCCGGTATGATCCTGCTTTCGGGCTGGGACGGGCAGTCCAACTTTATCGACCCCATGTGCGGATCGGGAACCCTGCTGATTGAAGCCGCCATGATTGCCATGAATATTCCGGCAGGACAGCACCGCGAGGAATATGGATTTATGCACTGGAAAGATTATGACAAAGATCTGTGGGAGGACGTTCAGAATGAGGCATTAGAGGCACAACGCGAATTTGAACATGAAATTATCGGTTCCGATATCTCCAACACCAACCTTCGCTCAGCCGCTGCCAACTTGAAACAGGCCGGCCTTGAGAAGGAAATCAAGCTGAGGGTTTCCCCTTTCCAGGAAGTGATCCCGCCGGCAGGTGGCGGTGTTATGATCAGCAATCCTCCTTATGGTGAGCGGATACAGGTTGAAGATATTATTCAGCTTTACCGCGATCTGGGAGATGCCCTGAAAAAGAACTTCAAGGGCTACAAAGCCTGGGTCATCAGCTCCGACTTCAGGGCCCTGAAGATGATCGGCCTGAAACCCATGAAAAAATACATCCTCTTTAACGGACAACTGGAATGCCGCTATGCCGGATTCGATCTGTACGAGGGGAGTAAACGGGCAAGGTATCAGGTTGAGGAAGGATTGCCTCCGGTTGATACAGATGGTGGCAATGCCTGAGAATTGAGCAAACGTTTTGCTTCTGCAAGTGGTTTGTGAATTGGTAAAGATTTATTCTTCAGCGTTCACATAATTCTCAATCACACAGCATATCTTTCTACTGGAAAAAGGACCAAAGCTTTTTTTAAAATTTGTTGTGCCCTTTGATTTCCAATTTAGATTTCCACAATTTTCTTTTTGCTGTTCAATAAAATTTTCGCAATTATACATTTTGATGCTATCCATTTTTCATATTCTCTCCCCTATTTAAATTGTCTCCCCTATTGCATTTCTCCCTTTCTTTTCCCGATATTTGAATAGTTTAATAAAACAGAAACCTGGCGATCTTACCAAAGCCACAAAGTTTAGAACCTGCCGTTTTGCTGATAACATCAGGAAAGCATAGAATTACTATAAAGGGGTTGCAATGCAATTGTTAGGATTAGGGGAAAAATCGATCGAATGATTGCCGTTGACTGCAAAAATTAAGGCGATGAATATCAATCTTCTTTAAACACCACAAAATGAAAAACAAAAAAGAAGTTAAGCTGGCAGGAATTGTTCCTTTCATGCTTTCAGCATTGTTTATGCTGGGGTGCCAATTCAACGAACTGAAAGCCCAGGTCCGGAGAAATTGCAGTGAAATCCATTTTTTCAATCCTTCTGCTGCCAGCGGTGTTTACACAATCGATCCTGACGGAGACGGCCCGTTGCCTGAAACCGATTGCCAGTGCGATATGACAACGGATGGAGGCGGATGGACACTTGTGTTGAATTATAACCACCTGGTAAACACCAATCCGGCATTGAAAGTATTTACTGACAGCCTGCCACTGCAGGGGGAGACTGCTCTTGGTTTTGACGAAAGCAATACAGTTTACTGGGGCCATGCAGGTACAGTCATGATGACTGCTATTCCGTTTGATGAAATCCGTTTTTATGGCTATACAACAGATCATAACCGGGTGATTGATTTTAAAACATCACATGAGGGTACCACTTCCTATTTTAAAACAGGGGTAGGATCTACAGGTGGAATCAGCTCGACATTCACGCCCCTTGCAGATCACACATCTATGTTGCCTGCTGCTATAGATATGACAGTTTCAAATATGGGTGATTATGCAATGACCGCATATCCGTTATGGACAGGGTCAACCTACCACTGGTACCTTGGGGGTCAGGATCCGTTTTGCACACAAAGATGGGAGGTTGACAATTATCCTTGTACAACACCATCCACATTTCATCAGATATGGGTGAGACAGAACGTTTCTCTGGGCATAAAAGGATTGGAACAAGGAAGATTAGGAATTGAATTATCGCCGAACCCGTTCAGTGATTTTGCAATACTGGCTTTTTCAGATTCTCAATCCATAAAGTCGGAGCAAACATGCATAAACGTTTATAATTTGATGGGTAAACAGGTATATCCGGTTATCACCCGCGATGGCAGTTCATTCAGGATTGAAAAAGGATTTCTTAAGCCGGGAGTATACTTCTGCCACCTGGTAAATGAGGTAGGTCAAAGCGAAACAATAAAGATGGTTATCAGGTAAACTTCCATTTCCAAAAAACGAATTACCGGTAACCGGCTTATTTTTTAATTTGCTGTTTTATTAAGCGAAAAGGTCTTAAGTCTCCAATGTGAAGAAGACTTTGTAGCATTCCGATAAAACAATGTTTGATATTGCTGACCTGATGTTGTTTTCGAAAACTGTTATAAATTTACTTTATTCCCAGATCAATAACCCTTTATCGTCTGATTTTCAGCCAAGGGCAACATCAAGCACCATCATCGTGGCAAAACCCAGCATCGCCCCAATGGTCGACAAATCGGTTTCATTACCGGTCTGCGATTCCGGAATCAGTTCTTCAACCACCACAAAAATCATGGCTCCGGCCGCGAATGACAAGGCATATGGAAGCATGGGAGTCATGACTAAAACAAGATAGGCGCCAAGTACACCCGCTACAGGCTCAACAATTCCTGATATTTGTCCGTAATGAAAGGCCTTTAACCTTGAAAAACCTTCGCGCCGTAGCGGGACAGATACAGCCGCACCCTCCGGAAAATTTTGAAGCCCGATACCCAGGGTCAGGGCAATAGCGCCGGCCAGCATACCTGTATCGGGGTTATTTGCCAGCGCGCCAAAAGCAACACCAACAGCAAGTCCTTCGGGTATATTGTGCAATGTTATGGCCAGAACAAGCAATACACTTCGCTGCCATGAAGTTTTAATACCCTCCGCTTTGTCTGTCGATAAACCCATATGAACGTGAGGCAGAATCTTATCAATAAGCAACAGGAATGCGCCTCCTGCCAGAAATCCGACAACGGCCGGGACCCAAGGAACAGATCCGTTTTCCTCCGCCATTTCAATCGCGGGTTTCAACAGTGACCAGAAACTTGCAGCAATCATGACCCCGGCAGCAAACCCCAGCATTGAATTCATTACCTTTTTGTTGATGGATTTAAAGAAAAAAACCATAGACGAACCAAGCGCCGTAACACCCCAGGTGAAAAGGGTAGCAAAAAGAGCCAAAAGCACCGGATTGTATTCAAGCAAAAACTCAAGATTCATATGTATGTTTCCTATATGATTAATAAAATAAATAGCTTATATTTTTGACATTTATGCCTGTTTTTTCGTGATCATTTTTGCGATCAGACAATCCCGGCGTCATGATAAATTCCGGTATTTGTAAATAACTGGAGAATAACTGAATTGTTTAGCACTCAATCTTTCCGTCTTATCACAAACAAGCCAATTTTATAATGAAATCCATTTCCCGTCATCCGGTTTCTCAGGCGCTCTTCTCCCGGTCAATTTTTTAACTCTCTGGTCACTGAGCGAAGCCGAAGGGCACTCACTACTCGCTACTCACTACTCATCTCACCCTCTCTCCTTTTTTCTCTTGCTCGCTCTTTCGCTCACACCTTCTTACTTCTTACTCCTTTTACTTTTTACTTTTTACTTTAAACTTTAAACTTAAAGCCTACACAGCCCCCCTGCTAAAAGTATCTCCCTGCCCCGGATCACCCGTATCCCAGCCTTTTTTAAACCATTTCATCCGCTGCGCCGATGTGCCATGGGTAAATGCGTCCGGCACAATACTGCCCTGCGATTGCATCTGAAGGTGATCGTCGCCAACGGCAGAAGCGGCTCCCAGGGCTTCTTCAATATCGCCGGGTTCCAGCATATTGAATTTCTGCTGAGCATGGTAAGCCCAGATACCAGCATAGAAATCGGCCTGAAGTTCAAGCCTGACCGTTAGTTTATTGGCCTCTCTCTCCGAAAGCTGTTGCCGCTTTTCCTGCACATCGTCCAGTACACCAAGCTGTTTCTGAACATGATGCCCGACCTCATGCGCGATCACATAGGCAATGGCAAAATCTCCGGGAGCACCAAACCTGTTTTTTAACTCATCGCAAAAGCTGAGGTCGATGTAAACCTTCTCATCACCAGGACAATAAAACGGACCGCTGGCGGCACTGGCAAAACCACAGGCCGATTCAACCTGTCCGCGAAAAAGCACCAGTTTGGGTTCCCGATAGGTCTGACCGGAATTGGCAAAGATTTCCGCCCACACCTCCTCCGTATCAGCCAGCACGACCGAAACAAACTGTGCCATAGAGTCTTCTGCCGCAGTAGCCTCAACAGGTTGCGTTTCTGTATTTTCGAACCCACCCAGCATCTGACCCGGATCACCTCCCATCAGCAATACAATGATGGCGATGACAATGGTTCCAATACCGCCTCCAACAACCATCTTGCCCGTGCTGCTTCCCCGGCGGTCTTCTACGTTAGAGCTACCTCTTCTTCCTATCCAGCGCATATTTGCTATTTTTAAATGAAATTACCTACCCAAAGTTACATTTTTTCAGTGAATCCAACCGAGCTATGCCTGTCTTCTGACGAAATTAATTCATGCGTGGGAAATCCTGTAAATCATTCTAAAAGTTCCTTAGGGTCGAACCATACTGACAAGACTTCGTTAAACATTTTTAATGATAAGAATATCAATGCTTTATAGAATGAATATTTTGAATCTTAAACAGTTGAATATCATTTCTTTGCGCCCTGGCGTCTTTGCGCGATTCTTTAACTTACCGGGCTATTGTACTGATAAACCTTCGTATATTTGACTTTTATTCATCTGCCGAAAATGCCCGAAGAATACATCACCCTGTTTGCTGAAGTCCTCTTACCGCTGCCTGTTGCAGGTTATTTTACCTATCGCATTCCGCAGGAGCTCAACAACCAGGTTATACCGGGCATGAGGGTGGTTGTTCAGTTCGGAAAAAAGAAATTCTACACCGGACTGGTAAGGCGTGTGCACGACAAGGCTCCGCAGGTCATGTCGATCAAATACATTCTTTCGGTGATCGATCCATTGCCTGTAGTGAATGACAGGCAGTTTGCACTGTGGGAATGGATGGCAGGGTATTATATGTGCACCCCCGGCGAGGTGATGAACGCTGCTCTGCCTTCAGCCTTTAAACTGGCCAGTGAATCACGCGTAATTCTTGACCCTGAATACATTAAGGACAACGATGTTTTGAATGACCGCGAATTTCAGATCGTTGAAGCACTTGAGATGCGTAAAATCCTGACCCTGTCTGATATCAGCCGGATCATCGGAATTGCCAAGATCATCCCTTTGGTGAAAACAATGATTGAAAAAGGCATTGTAAGGGTGGAGGAAGAGATTACCGAACGATATAAACCACGCACAGAAACCTGCATTCGGCTGTCAGAACCTTTCCGGGATGAGAAGGCAATGAATGCCGCGATGGACAAGTTGAACAAAAAGGCATACAAGCAGTTGCAGGTCCTGATGGCTTTCATAA
This sequence comes from Bacteroidales bacterium, assembly GCA_016709025.1. Lineage (GTDB taxonomy): Bacteria > Bacteroidota > Bacteroidia > Bacteroidales > Lentimicrobiaceae > Lentimicrobium. Next base: position 133,522 of record JADJEQ010000012.1, on the reverse strand, counting down.
GCCTGTCGCGTTGCTTTTCAGGAACTGAAAAGGAAGTTAGCAGGCCGGAGTTACTAAAGTCTCCGGGTGCTTCAGCCGCCCAGCTCGACGGGCTCATTAAAAAGGGCATCCTTGAATCTTATCCCCGCAATGTCAGCCGACTGTTACACAATGATGCCATTTCGTCACCTGCTGAAGTTCAACTCAGTCTGGCTCAACAAACAGCATATGATGAATTGAAACCTCATCTTGCAGAAAATCAAGTCGTTTTGTTTAAGGGCGTAACTTCAAGCGGGAAAACGGAGATCTATATCAGGCTGATCGATGAAGTGTTGATGCAGGGCAAGCAGGTGTTATATTTGCTTCCTGAAATTGCACTGACTACCCAGATTATTCAGCGACTGCAAAAATTCTTCGGCGCTGCTGTAGGGGTTTACCATTCGCGTTACAATGAAGCCGAGCGCGTTGAAATCTGGAACAAAGCCAATCTTCCACTGGCCGGTCAGTCGGAACAGCAACCCTATAAAATCCTGCTCGGGGCACGTTCGGCTCTTTTTCTCCCCTTTACCGACCTCGGACTGATCATCGTGGATGAAGAACACGACTCATCCTATAAACAAAACGATCCTGCACCCCGGTACAATGCCAGGGATACCGCTGCAATTCTGGGACAAATCCATAAAGCCCCTGTTTTGCTGGGTTCGGCAACACCCTCCATCGAAAGCTATTTCAATACACAACAGGGCAAGTACAGCTTTGTCGAACTGAATGAACGCTATGGCGGACTTCAGATGCCCGATATTAAAATTATTGACATCAGGGAAGAAACCCGGCAGCACCGCATGAAATCACATTTTTCGGTGCAACTGCTTGATGCTGTTACTAAAGCACTGGGAGCCGGAGAACAGGTGATCCTTTTTCAGAACCGACGGGGCTTTTCACTCCGGATCGAATGCGATACCTGCCATTTTACACCCCAATGCGTTAACTGCGATGTTACCCTGATATACCACAAACAGATCAATCTGCTCAAATGCCACTATTGCGGCTATTCGGTCCAGGTCCCTTCAAAATGCCCGGATTGTAGCAGTCCTGCCCTGAAAATGAAAGGGTTTGGCACCGAAAAAGTTGAAGAAGAGTTGAGTGTGCTTTTCCCCGAAGCGTTAATTGGCCGTATGGACCTCGATACTACACGCACCAAATATGCATACCAGAAAATCATCGGGGAATTCGAAACCGGGAAGATTGACATTCTGGTTGGCACTCAGATGGTCAGCAAAGGACTCGATTTCGACAATGTGAGCCTGGTGGGTGTTTTGTATGCAGATGGATTGCTGAGCTACCCGGATTTCAGGGCTTTTGAACGCAGCTATCAGATGCTGGCCCAGGTCAGCGGCAGATCGGGGCGTAAAAATAAACAGGGGCTGGTTGTTATCCAGTCAAACAATCCCAAACACCCGCTGCTTCAATGGGTTGTTGATAACAACTATGAGGAAATGTACAATCAGCAGATCAGGGACAGGTTTTCTTTCAAATATCCGCCCTACTTCCGGCTGCTCGAAGTATCGCTGCGTCATAAAGAATACGAAATTCTTAACAAGGCTGCCAACGTATTGGCAGGAATGCTCAAGCCTTACTTTGGAAAATTCCTGCTCGGACCGGAATATCCCATGGTTTCGAGGGTGCGGAATCAATACATCAAAAACATAATCCTGAAAACCAGCAAGGGCAAAGAAGCTGCCCAGCTCAAATTTGAAACTGCCCGCCAAATCGAAAAATTCCATGAACTACCCGACTTTAAAGGAGTACGGGTTCAGTTAGATGTGGATCCGATGTAGGGGCACAGGGCACAGGGCGCAGGGCGCAGGGCCGGTGGCTGAGTGATTTTCGGAATCGTTGGTGAATTGAGTATCAGATTTTACTACCGAAAATTGTATCGAAGCCACAGGGCACAGGGCACAGGGCACAGGGCACAGAGCATGGGGCATGGGGCATGGGGCATGGGGCATGGGGCATGGGGCATGGGGCATGGGGCATGGGATTAACTCAAAAAACTACCCTTAGCGTCCCGCTAAGGGTCTACTTTAACTTCTCAAAACACTCTATCCTTCAAAGAACATAACAGTTCAACGCGCAGAATATCTGCCCATTGTCTCCTTCATCTTCATAATGGAAATCAATGTCTTTGGAAATTGGATATTGGTAATTGGTAATTAGAGATTTCACTTCTTCTCTTCCTTTTCTTCCACAATCAGGTAGATATCCTCATTGTCCTTTTTCATCAGGTATTTTTCGCGGGCAAATTTTTCCAGAGAAAGAGAGTCAGACAGTATTTCCAGCATAGCGATGCTGTCCCTCTTAATCTCATTTTTATAAAACTCCCTTTGCTGTCGCTGATCATTCAACGTTCTGCCAAGCCTCACCTGCGCAATGAAATTATTCCGGTCGAAAAACGTAAGCCAGACCAGCAAAGCCAGTACGGTTAAAATGTACTTGTTACGAAAAAAAGGAGGTATGCGTTGCCACATGACGATCGGAGTTGCCTTACAAAAATAGACAGAAAAAATCAGAATGAATGATCTGATTTAAAATAATTCGAGTCGTTTGGTCTGGGTCTGTTTGAATGGTCTTAAAGAACGCATTTCGAATACCCTGGCCGTCTAACAATCGAAAGTCGCAAACCACTCAGCCAATAATATTTACATATTAGAAATTAGACATTAGAAATTAAAAGTTCTTGCCTGCTCCTGAACTCTTCGTCTCTCTGTCTCTCTGTCTCTTCGTCTCCTTGTCTCCTTGTCCCCTTGTCCCCTTGTCTCTCTGTCTCTTTCGTCTCTTCGTCTCAGAATCTCCCCTTCTCTCAATCTCCCCTTCTCTCAATTTCTCGGCCCCTCTCTACACCCTGTCCTAAACTTCAGAGTCCGATATCATCAGCAATACCAGCCATAGCTTCTACAGCTATAGCAGCAAACTCATCGATCGGGATACCAATCATCTCGCATTCCAAAATATTTTCACGTTTAACAGATGCAGCGAAGGCCTTCTCTTTCATCCTTTTAACAACTGACTTTGGCTTGACTGACGCCACTTTTCTGTCGGGATAAACCATGGCCGTGGCAGTTATCAGTCCGGTGATGGTTTCTCCCGCAGCCAGGGCATGCTGAAACTCGGTGGTTCGTTCGAAGCCGGTCGCCATCTCATTGTGCATTTTTATGGCATCCACAACATCGGCATCAATACCCATTTCTGAAAGGATCCGGGCAGTTTCCAATCCATGAACGGTTGGTTCGGCGTGAGTAACTTCGACATCGAGATCATGCAGCATGCCTGCCTGGGCCCACTTCTCCTCATCCCGGCCAAGATGCCTTGCAACTGCCCTCAATACAGCTTCCGATGCCAGTGAATGGGCGATCATCCGTTCATTTTTTATATATTCACGAAGCAATATCAATGCTTCTTCGCGTGGTATCAACATAGCATCAACATTAAAAATCCAAAGATCAAAATTCCAATTTCAATTGAACCGCTTCATGCTTAATACCGCGATGAACCTGTCTGCCTGTATCAATCAGAAAGGCCTCACTCAATTCGGTTGCGGATTGCCTGTTACGGACTTTCTTAATCATTACTCACTACTCACAACTCACTACTCACCACTCTTACTTCTTACTTCTTACTTCTTACTTCTTACTTCTTACTTCCGACTTCTGACTTCTGACCTCTGACTTCTGACCGCTGACCTCTGACCTCTGCTATTATACTTTCGGAATCCAATCCTACAGAGTTATTTTCTTACTTTTTACTTTGTACTTTAAACTCAATGAAGATCCAGCCCATTCAGCATAAAGATACTGTGCCTGATGGTTTTCGTAATTTCGGCCAGGTATTCTTCCACTGCTTTAACACTGCCAGGCAAAGTGTAAACCAAAGCATTGCCCATAACTCCGGCGACTCCCCTGCTGATCAATGCATTGGGCTTTTCAGCCCCGTATTTGACCCGGATTAATTCCATAATACCCGGTATCTCCTTGTCAAGCATGGGCTTCACCACATCAACGGTGATGTCACGCGGGCCGATTCCGGTTCCCCCGGTCGTTATAACAATGTCTGCAGATCCGGTGTCGTTCAGGTGCAGGCGCAGCATGTCTGCCTCATCCGGAATCACCACACGCTCCACCTCTGCTATCCAGCCTGTTGAAGCGAAAAAATCGTCCATCAACTGAACCACGCGTGGGCCACTCCGGTCTTCATACGCTCCGGCTGAAGCGCGGTCGCTCAAGGTGATTACTTTCACTTTAAAAATCCTGGGTAGATATTCTATTACATTCCCGGCTTCAACAACACCCGGACGAAGCACCCTGCAAAAAATTCCCTCCTTCGGCATAACGCAATTACCCACTTCCCGGTATATGGCGCAGCTGTCTCCATGGCACTTTTTCCCAATCTGGGTGACTTCCAGTAATACGTCACCGATCATAAAACGGTCAAATGGGTGGGTTTCATAAAGCACAATACCTTCAGTGGTAATGTTCTCAGCAAACTCACCATAGTTGAGAGGCCGTTTGGCCTGCACCTCAAACTTCCTGAAACTCTCCAACCCGAGCAGGCTCACCTGGCGGTGCCAGTTTCCCGAGTGGGCATCGCCCTCTACTCCACTGGAATTCAGTTCTATCCTGGGAACGGGTACTTTGATTGTTCCTTTTTTTTCGGAAATATTGACCGATACTACTTTTATACTCATGAATTCATGGTTTTCAGTTAATATACTCTCAAACCGCCTGATCAAAATCGTCGGGGCGGTGCTTATTATAAAAAATACCTGCATTCAGAAACATCATTGCAGACATCAGCAGGGAAAAGCCTAAGGCAATGTAGAATATTCCCTGTAAAAACAAGGGCAAGAGGTGAAAACGGGCACTCAATATCCCCAATGATGACATCAGCGCAATCAGCAGGTAGCTCTTCCAACCAAAGAATGAAAAAAAACAGGGATTTTCCTGCTTCAGACATACAATGCGACGAATATATTTCCGGCTGACTTTCAGAAATACAAAGTTGAAGAAAACAGCAAAACCAATGATACCGGATATTATAACCTCCCACAAAGGTATGGGCGCCAGAGGGGCAAATACTGTTGCTAGCATCAATACCCTAAAAGCTGCGAATCCCCATGCAAAAGCTGCAATAAAAAACAGCCATTGCCTCGGAACCCCGGGTTTAAACCTGATTAAAATATCCTTGATGCCGTGACTAACTTCAGACATCGGTTTTATTCTTCTCAATAAGATGTATATTACTGATAACCATACCCTTATCGACTGCTTTGCACATATCGTAGATGGTTAGTAAGGCAACGCTGACCCCAGTCAGCACCTCCATTTCAATGCCTGTCTGCCCAAGGCAACGGGCCATGGCTGTGACATCAACGCCATTTTCAGTGAGTAAAGTTTTTACCTCCACTTTGGTTAATTGCAACGGGTGGCAAAGGGGAATCAATCTGCTGGTCTCCTTGGCGGCCTGAATACCCGCAATCTCCGCAACAGTCAGCACATCACCTTTCTTCATCTCATTCTCACGGATCAGCCGGATGGTTTCGCCCGATAGCAGAATACTGCCTGATGCAACAGCAGTGCGCTGTTGCACAGGTTTATCACCAACATCCACCATGTTGGCCTTGCCTTTTTCGTTGATGTGAGTTAGTTTTTTTGTATCCATAAGCCTGATTATTCAAAGTTCCGGAATTAATGCACTCTGTGTTAGATGTTCTGTGCCCTGTGCGAAGAAGGGACGAGGGACGCACTTCGACTCCGCTCAGTGTGACAGGGGCGAGGGACGAAACAATAGACATTAGAAATTCTACCATTCTTCATGCTCTTCGTCTCTCAGTCACTTCGTCTCTCAGTCTTTTTTTTCTCTCTCTCCTTGTCCCCATTTCCCCCCTCCTTCACTTCGTTACGGCAGGCTGGCTTGTCTCTGTGACTGTTAATTCGAAGACGTAAATTCCCCGATCAGTCCCATGCCCCATGCCCCATGCCCCATGCCCTGAGCTCTGTGCTCTGTGCTCTGAGCCCTGCGCCCTGTGCCTTGCCCTACCCGCCAATATTATAAAACTCCCCTGTCAGATTCACACTCCCGCACGCAGGTTTGTTCTCAAGTGCCATCCTGATAGCCCTTTCCGGGCCAAATTCTCTTACATCAAATTCCTGATCTCCGAAAAGACAAGGCAATATTTTACCATTTGCCGTCAGGCGTAAACGGTTACAGGAACTGCAGTCACCTCCTGTACCTCCCTCAACCACCGAAAAATGTCCTTCCGTCAGGCTCATCTGGTGAATAAAACGTGCTGCCAATCCGTTTTGTCTGCAATATTCAGCGATGATCCTGGCATCAGGTTCATCGGATGATAACTGAACAACACAGTTAATCTTCACAGGATCCAGTCCTGCATCCTTAGCGGCCTGGATTCCCATCAACACTTCGATCAATTCACCTCCGCGGGTCAGCATTTTGTATTTAGCTCCGTCGAGGGTATCCAGGCTTATATTCACCCTGTTCAGTCCGGCTTCCCTAAGTTGGGTTGCATATTTTGCAAGCAGTATGCCGTTGGTAGTCATCGATAAATCTTCTATTCCAGGTATAGCATTCAACATCGCTATCAGATTAACAATTCCCTTTCTCACCAACGGTTCGCCCCCGGTAATCCGTACTTTGTTAATCCCCATTTTCACCGCTACCCGGGCAACCTCAACAATCTCCTCAAACGTGAGGATTTCACTGTGCTGAAGTGTTTTTATCCCATCCTCCGGCATACAATAAATGCAGCGTAGGTTGCAACGGTCGGTTACCGAGATTCGCAGGTAGTTGATTCTTCTGTCAAAGCTGTCGTACATCCCTCAGTTCTCCTGCTTTTATGTGTGTTTCGCCAATCTCAATCGAAAGAATACCATCTGCACCTTCATAAGCATGTAGATGCGCCGAGCCATGATAGTCCAGAGTTTCAATTTTCCCATCAGAAGTTATTCTCACCGGTAAAAATGATTTACGTTCCGCCTTTTTCCGGTGAAAATCAGCAGACATAGGCAATTTTACCATTTGAGGCGTATAACTGTGTCCCATCATCCGGAAGGCAAGCTGTTTAACCAACAGTTCAAACTGAACGAATGAAGAAACCGGGTTACCGGGCAGACCAAAGAGAAATTTTTCACCACGGGTCCCGAATATTGTTGGCCGGCCGGGTTGCACTGCAATGCTTTTAAACAGGATTTCAACACCGAGTTCCTGCATTACTTCCGGTACATAATCAAAATCACCCATAGAAACGCCTCCTGTCAGTAGCAGAATATCGCATCGGTTGAATCCGTCGGTCATCATTTCCCTGGTAGATTCCGGGGAATCGGATGCAATCCCGATGTATTCAACCGGCAGATCTATCGCCCTGGCTTGCGCCATCAACTGATGTGCATTGCTGTTGCGGATCTGACCCGGGCCGGGTTTCACCCATGGCTCCACCAGTTCATCGCCGGTTGAGATAATTCCGATAACCGGAAATTTATAAACCAGGGGTTCTCCGCAACCAACAGCTGCCATGATGCCAATGTGGTGCGCCTTGAGCAGGGTTCCTTGCTGAACTACCAACTGCCCGGATTTAACATCTTCAGCACGCCAGGCGATGTTTGATGAGGTTTTTTCATTCAGAAAGAGAATTCTCCCATCTTCAAGGGTTTCCGTATATTCAACCATGATCATGGTATCGGCCCCTTCAGGCACCATGGCACCGGTCATAATTTTCGAGCACTGACCCGGTCCGACCGGATGTATTGGCAGCACACCAGCCGGAACCACTTCGAGTATAGAGAACGGGCCCGGCAATTCTTCGCGGCGGCAGGCATAGCCATCTACTGCAGCCTTGTTGAATGGCGGCATTTCCACATCGGAAAATACATCTTCGGCCAGCACCCGGCCAACAGCCAGTTCAAGCCCAACCTGTTCAACCAGGGGATTTACCCGGATGTTGTCAATAATAGCAAGTGCTTCTTCAAAAGTTATCATTCCTGATTATCAGATTTTGGACAAAGATAGATAACCTCAGCGATATGAAAGTCCGTTCATGAAGACTAATTTATAACAACTGAATCAACGGGTTCGTTCAAATTATTGATCCGAAAATAAACTAACTGAATGTTTGTATTATCTCTTTATTTTTCAACTATTTACATGGGTTTTAAACCTCCTTTAAAACACATTATTAAAAATAAATATAGCTTATAAGTAGCCAAAACTATCATTTTTTTCGTATATTTGGCTGCATATAACAAGAATATATGAATAATCTTGTGGGGCGGAAACGCGAAATTCTGATTCTTCAGGATGCTCTAAAAAGCAATAAACCGGAACTGATTGCAGTTTATGGCAGGAGAAGAATCGGCAAAACGTTTCTGATAAGGGAAGTTTATAAAAAACATATCGTGTTTGAACTTTCCGGAATCCACAATGTATCCCTTTCGGGACAACTTAAAAACTTCCGGCTTATACTTTCCGCCAGGAATGTAAAAATTAAAAAACCAGTTGACTGGATTGAAGCTTTTTATGCACTGGGTCAATTCATCGAACAAATCAGTTCAAAAAGAAAGAAAGTCATTTTTATCGATGAATTCCCATGGCTGGACACCCGGAAATCAAATTTTTTGCCTGCATTCGACAATTTCTGGAACAACTATGTTTCCAAAAGAATGGATCTGATTGTGGTAATCTGCGGATCGGCAGCCTCTTATATGATCAACAATATTCTGAGAAGCAAAGGTGGATTGCACAACAGGATAACCAATAAAATTCATTTGTCCCCGTTCACCCTGTTTGAAACCGAATTGTTGCTCCGAAAAAACAAAGTAAAACTTACCAGATACGATATATTGCAGATATACATGGCAATGGGTGGAGTGCCCTATTATCTGGAAAAAATATTGCCCGGTGAAAGTGTGGCGCAATGCCTTGACAGACTTTGTTTTGATAAAAACGGGCTGCTCAGGTCAGAATTCAGCAATGTGTTTGCATCTCTGTTCAACATGCATGAAAATCATGAAGCGATCATCAGGAACCTGGCTTCAGTCAGAAAAGGCCTTACGAGAAATGCAATTCTGGCTATAACGAAAATAGCTTCCGGCGGCACGCTCACGAAAACACTGGTTGAGTTGGAAGAATCAGGATTTATTGAAAAATACACCCCTTACAAGGGGATAAAAGACCCGCTTTATCGGCTTACCGATGAGTATACCTTGTTTTATATCAGATTTATTGAAAATACAAAGCCTTCTGCAAACGGAGTCTGGGACAAACTATACAATCAGCAACCTTATAAGATCTGGTCGGGTCTGTGCTATGAGACCATTTGCATAAAACACCTTGCCCAGGTAAAGGAAGGACTGAAAATTTCCGGAATTCATTCTGAGCAGGGAAGCTGGATAGCGAAAAACATAAAAAACGGTGCCCAGGTTGATTTATTGATTGACAGGGCCGACCATGTGATCAATCTCTGTGAAGTAAAATTTTACAACACGAAATTTACCATCGACAAAAAATACGCACAGGAGATACTGACAAAGGTGAATACATTTACAGAGGATACCAAAACCAATAAGAGTATTTTTGTTACTTTCATTACTACTTATGGCCTGGTTTCCAACCAATACAGCAAACAACTTGTTCAAAATGAGCTTTCGTTGGATCACCTGTTTATTGACGTATAAGTAGCCAAAACTATCTATTTCTATATAGTTTTGGCTACTTATAATTGATATTTAAAAAACAAATCTGCGCTTTAAAATAAGTCAGCTTTCACGAACAGGCAATATGAATGGATTATGAAAGGCTGGCAATCGGCGACAAAATTGTTTACTTTTGATATCTGATGAACTCCTGTTGTACCATCAATTATGCATGAGCTATTAAGCAACAATTATCTCAGGATTGCAGGCAGCACACTGGCCGTTTACCTGTTTATCATCATTGCCATACGGCTGTTTGGTAAAAAGGAACTGGCGCAGTTGTCGGTGACCGACCTTGTTTTTATCCTGCTGATCAGCAATGCTGTGCAGAATGCCATGGTGGGTCCGGATGCTACGTTGTTGGGTGGTCTGGTCGCTGCCACAACCCTCTTTATAGTCAATTATGCATTGAAATACCTTCAGTACCGCTTTCCTAAGTTTAGAAAAGCAGTTGAAGGGGATACCATCATGTTGGTTTATCAGGGAAAAATCCTGGCTACTCACCTTGAAAAAGCACGTATCACTGAAGATGAGCTGATGGAAGCTGCCAGGGAACACGGTGTTTCATCAGCTAAGGAGATTGACCTCGCAATTCTGGAAGTAGATGGCAGTATCAGTATCCTTTCGGATCAGTATAGTAAGAAGTCGGTTAAAAAGCACAAGGTGCGTAAAAACATATCCAAACAGTAAGGATTACAATTCCTCTGTAAAAATTTGCTCTTCAGTTAATCTGTCAGATTCTGAATTGAACGCCACCTGGCATTGAAATCATTCTCACCTGACTGTTTCAGTCATTAACAAGGTCTTTGTTTCCCGGATTTTACGGGTTTTTAGTGTATTTTTGCGCCTTCAGACTTCTACACTTTTTCTCAAAAACACCCACCATGTCTTTTTCAACCCTTGGTTTGACCCCTGCCCTGCTTGATGTGCTGGCTGGTCAGAATTATACGCAGCCTTACCCCATTCAAATGGAGGTAATTCCCGCTGTTTTAAACGGAAAGGATGTATTGGGCATAGCTCCGACAGGCTCAGGAAAAACAGCAGGTTATGTGTTGCCTATCCTGACGGCCCTTGAGGGCAGAAAGCTTACGCGTAACCGTCACATACAGGTGTTGGTCCTGGTGCCTACCCGTGAACTGGCCATGCAGGTGCACGAAGTTTTTAAATTGTTTGGCAATACGATTCCCGGTAAAATCAAAATGCTGTCCGTTTTTGGAGGTGTCGCGGTTAACCCGCAGATGATGGCGTTGCAGGGTGTCAGCGTCCTGATTGCTACCCCGGGCAGGTTACTCGACCTGGTTGAATCAAATGCAGTAAAGCTTTCAGGAGTTGAGACGCTGGTTTTGGATGAAGCCGATAAGATGCTCAACCTTGGATTCAGGGAAGAGATGAACCGAATTTTTGAACTTCTTCCCAAAAAACGCCAGAATCTGTTGTTCTCAGCGACGCTGAGCGAAGATGTGAACAACATCAACCAAATGCTTCTGCATGATCCGTTGGTTATCAAAATAGAAGCTGAATCAGACTCCATTGACCTGATTGAACAAACAGGCTATCTGGTTCCGGAGGAAAGAAAAGGCCCTTTGTTGCGCTATCTTATTAAGCAAAACAACATGAAGCAGGTGCTGGTATTTACCTCTTCGGTTTACAGCGCTGAAAAAGTAGCCGAAAAACTCAGCAACAGCGGAATTGATGCATCTGCCATGCACAGCAAATTAAGCCAGAAAGCCAGAACAGAAGCGATGGAACGTTTCAAATCGGGCAAACTCAGGGTGATGGTGGCCACCGACCTGATCAGCCGGGGTATAGATATTAAATTCCTGCCGCACGTTATCAATTACGAATTGCCGCGGTCCCCCAAAGACTACATTCACCGCATCGGCCGGACCGGGCGCGCAGAATCACCCGGCGAAGCCATTTCATTTGTTTCCCCCGAAGATCAGCATCACTTCAGGGTAATCCAGAAAAAAATGGGCAAATGGGTGACCATGATTGATAGCAAAAATATTGAATTCAGAGGATTTTAGCGCAGGGCACAGAGCACAGAGCACAGGGCACAGGGCATGGTAGAATTTCCAACCAACCTGCCGGCTGGCAGGTTTCTAATTTCTAATGTCTGATTTCTCAGGTTTCGTCCCTCGTCCCCTTTTATCGTCCCTCGTCCCTTTGCTGGCACAGGGCATGGGGCATGGTATTTTTTAAAATGTAGGGACACGACATGTCGTGTCCCTACATTTAATGTCCTTACATTTTAAAAATTATAGGGAAATTCTGATATTTCGTCTGAATCGTGAAGGCTTGCAACTATATAATCCCGCCTGACCGACTTAAATCACGCTTAATTTCAACATTGTATATGTCCTCCGGGAAGGCCTGTAATTCTGTAATTCTGTAACCCCGCCTGACCGACGTAAATCAAGCTCAATTTCAGCATTATGTAAGTCAGTCGGGCAGGCCTGTAACCCTGTAAACCCTGAAACCCTGAAACCCTGAAACCCTGAAACCCTGAAACCCTGAAACCCTGAAACCCTGTAACCCTGTAACTCTAGTCTTCACACTTGCCCCTTCTCCTTCATCTCTTTATACTGCAGCAACACCAACCCATCCGCCAATCCGATTTTTGGTGCAATAATGATATTGATGTCGGTCCACTTCAGAATTTTAATAAAAATTCGGGCGGCAGGAACAATTACATCGGCGCGGTCAGGACGTAAGCCCAAACGCTCGATCCTTGCGTCAAGCGGCATGCTGTTCAGTTGCTTGTAAGCGTATTGCATCTGGTCGAAATTGATCATGTTGTTGATCGGATAACCATACATCTTGGTGATCTTATTGATATTTCCACCAGAACCAATGCAATTCATCCTGCCAAAGTCGGCCTTAAACTGGTAAAGCCATTTGCGCATGACTTCCCATTCCGATTCCTCCACTTTGTCAGCCAATAGCCGGATAGTACCAATACGAAACGAATTGGAAGTCATAAAACGATTACCATCGAGTACCGAGATTTCGGTTGACCCTCCCCCAACGTCCACATAGATGGTTTTACTGAAATTCTTGTTAACAAACACATTGCTGAGTGAACTGATGATGTTGGCTTCTTCAATTCCATCGATCATGCCGATTTCCAGTCCCGCCTCCTTCTTTACCCGTTCCATTACCTCCACGTTGTTCTCCGCTTCACGCATGGCAGAAGTAGCTGCTACCCTGTAACCAAGCGGTTTATAAACGTCGATCAGCAGTTTGAAGGCCCGCATGGTGTTTACAAGGTCGTCGGCCTTCTGGTCAGATATTCGACCGGTGTTGAATACATCCATTCCCAGGCGGATGGGAATACGGATCAGTGAAGCCTTTTCGGTAACCGGCCCGGCCTTGCTTTCGTAAACATTGGCAAACAGAAGCCTTACTGCGTTTGAACCAATGTCGATACTGGAGAAGAGCATAAATTTCGATATTAAGAATTGAAAAGATCATTAACCGTACTTCGGAATATCCTTAAAAGCCTTTGATTCAGACTTCCCATGAGCAGGCCAATTAAAAATACATTACCTTGTATATCAATGCATTCAGAAAATACCAAAGAGCAAATTCTAAATTAATTCAGCCTCTCCCGACCGATAAGTCATCAATTTGAGTTCCTCACCGTCAAATACTGCATAACTATAATTACCAATCCAGTCACCGAGGTTAACAAAACGGCTTTTACCATTCAGCGGCAGGTTGGCAGGCACATGCCTGTGTCCGAAAATAAAATAATCAATCGAAGGATCAGATTTCAGAAAGTCCGCAGCAAAATCAAACAAACGCTCCTTACTGATGTCAATGCCTCCATTTGTTGAAATCTGCTTTTCATCACGTACAACATTCGCATATCGGCTACGTCGTGAAAAGAATAGCGCCAGCCGGGTCCCGATATCGGGATGTATCCACCTGAAAAGCCATTGGTTTGGTTTGAACTCGAATACGCGTTTTAAAAATTTATAACCTTTGTCACCTGGTCCAAGGCCATCGCCGTGTGCAAGAAAGAACCGTTTACCGTTCCATTCCCTGATAACAGCTTCGCGATGCAGTTCAATACCGATCTCCTGCTGGAAATAATCGAATGCCCATATATCATGATTGCCCCGGAAAAGATAGACCGGCACCCCCCGATCGGTGATTTCGGCCAGTTTCCCGAAAAGGCGGGTAAATCCTTTAGGAACCACTGTTTTATACTCAAACCAGAAATCGAAAACATCGCCCATCAGATAAATTTCCGTGGCATCATGACAGACAAGGTCAAGCCACTGTACAAGGAGCTTTTCACGTTTCAGACTCGAAGCATGATCAGGGATTCCCAGATGAAAGTCGGAGGCAAAGTATATCTTCAAAATTGCTGGATTATCGGATTGGGTTATGCAAAAATAGTGAATTCGCTCCAGAGATGATCATACCAATTAATCACTTCCCCAATTCAAATGATAACCGGGCTTTTAAGGAATTGGTGGAAGTATACCTATCAACGATTTTTCCCTGTTGATCCACCAGAACAAAAACCGGCAGTCTGTTAACATACCAGTTCTTTACAACAGGGGAATTCATAGCCATCGTATCATTTACATTGATCCACCACAATTTATCCAGGTTCACGGCTGCTGCCCAACGGTCCTTATAATTATCAAGCGAGACGGCAAAAACTTCAAATCCAGTATTCTTAAACTGTTCATGAAGCATTTTCAATTCCTGGTTAGCCTTCCGGCTGGGTCCGTCAACCGGCGACCATATATAAACCAGGGTAAATCTTTTTGTTGCCGGCGATAAAGTAATGGACTTCCCATTGATGCCCGGCAATGAAATTTCAGGTGCTTGTTTACCAGGTTTCATGTTTTCCCGGGCCCGTGCTTCCTGCCGGTTACTTTCACGAAGTGATCCGATTCGGTTATGAAAAGCCTGAACATGCGGGCTTAGGCTATGGACTGCCATCAGTTGAGAATCGGCTTTGTAAAACCAGGAACTGTCGGCAATCTGGTCGAAAAGGAAAGTTTGCTGTATTTTACTGTTAATGACGAATATCTGTGATAAAAAACCCGGATTCGCTTTTATCTGGACAATGCCTCTTTCTCTTGCATTCTTCATGAGCATTGCCCAGGATGAATCAGTACTTCTTTTGATTTTGGGATAAATATCAAGATCGCGGGCAAGCATAGCAACAGAACCGAGTGAATCAACCTTTTCCTCATCCATCACAAGTAATTGACGGAAGTGATCAAATGTGCCGGCTTCTTTTCCGCCTGAAAGTGTAACTTCACCTTGTCTGATCGTCGCTTTTATTGAATCGCCTGGGTAAACAACTACCGGAACCGACTTCCTGTCAGGATGCTCCAACAGGTATAATCCCGGCATATCCGGTTGAAAAGCCAGACAGAATGAACCGCTGCGATCCGGCTTTACTGAATCTATGGGAGTATATGCTGAAGTATCGATTCTGACCAGCCGGATATAAGCGTCTGAGCCGGTATCACTTTTGCCGCAAATAACTGCCATTCTATCATTTTGATGCTGATTGCAGGAAAATAGCAGTACCAGGGAAACCGATAGAAAGAGATAATTAACGAGGCAACGCTTCATAAGAAATGAACGTTTAACAGCAGCAGGTAATTGGACTGATATGTATTTTTCCGTTTGGGAATCAGAGCGAAAGCTCTTTCAACAATTCAGTAATAATCCTTGTCATCAGAGGCTCTGCCTTGCTGGCAGCATCAATAACAATCTTATGTGAGACTTCCACAATTTTGCCTGGAACGCCCAGATCAGATATAACAGAAACAGCAAAAACAGGAACATTCATATGCCGTGCTGCGATAACCTCGGGAACGGTTGACATACCCACGGCATCAGCACCAATGGTATGAATGTAGCGATACTCGGCAGGTGTTTCAAAAGTTGGACCGGTTACAGCAGCATAAACACCCGTACGAAAAGGAATTCCGGCACGACTGGCAATAGCGCAGGCCTTGTCCAGGATAATCCTGTCGTATGCTTCACTCATATCAGGAAACCGGGGTCCGACATTCTCGTCATTCCGCCCGATCAGTGGATTGGTACCCATCAGATTGATGTGATCGGTTATAAACATCACATCGCCTACCTCGAAACCGGGATTTAAACCCCCACTGGCATTGGACACAAAGAGAACTTTAATTCCCAGTGCCTTCATAACCCTGATTGGAAAAACAATTTCCTGCATCGACCAGCCTTCATAATAATGAAAACGGCCCTGCATAGCCACGATCTGTTTTCCACCCAGGGTGCCGAATATCAGTTGACCCTTGTGGCCTTCAACCGTTGAAACCGGAAAATTTGGAATCTCACTGTAGGGAAGCTCCTTTTCTATTGTTATTTCGCGGGTAAGTCCACCCAATCCGGTACCTAAAATTATCCCCGCTTCCGGGTCTTTACCAATATGCCGGCGAATATACCCGACACTTTCATTGATTTCTTTCAACATAAGTTAATATCTGATCATTAAATGCTTCTTTATCATTCCCGTGAAAATCAATCTCAATAGGCAGATAGTGCACCGGCATTTTACTTGCCAGCCCGACTAAATCGGGATTAAGCAGACGCATCGCATCCTTTTCTGTAGTTATCAGAAGCTTATTCCGGCTGTAAAGATCGTCAAAATTTCTTTTAATCTGATCAAGATCCTTTGAAGTGTATTGATGGTGATCAGGAAACTGGTATATTATTAGTTCTATGCACTCCCGCTTTAGCTGATCCTGGAGTGGATAGATATTGGCAATACCGGCAAACAGGACAATCGTATTATATTTTTCGCCCGATTTGCGTTGACATGATTTATTCCACAATGAAACAATATCACCATACCGGATATAGGAAAAATAAACCTTTTGATGTGTTGATGGCCTGAGATCGGTCACGATTCTCCGCCGGTCGATTGGTGAAAGCACCCTGGGCGATTTGGTTACAATGATAATATCTGCACGGCGGGCCCCTTTGTTGTATTCGCGCAAAGTACCACTGGGCATCAGGTAATCGTTACAGTAAAGTTTATGGTAATCGGTAAGCAGGATTGAAAGTCCCGGCTTGACATATCGGTGCTGAAAAGCATCATCAAGTAAGACAACCTGAGTGGCGGGATCTGCAATAAGAAGGTTCCTGATTCCTCTTCGCCGGTGTTCATCAACAAAAACTCCGATATTATTGAATTTTTTATGATATTGCATTGGTTCATCCCCTATGGAAGCTGCATTGTCCTGATCGGATGCAGCTATGAAACCGCTGGTCTTACGTCCATATCCACGGCTAAGGGTGCTTACTTTAAAAACTTCGGAAAGCAACCGAATCAGATACTCTACATGGGGTGTTTTGCCAGTACCCCCTGCAGAAAGGTTACCAACAGAAATCACCGGGACGTCAAATTTTTCGACAGGAAGTACTTTCAGGTCAAACAATAAGTTCCTGAAGGCGGTAATCAGGCCGTAAATCATTGACAACGGCAGTAACAGTATCCTTAGAATTTCCACGCCTTAAAAATATTAAAATTACAACCCATTGCCAGAGTTTCGACATTATAATTGTGTTATTAATTCACAGGTATTTGTTAAAAAGTATCTTTCACTTCTCTTGCCCGAAAACAGTTTACAAGCATTAATTGATGTGCCTGACAGGGAACAGGTAACAATTGACGCTGATGAAGAGGAATGCTGAAAGAAATAATTCACCAAATCAGAATTCCCGGATGATACATCCGTAAGTTGTCCATTTATTCAACCCGGAAAAAATATTGTGTAACCCTTAATCAGTTTTTACCTGATTGGTCATATTTTACTCTAAATCTGGCAAATTTTTTTACATTTACCTCCCGAAAGGAACAAATCGCACGGTAGGGAGACGGAATGCATTAAATCGACAGGCAGTAGTTAAGGGACACGACATATCTTGAAAAAATAAACTAATTGCCTGCAAATGTCTATGGATATCAGTTCTGCCCGTGCTTGCCATGAAGAGTCTTTGCAATTTTTAGCACATCCGTAATGACTCAACATGTTGTGTCGCTACCGATTTCCCAACAATGAGCCTGAACCATTCTACAATAAACCATCCTTATTAAAAGCTATCGTAAGATTAAGGCAACGCCAGGCTCCTTTTTTTCAGAATTTGCCTTAGCTTTGAAGTCTGATAATTTTACCAGTTATGCAATTGAAAGAAATAATACGGAGCATAGAGGCGATTGCACCTTTGCCCCTGCAGGAATCCTACGATAATTCAGGTCTTCTTTTCGGACAACCCGACACCATTATCAACGGTGCGCTGATAACTCTTGACGTAACAGAACCGATAATTGATGAAGCAATCAGTCTCGGGTACAACCTGATTATTGCCCATCACCCGCTGATTTTTAAACCACTGAAGAAGATCAATGGGAACAATGAGGTTGAAAAGTGCCTGATTAAAGCCATTCAGAACAACATTGCCCTCTATGCCGCCCATACCAACCTCGACAATACAGTAAACGGAGTGAATGCCATCCTTTGTCAAAAGCTGGGGATCCAAAACCTGGCTATCCTCAGTCCGATTCAGGGCAATCTCATTAAACTGGTTGTTTTCGTACCCGAAAGTTATGCCGAAAAAGTCAGAACAGCAATGTTCACTGCAGGTGCTGGTTATATTGGAAAATACGATTCATGCAGTTTTAACGTCTCAGGTAACGGCACTTTCAGGGCTCTCGAAGGCGCAAATCCATTTGTTGGAAAGTCAGGAGAAATTCATAAGGAAGCAGAAATAAGAATAGAAACTATTCTGCCAGCCTGGCTGGAATCCGGGATTCTGTCAGCTGTAAAACAAGTCCATCCATACGAAGAAATTGCCTGGGATTCCTATCCATTAAACAATAGCATGGCAATTGCAGGCTCCGGGATGACCGGTTATTTCACAAAGCCAGTTTCTGAATCATTGCTCATTCAGCTTTTAAAAGAAAAACTGAATACACCTTCGATCAGGTGTTCTCCATTTACCGGCCGTGAAATTAATAAATTAGCTGTATGTGGAGGCTCCGGCAATTTTCTAATCCAGGATGCGATCAGATCCGGTGCCGATGCCTTTGTCACCGGTGAACTTAAATACCACGATTATTTCCTTGCTGAGGGCAGGATTCTGCTGATTGAAGCCGGTCATTATGAAACTGAACAGTTTACGAAAGAATTATTGTATCAGATTGTTAAAGAAAAATTTCCTACCTTTGCACTCCAAATTTCAAAGATCAGCACCAATCCGGTTAACTATCTGTAATTTAAATATTTAAATCAGAACTCATATGGCAAAAACACCATCGAAAGCAAAAAGCGCCCCTGAGGTTGAAAACACCAAGGTACAGGATTCAGAAGAAAAAAGTGTAATTTCTGCGCATGTTTCGCTCTCCCACTCTGATGGTGAAGAAACAGAAATTTCGATTGAAAAAAAGTTGATTGCCCTTTTTAACCTTCAGCAAATTGATTCTCAGATAGACAAAATCAGGATTATTCGTGGTGAACTACCCCTTGAAGTTGAAGATCTTGAAGATGAAATAATAGGACTTGAAACCCGCATTGATAACTACATTCAGGAAATTGAGAACCTCAAGGGACAGGTGAAGGAAAAAGAACTTCAGATAAAGGAGAGCCTTAGCCAGATCAAACGTTACGAAGAGCAGCAGATGAATGTCCGCAACAACCGCGAATACGACTCCCTCTCTAAAGAAATTGAATTTCAGAATCTGGAGATCGCCCTTGCTGAAAAGCGCATCAAAGAATTCTCAAATAGCCTCAATCTCAAAAACGACGAAATCACATCAGCTCAAAAAACGCTTGAGGAACTCAGGAATGACCTGGAAATCAAAAAAAGCGAGCTTTCTGATATCGTGAATGAAACCGAAAAAGAAGAACAGACCCTGCTTGCAAAATCGGATGATTACCAGCGTTTCATTGAAGAAAGGTTGCTGACAGCCTATAAACGAATCCGTAAAAATGCCCGCAACGGACTGGCTGTCGTGAGTGTTGAACGTGATGCCTGCGGTGGTTGTTTCAGTGCCATTCCTCCTCAACGCCAGCTTGATATCAGGATGCATAAAAAAATTATTGTTTGCGAATATTGTGGTCGCATCCTGGTCGAACACGGCCTCGCCTCGAAAGCTGAATAATACTGCTGACAATTATTAAGAGATTAGGGGAAAGTCGTAACTTTCCCTTTTTTTATTGTGCAATCAGGGTGAAAATCAAATTAACTATATTTATTCTGTTAATTTTCAGCTATACCGGGCTATTGGCTACAGAATACAGCATGAACCCGAATTGCCTTAAAGCTTATGATCTGATCCTGAAAATACGGTTTGAAGAAGCAAACACCTTGCTGAAAAAGGAAAAATCAGCAAATCCATCAAACAATATCATCCCTTATCTCGAAAATTATCAAGACTTTCTGCGGATAATCATATCTGAGGAAGAGGATGTTTTCAATGCATCCTCCCCCCTGAAAAAAAACAGGTTAATACAACTTGAGCGTGGAAATGAGAAATCTCCCTGGCATCTTTACTGTCAGGCACAGGTGAATATGCAGTGGGCCTTTGCCAGAATAAAATTTGGCGAATTCACTACGGCAGCCCTGGAATTAAGCCGCTCATACCGGCAACTTGAGAGAAATCAGGAACTCTTTCCAGGCTTTAGCCCCAACCAATCTGCACTCGCGCTCTTAGACGTATTGATTGGTTCGATACCCGAAAATTATAAATGGATTGCCGGAGTCTTATCCTATCAGGGGAATGTGAATGAGGGGATTGCCGAATTCCGGCGGATCATCAACAGTCAGGAAACTCAAATAAACTATCCCTTTCTCAGGTCAGAAGGCATTTTTCTTTTGAGTTTTATAACCGTTAACTTTTCAGCATCACCTGAAGATGCAGAATACATGGCTGGTCTGCTACAGCACCCTGATAACAAAATCCTTATTAGTGGGAGTCCGCTGCTTATTTATGCTGCATCGGTTTATTATCTTCATAATGGAAAGAACAACACGGCCCTGAGTTTATTATTGAACCGACCCAAGGGCCCGGCCTATTATCCATTTTATTACCTTGAATATCTGACAGGAATTGCTGAGCTCAACAAACTCAATTCGGGTTCAAAGCTTTATTTTCTGAGGTTTGTAGTTAATTTCAAAGGAAAAAATTTCATTAAGTCGGCTTATCAGCGCATTGCCTGGATAGAATTACTCAACAACAATAACGCAGGTTATAAAGAGTATATGGAACGGGTAAGGCTGATGGGAAGCACCGATCTTGACGGAGACCGGCAGGCCATGGCCGATGCAAACCAAACCGCGCCACCAGATAAATCTTTGTTAAAAGCGAGATTGCTTTTCGATGGAGGTTATTACGAACAGGCACTTCAGCAGTTGAAAAACCTTAATTCTTCAATACTTACACAGCCCCGCGAGCAGGTTGAATACACTTACCGGTTTGCCCGTATTTATCATAAATCAGGAAACACAAAAGAAGCAATAAAGAGTTATTCTGAAACTTTCAATCAGGGTAAAGAGTTTCCTTTTTATTTTGCTGCAAATGCGGCCCTTCAGTTAGGCATCATCTATGAGTCATCCGGCAATAAAGAAAAAGCCTCCTATTATTATCGTGAATGCCTTAACCTCGACTACGATGAATACCATAACAGTATCAGCCAGAAAGCAAAGGCTGGTTTGTCAGGATTGAAATAGCCGATGGATGATTCCCCTTTAAAATGGAATATAATGAGAAAGCGACCCGTTTAGGCCGCTTTTGATACATCAGATTTTAAAGCAATTTGGAAATAAGTGTTAGAGTTTGTTTAAGTTTTACTTCCATTTTCAATAGGCCCGTCCTTTATGGTGGGTGTAACAGTAAACAGGAAAACCAGGGGCAAAATCCTGAAAATTTTATTATAAATTTACAAAATTTTCAGGATTTTGCCATTGTCTGTGATATTTTTATTCAAAACAGCCCTAAAGGACGGGTCTATTCATAGAATTTAAAAAATTTAAAGAGTCTCTTAATATTTGACTCCAATAGTCATCGAAAACAAGTTACCCATTTGCTTTGTTTTGACCGGATTGACATAATCAACAGAATACAGATAATACTCATTATCCATTTGCGAATGTACCCATGCCAGGTCGATAAAGAAACTCTTTTCACGGAATCCCAGTCCAAGTGAATAAGATGAGTTTACTGCATCGGTACCATATTTATAAGGATTGGCTGATAATGAATATCCTCCCCGGAAGTTGAGTGATCCATAACGCCACTCCGTTCCCAATCTAAAATTGTTGGCCGATAAATAGGAAGTTCTGATGGCTTCATTTTCATCATAAAAATCGTAATCGTAGGCCCGCATTTTAGCTGAAGAATAGTCAACAAACTCATAATCTGCGCTGATCAGTCCGGCTTTTCCGATTATAAATCCAACACTGCCAATCACCCGCATTGGGGTAGTAAGTTCATATTCATAAAAGCCTTCGGGCGACCTTACAGAAATACTGCTGCCATTGTCGAAGTATGAACGGATAGATGAATTCCAGCTATCGGCCATATTGGAATAAAAAGTAGGAGTATGTATGGCACCTCCGAGCCTGAACCAATCGGTGGCCCTGTAAATAAGCCCGAACTTAAAATTCACCCCGGTCCCTGATGTTTCCAGATAGTCACTTTTGGTAAACGATTTGAAATAATCGCTATTACCCTCTTCATCGGTTTCTGTAAAACTGGATGTCTCGGTGTAGTTAATAAAAGGAACACCAACGGTGGCGCCTAAATATAGTTTATCTCCATAATTGGCTCCAAAGGTAAACACCATTTCATTCAGTGATCCTTCACTTTCAAAGCTCTTCCTTTGATTTACTCCGCCATTTGGCAGATCGATCTGATAATTCCATGAAGCTGAATCGATTGAATTCCGTAAGAACAATAAATCGGCATCGTAAGCCAGGCCGGATTCAAAAGATCCAAGGTCGCCGGGCGCAATTCCGCCCGACTGATCACGATAAGGAGTCAAAAATGAAGATTCGTTGTTATCACCGTCTATCATCATTCGGTTGTTAAAATTGGCCATTCTGTTCATTCCAAACCCGAACTGTACATTTTTCCACATTGATTTTGGATTTTGCGGAGAAGGATTTGTTGCCATCACAATTCCAACACTTGCCACATTAAATGTGTATTTTGTGTCTTCACGGAAGCTGCCATTGAATACAGCCTCTGTTTTGTCCATGACCAGTGAAGGCGTAATACTGATTTCGGAACTCTTGTACAGGCCAATACCGGCAGGATTATGACTCAGGGAGGTAAAATCAGCGCCAAGAGCGCCGAAAGCACCACCCATTGAAATAAAACGGGCCGATCCGGAGTAGTTAAGACGGGAATAACGCAGAGCATCTGCTTCATTTTGAGCAACCAGGGAGGTACCGAAAGCAGTGAGCAGCAACAGGGCAACACTTAGCTTTTTCATAATTCATGAAGTTAAAAGGTGTAGTAAGAATAATATGTTAAGAAGCATTTACCTGCGTCCACCACCGCCGCCTGATGACCGGCTGCCTCCGGATGATGAACCACCCCCGCCTCCGGATGATGACCGGGATGGAGCTGAATAACTTCCGCCTGATGAACCTGAGGATGAACGGGAAGGAGCAGAATAGCTGCTTCCGGATGAAGAAGAAGACGATGACCTCGACGGCGAACTGTATGAACTCTTGCCTTCGCCTGAACGTGAAGGAGTGGCTGGAGCACTATACCTCTGTGGCTGTGATTGCTGAGGTGTTGCCTGCTGACGGGGGCTTGTATTTTGAGGGCTGCTGTATTGCCTTTGCTGCGTTCCCTGTGAAGGAGCAGCTTCTCTTTGCTGACCTGAATTATTGGGAGTATACTGCCGCTGCGTTCCATTCTGCTGAGGGCTTGCTTCACGCTGAGCAGGCTGTTCTGCCTGCCTTTGCTGGGTAGCATTTCCTTCACGGATATTACGGTAGCGCGGACTGGTATATTCATTGCTCGACTTCGGCTTACTGTAGCTTGGTGAAGAGTATGACTGAGGAGCTCGGGTACCCTGCGGACTTGCTTGCTGACGCTGAGGTTGTTGACTCTGAGGCCTGGTATATACCTGACGGTTCGGAGTCGTGGATTTGGAAGCAGGGTTTGTTTGCTGACTGCGTCCGGGATTTGCTGTCTCCTGACCAGATTTTGAAGGTGTTGTATATTTTGATGGAGTAGTATTCTGTTGGCTTGTGCGGGCAGGTGTTGTGGTTCCCCGGTTCTCATTACCTGGCTGGGCTGCGCGTTCATTGGTCTCTGTTGAACGTGTGTTGGTGCCTTGCTGAACTGCGCGTCCGTTGGTCCCGGAGCCTGTTGTGGTGCTGCCGGATTGAACGGCTTTTCCGTTGGTCGCAGTTCCACGTGTGTTAGGGCCCGGGATAACCTGACGTTCTTTGGCCCCTGATTGTGATTGGGCATTTCGACCGGTAGTAGTCCTGCCTTCGGTGCCTATACCCTTGGCTGATGAATTATAGTCAGTGGTTCTACCGCTGGCAATTGCCTGTTCGTATCGTTCACCGAAGGTGCTGTTTCGCCCGCTTTCGCCTGACCTTCCGCTTCCTGATCCGCCACCTGATCCGGAATCACGGTGTCCATAATAATAGGAATAGTTATCGTAGCTGTTATAATAGTATCCTGAACCATCGTAATATCCGTTCCAGTAACCATCGTAATAGCCCTGGCTATAACCTCCATAACCATAGCCATAACCGTAACCATAGTATGGGGAACCCCAATAGTAATCATATCCGTAAAACGGATATCCAAATCCGAAATAAAAACCGGAATAGCTGGGATACCACCAGTTGTAACCAAGATATATACTTGACCCCCAACTATATGGGTTGTAATCATACCAGTATTGGTTGGTATAATAGGGTGAATAATAGCTGTCATAGTAAACATCAGAGTGGAACCTGCGCAGGCGGGCAGCATAGGCATAGTCGTAGTAATCATCAGCATTGTAATAGCTGTTGGTTACATAAGTGGTACCTGTTTCAGGATCGGTATATTGTTCACTGGTCGTGTAACTATAATCACCATCGGCATAGCCTTCAACCGGCGCATTTTCATCTGCATAATAATTCTGATCAGTTTCGGGCTGAGTATATTGTTCCTGTTGTTCTGAAGCCTGAGAATAACTATCGGGATTGTTCGCAGCCTGATTTGATGGAGGAGTAGGACTGACTGAAGACTGGGACCTGGCATAGGCTGCATCATCCTTGGGCGAGTAATACAGGTCGTCGTAAGCAGTTTTTGCCTGGTATTGAGTTGTACATGCAGACAACAATAATGCCGATGCAGCAACGAATGTGAGTAAGGTTTTCATTTTAAGATCCTCCCTTTGATTGCAGTGTCTTATTCTCTGGACTTAACTCAGATGTTTTTAACTGCGTTAATTTTACTAATTTTGCACGCTTATGCGGGATTGATATTTCAAACCAGCAAATTACACTCCCGAAAAATAACAAATTCTATACCACAAATAAACAATGGCGAAAGATTTTCCTACAAGAGTTGAGAATTATGCTCAATGGTACAACGACCTGGTAATAAAAGCTGATTTGGCTGAAAATTCAGCTGTTAGGGGATGCATGGTTATTAAACCGAACGGATATGCTATCTGGGAGAAAATGCAGGCTGCACTTGATAAAATGTTCAAAGATACCGGGCATGTGAATGCATACTTCCCGATCTTCATTCCCAAATCATTTTTCAGTAAAGAAGCCAGCCACGTTGAAGGATTTGCCAAAGAGTGTGCTGTGGTGACCCATTACCGGTTGAAAAATGATCCCAATGGGAAAGGGGTGATCGTTGATGAAGATGCAAAACTCGAAGAGGAATTGATTATCCGGCCTACCTCAGAAACCATTATCTGGGACACCTACCGCAAGTGGATTCAATCATACCGTGATTTACCCCTGCTGATCAACCAATGGGCCAATGTAGTACGCTGGGAAATGCGGACCAGGCTTTTTCTGCGGACAGCGGAATTTCTCTGGCAGGAAGGACACACTGCACACGCAACTGCAGAAGAAGCCATAGCAGAGACTGAGCAAATGCTGAATGTATATGCCGACTTTGTTGAAAACTACATGGCGGTTCCGGTACTCAAGGGCGTTAAGTCACCAAATGAGCGTTTTGCAGGTGCAATAGAGACCTATTGTATTGAAGCCCTGATGCAGGACGGCAAAGCACTACAGGCAGGAACTTCACACTTTCTCGGCCAGAATTTTGCAAAAGCCTTTGAAGTACAGTTTCTGAGCAAAGAAAACAAGCTCGAATATGTTTGGGCAACCTCATGGGGTGTTTCAACCCGTTTAATCGGAGCCCTGATTATGGCTCATTCAGATGACAATGGTCTGGTTTTGCCTCCCAAACTTGCTCCAACACAAGTGGTTATCATCCCAATCTATAAAACCGATGATCAACTCGCTGCCATTTCCGAAAAGGTGAATGAAATCAAGAAGAACCTTGAAGCCAAAGGTATTTCAGTAAAATATGACAGCCGCGACACCTACAAACCAGGCTGGAAATTCAATGAATATGAATTTAAAGGCGTTCCTGTAAGGCTGGTAATCGGCCCGCGCGACCTTGAAAACGGAACAGTGGAGGTTTCACGCCGCGATACCCTGGAGAAAGCAACCTACCAGTTGTCGGACATTGAAACCAAGGTGGAGCATCTGTTGCAAAGCATACAGGAAAATCTGTTCCAGAAAGCCCTTGATTTTCGTGAAAGCAATACCTCCAAAGCCGATACATGGGATGAATTTGTTGACCTGCTCGACAATAAGGGAGGTTTTGTCCTGGCACACTGGGACGGCACGCCCGAAACTGAGCAGGAAATCAAGGAAAAAACCAAAGCAACCATCCGGTGCATTCCGTTAGATGCTAAACCCGAAGATGGCAAATGCATACTTACCGGAAATCCATCATCGAAAAGGGTGGTTTTTGCCAGGGCATACTAGTGGCAAGTAAAAAGTAAAAAGCAAGGTGAAAGTACAAAAGCTGATAAAAACCTGCCTGTTGTAAGAGATTTAAAGTTAAGATTAGGAATCAGGGATCCGGAAGGTCCCTTTTTTTATTGACTAACTTTCACCAGCTTTCCACTACCCGTGATCTCACTTTTAACTTCGTAAGGATCTCCGGAATAGTAGATATCACCGACAGAAGAAATTTCCGCTTCAAGCACATGGACGGCATGAACAAAGCAGTTGTTAGAGCCACTGTTGCGTATGTAAACTATGTTGGATATCAGTTCGTTGCAATAAAATGGGCCATAGCTGTTGGAAAAGATTGTGGTGATCAGCGCTTTACCCTTAACATGAAAATCAACTGTACCATAATGCTGGGCCAGGTTAAGTTTGGTAACATTCAGATCCAGATTGAAACTCCCTGCCCCTCCCCAAACGCTAAATTGCAGTGAATCATAGCTCAACTCGCTTTGAGTTTTGATGTCACCTGAACCCTCGTACCGGATTTCGCGCAGGGCCGGAGCGGTGGCGTAAACAGTAATTTCCTTGTTGTAATTACGCACCCAGTTGCAACTCATGGTGTTGTGAATAACCAGTTTGTCGTTTTCAATATCAGTGATTATTGCATCGATGATACCTTCCCCTGCTTCAACTTTAAGTTCAGGGGATGACCCTGGAATCAGCACAAGGTTTACATTGTCGTATAACTCAATGGTGCTGAAATTCCCTGCAGGGCGACTTTCTGTAACCTGAGGACCCGTATTGGTATAGCAATCGTCGAGCTGATCGCGGGTGCAGGAAGTGAGGAAAAAGAAAGTAAAAAGTAAAAAGTAAAAAGTAAAAAGTTTCAAAAAACAGGCAGGTTTACGAATATGGGCTACAAACTGATTTCCTTTCAGTTTCAGAGAGACAATATTTGTTGGAATAAAAATTCTGAATGAAGTTTTCATCATCAGCTATGTTGCAATTTAAAGAACCTTATTCACTTTAATGTCACTTTAGAATTTAGACTTTTTACTTTAGACTTTAGACTTTTTACTTCAGGTAGTATCCCCATTTAAACCGGTACCCCAACCCAATGCCAACAAAATCAGCCCTGGCATAATGTGTTTTGAGGGTTAGATTTGCGAATACATTTCTGGATATGAGGTAGTTAATTCCTGCCTTATAATAGGTCAACCCTTCACTTTTATCCTTACCACCAACATAAAATCCTAAATTAAAAGCAAATGACATTCTCGACAGTACCATTTCATAGGCTGCGCTGACACCGGGCTTGGTCAGATCTATTTTATTATAAGGTTCAACGTTGGTATGGGCTACGAGCAGGGCATCGGATCCATCCCACGACAAATCGAAACATAAGCCGAGCTTATGCTTATAGCCAAGGTTTTTTGTAGCACTCAGAAAGCCTGAATATACAGTATAGCGTTTCCCGTCAGTATCTCCGATTTCCTTAACAGCGATGGTTGTTCCAAGCTTAACTTCGAGAAACTCCTTACCATCAAATTCAAACATGGTAAGGTCGGGCCGGGCCCGGCGGCGAATATAGCTGTTCTCCTTGTTCAACCTGAAAGCTACCCCGCCACTCAGCGATGGAATATTGAGTCCATAGTTGGGCGTTTTTGTTGAACCATTCGAAAAGTGCATCAATTGAACTCCGGCTGAAAGCTGGAGATAATTCACCGGCTTCCAGCGATATTCGATCATCAGGTTAATGGCTGCATTCAGATGGGATCCGATTGCTGTGTACTTGTAATTATCAAGGCGGTCGAATCGTCTGGTGAGATATGCCAGCCCGGCTCCGAGTCGGAAGTTAATTTCGTTCTGATCTCGCTTAAGCCACGGAAAGCTTATAAAAGGGAAAATAGCATGTGCCTGCCCGAGATCCTCGGAATTACCAAGCCAGGAACTCCAGTAGGTTAAACCTGTAACAGGGTAATTGTAGAAAGCTTCCCAGCGTTGCTTTCCATAAGTAGCGCGGGCTATTGAAAACTCAAACGATGGAAAATGGCTGTTGTAGATTTCCATTTCCACGTGATGGGCAACCAAAAATCCATAATTAGCTCTTGGCTCAAATAAGAGGTTGGATGCCTGAAACCGCTGTTTCTGGGCAATCAGATTGCCAGCGGATATCAGCAATAGTGATGCTACCAGCAAAATCCGGTATATCCTCAACGAAATAATACATCCAGCAAGTTCTTTATTCACCGTTATCGGTTCGGCAGTTATTAAGCAGTCAACAAAAATACGAATTCCGGCCACGTTAAAATCTGTAACTTTACACCCGGAAAAAAGCACAGGGCACAGGGCACAGAGCACAGGGCACAGGGCACAGGGCTCAGGGCACAGGGCACAGGGCACAGAGCACAGGGCGCAGAGCTGAAGGCACAGAGCATGGAGAATGGGGATAATGGCAAACATTGTAATTCCGAAATTCTGTAACCCTGAAATTTTGTAATTCTGTAATCCTGAAATTCTGAAATTAATTTTACTTTGAACTTTTTACTTTTTACCTGAATTTATGGATACACGATTGCTTGCATTTGAACGCCTGCTCACCATCATGGACGAACTAAGAGCAGGTTGCCCCTGGGATAAAAAACAAACCCTTGAAACCCTGCGCTATCTGACAATTGAAGAAACCTATGAGTTGAGTGACGCCATCCTTGAAAAGGACATGAACGGAATAAAAGGAGAGTTAGGAGACCTTATGCTTCATCTTGTTTTTTATTCGAAAATAGCCTCGGAACAAAATGACTTCAATATTACCGATGTGCTCAACGGTATCTGCGATAAGCTTGTTCGCCGTCATCCCCACATCTATGGCGATGTAACGGCCAACGATGCCGAGACTGTTAAAAACAACTGGGAAAAAATCAAACTGACTGAAAAAGGTGGCAATGAAGGGGAGCAGAAAACTGTTCTGGGAGGCGTCCCGGCATCACTTCCTGCCATGGTAAAGGCTTACAGAATCCAGGAGAAAGTCCGGGGTGTAGGTTTCGACTGGGATCACGTGGGTCAGGTATGGGACAAGGTTCAGGAGGAATTGAATGAACTTCAATATGAGAAACTGAACGGCACACCTGAAAAAATCGAAGACGAATTTGGCGACCTGCTTTTTGCCCTGATCAATTATGCACGTTTTATTGAAGTAAATCCGGAAGATGCCCTTGAACGCACCAATAAGAAATTTATCCGCCGTTTCAATTTTATTGAAGAAAAAGTGAAAGAAACCGGCAAATCGATGCACGATATGACGCTGTCAGAACTCGATGTTTTCTGGAACGAGGCAAAAGCACAGGAGTAATATGCTACATCAGATATCGGGTTATTGAATTGGCAGGAGTAACATCAGGAAAAATATTTTAACTTGAAAAACTTAATTGTCAGCATTTTATCGCTAATATCATTTGCCGTTGTATCTGGACAGAATGTCGATTCCCTGAGAATTTTGTCCTTTGAAAAAACTCACCCTAATCTGAACTTTCAAAAATTAGTTCAGAAATACAATAAACTTATACAACCTATTGATTCTATTGAATTTGAGTATTTGTATTACTTGAAGTTCAAAAATCCAGACTTTACTTATTTTGACTTGACTTCAGAAGAGAAGTTCTTTCGGGAGAGATATAACTCAAGGAAATATCAAGAATCAGCTGAACTTGGAATTAAACTTTTGCAAAAAGATCCAACAGATCTAAAAACTCTATTATATACTTCGATAAGTTTCAAAAATCTTAATCAGCCCGACAGTGCTGCTGAATTACTGAAAAGATTTGATCTGCTTTTAAATATAATCAGCAAATATGGTGATGGGAAAACCATCGAAACAAGTTACCAGGTCGTAAAGATTTCAGACGAGCATGCAATTCTTGAATATTCAAAAGACATGTTTTACAATAGGATAACTAAGCAAGAATCTGACTGTATCATAGACTCTTGGGACATCTTTAGTGCAAGAGAGAAGAAGAACTATAACCTGAATTTCAAATTCAATAACCTATACACATACCCGAAAAAATAAAATTTCACTTAATTTAAGCTATTGAATAAAATTCCATCAACCATTATTAGGCAATAAAATATTTTACCAACTTTACCAGCAAAATCGCGTCGTGAAAATTATTGCTATCCGACTTATCTTGTTTATGGTATCGATCGCGTTGACATTGTCATCATCAGCACAGCAACCTGTCGAAATCAGTCAACCGGCTTTGCCCGGTCCGGCGCAGATTCTTTGGCAGGAGATGGAGCAAACCATGTTTATTCACTTTGATCCTGCAACCTGGCAGGGAAGCGCTTACGACAATCATTCAACGCCGCTTTCACAGATAAATCCTGACAGGCTTGATGTAAACCAATGGATTGATGTAGCGGAGTCGTGGGGCGCAAAGATGATCATCTTTGTTGCCAAACATGTGGGAGGCTTCTGCTGGTGGCAAACCGAAACCACTGCCTACAGCATTAAAAGCACACCTTATAAGAACGGCAAAGGCGATGTACTGGCCAATTTGTCGGAAGCATGCAGAAACAGAGGCATGAAACTCGGTATTTATATCTATCCCGGAGACGAATCGTTTGGCGCCTACCTTGGTGGTGGAGGGCGCACCAGGGACAGCAGCAAACAGGAAGCCTATAATCGGGTTCTGAGACAACAATGGACTGAAGTATTATCGCGAACACCGGGAATTACCGAAATATGGTTTGATGGCAGTGTTATCGTGCCTCTTGAAGATATTATCAGGCAATATGCACCGGATGCCATTGTTTTTCAGGGACCATTTGCCGACATCCGCTGGGTGGGCAACGAGGGTGGATATGCCCCCTACCCTGCCTGGAACAGCATAAAATGCGAAGACGCCACCACCGGAACGGCTACCGCAGCGCACGGAGACCCGGATGGTGACTGCTGGATGCCCGTTGAGGTGGATGTTCCATTGAAAAATCATGATTGGTTCTGGAGTCCGACCAATTATAAAAACCTGAGATCGATTGATGAACTTGTACAAATCTACTACAAATCGGTGGGGCGCGGATGTCAGCTGCTTCTGAATGCCGCACCCGACACCAATGGCCTGATCCCGCCTGAAGATGTTGTGCTTTACAAACAGTTAGGAGAAGAAATTAAAAAAAGATTCGGGAAAAGCATAGCCGAAACATCCGGCAAAGGAAACATTGTTCAGCTTGATTTTGACCTTCCGGTCAATATCGATCACCTGATATTACAGGAAGATATTGCATTTGGCGAAAGGGTCAGACGCTATGTTATTGAAGGCAGGACTGAAGGTGAGTGGTTTCACATCACCTCTGGTATCTCCATCGGGCATAAACGGATTGAGCAATTCAAAACAGTAAATGTAAAGCAAATAAGGCTGAGGGTTACTGAAAACCATTTCCCTCCGGTCATCAAACGAATGGCCGCATTTTTTGTCAACGATCCCCGTTTTTATGATTCATCAGATCCCTTGCGGGATGACCTTGGGAATTTATGGATAAAGGGTCAGCAAAATAGCACAACCGAAGAAAAGATGGTGGTCAGGTTAAGCGAAATTGCTAATTCAGATGGTACATTCAACGCCGATCTTTCTGCGATGATCGCATTGCCGGGTCAGTATATAATCACATTAAAAAATCCTGATACCGGTAAGGCGGAGTCTATCGAAAGTGGTAAGCTTTTTCTGATGGACATGGTAACGCCTGGTTTTATCTCCACTTCAGATGAAGGTTTGAGTTACCGGATAAACATCACTGCATTTCCGAAAATGGAACCGGGCTCTATCCGTTTCCAGGGGAAGGTTTCACGCAAATGCGACCTCAAAGAAACTGTACTTTTTATCAGAGAAATCAAAATTGATTAACCCCTTTTTTCAAGTAAAAAGTAAAAAGTCTAAAGTCTAAAGTGAAAGTCAAAAGTAAAAAGTAAAAAGTAAAAAGCAGCATCCGAATAGTTGACAATTCTTTCATTCTATTTAATACCAGGTTTTACCATTGATAAACCTTGAACAACCTGACAATAAGAAATCTTTCAAACATATGAAAAGTATCGCTTTCTATTTACTGGTGCTGATTTCTCCATTCAGTTATGTACTGGGACAGCAACCGGGGCACACGTTTGCCTTCAGCGACAAGGAATTTATGCTCGATGGGAAGCCTTTTCAGATGATCAGTGGTGAAATGCATCCGGCAAGGATACCGGCTGAATACTGGCAACACCGCATCAGGATGGCCAAAGCGATGGGTTGCAACACAATATCGGCCTATATTTTCTGGAATTATCATGAAACAGCAGAAGGCGTTTTTGATTTCAGCACCTGGAACAGGGATCTTACCAGGTTTATTTCCATCGCGCAACAGGAGGGGCTTTGGGTAATTTTAAGGCCCGGTCCCTATGTATGTGCTGAGTGGGATTTTGGCGGGTTGCCGACCTATCTTTTAAAAACGCCTGACATAAAGGTAAGGTGCATGGATGCACGGTATATGTCTGCCGCAGAACGCTGGATTGGCGCACTGTCCAGGGAGGTAAAACCAATGCAGATCACACAGGGAGGACCGGTGTTGATGATACAAATTGAAAATGAGTATGGCAGCTATGGGAATGACCGTAACTACCTTACTGCCCTGGAGAAGGCATGGCGGAATCAGGGCATTGATATTCCGTTCTTTACCGGCGACGGGCCAACCAGGTACATGCTTGAAGCCGGAAGCCTGCCCGGATGCGCCGTCGGGCTGGATTCAGGTTACGATCAGGGTAGTTTTGACCTGGCTTATGAGATGAATCCAGGTGTTCCGGTTTTCAGTTCAGAAACTTATCCCGGATGGCTGACCCATTGGGGCGAAAACTGGGTCAGGCCCGACACGACAGGCTTGCTTAAAGAGGTTCGCTTTCTGATGGATACCAAAAAGTCATTCAATTTTTATGTTATTCACGGAGGTACCAATTTTGGATTTACGGCAGGGGCCAACTCGGGTGGTAAGGGTTATGAACCGGATATCACCAGCTACGACTATGATGCGCCCATCAATGAACAGGGACTTCCAACTTCAAAGTATAATGCCCTGCGAAAACTGATAGGCTCTTATTTGCCTGAAGAAAAGGAACTTCCCGGAATACCGGAACCTATACCAGCCATGGAAATTCCGGAATTTCAGATGGAAAAATTCACATCCGTCTGGGCCAGTCTTCCGGAATCTGTTAAATCGGTGCAGCCGGTTCCTTTTGAAGCGCTTGATCAGAATCAGGGCTTTATGCTTTACAAAACAACGCTGGTCGGTCATAAAAGCGGAAAACTCAAAGTTACAGAACTTCATGATTTCGCCACTGTATTCCTGAACGGCAACTATATCGGAACGCTCGACCGACGAGAAGGCATCCACACCATTGACCTCCCACCGTCAGAGGTGGTCAATCCGGTACTTGAAATCCTGGTTGAGGGAATGGGACACATCAACTTTGCCCAGGAAATTATCGACCGTAAAGGAATTACTGACCGTGTTTCGCTTAATGGCATGACGTTGATGAACTGGGAAATATACAAACTCCCTATGGATGAAGTCTTTATAAAATCGCTTCAGGTTAAATCAGCAACAGTAGATAAACCCGGCATCTTTTTCAAAGGAGTTTTCAAATTGAAAACAACGGCAGATACCTATTTTGATATGAGTTCGTACAAAAAAGGGGTTGCATGGGTGAATGGCCATTGCCTTGGACGATACTGGGAAATCGGCCCGCAAAAACGACTTTACTGCCCGGCATCGTGGCTAAACGAAGGAGAAAATGAAGTGTTAATTTTCGACTTACTCCAATCCACCAGCAAGCCGGTAAAAGGGGAAAAACTTCCGGAATAACAACTCCGTAAATTCAGTGAAACTACTCTTTTGAAGAAAGATATTCGGAAATTCCTTCCTGGGTAGCTTTCAGTGCTTTGTCGCCTTTATGCCAGTCGGCAGGGCAAACTTCACCGTTTTCTTCATAAAACTGCAGCGCGTCAACCATACGGATTGCTTCATCCACGCTACGGCCAAGCGGAAGATCATTCACTACCTGGTGCCGTACAATTCCCTGTTTGTCGATCAGGAAAAGCCCGCGATAAGCAACTGCTTCTCCATCAAACTCAACGCGGTCGTCCTCTTCATCGTATTCGTAGGTGCCGGCCAGAACATCATAATTCTCTGAGATCGTCTTGGAAAGGTCTGACACAAGCGGGAAAGTAACACCTTTTATACCACCCTTGTTAAGTTCGGTATTAAGCCAGGCCCAATGTGAATGTGCTGAGTCGACAGAGCAGCCTATAACGGCAACATTACGCTGTTCAAACTCATTGAGCTTGTGCTGGAATGCCAGAATCTCGGTTGGACAAACAAAAGTAAAATCAAGTGGATAAAAGAAAAAAACCACATGCTTTTTTCCAATGAATTGGCTGAGTGAAAATTTTTCAACGATTTCACTTCCGTTGATAACAGCATCTGCTTCAAAATGAGGAGCCTTTTTTCCGACTAAAACTGACATAAGTGATATTGAATTTTGTGGGTTATTGTTTTGAGATGCAAATATATGGAAAATATAATCCCTGATTAATATCACAAACTACACATTTACAAAATGATATTATAGCTTTGCGAATGATAAAAACCGTCAGCGCATGGTGTTAATCTATAATCGCCCTGAAGGTCAGATTTATACGGTCAACTATTGGCCTGGTTGTTCGCGGCAGGCTGTGTTGCCAGTGATGCTGCAGGGAATCCGCCATCAATAACAAACTTCCGTTTTCGAGTACAATTCCTATGCTTTTCTTATGGTCATGTTTGTTTCTGAGCCTGAACAGGCGCGGGGCTCCCAGGCTCAGGCTTGCAATTACCGGGTTCCGGCCAAGCTCTTTTTCATCGTCGGAATGCCAACCCATGCTATCGTTGCCATCGCGATACCAGTTCAGGAGAACTGAGTTGAAGCCGAAGCCGCAAGAGATCTCAATCTTCGATTTTAATTCAACCAAGAAGTCAACCCACTTATTGGGTGAAAGCTTCAGGCCTGAATAGCTGTAGTCTTTGCCCTCATCGCCATACCAGGCGGTGAGCCGTGGTGTAGGATAAGATTTTCCAAAAATGCGGATAGTTTCCTGTTTCCACTGAATCTCCTGCTTCATCCGGTGCATGAATCTGTCACTTTCGGATTTATCGAGAATTTCCGGAAAATAGAGCAGCAATCCGTTATCAATGGGTATCTGACGGTAATGGTTGCTGAAAGGCATCAGTGAGAGGCTATTTGTTTTTAGTTATCCCTATCCTGGTCCTGAAAAACGGCAATTAAGTTCTGGCCAAAATCACAGACAATGGCAAATCCGAAAAATTTATTATGAATTTACAAATTTTTCAGGATTTTGCCTCTGGTTTTGTTGATTATTATTAAACCCGCCCTAAAGGACGGGCCTATTCATAGAGTTTAAAAAAACTTTAAAAGTCTCTTAAAAAATAGGCCATCAAATATTACAGCTATTCCACGTCAGGGATATCCTCAAAATGGAAAATGATGCGGTTATGGGCAACAAAGTCGTAGAGGGTGAGCCTGCGAAGTTCATAAAAACTCCGCCAATATAATGACAGCGCTGCGATATAGCCTTGCTGGGCGTTGTCCTTTTCGGTCTGGGCTATATTCAGGTCGGTGATTCCAATTTTGCCGATGAGGTAGCGTTGCTTGGTAACCTCGTAACGTTTCAGGGCTACGGTATCGCTTTTAGCGGCTATAACCAATTGGTTGCGCTGCATATTAAACTGCATAACCTTGAGAAATACCTCCTGATCGAAGTCAAGCATTTCCTGCTGAACAGCGGTCTTTTGGAGTTCCTGATCCGATTCTGCCAGTTTTATTCTACCACGGGCATAGCCCCAGTCGAGAATTGGAATACTAATACCCAGCTCTAATTGCTGCTGTTCCTGTGGATCACGGTAAACGTCCTGAATATTATCTGTGGATTGGGTAAGTCCGTAAACAGCAAACAGATTTGCATTGAAACGGTTTTCGGTTCTAGCTTTGTTGACCGCACCTTCGGCTTCTATTAACCTGCGATCAAAAGCCAGGGCATCTGCTCTGTTTTCGCGGGCTTCGTTAATAGCCAACTGAGCTTCAATAACCGGAGCCGGTGGTGATTGAGGAGCTACCAAAACGATGGTTTCATTTTCAGAAAGTCGGAGAAATGAGCGAAGGTTAAAGGTTTTCATCTCCACGTCAAGGTTGGCATTTTCAACAGCAGATCTGGAATTTAACAGGCTAAGTTCAATCTGCAGCAATTCGTTCTCAGCAATCGTGCCGATGTTATAGCGTCCCCTGGCTATCTGATACAATGTATCATTGTTTGATTGGTTTAATTGCTGAATCCTGAGTCTTATCTGTGCATCAAGCAAACTGAAGAACTGATCGGCAGCAGAAATGGACACTCTCTCAACATCTTCAAGATAACGTCGTTCTGCTTCGCTGTAGCGCATTGGCTCGGTTTTACGCAACCATTTATAGGCATTGTAATTAAAGAGAGGCTGGTTGATCCCGATGTTTAATGGGGTTGAAAGATAAGATGTTATGGTACTGTCGCCGAACTGGTCAAGCCTCTGAAGGTTGGAATTCAGAAAAATCTGTCCCCCGGTCAGTCCGATATTCTTGGTTAAGGATAATCCGGACGAATAGGTTGCAACATTGCGTTCGCTGTAGACATCACCTTCCGTAGTAATAATCTTTTCGATGCTCCTGCTGAGGCTGGGGAGTGTGGCATCGAGGGTGAGCATTGGCATCAGACCCGCTTTATAATTCCGGTATTGCCAATAACTGCTGCGAAACCTGTGCATAGCGGTGAGGGCATCGGGCGATTGCCGTTTGGCAATTTCGATGACTTCAGGCAGGGTTAAAACGCGTGTTTTTGTTTGAGCCACTGCACCTGAATAGAATCCGGCAATCAAAAACAATAGTGAAAAAAGTTTGAGTATCCTTGTCATTGTGAAGGATTTATCTATTAATAATAATTCTGTCTTTGAAATGCCTTTTAGCTGTCAGGGCCGTTATTCATAACGCAACGAAGTAACCGGGTCCTGCATGGCAGCCTTTTTAGCCGGCATATAGCCAAAAAGGATACCAACTGTTGCTGAAACACCGAATGAAATTACAATTGAGCTGATAGACACAATGGTCAGGATTCCGGTTAGCTCCGTAATGATTTTAGCAAGAGTCAGTCCCAGGAAGATGCCGATGATTCCGCCTGAAAGGCTGATCATGGTAGCTTCGCTGAGAAACTGAAAAACAACATCACGGCGGGTAGCACCGGTTGCCATACGGATACCAATTTCTTTGGTACGTTCCATTACAGAGGCCAGCATAATGTTCATGATGCCAATTCCGCCAACAATAAGAGAGATGGAAGCAATTGCGCCCAATACAATGTTGAAAATGTCTTTAGTACGTTGTTCCTGTTTCAGGAGCAGTTCAGGAATTTTAATCTCAAAGTCGTCGACTCCCGCATGCCGGCGGGTAAGCATTCTTTTTATCACCTCCGATGTCTGGTTGATAAGTCCTGTTTCCTTGACCTGAACAACAATTTTATCGATCTGATTCGTGCCATCATCATTGCTCTGAGGACCAAAGGATGAGGTCATCATGCCGTCGTCAAAAACGACGGTGCTGCTTCCACCCCGAATCATTGCAGTGGTTACTACCGAGCGGTCCCTGTAACGCAGAAGGATGGTCTGGATGGGAGCAAAGACCTGATTGTTATAATCACTGATGCCCAGGTTCTCCGTAAGATTTGAAGAAACTGACCTGTTATCAAGAATACCGGTAACTTTAAGCCAGATATTCCCACATTTCACAAACTGGCCGATCGGATCTGTATTCGGGAAAAGCCTGCCTTTGAGTCCGGCCCCCAGAATACAAACTGCTTTCCCGAATTTCAGTTGCTCTTCATTGAACATTTCACCCCGTTCAAGCGTAAGGTTAAACACATCGAAAAAGTCAGGGGTCACCCCGGTAACTTTTCCATAGGTGCTGACACCCTCAGCCATAATGGGTGATTCGTAAAGCACTTCGGGGCTTACTTTGGAAACTGAGGGAATGATCTGTTTAATACTTTGTGCATCTTTTAGCGAAAGCCCGGGCGAGAATTTCTGGGTTGCCTGCTTGCCCTTATCCTCTTTTTTAGCAGCTTCCTCCATTTTCGATTCACTTTTTGGCATGATGATGATATTATTCACCCCTACCAGTTTCATCTGATCGAGAATCTCCTGCTGGGCTCCGTTGCCAATAGCAAGCATTGCGATAACGGCAGCAACACCGAAGATGATGCCAAGTGCTGTAAGCATTGACCTGAACTTATTGGCAAATACCGCTTCAAGGGCAATGGCCAGTATGTAAAGCTTTCTTTCCAAGGGAATGGTTTTAAAGTTTTTCCAACCGCCACTTAGCTGAATTTTCAGGAGGTGAAAGGTAAACCTCATCATCCTTTTTCAGACCTTTGGTGACAACGATCTGGTTTTCGTTGGTTTGCCCGGTTACTATCTGTTGTCGTATTTCTCTTTTTACCAGGTAGACAAAACTGATGCTATCGGCTGTATGAACACACTCAATCGGCAGAAACATTACTTTTGGAATTATTGAAGTAGTAATGATGTTCTTGGTTGTCATGGCCGGCCTGAGGATTGAGTCAAACTCATTGACTTTTATCTTGACTTCGAATACTTTGGCGTTTGAACTTTGCATCTGTTCGCCGATGTTGGCAACCTCAGTTACCTGTCCGGTATATTTCCGTTCGGGGAATGCATCAATGGAAATTTCCGTCTTTTGACCAACTTTAATTTTGCTGATGTCAATTTCGTTCACATAGGTTTTTGAAATCATCGCAGTCAGATTGGGTAAGGTTGCTACGATATTCTCCCATGAACTCATGGTTGCACCGATGCCCATTTTTGATCCGTCCCAGTTGCGCTTATAGATCACCATGCCGCCCTTGGGGGCTGTAACTGTAAATCCCTTAAGCACATCCTGAATCTGCTCAAGCCTTCGCTGGGCCTGGGTAAAGGATGCTGACACTTCCTGCATATTGGCGTTTGCCTTGTCGAGGCGAAGTTTATAGTTTTTCTGGGCCTGCTGGTATGCCCGCTGGGCCTTCTCAAGATCAAGTTTTGCCTGGCGTTGGGTAGCCGGTGGTTCATAGATTGACTGATCGACCGTAATCTGTTTCTCTTCGAGGGCGTAATTCATATTTATAAGCTCTTCCCTTGCCGCCCTGAGATCCATCGAAGTATCGAGCTTGGTTTTGATGTACTGTGATTCCAGCTTCTCAAGTTCACTCTCAAGGTCTTTCATCCGGTTGGTAATTTCAGTTCTGTCGAGGGTAGCAACGTATTGTCCTGAATCAACAATAGTTCCTTCGGGAATAATATCGCTGATCATCACCTGCCATATCCTCACTTCACGGAGACCTGGAGGGCCAATGATATTTTCCGAGTTTTTTGCTTCCAGTTCACCAGTGGTGGTAACGTTGATGTTGAAGTTGCCATATTCAACTTTTGCCGTTAATGCTGATCCATCGTTTTTATTTCCTGAGAAATAATACCAGCTGGCTGCGACCGCAATAACCACGGCCGGAAGAACGAACCAAAGTTTTCGGTTAAATCGGGGAAATGCCATAATAATCAGATTGATTCAAAAAAATAAGCCGTACAAGAAAAATCAACATATGTTTAACGGCAAAATTAAGATTTTATTGGCTGTTGCCATGTGTTGAATCTGGATTTTGGCATCATAGTAACCTTTTGGCAGAATAATATTCACATCTTCACTCAGCATGAGTGTGATAGAAAATTTAACACTGCGGATCAATTTGAAAAAGAAGGGTATTGCGGCAATTCTTCAATTCTGTCAGGTCTAAGAGATTGTTTAAATTTTACTAAACCCGAGGCCCCCTAGGGGGGTTACGATAAAATCACAGCAGCAAACGAATAATTTTACAAAATTTGGATGCCCTTTTTTTACACCCGCCAAGGACGGGAAAATCAAATTAAAAATTTTAAATAGTCTCTAATAATACAAGAATAAAACAAATAAAATTGAAGTTTGGAATTTGAATAAAAAATCAGACCTTGCGACAAGAATAAGCACCTCGTTAAATTATGGAACAAACTCCAAATCTGCTGGTTGTTGATGACAATGAATTAAATTTATCATACCTTGAGGCTTTATTAAAAAATATAAATGCCAACCTGATTCTGGCATTGTCAGGTGAAGAGGCTCTGAAAAAAACACAGGGAATTGAATTGGCACTGGCCATCCTGGACGTAAGGATGCCGGGAATGAACGGTTATGAACTTGCAGTAAAATTGAATGATTTCAGAATTATCGACAAAGTGCCGATCATATTTCTTACAGCCAATCACATTGATGAAATTGAACTGTTTGAAGGATATAAATCCGGAGCTGTTGATTATATTTTCAAGCCTGTCAACAGTCATATTCTCCTTTGCAAGATCAATGTATTTCTCGATCTTTTCAATCAAAAACAGATTATTGTATGGAATTCGGAGCAACTCGAAAAATCAGCAGCTGCATTAACAAGGGCAAATAATGCTCTTAAAAAGAGTGAGGAAAAATATCGAAGTTATATTGACAATGCACCGGATGGTGTTTTCATTTTTGACAAGGCCGGCAGGAACCTGGATGTGAATCAGGCAGCTTGTCTGCACACAGGATATTCAAAGAAGGAACTCTTAAATATGACGGTTAAAGAATTACTTCACGAGGAGTCGGTGGAACATGGATTGAATTTTTACAAGAACCTGGTGAATACAGGAAAAGCCGCGACAGATCTGAAGTCAAGGCGAAAAG
Source organism: Bacteroidales bacterium (assembly GCA_016709025.1). Lineage (GTDB taxonomy): Bacteria > Bacteroidota > Bacteroidia > Bacteroidales > Lentimicrobiaceae > Lentimicrobium. The sequence continues at coordinate 91,864 of JADJEQ010000012.1, read as the reverse complement.
ACGGAAACAAAAGGTGGTGGGCTATTGAAGCAATCAGGTTAGACAACAATACATTTCTTTGTTTTGCCAAAGACATCACTGAAAGAAAGAATACTGAAGAAAAACTGCATCGGGAACAATTGTTTTCCAAAGCTCTGTTAAACAGTATCCCGGGCATCTTTTACCTTTATACCTATCCTGAGCTCAGATTGGTAACCTGGAACAAAGAGCATGAAACGCTGTTCGGCTACGAGGCAGATGAGCTGAAAGGCCGTCATGTAATAGATTGGTACACCCCGGAAGACCAGGTTGCTGTCATGAAATCGCTTGAGTCTTTTTTAGATACAGGAGAGGCATCCGTTGAGGCGCAGCTTCTAACGAAAGATGGCCGGCTGATCCCATTTCTGCTTACCGCTGTTAAATTCGAGGATCAGGGACAGATATACCTGATAGGCATAGGAACCAATGTTGCTGACAGGAATCAGGCGCAACTGGAACTCCAAAGGAGTGAGGCTGCACTTGCCAAAGCCCAGCAAATATCACATCTCGGCAGTTGGGAACTTAACACCCTGACCAACGAAATGCATTGGTCGGACGAGACTTTCCGCATGTTTGGTTATAGCCCGCGATCAATCACCCCATCGATGGATTTGTTATTAAAGTATGCACATCCTGGTGACAGAGTCTCAATGCAGAAAGAGATAGCTGCTGCCCGGGCTTCCGGGTTGCCTCTTAGCAGCGACTATCGTATAATTCTCCCGGGTTGTGAAAAGCACACAGTTCATATTCAGGCCGAAAGGATGATCAATGATGCCGGGGAAACTGAAAAATGGCTGGGCACCATTCAGGATATTTCAGAGAGAAAAAAAACCGAAGAAATACTAAAGAATTCGCTTGAACAATTGCATCAATTATCGGAATACAGTGAGAAAGCAAGAGAAACTGAAAGAGCTGCCATTTCGCGGGAACTCCACGACGATCTGGGACAGGCACTTACGGCAGTCAAGATAGATCTGGGAATCATCAAGCAAAATGTTTCCGGCGATGAAGTAGTTATTAAAATTAATAAACTTACCTCCCTGGTTTCTGAAACCATTAAGACAGTTCAAAGGCTTACCTCTCAGCTAAGGCCGGAGATTATTGAGGACCTTGGGCTTGAAGCTGCCATTGAGTGGTACACGAACGAATTTGCTCACAGATGTGGGATAGAGGTCAATCTTCATATAGACAGCGGCTTAAACCTGTCCCCGGACGATTCCCTTACCCTTTTCAGAATCATGCAGGAATCGCTAACCAATATCGCCAGGCATTCACAAGCCAGCAAAGTAGAAATTATTTTAAATCAGGTGTCTGAAGATCTTTATTTTATCATTTCTGACAATGGAATTGGAATCAGTGAATCGGGACTAAAATCCAGAAAGTCGTTTGGACTTATCAGCATGAAAGAGAGGGCTGCTTCGTTGGGGGGTAAATTTTTTATACGGCGGAAATCAAGCGGTGGAACTGAAATTAAACTAAATATACCAATAAAAAACCAAAGCAACCTATGAGAATTCTGATTTGCGATGATCACCAGATCATGCGCGATGGACTTAAGCAAATTTTACAGCAGCTTGAAGGGGTGATATCCATTGGCGACGCTAAAACCGGCACAGAGGCTATTTGTTGTTTAACTAAGGAGGTCTTTGATATTTTATTACTCGACATTTCACTTCCCGACAAAAACGGACTTGAGATTCTAAAATCTGTTAAAGAAAAATGGCCTTCAACGAATGTACTGATGCTGAGTATGCACCCCCAGGAACAATATGCAATTCGTGCCCTCAAACTTGGTGCATCAGGTTACCTTACCAAAGACACCGCTTCAGAAGAACTTCTGAAAGCAATCAGAAAAATATCGTCAGGTGGTAAATACATCTCGCAATCACTTGCTGAAAATATCGCCCTTCAGCTGGACAAGGATAAGTACCAACTGAAACATGAAGCTTTGTCGGGTCGTGAATTTGAAATTATGATAAAACTTGCCATTGGCAAATCTCTTCAGGATATCGGCAATGAACTTTGCATTTCCGACAAAACAGTAAGCACCTACCGAAGCCGGATTATGGAGAAAATGGAACTAAGCAAAAACACAGAACTAGCAAGGTATTGCATCGAGAACAACCTGATTTAATTCGTCAAACTGATTGAATTTTCATTGTCGTTTCAATGTCGTTTAATTAAGGCGTTGGATTTCCCTTCTGATCAAAACCATATACAACCCTGTCTGCCTGTATGCTACAGGCAGGCTTATTCAATCATAACAACGTCAATAACAAAACTGATCCCAATGTTATAGACCTTTGATTGTCAAGGGGCAGTCAAACTTTCCAGTCCCGGATCAAAAAAGGTTGGGTATCCTATATATATGTATACCCTCTTTACAACTCTGAAAAAAGCTCTCTTCAGCATGGTTAGGTTCTGGTTTCGGGAATCAGCCATTGGTTAGTTTTGTATTCCTTTCTCTTTTCGTGTAGTATTTCTACTACATGAGATTCAGCCTTCCCCTACAGTAAAAGCTGTTTGATTGATTTTAATTTGTACACTCAAATTGTACAATAATCATGAGGGTAATACTGGCCGATGATTCTGATCTGATTCTGGTGCGCCTGCAGCAAATGCTGAGCATCTTCCCGCAGGTGGATCTGGTCGGATCATATTCCGATGGGATTGAAACTTTGAACGCTATCAAAAAACTAAAACCCGACCTGGCCATACTTGATATCAGGATGCCTTTAATGAGTGGACTAGACGTCCTAAAGGAGATCAGAAAGGACTATAGTGGAATCAAAATTATACTGCTCACCTTATATTCATCTGAATATTACCGGGAGCAGGCATTCCTGTTTGGTGCCGATTACTTTTTTTCGAAGGTAGATGATTTTGAGAAAGTATCAATAACTGTGGCCGGGATAATTAAGAAAGAGTTAAATGAGTATAAAAACTAATCCGGCTTTCAACATCGCTTTATTTAAAATCTAAATAATCACTTAAAACAACACATAATGAAAAAGCAAATTACGATGATTCTCCTGATTTTATTTGGGGGTTTATGTTCACAAGGACAGAATCTGAGTGCCGATTTTATGGTAATTGACAATTCCTGCAGAAGTGCAGAACAGTTAAAAACACAATTCAACGGGGAAAATACAATTGTTGTGTTTCATACCAAGGTATTGGCTTTTGACCAAATAACCAGTGCTTTACAAGGAAGGCAGGTCGCCGATCTGCACATTTACGTTTCGACCAAACCTGGTGCATTAGGCTTTTGCAACATGACCCTTAATTCCGAATCTTTTCAGGAACATGCAACAGTTTTATCGAAGCTGGCATCACATATTACCGGTAAAATTGTAATCCACAGTACCGACGTATTTACAACAGATAAAGGTTTGGAATTTAAAACGCAACTGGAGCAGATCACCGGTTTAGATTTTGTAATGCAATAAATCTTCGGGCAAATATCAGAAATACTAAAAGCAAAATAACATGGATAATATTTACAACAAACCAACTGCCGTAAGCACAACCGGAATATTTGGCAAAATGGCAGCTCTGTTCCTTATGCTCATAATCTTTAGTCAAATGGCATTCGGGCAGGCATCTCAATTGACTCCCATCGGATCAATTCTGCCAGTAATCACCAATGTTGATGACTACTATGAGGAGGTGAGTATAACAAGCACTTTCAGTGGCGGGGTACAGTTTGGAGCTACCGTTTATACCACCATGTTTGTGGGATCAAATGGTTATGTTACATTTGGTACAGGCAATGGCGGCTATAGCCCTACCGGTATCGCCGGTTACTCTGCAGGCCCGATCATTGCAGCCCAGTACGATGATTTACATCCGGGTGTTGCAGGTGATATTTACTACAGTCAAAACGGAAGTTATCTGGTGGTTACCTTTTTAGGGGTAGCCCCATATGCCACTCCAACCGGTGCCGGAAGCGGATACAATACATTTCAGATTGTACTTCGCCAGGGTATTGGTTATAACGGAACCAGCAACCGGAACTTTAATATAGAAGTCCGTTACATCAACATGAACTGGGCGATGTCAGGAAACGTTTCTCCTTACTGGCCAACAGCTGGGTGGTCAACAGGCACAATGGTTTATGGAGAAATGCCATACTCAGGGACCTCCAGTTTTCTTTTAAATCAATCCTCCTCAAATATAGGCCAACCAGGCGTCTATAATTGGGAGGTTCTGGGTGGTACTGTACAGTCGGCCCCAACTGTTAATATTACAGACGATGTAACTTCAATTACGGGCAACAGCGGATTTTCAGGAGGCAATGTAAACGCTGACGGAGGTCTTCCGGTAACCGAACGTGGTCTGGCTTATAGTACTTCACAAAATCCCACCACAAGCAGTTCGACTGTACAAAGTGGAACTGGTACAGGATCATTTACCGCTAACATGACAGGACTCAGTGCAGGGACCACCTATTACGTAAGAGCTTATGCAACCAATGGAATAGGGACCGGATATGGCCCGCAGGTTAGTTTCATGACTACATCCTGTGGTAATCCGACAACCGGAGGAAGCATCACCGACAATCAAACCGGCTGCGCTCCTTTTACCCCTGCCACAATCAATAATTCTGCTTTTCCAACAGGATATATAGGCACATTGGAGTACAAATGGCAAAGCTCAACCACAGGCAGCAGTTCCGGATTTTCCGACATCAGCAGCAGCAACTTAGCTTCTTATAGCTCAGGCTCTATATCGCAAACCACATGGTTTAAGCGAATAGCCCGTGTAACCTGCGCCTCGTGGACTGGTGCTCCGGAATCAAATGTAATTATGGTTACCGTTGAACCAACTCCGGTTGCCGGGATTTTAACAAAAGCACCAAACGTATTGAACGTCTGCGAAAACGATCTTGTTTCAGCAACCTTCACTCCCGGCTCTGGCGGCAATGGAACCGATGAACTTCAATACCGCACCAATAACGGAAGCTGGTCAGCATGGGCTGCTTATGCCTCCGCTTCAAATATTTCTACCAGTGGTTTATCGGGTATTGAGATTCGTACCCGTCGCCTGGCATCAGTCTGTACCGCTTCTGCTTACACTACTGTTAGCTGGAGCGTGGAAGCTACACCTGTTACCGGAACTTTGACCAAAGCACCAAACGTAATGAACATCTGCGAGTACGACATTGTATCAGCTTCTTTAATAGCTGGCACAGGCGGCAACGGAACCGATGAACTTCAATATCGAACCAATAACGGAAGCTGGTCAGCATGGGCTGCTTATGCCTCCGCTTCAAATATTTCTACCAGTGGTTTATCGGGTGTGGAAATTCGTACCCGCCGTCTGGCATCCGTCTGTTCGGCATCTGCCTACACGACTGTCAGCTGGAGCGTTGAAGCTACACCTGCTGCCGGAACTTTGACCAAAACACCAAACGTAATGAACGTTTGCGAAAACGACATTGTATCAGCAACAATAACTGCAGGTACGGGCGGGAATGGAACCGACGAACTTCAATACCGCACCAATAACGGTAGCTGGTCAGCATGGACTTCTTATACTTCGGCTTCAAATATTTCTAGCAGTGGATTATCTGGCGTTGAGATTCGTACTCGTCGCCTGGCATCTGTCTGTTCTGCTTCTGCTTACACTACCGTTAGCTGGAGCGTTGAAGCTACACCTGTTGCCGGAACGTTAACAAAAACACCGGATGTGATGAACGTTTGCGAAAACGACATTGTTTCAGCAACTTTCAGCACAGGAGCTGGCGGCAATGGCATTGACCAACTAGAATTTCGTACCAATAACGGAATGTGGTCAGCATGGGCTGCTTATACTTCTGCTTCAAATATTTCAACTTCAGGCTTATCCGGTGTTGAGATTCGAACCCGACGCACTGCAAATACCTGTTTATCTACGGATTATGTAATTGCGATCTGGAATATTGAAGGTACATCAGTCGCCGGAACTTTAACCAAAACACCAAATGTGATAAACGTTTGTGAAAACGACATTGTTTCCGCAACCTTAAATTCAGGCTCAGGCGGTAATGGAACCGATGAACTTCAATATCGTACCAACAACGGAACATGGTCGGCATGGGCTACCTATACTTCTGCTTCTGGAATTTCAACTTCCGGGATATCGGGTATAGAGATTCGCACCCGTCGCATGGGCACCTATTGCACAACTTCAGGATATACAGTTGTCAACTGGAGTGTAGAACCTACACCAGTCGCCGGTTCACTTATCAAAGACCCGAATGACGATACCGTTTGTGAAGGTGAACTTGTTTCGGCCTTATTTACTTCAGGTTCAGATGGCAATGGGCTTGATGAACTTGAATACAGAACCCGGACTGGTGCCAACTGGTCAATCTGGGTGTCATATACTTCAGGTAACCAGATTTCCACCAACGGAAGATCGGGTGTCGAGATTCGCACACGCCGTCTCGCATCCACCTGCAGCCCTTCAGCATACACTATTGTAAACTGGATTATTGAAGCGCATGCTGTTGCAGGATCAGTTCTTAAAACCCCTGACAATTATAATGTATGTGAGGGTGATGTTGTTTCGGCTCAACTTATGCCCGGTTCCGGCGGAAATGGAATCGATGACCTGGACTTCAGAACCCATAACGGAAGCACATGGACAGCATGGAGCGCTTATACGCAAGGGACCAATATTTCAACTTCAGGAATTCATGGTGTTGAAATGCGCACACGTCGCAACGCAACCTATTGCGATCACTCAACTTACTCATTTGCGAGCTGGCTTGTAGAACAAACACCGATAAACGGCATGCTGGTTAAAAATCCTGATGCCATGTCTACTTGTATCAGTGATGTGGTTTCTGCTTTACTTATCCCGGGTGAAGGTGGAAACGGCATAGACGAACTGCAATACCGCACCAGCGTTGGTTCCAGCTGGTCAATATGGATGCCTTACACATCGGGCAACAACATTGCTGCAACCGGGAAATCAGGCATAGAAATCCGTACCCGTCGTGCCGCAACCTATTGCTCCACACCAACTTACTCTACCATTAGCTGGAGCGTTGAACTATTACCAAACGCCGGACTTCTCACAAAGACTCCGGATGTAAACAATGTCTGCGAAAACGACATCGTTTCTGCAATCCTAACTGCCGGCAACGGAGGCAATGGCACCGATGAACTTGAATTCCGCACAAATGACGGTATGTGGTCCGCATGGGTTGCCTATACTTCAGGCACGAATATTTCAACTGCTGATTTATCGGGTGTGGAGATTCGCACACGTCGCACTGCTTCATATTGCGAAAATTCAGCATATGTTACTGTAAGCTGGAGCGTGGAAGCAACACCGATCGCAGGAACACTTACTAAAACGCCTGACATGGTGAATGTTTGCGAAAACGACATCGTTTCTGCAATACTTATTGCCGGCAACGGTGGCGATGGCATCGATGAACTTGAATTCCGTACCAACAACGGAACCTGGACAGTATGGACATCCTATAGTTCAGGCACTGATATTTCAACTGCTGATTTATCGGGTGTTGAGATCCGGACACGTCGTACTGCTTCTTACTGCGAAAATTCAGCATATGTTACAGTTAGCTGGAGCGTGGAAGCAACACCGATTGCAGGAGCACTCACGAAAACTCCTGATGTGATGAATGTTTGCGAAAACGACATCGTTTCTGCAATATTTACCTCAGGCAACGGTGGCAATGGCACCGATGAAATCGAATTCCGCACCTACAACGGTACCTGGTCTGTATGGGCTGCCTATACTTCAGGTACCGACATTTCAACAGCTGATATAACTGATGTTGAGATCCGGACCCGTCGAACTGCTTCCTACTGCGAAAATTCAGCATATGTTACTGTAAGCTGGAGCGTGGAAACAACACCGATTGCAGGAGCAATTGCTAAAACTCCTGATGTGATGAATGTTTGCGAAAACGACTTGGTTTCTGCAATACTTACAGCCGGCAATGGTGGAAATGGCATCGATGAATTCGAGTTCCGCACCAATGACGGAACCTGGACTGCATGGTCTGTCTATACTTCAGGCACTAACATTTCAACCGCCGATTTATCGGGTGTAGAGATTCGCACACGTCGCACTGCTGCTTACTGCGAAAATTCAGCATATTCTACTGTAAGCTGGAGCGTGGAAGCAACACCGATCGCAGGATCACTTACTAAAACGCCTGACGTGATGAACGTTTGCGAAAACAATATCGTCTCAGCAATTCTTACTTCGGGCAATGGTGGCAATGGCACCGATGAAACCGAATTCCGCACCAATGATGGAATCTGGACAGCATGGACAGCCTATACTTCAGGCACGGATATTTCAACTGCTGATTTATCGGGTGTAGAGATTCGTACCCGTCGTACTGCTGCTTACTGCGAAAATTCAGCTTATGTTACTGTAAGCTGGAGTGTGGAAGCAACACCGATCGCAGGAACAATTACTAAAACTCCTGACGTGATGAACGTCTGCGAAAACGACATCGTTTCTGCAATACTTTCAGCCGGTAATGGTGGAAATGGCATAGATGAACTCGAATTCCGCACAAATGATGGAATCTGGACTGCATGGACAGCCTATACTTCAGGCACGGATATTTCAACTGCTGATTTATCGGGTGTAGAGATACGCACACGTCGCACTGCTTCTTACTGCGAAAATTCAGCTTATGTTACTGTAAGCTGGAGTGTGGAAGCAACACCGATCGCAGGAACAATTACTAAAACTCCTGACGTGATGAACGTCTGCGAAAACGACATCGTTTCTGCAATACTTACAGCCGGCAATGGTGGAAATGGCATAGATGAACTCGAATTCCGCACAAATGATGGAATCTGGACAGCATGGACAGCCTATACTTCAGGCAATGACATTTCAACCGCCGATTTATCGGGTGTGGAGATTCGCACACGTCGCACTGCTTTATACTGCGAAAATTCAGCATATGTTACTGTAAGCTGGAGCGTGGAAGCAACACCGATCGCAGGAACAATTACTAAAACTCCTGACGTGATGAACGTTTGCGAAAACGACATCGTTTCTGCAATACTTACTGCCGGCAATGGTGGAAACGGCATCGATGAATTCGAATTCCGCACCAATGATGGAATCTGGACAGCATGGGCTGCTTATACATCAGGCGCTGACATTTCAACTTCCGATTTATCGGGTGTGGAGATTCGTACCCGTCGCACTGCTTCCTACTGCGAAAATTCAGCATATGTTACAGTTAGCTGGAGCGTGGAAGCAACACCTATCGCCGGAACAATTGCCAAAACTCCTGACATGATGAACGTTTGTGAAAACGACTTTGTTTCAGCAGTTCTTATTGCCGGCAATGGTGGCAATGGCACCGATGAACTCGAATTCCGCACCAATGATGGAATCTGGACTGCATGGGCTGCTTATACATCAGGCGCTGACATTTCAACTTCCGATTTATCGGGTGTGGAGATTCGGACCCGTCGCACTGCTTCCTACTGCGAAAATTCAGCTTATGTTACTGTTAGCTGGAGCGTGGAAGCAACACCGATCGCCGGAACAATTACTAAAACTCCTGACGTGATGAACGTTTGTGAAAACGACATCGTTTCTGCAATACTTACAGCCGGCAATGGTGGAAATGGCATCGATGAATTCGAATTCCGCACCAATGACGGAACCTGGACAGCATGGGCTGCTTATACATCAGGCGCTGACATTTCAACTTCCGATTTATCGGGTATTGAGATTCGTACCCGTCGCACTGCTCTTATTGCGAAAATTCTACTTACGTTACAGTTAGCTGGAGCGTGGAAGCAACACCGATCGCCGGAACACTTACTAAAACTCCTGACGTGATGAACGTTTGTGAAAACGACTTTGTTTCAGCAGTTCTTATTGCCGGCAATGGTGGCAATGGCACCGATGAACTCGAATTCCGAACCAACAATGGCACCTGGTCAGCATGGACAGCTTATACTTCAGGTACCGACATTTCAACCGCCGATTTATCGGGTGTGGAGATTCGTACCCGTCGCACTGCATCCTACTGCGAAAATTCAGCTTATGTTACAGTTAGCTGGAGCGTGGAAGCAACACCGATCGCCGGAACAATTACTAAAACTCCTGACGTGATGAACGTTTGTGAAAACGACATCGTTTCTGCAATACTTACAGCCGGCAATGGTGGGAACGGCATCGATGAACTCGAATTCCGCACCAATGATGGAACCTGGACAGCATGGGCTGCTTATACATCAGGCGCCGAAATTTCAACTGCTGATTTATCGGGTGTGGAGATTCGCACACGTCGCACTGCTGCTTACTGCGAAAATTCTTCTTACATTACAGTTAGCTGGAGCGTGGAAGCAACACCGATCGCCGGATCAATTACTAAAACTCCTGATGTGATGAACGTCTGTGAAAACGACATCGTTTCTGCAATTATTACTGCCGGCAACGGTGGCAATGGCATCGATGAACTCGATTTCCGCACAAATGATGGCACCTGGTAAGCATGGACAGCCTATACTTCAGGTACTGATATTTCAACTGCTGATTTATCGGGTGTGGAGATTCGTACCCGTCGCACTGCTTCTTATTGCGAAAATTCAGCATATGTTACAGTTAGCTGGAGCGTGGAAGCAACACCGATCGCCGGATCACTTGCTAAAACGCCTGACGTGATGAACGTTTGTGAAAACGACATCGTTTCTGCAATTCTTACTGCCGGCAACGGTGGCAATGGCATCGATGAACTCGATTTCCGAACCAACAATGGCACCTGGTCAGCATGGACAGCCTATACTTCAGGTACTGATATTTCAACTGCTGATTTATCGGGTGTAGAGATTCGGACCCGTCGTACTGCTGCTTACTGCGAAAATTCTGCTTACGTTACAGTGAGCTGGAACGTGGAAGCAACACCGATCGCCGGATCAATTACTAAAACTCCTGACGTGATGAACGTCTGCGAAAACGACATCGTTTCTGCAATACTTACAGCCGGCAATGGTGGCAATGGCATCGATGAATTCGAATTCCGCACAAATGATGGAATCTGGACTGCATGGGCTGCTTATACATCAGGCGCTGACATTTCAACTTCCGATTTATCGGGTGTGGAGATTCGTACCCGTCGCACTGCTTCTTACTGCGAAAATTCAGCATATGTTACAGTTAGCTGGAGCGTGGAAGCAACACCGATCGCCGGATCACTTGCTAAAACGCCTGACGTGATGAATGTTTGCGAAAACGAAAGTGTTTCTGCTATTCTTACTGCAGGCAACGGTGGCAATGGCATCGACGAACTCGAATTCCGCACCAACAACGGCACCTGGTCAGCATGGACAGCCTATACTTCTGGCACTGATATTTCAACTGCTGATATATCGGGTGTTGAGATTCGTACCCGTCGTACTGCTGCTTACTGCGAAAATTCTGCTTACGTTTCTGTAAGTTGGACCGTGGAAGCAACTCCAATCGCCGGAGCACTTGTTAAAACTCCTGACGTGATGTACGATTGTGAAAACGACTTTGTTTCAGCAATACTTAGTGCCGGCAATGGTGGCAATGGCATCGATGAACTCGAATTCCGTACCAACAATGGCACCTGGTCAGCATGGTCTGTATATACTTCTGGCACTGATATTTCAACCGCCGGTCTATCGGGTGTGGAGATCCGTACCCGTCGTACTGCTTCTTATTGTGAAAATTCTGCTTACGTTACAGTAAGCTGGAACGTGGAAGCAACAGCGATCGCCGGAGCACTTACTAAAACGCCTGACGTGATGAACGTTTGCGAAAACGATATCGTTTCAGCAATTCTTACTGCGGGCAATGGTGGCAATGGCATCGATGAACTCGAATTCCGCACCAACAATGGCACCTGGTCAGCATGGACAGCCTATACTTCTGGCGCAGACATTCCAACTGCCGATTTATCGGGTGTGGAGATTCGTACCCGACGTAATGCTTCTTATTGCGAAAATTCTGCTTACGTTTCTGTAAGTTGGACCATGGAAGCAACACCAATCGCCGGATCACTTGCCAAAACGCCTGATGTGGTGAACGTTTGCGAAAACGAAATCGTTTCTGCATTATTTACCTCTGGCAATGGTGGCAATGGCATCGACGAACTCGAATTCCGTACCAACAATGTTACCTGGACGGCCTGGACAGCATATATTTCCGGAACTGAAATTTCAACCACCGATTTATCGGGTGTCGAGATTCGTACCCGTCGTACTGCTTCTTACTGCGAAAATTCAGCATATGTTACAGTTAGCTGGAGCGTGGAAGCAACACCAATCGCAGGGACACTTGCTAAAACTCCTGACGTTATGAACGTTTGCGAAAACGACATCGTTTCTGCAATACTTACTTCCGGCAATGGTGGCAATGGCATCGATGAACTCGAATTCCGCACCAACAACGGAACCTGGTCTGCATGGTCTGCCTATACTTCAGGCACAGATATTTCAACCGCCGGTTTATCGGATGTGGAGATCCGGACCCGTCGAACTGCTTCTTACTGCGAAAGCACAGCTTATGCATCAGTAAGCTGGATACTGGAAGCTTCGCCGGTTTCAGGCATTCTTCTGAAATCTCCGGATGTTGACCATGTTTGTAAGGGTGAGCTGGTTTCAGCAACACTTATCGCCGGTTCGGGTGGAAACGAAACAGATTTTCTGGAATACAGAATGCATAACGGCTCTTCCTGGTCTGATTGGTTGGCTTATGTATCGGGAACTACGATCAACACCTCCACATTGACTTCTGTTGAAATCCGTACATGGCACACGGCTACATACTGCGAAAATTCAGTAATAAATGTGGCATCATGGGATATGGATGATATAACTCTGGCTGGAATTGTAACAGGGCCGCAAGGCGTTTGCTATGGTGAAAACAGCACAACCCTGATCGCAACCGGTTACACAGGAAACATAGTTATGTGGCAATCTTCTACAGATTATTGGGTAACTTTAACCAATATTCCAAATACCGAACCTGAACTCTTTGTGGAAGATCTTACAGTAACCACACAATTCAGGACAGTGGTACAGAGCGGAACATGTAATCAGATTTATTCCCTGGCTGCTGAAATCGGTGTGGATCCGCTTCCTGTTCCATTTATCAATGGTCCGGAAACAATTTGCGGTAGTAACTCCTTAAACGAATACACTACCGAGCCTGGCATGATTGATTATCAGTGGGTCGTTTCTTCAGGCGAAATCGTTGAAGGACAGGGAACCAATCAAGTAATGGTGATGTGGGATGAAGCCGGAGTACAGGTCGTCAGCGTTGATTATCAGACGGTGTTCGGATGCACAATGCCAGAACCTTTCCAGTTATTTGTAAATGTGGTAACCCCTGAAACACCTCAAATTTCGATCGATGAGCTCACCCTGACCAGCAGTGCAACCAATGGCAACCAATGGTACCTGAACGGGCAACCAATCGAAGGTGCCAGCGGGCAATCCTATGAGGTAACCCAGAATGGAGATTACACATGCATAGTGACCGTCGATGACTGTTCCTCAGATGTTTCGAACGTAATAACTGTTCAAACCGTTGGTGTTGAAGTGAATCCACTAGCCTGTATCAGTATTTTCCCCATCCCAAGCAATGGTGAATTTACCCTTTCCGTGGTGGCTCCTGCAGGGACCAGGTACACAGCCAGTGTAATTAACAACCTGGGTAAAATAGTTTATCAGACCGAATCCTTCGCTGTATCAGGAAAATACACACGTTCATTCAGTCTGGGTCATCTAACCGATGGAATCTACACGGTGATCGTTAAGAATGAAAAGTCACAATACGTTAAGAAGATTGTGATCAATCATGAATAGTTAAGTTTATTGCTAAATTGGTAACATTAAAGGGCTTCCCAAACAGGGAAGCCCTTTTGCAATTCCATAAATCAGTTCAGGCTAAAATTTTAACAGTGGTAAACGAAATAATTCACAATAAAAGCAGAAGCAGGGACACCTATGGTTCCCTGCTTCTGTTAACAAAAATTTTATTGCATGCCCTTATTGCCTATTTCAGCATCTCATCCACAATCATTTTAACGCTGATACCTTCGGCTTCGGCTTTATAGTTGCGTACGATCCTGTGCCGGAGAATGCTGGTGGCAACAGCCTGAACATCTTCTATATCAGGAGAATACTTGCCGTTGATGGCGGCATGGCATTTGGCCCCGATAATCAGGTATTGCGAAGCTCTTGGTCCTGCACCCCAGGTAAGGTATTTATTGGCCCAATCGTGGGCCATGGGAGTGCCCGGCCGGGTGCGCGCAGCTACTTTAACGGCATATTCATATACGTTATCCGCTACAGGAATGCGGCGAATCAGGTTCTGAAAATAAATAATTTCTTCTCCTGACAATACGACCTGAGCTTCGGCTGATTTCTCGGTCGTGGTATTCTTTACAACGTCAATTTCCTGGCTAAAGCTTGGGTAGTCGAGCCAGATATTAAACATAAAACGATCGAGCTGAGCCTCAGGCAATGGATAAGTCCCTTCCTGTTCGATTGGATTCTGAGTGGCCAACACAAAGAATGGCTCAACAAGGTGATGACTTTCGCCTGCCACCGTAACAGCCTTTTCCTGCATGGCCTCGAGCAGTGCGGACTGAGTCTTCGGCGGTGTACGGTTAATTTCATCGGCCAGAATAAAGTTCGCAAAAACCGGTCCTTTCAGAAACCTGAATCGCCTGTTTTCATCAAGAATCTCTGTGCCGAGGATATCAGAAGGCATCAGGTCGGGAGTGAACTGGATACGGCTGTAAGTAAGCCCGAGTGACCTGGAAATGGTATTAACCAGCAAAGTTTTGGCAAGTCCGGGTACACCCACCAGCAGTGCATGACCCTTGCCGAAAATGCAGATTAGTACCGATTTTATTACATCATCCTGCCCAACAATAACTTTTCCGATTTCGGCGGTCAGTAATTTGTATTTGCCAACAAAGGCATCAATGGCTTCAACGTCTGATTTATAGGTTGTCATTCCGGCTTATATCTTAATAAGTATTATTTTACTTCCCATGAATGCTGAAAATTGCAATCTTTATAGGCTTCATTTATCCTGAAATAGGTTTTGGAAATTTTTTCAGCAATCCATTTATTAATGGTTTCGCCCCGCTTTTTGTTCAATGCCCATTCCTGAATGGTGCTGTAATCTTCGGTCAGGTTTGCACGATGAGGATCGGTTTTCAATTTTACGGTATAAAGGTTTAACGATTGCTTGCCTTCCTGATTTTTCATTGATATAGGTCTTGAAATTTCGCCAGGCTGCAGTTTATCGATGGAAACAAAAATCTTAGGATCGAGCTGACTGGCAAGAAAACGGGTATTCCCGGTAGCTTCATTCACCATCAGGGCTCCGTTGATTTTGCCGGGATCATCGGAAAACTTCAGGGCTGCTTCTTCAAAGGTCATTTTTTTATCCCGTACAAGCCCGGCAACACTATCAAGAAGTTTTGAAGCCTTGAGTATATCCGGATCTGATATCTTGGGCATCAGAAGGATATGGCGTGTATTGATCTGTTCGCCCCTGCGCTCAATCAATTGGATAATATGGTAACCTGCCTTTGATTTGATGATTTCTGAAATTTCCCCTTTTTTAAGTCCAAAGGCGGCAGCTTCATATTCAGGGTACAGCTGCCCACGGCTCATAAGCCCGATTTCACCACCTTTTTTCGACGAACCGGGATCTTCGGAGTAAAGCACTGCCAGTGTGCTGAAGCTTTCTCCTTTCATGATACGGTCGCGTAACACCTTGAGTCTTTCCCTTGTTGCCTCAAGTTCTTCTTTATTGATGGCCGGTTCTTTCACGATCTGACCGATTTCATATTCAGTATCAATCAAAGGAATACTGTCTTTTGGCAGACTATTAAAAAATGTCCTGACTTCAGAAGGGGTTACTTTGAGGTCTTTGACGATCTTTTGCTGAATTTCGTCAACCATTAATTGTTCCTTCACCATTGTCCTGAACTCTTCTTTGATCTGCAGAAGAGATTTTTTATAAAACTGTTCCAGCTTTTCCTGAGAGCCAAATTGTTGAATATAATAACGGAACCTGGCATCCATGGTCTGCTCAATCTGTTCAGCAGTTACCTGAACACTATCGAGTTCAGCCTGATTCAACAGCAATTTCTGGAAGAGAATATCTTCAAGAATCTGGCAACGGGTGGCCCTGGCATCGGTAATTCCACCCTGCATCCTGAACTGTATGTATTGAGCTTCGATATCGGATTGCAGTACATAATTTGCTCCCACCACCGCTACTACTTCATCAATCACCTGCTCCTGCGACCAGGCATTAAATCCCAGCAAACTGAGTAAGGAAATTGAAATAAGGGCAATTGTTTTCTTCATTTTCATTTTATATTTCAGGGTTGGGATCATTTTCAAAAAATCTGGAAATCTTTGTTTTCAAGTGCTTTTTGAAAAACTTCCTGTTCCATCTGATTTATCAGTTCGAGCTTGCGCCTGTTAATAATGATGTTGCGGATATTTTCCGTTTCGAAGCTGAGAGGTGAAAGACTCTCTTTCATTTTAAAATCAATGATTCTTACAACATAAACGTATAGTGAATCGCTGGTTTCGAAAAAAGAGCGGTTTTGCAGAAAGTTATCCTGATTGTCAACGGTGATTGGAATCTCCCGTTGCAAATCGTTGAAAGAAATCCAGTTTTCATCGTCAAGCCTGCAGACAAGCATTGAGGACTGACACAATTCATCAAGTTTATCAATATCCGGCGCCTTTCCCGATTTTAACAGTTGGGTCGCCTTTTTGGCCGGAGCCAGGCTGGCCGAGGCCTGAGGTATCTTAACGTAACTGACCCTGACGATATTTTCACGAAGTTGAAAATTCTGAGGATTCTTGTCATAAAACTCCTGGATTTGCAGTTGACTTACCACAGTATCCAGTTTCTGCCTGATCAGTTCACTTTCGTAACCATACACAATCAGCGAATTGCGGTAGGCTTCAAGTTGTTCCCCGAAGTCTTTTTGCTCAGGGCTGAGATTGCTTTCAGCCTGGTTTAAAACCACCTGCCTGTGGATCCAGTTATCAATAAACCGGTGGACGATTTCAATACTGTCATTTGCAGGGGTCCCGGGAGGTACTATTCCCTGAATATCTGATCTGTAAAGATACTTATCATATGCCTTAGCCACGGCATCACCCTGTTTCTTCTTATCAAAGAAACTGCATGAGGCCATTAAAGAGGCAGCCAACAAAGCAAGAACTATTTTTCCCGGGACTGACACAATTATTTAATTGAAGAAAGCACCTCTTTATTAACCTCAAACGGATACTTTGCCCTGAGTTCTTTAATCCATTCCTGTTCCAGATAATTCTGGTAATCGGCTGTAATAATACCGCGTGCTTCGTTAAGTTTCTTGGGTTCCGGATTTAAAACTTCATGAACCGTGATCATGGTGGCTTTATCGGCTGTAACGGTTTCCGTTGAGATACCGGGCTTCCAGTCAATCTCGTCAATCAAAGGATTTTCTCCCTTAAGAAATTTGCGACGGTCAATGCTCAGGAATGAAGTACTGTCGGTGTTGATCATTTCCAGTAGTTCATTGTCGGTAACTCCTTTCTTGATGGCATTTCTCGCTTTCGACAATACTTTTTCATCCGTAACATTGAAAGTATAAATGGTGGCATCAAGCCGCTGATCCCACATATACACGCTTTTGCGGGTGTTATAATAGGCTTCCAGGCCGGTTGTATCCTTTACTGCCTTTGACCAGATTTTCTGATCTGTAAGTTCAAAAAGCAGAATTCCGTCATGGTATTCCTTTACCAGCATTTTAAATTCAGGATATTTAGACTCCAGCTGGCTGTCTTCATATGCAAGGCATTTTTCGTTTGAAAAGGTGGTAAACATAGAGTTTACAAAAGCACTGATATCTTCCTTGTTACGCTTACGTTGGTTTTTTGCCAGGTATTGTGCAAAATCCTGTTGAGAATAGCTGCTCCGGCCGATGGTCATGATGGTTTTTTTAAGTCCGGTGGCCTGTTCAACTTTCCAGCCACCTGCAAAGATGGTATCGGTCACTACTTTGTAGAAAGCATCGCGGGCCTTCAGGTTCTCTGAATATTTATATTCGTTTTTGATCCGTTTTAGCAGTGCTTCTTCGCTTTTCTTAGCGCGGTCGTTTCGGGTAAGACTTTGTTTCAGGTCAGCCAGGTTGTCTTCGTAGGAACCTATTTCTTTGCGTTCAAGCAGTTTAACAATGTGCCAGCCAAAAACAGATGAAAAGGGCTTGGTTACCTGGTTGATGTCTTTTAAAGCCGACACTTCTTTTATAAATTCCGGGATCATTTTATTGGCACCAAACCATGGCAAAACACCGCCTTTTGTTGCCGTAGATTTGTCATCGGAGAGTTGTTCAGCCAACCTGGCAAACTCTTCACCATTGACAATACGGTTGTATGCGTCCTGCGCTTTCTGTGCAACTGCGGCACTGTCAGCAGCAGATGCTCCGGCCGGAATACGCATAAGTATATGGGCAACCTGCACCCGTCCAAGGGCTGGTTTGCGATCGGTAACTTTTATAAGGTGGTATCCGAAATCGCTTCGTACCGGCATTGAAACCTCTCCTACTTTGGTGCTATAAGCGCCCGATTCAAACGGATAAACCATATCAAAAACGGTGAAATAACCCAGATCGCCTTTGTTTCCTTTTATATTTCTGTTTTCTACAGTGCGGTCACGTGCTGAAAGGTCATCTGAGTTTTCCATTGCAAGCATTCCGAAATCCTCTCCCTTAAGTACCCTTTTGCGCAAAGCCATTACGCGTTTGTAAGCTGCAAGAGTATCGGCAGGAGATGCGTTCCGGTCAACTTTGATGAGGATATGGCTGGCCCGGATATCTTCGTTTTTTCGGTTATAGGCTTCCGTCAACAGCGACTTGTTCATCTCCTCGTCAATCAGGTATGGCTGGGCCAATTGCTTGCGGTATCCGGCAAGTTCATCGATAAAAGACCGGGTGGTATCGAGGCCAAGGCTTTCAGCTTCTTTTACCTTCAACCGGAAATTAATATACAATTCCATGTATTCCTCCAGGGATTTGCGGTCGATCACTTCACCATTTACATTGTTTTTCTGATAAACATTCAAAAACTCTGATTTTGTGATGTTTTCACCAGCAACTTTCAGGACTACGGGATCGGTATCCTGTGCGGAAGCAACAGATAAAACAAACAGAAAAACCAATCCTGTTAATAATTTAATCATGCTATTTTTCATCGTTCAACCCTATTTAAAAAATACTGAATGTTATGTTTATAATTTCTGACTTCCAATTCTTGAAATTCATTACCGGAGCACCGGGATACTAAACAGGCAATTCTACAGGCATTGGTGCAGCCTGTAAGGTTCAATTACCGGCTATAGTTAGGTGCCTCACTGGTAATGGTAATATCGTGCGGATGACTTTCAGCAACTCCTGCGGCCGTTATGCGCATAAACCTGGCCTTCTGCAGATCGGCAATGGAGGCTGATCCGGTATATCCCATGCCTGCTTTAAGTCCTCCAACCATCTGATGAATTACTTCGGACAGGGTTCCTTTGTATGGAACGCGACCAACAATACCTTCGGGAACCAGCTTCTTGATATCGTCTTCAGTATCCTGAAAATAACGATCTTTTGAACCTTTCTGCATGGCCTCGATTGAACCCATACCACGATAGGTTTTAAATTTCCGGCCTTCATAGATGATGGTTTCACCGGGGGATTCCTCAACACCTGCAAACAAGCTGCCGGCCATGATGCTGTCGGCTCCGGCGGCCAATGCCTTGGCAATATCGCCTGTATAACGGATTCCCCCATCGGCTATCACCGGAATCCCGGACCCTTTCAGCTCTGTAGCAACCAGGTTGACCGCAGTAAGCTGGGGGACACCAATACCCGCAATGATTCGGGTGGTACAGATAGAACCAGGGCCAATTCCGACTTTAATTCCATCGATGTTCAGTTTTTTCAGATCGCGGGCGGCCTCGGCAGTTGCAACATTACCAATAATAAGCTCAATGTCAGGGAATTGCTTTTTTACCAATACCGCTGCGTCCATAACACCTTTTGAATGTCCATGTGCGGTATCAATTACAATGGCATCAACTCCGTTCCCAACAAGGGCAGCAACCCTATCGATCAGATCGCGGGTTACGCCAACGGCAGCCGCTACACGCAACCTGCCACGCTCATCCTTGCATGCGTTCGGACGTGCTTTTATTTTGATAATATCCTTGTAGGTGATCAAACCAACCAGTTTGAAATCCTTATTAACTACCGGTAGTTTTTCTATTTTGTACTCCTGCAGAATATCGGCGGCTTTTTCGAAATCGGTAAATTCTGTAGTGGTTATCAGGTTTTTGCTGGTCATAATCTCGACCACAGGCCTGCGCAGGTTCCGCTCAAACCGAAGGTCACGGTTGGTGACGATGCCAACGAGTTTGCCCGTTTTGTCAATAACGGGAATACCTCCAATTTTGAATTCCTTCATAATCTGAAGGGCTTCGGCCACAACAGCACCTTCCTGCAACGTAATCGGTTCAAGAATCATCCCGTTTTCGGCACGTTTCACCTTTTTTACTTCTGTTGCCTGTTCTTCAATCGACATGTTTTTATGCAATACGCCGATACCCCCTTCCTGTGCCATGGCAATGGCCATATTGGAATCGGTAACCGTATCCATTGCTGCTGAAACAATGGGAATATTAATCCTGATGTTGCGCGAAAATTTTGTGGAAATATCCACTTCACGGGGCAAAACCTCAGAGTAGGCGGGCATCAGTAAAACATCATCGTAAGTGTAGCCTTCACCAACAAATTTTTCACCAAAAGATGACATGTGCGTATTTTTAAAGTTGTGCAAATTTATGAAAAATAGGTTCTCCATGACTCATTGCTTTTCTTCACAAGGAGCTGGAAACGACTTTACCGGAATAAAAATCAGGTTTGATCAACCGGACCGTAAGACTTCATCCTCACTTTAACTAATTAATAAAAAATTAAAATAGATTTATATAATTGATTTTTAGTTGTTTACATGTTAAATAATGACCAAAATTCAAGCATTGAACTAAAAATCAAATTTGAATGAAATTCCTCCTGGTGGATAAAAGTCGGATTGGTAGCAGTTGTTAAAAATTCCTAAATTTACAAGCTGCAAAAAATACTGATAAACTCAAAAAAGCCTCAGGGATGAATCGCTGTTTCAAATTGTTGATTATAATTTCATTGCCATTCACAATCAACGCACAAACCTGGTTTGGAGCAGGAGGAACAATTCCCGATGATGGGACACCGGTAATGTTTCCTGTTAATATCAGTAACCTTTTACCATCAACAATTGATACTATTCATGGACTGGCCGGCATCGGGCTAAATTTAACCCATCCTTATGACGCAGATCTTCTGATAGCACTTGTTGCTCCGGATGGGACATCAGTGATCCTGTCCAATGGCAACGGATGGGACGGGGACAACTATACCGGCACCCATTTTACGGATACGGCATCTCTTTCAATTGCACAGGGGTTTCCGCCTTTTACCGGTTTTTACCGGCCACAGGAAATGCTTGGCTGGATGAACAATGGCCGTGAAGGTAACGGAACCTGGTACCTTTATATCCTCGATATGTACGCATGGGCTGATCAGGGGTATTTGGCCAACTGGAGCATAACATTCGGGGATAACCCCACAGGCCCTTTTCTGTTCACTTCATCAAACCTTCCCATTGTTCTGATTGATACTTACGGCCAGGATATTCCCGATGATCCAAAGATTCAGGTTGGTATGAAAGTTATCGACAACGGGCCAGGTCAGAGGAATTACATAACCGACACGCCTGTTTACGATGCTTACGCCGGAATTGAAATAAGGGGTTCAAGTTCGCAAATGTTTCCAAAGAAAAGCTATGGTTTTGAAACCTGGGACGAATCGGGGGAAGAACTGAAAGTTTCGTTGCTTGGAATGCCTGAAGAGACCGACTGGATACTGAATGCCAACTATACCGATAAAACATTCTGCCGCAACACCCTTGCTTACAAGGTTTCATGGAATATGGGTCACTATTCCACCCGGCACGAACATGTTGAGGTGGTTATCAACGGGATATACAAAGGCGTTTATATCTTTTCAGAAAAAATAAAACGCGATGCCAACAGGGTAGACATTGCCAAACTAAAACCCGACGAGAATTCCGGTGATCCGCTTACCGGGGGCTATATCTTTAAAATAGATAAACCAACCGGGAGTGGTGGCGGTGAGGGATGGGAATCGGATTTTCCGCCTCCCGCAAACCCTGACAGAAGCATCTTTTTTCAATACGAATATCCAAAGGCTGATGAAATTACTTTACAACAAAAAGAATACATCAGCGACTATGTCAATACTTTCGAAACAACTTTAGCAGGGCCTGACTTTGACGATCCGGAGAATGGGTTCAGAAAATATGCCGATGAAGGAACTTTTATTGACTATTTTATTGTAAATGAGATCAGTAAAAATGTGGATGGCTATCGCTTAAGTACTTTCCTGTACAAAGAGCGTGAAAGCCTTGGCGGCAAGCTCAGGATCGGCCCGGTTTGGGATTACGATATTGCCTGGCACAATGCCAATTACTACGGAGGAGAAGAATATACCGGCTGGTCATACGAATTTCCTTACCCGGACGACAACTGGCAGGTTCCATTCTGGTGGAGCCGCATGCTGGAAGACTCCACCTTTGCCAATAACCTGAAGTGCCGCTGGACATTTTTGCGCGACGACCTTTTGAGCGATGCCTGGTTTGATCAGTATATTGATAGCATTGCACAGGTACTGGATGAATCGCAGCAACGCAATTTTACTATCTGGCCTATCCTCGGGACTTATGTATGGCCCAATCCCTGGCCTTATCCGCAGACATATGCCGAAGAAATTTCAGTGCTGAAAAACTGGATACATCAGCGAATGAGCTGGCTTGATGCAAACCTGCCAGGCACCTGCTATTCAGTTGGCACAGAACAGTTAGTTGAGGATCAAACCGGGCTGTCTGTTTTCCCAAATCCGGCTTGGAATTCAATCAGTGTATTCTATACTTCAAAAAGCACACAAGATGTTTTTCTGAGCATCTCAGACCCATCGGGCAGAGTATTCCTGTTAGAAACAGTGAATTTCAGCCCCGATGGAAAGATTGAATGGAGACCCGACATTACCAGATTAAAACCCGGGATCTGGTTCATTAGCGTATATGATGGTTTATTCAGAAAGACTGAAAGGTTTGTTAAATTCTGAGCCGGACTTTCTGCAGAAACCCCGAAGGTTGTAGCAAAACATGCATACAACCGAAAAACAATTCAAATATCCCGATGTTATTACCTGGGCCATCCTTAAATCATCAATTTTATGAAACGTCTAATCCTGCTGCTAATGACCATTTCAGGTATTGCAAATGCTCAAACGAGCCAGTCTTTTCAACTGCCCCCCGCTGAAATTCTGGAGCTGGCCGATATTACCCCCCGGCCTTCGATCCGTATTGATTCGCGCAATGAAACAATGATTATGCTCGACAGGCTTGCTTTTAAAACGCTTGAAGAACTTGCTGAAGAGGAAGTTAAACTGGCAGGTATACGCATCAATCCGCAAACAAACGGACAATCGAGAACTACCTATAACTATGGCATCAAAGTATTAAAAATAGAAACCGGTACCTATCTAAACCTGACTGGTCTTCCGGAGAAACTGATGATTTCGGAATTCAGTTTTTCACCCGACGAAACGAAAGCGGCTTTTGTCAATACCACGCCGGAAGGCATGGAATTGTGGGTTTTAGACCTGCATTCCGGTAAAGCCAGCCGGATTTCACCTCCCTGCCTGAATGGAGCTGTCGGAAGTTCATATACCTGGTCACCGGGTTCGGATGCCATATATGCTATGTTTATACCTGAAAACAGAGCTCCCCTGCCCAAAACTCTTCAGTTGCCGGAAGGCCCTGCCGTACAGGAAACTTCCGGAAAAAAAGCAGCCGCGAGAACCTATCAGGATCTGCTGCGTAACCCGGCCGATGAAAAGAAATTTGAATACTATGCCGAGGAAGAAGTAAAGTTGATAGGTCTTGATGGAACCACGAAAAATTTCCTGCCAAGGGCTATTTACCGGTCGTTAAGCTTTTCGCCCGATGGCAGTTACCTGCTGGTTCAAACCATCATTAAGCCATTCTCTTACATTGTTCCATTAAACCGTTTTCCGGTTTCGTATGATATTTATAAGGCCGATGGGAGCTACCTTTCGAATTTTTACAGGCGGCCTTTGCAGGAAGAAATTCCAAGTGCTTTTGATGCTGTAGAGACCGGCAAACGGTCGATCGGCTGGAGGGCCGACGCTCCGGCTGCGCTCATATGGGCAGAAGCTCAGGATGGCGGCGACCCGGCTGTAGACACTGCCATCAGAGACAGGGTTTTTCAGATTGAAGCTCCCTTCACATCTAAGCCTCAAATGCTGGCTGCACTAAAAAACCGGTATTCCGGCATTACGTGGGGTAATGAAAAGCTTGCATTTGTGTATGACTACTGGTGGAAAACCAGGAATGCCGTCACCTACCGCATCAATCCCTTGATTGAAAATGAAAAACCCGAGGTGATTTTCGACCGTTCCACCGAAGATTACTATGGTGATCCGGGTGATTTTCTTACAAAACGCAATGCATTTAACAATTATGTTCTGCAGACATCCAAAGACGGCTCAAAATTATATTTACAGGGCGAAGGTTATTCTCCTGAAGGGAATAAACCATTTGTGGATGAATTTGACCTGAAATCACTCAAAACCAAGCGCTTGTGGCAGGCTGATGGAATTTCCACCTATGAATCCATTGTCAGAGTGATTGACCCGGATAAAAGGAAACTGATTACCTCTATTGAGGGTACAACCCAAAATCCAAACTACTATCTGAGAACAGGCAAGAGTCTGAAAGCCCTGACCTCATTCCCCAATCCATACGCATCATTTATGAAGGTATCGAAAGAGCGTGTCCGATATAAGAGGGCCGATGGGGTTGATCTTTCGGCAACCCTTTACCTGCCGGCAGGTTATGATTCGCTGCGCGATGGCAGGCTACCCCTTCTGATGTGGGCCTACCCCGTTGAATACAAAGACGCACAGCAGGCCGGACAGGTAAAAGAGTCTCCTCATACTTTTGTTCAATTATTCTATGGTTCTCCCGTTTATTGGGCAGCCCGCGGTTATGCCATCCTCGACGATGCCGATTTTCCGATTATTGGTGAAGGGGAGAAACAGCCAAACGATACATTTATTGAGCAGCTTGTTGCAAATGCGGCTGCAGCCATTGATTATACCGCAAACCGGGGCATTGCCGACAGAAAGAAAATCGCCATAGGAGGGCATTCCTACGGAGCATTTATGACCGCAAACCTGATGGCCCATTGCGACCTTTTTGCTGCCGGAATTGCACGCAGCGGTGCTTATAACCGCAGCCTTACGCCTTTCGGATTCCAGGCCGAAGAGCGCACTTTCTGGGAAGCTCCCGAGGTGTACAACCAGATGTCACCTTTTATGAATGCCGGTAAAATTAACGAACCGTTATTGCTGATACACGGAGATGCCGACAACAATCCCGGCACTTTTACGCTGCAAAGCGAACGGCTCTTTGGCGCCATTAAAGGTCTTGGCGGAACTGCCCGGCTGGTGCTCCTCCCCTATGAAAGTCATGGATACAGCGCACGTGAGAACATCATGCACATGTTGTGGGAAACCGACCAGTGGCTTGAAAAATATGTTAAAAACCGGAAGTCAGGGGAATAGCGGTTTTCCATAGCTTTCAACCGTTTTATCGTCAGGTAATCACCTTAACTGAAACCGGCGTAGGGCAATTCGTTCAACTGTTTTTGCCCGAGCTGAAAGATTTAATTTAATATTAAGTTAAATCATGCTGGTAAAAAACACAGCTACACCTGCTATAAATACAGCCATCGCGATTGCTATCCAGTTGAAGTAACTTCGGATTATCTCTTTGGCCTTCGAACCGAATTTCCAGATCAACCATACAAGCAAAAAATACCTGGCTCCACGGGCAATGAGGGCAGCCATAGTAAACAGAAAAAGATTCACATTAAAAACGCCTGAGGTGATGGTTGCCAACTCGAAGGGTACAGGAGAAAACCCTGCGATCAGAACAATAAGCACACCCCATTTGGCATACATTGACTGTATTGACTCATATGCTTCTATGCTGAAACCCGGAATATTGCTGAAGAAAAAACCGGCAATCCCGGTAAAACTTCCGTCGTCAGCAATCCAGAGAAGATTTCCGATAAAATAACCGGCAACAGCTCCTGCAACAGCTCCGGTGGTTCCGGTTAATGCATAAAGAAATGACCGTCCGCTGTTTGCTATTGCCATGGCAACCAGCAACACGGTAAATGGAAAAGGAGAAAAAACAGACTCCATGAATGCCATAATAAACAGCACAGGAATCGCATACTTTGATTCAGCCTGTTCAAGTATCAGGTGGTATAATTTCCTGGCAAATCTCATAGTTAAAAGCTGGCAGATAGGTTAAGTTATCAGTGAACAGTATATCAGAGGCTATGTTCAAAGTTTATTGTATTTTTAACAAACGTTATGCAGACCATTCTCAACCTGTTGGTCCATTTTAGCTTCCAATAAAATGTAAAACAAGCAGGTAAGGGCGAAAAAAAACCTGCTAACGGGAAAGGATTTTTAAATCTATAACTTTAGTATACAACCTTTTACAATGGAGCTTTCACCTGACCAGCATCACTGTTCCTCTTTTAACAACTTTATTGCCCGGCAAATCCTTAAAGGTGATGATCCATGTATAGAGATCAGTTGAAGCGGGTTGTCCGCCAACCAATCCATTCCAGCCTTCTGATGTGTTACCGGTCTCAAAAACCAGCTGCCCCCAACGGTTGTAGATGGTGAACAGATAGGATCCTGGCTCGATGTTTTTTAATCGTGGCTTGAACAAAGGTGATATGCCATCGGGCCTGAAAGCATTTGGGATTGTTACAACAGCATCAGCAGGCAATAAAACTTCGTTTGACCGGCTGGTTATTTCATCATTTCTAACGGCTTCAACATAATAGGTAGTACGGTTAGCTGTTAAGTCTCCTGCAAAGTCGTTGAATACCTGCACCGATGGAGGAACAGTAACCGGAAACCCGGCCTCAACCACTCCATCGGCAATCCGGTAAACAGCATATTCCAACAGGTTATTGCCCCAGTCTTCATAAGCATTCCAGCTTAAACGATACTCATCATTACCAATGTCGGAAATTTCCAGAAAAACACTTCTGGCCAAATTGGAAGCTTCAAGTTCAAAGCCACAGGCATCGAGGGCCACAACACTGTAATAATAACTGGTTTCATTTACCAGGGCAGACACATCGGCTATTGTATCAGGTGAAAATACTTCCCAGGGCATACTGAAAAGCTTTTCAACAGAGGAACCATTTATGGAAGAGCGCCAGACTTCGATATCTGAAATCAGATATGGCGGATCACTGTTGACAAAAAGTTCTACATGGTCGTTATCAACGACTGAAATATAATCGAGTTCAAACAACGTGAAAGGCTCCGGATCGGGCACCAGTTGAATTTCACAACTGCTTGAAATTTTAGAATTATCACCGTTGTTGGTTGAAATTTTATAGGTATAAACATCCCCCGGAGTCAGCAACTCATCGTCGATGTGTTTGTATTGTGAAGCTCCTGTAGCGGCTATAGCGGCAATTTCAACGGGTGCTGAGCCATTGCGGGTTCGCAGTACTTTATATTCTGTTACCGCAGGTTGCATATTTTTATAGGCGTTCCATATCAACGTAGCTTTACGTTCACAGAGTGTTTGGGTTTCTCCTCTGAGCCTGATGGTGTTGTGGGGAAACTGATAATTTATGGCTCCTGAGCTCTGGTTGTTGCATAAATCCTGAGCCCTGACCACATAAATCACACTATCAATGCAGGGATCATGATAGGTAGGAAGCGTAATCTGATCATCAACAAATACATTGACGTAAGTAGTGGTAAAATGATCAATAAAGTTCAACCCTTCCTGAACACCAACTATATATCCGCCAACATCGGCCGAAGGACTGTGTGTCCAGTTCACCTCTGCCTGCCCGGCAGGATTAATGGTAACAAATGACAGTGTTGGATCATCGGGCACATTGTCATCAAAAAAGTTACCGCTGTTGGTTGAAGAGTTTGCAACACAAGTACCTGAAGAAAACTCAACTCTGTAATACAGATCCGTTCCGGCTGTCCCGATTTTACAATATGGTGAAGTGATTGTGTCTTCGTAAAAGTTGTTACTGGTTTGGGCGATCTGTGAAAAGGTTCCTGAAAGTTCTTTCCTGAAAACGGTAAACACCCCGTTGGTACTGGCCTGAATCCTGTTCCAGTCGAGCCGTGCAATGCCATTGCCCGCGCCGGCATTGGAAACAGTGAGCATCATGCTTCGGAGATGATTTGATTCGGCCGATGTTTGAAGAGGAGGTCCGAAATTAAAAGTTACCAGGTAAATCTCATATCCAACTGTTTGTCCGTCAGGAACCGAAATAACCGTGCTGCCGGTAGTATTGGTAAAATCAATTGAATTTGAAAGCGGATCATTGACCTTTTTGTAAAAAAGCCTGAACCCATCAAAGGTTCCGGAAGGGATTGCCCATGACACATTCAGTGAACCATCATCTTCAACAGAGATACAATTTAAAACAGGGGTCGGCTGCGCTTTAACGGCCAAACCAACCAGCGTCAGCCATACCAGCAACAAAGGAATAGAAACCACACTTCGACTCAATTCTACTCTTAACATATAACAAAGGTACAAAAATCAAATTCGTTGTTAATATTAACTCGGACTAGCGTTATTTATTTTCCATGAACCAGCACAAAAGAACAATAAGGTGCTCTGAGATAACGAAATGGCATCGTTGAGAGTTTTGTGAAACTTGTTTTACGAGGGGAATATCAGTTGGGAGAAAATGTTAAATTATTTTACTGTTGGTTTAAAACCGAAGTCAGATTCAACCATTCACTGTTATAAAAAGCAATACAAAAAAATACGCATGTTGCTTATATACAGAGCTATAATAAAATAGTTATCAGCCCTGGCTAATACTTTCTGTATTAAAAGTGTTAATAAATGATACCTTTGGGCGATCTATTTGATTAATATCCGGGATATTAATCCTTACTCTTTTCTCTAAACAACTTAACCTTATGCAAATGAGATTCCTTTTTATTACCATGCTCTTCCTGAGTCTGTTCGGCCTGAAAAGCATGGCCCAGGACGAAATACTAAAGCCGGTAACCGTTGGTGAAGGCACATTTATTGGTATCAGTAAGCCCTTGAAAGATATTCCGCCACTCACAGAAGCTGAATATGCCTCTATGGTTGTAGAAGCCGAACGAAAACTTTTAAACCCGAAGCTTCGCACCAGGTATTATCCATACGAAGCCACCGCATTACCCAAAGGACCTGATGCTGCCTGGCAGAAACTGATGGGACAAAATAAATCGGCCGCCAGCGACCCGCTCGTTAATTTCCAGGGGCAGAACTCCCCGTATTTTCCGCCCGACGAGAACGGAACAGCAGGTCCGGACCATTACATGCAAACAGTGAATACCACCTATGCCATATACTCGAAAACCGGAACTTTACTCGCCGGCCCAACCGATATGAACGAGTTGTTCGGTACGGTACCCGGTTCATCCTGTAACGATGGTGATCCTATAATACTATACGATGAAATGGCCGACCGGTGGATGGCTGCCGAGTTTTCACTCTGTCAGAATCCCGACAGGATGCTGGTTGCCATATCGGCCACCAACGATCCTACCGGAACCTGGTATCAGTATTCATTCAATATGAATGGAATGCCCGATTACGAAAAGTTCGGCATCTGGCCTGATGGCTATTACATGGGAACCAATACCTCGAGCGGAACCGATATTTACGTTTTCGAGCGTGAAGTAATGCTTGCCGGTGGTACCAATCCAAAAATGGTTTCTTTCGATAACCAATGGCGGCCGGGATCGGTTGATGGATTTATGATGGTTCCACCGGTTGACAACGATGGCCCTGCTGCACCGGCCGGCTCACCTGGTATATTCATAGCACAGCAGGACGATGCCTTCAGCGGAAGTAGTGATCAGTTGTGGATTTATGAACTTGACGTGGACTGGACAACGACGACCAATTCAACTTTCACCCGTGTTCAACAAATTGATGTTACTCCCTACGACAGCAATTTCGGCAACAACTGGAACAACATCAAGCAACCCAATACTAGCCAGGAACTCGACGGTGTGCCCCAGGTAATCATGAATGTTCCGCAATACCGTAATTTTGGTTCGTATCAAACCATTGTTTGCTGCCACACGGTTGACGTGGATGCCACTGACCATGCCGGTATACGCTGGTATGAACTTCGTAAGACAACCGGAGAATGGACCGTACGCCAGACCGGAACCTATGCCCCCGACGAGCATTCACGCTGGATGGGTAGTGTTATGCTGAATGGAAGCAATGAAATCGGGCTTGGATACTCTATCTCAAGCACTACGGTCTTTCCGGGAATCCGGTATACCGGTCAAACCGAAGAAGAATACAACAATGCCAATGGTGTTATGGATGTACCTGAAGGAATAATTCTGGAAGGAACTTCCTCACAGACAGGAGCCAACCGTTGGGGTGACTATTCACTGCTGTGCGTTGATCCGGCCGATGATGAAACATTCTGGTACACCAATCAATATGTAAGTGGAGGTCAGAAAACCAAAATCGCGTCTTTCAGTATCGGCCCTTTGGGTCCGAATCCTAACTTCGTAGCTGATAACACGCTTCCCTGCCTGAACGAAACTGTCAGTTTTATTGACCTTTCAACCGGCAATCCGACGGCATGGTCCTGGTCATTTACCCCGAACACCGTGGAATATTTAAATGGCACAAGCAGTAATTCACAAAATCCAATCGTTCAGTTTGTGCAATATGGGAACTACTCTGTTACGCTGAATGCCACCAATGCAGGCGGAACCATTGCAGAAACCAAAGTAGCCTACATCGGGGTTAATATTGCCAACGCCCAGTTCTCTGCTACACCTGTTTCAATTGTTGTGAACAATCCAACTACTTTTTCAGATGAATCAACCTGTGATGTTACTTCATGGGCATGGGATTTCGGTGCTGACGCTGTACCACCAACAGCTACTACTCCAGGACCACATAACGTTGTTTATACAACTACCGGAGCCAAAACCATTTCGCTGACAGTGAATGGTGATTATACAACCACCAAAACCGACTACATCAATGTAATTCCGGATGTTTTCGTAATGAATAGTACCAGTGTTACCAGCTGTACCGGAACATTTTTCGACCCGGGCGGAGAAGCCGGCAACTACGGCAACAACCTGAACTACACCATGGTTTTCAGCACATCCATACCGGGCAATCAGATCAGCGTCAATTTTTCAGATTTTAATCTTGAGACTTCTGATAACTGCAGTTATGACTATCTGAGGATTCACAACGGACGTACACCGTTTGCCCCTGTATTGGGCACCTGGTGCGGAACTGATTCACCGGGAACAGTAACTTCCGATAATGCTACAGGATCCCTGACTTTCGTATTTCACAGCAACAGCAGTGTTAACTCTCCGGGGTGGGCAGCCACAGTCAACTGCATCAGCCCGGTATCCAACCCGGTATCACTCTCTGCCAATGCAATCACCGATGTACAGATTAACCTCGGTTGGGAGAAAAACCAGGAAGGCAATCCGGTGTTACTGGCTGTTTCACCAGATGGCACCTTCGGCATTCCGATGTCCGGCCAGACTTACAATAATGGCGATAACATTTCAGGTGGCGGCTCTGTAATTTTCACCGGAAATGAAACATCCTACAGCCATACAGGATTAAATCCGGTGACAACCTATTATTACAAAGCATTCTCCTACGACAGTGAACTGAACTATTCACAGGGGATCACCGCACAGGCAACTACACCCGCA
Source organism: Bacteroidales bacterium (assembly GCA_016709025.1). Taxonomy (GTDB): domain Bacteria; phylum Bacteroidota; class Bacteroidia; order Bacteroidales; family Lentimicrobiaceae; genus Lentimicrobium. Next base: position 59,802 of record JADJEQ010000012.1, on the reverse strand, counting down.
GCCCCACCAACCCTGGCAGTTAGTCCGCTCAATCAGGATGTAAACAGTGCAGGTGGATCAACTACGTTTGAGGTAAACTCAAATTCAGACTGGACAGCCTTAAGCGATGCTGCATGGTGTACTGTTACACCTGCAGGTTCCGGAATTGGTAACATTTCGGCAAATTTCACAGTCAACGAAATGGCGATGGAACGTGTTGCAAATATTATGGTAACTGTTGGCGGACTTGATCCCATCACCGTAACTGTGACACAGGCAGGCGCCTCACCGGAACTTTTGGTTGATCCCACAAATTCTGAAGTGGCAAATACAGCCGGTAACCTGGATTTGAATGTGACTTCAAATGCAAACTGGACTGTATTGACTGAAGCCGACTGGCTGACTGTAACCCCTTCTGGCACAGGAAATGGAACCATATCCATTGATTATCAGGAAAATACCTGGGCAGCTATTCGTACAGCATTGTTTTCTGTTACTGTTGATGGTCTTGACCCTGTGGAGGTTTCGCTAACCCAGGCTGCAGCGGTCGCCCATCTGAATATTGACCCGCAACTGATACAGGTTTCGGCCGAAGCCGGAATCGCACAACTGATGATCTCAGCAAATACGGATTGGTTAACGGGTTCTGATGCAGGCTGGGTAAGCATGCCGGCCGGTGCCGGTGGCAATGCCATCATTCAGATTACTTACGAGCAAAACCCGGCACTTATTGCCCGAAATGCCTCTGTTACTATAACTGCCGGCGGATTGTCGCAAACTGCTGTATTAGAACAAGCAGGGGCAGAAGCAACGGTATCAGTGAATCCGGGCAATGTAAATGTTACTTATACAGCCGGAAACATTAATTTTGATATAACTTCAAATACCACCTGGACCGCATCGGCCGATTCGGCATGGCTTACGGTAACGCCTGAGGGCAATTTATCCGGAACCCTGGTTGCCACCTACCTGCAGAATCCTTACTATGCAGAACGGATTTCGACCATCTCAGTGGTTGTCGCTGGTAAAGAACCTCAGAAAGTAACGGTTACCCAGTCGGGATCAGAAGTTTCGGTGGAAGAAAACGAACTCCGGGGAATAAGGATTTTCCCGAACCCTTCCGAAGGCCTGTTCGTGCTTGAAGTTGACAAAGCCAGCTACCCTTCCATCGAGGTTCAGGTTTCTGACCTTGCCGGTCATGCAATCGTAACGAGGACATGCAGCGGAGAAGACCGTTATGTATTTGATCTCACCGGATTTACCCAGGGAACCTATACCATGCGGATAAAAACCGAAAATAAAATAATGACGAGAAAAATTGTTATTATCAGGTAATTGAATTCAAGTTATGCCAAAACAAGCCGGGGTTTGGAAGCACCAATCCCGGCTTGTCTTTTTAGATGATTTACTGAATGTTACGAAATCTCAAATCTATTTTATGAAAATTTGAAACCCGGGATAGCAGTAAATATCTTTTTATACCTTTGCACCGTTTCCGGGAGGGTTTCCCGGGCAAAATGTTGTGTAAAATCAACCAAAAAAAATACAATCAATACCATGAAACCCACGATGAAAAAGGATAAACAGGTATTTGACCTGATCAAACAGGAAAAGGAACGACAGATGAACGGCATCGAGCTGATTGCTTCGGAAAATTTCGTAAGCCAGCAGGTACTCGACGCGATGGGTTCGGTACTCACCAATAAATATGCCGAAGGATACCCGGGCAAACGTTATTATGGTGGTTGCCAGATTGTTGACCAGACAGAGCAACTCGCCATCGATCGTGCAAAAGCGCTTTTCGGAGCCGAATGGGCCAATGTGCAGCCGCACTCCGGTGCCCAGGCCAATATGGCTGTATTGATGACTGTGCTGAAACCCGGCGATACCTTTATGGGATTGAACCTCGCCCATGTCGGCCACCTTTCTCATGGATCACCTGTCAATTCTTCGGGAATCCTTTATAAACCGGTGGCTTACGGTGTGGAAGAAGAAACCGGAATGATCAATTACGATAAAATGGAAGCCGTTGCGCTTGAAACCAGGCCCAAACTGATCATCGCAGGTGCTTCGGCCTACTCGCGCGACTGGGACTACAAACGCATGCGTGAAATTGCCGACAAAATCGGCGCGCTGCTGATGGCCGACATCGCCCATCCTGCCGGAATGATCGCCCGTGGCTTGCTGAACGACCCTGTACCTTACTGCCATATAGTTACCACAACCACCCATAAAACCCTCCGCGGACCGCGTGGCGGTCTCATCATCATGGGCAAGGATTTTGAAAATCCATGGGGTTTGAAAACACCGAAAGGAGAAGTAAAAATGATGTCGGCACTGCTCGATTCAGCTGTATTCCCCGGCATTCAGGGCGGACCACTGGAACATGTAATTGCTTCGAAAGCCGTTGCATTTGGCGAAGCACTTTCCGACGAATTTATGGATTACATCATCCAGGTAAAGAAAAACGCCCAGGTTATGGCAAAAGCCTTTGTTGACAAGGGCTACCATGTAATCTCCGGCGGCACCGACAATCACCTGATGCTGATCGACCTTCGTTCAAAATTCCCGGAACTCACCGGTAAAGTAGCCGAAAACACCTTAGTGAAAGCCGATATTACCATCAACAAAAACATGGTGCCTTTCGACAGCCGCTCGCCTTTTACCACCTCAGGCATCCGTGTCGGCACACCGGCCATCACCACCCGCGGTCTGAAAGAAGAGCATATGGGTATCATCGTTGATCTGATCGACGAAGTACTCAGCAATCCTGAAGATGAAACTGTTATTGATGCTGTTCGTGAAAAGGTGAATGAAATGATGAGCGAATTCCCGTTGTTTGCGTGGTAGTCCTTTAAAGACTGAACTGAAAAAGCCATCCTGAGGGGTGGCTTTTTTTGCCTGATGCTGTTTAATGTTCAAAATTTTCGTAGGGACACGACATGTCGTGTCCCTACAAAAACAACGAACATCACAATGCAGATGCAGAACTTGTATCGCAAAAACCAGCTTATAAAGGTTAATTTTATTCTTGGTGTATCTCTATTCCGACCCTTTTTATTTCGTGGGCAAAAGGATTCGCTGAAGAAAAATCCAGTTCTGATATTGGGTGAGGTTCAATGCGGGAGTCAAACTGAGATGCAAGCATCATCAACTTAACCTGTATATCAAATTTTGCAGAATCCTTAAGGTTTTTAATTACTATGGCAATATCAATATCACTGTCGTGGCGTTGCTTGTTCTTTGCGAAGGAACCAAAGAGAAATGCGGAGAGAAAACCAGGGGTTTGAACAGATGCAGCTGTCACAAACTTTTTTATTGCAATATCAGTTGCCTTATCCATTGACGGTTTGATTTAATTTCTTCAATCCAGGCTGAGGTGAATTCCGGAGTGCATTTATTCTGAAAGCTCTTCTTAAAATCATCATATCGGGCATTGATATTAAATGCAGTTACTGTAACAAAAAACAGCTTTTGGCCCTCTGTTAGCTCAAGTGAACACTGCTCCGCTAATCTTAACAAGTTGTGAATGTAGGGTGGATAAGTCCTGTTGGTCCTGACAAACAAAGCCTTCAACAATTTTTCGATCATAAGGTGCCCGATAAAGAGGGACCAGTTATATCTTTTAGTTTCGTACATGATAATCATTGTGCTGAAGTCTTCATCAGAACTTTCAACCCAATAATCTACCAGTTTTTCCGCGTCGAAACTTTCGTTAACCATCCTTCAAATATACACACTTTTTCATCTTTAAGCGTTGCAAAAAAGTAATTTTAGTCTGAAATTGAACCCTATGCCGGAGGGCTATTATGCAGAGTTTTTGAATATCAAAATCCCCTGATACAAAAACCCTTTTTCTTCTATGCCGGTGGCTGATATCTTTGTTTAACAATTGCTTTTGCTTGGTATTACTATAATCTTTTAAGTTTTGAAATATCGTTCAGCCGATGAATATTCGCAAAGCAGATGATACATTTTTCCCTTGAATATTACAGGGACATATTTTTTCCATACACCGCAAAAAACCAGAATGCAATTCCAGTCAATAATTAATTCAGAAATGAATTACTTTTATCTCCGTGAAAAGTAAACCCATTGTCTGCATCGGTGCATCCCTGATTGATGAAAGTTACAGCTGCCTGAAGCCACCCTTGCAGGGCACCTCAAACCCTTCAACTTACTTCAGGTCGGCCGGTGGGGTGGCCCGCAACATTGCCCATCACCTGGCCCTGCTGGGAAATGAAGTTGAGCTGATCACCCATTTCGGGAACGATCCTGAAGGAGACTGGCTGATCAATGAATGTAAATCCGCCGGGATAAGTCTGAAGCATTCTCTGTTTAACGAAGTCGCAACCGGCCGCTTTGTTGCGCTGCTATCCCCGGAAGGTGATTTATTTGCCGGGGCTGTTTCGTGCATGTTCGAAAACCTGATTACCCCGGATTTCCTGCAACAAAATTCCGTCCTGCTGAAGTCTGCATCACTTGTATTGATGGATACAAACCTGAATGCCGGAAGTCTTGACTGGCTGCTCGGATTCTGCCAGGCAGAGAACATCCCCTGTATTATTGAACCGGTTTCCGTTCCAAAAGCAGCGAGACTGCAAAAAGCAGACCTGAACAATGTGTTGCTGATGACTCCCAACCGCGACGAAATCATTGCCCTAAACGGAAATCCCGGAAACGGAGAAACGGAAGAGCTGATTCACAAGGTACTCGAGCGGGGCGTAAAATATCTCTGGATGCGTGACGGGAAAAACGGTTCGGGTCTCTATTCAAAGGAATCCGCTTTTCAACTTCCGGCACCCCGGGTTCAGGTTGTGGATACCACCGGGGCAGGAGATGCGGCCCTGGCCGGCTGGATGCATGCCTGGCTGATGAACAAGCCCCCGGAAGAGTGCGTGCGCTATGGTCATGCAATGGCATCACTGATACTTCAGGAAAAAGGCGCCATCAAACAAAATCTCAACAGTTTAATACTTGAATCTGTCATCACGAATCAATGTTGTATAGATAAGGTTTCAGATCTGAAAATAAAATGAAAAAGTATCCTTCGACTCCGCTCAGGATGACTGTCAGTCTGAGCGGAGTCGAAGACAATTTTCCTTAACTAAACAACATTACATCACGAATTACAAATAAACCTTATGAAACCTGTAGATTTTCTAAATATACATCCCGAAGTAAAAGAAGCGTTGGCCGGAAATAAGCCGGTGGTAGCCCTTGAATCGACCATTATTGCACACGGCATGCCCTATCCACAAAATGTGCAAACTGCCCTGGAGGTAGAAGCCATCGTCAGGGAGAACGGTGCCATTCCTGCCACCATCGCCGTACTGGATGGAAAACTCTGCGTCGGGCTGAACCGTGAGCAGCTGGAAATGCTGGGAAATTCAACCGGCGTATGGAAAGTAAGCCTGCGCGACCTGCCTTATGTGGTCAGCAATAAAATAGCAGGAGCCACCACGGTAGCATCTACCATGCGCATCGCCTCCATGGCCGGAATCAGGATCTTTGTAACCGGCGGCATCGGCGGCGTTCACCGGGGTGCTGAAACCAGCATGGATATCTCAGCCGACTTGTATGAAATGTCGCAAACCAGTGTGGCTGTGGTGTCGGCCGGGGTAAAATCAATCCTCGACATCGGTCTGACGCTCGAGTATCTTGAAACCGGCGGCGTTCCTGTAGTGACTTACGGACAGGACGATTTTCCGGCATTCTATTCCCGCTTTAGCGGATATAAATCGCCCCTGCGACTGGATAGCCCGGAGACTATTGCCGGGATGTTACGGGCAAAATGGCAAATGGGACTGAGCGGATCGGTACTGATCGCCAATCCGGTTCCTGCCTCCATGGAAGTCCCCTATGAGCGAATGGAAATTTTTATTCAGGAGGCCCTGAAGGATGCCGGAGAACAAAAAATAAACGGGAAGAACCTCACCCCTTTTCTACTGAAAACCATTGCCGAAAAAACCGGTGGTGAAAGTTTATCAACCAATATTGCGCTGGTTAAAAACAATGCTGAACTGGGGGCAAGGATCGCGGTAAGCTATTATCAGGATTAATTATATTTCTTTTGGTTTGCTTATCGGGAAATAGTGTATAAGCCTTATGAATCATGATGAAAACGGACAGCTGTAATCCGCTGACGCCGTGCCCCCAAACCTCAGTAGGTCAGGCTAATCTTCGCTTTTTGTGAAATAAACCTGTTCAACCATGTATTTGGGTTCAGGGACATCCTCTTCATCAATGTTTTGCAACAGTTCTACTGTAAGTTCGGGTATATTGACCAGCCGGTTTGCCTGATTCTGTATGCAACGTTCAAAAATATTCCTGACCACTCTGGCATTGCCGAATCCTTCGTCACGTTTTTCGTACATCATCTCAAACATCTCCATCAACTTGTCAGCAGCTGCTTCGCTGAGCACGAAATCGCCTGACTTACAATATAACTTCATAATTTCAAGCAACTCCTGAGGATAGAAGTGGTTGAACATAAAATACCTGTTGAACCTTGATCTGAGCCCCGGATTTGATTCAACAAAGAATTTAAGGGGTTCGGTATAGCCAGCCACTACAACCACCAGTTCCTTCCGGTAATCTTCCATCCTCTTGACGAGGGTATCCACCGCTTCCTGTCCGAAATCCCTTCCACCGTCCTGAACAGCCAGGGAGTAAGCTTCATCAATAAAGAGAACGCCACCCATACTCTCATTCACTATTTCATTAACCCTTATGGCAGTTTGTCCGACAAAGCCGGCAACCAACCCTGCCCTGTCGGTTTCAACCAGGTGCCCCTTTTCAAGGTAACCCAGATGCTTGTAAATCCTACCCAACAGCCTTGCCACGGTTGTTTTTCCAGTACCGGGAGGACCCAGAAAAACTGAGTGCAGGCTGATCTCAACATTTTCAAGATTCTTCTCCAGACGAATTTTTTCAATCTTCATCAGGTTTACAAGGTCAGAGATACTCTTCTTTACCTCTGCAAGACCAATCAGATTGTTCAGCTCAACCATTACCTTTTCCAGGCTGTCATCTTCAGGTATTTCCCGGCTTTTAACTTCTTTGGTCATGGTCCTGGGTTTTGCCGTTTTCTCCAGGATATTCTTCAGAATTACCTTTTCTTCTTCAGTTATAATATTGTTGGACTTGGCAATGAGCGAGGCAAATCTATAAAGCAGGTTTCCCGACTTCATAAACAACTCATGCTCAATTCTGAAGAGAATAGACGGAAGTAAAAATTCATCCTGATATTCGCCAGATGTCTGGATAAAATGAGCTGCCTTTATCTTCCCTATATTGGTCCTGAACGAATCCCTGGTTACCATTTCATTTAGCCGCTCTATGCTTATTCCGTTGGCAAAGTTATTCCCCTGCAATCTTTCAAAGAAGTAGGCCAGGGTAAACATGGCCTTTTCATTTTCCTGAATAGCAATGAGTTTGTAGGTATGGATCAGATCGGCAATCACCAGATGTTCAGCTTTAAACCCATCGGTGGCTTCGTTGGTATTGCTGAAAATAAGGTTAAGGCTTTGAATAAAATGAGCATCGTTGTTGAGGATTCTGCACATATCCAGAACCTCGCCGGATTCGTGCAATAACATCTCCACATACTTGCCGTCAAAAAAGAGCTCCTTGTTCTCGAAATTCTCCTTTTCCCGGTCAATCAGGTTTTTGTATTTATCAACAAAACTGTCAAGTGTTTTTCTGGCTTCTGTTCTCTTTTTAAGAACCAGACCGATTACTTCCGAAACAATACCGGCTTCGGCAGAACCGGCATTCTTTTGTAAAAGTTCATTTCTGAAACTACCAAGTGATACAGATTTTGAAATCTGATTGTCGTTGTAATAGAAATTTTTATCTGTGAGGATGAAGTTAACAGCCCCGGCTGGATCGTAAGATGCAAGGAGTAATTCCTCGTTTTTCAGATCAAGGGTTTTAAAAATATCAGTGAACCGGATTATGTGCATTGGATTAACTTTGTTTCCTGCAACAAGCGTAGCAGGAACATTGCTATAATGGCTTATTATTTCTCCAATCCCCTTGTAGATAGTCATAATTTCGCCGGTTGCTTTTTTAAAGTATTCATCAGCTTTTCCTCTACTTCACGTTCCAATTCAATAAACCGTACTGTTTTCTTTAATTCAAAAGTTCTGTTCAGAGGCAGATCAACGGGAATGTGTTCGACAATCATGGATGGCGACTTTTTCATGATGTAGATATCATCTGCCAGAAAAACCGCCTCGGTAATATCGTGTGTAACAAATACGATGGTTGTATGAAATTTTTTCCAGATATCGAGCAGTAAAACCTGCATACTTTGCCTGGTTTCGACATCAAGTGCCCCAAAAGGCTCGTCCATCAGGAGTATTTCGGGGTTTGAGATCAGACTGCGTGCAATGGCCACACGTTGCAACTGACCGCCGGAAAGCAGCGGATACTGGGCATATTTCTTTTCATGTCCTGTCAACCCGACCCACTCTATCATTTCCATGGACTTCTGCTCTCTTTCCTTTCGTGAAACGCCTTTAAATTTAAGGCCCAGAGCAACATTATCAAGTACACTCATCCACGGAAGTGATGAGTACTGCTGAAACACCATATTAACCCTGTTTTTATCACCGGCTTCCATTTTTTTAATCAGGATAGTTCCAGAAGTAGGCTTCTGAAGTCCGGCAATATAGCGGAGAATGGTGCTTTTACCACAGCCCGACATACCCAGAAGAACAACAAACTGCCCCTGAAAAGGCTTGTCCTCAATGAGAAGGTCGAAATTCTCAATAATCTTCACTTTCCCATTGTCATACGATTGATGTATGTTTCGGAGCTCAATAATGTTTTCCAGGATGGGGTCGTCTTTAAAGTTGACCATAGTTATTCTTTTTTATCTTCAATAAGTTTATAGGGGAAAAATATCTGATTCAGGAAAACGAAAAGCCTGTCCTGCAGAATACCGATCAGCACAATAATCAGCAGCACTGCAAAGGCCTTATCGATGCGGCTTTGCCGTTTGGCTTCCCATATCAGTTCCCCGATTCCCCCGCTTTTGTTGAGCATTTCAGCAATGGTAATGTAGGTCCATGAAATAGCTGTTAACACCCTCACATCGTCGATCAGCTTGCTTAATACATAAGGAATATAAACGCTGCGAACAGTTTGCCATGCACTTGCACCAAGGGTATAAACAGTGTGCAGGTAAACCGATTGTACTTCGTCAATCCGTTGCACCACCACCGGAATCAGGTAAACCAGTATGCCAAAAGCGAGGAATATGACCTTCATTTCGCTGCCTATCCCAAACCAAAGAATAAAGATTCCTGTGACTGCAGTTAACGGGATAAATCTTCCGGCATCCAAAATCCTGCTAAAGAGCCCACGGAAAACAGGTACCAATCCTATTATAAAACCAATGATCAGTGAAATGATCACAGCAATGATGTAACCGTATATATTCAGCCTGATGGATTTAAAAATACTGGGGACCAGCCTGTCCTTGTGGAACATTTCAGGAATTGCCTGTACTACTGTAACCGGAGAAGGAAGGTTGGTGACCCTGATCTTTTTCAGTCCGTATTTTTGCAACTCGCCGTCGGTTTTGAGCATCAGTTTGTCGAAGTCGGCTACCAGCAGCGAATCGTTGTAATAGTATGAATCGTTTTCGATGGTAATTTTTTTCGATGCAAGCTCACCGGTGTCGATCTGTGTAATGTTGTTGGAGGTGGCAATGATACTGAGTAACCACCAAACAGCCAGCAAGATCAAAGCACCGGTTATCTGCAGGGCAAAATCCGCTTTTTTATTCAGGCTTCCCCTTAGTTCAAATAATGAATTTTTTGAGTACATGCGCTACTTGTTTTCGCCAATAATTTCGAAGTCGGTGCGCCTGTTTTTGGCACGGCAATCATCAGAAGTGTTGCTTTCGCAGCCTGCTACAGGCTTATCAGGACCATTACCGACGATCACGAACCTGTTGGATGGCATATTGTGCTCGCTGATAAGATAATCAGCCACCGATTGAGCTCTTTTTCTAGACAAAATAATGTTTGATTCTCTGGAGCCAACATTATCGGTATTGCCTTCAATCCTGATCTTGGCATTTGAAAATGCCTTGGCTATCGGGGTGAACTGCAAATCTATTATTTGCTTTGAATTTTCATCGATCAAATATTCTCCGGTGCGGAAACTGATGGAAACCTTTTTAGTTGAAATGGCTTCGGCATCAATATCCTGCTGCGATGTGCCGGCAAACTCCTTTTTGGTTTCGCTGTCGTGTTCAGCCCCTGACAGTTGAACATCACCGACAATATCTGCGGCCAGGAGTCTCCAGCTTCGGGCATTCGCTGTATTGTAGCCGGCTTCGTCATATTTCACTTTCATACGGTTATAGAGCTCTTCGCCGGTTACACCACTATAGTCGCGGTTAAGCCCGAAAAAGTTGAGGTTGTCGCCATGGGTTGCAAGTCGCACGTTGTTGATGGCATCAAAACAATAATCTTCAGGATAGTTGAGACCTTCTGCAAGAATTTTAGCGGCTTTGCTTTTATTTGAAGAGCTTTGGTTAATTTCAGCAGCCCCTTTCATCCACCCGGTGTACAATTGCTTCAACTGTTCTTTATTGGTCTGGATGTATTGCTTTTTCGCGATAAAGACATCGGCGATTATATGTGATGCATTTCTGGTGCTTTCCAGAATCTTTGACCCCGGGACTTTGGAAATACAATCTTTGTCATCGGGGCTCCAGACTACAGCAGCATCTACGGTTTGGGCTTTGAAAGCATCGGCAGCATCAATAGCACTGGGTACTTCGACAATTTGAACGTCTTTCACTTTAAGGTCACCGGCTTCGAGTAACCAGAGAAGGAAGGAGTGTGAAGGTGTCATCGGGGCTACGGCAATTTTCTTGCCTTTGAGGTCACTCACTGCTCGTATTCCCCTGGATACCACAATAGCATCACCCCCACGGCTCCAGTCGGCCTGAAAAACCACCTGGGGATCATATTCAGCCAGTCCTTCCATTTCTGTTGGCAATGCATCAATCGTGGCCCATAGCAGGTCGATGTTACCATTTTTAAAGGCATCGCGTGAGGCATCAAAATCGTCGAGCACCTCAAAATTAACCTGGAAACCATACTCTTTATAGAATCTGGAATCCTTATTGGCTTTAAACCCTTCGTTAAAGTACTGCCCTCCGGCGTACCCACCCCAGGTAACCACTCCAATATTGATCACATCCGAGTTGGCGGTTTCGCTTTCCTCTGAAGTCAGTTTGTCCTTTATGTCAGGGTTTTTGCTGATTTTATATAGCCCGAATCCGACGCCTCCAACAACAAGCAGAGTAATCAGGAGCTTTGACAATGGGGTTAGTTTGGTAGTTGCCATATCTTTTTAGATTATTAAATGTTGAATAAATCGCTGTATTGGTTGTTGTGAGGCTTTTTGCTTTTTGAAACAGGTTTATCCAGATCAACAATATCGGTGCTGCTGTTTGCTTTGTTGATAAGCAGGTCTTTTTCGTTTCCCAAAAGCAGTGAAACACCCTCCTTCTCCCATTTTTCAAGAAGCTCAAGCCCTTCTTCTTCAAATACTCCATTCTGAAGATCAATTGATTGGACGAAACTATTGGACATTTCCATGAATCGTTCCATTTCCCCTATTTTCATACTCACATCGTCGGCAATAGCCTCCAGTGCCATGTCGAACATCTCGCGTTTATCGCTGTTGCCTGCAATAATATTCATGGCCGATCTCATGGCTGAATGACTTGCACGAATGGCATTTCTTTCCTTTTCCTTTACAAGAACCTGGTCTTCAATATCTTCAAGCATTATCTCGGAGTTCTCATACATTTTAATCAAAACCCTGTAAAGTAGTTCAAGCTTCCTGTAAAGCTCATCATAGCGTAGGTTTGATTCCTGCAGACGACCTGCTTTCCTTGACTTCAGAATCATTACAGCTGTTTTTTCTGTTTCTTTGGCTTTGCTGGCAAGTTTGAGGTTGTTTTCAATGTTTTTCTGGTTCTCCTCCATCAACAACTTAAGCCTTTGCATCTGTCCTTTAACAATGGCCAGTTGTTTGTTCATGTTCGTCAGGTTCTTCTTAAGATCGTCGATGTATGTTCTTAAGATTCCGATGGGGTCAATCTGGATGAACAGGCCGGTAAGCCATCGCATAAAGGATTTGTACATAAAGAAAACCAGGTTTCTGACCTTTTTGTCAAGGATCAGATAAACAAGGGCTCCGAAAGCCAGCAGCAGAAAGGAAAAATAAAGAAGATTCTGAGTCAGCGTAATCAGGTATGGAAGTATTTTGTATAGCAGAATACCTGCACCTCCAATAATTGCGGCCAATCCCAACATACCGGTTTTGCCCTCGGGTTTTTCCCAAAAACTCTTTGAATTTACATTACTCATGATGTGGTTTATTTGATGTATTTCTTCAATTTCTCTGCATCTAAATCCATTTGTGAGATTAACACCTCAAGCGCCTGATTAAAATTAGCCGTGGTATCCTTGATTTTAGCATCAGCAGTTTCAATTGCCAGGTTTAAATCGCCGAGTTCTGCCTGATGTGCCCTGATTTCTTCAGTTAGTTTTTGAATAGACAGGCTTTTTTCTTTGATAATGTTATTTACTGTTTCCTTTTGTTTCAGTCTGCCCTCAACATTAACAGAAAACTGCTCTTTTGAAGCTTTCTTAAAGTTGTCATCTTCGTTAAGCAGTACTTTTTTGTAAAAATCAATTGAAGCAAGCAGTTTCTCGAGGGTAACATCCATGGTGGATGCTGTTGCAAATGCCGACTGAAACTTAATTGCTTCGTCCATAGGCAATGCAGCAAGCGATTTCAGTGAGCGCCGGTATTCAAGATAATCAAAGCCCGCCTGATTGTTATCTTCTATGGCCTTGAGCAGGCGATCCAAAATGGTGTTATCAACAGCCTTCTGCGCAACTTTTTCATTTCCGGTATTTGCTTCAATAGCCGATGTTTCTGAAGATGTTGATGGTTGAGCCGGAGCAGCTGTCTGCTCTTCTTCGGTTGTTACAAAAAGTGATTTCAGACTCTTAAACATATTGCCCTGAATTTAGCGCCAATTGGCATTTTATAAATATATTGGTTAAAATAACAAATATTCCAAAAAACAATCAAAAATAACTAATGCAGTGAAAAATAGTGGTGCCAGCCTTCATATTTTTTATCCAGGACCCTAAAAGCTTAAGAACAAAGTAACGGATTATTTCACAACCACGAATTTACAATAAAATGGATACCAAAAGCCTTTGGGGACATCTGTTCATTAATATATTCACAAATTTTAGAAAAATGAGTCTGATACATCGTGACAGCAATCACATGAGAGAACAGGTTATTTGCTTAAACAGGGGTCAATTAACTGTATTTATACCCTTATCGTTTATGATCCGAAGATTGCGCAACATTCCCAATTGATTTCCGGTCACGAAAAGGTCCGCGACTTTGGTTCCCCCTTTTTTTTTTGATTTTGCATTTTTGCCTGAATGTATTTTTTTTGATTGCCCTTGTTGATCAATTGATTGTAGCTAAGAATGGCTTCGTTGCAATTACCTTTCGGTTGATAAATTTATCGTAATAACAATAAGCACCGGTACTTCTTAGAAACTGATTACTCAACGATGGCCTCATCGGTACCCTTCTCAAATGCGATTCCATATTCCATGACATATTGCTCTCCTGGTTCTGATTCTGCGTTTGCCTGGCGCTCAAATCTTGAAGACCGTACCAGTTAACAAAAGCCATTGACAAAACAACCTTTCCGCTTTCCCCCGAAATCCGCTCATCGATGCTCTCCATATTTTGCGAGGGCAGTCCGCCGTCCGAAAATTCATCGTTGGAGTGGCCCGGTAGGGTGTCATAACCAGGGGTTCTTTCTTTCGAAAAGGGTTTTCGCGGTTTTTGAGAGTAAATCCATTTTTGCATGCCAAACCCCATGTAGCCCATATATTCGGAAATTTTATCCTATCAGGATTAGAAACGGCACAGCTAAAAAACCAGTTTATCTTATCGCAAATTCACAAGTCAGCCATTCGAAAACGGCCCTGGTTATTTCAAATAAAAGTGAATCAGCGCATTGGTCGAACTGTCGTGGCGTGCAGGTTTCGGCTCCTGCTGAATCTCTGATATAATATTCTGAGCCAGTACCTTACCCAGTTCAACACCCATCTGGTCAAATGGATTGACGTTCCAGATCACTCCCTGAACAAACACACTGTGCTCGTACATGGCAACTAGTTTTCCAAGGTTGACAGGACTCAGCTTATCCAGGAAAAAGGTGGACGACGGACGGTTTCCTTCAAACACCTTATGGGGAATTAATTTTTCATCAACACCTTCATTCCGGACGTCTTCAGCTGTTTTACCAAAAGCAAGCGCCTCCCCCTGGGCTATCATATTGGCCATCAGGTAGTCCTGATGAGGAGGAAGATTGTGCAACGATTCTTTAAATCCGATAAAATCGCATGGAATGAGTTTGGTTCCCTGGTGGATTAACTGATAAAATGAGTGCTGTCCGTTGGTGCCCGGTTCGCCCCAGTATACCGGTCCGGTCTGGTAATCAACTTTCTGGCCATCGAGGGTGATGTATTTTCCGGTGCTTTCCATGGTCATCTGCTGGAGGTAGGCCGGAAAACGCTTCAGATAATTCTCGTAAGGCAAAACCGCCTGGGTTTGTGCATTAAAGAAATTATTGTACCACACATTCAGCAATGCCATGATCACCGGGATGTTTTTCTCAAGGGGTGCGGTGCGGAAATGCTCATCCATTTTATGAAAACCGGCAAGCATCTCGTAGTAATGCTCAGGGCCAATGGCAATCATGGTCGAAAGTCCGATGGCAGAAGTCATTGAATACCGGCCGCCGACCCAATCCCAGAAACCGAACATATTCTTTGTATCGATTCCGAATTTTGCCACTTCCTTTTCGTTGGTAGAAAGTGCCACGAAGTGACGTCCAATCGCTGCTTCATCGCTCAGCTTATTCAATGTCCATGAACGCGCTGTATGCGCGTTGGTCATGGTTTCGAGGGTAGTAAAAGTTTTGGATGCCACAATAAACAGCGTTTCTTCAGGGTTCAGATCGTGAACGGCTTCTGCAAAATCGCTGCCGTCGATGTTTGAAACAAACCTGAAAGTGAGTTCCCTTTTACTGTAATGTTTCAGTGCTTCGTAAGCCATTACCGGCCCAAGATCGGAGCCGCCAATGCCTATATTTACAATGTTGCGTATTGGTTTGCCAGTGAACCCACTCCATTCTCCTGAGCGGATCTTTCCGGCAAAATCAGTCATTTTCTCCAGCACTTCATGCACCTGATCCACAACGTTCACCCCATCGACCATAATGGTTGAGCCCTTGGGTGCCCGCAGGGCAATATGCAGCACTGAACGGTGTTCAGTTATATTGATTTTTTCGCCCGAGAACATCGCATTGCGTTTGGTTTCAAGGCCCCGTTCCCTTGCAAGCTTGAACAACAAACCAAGGGTTTTGCCCGTAATCCGGTGTTTGGAGTAATCAAAATATATCCCTTCAGCGCTGAGATTCAAACTATTACCCCTGATTGTATCCTGCCTGAATAACTCTTTGATGGTTATTCTTTTTACATCCTGGTAATGTTTATCGAGCGCCTTCCACGCTTCCAGACTTGTCAATCCGTTTTTCATTTTTGCTGTTATATTTGTGTCCTTTTAATTTTGATACTGTCAATCAGGTGTTCCCACGATTTGTTGAAAGCTTCTGCGCCTTCCTTCTGCAGTTGCATACCAAGCTCATAAACATTTACTGTTGCCTCTCTGAACTTTCGCAGGATACGGTCAGTTTCCGGATCAGAGTCAGGCATTGCATGGCCGGTCTCACCATGATCGGCATAAGCTAGCAGTGTATTTTCAGGCATGGTGTTCACAACATAAGGAGCTACCAGGTTCTTAACGTACAGAATATCAGAGGCTTCCGGATCTTTTGTTCCGGTGCTCGCCCATAGTAATCTTTGCGGAAAAGCCCCATAGTTCATTATACGCTGAACCCGTGTTGAATTGAGAAACCTCTGGTAGGATGTGTATGTCTTTTGCATTACAGCCAGTCCCAAACGATTCTGTAATTCCGGTAAAACTTTTCCTGAAACAGCTTTATCCCACCTGCTGACGAAAACCGATGCGACCGAATTGACAGCCGGGTTTAAACCCTGGCTTATCCTGCTTTCAATGCCTTTCAGATAAGCTTCCGACGCTGCCTGATATTGCTCAGGTGAAAACAACAGGGTCACATTTACCGGAATACCTTCAGCTATCGCCCTTTCTATGGCAGGAAGTCCTTCGGGAGTACCCGGAATCTTGATAAAAGCATTGGGACGGTTCACCTTCCGGTGAATCTGTTGGGCAGCCTTGACGGTGTTTTCAGTATCATAGGCCAGCAAAGGCGAAACTTCGATGGAGACATAACCATCAATTCCATTGCTTTGGCGATAAACCGGGAGAAAAAGATCTGCTGCACGTTGTATATCTTCTATTGCCAGTTCGAAAAATAAATCTTCGTCAGAAATATGCCGGTTATCCTTTATCCTGATTGCCTCGTCGTAATCGGAGGAACTGGTAACGGCATTATCAAAAATACTTGGATTGGAAGTAAGGCCTGTAACAGACAGCTCATCAATGTAATGTTTGATGGTTCCATCGTCGAGCATTTTACGGGTGATGTTGTCGAGCCATATACTCAGTCCCTGATCGTGAAGCTGTTTGGTGTGAACGTTCATTCCTATGAAATTGTACCAGAATCAAGTATAAAGATAGAATAAAAGCATTTCTGCAACAAAGGTAAGTCAAAGGACTTAAATCAGGTAAACAAAGTGCTTTTCAGTGCACAAAAATCCAGGTTCAGCTGATTTCATTTCTTCCTGATGACAGAAAAAATCATTCATTGACATCCGCATTTTAACAAATTTTCCTTGTTACTCATCTTTTTCCCTGCTGGCTGATCAGTAAAATCGAGGGCTTTCCGTCTACCCACGAAGCGCCGGCTTCACGTTGGTTCCGGTAACAGTTGATGGTGGAAATGATCAGGTCATAGGAAGAAAAATTATCGTCGGCTTCATTAAGCCTGATCGTTTCAACGCCATGAGAAACCGATTTATTAACGGGGACTGCAAGAGGAAGCATGCATGCCGAATCGATGTGGCATTCAGGATTAAAACCTTTGGCCAACTCATGAAGATAACTTTCTTCATTGGATTCGGTGATGATCAGCAGCTTGCAGACTTTCTCAAAGCCTTTATCTATAAACAGGCCGACATCGCATTTAGCTCTGTCGAAAAAATAACGTGCCTTACCACCGGTTTCATCCTGGCTTAGCAGTGGACGGGAGCTACCGACAATCAGCAGGTCAAATTTACCACGATTAGCGGTCTTGATGATTTCCTGCGAAACATTTTCGGCGGTCCTGTATACCGTTTTAACGTCAATGCCTGCTTCTTTCACCACTTCTTTTACCTTCCCGAATGCCTGTTCTTCAAACAATCGTGCATTCTTGATAGATATTTCGGTATTGGGTGTCAGGTGCAGGGCTGTCATTTTCAGTCCTTTTTTCCGGTTGCCGAAAAGACTGTTCACCATCGATGTCAGTCTGCCCCCAGCTTCAGGCGGACCAAAAGCAATCAATACTTTCAACATACCATAGACAACCTGTTCAGTTTCCGGGTTCCTGAAAAGATAATTAATTAAACTCATGGCGGGCCCGGTCATAAAGGTGGTAACCAGGGCCATCAATACAAGAATGGTAAAGATTTCAGGCGACAGTATCCCGATATCGTAGCCTATGTTTAGAGCAACAAGTTCAATCAACCCACGGGTATTCATCAATGCGCCAATCAGCAGGCTATCTTTCCAAGATTGCCCGGTAAACCTGGCGGCCAGAGCACTTCCGGCAAATTTTCCGGTTACTGCCACTGCTACTACAATTAGGCCGGTCAACCACAATTCAGGTTCATTCAAAAGGCCGATCTGGGTACGGAGGCCTGTATAAACAAAAAACAAAGGGAGTAACAATACCAGGCTGACATCTTCAATCTTTTCAGCCATAATCTGCTTGAACCGGACATTATCGGGTATAATAACTCCTGCCATGAATGCGCCGAACAGGGCATGAATACCAATGATCTCTGTTATGTACGAGGAAAGCAGCATTGTACTGAGAACCATAGCTACCACCAGTTTACTGATGGTTTCCATTACTGTATATTTCAAAGCAATTTTATTTAGCAATGGCCTGACAACTAGCAACATGACTACTACATAAAGAAATGAAAGCAGGATAGTAACCAGAGCGCCACCAACGGCACCTGCATTGGCAATGGCAACCACCAAAGCAAGAATACCCCAGGCTGTGAGGTCATTGATGGCGGCGCAGGTAATCGCAGTCATCCCCATAGGGGTTCGTGAAATCCCACGTTCCTGAACAATGCGAGCCAATACCGGGAATGCTGTTATACTCATTGCAATGCCCATAAACAAAGCAAAGGGAATAAACCCAGCACCTGGCGGTGAAAATGCATTATACAGAAAGTAAGCAAGTCCGGTACCCATCACAAAAGGCACAACAATACTTGCATTGCTGATAAAAACCGCTGCGCCGGCCCGTTGTTTTAAAACCCCGATGTCCAGTTCCATGCCGATTATAAACATGAAGAGGATAAGGCCTATCTGGCTTAAAAACTGCAGGTTCCCCAGCGATTCGGCCGGAAAAATAAAAGATGTGGCTTCAGGAAAATACAATCCCAAAAGAGAAGGTCCAAGAAGAATTCCTGCCAGAATTTCTCCAATTACCGTCGGCTGATTGATCAGCGACATAATCCAGCCAAGTAGCCTGGAAGCCAGAATAATTACTATTATCTGCAGAATCAGGATAGAAAGTGGGTGGTGAAGGTTGATGGAATTGCTTAAATCAAATGCACTGGAAACACCGGACTTCGAATCAATCACACCAATTCCCAGCTTACTTTCCTGCAGGATTTTTCCGGCATCCAGAATAAACCACATGACCAGACCCACCGTAGCAATTACTGCCAGGTTTATCAGAGAGCCAGCAAATTTATTTCTGTTTCGGCCAGATAGCATCAATATTTTTATTGAAGGTAAAATTATGAATATGATGTAAACTGCGTGTTAAATCGTTTGCTGTTTACCTGAATCTGTCGGTAAAAAATGCAAACAAGGTTATTTTTATCCGGCAGGGATACTACATGTTGCGTTCCTACCCTATAAAAATACAGCTTATTCAACTTCTAAAGCTTCAGTCTCCAGGTTCTTCAGAATTGAACCCACCTCCCTTTCAGTCGCTGTAAGTTTGCTCCTGCAGAATTTAATCAGTTCAGCGGCTCTTTTGACCTTTTCAGACAATTCATCCACCCCGATGGAGGCATTTTCTATTTCTGAAACGATGGTTTCAAGTTCCTCTATTGCTTCAGCGTAAGTAATGGTTTTACTCATTTTGGTTTCTTTTCAGCGAAAACACTGCTTAATTTCTCATTAACCGTTTCAGTTTCAATGATTGCGCCCGGTTCCGGATCAAAGCCAAAGGTAATGGCTTTCCCTTTATACCTGGTTATTGTAAAACCCCGTTTCAACACATTCACAGGATCAAGTAGCTGCACTTTCTCACCCAAACCGTCAAGGGCACCCGAATGTCCGTTTATAAAATGGGTTTTGTGAAATCCAAGCATTTTAACCTGGCTGTGTAACAACATCCTGCAGTTGCCAAGCAATTGGCCGGGATGAACCATCAGCGCCGTTTCAAAGCGGCTTAATGCAATCCGGTGGTTAAAAACTGCAACACCAACCGACTCCCTGATGTCCAGACCTATTTGCTCAAGGGTTTCATGCTCATTCTTAACAAATGACCGGCCGGATTGTTGAAAGCCGGTAACCAGGTTATTGAACACGGCTGTCTGCCATTCAATGGTTTTTTCAACCTCTGCAAAGAGTTTTTGAGTAGAAATCTGCACACGGTCTTCAAAACTCCTGAAACCTGCTATCATAAAATGGGCCACATCGGTCGGCGTAATTTTGTTGATGCAGGCCACCATTTCCACTACGGTTTCATTGGTTGAGTGCCCGATACCAGTAATTACAGGCAATGGAAACAAGGCTACCTCCCGGGCCAGGTCATAATGATCGTAACAAGCCAGGCCAACTTCATCGCCACCACCGCGAATAATCAACACGGCATCAAACTGACCAATGACTTCTTTGATCTTAATCAATTGTTTCCTGATTGATTCCACCGCAGCATCGCCCTGAAGCAAGGCCGGGAAAAGCTTTGTGATGAAATGGTATCCATATGGATTTCTGTTCAGGGTAACCAATAAATCATTGTATCCTTTACTGGTTTCGGCCGAAATGATTGCTACCCTTTTCAATAACAGCGGCAACCCAACCTGCTTGTTATGCTGAAAAATTCCCTCTTTTTTTAACAGGCCAATAGTTTCCAGCTTTGCCCTGGCCATCTCCCCAAGGGTATAGAGCGGCTCAATATCAATGATATGCAGCGATAGCCCATGCTCAGAGGTAAACTTCACATAAGCCTGAAACATAATGGCGATGCCTTCATGCAGGGGCTCCCGGGTAACCTCTTCAAATTTCTGCGAGATCCTGAACAGATCATCGCGCCAGATAATACTCCGGACCTGCGATTTTACTTTCCCATCCTGCTTCTCAACCAGGTCGGGAAAACAGTGTCCGGAAGCCGGGTAAAAATTAAGTTTCGATATCTCGGCCCTTATCCAGTAAGGCGATGCATAATATTTGGCAAACATGCGTGCAATGCTTTCGGTAATCTCCGAAAGGGAGAAAACCTGCTTTTGAACGACGTTTGAGGGATCGGTCTGCATATTGCCCGGGGTGGTGGATGAAGTTGTATAATTCCAAGTTCAAAATTACAGAAATTTACGATGGTGGGGATGCATTAAAATCCGGGGAGATTCACAGTCCCGATCCGGCTAAAAGCTACTATAATTGTATTGTTAACGTGTTTCGGGTTCTAAACTGACTTCAGACCTCCCCCAGCCCCTCCAGAGGAGGGGTGACTTAAACTAAAGGTGTGTTCAAATGATGTCAGATGAGTCTGGATGAAGACCGTCATTATTTGAATCAGAAAGCAAACGGGTTGTTTTATTAAATATATGATCTGGAGTTTTATCAAGGTGTTGTTTTATCTTTTCTGCTACAAGGTCAGCATTGGCGTATACTTCCTCATTGGTAAACCTGATTACTTCAAACCCAAGATCGTTCAAACGCTGAGTTCGTCGTTCGTCAGACTCCTGTTGCATCAGATGGATTTTACCATCTAATTCAATGACAACTCTTTTAAACAGGCATACAAAATCTACTATAAAATTATCAATAATGTGCTGCCTCCGGATTTTATACCCGGTCTTTTTGTTCCTCAAAAACTCCCACATTATCTTTTCAGCTTCAGTCGGATTGTCCTTTAACTTGCACCTGATCTCTTTAATTAATGGATAACTCCATTCATTGGCGGTAATGTAACCTGGTTTAACATCCCCATCATCAGGAAGATTTAAACCAATATCTGTGATTTTATTCATATCACAAAACTCTAAAATTATATTTATTCACTCCGTCACGACGAGCCCCTCCTCTGGAGGGGTTGGGGAGGTCTTAAACCTGCTAATCACTCCATATCAACCTCTTTTTCATTTTCATGTTTCGGGTTCTAATCTGACTTCAGACCTCCCCCGGCCCCTCCAAGGGAGGGGTGGCGCACCCACCATGTTTATGGAATTCAAAAATCCGTTCGACGGACATTGAAACTCCTATCGTCTGGAAGATTAACACCATCATCTATGAATTTCTTCATATATTCACTCTGTCTCTCTTAGCCCCTCCCTTGGAGGGGTTGGGGACGTCTTAATGCTCATCCGAACACAGCCCGACGATATTGTGGAATATATCGTGAAGTGCCGTCAGGTCAGCTTTGATTATTTCATCAGTGCAACCGGTCTTTATTTTTTTATCCAGTGCCGAACTTTTCTTAACCAATTGTTTCAGGTTTTTCTTAATTCCTTTAAAATTTGTATAACCGGCCGGAATTGAAGCATTTTGCCAGGCTGTTGCCTTCTCAACCATTTCGCCACTGCGTTCACGGATGGGTTGAAAATTCCCCTCCTCAACAGGGTGAAAAGTCTGGCTCATCACTTTATGGAAATCAATCATTTCCTTCCACTCTACTTTGTCTTGTGCTGAAACAAAACTTGCAGCAAACACCATAAGGGCTGCAACTAAAACTGATTTTACCTTGTTTGTCATTTTTACAGTTTCTGTTATTTATACTACAAATATCGTAAATTTTTAACGGTATTCACTGATAGCTGATGATGCAGTTGATATAACACTCAGAAAAAGTATCAATCTTTTGTATTAATAAATTGTTAATTCATTTAAGGCTGTGAAGCACGAAAGAGTAAAAGCTTTAATTTTGAGATGATTAATCAAATGACCCGGAAATACTTCCAGCTATGAAGACCCTTTACCTGATGCGTCATGCCAAGTCATCTTGGAAACATGCTGAGCTGAACGACCTCGACCGACCCTTGCTTGAAAAAGGATTAAAACGTACCCGTCTGATTATTGAACATTTGCAAAAAAACAACACGATCATTGAGTTCGTACTCACAAGTCATGCGGTCAGGGCTCATGAAACGGCTCGTTTGATGGCCCATGCTTTCAACGTTGACGAACACAATTTAAGGGTCGAGAAAGGGATTTATATGGCTGACTCTTCGTCGCTCATGGACCAATTCTTCGACCTGCCGCAAAAGGTATCGCATGTGCTCATGGTAGGGCATAATCCATCAATAACCAGTTTTGCAAATACTTTTTTGAAGGAAAAGATAGATTACCTGCCAACCTCTGGCGTAATAGCCATTGGTTTCGACACGGATAAATGGGAGGATCTTCCTATGGCAGGTTATAAAACGGAATTTATGGTTTTCCCCAAGATGTTTCAATAGTTTATAAAAATTCTCATATATTGCATTGAGGTTAAAGAGCAGGCGAGCTGACTATATTGCAGTTTCCTGAAAATTGAAGAAATAATTAATTATGGCTAAACCGATTAAACAATTTGTTAACAGGGAACTCAGCTGGCTCGAGTTTAACGGACGCGTTCTTCAGGAAGCTGCCGACGAAACAACCCCACTGATTGAACGGGTTAAATTCCTTGGTATTTTTTCAAATAACCTCGATGAGTTTTTCCGGGTAAGGGTTGCAACCCTTAACCGGTTACTCGATTATGATAAACGAAGCGTTGAGAATCTGAACGCCAACCCGCGCCGTACCCTTAAAGAAATAAACAGGATAGATGCAGAGCAACAGAAGGATTTTGCCCGAATCTTCAGAAAAATCGTAAGAGAACTGGCGCACGAGGGCATTCACATCATCAATGAGAAAGATTTGTCTGCAGAACATGGGGCATTCATCAGAGGGTACTTCAACAATTATGTGCGTTCTCAGTTGTTCCCAATCATGATGGGAAACCTGAAATCCTCATCACTCGTTGATAAATCGATATACCTGGCCATCAAACTTTCCCGGAAACCGAACCCGGGAAATGAGCAGTTTGCGGTGATCAGGGTGCCGGCAGGGCCTCTTTCGCGTTTTGTAATATTACCATCTTCAGGTAAGCAACAATACATCATTCTGCTTGATGACGTAATCCGCTTTTGCCTCGATGACATCTTTTCGATTTTTGGATATGATGAATTCGAAGCCTATACTTTTAAATTCACCCGTGATGCAGAACTTGACATCGACAACGATGTATCGAAAAGTTTCCTGGAGATCATGACCGAAAGTCTGAAGCAAAGAAAGCTCGGCGCTCCTGTCAGGTTTATCTATGATAAAAACATGCCCGGCAAACTCCTGGGGATGCTGAAACAAAAACTCGACATCAACGAAACCGACACACTCTCAAAAAGCGGACGTTACCATAATTTTAAGGATTTTATGTCGTTCCCGGAAGTGGGAAGGCACGATCTGTTATTTGAGACAACACAGCCTTTGGAACATCGGCGGATTCCCAAAAAAGAGAGCATTCTGAGTGTTATGCGCGACAGGGACCTCATGCTACACTACCCCTACCAATCGTTCAGGTATATCATCGATCTGTTGCGTGAAGCATCCATCGACCCTCAGGTTCGTTCAATCAAAATGACCCTTTACCGCGTGGCCCGCGATTCAAATGTCATCAATGCCCTGATCAACGCCGCCCGAAACGGGAAATCTGTGACTGTTTTTATGGAACTTCAGGCCCGTTTCGACGAAGAAGCCAACATCTACTGGGCCGGCAAAATGCAGGAAGAAGGCATAAAACTTATCCAGGGTATCCCCGGATTTAAGGTTCACTGCAAACTACTTCTGATCCGACGTAAAGAAGGCGACAAAAATGTTTACTATGCCAATGTGGGTACGGGGAATTTCAATGAACAGACAGCCCGTATTTATGCCGACGACAGCCTGCTCACCTCAAACCAGCAGATTACTGCAGATGTTAACAGTGTTTTTCACCTGTTTGAAAGCAAATACAATCCACCTAAATTCAACAGCCTTGTTGTCGCACCCTTTCATATGCGCAACTTTTTCATCCGGCTGATCAACAATGAAATCAAGAATGCCAAAAGTGGCAGGGATGCCTGGTGCATACTTAAACTTAATAACCTGGTGGATGATTCTATTATTAAAAAGTTATATCAGGCAGGCCTTGCCGGAGTTAAAGTAAGGGTCATCTGCCGCGGAACCTGTACCATGATCCCCGGGATTAAGGGCTTCAGTGAAAACATAGAAGTCATCAGTATTGTGGATAAGTTCCTGGAACATTCCAGGGTGCTCGTTTTCAATAACGGGGGCGACGAAAAGTACTTTATTTCATCGGCCGACTGGATGGTACGCAATCTCGACAACCGCATTGAAGTTGCATGCCCCATTATTGATAAGGGGATTCAACAGGAGTTGAAAACCATGCTGATGATTCAGCTGAAAGACAATGCAAAAGCCCGGATTGTAAACCACGAACAGCCCAACTTCTACAAGGATCGTGATAAGCTTCCACGGATCAGATCACAGGTGGAGATTTATAATTACCTGAAAGGCCTTTAAGTATTTCGGATTGCCGAATTCGGATTTCGGATTTGCCTTCCCTGAGCACTGAGCCTTTTAGATGTATATCCTGCAACGATTTAGCAGACAAGGGGACAAGGAGAGGGGGAGACAAGGGGGAAATTTAAAAGTTTGGCCTTCTCCCCACCTTCACTTCGTTGTGGCGGGCAGGCTTGTCCCCATTTCTCCTTGTCCCGTGTCTGTCACTCCGAAGTCGTAAATTTCCAAGGGTCCATGCCCTGTGCTCTGTGCTCTGTGCCCTGTGAGCTAAAAGGGACGAGGGACTGAAATGAGGGGACGAGGGACGTCAGCTCTATGCGCCAACCATGTTCCATGCTCCATGCCCCATGCTCCATGCCCCATGCTTTTCAGGCGAATTTAACAACCAGATCAGCCAACCGGTGCGCATAACCGCTTTCATTGTCGTACCAGGCAACAATTTTAACCAGGTCGTTTTTATCGCCTAAAACAGCGGTCAATCCGGCATCAAAAATAGCAGAGTGCGGATTGCCAATGATGTCTATAGAAACGATCGGATCTTCGGTGTATTGCAGAATTCCTTTCAGATAGCCATCAGCCGCTTCCTTAAAAGCCGCATTAATCTCTGCAATGCTGGCAGGCTTTTTCAATGTACAGGTCAGATCGGTGAGTGAACCATCGGGAACGGGAACCCTTATTCCGGCCCCGCCAAGGTTATTCTTTAAATGCGGAAATATCCTGGTAGCCGCTTTTGCAGCACCGGTAGTTGTTGGGATAATGCTGTAGGCTGCGGCCCGGGCCCGGCGCAGATCGGCATGGGGTGCATCGATCAGGTTCTGGTCGCGGGTATACGAATGAACCGTGGTGATAAAGCCTTCCTGGATTCCCCACAGGTCGTCAAGCACCTTGATCATAGGCGCAACACAGTTGGTTGTACAGGATGAATTGGAAATCACCACATCACTTTTTTCAATAATATGATCGTTGATGCCCAGAACCACGTATTTAACATCGTCGTGATCGGCTTTGGCCGGGGCTGAAATGATGACTTTACGGGCTCCGGCTTCCACATGTTTCATAGCAGAAGCCTTGTCGGTAAACTTCCCGGTTGATTCAATTATAACATCGATATCCAGTTTTCCCCAGTTAATGGCACCTGGCTCCGGTTCAGAAAAAATTCTTATTTTTTTGCGGTTGACTAGTAAATAGTCAGGCCCGGCTTCGACAGTCCCGGGAAAATTCCCATGAACCGAGTCGTATTTTAACAAATGGGCAAGGGTTTGAGGATCAGTAAGGTCGTTGATGGCGACCACTGTGATATTCTTTTTCTTGAGTAAAGCCCTGAAAGTGATCCGGCCGATCCGGCCAAATCCATTGATTGCAAGTCTGATATTAGGCATTGTTGCGCAGTTTAAAACCGCGTCAAAGGTAGAAAAATCGGAAAGAATCCAACAATTAAGGGTTTATCTCACAAGGTTTATACTGCCGGTTTGCTCACTAACCTCATCATTTTCGTCCCTGAAATAGGTACGATAGACATAGATTCCTTTCCCGGCCGGCTGACCATCGATCTTTCCATCCCAACTCTCTGCAATGTCTTTTGTGAAGAAGATGAGCGAGCCCCAGCGGTTAAATATGGATATACTGTATTCTTTCACCCCGCTGCCCTTTACAATAAATGAGTCGTTCATGCCATCTCCATTGGGTGTAAAGGCTGTTGGAATCTGTAACATGTATCTCGGTGAAACATAAACCTGTTTCAAAATACTGTCAACACACCCATAACTATTGGTTACCAGGAGAACCACATCAAAATAATCGGAAACAGTGTATGTGTGCGTAAATGCCGGTGTGTCGTAGGTCGTTCCATCGCCGGTATTCCATAGCAGGGAAATATTGTCGCCGGTTGAATTGCTTGAGAATTGTACAATCGGATTTTTTAGGCTGGTGCTCGACGGATTAGCATCGAAATCAGCAACCGGTAATGGCCATGCATCGATGAGGGTTGTAACATTTTTATAACTGACACAACCTCCCGGATTTGTCACGGTAAGGGTAATGTCATATTGCCCGGGTATCGTAAAATCCTGCGTCGGGCTTTGTGCTGAAGAACCGGCAATGCCGCCCATATCCCAGCTATAAATAGTTCCGGTTACAGTATTTGTGGTAAGATCAGTGAAATCAACCGTAAGCGGAACACACCCTTCGCTGATGCCTGAAGAAAAATCAGCAACCGGTAGGGCATTTACCTCAACCGGAATACTAACCACCTCGCTGACACAACCTGACTGAGTTACTGTAAGACTTAAATTGCGTGGACCCGGCCCTGTCCAGGTAACTGAGTGCGGACCCTGACCTGTCGTGGAGGTAACACCTCCATCAAAATTCCAGTCGTAAGTGGCATAAGCCTGACCATTGCCGGTATAAGTTACCTGAAGTGGTGCTCCTTCACAGGCCGCGACATCAGAAAGTGTAAAATCGGCAAACATGCGTTCCTTAACGGTAACACCCACAATGCTGCTGTTGCTGCATCCATTGGCATCGGTACCAATAAGTGTATAATTGGTATTCTCCAGCGGCCCGACCAGCGGATTCAAACTGTTTTCCTGACCGTTTAAAGACAGATCAACCGGATCGGAACTCCAGGTGTAATCAATGGCACCGGAAGCTGTGAGGGTAAGCTGTTCATCGGGGCAGATTGAACTGACTGAAGAAGCAGCTGAAACAACCGGTAATTGATTTACATTAACAGTTACCTGATCGGTTGCCTCACATCCATCGTTAACGGTGAGCGTGTAAGTGGTGGTCGTTAACGGAGATACACTGACTATTTGACCGGTGAAAGTATTTGTACCATCGAACCACGAAAAAATACCACTGCCGGTGGAGGAAGTCCCTGTTAAATCAGTGGGATCTCCGGCACAAATGGTGGGATCGGTTCCGGCATCGACGGTAAGCTGAAATACTGTAACATCCAGACAGTCTGTCAACGTATTGCCGCAATTATCGGTAACATCCACACAATATGTTCTGGAAGTAAGAGGTGTGACGGTAATTTCACGGCCATTATAAGTATCCCCGGTCAACTGATCAGTCCATGTCCAGGTTCCGTTTGGGGTATCGTTGGCAGTGAGTGTAACAGGCTGACCGACACAGATGCCTTCGTCCAACCCGGCATCAGCAAATGGTTCATCAACAAAAACGGTAACTTCATCGGTATCGGAATTTCCGCAAGCATCATAAGATGTCAGCGTATATGTTGTAGTTGAAACAGGAGAAACAGTAATAACCGGATCGGTCAGGCCACCGGGCATCCACAACCAACTGGTCCCGCCCTGGGCTGTGAGCACTGTTGATTCATTCTGGCAAATCGGTATATCTTCCCCGGCATAAGCATCCGGCCCGAGCACAGTAACCGTAATTGCCCGGATCTCCTGGGATCCGCATTCATCGGTGACGGTAACGGTGTAGGTTGTTGTTACACCGGGACTCACATCAAGGGTATCGGAAGTTTCACCGGTATCCCAGGCATAAGTAAAAGGTGGGATGCCTCCGTATGGCGTAACCCGGAGTTTCCGCACTTCACCGCAAACCATCGTCTGATCACCTGAGGCTATCACCCCCATGATCGGATAGTCTTTGATATAAACCGTCAGGGTGTCCATATCCACCCCACAAAGTGAAGAATTATAAATCAAGGTAACTGTTTCTGTAACAAATTCGTAGATACCGTCATCAATTGCGTTTATTGGTAACACTGCCATGGTATCGCCTTCGGGGATAATTATCTGGTTGGGAATAAACTCATAGTCAACCCCATTTTCGGCCGTGCCTTCGATCTGAAGGTTAATGGTATAGTCAACCGGAGTTATCTGAAATAGCTCAAAAGCGACAGCTGCATTGTTACAGGCCTCGACAGCTGTATCCACCGCAGCGTGTGTAAATGCAAGATTTGCACCCAGACCCACACTGGAAAAACTGTTGGCCTCAAGGAATACCCCTGTATCGTAAGCATCATCTCCGGCATCCGCCACAGCGAGTTTGATATGGTAAGTTTGACAGGGCACTACATTTGAGCTTGCTACCAAAACCGTGGTAAATCCATCATATTGAATGTATTGATTGGTGTTTGGTGTTGTACCAGTACCATTGTTAACGTAATACTGGCAGTTCATACATGGACCGTTGTTGCTGCTACCGTTGTTAATATTGTCGATGGATACAATATAAGGTGGCAGGGTCTGTGGTACAAGTGCAATGTTTCTTGCTCCGTTCGGGAATCCGGGAGGACTTGGATAGGGACCAAAAATATCCGGTCCGCTGATAAAAAACCCGAATACATCGTTGAACTGATTCACATATTCGGGATACTCTTCCGATCCGAACACGTATCTGAACTCTACAATATTTGACTGAGGAATAAAATCAAACTCAAGTACACAGGCATCATTGGTACCAGAACCGCACAATTGGGTCAGGGCAACATCACCTGCTGTATTGGCATCGTAGGATTTGGAACCTGTATTGTTGGGCCCTTCAGAATTGTTTGCCCTGCCCGAAGTCAGGATCAATCCTGTTGCAATACCAAGATTTGAATCACCTGAAAAAGTGCCCCTTGCAGTTACTGAACCAGTGTAACTAATATTTGAGGTTTGCACACCCTGTCCGATAAGTACCTGCTGTACCATCACAGTCGGATCTACGCCTTCGACAACCGCATAAGGATCAAACTGGGCCTTGCTTTCGAATGGAATAACAAGTAAAAAAAATACAGCTGAAAAGCTGATGTTTTTAAAACTAAACATTCTGTACAGATCACGGAGCAGAACCGCTAAGATAACATGTAGCATGATTACAGAAATACAAAGTTGGTGAATCGGATGCCGGAATACTGACAACTGACTTAAAAGAAAGAAATAAAACAGAAACTCCCACCCGGCAGAGACAAAAATAAACTTTTTATTGAATTATCCGACCGAATCTCAGGATTTTTAAAAATATTAAAAACAAAGTCGAACCTAACAACGTGTTAAAATTCACAAAAAGTCATAAAGACGCTGTCAATTGCATTTATCGGGAACCTGAAATAGCTATCTTTAATCCCGAAAATCAGCAACCAAATTATATCATGGAAAAATTATCAGAATATCTGGAGGCTAACAAACAACGCTTCCTCGATGAATTATTCGGACTTATCCGGATTCCTTCGATCAGTTCGATTACCGACCACAAACCCGACATGCTTCGCGCTGCGGAATACTGGAAAGAAACCATTTTGAAAGCCGGTGCAGACAGGGTTGAAATTATCCCTACTGCCGGAAACCCGGTGGTTTATGGAGAAAAAATCATCGATCCGGCCAAACCCACCATCCTGGTTTATGCCCATTACGATGTGATGCCGGTTGATCCGCTCAACCTGTGGACCTCACCTCCATTTGAACCGGAAGTGAGGGATGGGAAAATATTTGCACGCGGGGCCGACGACGACAAAGGACAGTCGTTTATGCACGCCAAGGCATTCGAAGCAATGGTCCAGACTGGCACCCTGCCCTGCAATGTTAAATTTATGATCGAAGGCGAAGAAGAAATCGGTTCACCCAACCTCGAACAGTTCTGCATCGACCACAAAGAGATGTTGAAAGCCGACATTATCCTGGTTTCCGATACCGGAATGATCGCCCCGGATATCCCTTCCATTACAGTTGGTTTGCGTGGATTGGCCTACCTTGAAGTGGAAGTAACCGGACCCAACCGTGATTTGCATTCAGGCTTGTTTGGTGGTGCAGTAGCCAACCCAATCAACGTTCTGTCGAAAATGATTGCCTCTCTTACGGATGAAAACAACCGTATTACAGTTGAGGGATTCTACGACAAAGTGCTCGAACTGACTGCTGAAGAACGCGCCGAAATGGCCAAAGCACCATTTAACCTTGATGAGTATAAAAAAGCCATTGATATTGCCGAAATACACGGTGAAACAGGCTATTCAACGATGGAACGTACCGGAATCCGCCCTACACTGGATGTTTGCGGCATATGGGGAGGCTATACCGGTGAAGGAGCCAAAACTGTTTTGCCATCAAAAGCTTATGCCAAAATTTCGATGCGACTGGTTCCCCATCAGGACCATGAAGAAATTTCAAATCTGTTTGAAAAACACTTTTTGAAGCTGGCCCCACCCTCTGTAAAAGTCAAAGTTACCAATCTTCATGGCGGTCAGGGCTATGTTTCCCCTACCGACACAAAAGCCTACAAAGCAGCCAGCAAGGCCTATGAGACAACCTTCGGTAAAAAACCGGTTCCTGTCCGCAGTGGTGGAAGTATCCCCATCATTTCAACTTTCGAACGGGTTCTTGGAGTAAAATCGATTCTGATGGGTTTCGGTCTTGAATCGGATGCCATCCATTCACCAAATGAAAACTACCCGCTGTTTAACTTTTATAAAGGAATTGAAACGATTCCGTATTTCTATAAGTTTTATTGCGAATAGACTCCAAAAAAGATCAATATTGAGAAAAGCCGCAGTTAAATTGCGGCTTTTCTTTTTGAAGGAGTGCAAATTGTCGTTTTGTTAATAGATCCTTAGCGAGGACGCTAAGGATAATTTTAGTTATATATTTCTATATAGCATCCTTGATATGGGAATGACGAATATATGAGTAAAATAAATACTCACTCTGCTATTCCAATAATACCTTTGTTGTGAAAATGACCCTTTTCTTGTCCCGAACCATTAAAAAATACAATCCATCAGCCAGTGCGTTTAAATTTACCAATGCCCCTGAGTCACCTGTCAACTTTTCTGCCATGACCATTTGACCATTCAGATTGTATATAAACAGTTCTGAATTATTCCCGGTATGATTCAGGGATAGCTGCCGGTTCAACAAAGTGTAAGAGACTTTCTCTTCAATTATCGGCTTTTCAGATATTCCAACTTCCTTTTCAACATGCTTCAGGATTTCCGCTACCCATTGAGCATACATCAACCCACTCGGATGAAGCCCGTCAGAAGCAACCAGCTCAGGCTGGGCAAGCCCCTTACGTGATATCGGCGTAATGTCAATATACTTCACATTGTATTGCTGGGTAATTAGCCGGTTAATTTCATTGAATTCATCAATCTCTGCACTAATGTCCGGGCTTCCATTCCCGAAAGGGGTATAGGCATAATCCGGAATTGACAAAACAAATACGTGCGAAGGCGAACCTCCGGCCAGAGAAAGCGACTGCACAAGCAACTCCTCAAATTCTTTTGCATAGGTAAGAATATCGCCACCCTGGTATTGATTGTTAACACCTATAAGAAGTGAAACAAGATTGTAACCATTAAGCGGCAGTTGCTGGTTGATTGCATTTTTTAGATTATCAGTCCGCCAGCCGGTTTGAGCAATAATTTTAAGCTCACCTGTACCGTATCCAAGCCGTCTTAGTTCAGACATAAATTGTACCGGCCACCTTTCTGTTGCGCCAACACTTTGCCCGATGGTGTATGAATCGCCCAAAGCAAGAAAACTGACCGGCTCACTGACCTTTATGGTCTGGCCGATTGCTGACGTTATGAAAAATAAGAAGAATATTACTGAAATCCGGCGTTTCACTACCTGATCACTTTGGCAATTACCTGTTTTCCGTTTGTCACCATTCTGATCAGATAAACTCCTGAAGGATAATTATCGAGAGGTAAAATGAATTCATTGCCTGCAATTGTACCTGACCAGACTACATTTCCTGTCAGCGAAATGACGGTTAAATCAGTATCCCCTACTCCCTGGTTGATAACATTCAATAATGTGCCAACGGTAAAAATCCTGGCTTCGGGCGTTTCAGCATGGTTCACACCGGTTGAAAGAACGGTGAAACTACCTTCCTCTGAGAATTCAGAGCCTTCGTAAGACTGATCAATTGCCTGAATTCTGAAATAATAGTTCCCGGGTTCCAGATTTCTGAAGACCATAAAATCATTGGTACCTGCATTTCCCGGCACAACAGAATATCTCTCCCCTGTAAATGTGCTAGCCTGTGGAGATACAATGTCAATTCCACCACTCTGACTTCCAAGCATAACATTGTAACTGATTGCCATTTGAGGCGACTCAATGTCAGTAGCTCTTCCCCAGCTTATTACAGCATATTCGCCATCAACATAAGTATAAAGGTCACCGGGAACTCCCGGAACAGTGTTTTGCTGAAATTCTCCTGATTGTAAATCGTTGCGATAGAAAAAGGTAGCCGGATCGCCTGCCAGCCCGGTCAATAAGAGGTCGGAGTCGCCATCGTTGTCAAAATCGCCCCAGGCCGAAGAAGCCCTTTCAATAAATGGGAGTCCGGCAAGTACCTGTTCGAATCCCCCTACCCCGTTGTTGTTATACAATAATGTGGAAGCATTTCCACAACCACAGTTCTCGCCGGCAAGCATAATGTCGAGATCACCATCGTTATCGTAGTCAATCCAGTCGGAAGGACCGAGCGCCGTACCAACAAGGCCGGCATCACCAAAAAGAAATGTATTTTCGCCGTTGTTCCTGTAGACATACGAAACCGGATTCAAAGAAATATCTTTACCTGTCATCAGAATGTCAAGGTAGCCATCGTTGTCGTAATCGCCCCACACTGCTGTACCGCCAACAGTTCCTTCCATATCGGACTCAAGCCTGCTGAAATTGCCGTGGTCATTGACATATACAAATGTTTCAGCCACCGATCCGGCATCGCCTACCATCAGAAGATCCAAATCACCGTCGTTATCGCAGTCGCCCCAGTCAACGGAAGGGGAGTTCATGATGGTCAACCCTGCATTTGCCTCCTGGAAAGTCCCATCGCCATTGTTGTGGTATAATTTTGTATCCCATCCACCGGAAATTACGAGGTCGGGCCATGAATCGTTGTCGTAATCGCCCCATGCCAGATCACCGTCGGCTCCGGCTGCATAAAACCCTGCTTCAACCAGCACAAAAGTGGCGTCACCGTTGTTCCTGTACAACCGGGTTACATTGCCCTGTTGGTCTTCCCCTGTTACAACAAAATCAATATTGCCATCATGATCATAATCAGCCACAGCCAGTGCACTGTTGTACAACCCGATGATACCTGCTTCTGTCTCAACAAATTCACCCTGCTGATTCAGAAAGATTTTACCAAAAGCATTGGAAGCATCATCCAGTCCGGTCATCACAAGATCAAGATCGTGGTCGTTGTCGAAATCTGCAAAAGCCACAGCACTGCGGCCAATGGCAGGCAATTCAGCCGGAACAAGCACAAATGGCTGCCCAACAGCAACATAAGTGCAAATGAATAAAACTATAAGTGAGGTATAGAATTTCATGCCTGAACTATTTAATGGTTAAGCCGTGAAAATACAACAAAACAATTAAACATATACACGAATCGACATATATTTTTTATGGTCGGCGGTGGCTGAGGCTCCGCCTCAGTCGACTATTTTTTCAGGCTCTGCCTGACTAACATGCCTTACTGATTCCTAAATCCAGTCGTATAACATCAATCAATGCGTCCATGTCGGCATAATTCCTGGCGCTGGAATACAAATAATCCTCAGGTCTTGTCACCAGTCCGCTTTTTACCGGATTATTATGGATATAATTGACTTTTTGGACAATAAACTTTTGACTATAAATAAGTTCAGCATGATTCTCATGGGTCCAGAACTGAAAATCCTGTTTCTTTTTAAACTTCGCATGAAACTCAAAAACCATCTTCATCCAATCTCTTCTGCTTTCCGTAAGCTGATTTATTTCAATCTTGAATTGTTTGCTCGTAAAACTTTTAAAATCGCGGATAAATCCACTTAAATCACCGTTACCACTTTGAGCAATAAGGTGTACATGATTTGACATAATCACGTATGCAAATAAATTCAGGGCTTTATTGATCTGACAAAATTTAAAACTGTCAATAACGATGTCCCGGTATACTTTTCTGGTAAAAATATCCACCCAACCCACAATCTGAAAAGTGAGGAAATAAGCACCTTCTTTTTCAGATATTTTATAGCCGGTTGACATGATCAGGCAATATGTGCTATTTAAAAGCAGGTCACGTTAGCAGGCAGAGCCTGCCAAAATACTTTGACTGAGGCGGAGCCTCAGCCTGACTCTTAATAATTCTAAACTAAGTTCGGTTTAGGCTCC
This sequence comes from Bacteroidales bacterium, assembly GCA_016709025.1. Classification (GTDB taxonomy): domain Bacteria; phylum Bacteroidota; class Bacteroidia; order Bacteroidales; family Lentimicrobiaceae; genus Lentimicrobium. Next base: position 24,511 of record JADJEQ010000012.1, on the reverse strand, counting down.
GCCTAAGCCAGATTATATTTCAGGCTCTGCCTGACTATAGCTATTTTCTTTTCTTAAACTCAGCCAATCCACTATCCAGAAATTCGATGAAATTATCTACATCCAAATCATAGGCTTTAGGCGAAACCAGCAGCTCTCCCTTTGCGTCCAGCAAAACATAGTAAGGCTGGGCATTGATGTTGTATTTACTGATTTGATAATCCGCATACTTTTTACCAATGGTTTTCTTCACTTTCCCATCATAAGTAGAGGTAATCCATTCCGATTCGGGAAGTTCAGTCTTATCATCCACGTAAAGTGCAACGAGAATGAAGTCCTCGCGCAGTTTTTTCAGCACCCTTGGATCGGACCAAACCCGGGCTTCCATTTCGCGGCAATTCACACATCCATGGCCGGTAAAATCGATAAACACCGGTTTCTGCTGTTTTTGGGCACAGGCCAGCGCCTGTTCGTAATCAAAATAACCTTCAAGCCCATGTGGCAGGTGCAGGATATCACCATGCTTCGGTTTATCGCATAGCGTTGAACCTCCGTGTTCAGTTCCGGTTCCTGATGAAGTACCATAAACCTGAATATTATCACGTACAATTTTGTTAAGGTCAAAATCATGGGTAGCCTGTGGCGGCAGATAACCTGACAGAGCCTGCAGGGGTGCGCCAAACATCCCGGGAATCATGTAAATAACGAATGTGAAAGTAGCGATTGCCAGACCCAGCCTTGGCACACTGATATACTTAACTTCGCTGTCGTGTGCAAACTTCAGTTTACCAAGCAGATAGAGTCCCATCAACGTAAAAATTATAATCCAGAAAGCAAGATAGATTTCCCGGTCGAGAATGCCCCAGTGGTAAGTCTGATCGGCAATACTGAGGAACTTCAGACCCAGTGCCAGTTCGATGAATCCAAGCACAACCTTAACCGAATTGAGCCATCCGCCCGATTTTGGCATGTTGTTAAGCCAGCGCGGGAAGAATGCAAACAGGGTAAACGGAAGTGCAAAGGCCAAAGAGAACCCAAGCATCCCGATGATGGGTTCAAGTACCTCCCCACCGGCTGAGGCCACCAAAATTGCCCCAACAATAGGACCGGTGCACGAAAACGACACCAATACCAGGGTAAATGCCATAAAAAAGGAACCGACAATGCCTCCGCGATCGGCCTGGGCATCGGATTTGTTGATCATCCAGCTGGGCAGCGTAATCTCAAACATTCCTAAAAAGGATGCCGCAAAAAAGAGGAATATCAGGAAAAACAAAACATTCGGCAACCAATGCGTACTGAGGAAATTGGCAAAATTGGCACCCAGGGTAACAGCAACCACGGTTCCAATTACAGTATAAATAAAGATGATGGAAATTCCATAAAACAGGGCCTGTGCTTTCGCCTTCACTTTATCTTTTTCTTTCAGAAAGAATGTCACCGTCATCGGGATCATCGGAAATACGCAAGGGGTAAGAATAGCGGCAAGTCCGGCAAGGAATGAAAAGATAAACAGCGTCCACAGTGATGAATTCTTATCCAGCCCACCGGCATCAACAGCCCTGACCTCTGATTTGGAAGTCGTATCTTTTGAAACAAGCGTATCCGCTACAGGCTTCACCGTGTCGGCTTTAATAGTTTCCGGATTAATAATCTGAGAATTATCCGGGACTTCTGTTTTACCCGCATCCGGATTGCCTTTTATATTAAATTCAAAATCAACCGTTTCCGGGGCGAGACACTGTTTGTCGTCGCAACACATAAATTCAAGATATCCGGTAATTTTAAAATCTTTTGCCGACAGTACCCGAATGTTCTGGGTAAATACAGCCTTGTCGGCAAAATACTTGAGAACAGCCTGAAACTGATTGTCGTATTCTTCAATGGCTTTAGGTTCTTTAACCTTACCAATCGTCTTAAAATCAGTGCTTTTCTCAAAAAAGAACGAAGTCGCCACCGGCCCATCGGGTGGTGGAGGAACATCCTGAGAATAAAGGTGCCAGGTGCGATCGATAGAAGCTGAAAAAATCAGTTGTACTTCACTGGCCGAAATCTGTTTTGAACTGAAAGTCCATTTCACCGGCTTAAGAACCTGTGCAAAGGAAAATAACGGTAAAACGAAAGTGAGCAAAAGTAAAATTGCAGAATTTTTCAGCGTGGTTTTCATCATTTCTAATTCAGTTTTATCAAGATCAGGCTAATCCAGCCATTCTATTTTCAGGATAGTTTTTGTATCAGGGCCAATGCGGTAACCGTTGCCAATGCGATGACCCACCAGCCAGGCAATATCATTGTTACTGATCAGTAACCAGGCGTTTTCTTTTTCAACAATTGAGAATTTATTGTCGATGAAGAAATCGCTGAGTTTCTTGTTGTTATTCATACCAAAGGGCACAAATGTATCGCCTTCTTTCCATTTCCGGAGGCGAAGCGGCCAGATAATTTTTGAAGCATCCAGCATAGCAATGCTGCCGTTTTTCGAAACAGTCATTTCAGTATTGTTTTCGAATAAACTGAACCTGAGCTGAATAGGTTTCCTGATTTCGGAAACCTTATCATCAATCTCGATTTCAGCAGCAGGTTGCGACCCTGCAGGTCCTAAAGGATTGATCAGCAATAGCTCCCGGTCTTTAACCAACCTGTGTGATGCAGAGAAGTACTGTTTGCCAGAGATATCTTCAAGGCCAGCGGCAATTTCATCGGTCACACTCCTGTTAAAGTCAAACGGCTGCAGCAATTCATACAGGTAGGCCTCTTTCGGTTGAAGCCTGAGCAATTCACTTATATTCAAAGATATAACCTCATTATTATCAAATGTAATGACCTTGCTTCTGATATCATTCAGGTGATTCTGAAGCAATATTTCTGTCTCACGAATCTGATCAATGGTCGTGGTAATTGTTTTTCTGAACTCTGGGTTAATCTCACCCAGCAAAGGAACCAGGTCATGCCTTATTTTGTTCCTGACATACTTTGATGACCGGTTTGAACTATCTTCGCGATAAGCAATGGCTTCGTCACCTGCGAATTCTTCAATCTCGCGCCGGAAGGCAAACATCATGGGATGTACCACCCTGGTGCGGTGTGGCATGATTCCGTGCAGGCCGCTGATTCCGGTTCCCCGCAGAACATTGATAAAGAATGTTTCTATCTGATCGTCGAGGTGGTGGGCAGTAGCGATTGCTTTAAAACCTTCATTAAGTATAAGTTCGTCAAACCACTCATACCGGAGGGTGCGCGCGGCCATCTGAACCGAGACTTTATTAAAACCGGCATATTCCCTGGTTTTGAAGTGCTTTAGGAAAAATCTCACTCCATAGGTTTCGGCAATTCCAGCTACAAAAGCTTCATCCTGATTTGATTCGCTGCCCCGGAGTCCAAAATTACAATGTGCAATCGCAAAGGCAAACCCGGCACGGTGGAAAAGTTCGGCCATCACCATTGAATCCACACCACCACTGATGGCCAGAAGAATGGGCTCATCAGGCCTGAACAGGTGATGACTTTCCACATAAAGTTTAAACGGCTCGAGCATGGGGCAAAGTTATAAAAAGATAGGAATTGATCCAGAGGTGTATAGGTCTTCGTAGAACTCTTTAACATTCTTTAATAGATTCGGGCCTGAAATATACAACATGGTCCCATACTATTATATTGTAAACCAATCCAATAAACAGATCAATCATATCCCGCTGTGGGTTGAAAATCAAGTTTTTTATTGTCCGTCCTTAACCGTTAAACTATACAGTGCGGTTCAGAATGTATTGATCAGGTAAAAATGCGCTAAAATTCCTTAGATAAATTATGCACAAACATCTGTTACTTAGATGTAATTATTGGTGTAATGCTGACTGTTTAAGATAGATGTTCTTAGAAATTCTCATTTGAATAACCTTCCATGATACAGTTCCGGTTTTCCGAATGGCTGTCCTGCCTGGTGCACGATGAAAACCTGCCTTTTTATAACAACGGATTGCCGATTCATTCCAATCAAATACATTCAGGTTTACCTGCTCTGTCCCTTCTGATTTAAACGCCTGTTCAAGCAGCAACCTGGTCAGGATCAAGCCAATTCCCTGGTTGCGCAGGGTTATATCACCAATCAGAATACGACACAATCTGACTTTCCCAGGTGATTCCCTGTAAATCTCACCATGGCCTATGACCACATCTCCCTGCAAAAGCACATATGCATTCCGTCTGCTATCCGTGAGGTAATGAGCCACCTGGTTTAGGGTGAGTGGCCATGTAAAAACCGGCCCGGCAAACTGAATTAAAGCTGTTTCATCGGGCACCCATGAAATAAGCAGGTCGGAATCATTTATGGTAAACGGGCGAAGCCGGTATCCATCATTCTGATTGTTCATACCATTTAGCAAGATTCGCCCTGTTTATATCATTAATAATATTCTTTGCTGCTGGTTTATACAGAAAATCGAGTTCAGCCTGAAAATGTGCGGTAATTTTTCCACGCACCATTTTCAACATTGAATTTATTAAATGATTTTGCTCGGTAAACCCTTCGGGAAGCACACAAATAGTAGCAGGCAGCCATCGCTCAGGAAACATACCGGCGTATTTTCCATGTTTATAATACGCATTTATTTCATGCTGAATCAATTTGAGTGCGGAATTAATTGCTTCAGGACTTCCAGGTTTCAGGCCAGTATGTTCGAGATGTTGGTTAATCGAAGCCATGGCCGGAACCACCAGGCCAACAGTCAATGGTTGCTGGTTATTATAGAGCATACACTGACTGATATAGGGTGACTGGTCCGTAATGGCTTCTTCTATCCCTTCCGGACTATACTTTTCACCATCGTTGCCAATCAGCAGGCTCTTGAACCTACCAAGCACAACCAGGTACCCATCTGCATCAAGATAGCCCATATCGCCGGTGTAAAGCCAGCCATCACGTAATACTTCAGCAGATGCTTTCGGGTTTTTCCAGTATCCTTTCATCACATTCTCTCCTCTCACCACAATCTCGCCGGTTGTGCCACCGGGAAGTTCATTCCCATCCGTATCACATATTCTAAGATCAAGATACCCGACCAACCTGCCAGAAGTACCCATTTTTATATTCTTCAGTGAGTTGGATGAAATGATCGGAGATGCTTCTGACAGGCCATAACCCTGGCAAGCAGGAATTCCGATTGCGTAAAAGAACCGCTGCAATTCGATATCAAGCAGAGCACCTCCACCTATGAAGAATTCCATCTCTCCCCCGAATGCCATTCTTATTTTACTGAAAAGCAATTGGTCGTATAATCTTACCAGGGGTTTTAACAAAATGCGCCAACCCTCTCCGCGATCAATACCCAATCCATTGTATAGGTATGCAACAGACAAGGCATGATTGAAAAACGCTTTCGCAATTTTCCCTTTCTTTTCTATTCCTGCCTCAATGTTTTTTCTAAAATTCCGCGAAAGCGCAGGAACACTCATAATAATGTGAGGTTTCAGCTCTTTTATGTTCACCGGAACATTTTTCAGGGTTTCTATCCCGGTTTTACCTGTCTGAACCGAACCAACCCCGGCGCCCATTGCCATAAAACAATACAGGCAGGCTGTGTGAGCAAAGGAATGATCCCATGGTAAAATTGCCAGTGTCCGGTGTGTGGAGGGTATGTCCATCAACGTAAGAGCTTGTTTTACATTGGTGGTGTAATTCAGATGTGTGAGCATTATCCCTTTGGGATCAGCTGTTGTTCCGGATGTGTAAGATATATTGGCCAGGTCATCGGGCTTAACGGATGCAATTCTTTCTTCAAGTACTGATTTGCTGTGACTTAGAAACTCCAAACCCTTTTCAAGCAAATCCTGATAGGTAAAATCACCTTCCCCTTTGCTTGCCTTCTCATCAAGGTATATCACAGTTTCAAGATCCGGCAGTGAAGCACGGATCTCCTCTATTTTTAAAGCATGCTGGGCAGAAACAAGAATCATCCGGCATTCAGAATGTATTAATCTGAATTTCAAATCAGAAGCTGCATCTAGCCGGATTGACAAAGGAACGCTGCAAGCGCCTGTATACAGCACAGCAAGTTCCCCGATGATCCACGCGTTCCGGGCTTCCGAGAGGATGGCTATCCGATCACCTTTTTGTACCCCAAGAGACAGCAAACCCGCTGCAACTTTATAAACTGTCTCCTTTACCTCACTGTACGAGTAGCCTTTATACTCGCTTGCCGTTTTCTCATACAGGTAGACATTACCGGCATAGCGGGAAACACTTTCCTCAAACAAATCAATAATTGTTTTCATACTTCCCGGTTTAGGCTGCAAGTTAAAAAGAAAACCGATTGTAAAAACAGCTTTTCTCCAAAGTATTCAGGCCAAAGATGAGCCCAATCAGGAAATTATCAAGTCAATTTTCATACGGTATGCTGACACTCTTTAATAAGGTCGGGAATTATGTGGCAATATACCAATACGAACGCAGGTAAAAACCTGATTTTAAAATTTTCAGACAGCACTGGATATATTCTGATCATCGTCAATTGCCCTTTAATGGCTGGCCAGCTTCAATGATTTACAGATCCCAAATCATACTGATTATTTCTTTGCTCAATTCTAAGCCCGTTAAGATTTCGACGTCATAAACAGAAATAAAAAATTTCAATAATGTCCGGATAAAATTTAAAAAATCAAAAAAATGAATCTGAGATTTCCTTCGATGAGCCTGTCTGCCTTAAGCAGTCAGGCAGGCTCCCTTTGGTCGGCTCCTCACTTCGTTCGGAATGACAGAAAGTTAGTGTTTCTATAGAGGGGGTGGTTGGAGGCTCCGCCTTAAACCACCCCCTCTATTCTATCAAAATACCTGTAAGCCCCGTCATTCCGAACAAAGTGAGGAATCTTCAAATAATTTCCCGGACACCAATGAAAAAATTTCTTAAAAAATATATAGTTAGTGTTTACTAACTATATTTGCAAAATGAAAGACCTGATAGAAATAGTTGCTGAATTATCCAATCTGATTGTTCAGACTGAAGAATCCGCAAAAGCTCAGTTTAATCTTGACAATCTCACGCATACACAAATGCACTACCTGGAGACCATCAGCTTACTTGGCAATCCTAATATTACAGAACTATCAGTCAGTCTTCAGCTTTCAAAACCAACTGTAAAAGTTGCTGTTGACAAGCTTATTGAAAGGGATTTTGTGTTTAAAGTCCGATCCGACGAGGACAGGCGAAGCGCGCACATACACCTCACTGAAAAGGGGAATTTAATAAACCAGATGCATAATTATGCACACAAGAGAATTGCAGAATCTATTACCAGAAAATTGAATAGCGAAGAACTTGAATGTCTTATTCGTGTATTTACCACTGCTTTAAAAGATTAATTTTTTTAACCAATTAGTTAGTATATGCTAACTTAATTAATAAACAATTCTATGCCTGCAACATCATTTGATAATACCATGAAAGGACTTACCCAAAAAGAGGTTTCCGAAAAACTGGCAAAAGAGGGTTTCAATGAACTGCCATCATCAAAACCTAAAAATGTATTTCAGATTGCAGTTGGGGTGGTCAGGGAACCCATGTTTCTTTTACTCGTTGCCTGTGGAACCCTGTATTTGTTTCTCGGTGACATACAGGAAGGCATCATGCTGCTCGGGTTTGTATTTGTGGTCATGGGCATAGAGTTTTATCAGGAGAAAAAAACAGAAAAAGCCCTGGATGCACTCAAAGACCTGGCCAGTCCAAGGGCGTTGGTGATACGTGATGGTGAAACAATCAGAATACCCGGGAGAGAAGTAGTAACCGGTGACTATGTGGTTTTACAGGAAGGCGACAGGGTTCCCGCGGATGCCTTGGTTCTGAGCAGTAATAATTTGCTGGCCGATGAGTCTCTCCTGACCGGAGAATCGGTTTCAGTCAGAAAACGTGAATGGAAAGAAAGTGATAAATCATTTACTCCCGGTGGCGACGATATCCCGGTCGTTTACTCCGGATCTATGATTGTGCAGGGCAATGGGATTGTTAAAGTAACAGCCACTGCCATGCAAACAGAAATAGGCAAGATCGGCAAAGCGCTCGAATCAGTAAAAGAAGAGCCAACCCGGTTAAAACTGGAAATGGGTACGCTGGTAAAACGCCTCGCCATCATTGGAATTACTTTATGCGTATTGGTAATTGCCATTTATATTCTTACAAGGGGTGATCTTTTGAAGGGGTTTCTGGCAGGTATAACCCTTGCAATGGCAATGCTTCCGGAAGAATTTCCAGTGGTTTTAACCATATTTCTGGCAGTTGGAGCATGGCGAATGTCGAAAAAGAATGTACTGACACGAAAACCTGCCGCAGTTGAAACGCTTGGCTCTGCTACCGTTCTTTGTACCGATAAAACCGGGACTCTGACGCAGAATAAAATGACGGTAACCCGTCTCTACAATGGCACCGATTCTCATACGGTGATTCCCGGCGGAACTTTCCCCGACCCATTCCATGAGATCATAGAATTCGGGATACTATCGAGTCAGGCCAATCCCTTTGATCCTATGGAGCGGGCCATCATCAATACCGGAGATCAGTTTCTGAAAGATACTGAACACATCCATACCGACTGGGTCATGGAAAAGGAGTATCCTTTGTCGGGGGATCTTCTTGCCATGTCAAGGGTTTTTTCAAATTCCGGTTCTAAGGAAAAGGTTATCGCCACCAAGGGCGCCCCGGAAGCCATTTTTGATTTGTGTCACCTGAATAAACAAACAGTTGCAGTTTATGAAAAAGCCATCGCGGGAATGGCATCAGAAGGGCTGAGGGTACTGGGCGTTGCGAGAGCAGAACTGACTCCCGGTGATCTTCCTGAAATTCAGCACGATTTTGATTTTGATTTTGTCGGTCTTATCGGGCTTTCTGATCCGGTAAGGGAAAATGTGCCGGCCGCCGTTGCTGAGTGCTATAAAGCCGGCATCCGGGTGATCATGATCACTGGCGACTATCCAGTAACAGCCACCAACATCGGACGAGGAATCGGCATCAGAAACCCTGAGCTATGCATTACAGGTCCTGAATTACAAGAGATGACTGAGGACAAGTTATGTGAACGCATCAGGGATGTGAACATTTTCGCCCGTGTGGTTCCGGAACAAAAACTCAAAATAGTTAATGCCCTGAAAAGAAATAAAGAAATCGTGGCCATGACCGGCGATGGTGTGAACGATGCTCCGGCACTAAAAGCCTCCAACATTGGCATTGCCATGGGTGAAAAAGGTACCGATGTAGCAAGGGAGGCCTCTTCGCTGGTGCTGATGGATGACAATTTCGCATCTATAGTAGGGGCAATAAAAATGGGTAGGAGAATCTTTGATAACCTCCAGAAAGCCTTGGCCTATATTTTTGCCATTCACGTTCCGATAGCAGGTCTTTCTTTGATTCCGGTGCTGTTTGCCGACCTGCCCCTGATCCTCTGGCCGGTGCATATTGTATTTCTGGAACTGATCATCGACCCGGCCTGTTCCATCATTTTTGAAGCAGAAAAAGAGGAAAAAAATGTAATGTCAAGACCCCCGAAAGACATCGATGAACCCTTCTTCGGTGCAAAGAAAATACTGCTGAGCTGCACCCAGGGCATTGGCATCCTGCTGATCAGTCTGCTGGTTTATTTCACCGGCATCAAAATGGGATACACCGAAAACGCTGTCAGAACCTTAACTTTTGTAACCCTGATTGCATCAAATATCGCTGTCATTCTCTCCAACCGCTCATGGACAAACAATATTTTCAGGATACTGATAACGCCAAATAAAGCAGTCAAGTGGGTAGTCGGTGGAGCCATCTTTTTCCTCCTACTGATTCTTAATGTACCCTTCCTGCTCGATCTTTTTCAGTTCGAAAAAATCCGGTTTATCGAAATCCTGATTTGCGCTTTTGCAGGATTGTTCAGCATCACCTGGTTCGAAATCTATAAGCTTGTTAAGAAAAACAGAAACTCCGTAATTTAAACACTGAAGAATATGGCTAAATTCTTAATTATTGGCGCAGGTGTTATTGGTTCAGTTTATGGAGGGCTCCTGGCGAAAGCAGGTAATGATATTACCTTTCTGGCCAAAGGCAAACGACTGGCAGAACTACAGAAAAACGGGCTAACTTTAAAGTGGCTTAACAAAGATGCAGAGGATGGAATTAAACAATTCAGGTTAATTGACAATTTGCCAAAAAATGAAATTTTTGATTTTATACTAGTTACCGTAAGGAAAGAAAACCTGGGATCTGTTTATCCGGCCCTTAAAAGCAATTCCTCTTCAAACATTGTATTTATGGTGAACAATCCTGATGGATCATCGGAATATACAAAGTACCTGGATAAGGAAAAGATAATCCTTGGTTTTCCGGGAGCAGGAGGAGAAATCAAGAATGGAAAGGTGAATTGCCATGTGGTTTCCGGCTTAATACAACCAACTACGATCGGAGAAATTCACCATTTAAAATCAGCGAGACTCTCAAAATTGAAGGAGTTACTGCAATCTGCCGGATTTCCAACTGAAATCAATTCAAACATGGATCTCTGGTTAATTAATCATCTTGCTATGGTTTGTCCTTTGGCAAATGCCATTTATGCAGACGGAGGCAATAATTATACTGTTTCAAAAAACAAAGTTGTGTTAAGGAAAACTGCAGGTGCACTTAAAGAAGCCTTCAGATTTCTAAAACAGACAAACCGGAAGATTAACCCCCCCAAATTCAATTTCTTCATATACTGTCCAACAGGCTTATTAGCCTTTTTATTAAAATTCATTTATAATACAAAATGGGCAAAAACAGTCATCTGTATGCATGCCCTGAATGCTAAGCAGGAAATGAAGCTTTTAAATGCCGGATTCCTTGATCTTACAAATCATCAGAATAAAAGGCTGCCGGTTTTTAAGGAGTTGGCATCATTCAATCAATAAGCAATGAACAAATGAAAATATCGGCTCAAAACGCATAATTATACATTTAACCTTGAAAATGAAAAAAGTAATCTGTAATTATTTCAGAATATTACTGATATTAACCACACTCGTAGGCTGGAGTGGTGAAAAAGTCTTTTATTTTGTCTTTCCTGAGCTTTCTGAGATTTTTGCTCAAAAATACCTGAACGAAACTGAGGCCCTCCCTCACCTTCATCTCGTTGATTCAATCGATGACGATTCCTCATTAAAAACAGATCTGTTTGATTTTTCGATTTCCAATTTATACACTAAATCGATTTCAAAATCTTTCGTCATTTTTCCGGATAAAATATCTTCATCCGTCTGGCAACCACCTAAATCAATATAGAAAACTCCCCTTCTCTTTTGCTTTACATTGTTTCGTTGTTGTTTTCATTGTTGTGAAATAATAAGGCGCTGCCTTAGCTGGTATCGAGCAACAGACTTTAAAAATAACTATGAACTATAGGGCTGTGATACACCCTTATAAAGGTGCTGTGCGACCCGGTATACAAGCAAATTACCGGGGGAAACAGGCAAATACTATTTGGTTTTTAACCATTTATAAAATCTTCGGAAATCATGAAAATCGAATTAACAATAATACTTTTTGTCATATTGGCAACTGTAACTGCACAACCTGAAAAAGAGACCAAAACCATTTTAGGCAATAAACAGCCACATATCGGGTATTTTATCAACCCATTCTGCCAGTTTGGCAACATTGCCGGATCTGCTGCTGTATTGCCCGGAATCGGGGCCGGCGTAATGTTCAACAATAAAATTTCCACTGGTGTAAACTACAGATTTATAGTGAATGAAAATACGCCGGTTGGTGAAACTGACACTACATTATATCTGGATCAGTTCTTTACAGGAATTAAATGCGAATACTCAATTTACCCTGAAAAATCAGTACATCTGAATTTCCAGGTTGAAACTGGCATGGGACATACTGAGCTCGATCTGAAAGATTCATATGAATATGAATACAACACACATGGTGATGCCTGGTTTGCTTACCTGGAGCCCGGAGCAGCAATTGAGATTAACGTTTGGGAGTACATCAAAATTGATTTTGCAGCCGGCTACAGGTTTGTCAGCAATTTTTCCTATGAGAGCTTATCCCAAAAAGATTTCAGAGGCTTTACTTACTCAATAGGAATGAAAATCGGGATATTCTGATGCTGCATTTTTTTTCGAATGCAAGGAAAATTCAAAATTATAAACTACTAAAACTTCTAACATGAACTTAAATGATTTATTCAACCAGGATCAAAGGCGGCACAAATATGACTCATCTTACCGCCATGAACATGACGAATACTCACATTCGCCCCGTTCCTACAACCGGGACTATGGCTCTACACATCTTCTGATTCAGAAAGTACTGAGAAACCGCAAATTAAAGTATCTGCTGATATTCGTTGTATTGGCAATAATACTTGCGGTAATAGCGGCTATAATACTATTATTCCCGCTGTTAAATACCATTCTTCAGTACATAAATGAAAATGGTATTCAGGGCTTGCTGGAAACAATATGGAATGGTTCAGGTAAATAATTACTAAAACTCAAAAACATGATTTGTCCAAGATGTAACAACAATTTAATGTTGTCAAATACCCAGGGAGTAGAAATTGACCATTGCCCAAATTGCAGGGGCGTATGGCTTGACAGGGGTGAACTCGAAAAGATAATTGAGCGTTCCAACGGGTATAACCATTCCAATATATTTGAAAACAGGCACCAAAACCACGATCAGGACCATTATGATAAACATCAGCGGCAACATCATGATGAACATGGGCATGGGAATTATCCACCCAAACATAAGAGAGGGTTTTTATCCGATCTGTTTGATTTTTGATAGCTCATTAAAAAAAATTGAAATCAAAATATCCACTTAAAATCGCAGCTATAAATGACAAAGGTCAATAGAAGAAAATTCCTTGAGAACCTGGTAGTTTACAATGCGTCCTTACTGATAGGCACAAATTTCCTATGCGCCTGTACCAAAGATATCCTGGGTTCCACATCAGATAAGGAGCTGGAATATATGCCCATTCAGGAAAGCAATCCAGCCATTGCTTTCCTGAAAAATAAATGTGAAGAATGCGGTGATTGTCTCGAAGCTTGCGCTGAAAAGCAAGAGGTATTTGGAACATACGCTGCCAATGCATCAACGCATGTTTGTATAAATTGCGGAACATGTATCTTGGCATGTGAAGAAGGAGCTCTAAAAGAAAAATACTACTGGCAGAATGTACTTGAAGCAATTGATGATCCTTCAAAAATTGTCATAGCGTCAATTTCACCTTCAGTTCGTGTTGGGATTGGCGACTACTTTGGACTTCCTTCAGGTTCATTCATGGAAAAAAACTTGGTAGGAGCCTGTAAGGCCGCTGGGTTTGATTATGTGCTGGACACCAATTTCAGTGCTGATCTGACAATAATGGAGGAGGCCTATGAATTGCAAAACAGGATAACTGAAAATTCCAACTTACCCCAGTTTACCAGTTGCTGCCCGGCATGGGTCAAGTATGTTGAGATTTATTACCCATCTCTTTTAAGTCATCTTCAACCACCAGAAGTCCAATTGCTATGCAGGGTGCACTGGTAAAAGCTATTTTGCTGAAAAAAACGGAATTGATCCTCAAAATATAGTTCATGTAGCCATCACCCCTTGCTCAGCAAAAAAATATGAGATAACACGGGATGAACTTGTTACGGATGGTATGCATGGAACAAATTTCACTATTACCACCAATGAATTAGCCAAATTGTTGAAAAATCGTAACATAAGACTTACAAATCAGGTTGGAGAATTTGATCAATTTATGGGAACTGCATCCGGTGGAGGTGTTATCTTTGGAAACACAGGCGGTGTCATGAGGGCGGCTCTCCGAACCGCCCACTTTAATATAACGGGATCAAACCCTCCTCCCAGCCTGCTAAATCTTGAAGAGGTGCAAGGACTTTCAGGATTCAGGCAGGCTAAAGTTACTATTGGATCAATCTCGTTAAATGTGGCTGTATGTTATGAGATGAGAAATGCCAGAATGCTTCTCGAGCAGGTGATGAATGGCAGCTGCAATTTTGATTTTATTGAAGTGATGGCCTGCAAAGGCGGCTGTGTAGGTGGTGCAGGCCAACCAGCCGACTGCAGTGAATTACGCAATCGCATCAATGCACTTAATATTGCCGATACTCAAGCATCGACCCGTTTCTGTCATGAAAACCAGGAAATCCAAACTATTTATCAAAATTTTCTGGGCAATACCGGAAGTCAGACAGCTAAAAAATATCTGCACACCTCTTTTAATAACAAATCTGATTTACTCGTAACAGGAGAATAAGTTCATTCCATGATTATTTCTAATTCAGGAAAACTGGGCTGAAAATTATTAAAGTACATACTATTGTAAATGAAAACAATATTTGAAAAAGAAATCAGTTACTGGAATTCATTTTCAGGCAGGTACGATAATTTTATAAAGTATACGCTTGGCAACACCTACCAGGTTTTGTTTAAAGACCTGAAAGAAGATGTTACCCCGGCTGATAACGTCCTTGAAGTTGCTACCGGAACAGGAATTTTAACTTTTGAAATTTGCAGGCAGGCGAAACACATTGATGCAATCGATATTGCGCCCGAAATGATCAGGATCGCCCAGGTAAAACAGGCAGAAAAGAATATCATGAATATAGATTTCAGGATTGGCGATATCTCCGATCTGCCCTTTCGTGAAAAAACTTTTGACGTAGTATTGGCATCCAATGTACTACATTTATTATCTGATCCCAACAGAGCACTATTTGAAATCAACCGTGTATTAAAGCCAAATGGTAAGGCAATACTACCAACTTTCTGTCATGGCGAAAACATTATAAGCCGGACTATTTCCTTTTTAATGAGTTTGTCCGGCATTAAAATCCGGAATAAATGGAGTACGGAAAGTTTTAAATATTTTGTTGAAAGTAGTGGATTTAAAATGCTCAGGGTCGAAGTCATTCAGGGAAAAATTCCATTGGTTTACCTAACGGCCGAAAAAAAGTAACGCATTCTATACCAGTTCATTAAATTCATCAGAATCATTTCCATTCTCACAAAGAAACTTTGTGTTCTGTAATTTTTAATTTCAGGTTTAAATTTCAAGGATCGTAGTCACTGTTTGCTCCAACCCGATCCGGCACACGCTGACAACCCTTCAATCATTTACGGCGATTCCGATTTGATTGCTATGCGCTTGTTTAGGACCTGCTGAAAAACCGACAATAAGTACATTATCAGCATCATACAATGAAAATTCAAATTCATTGGGCAAGGTATTTGTGAAACTTTATCACTTTTCCCTGCACCTTCATAAAGTTGATAAAATAGAATCCCGTAGGGATTTCCTGTAAATATGGTACATTCCGAGAATTGGAAACCCCCAATGGAATGGGGTGTTGAAATGGAAATACAACAGAACCCCGGAGTGGGTTCCCCGATAACAATTTATAATTGGCAACCCCTACAGGGTTGGTTTATAAAGCGATTCATTTACCCCCGGTTTCGTTTCACTTCACCGGGGGTTATTTACGGGGAACTCCTAACGGAGTTCTTCAGCAATCCCTATTTATCCATTGTACATTGTATAACAATATCTATATATATCATTCGTTAGATATTAAACTCTTTAACTACAATTATGAAAAACCTGCAAATGCTTGCCACATTATTGTTTGCCACTGTACTAATTGCTGCTACATCCTGCTCAAAAGAGAATGAGTCTGATGAATCTTTTTCAAGTAATACCGGTGGCACAGAAAGCCACAACACAGGCGAAAACTGCATGAATTGTCACAAATCGGGTGGGGATGGTGAAGGCCGGTTTACCCTGGCTGGCTCTGTATTCAATGGTCAACAGTCAGGATACTCCAATGCTGTTGTCAGACTCTACACCGCACCAAATGGCGGCGGTACACTGAAAGCTACCATTAATGGTGATGCACGTGGAAATTTCTACACCACTTCGGGTATTGACTTCGCAGGGGGGCTCTATGTTGCTGTTGCCGGAACGGGTGGCAATGTTGAATACATGAATAGTCCGGTAACATCGGGTGCATGTAGCAGTTGCCATGGTAATTCAACTACACAGATTGTAGTTAACTGACAGAAAATCTTATTCTTTCTTCTAAGAGATTGTTTTAATTTTTAATTCCATTTTCAATAGGCCCGCCATAAATGACGGGCCTATTCTTTGAGTTTACTAGAATTCAATCAGTCTCTGAATCATTTCTATAAGTCATCAATCTAAAAAAGCCACCCCGGTAGATCAGGATGGCTATTTTTTATAACCATAGTTAAGGCATTCAGATCAAATGTTGTTTATTCCTATTGCTTTACAAACATTTTCATGATCAGATCTCCCAACGCTTCGCACCTTAAAAAATAGATGCCTTCAGGTAATGAATTCAAATTAATTGCAATATTCTTCTGTCCATTTAACTGATGCTGCTCATGTGAAAGGATTTTTCCCAAAGGATCAAGGATTTCGACATTAATCATTGCAGGCTTTTTAAGGTCGATCTTAACATTCAGCATGTCTGCTGCCGGGTTGGGGTAAACAAGAAGATCCGTTTTAAAGATCTCAGAATTGGCAATGCCAAGGAAAACAATTGAATTTTCGAGAATCACCATCTTAATATCAGAAACAGAAGGATTGGCTTCATTTAAAGTAACAGAATGCGGGTAAACCGACTTACCGGCAACTTCTGCAAATACCTGATAGGTTCCATACGCGATACCGGGGAAACTGAAAGTTCCGTCGGCTGCCGTTGTAGCCATCATAACCGAACCACCTGAAGTACGAAGAATTACCGGAACTCCTTCATTTTTAACACCATAGTCAATACTACCACTAATGCTGCCCGGACCCTGGGGTGCATTTGTAACTGCGACCAGGTGTATGTGGGCATCATCTGTGCCCTGCATCAGATCGATCACAGCAGCGTCCTCCCAGTGAATCACATCTCCGTAATAGGTTGGCAGGTAGTCACCATAATAAACTGAACCTGGCCCCGGTTCTGCTTTGGTGATGTATTGTGCCGATGACAAACCACTGAATTCGTACCAGCCAGATTCACCCACCATTTCTGCATAAATATCCACCACATTGCCTTCAAGCATTTTATATCCATAGGCAAAACCGGTTTCAATTGGATTTTCACCGGCAAAAACACGACCTGCAATAAAATAAAATCCGCCCAGGCTTACATTCAGGGTTGAATAACCGCTGACCGCGGTAGTGTCTTCAACAGTCAATGCCTGGTATCCGTTTCTTGAAAAAGTAACATCGTAACTCCCGGGCTCCAGTGGTAGTTCGTAAAAACCATTTGAATTGGTGAAAACCTGGTGTTCTCCTACCTTAACCTTTACATCATTGATGGCATAACCGGTTGAAGCATCCGTAACATATCCCCTGAAACCGGCCGTTACCGGATTGGCAACATGCATCACATTGTGAACAAACAGTTCAGGGTATTCAGGGAGACTGGTAACACACCTGAGTTCCTGTTCATAACCACCGGTTTCAAAACCCACAGAACTGTATTTTATCCAGATGGTTTCCTGAGTTCCAGGCTGCAATGTCAATGAAGCCGGAGTTACCGATTTAATGAACCCCCTGGTCAAATCAAAACGGACAGCCATTTCAGAATGAACATAAGCTTCGTTCATCGAAACCTGCAGGCC
Source organism: Bacteroidales bacterium (assembly GCA_016709025.1). Taxonomy (GTDB): domain Bacteria; phylum Bacteroidota; class Bacteroidia; order Bacteroidales; family Lentimicrobiaceae; genus Lentimicrobium. The sequence continues at coordinate 6,869 of JADJEQ010000012.1, read as the reverse complement.
GAGTTCAGGGTTGGAAGACTGCAGGCCAATGGTGGCACTGTTGGTTTCAAAATTCTCTGTCACCTGGCGGTAGCGGATCACAATGGTTCCATTCGCCATCATAACAACCTGTGCGGTTATAAAAGACTCTGTTCCGGGATAATGAACCATTTTATTAAACTGTACAATGGTCTTTTCTTCAAAGTTTTTAAAATATATGGTAGTCATGGCAGTATCGATGGTGAGGTCATCCCAGAACCAGGCGATGAAATCAGTATAGTTGCTGTTCGTTGGGATGGGTTCATTGGCAAATGGCAGCAACTGCTGGTTAAACCCAATGCTGCCGTTGGAGTTGATCCAAAAAACATGCTTGTTCTCACCATAAAACGGAAAATCAAAACCCATTTCACAAGGACCGGCGACCATATCATCACCCAATCCTTCAACCGGAATTCCGGTTTCTGAGATGTCTGTCCAAACCCAGTCGGGGCCATTGGGTTCGTCGCTGTCGATCCACGAATAACCAAAATCATCCGGGCCACCCTGTTCACGATTGGTGAAACCGGGGAAAGAAAACTCAACAACCGCTTCCGATGTATTCCGGAGAACAGTGTGAACAACAACAGAATCATTTGCGCCCACTGTGGCTTCAAGCGCCTGCGGATCAAAATAAACAGGGGCCTGTGCGATGAGGTTAAAAGGAATCACAAATTGCAGCAGCAACAGAAAAAGGAAGAAATTTTTCATAAAATGGATGGTTTGGGAATGGGTGAAAGACTGGCTGATAAGCGTGCAAATATACAGCATCCCGAAAATTTGTCAAGGGGGATGTAATTAAATCCTTGAAATAGCAATAAGTAATACGGAAAAAGAAAAAACAGGAAATGATAGCAGGCGGTTGTAACTCAATAATACAGCTACCCAGCATCGGGCTCTATCAGGGAGTTCCTCTTCTACATCTGTTGAAACGGAATCGGTAGGGATTTCATGCCTGATTGAATCGTTGTTTTGTTGAATGGTTCTGCTGTCTGAACCCATTCGATCCAGCATGGACTTAATCATTGCCTGCACCGCCGGTGATGGCTCGCTGTCCTTCTGGTTTTCCCATTCCCAATTCTTCAGGTACATGGCGCGTGCCTCTTCGGGACTAAATCCTGCTTTAACCCATTTATCCACAGCATCTGATGGCAATTGGTCAAAAGTACTACGCCCGTTGATGTACAATCCAACCAGAACGGCTAAAAATGCTGCTATGCCGGTTGCGGATTGCCTCAGAGAAGGTTCTGCTTTCAGAATGGTTTCTTTAAACGATTTTCCGGTGAAAGCAATCAGCGCAAGGGCGATAATCAGGCGGATCCAGTCGGAATCGGTGATGCCGATAAGCAATCCGCCCAGCAATCCGATGCCTGCTCCTTCTGATATTTGTTTCAGAATTTTAGCCATACTCAATAGTCATAAGCAAAATCACGCATTTCCATGGCCAGTGAAAAATGGAGATATTGCTTTTGGTAAGTCACATTTCCTATCAATTGGTTAACATCATAGATCATAAAAGCAACCATTAGATCAGAGCCATAAATCTCGGAAGTAAATACCAGTACCTTACCACTACCGTCTGCAGAAACCCGGGCTAAAGTATAACTTGCTTCTTCGTATTGGTCATTTTCCTCAACTGCATCCGGAACCTCGGGGCTGGAAACCCAGGATTCAGCCGGAAAACTATTATTGAAAAGCGAATATGTCTGGGTTTTGGCATTCTCGTAGGTTTCTGCATCAAAAGGAAGCACATAATAACACAGGCTGGCATCGGCATTGCAGGTATAATACCAGCCATCTTCGACATCGAAGCTTTCGCCGTAAGGAATTGAAATGGTTGCCCCGGTATTGTAATCTTCGTAAATATCATACCAGGTATCTGACATGTCTATTCCGATTAGCTTTATTGTTTCCAATAAGCTTGCTTTATCTTCTTCTGGCATGGTAGCAGTAATTTCTTCAAAATCGGCTGTCCATGATTTAGTTATCGATTGATCCCCGATATATATAGTATTCTCTTTGGCCTCCTCCTCTATGATCTCGTTAACTTCTTCATCTGTAGCATCTTCAGGTATGGTGGTGCTGCTGCTGTAAAGGCTCGACTGTAGTGAAACCGTATTGGGGATAAGATCCTGAGAAGTGGAGAGTCGTGGCACATAATAATGGGCCGGCATTCCCCAGTTTAAAAGTGCTGTTCCGCCTCTCAGGCCTCCGTCAGCAACACCAACCACCTTGCCATCGCTGGTGAAAAGCGGTGCACCAGACTGCCCTGGTTGAATGGTTGATCCTATTTTTAAGATTTTAGCCCTGGTGGAAGGGTATTTTTGTTTCTCGAGCTGATACTTCAGGTCATCTCCATTGATGATGTCATCGAGTATGGGCGATGTTTCAACGCTCCGGGAAAGCCTGACCTCATTATCCTGAATTTTATTTACAGCATGAGGAAATCCCCAGATGGTATAGCTTTTTCCTGCATTCACATTAACCTCGGCCAGTGCGAGTGGTTTGAGTCCGAGATCGGATGCCAACTTCAGCAAAGCCAGATCTGCCTCCAGCAAAGCCTTAACTACTTTTGCCGAGGTACTGCTACCATCATTTTTAAAAATTTTGATTTCTGTAACACCGGCTACCGCATGCAGGGCCGTTACAACATACAGGGGATCCTGCCAGCAAAATCCTGTTGCCGTTCCCGCTTTTGGTTCAACCTTTCCGCTCTTGTTCGTTACAGAATATTTGGTTTTAATTTTAACCACCGATGCTCTTGCACTTTCAACATCGGATTGTGCAATGGTATCGTATGAATGAAGGATGACTACTGTAATCAGCGAAAAAATAAACAATCTATTTTTCATAATAACTGGATTTAATGTTATTAATCTTTTTCAAGTTGACAAACCATAACTGAAAGTACTTCCATCATCCTGTTCTGATTTTCGGCCGGAAGTCTGGCAACTTCCACTGCAATGGCAGAGGTTTCTTCATTTACCTGCCATTTACTCATATCGGAGCCCAGATTGCATAAATCAGTTGTCTTAATGTTCATTTCACAAACCAGTATCCGCAATGCCCTGAGGAAATCAAACCGCTGAACTTCCGGCACATATTGTTCAATTGCTCCAACCAATCGGGCAACTGGTTCCTTGTCAAGTTCCAGCAAGGCCGTTTTGGCTGTTTGCCAGTTATTATCCCAATTATCGGGATCAATGGCCCCGCAGAGGGTGGCTCTGTCTTCCGCATTAAACAAGGCAGCCTGGCCTTTCCGCTGAACCTCGGTTGTCGCTCCCAGTTCTCCGGTATTGGGGTCGATAGCGAACTTCTGGTAAGCAATCAGTTTTCTGGCATATTCGGGTTCAAATCCGGCATCAGTCAATTGTTTCACTTTTTTAGCAACCGGAATCTCAAAAACCTCCTGTGTGCGTATTCCAATACCTGAAAGGATACCCACCACCACAGCAATCCCAAACCAACCGGCCCGTAATGCAGTGAACAGCGTGTTGTGTTGTTCCTTTTCGTATTCGGAAGCCTCCATTCCTGCAAAACTTCGCTTGTCGAAGCCCAGAAAAGCACCGAGTATGGTGGTAAGTACTCCGAAAATAGTCTGAACTGTTTCTGAAACCGATAATCCCATAATAATCCCAAGCAACAATCCCATACCAACACCCGAAAGTATGGTTGCCCTTTTTATGCTGCTGACCAGCTTTTTCTCGTCTGTTCCCATCTTCGGAAAATCTGTGTTATAAAATTTTAATTACTGTAATTTATAATGTCGTATTGGTATCGGACTTCTGACTTCCGACTTCTGACTTCTTCCCTCTTACTTCTTACTTCTTATTTCCTACTACTTACTTTTTACTTTTTACTTGTCATTACCTAATCAGAGCGTAATATTCATTAAAATGATTGATCCTGTCCTGGAGTCCCAGAAGCTTTGCATTCACTTTCCTGGTAACTGAAGCAACTACCTCTTTGGTAGCTCCCTGATCACAGATCACCCATATCTTCCTGGAGCTGAAATAAAATGCGGCGGAAGAAAGCGGGTATTTTGAAGCAACCAGATCGGGATTGATTTCCATATCTTCTCCGATATATTTGGAAAAGTCTCTGTAATTGGCTCTGCCGGTTAATTGTATAAAACCCCTGCCCCGGAATTTGTAACCGTCACCGCTGGCTTCATCACCATTGCCAATGATATTTGCATAAGCCCTTGATGCGGTTTTTGCCGGATTCCGGGCATAAGCCTCACTCAGGTTACCCGTAAAAATCTTTGGGAATACCTCTTTCAATCTTTGGGCCGAATAGCTGAGTTTTTCTTCAACATCCCTGAAACCGCCACTTTCGTGTCCACATTGTGCCAGAAAGTGAGAAAGCCTCAAAACATTGCTGATATTGAATTTGGCAATCGTTTCCGGCAATTGACTGAGCACAGCTTCGGGTATTTTACCCTTGAGGTTTTCGAGTTTGAAACTACCGGTTGATACAGCGCCTCCGTTCAGGCCCGGTACCGGAAACAACATTCCCCAGATCAAATCGTCAACAACGCCGTTGGCTGTCAAATTATTCCGGGATTGCCATTCTTTAACCTTTCCATCTGTGATGGGTCCGAAATTACCGGTGTTGGAGACACCCAATCTGACCTGAAGTTTTTTAACCTCATCGCCGGTTGATCCGATTTTCAGCAACATAATCTGTGGGGTTTTAATTAAATAAAAACTGATTTATAGAAACTTAAAATACACCCATCTGGTCTTTCAGGAAAACTGAACCTATTCCGAATGGAATTCACAGAGAAGGGTAGTCGGGAAAGTGAGGCTAAAACCCGTGAAATTACAATTTAGAATAACAAATGTAGAAAATATTTATTCTTATTTAGACTAAATTAATATAACAAACCTGACTTTAACTAAAATTTAACAATAAAAAGCGTAATTGGGATAGAATCAGATTGGTGAAAGGGCATTTACCGCTTGATAAAAAAAACCAGGCTACATTGCCTGGTTAAATTAGTGTGCTGGATAAAAACCGGAAATGGGTTTCAAGAAAAATTCTCTCTGTGTGCATATCCAGACTTTTCTTAATTAGGGCCTGCTGAAAACCCCGACGAAAATAGCGACCGTTTTACGTTACGGTGCTCCTGTCTGCCTGTTTGCATGATGCAGTCAGACATGTCCGGATACAAGGCAAACAGGCAGGCTGTGGCTCATCCTGGTTAAAAGAAGTGGAATTCACATTCCAGGTGCAAGGTTTTTTGATGTTATTGGCGTATTTCCATGCACCTTAAGCTTTATTTCACCTTGCAATTGTTTTATTTTTAAGTATATAAATGTTTCTCAGCAAGCCCTAATTAAACCTAAAGTTAAAAGCTGTTACACGGCATTAAAACCGAAAAGCCTAAAGCTAAAACCCTTCTTACTTCCTTTGAAACAGAAAACTGCAGAATTAATATCTGCTGGATCAGGGAGAAAACCTGTATCCGATGGAAAACAAAACGGGAGATAACTCGTTCTGAAATTCGATCAGGTAATTACTTTTCAATTCGTCGATATAGTCCTGCACCCCGCTGCTCCGGAAGGGAACAATTACGGCAAAGGTCCAGCAACTCACTTTCGGGCTTCGTGCCCTTAGCTCAATTCCTAGCCCGATACTCGGGCCATAAAACATCCTGTTGAGATCATCGGCATCCTTCACAGCGATGGCAGCATTGTAACCATACATGCCAGTAATATAAGGAATCACCCTGTTCTCAGGTTTTTTAGAAACCAGCCGCAAAGTAACTCCACCGTTTACCCCCACCCCAGCAAGAGCGTATCCGGCACCGATGTAGGCACCAAGTGAATTGGTAAGGTTGTACATAACATTCATTCCGATTCCGCCAAAATCGAGCCCCATGCCGATCCCAATAAAAGTTCTGTTGGCATAGGTTACGGGGATGGATTTACGACGCAGATATTTGATTGAGCGGATGTCTACCCTTGAAATTTGCCCCTGCTGGTAGGTTCCGTCTATTCGCTCAGAATAAAATACTTTTGAAGCTGTCTCTTTAAGAATGTGGCAGTAAATCTCTTCGCCGGAGGTTTTTACAATGGTGTCCTGGGCCGAAAGGCTTAAAACTGCACCTGTAAATACAAGAATAAATAATAAGAACTTCTTCATAAATGGTATGCAATTTTAAATTAAACAGACTTGATATAGATATAAAAATGTGAGCGTGCGATTCGGTATAAGTTAAAACGGGAGTGTATATGAAGCAGGTTCTCAGCTTTCAGCTTTCTCCTGCAAATAAAGTACTTTTAAAGGAAATCACATCAACAATAAAGAAAATAATCAGAATAAAATTTTACAACCATTCGGGTTTCTGAATACAGATCAGGAGCCTGCCAGGTAAGTCTAACAAGAGAACCAGACAATGTCGTAACTTTGGGGTCAACAAACCAATGAAAACTCAATCAATAATGATAAACTTCGCCGATGCAAACCTGATATTTTCCTGGTACAATGTCAGAAAATAAATTCCTGCCGGCAAATCATCCCTGAAAAGGGTTATTTCCCTTCCATTGATCCCTTTAAGTTGCTTAACCTGTTGCCCAAAAGCGTTGAAGATTAGTAATTCAGCATTTGTCATATTGCCGGGGAACTGAAGGTTTGCAGCGCTGCTAAAAGGATTCGGGAACATGGAAAGTTTATGAGTAAAACTAATTCCGGATGAACCGTTTGTAACCAGTTCGCATCCAACCGATGAATTATAATCTGACAAAAAGTATGTTTCTGAACTTTCCTTCACGCAAACCAGGAATCGGTCGGTAAAATCAAAAGCATAGCTATAAACAGGTTCAATCAATCCTACACTGGATCCGATT
>JADJEQ010000011.1 GCA_016709025.1 Bacteroidales bacterium | reverse complement strand
ACCTTGCATCCATCCGGGCGGAGATGAACAAGGTGGTGAATGAGCAGTCCCGCATGACACGGGGAACCCGGGAATACATCGAAGCCGGGAAAAAGATCAGGATACTGAAGGGCATTATCCAGGAGCACAACGAGCAGCTTCAGGCCACTTCGAAAGGCTGGTCATTTAGCAAGCTTTCGCATGAGATGAATAAGCACTACCTGGCTGTTACTACCTTTCTGGCAGCCTTTGCCGGAATCTTGTATTCCGGGAAGCAGGCCATCAGCATGTTCGCTGAATTCGACGACAAGGTTTCAGATGTCATGAAAACCACCGATCTCTCCAAAGAAACCGTCTATGCCCTGAATGAAGAACTTAAAAAGATTGACACCCGGACAGCGCAACTGGAGCTTCTGGATCTGGGCCGTATTGCCGGAAAGTTCAATATCAAGACCAAGGAAGATGTGGAAGGGTTTATCCGGGCATCTGATAAAGTCGTCGTTGCCCTGAAGGAAGATCTGGGAGGAAGTGCAGAAGAAGCCGTTAGGCAGATCGGTAAGCTGGTCAGCGTATTTGGTGTCAAGGATAAGTTCGGCATTGAGGATGCCATCCTCAAAACCGGCAGCGCCCTGAATGAACTTGGTATGGCAAGTACCGCCAATGAGGGCTACATTGTTCAGTTCGCCAAAAGGGTGGCCGGTGTCGCCCCAACGGCCCGCATTTCTCTGCAGGATGTCATGGGGCTTGCCGCTACCCTGGACCACCTTGGCCAGACCAGTGAAGTATCATCCACCGCATACAGCCAGGTCGTTACCGGCATGTTCAAGGATACTGAGGCATATGCCAGGGCAGCCCGCATGAGCGTGGAATCCTTCTCCAAACTATTAAAGAAAGATGCCAATGAAGCATTCCTGAAATTGCTTGAAGGCCTGCATAACAACGATGCCGGCATGGAGGAACTCATCAAAAGCATGGGCGATCTCGACCTCGAAGGCAAACGGGCCATCAGCGTTATCGGGGTGCTTTCCAACAACACCAAACTATTGCGGGAACAGCAGAAGATCAGTAACCGCGAGTTTGCCAAAGGAACTTCACTGCAACAGGAGTTCAACGTAAAGAACAACAATGCCCAGGCCATCCTGGAGAAGAAGAGAAAAATCCTGAATAACCTGGCCATTGACCTCGGGCAGAAACTCATGCCGGTGCTTACTGTCTCAACTTCCGGATTTACTTATTTTGTAAAAGCTGTCTCCATTCTGGCCGATTTCGCCATCCGGAACAGCGGCGCCATCATCCGGCTTACCGCCAGCATCGCTGCCTATACCATCGCATCCAAACTCACTACCCTTTGGGTGAACCGCCAGACTCAAGCCACCCTTGCCCAGATCATCGTCACCAAAGCCCGGGCATTTGCCGAAGGGGCATCAATTGCCGTAACTCAGCTTTATGCAGCAGCCACCATGCTTCTCTCCGGAAATGTAAAAGGAGCAACCCAGGCTGTCAGGGCATTCAATACCGTTATCAAAGTAAGTCCCATCGGCTTGCTAGTAGGACTGTTAACACTGGCAGCCGGTGCCATGATAACCTTCTGGAACCGCACGGAAGAGGTCGTCAGCCAGGGCGTAAGCCTTACCAAAGAGATCATCCGCCTGCAAAAGGAGAAGACTGATCAGATCATCCGGGAGAAAAACGAACTCAACGGCCTGGTTTCCCAGATCATGCTTACCAATGAGAACAGCTCCGTCAGGAAGGAGCTCATTAAACAACTGCAGACCCTCTATCCCGATTTCCTCAAAAACCTCGATGCCGAAAAGGTCACCAACCAGGAATTGGCCGGCCAGCTCGGGATCGTGAACGCTAAGTACAGGGAAAAAGCCAGGATAGCTGCCCTGAGTGCCAAAAGCGAGGCCATCACTAAGAAAATGACCGACAATGAATCATCCATCATCGAAGCACAGGATTACCTGAAAACGCACCGGACCCCAAACCTGGATCCGCGCTCTCCGGAAGCAATGGAAATTCAGGCCAACATCAATGCCGTCAAACGCCTCACCAGGGAAAATGAAAATTACCTCGTGGTGCTCGAGGACCTTGATAAGCGGATCGTCGATCTGAAAAACCAGAACAACGCCAATTCGGAAGACTGGTGGACCAAAAAGATCGTGGAACTCACCTGGGCCATTGCGGATACAAAGAGGCTCATGGGCGAGGCACAGAAGAGTAACGACTACCTGAGTTTTCAGAACCTTACCCTGGATCTGGAAGATTACAATAAACAGCTTCTTGCGACCTCTCAAAACCTTCAGAACATTCAGAAAAAGAAACCCTCGGGCACTGAACCGGCAACGCCTGATCCTTTTGATCCCACTTTCGGGCGATTCAAAAAAAACGCCCCCGAAATGGTCACTCAACAACGACATCAACTTTCTGCGGGAATCGCTCAAACTCAAACAGGATTATGGGAAAGGGGTCATCGAGACGGAGGAGGAGCTGAACACTAAGCTTCGTGATCTCGAAATCCGCACGCTGAAAGATCGCATCAAATCCGGCAAGGAATCCGGTGAGGCCCTGCTGGATATTCAGCAACAATTGGCCGACAGGTACATCGAAAAGAGAAAGGAAAGGGAAAAGCGGGAAGATAATCTGGAGGATGCCATCACCAAGGGCATGTCACTTGTGGACCGGGAGAACCATGAGTATGAGGAACGCCTTATTGAGCTGAAGTTGTTCGGCAAAGCCCGGGAAAAAATGACGGAAATTGAACTCTGCGCCCTGGAAGCCCTGGAGAAAGAACACCTCCAAAAGCTTTCCAAACTCGATGCCGATGCCATGAAGGATGAGATCGAACGCCGGCAGCGTAGCTATGAGACAGAACTTACCGGACTTCAACTCCTTCATGCCAGCGAGCTGAATGCAATTACAACCCTGGATCAGGCAAAGCAGATGCTTTCTGCCACCATGTCGAATGAAGAGCTTCAGAAGATCCGGAGCCTTGACAAAGCGAAGAAGCTTATCCGGGAAGAATCTGCGCTTGAAGAACAGGAGTTTACCAGAAAACACCTGGAAGAGCTCCTGAAAACCCTGCAGGATGTCATGGGTACCGGCGAATGGGAAGGCCTGGACCTGAGTGACACCATCCTGAGCGATGAAGAAAAGCAGCTCCTTATCGATCGCATAAACGAGGTTAAAAAAGCTCCTTTCCGGATTAACGGCCGGCCCAGATGATACGGACCCCAAAGCTGCATGCCTCAGGGGAATGAGTACCGATATCCTGGGCTTTTCCCAGGATGATTGGGATATCTTTCTCAAAAACCTTCAGGATGGCAAAGACGGCATCAATGATCTCATTATGGGTGTCAAAGCCCTTGGCAAGTATGGCAGGCTTCATTATGATTTTGTTTCCGCAAAGAAGAGGCCAAGCTCAATCAGTTTGAAAACGGAATAAATGAGCAAAAACAAGCAGTTCAGGAAAAATTTGATCAGAATCTGATCAGTCAGGAAGCCTATAATTTCCAGGTTGAAAAACTGGATGAAGAACTGGACCGCAAGAAAGCTGAATTTGAATATAAGAATGCCGTCCGGGCCAGAACATGGCCCTCATGAATGCAATCGTGAACACTGCAACAGCCGTAACTTCCGCCCTAACCGTTGCGCCTCCGCTCGGGATCATCCTTGCCGGTATTGTTGGGGCCATGGGTGCCTTCCAAATCGGGACCATCATTGAAACCCCACTTCCTGAGCTCCCCGGCCGGGAAGAAGGCGGTTTCCTTGGATGTTCTGCGATCGCAGGATGGTAAACGCTTCCGGGCAAAGAAAGCCCCGGGAAACGGGGGTATGTAAGCACACCCACCGTGATCACCGGTGAAAAATCTGGATCCTCTGAATACATTGTTTCTGATGCGGGTGTGAACAATCCCACCGTCCGCCCCATCCTGGATATCCTCGAAATGGCCCGCCTCAACGGCAACCTGGCAACCCTTAACCTGCCGGCCATCCTCGAAAGCACACGCACTTACCCTGGGCGCCAGCAGGGCGGATATATCAGTGTTCTCAACGGCCGCGCTTCCGGAAGAAATCAGCCTTCATCTGCACCCGTAAAGGATACTGCCATGCTTGAAGTAATCAGGCAAAACACCGTCATCATGGCTGCGCTTAAATCCAGGCTTGATAAACCCATTGAGTCCAAAGTCGCCCTTCATGGCCGCGGAGGGCTGTATGATGTGATGGATGAAGATGCCCAATTGAAAAACAATGCAAACCTTTAGTCATGCTTGAAGTAATTGTTGATAAAACCCATATCCTGAACCTTCTATCAGATGTTCAGATTAGCTTTATTGAGGAAAACCCCCTCTTTGTGGAAGACAGGATCCCATCGCCCTATTCCCTCACTTTTGAAGTGCCCCCAACACCCGGCAACCTCAGGGCTTTGGGCTTTGCCGGTCGAATCACCTCAGCCTCGGTAAAGAGAAGGGTACCTGCTGAAGTACGCCATTCCGGCCTTGTTATGGCTAAGGGGGAAATAATCCTCATCGAAACTGATCCAACCATCAAACTTCAGTTCAAAGGCAGCCGCGAACCGGAGGAAGTAAACCGTAACCTGAACCAGCTCGATATGGGATCGGGCAGTACGGTTCATTTCAATACCATGCCGAAGATCTCGACTATAACTCATTGCCCCTGAGGATTATGTTCAAAGCATGAGATCAATGGCATATCAGGGCAGCGATTATGTCATTGCCCCGGTCAGGCTGAAAGGCACTGAATGGTCCGGTCCCGAATACAGGGGCGGGATGGTCAACACAGTAAAGCAGTACATCAATTATTTCAACCCGGTCACAAAAAACTTTTTTATCGTGGATGATGAAAAAGCACATACGCCAATACTGCCGTTCCCATTCGTTTATAAAATCATAGAACAGGCCCTGGGCCCATTCCTTGAATCAAACCCTTTCGCTTCCGGAGATCTGGCAAAGCTGGTCCTTATAAGCATGAACCATAAGTATTACAGCTTCGATAATATATACAACTGGTATTGGGTTCCGCCGCTGGAAGAGCAAATCAGGGAAGTCATGTTCCCCCTGGTGGACACTTACGAATCTTCCGGAGGCCTCATCCCGCTTGAATGGGAATTCAAATCTTTTCTTCAGGCTTATGCTTTTAAAGAACTGCTGAAAAACCTCATGAAGGTTTTCTGCATGACAGCTTATCCTGGTGTAAAATTCAGGATTGAATTCAACAACAATGTAATGGATAGGAAGATAAGGGTTAACTGGGATGATAAACTGGCCGGCGATCCGGTAATTTCATACGTGAAGCAATCGCAATAGCCGGTGAATCGGGTAAATTATATAAGCATTCAGCTACCGGTGCCCTTTACAATATCTCCCGGAAGCTGCGCGGGCTTGCTTCTTTGCCCTGGATAACCTGCGATGTAAAACACAGCCCCCTGGCATCTGCTGAACCTGCCGGGGAAAGGGAGAAAACGGAAGTAATATCAGACATCTGCCCTGCAGAAATGGGTATTGAGCAATACTGGTGGCAGGATTTAGCCGCCAATACCAGCGATGTGGTTCAGAAGAAACACTGGTTGGTTCCGTAATTGAAAAAAGGACTGTCAGAGCCTCCCTATCTTATGTTTTGGGCCGGAATGGCCAATACCTTTGAGAATGATGGCAGGAATACCCGGCTCATCATGGCGCATCATACGGACCATTTCGGGATAAAGCGCCTGAACACTTCACTGCATCCGGAAGGCCCGGATGGGCTTATTGAAAAGTACCACGGCCGCATGAAAGCCTGGGTTGAAAAAGACAAAATGAGGGTGAAAGGATCCTTCTGCTTAACCCCGCTTGAACTGAAAAGGCTCGATATCCGCGATAAAGTGTATCTCCGGGGCAGGCTGTTCTATATCGAAAAACTGAGTTACACCCTTTCAAATCAGCAGATAAGCCTTGTAGATGCGGATTTAATAGAATGTTGAGTTGTCCTTTCCGCCATTAGCCCCAGGGCATAGTTTTGTCTTAAAACGAACCCAATGCCCATGAATGATATCCTGCTCATCGTCATTCCTTCGCTTATTACTGCCGTCACAACCTGGATATTCAGCCGAAGGAAATACCGGGCTGAAACCCAAACCAACGAACTGGACAACGTGGAAAAGGCTGCACGCATCTGGCGCGAGCTGAGTGAAGACCTTGAAAAACGCATGAAAGATGAAATCCGGGAGCTTCGTTCGGAAAACGTCACCATCCAGGATCAGTTCACCATTGTACTGGCTGAGAACAAAGCGCTGAAAGAGCAAATGTCGGCCCTTGAAAAACAACTGAAGGAAGCCCGTTGTGAGAACCAGAAACTCCTGGAAGAATTGAAACGCTTCAATAAAAACTACAACCCCGCCCCATGAGAACCATCACCCACCTGGTCGTTCATTGCAGCGCCACACCCCAGGAAACCACCGTTGAGAGTATAAAGAACTATTGGCGTACCGTCCGCAAATGGCAGTATCCGGGCTATCACTTCATCATCAAAGCCAATGGTGAGATCGTCCAGTTGCTGGACATCTCACTGAAAAGCAATGGCGTTGAAGGCCGTAATTCCACCCTCATCAATATCTGCTATATCGGCGGCATCGACCACACAGGCAAGCCAACTGACAACCGTACAACCTTCCAACGGTTCGCCCTTGTAAAACTGCTCAGGGAACTAAAAGAAAAGTTCCCAACCGCCATCATCCAGGGCCACCGCGATTTCCCCGGAGTAAAAAAAGACTGCCCCTGTTTCAACGCAAAAACGGAATATTCAATCCTATGAAACTGCTCTTCTTTCCCCTTTGGGGAAGGAGCCGAGGGTAGCCAAAGCGCACCCTGGCCCTTGTTCCATCATCATCTCCTACGGCCTCATCTTCCTCCAGGAAAACAAATCTTCTTGTCAAAAAACACCGTCACCGAACGGCAAACGGACACAATCCTTCATACGCATCCCGACAGCGCCAGCCTCACCGCACTTCTCAAATGCGACAGCCTTGGCAATGCTTACCTGGCAGAGATCACCCAACTCAAAACAGGCAGGGCCACCCGTCCGGAGGTCAGGATAAAGGATAACTTCATTTACCTGAAATGCACCGTTGATAGCATGGCCGTTTATCTGAGCATGCACCGGCAGTTCAAAACAGCTTCAGACACAACGTCTACCGTAGTAACTGTATTCAAAGAAAGGCAGAAGGGAAAACTGGAAACATTCCTGGACAGGGCCATCATCCTGCTTGTAGGTTCAATCCTGGGTGCCCTGATATTATTTATCTGGTTCAGGAAGTAATGGGAATAACAGAACTACCGGCCTTAATGCTTAGCGGCAATTTCCCTGAGGAAGTAACTTTTCAGGGAAATTCTGAGGTTGTTTCTATTTTTATGAACGGTCAATTATTGTTGGAGGAAATCTATGAGCATGACGGAAACTACATCATTCATCTCAGGCTCCGGGACCTGTTTCATTCATTGCTCGAAACCGTTATTCCTACTGCCGGCAATCTCATCATTCAGGAAGCTTCAGTGGCCGATTTCGGAATTCAGATCCAGGAGCAGAGCGGACCGGTTACCTATTCATTTCGCCTGGTGAAAGGTGGAATAGATTCTGCCGGCATCGTTGATAGTACCACCTTTCTGTGGGGCAATTTTCTTACCTGGAAACCTCAGGTCAAGAAAGTGAAGTACCTGGACCCGCAATGGCTTACCTATTATTCTGTTCAGGAAGCCCGCCTGTTTATCCAGGCAACGTACCAGGAAAATGATGAACTGCTTACCTCAGATCCTGTGTTGGTATACACCCTCCCGGAATTTAAGAAGTGCACCATGAATGTTAAGTTTGAACACCTGTGGGCAGGCTTCGCCCATGAAGGGCGTTCACCTTATTACATCGACTGCTGGATACAGGATGAAGGTCAGGACAAAAAAACCTATACACAGCGCTATGTTCTCACGGATGAATACCATGAGTTCGATGACCTTTTTGTATTTGAGAATTCCTTGGGCGGGGTAGATGTTATCCGCTTCACCGGTGAGGTGGAAAACCAGGTCAATCATGACTTTAAAAGTGCGCTGTTCGGGGAAGAAACCCGCGAATATGATATGGTATTCAGCCGCGAATTTGTGAAGAATACCGGCTACTTCAGAAACGGGTATGAATTATTGTGGACCAATGACTTTCTGGCCAGCCTGAACAGGTACCAGTATATATCCGGTTTACCGGTCCGCATTGTGGTGAAAAGCTTTGAAGCAAAGGACATCAAAACCGAATTGAACCACTATAATTTCACCTTCAGCTTTTCAAAACAAAGCCGGTACCTGAATGGTACTGCTATTGCCGGCGAGCTCCCTGGCATGATGACCGAGTTCTCCGGAATGCCTGCTGTCTGGGATGATATCTATGTTAGGGTGTTCGGAGATCAGGTTGTGGATGGCATGAAAACGTTCCTTCAGCCGGTCAAAACAAACCAGGTTATTCCGGCATCCGGGCCCGATCTTATTCTGAATGAACTCACAATAAAAGATGGTGGAATAATAGATTGCGGGGAGTTCTGATATGGCCACAATCCAGGTTAAGCGGTACAAGTTTGAGGTCGACATGCCAAATTCAGGACTCAAGCCAGGTGAATTCTTACTGGCTTTGGATACCGGGAATACTTTCATCTGCCTGTCACCTGTCAGAAGGAAACTTCTTGGAGCCGCCACCAAAACAGAAATACTTACCGGGGAAGTGAATGGAGTAAACAGGGTGTTTTCAACAAGTTCGGCTTATGTGGCAGGGGAAATTGAGGTTTATCTGAATGGATTGAAAGAGGTCTATTTCGTGGAATCTTCTGATACCACAATTACAATGGATGAGGCTCCGAAGAACAATGGTTTTACTGACAGAATTGAAGCAACTTACATCTTAAAATCTTAACAATGGCAACAACAAAACAACGTTCAAGCAGTCAATTGTACATCGATGATCACCTTGACATCAACAACAAAAAAGCAATCAATCTTTCAACCTGCACAGCGGCCACGGATGCTGCAAACAAGCAGTATGTGGACGACGCCGTAGCTGCAGTAATTGCCGGGGCGGATGCAATGGTATTCAAGGGAACTGTCGGTACCGGTGGTACTTATACCATCGCAGCTTTCAACTCCCTGGTGGTTTATAACGCTGGTTGGACTTTCCGTGTCATCGAGGCCGGTACCATCAAAGGAAAGGTTTGTGAAATCGGAGACCTCCTGCTTGCCATTGTTGACAGGGCTTCTGCCGGTGTCGATGCCGACTGGACTGTAGCCCAGACAAACATCGATGGGGCATTAATCAAAAATGACTTCGATGCCAATACCATCCTGAAGGCTGATACGGATAACAACCCGGTTCCGCTCACGGTTGGGGAACAAACTTTCGTAGGCCGGAAAACAGGATCTACCATTGCCGCTTTAACTCCTGCGGAGGCCAGGGTTATTCTCAACGTTGCCGATGGAGCAACAGCCAACGCCGTTTGTACCGGTGCCGAAATTGACACAGGTACAGATAATGTCAAATATGCTTCTCCGTTGGCAATCCGGAACTCCGGACTGATCAGCACTGCCGCAAGCGGCGAATTTTCTGCATTGGCCCCCAAAGCTACACCCGTCGATGCCGACGAATTACTCATGGAAGATTCTGCTGCTTCCGCAGGTAAAAAGAAACTTACCTGGGCTGCATTGAAGGCAACCCTGAAAACTTACTTCGATACGCTTTACAACCTGTATGTCCACCCGAACCATACCGGGGATGTTACATCGGTCGCAGATGGAGCTACCACAATTGTGAACAACGCCGTATCAAACGCGAAACTCGCCGATGTCCCAACCCAGACAATGAAAGGGCGGGTTACAGCTTCAACAGGGGATCCGGAAGACCTTACTGTTGCTCAGATCCGCACTTATTGGGACTGAATACCGGTAACCTTTCACAACGCACATACAGGGCTGTTCCAACCGGAGCTGTCAACGGGAGTAACGTAACCTTCACCCTGGCAGCAAACGTGCTTTCCGGAACCGAAGAGGTTTTTAAAAACGGCATTCTGATGAACGCCGGTGCCGGCAATGATTATACCATCACTTATGGTGCAACAACCACCATCACATTTACCACGGCTCCTTCGGCAGCATCAAGCTATACAGATGTAATCCTGGTAAACTACTCAGTATAAAATAACCGCAATGGCTGAAACCCAGGTTACCGGCAGGCAAATAAAAGACAAGTCAGTATTCGATCTGGATATTGACTTAACACAGGCCCCCGTCCATCCAACCCTCGTTAGTTCGGATCGGCTGGTTATTGTCGATCCGACAGACGGCAATATTAAAACCAGCACCTTCGCAAATTTGCTAACCGGTTTGGATGCCCTGTATCTGCGCCTTTCCGGGGGTACAGTTTCAGGTAATCTGGTTGTGAGCGGAACTACCACGCTTAATGCCGTCACCAAGGTGGGAACTGCAATGATACCCAACCTGAATGCTGATTTTCTCGATGGCCAGCATGGTAGCTATTATTCTGCAGCTTCGCATTCCCACAACCTTACCGATGGCATTTTTGATGGCAATGGCTTATTGTACGCTCCTTATGTAAATCAACCTTCTTATGGAGCAACACCGGTTACCGGGGTGTTTTATTCTGTAGCTTCCGTTCCGAATTCTGTTGGAATGCTTCATTTTACTGGCCAGCTTATAGCCAACTCAATTAAGTCCTGGAATTTAATCTATGGCGATTATGTAGCTTATATAGGTAACAGCGGGGTATTGCCATACAGTAACGAAGTTGCATTTTATAATGGCAGTGGCGACCAGGTAATCGCCGGTTATTGCGATGACTTAAATGGAGAGTATTATTACTACGCCAATAGTAAGATACAATATAGCTCATTCACAAATATTACGGATATAAATTCACCGGTAAACGCAGTTAGTTATCATGCAACCGCTGCACCGGGAACAGCTCCTTTTACATGCCAGAATATTAATCTTTGTTCAAACCTGAATGCGGATTTGTTAGATGGCCAGCATGGAGCATACTATCTGGATTACAACAATTTTACAAACACGCCAGCTATTCCTGTTATCAATGTGAACGATAGACGGATACTTTACATGAATGGCACAGCAGTGGCAGGAATCCAGGGTTTGGAGTACAATCAATTCATGGCGGACCTGAGTTTAGGCTATTTAGCTGAGGCAAGCGGAGGAAACTGCATAGCAATAGGATCAGGATCCATTGCCATCGCCGATGGTTCCGTAGCAATAGGGTATGCGGCGGACTCCGAAGGAGTAGGTTCAATAGCTATTGGAGGTAACTCAATGGTTTATGATAACTATGCAATTGCCTTGGGTATTGAAGCAAATCCCAATGGAATTAATTCAATTGCCATAGGTCGTTCCGCAACAACAGCAAATGCAAACGATATTTCAATAGGAAGTGCGTCTTATAATAACAAGACTTCAATATTTGGCATTATTAATTTTCCAACAATTGTCACAAACGGATTTTTGAAGATTTTAGACGGAGAAGTTTATGCAAGTATCAGTGGCGGCACAGGCACGGTTACATCAGTTGGCCTCGCACTGCCTAATATTTTTTCAGTAACCGGAAGCCCGGTCACCACATCGGGAACTCTCACTGCTTCACTCGTTTCCCAGACAAAGAACTATGTTTTTGCAGCTCCGCATGCTGCTAATGGTGTTCCATCATTCAGGGCCCTGGTTGCATCGGATATTCCTTCACTTGCTTACGATAACTACTATAGCTGGACTATTGGTGTTAACTCAGCAAGTTATAATGTAATGGGAACACAGTTTGGTTCAGGTTATACCGGAGTAAAACTGTTGGCAGGTACCGGAGTAACTTTAACGGATTCCAGTTCAGGTTCGCTGTTGCAGGTTACTATAAATGCTTCTGCCACTGTGAGTGGAAACGAATTTACAATGATTGGCAGAAATACCACCGGATATGGAGTCTATTCTGAATTGACTCCGTCACTGATAATGCGGCTAATAAGCAATAACTCGGGCAGTGACCAATGCTCCTTCTTTGATGCAAGCGGAGTTTGGAGCAGAAGAGATAGCTTTGTTACTACAGGCGCTTCCAATGTCACTTATACAGGTCAGACATTGGCTGATATTACGGGCCTGGCTATTCTTTTGGGCGCTAATAGCACATACGAGTACGAAGCAATGTTATCAGTTCAGACTTCCGCGGTAACTACAGGAATTCAATATGCCATAGCTTATACTGCAGGGTATAGCCAATTTTCCGGCAAATTATCGGCAGCGTAAATACAAGTTATTCGAGAGGCAATGTATTGGCTATAAACACAGCATCATTAACGTTTATGACAACTTCAAACCAATCAGGGCAGATACTCATTAAAGGATATATAAAAACGTCTGGTATAGGAGGCACCCTTTCAATTAAACACTTGAAAGTTACTTCCGGGACTTCAACCGTTCTTCCTCGGAAAGCCTAAAACACGCATAATCCAGACACCAAACGGAGAATTTGAAACCCTGGATATCGACATAAATGGGGATGAAGCCATACAGGTAAGGGTCAATTTGCAGGAAAAGTATTCTGCAACAATTGAAGATCGCAAATCTGATGTCCGTGAATACAATGACTGGTTATCCCAGGAATGTGAAGATGAAATTAAGATTCACAAAATCTCACTTTCTGAAATGCCGCAGGACGAAACCGTGGATTACAAGGCACTGTGGGACGCATGCATTCTTTTAATTGAGAAAGAATAATGCAAAAAGGGGCTGGACAATAAATGGCCAACCCCTGGGGATTATTGATCAGAAGCTCGGATATCTCATCAATCCTGGCCCCGGAACTCTCCGGAACCGCTGAAGGTATCTTTCAGTAATACCCAGTTCTGAGTGTCTGAAATGCAATTGCAGGTCGCGCATAGGAACGCCGTTATCGTTTGCCATTCCGGCTGCAGTATGCTTAAGATCATAAATATTACGTTTAATGTTGTTCTCGTTCGCCCATTTGCGCCACCTTTCAGCTATCCTTGTCGGGGCTGCCTCCTTAATGCCGGGTTTCAGATGCCTGGTGAAAATAAAATAGTCTTCCGGGTAAACATCAAGGTTCAGCGATTTCAGATCCTCAATGAAATCTTTATTCATGATATTAATCCACGCATTCCGTTTGTTTTTCGACTGTCCGCCGCTGATATGGACCATTCCCTCTTCAAGGTACATATCTGAAACCTTTAGCCTCATGATCTCCGCTGGCCTGAGAGCACAGTAGAAAATCAGTCCGGCAATGCAGTAAAGGATTTTATCATCCTCCCTGAGCTTGGTCTTTACAATCTCCAGTTCGGATTTCTTGAAAGCCACAATTGATGTTTCTTCAGCTTCAAGTTTTTATCCCTTTGAAAGGATTGGCCTCGATATGGTTTCTGCTTACCAGTTCATTAAAAAGGTGCTGATATCCATCAGATAGTAATTGTGGGTCCTGTTTTGGACGCCATGCTCCATTTTTGTCCAGTCCATAAATTCCTGAGCAATAGAACTGCTCATATCATCGATCGTGATATTGGAAAGCTTTTTCAAGTCCAGGTACTTAAAAAAGAGCATCATCACATGCTTGTATGTGTGGTAGGTCCTGCGCCGGCAGTTGCTCTCTTTTATTGACAGAATGTAAAGAAGGGAATCTTTGATTGTCCGGCTGCCAATTAATTCTTTGGCAAAAGGATTTCCTCCCGATATGAGCCAGGCATTCAAATTTTTACAAATTGTTGCTGCTTTTTCTCGACGGGCTGTGCCCGTTCTCAATCTGGAGGAGATCCATGTCCTGAACCTTGCCCATTGCCTGGTTTCAGGATGAAGATACTGATATTCAACGTACCAGTTCTTTGACAGGTCATTATTCCTGTCGTTCAGCTTTGCTCTTTTGTAATTGTTCATACTTGTGTTTTTTACCTCCCCAGGTACCAAACTCTTGTATAAGTTATACAACAAAAAAGTGCTTTAAAGAACTGATATTCAACCCATTAAAGGGTCCTTGTAGCGGGGACGAGAGTTGAACTCGTGACCTCAGGGTTATGAATCCTGCGCTCTAACCATCTGAGCTACCCCGCCATCGTTTTGGGAGTGCAAAATTAGGATTTTTTTTAATATTTGCAATGAACTGAAGAATTTTGCTGAAAATTTAGCAACAGTATAAATCCGGCTGTATTCTTCCATCCGCTCCTCTGTAACGCTTATTTTCTGATTACCTTAGCCGTTGAGTTAAACGTTAAAGGTTCGCCTGGTATTGAATGGTGCCTAAGCCTCTGGCAATCATACTTGTACCGGATTTATCCCAAAGAAACCATCAATATGAAACACACTTTTTATCTGGCAAGCCTGCTGTTCAGCCTGAATCTATTGAGCGGGTGCAGCAACACCGATGTTCAGAATGCCGAAGACAGCATCAATACAGCCGATCTGGTTAATTATGTCAAGGTACTGGGCTCTGATGCGTTTATGGGCAGAAAACCCTGCACGGTGGGCGAAGACAGCACCATGGCCTATCTGAAAAGGGAGTTTATCCGGCTGGGGCTGGAACCCGGGTTCGGGGAAAGTTATTTCCAGGAGGTTCCCCTGGTGGAAGTCAGTTGTCAGCCATCGGAGCAGATGAGGATAAATACCGGAGGTCAGAACCTTGAACTGAAGTATATTGATGATTTTGTGGTTTTCTCAAAACGGATACAGGAGCAAACGAACCTGGAAAATGTTCCCATGGTTTTTGCCGGATTCGGCATTGTCGCCCCGGAATATAACCGGAATGATTATGCAGGCATTGATGTTAAAGGAAAAGTGGTGGTCGTTCTGGTAAATGATCCTGGTTACAACAGCGGGGATTCAACCAATTTCAAAGGCAACATTATGACCTACTATGGCCGCTGGACCTACAAATACGAGGAAGCCGCCCGGCAGGGTGCCACGGGAGTGCTGATCGTACATGAAACTCCACAGGCGGGTTATCCCTGGTCGGTGGTGGTGAGTGGGGCAACAGCTTCAAAGTTTTACCTTCAGCCTGATGATGGCTATAAGGATCGTTGCGAAATTGAAGGCTGGATTACCCGCGATGCCGCTGTTAAGTTGTTTACCGGACAAAACCAACGCCTCGACAGCCTGATCGCCATGGCACGCAGACCTGATTTTAAGCCTGTGGAAATGGATGCCAGCGTTTCGGTATCAATGATCTCCGGGTTCACCAATAAGCTGTCGCACAACATCATGGCTGTGCTGCCCGGTACTGCTCGTCCCGGCGAAGTCATCATCTATTCAGGTCACTGGGATCATTTTGGTGTCGGTACTCCACTTAACGGGGATTCCATCTATAACGGCGCTGTTGATAACGGTACGACCCTGGCATGGATGATGGAAATTGCTGAGGCTTTTACCAAACTGAAGGATAAACCTGAACGCAGCATTGCTTTTTTTGCCCCGACAGGGGAGGAGCAGGGCTTATTGGGTTCGGCGTGGTATGTGGAACATCCTTCATTTGAACTCAGTAAAACCGTTGCCAACATCAACAATGACCTGATGTTGTATTACGGACGGATGAAGGACGTGATGGTTACCGGATACGGTCAGTCGGAGCTGGAAGACTACCTGAAGGAATTTGCAGATTTGCAGAATCGTTACATCCTTCCGGATCCAAATCCGGAAACAGGAATGTATTTCCGGGGCGATCAGTTCAGTTTTGCAAAAGCCGGGGTGCCGGGATTATATGCCCGCGGCAATTGCGACAGCCGGGAGCATGGAAAAGAATGGATGCATCAGAAGGAAAAAGAATGGCTGGCAAATAACTATCATAAACCTACCGACCAGTATGACGTTGGCTGGGATTTGTCGGGTGTGGAAGAAGATGCAAAATTGTTGTTCAGGGTGGGACTGAAATTGGCGAATGAAACAACTTTCCCGGGGTGGAAAGAGGGGTCGGAGTTTAAGAGAAAGTAAAAAGTCTAAAGTCTAAAGTAAAAAGTTTAATTGGAGGGACTGAGAGACTGAGAGACAAATAGTCCGAAGTAAGAGGTCAGAGGTCAGAAGTCGGAAGTAAGAAGTTGAACTTCCGAAATCTGCTGATGAACGAAGTGGTTTCCAGGGAGGTAAATCTAAATTCCGGGTAAAGTTCTGAAATGAACAAGGATGATTTGGACTCTGAGGAAACGGTGGCTTCGAAACCAGTTGTTTCAGGATTTCGGAATTTCGTAATCATCTGAAAAACAAATTACACAGCCTTCTCAAACTTCTCAGATTGCATTGGAAATTGGAAATTAGAAATTGAAAATTGAAATTAGAAATTAGAAATTAGACAATTAGAAATTCTCACACTTTCTCCTTATGGTGATTTAATTAATTTGTATTCCTGTCTATTCTGATGAATTGATTATTTTATTTTAAAATTGAATAGGGGTAAATACGTTTATAATTGTCTTTTAATCAAAGACAAATCCATTTGAGAAAATTTATTGTTTTTATCTGCTTGTTGGCAGCATTCTCAGAAAGCAGCGGCCAGGGCTGCCTGCCGGAAGGGAAAACATTTTCTGCTCAATCTCAGATAGATAATTTTTCTGCGATCTATCCGGGTTGCACTGAAATTCAGGGAAACGTGCTTATTGGTGGAAGCGGTAATAATTTGACAAATCTGAACGGCCTTCAGCAGATAACGAGAGTGGATAGCAATCTTTATATCGGCGACTGGGATGTTAACGGGGCAACTTCTCTTGCCTGGCTTAATGGCTTGAACAATCTTTTTGCTGTGGGCGGAAATCTTGAAATTTCAGGAAATTATTCACTTATTGGTTTATCAGGCCTCGAATCACTGGCATCCATTGGAAAATGTTTTAAACTTATATCCGATAATAATCTTGAAAACATCAGTGACCTTGAGAATTTGCAAACCATCGGATCAACCATTCAACTATGGCATAATAATCTGAATAGTCTGGAAGGCCTTGGGGCTATTGATTCCATCGGCGGAGATCTTATAATTGACGATTGTAACAGTATTCAGGACCTGAATGGTTTACAGAATTTAAAGACTGTCGGAGGACTTGTAAACATATCAGAAAACCCTGAACTTGCGAATTTAGAAGGGTTAAATAGTCTGAAATCGACAGGTGCGGGTCTCGTAATAAATAATAATCCAAATTTAACAAAACTTGATGCGTTGAGTAACCTGACTGAAATTGGTTCCAATACCCTGGCTATAACAGCGAATATATCGCTCAACAGCATTGTTGGTATTGAAAATATCAGCCCTATATCTATTTCCTGGCTTTACCTATACTATAATCCCATGCTTTCTTATTGTCATATTTCCAATATTTGTGAATTTCTTGAAATATTTCCGTATGAAAATTATATCAGTTCAAATGCCGAAGGTTGCGAAAGTTCCTATGATATATCAGCCGCCTGCGAGGAAGTCGGAGTTGAAGATTACCCTTTAAACAGAAATCTTAAAATTTACCCGAATCCCGTCTCCGGTTATATATATATTGATACTCAATCTGCTGCAGATAATTTTGAGCTGAGCATTCACGATGTAAGTGGCAGGATAATAATAAATCAGCAGTTTTCCGGAACCCTTGCAGCCATCGATGTACACTATTTAGAGTCAGGGGTTTATTTTGTTAAGATGTGCAACAAGCAAAAGTTTCCCGTTGCTGGACTTATAAAGAAATAGTTGTTTTTATTTCTATAAACACTTAAAAATCAATTTACCATGAAAAAAAATGTACTTCTTTTAGCATTTGTCCTTTTCAACGGTTTGGTTTCTCAAGGTTGTCTGCCAGGTGGTTGTTCGTTAGCCAGCCAGCAGCAGGTAGATGAATTTCAGTCTCTTTTTCCGGGATGTACTGTTATTGAGGGGATTTTAACAATTTCCAATAATCCTTTAGCAGGCGATCCGATTACCAACCTGAATGGACTAAGTGTCTTAACGGAAGTCAACGGCGATGTATTTATTAATGATACCTGGCTCCCTGACCTGACAGGACTGAACAATTTAACAACAATCGGCGGCAGTCTATACATATGGTCGAATCTATATCTTACAAGCCTTGATGGATTAGAAAATCTGAATTCGATTGGTAATAATCTAGAAATTGGGACCTGGAATCGTGGCAATGCATTAATATCCGATATATCAGCGTTGAATAACCTCAATTCACTGGGTGGTAATCTGGAAGTTTCAGATAACCCCAACCTTGCCAGTCTGGCCGGATTGGAACAAATTACATCTGTTCACGGCATGCTCCATCTTGTCAATACACCTTTGTTAGTTAATCTGAATGGTTTGAATAACCTGGAATCAGTCGGGGGTATTCTATGGATTGAGGATAATAATTCTTTAAGTTCACTCAGTGGCCTTGAAAATCTGACCTCTGTAAGTCTTGATCTGCTTATCAGGGAAAACCCATCATTGACCAGTCTGGAAAGCCTGGAGAGTCTGCAGTATATCGGGAATAGCTTTGAAATTACACAGAATGATGCTTTAATCAATACCAATGGATTGAATAGCCTTACTACAATTGATTATAATCTAAGATTATATGATAACAATTTACTTGAAAGTCTCTCAGGTTTTGAAAATTTAACCTCCGTCGGGGGCGAATGCCTGATTCAGTTAAATAACTCACTGACAAGCCTGGCCGGCCTTCAGAACCTTCAGACCATCGGGGGAGGGCTCAATATTTCAGGTAATGGTTCACTACAGAGTCTGACAGGTTTGAACAACCTGACAGCAACAGGCGGAATGCTGGAAATTTCCAACAATGAAGCCCTGGAAAATCTGAATGGATTGGAAGGATTGTCATCTTTGGGAGGCGGTGGTCTGGCAATTTTATCAAACAATTCGTTGCAGAGTCTGGCCGGTTTGGATGATATAGATGCTGCGACCATCGGAGGTTTAGAAATCGAATTTAATCCGTTATTGTCGGTTTGTGAAATTACAAGCATCTGCAATTATCTCAATTTGCCCGAAGCAATTTCATTCATTTCGGAGAATGCATCTGGATGCTCTGCTACAGCCGAAGTTTTGACGGCCTGCGAAGAAGTCGGGGTTGAAGATTATCATTTATACGGGAATCTCAGCATTTACCCAAATCCGGCAAACGGCAGTATTTTTATTGAAACTCTGATGATATCCGGAGATCTGCATCTGGAGATTATCAATGGCCATGGGCAGCAAGTGTTTAACAATACCATTGCATGGAAATCCGGGTGGATCGATGTTGGCAATTTGCCCAAAGGGTTTTATATCGTTAAAATTATCGGTGAGCATAAGTTGATGATCGGAAGATTCGTGAAGGATTAATACTAGTTTTCAGGCCATTAATTCAAAAGGTAAATATTTATGAAAAAGACACTCTTTTTGCTGATCTCAATGTTGTCATTGAATCTTGCAAATGCTCAGGGCTGCTTATCAGAGGGTATTAGTTTTACGACCCAGGAACAAATTTATAATTTTCAGTCAAATTATCCGGGGTGCACCGAAATTGTTGGAAATGTTGAAATTAATGGCTGGGAAATCACGAACCTCGACGGATTGAGTGTTATCAATACAATTGGTGGTTTTTTGCATATATATCAATCTAATTTTCAACTGGCGATCTCCGGTTTGCTCAACCTGACTTCGGTGGGAGGGGACCTGATTGTTCAGAATAATTATCTGAATAAATTGTCAGGTCTTGACAATCTGGTCTCAGTAGGTGGAGACCTTCAGATTGGTGCTTACTTTCAGATAGGGAATGATAGACTTGTTAATTTGGAAGGGCTTGGAAGCCTGAACAGTATCGGTGGCGATTTTAAGGTTTATTCCAACCTTATTCTGTCCGGTCTCGACGGTCTTGAAAGTCTGACTACGGTCGGTGGAGATGTAAGTATCATCGATAACTTCGGGCTAACAGGGATATCAGCCCTGGAAAACCTGTCTTCCCTGGGAGGTGATTTAACCATCAGGGGTAACACATTACTCAGCAGTCTAAACGGATTGGATTCTCTCACATCGGCAGGAGGTGGAATTTCACTTTGGCTTAATCCAAACCTTGCAGACATCGGATCCTTGCATGGTTTATCGTCCATCGGCGAAGGCATTTTTATCTCTTACAATGCCATTAACAGCCTGAACGGGCTTGCAGGACTGGTTAGTATTCCCGGTTTTCTATACATCGATTCCAACGGCAATCTTTTAACCCTTGAAGGCTTGAATAACCTTGCATCAGTTGGCGGCGATGTTATGATAAACAACAATGCTTCACTGGTCAGTGTAAACGGGATTGATATCCTGACTTCGATCGGCGGGGAATTAAGCATAGCAGGGAATCAGAATCTGTCAGATATATCGGGCCTGAGTGGCCTGAATACAATCAACGGCGACCTTTACATTGGCCATAACCCGGTACTGAACAGTCTGTCAGGAATTGATAACCTGAATGCAGGCTCCATTGCTAATTTGTCAATCCTTGAAAACACTTCGCTTTCCTTATGCAATGTAGCCAGTGTATGTGCTTATCTCCCTGATCCTTCGGGAACAATTACCATTTTCAACAATGCCGGCGGATGCGATTCACCAGTGGAGGTGGCCGATGCCTGCGGAGTTTCATTGCCCTGCCCACCAGCAGGAAACCTGTTTATGCTGTCACAGGCTGATGTTGACAGTTTTCCGGCCAATTACCCTCAGTGCAGTCATATACAGGGTGATGTAAGAATTTGCGGCAGCGATATTACCGATCTGAGTGGTTTGAGTCAGATAACTTCTGTATCAGGCAACCTTTTTATCGGCGACCCGATGTATGGAGGAAACCCACTGCTTTCTGATCTTGGGGGCCTCAGCAACCTGGAGGCTGTCGGAGGCTACCTTTGGGTAGAATCAAATACATTACTTTTTGATTTCTCGGGTTTGAGTAAGCTGTCGTCGGTAAAACTCGGGCTGACTGCAATTAACAACCAATCGCTTGTCGGTTTCTCAGGACTCGAACAGTTAAAGGCGATTCCGGGAGATCTGAGTATTTATGAGAACCACTCACTCCTGAGCCTGACAGGGCTTGAGAATGTTATCTCCGTTACCGGGGATGTTGACATTTATGGAAATTCACTGCTCACAATTCTGACTGGTCTTAATGGCCTGACCTCAATCGGCGGTGATCTGAGTATTTATGATTGTCCAAACCTGGCCAACCTGACCGGACTGGAAAACCTGACATCGGTTGGCGGAAACCTGCGGCTGTATGATAATTACTCATTGAATAGCCTTAACGGGCTGGGAAGTCTGAATAATGTAGGTATCGGAATGTTGCTTGGGCCTCTTCATCAACTGACCAATATTTCAGCTCTGAATAATTTGAACTCTGTCGGTTATCTTGTTTGCAGGGGAAATCCATTATTGAATTCTTTAGCGCCACTTGAAAATATAAATTCTGTTGATGGATTGCTGATTTCAGGTTGCGATCTTCTGACTGACCTTACCGGACTGGATAACCTGACTATGATCAACGGAGATCTTGATATATATTACAACAATGCGCTTGCCAGTATAACTGAGCTGAATAATGTAACTTCCGTCAACGGTTATGTCAGATTGTTCGGAAATCCTCTACTGACCAGCTTAACCGGACTTGATCATGTGAGTGCAGGGTCGATTTCAGATTTGTATATTTTTCAAAACCCATCCTTATCGAAATGTGAGGTACAAAGTGTCTGCGATTATTTAGGGATGCCGGGGAAGTACTATGAAATATTTGAAAATGCCGAAAGATGCAGCAGCCGTGAGAAGGTGATGGAAGCCTGCACCGAAGGAATAGATGAATTTACTGTCAGGCTGACACTAAGGATCTCGCCCAATCCATCCGCGGAGACTATTTTAGTTGAAACTTTTGAAATGACCGGTATTTATCAGCTTACCATCGAAAACACAAGTGGTCAGCAGGTTTTAAATCAATCTGTTAACGGTGCTTCAACAACGGTTGATATCAGCAATCTGCCAAAAGGACTTTTTGTTTTAAAGGTATACGGGGGGAAAGCTTTCGGGGTCTGTAAGTTTATAAAAGAATAATTCTGAATTGAATTCAGGACTTTCAAAACAACAAAAATGAGGAAAAAGGTATTATTTCTTTTGATGGCAATACTGTCATTATATCTGGCAAATGCTCAGGGCTGCCTGCCTGAGGGCATCACCTTCTCCACCCAGGAACAGATTGACAGATTCCAGGCCAATTTCCCGGGGTGTACTGAGATTGAGGGGATTGTTATAATTAGTGGAGTTGATATCACCAACCTCAATGGACTAAACACATTGGTTTCTATTGGTGGTTCATTAGAAATAGGTACGTCCTGGCTACCAACCAATAATCAACATTTAATAAGCCTATCGGGACTTGAGCTTTTGACTTCTATCGGAGGAGATCTGAGGATTTCTGAAAATGATTCACTGTCAGATATATTCGCCTTGAGCAATTTGACTTCAGTTGGCGGAAATATTGAAATTGTAGAGAATGACGCTTTGACTAACCTAAGTGGATTAGAAAATCTGACATCCATCCCTGGTACCATTGGGATTTTCTATAACGATAACATGGTAAATCTCGGGGGTTTACAAAACCTAATTTTCGTTGGGGGGGCGATGCTTATTTTTGATAATTATTTATTATCTGATCTTGATGACTTAGAAAGTCTGACCTCAATCGGGGGCGATTTTTCTATTTCCGGAAATGCCATAACCAATTTGAATGGTTTGCAAAACTTGTCTACCATCGGGGGCCACCTTTTTATTTCTTCATTAATGTTAACAAGCTTAAATGGATTAGAAAGCCTTACTTCAATCGGTGATTTTCTGGGTATTGGGGACAATCAGGCATTGACTGATATAAACGGATTGGCTAACGTTACTTCTATAGGAGGTTATCTTTCAATTGCAAATAACCAATATTTGTCTGATTGTGATGTTTATAGTATTTGTGACTATCTGGCGGCCCCCAATGGCACAATTGAAATCCATGACAATGCGTCCGGCTGCAACTCACAAGCAGAGGTGGAAACGGCATGTATTACATCGTTAGAAAACACGATTAGCGACACGCAAATTTCCATTTATCCAAATCCATGCAAAGATTTCCTCATCATTTCAACTCAAAACGGAGTGAGCCCGGATGATGTTTCTGTTTATAACCTCGCCGGCCAAAAAGTACAGCACAGCAAATCTAATAACAACATTCTGGATATATCAAGGCTCCGGTCCGGGATTTACATTGTAGAATTGGTTACCGGCAATGGGAAAATGAGGAAAAAACTGATGGTTGAATAGTGGCTTTTAAGAAGAGGAATCATCAGCCATTGTATAGATACCTTTAGTTCTGGCTACTGCATTCGCTTTAAAAAATTGATTTCAGGGTTGTTTATATTTCTTCCTACGACCCTGAACTGGCAATTAAAAAATCATTTGTTGGGCTATAAACGAATGAGCGCTTAGTGGAATAAGAAATTATTTTACGAAAGGCAATTTCTGTTTCCCCACTTCCATTCTGCATTTACTGCACAGATGATGGCTTTTCTGATCTATATCTTCAACATAAGTACTCGATCTCATCACACAGTCGCTGACATGACAATGGATGAGTCCAAATGTATGGCCGAGTTCATGAATAACCTCCTTGCGAAGACGGTCCAACAGAATGGTATCGTCATTCGCAATGCCATATCTTTCGTTGCTCAGCCTGTATATTGAAGCAATACCGGATTTCCCATTGAGAAACGCCTGACCAAAAATATAGGTAAGAATAGGGATAAAAAGGTCAACATTGAAAATCGCCAGTGTTTTTGCTGAATCGGATGCAAACGTGGAATCAATTTTTTTTAACAGATTGTTTCCGTCGTATTGTCTCCGGGCGGGATTATAAAATTCGCTCAAATCAAGGTGCCCTTCTCTGATAATCACAGGAATTGAAAATTCATGTTCCACATCTTCGGCGATCATCTCAGGAAATGCTTTCCCGAAATAGCCAAACGAAATCAACATGATATGTTCCTGATTCATTCGTAAAAAGCTTAATGGTAGATTTCGGGTTTGTGCGATAAAGCCCGCTTTGACTTGTGTCTGTATTAAGTCAACCAGGTCTGACCTGAATAGCTGTTATTGAGCTGATTTCAGATTGTATTTCTTGATTTTATTATACAAAGTCACCCGGTCAACTTTCAACGCCTTGGCAGCGACGGAAATATTCCAGTTGTACTTTTCAAGAATCTGCACGATGTGGTTTTTTTCAAGTTCACCCAGGCTCTCAATGGAGGTATTGACTGTCTCTTTCCCAATCGGCAGGTCTCTGAGGCTGATCTTTTTGCCTTTTCCTACCACAATGGCGCGTTCAATCATATTTTCAAGCTCACGGATATTTCCGGGGAATGGAAACTCCTCGAGGCGTTTGAGTGCAGAAGTATCGATTGAAATGAGAGGCCGGTTCATAGAAGTACAGTACTTTTTGATAAAATACTCAGCAAGCAGCGGGATATCTTCTATCCGTTCACGGAGTGGGGGGACATTGATATTGACTACATTGAGCCTGTAAAAGAGGTCTTCACGAAACAGCCCTTTTTCTACCATTGTTTTTAAATCCCTGTTGGTGGCACAGATCACCCTGAAATCAGAACTGATTTCCTTGTTTCCTCCCACTCTGACAAAGCTCTTGGTTTCCAGCACCCGCAGCAATTCAACCTGCATCTTCGGGGAAATGGTTGCAATTTCATCCAGAAAAATGGTTCCGCTGTCGGCCATTTCGAACCTGCCCTTGCGGTTGTAGACGGCGCCGGTAAAGGCCCCTTTTTCGTGTCCGAATAATTCGCTCTCCAGCAAACTTTCTGTAAGCGATCCGCAATGCACACTTACCAAAGGAAAGAATTTGCGCGGAGAATTTGAGTGGATCGCCCTGGCAACAAGCTCCTTCCCTGTGCCGCTTTCACCGGTAATAATCACTGAGGCATTCGATTGGGCTACACTTTCAATTTCCCTGAATACTTTTTTAATGGCTTCGCTCTTACCGATCATATCTTCCACATTCTGAAGCGAAACAACATTTTCTTTCAGAATTTCATTTTCTTCAATCAACGATATCTGCTTTGATGCATTTCTGATCAGATGCGAAAGGTCGTCAGGGTCGAAAGGCTTCGTGATGTAATCGAAAGCGCCGTCCTTTAAAGCTTGTACCGCGGTATCAACAGCTGCAAAGGCTGTCATGATAATTACGATTGAATCTTTCTTCAGGGATTTTATCCTCCGCAGCATTTCCAATCCATCCATTCCCGGCATTTTAATATCTGCCAGAATAATATCAAAACTGTCAGATTCAAGCATGGTTAATGCAAGTTTTGCATTTTCCGCGCATTCAACACGGTAGCCGTCTTCGATAAACCAGTTGTATAACGAATCCCTGACAGATTCCTCGTCATCAACGATCAGGATTGAGATTTTCTTTGCCATATATAATATCCTTAAGCTTTAATTAAGGGCAATGTGATTATTATCGTCGTTCCTTTCTTACGTTCTGAAACTATTTCTGTTTTTTCTTTATGACTTTGGATAATGCCATGAACGATTGCTAATCCCAATCCGATGCCACTTGCATTCTCCTTGGTCGAAAAGAATGGTTCAAAAACATGCGGAAGGTCATCTTCTGAAATGCCAGTTCCATTGTCAGCTATTTCTATCCTGATGTGTTCAGGATCCGGATTATTGGTAGAGAACAAAACTTCCCCGTTTTCTGAAACAGCCTCCGAGGCATTTACAAGTATGGCAATACAGGCCTGCTTAATCTGGTTAGGACTGCAATGAATCAGGTCAGCTTTTGCCGATAAATCAATTAAGAAGCTAATATTGGCAATTTTCATCGGGTGAGTCATCAATTCATAGGTCTCCAGCAGAATCTCATGAAGATGCTTCGGTTCAAAACCATCCTGATCTTTTCTTGAGAAATCAAGCAGGCCTTTTACAATGTCGCCGCATCGTTTTGTCTCATTTTCGATTAGCCGCAAATGCTTCAGCATTGATTCCTTTTTGGATGTATCCAATTGCTGATTATTTAATTGTTTGTAAACCAGCTTTGTATAAACCAGAATACCCGATAATGGATTGTTAATCTCATGCGCAACAGATAAAGATAATTTACCGAGCGAAGCGATCCGCTCAATGTTCATGAGTTCATTGTGCGCCTGTCCAAGTTCCTCTGACTTTTTCTGAACCTTGTATTCAAGCTGCTGCGACCAGTTCTGAAGTTCGCTGGTTGCTGTTTGCAGATTGTCAAGCATGTCATTAAATGCAGAAGAAACAGTTCTCATGTCGGAAAGCTGATTTGGCTTTATTTCCAGCCGGGTATTGTTGTCTCCTCTAGCAACTGCTTCACTGGCTTTGATTAAATCATTTAAGGGATCTTTTATTTTTTTCTGCGTGAAAAATATCAGAAACAATATGAGCAGAATGGTCATCAGGGATGCCATCAGAAAATAATCGGTCGTTGATTTCTCCAGAGCATCGTCAAGTCCCTTGAGCGGAATTTTAATAAGAAGTGAGCCCAGGATCTTATCGTCAGGACTATGCCAGTGGCAGGAATTCACAGAACATGATTTGCTGTTTAAAATCGGCGACTTGATGATAAGATACCTGTTTTCGCTGTCATTATGATTCATACTGCATTCACTTCCAACATCTATGATTTTGTATGATTTTTCATAGACTGAAAACATAGTCGCGAAATCCCTGTGGCAGCTTTTACAGTCAGGGTCACTGTGATTGGTTGTGTCTGTAGAAAAGGAAGAGTATACCAGGTCGTTGTCAATGTCATACATATTTACATCTTCAATGCCTGACATAGTATTGATTATATCAAGTGTGCTTTGCAGGGAATTGGGGTCGTTTTCAAGCATGGAACGATAAAGGGCTCCTTCAACCAGAAATCCGATGTTGTTTCCATTTTCACGGATAACGGATTTCATATATTCCTCATTCACTGATCTGAAAATAATTCCAAAAGCAACGAACAGGAAAAACGATGAAATGGTAATGATGATAACTACCCTGCCATAGATTGACGACCTGAACTTAACGTACCCATTTACGATCGGGCTTCCATTGGTCCTTTTATCTGTCACTTTTCTAAACCACTTCATCACAGCATTTTTGATTCATTTACCGTAGGCTAAGTTATATTAAAATTCTTTCAATAAAAAGGCCGATATCTAAAAAAAATAAATAGAAACAACCCGATCAATGTGATGGAAAATTGACCCAAAATAATAGAAACGATGCGGGCATGCATCGTTTCTAATGGTAATTCCTGACTGAATTATTAACCTGGATAACTTCTATATTACTGATATGTAGTATTATAATGTGGTTTTCTGAGAGGTTAATATTTCATCATCAGTCTTTCATATTCAGAAAGCTCTTCTGAAAATCCTGCCAGACCTCTTCGGGAAGTTCAGAAAGAACATGGTCCCTAAGTTCACCACCGTCCTGTAGAATAACTTTTGATGAATCCGGACTATATTTTTTCATCGACACTGCCAGAAAATCCTTGAATCTTTCCAGTTCATTTACCGACCAATCTGTTGCATTTCCTGCCAGGTAGTAAGTATTTGTTTCAGCAACCCAGTTAAAAGGTTTAACTTTATACATCCACCCTTTGATGTATGGATCTTCATTCAGGATTCCGGGTTCTTTCGTCAGCAGATGATTGGCACCGATGATCTCGCCGGAAATCGGGGAATAAACTTTCAGAATCCTGTCGTGATGATTAACTTCTGCCAGTAATTCTCCTTTTTCAACACTTTCCCCTGGCTTTTTCAGATTGGTGAACTGCACCTCTCCGGTTATCCTCAAAAGCAAATCATCGAGACCAACTTTTGCGATCCCTGACTTTTCCAGGTGTGTCCAGGTGTGATTCCTGCTGTAAAACAATCCTTGTGGAATTTTCAAAACACCGGCTGTCAGAAAGCCCAATGTTTCTTGAATCTGTTTCGTTATTTTATTCTGTTTGTTCAGAATAAACCAAAAGGGGATAAGTATGGCAAAGAACAGGATAATTACCAGGTATTCAATGCCTTTCGTTTCAAAAATGTTGTTATAGCTAAATCCGTCCATTTGTTAATATTTTATGCTGTCACCGCGATGATGTGACAACTGGTTTATTTTTCTTCTCTTACCCAGGATGGGGATTCCCTCAAAACCGGCATGCGGTTGATAACCCACCTGAAAATCCATATTTCCGTGAAAATTACGGCCAGTGTAACAACTATTTCCATCCAGGAAGGAACGTAATGTACAGAGGCATCCCACCTGAAGCCGATTACAGTTACATTCAGCCGGTTAATGATGATCCCGAGCATTGTGAGTATTGCAGCAATCCGCACCATTAAAATATTGCTGTTACGATAGCTGTATATGAACAGTATCATAGGGAGCAACACAAACCCAATCATTTCAACCAAAAACCAATAGCCCATTGGTGTATTCAGTAAATTCCAGTTTTTGTCATGGATAAACACCAACACCTGCAAAAAGAAGTAGGCAAACATCGCTCCGGCGCATATCTTTGATAGCCCTTTCAGAATGCCTTTCTCAGCCTTGTGATTTTCTTCGCTGATTTGCCTGAAAAACACTCTGTGACTGATTGAACCTTCGAAAATAACCATTGAAAGACCTGCAAAAACGCTTGAAACTAAAAACAGTATTGGAATAAACTCAGAATACCACAGCGGGTGTATTTTGTCTTTTGCCATCAGATAAAGAGCTCCCAATCCGGACTGATGGAGTGTAGAGAGGGTAATTCCAAAAATAACAGCACCCATGGTCATGGCCGACAGAATCTTTCTGGCCCTGCGGGCACCCAGCCATTCAGCAATGGCCGGCGAAAACTCGATCAGCTCCGCTATCATGTATAGCATAAAATGCCATGCAACCAGGAAAAGCACCGAACTGGTACCAAAACTATTTCCAATAATCGGGTTTATTACATTCCACGGGCGTCCCAGGTCAAGGAGCAAAGCCCCGGCATAAAAAACATACGCAAGAAAACCATTCAGCACGGTAATTCTTACGATTGAATGGTACTTATCCATTTTCAGGATATAAACCATAAAAGTCAGCACATAAGCTCCACCGGCAAATGCAACACCGGTTACCACATCAAACCCAATCCACAGGCCCCAGGGTATTTCCTGTGTTAAATTTGTAATGGCGCCGATTCCTTTCCAGAAGCGTATCACAATTAAAGCAAACCCCAGCAATATTACCGGAATCGAAATTATATTAAAAGGGGTAAGCCATTTGCCTTTGGGTTTTAGTTCGTCCAGCAAAAACCGCCACACCGGTCTGCCGTCGTTATCTCTTGCTGTCGCTGCTACTGTATTATTCATTTTCTTCTTCTTTAGGGCGGTTTATTTTTGTGGCTTCGTGTATTCCCAATAACAAAACCGGCAACAAAACAAATACGGAAGGAACGCTGTAAAGGAACCCTTTTGAAAGCTCCGGATAAGAAGTATTCTGAAGACCGGTCTTAAATCCGATTTCATTATAAGGAGCAGGGGAGAGAAACAGAACTCCGGTACCTCCAGCCTCCTTTTCGCCGTAAATATGGTCTATGTAGTCTTTGGGATTTTCAACAATTCTTTTTCTGGCCTCTGCCAGCAATTCCCTGCGGGTCCCAAAGATCAAAGCATCACCGCAAGCTGCGGCACAAGCCGGAATTTCACCTTTAACGATCCTATCGTAACACATGTCGCATTTCAGAATCCGGGGATTGGCACTGTGGTATTCGAATTTTGGAACATCAAACGGGCATGAAACCATGCAATAACGACATCCCATGCATTTATCTTCTCTCCAGATGACCGGGCCTTCCTTCGTCTTATACATTGCCTGTGTGAGGCAGGCTGCGGCACAGGCCGGTTCATTGCAATGCATACAGGCATTTCTGGCATAAACCTCGCCTGCAGAAGTGTCAAACTTGTTGATGACATTTCGCCGTTGTTCACTGGTCTTTCTGAGTACACCAACTTCCAATTCATCCAGTGGTTCAGGCAAGCCATGCGCTTTTGCACAAGCCTTTTCACAACCCCTGCACCCAACACACATCGTTGAATCGTAGAGCATTGCCTGAAATTCTGTTTCTTCACCCTGCTTATTTTCTGTTCCGAATCCTTTTCCCACGGCCAGGGTAAGTCCGGCAACCCCGAGTGTTTTCAAAAAATTCCGCCTGTCTATACTCATATCTGAAATTTAGATGTTAGTCCCCATCTTATGATTGTTAAAGCATTCAGTGAAATACCTTTCGCCCCACTCAACCTGATTCTACATTCGTCATTCGTGAATTAGTTGGCAATAGGCAGTTAGCAGTTGGCAAAAACAAAATGCAATATTCTACATTCTACATTCGTCATTCGTCATAAATTAGTTGGCAATAGGCAGTTAGCAGTTGGCAAAAACAAAATGCAATATTCTACATTCAACATTCGTCATTCGTAAATTAGTTGGCAATAGGCAGTTAGCAGTTGGCAAAAACAAAATGCAATATTCAACATTCAACATTCGTCATTCGTCATTCATAAATTAGTTGGCAATAGGCAGTTAGCAGTTGGCAAAACAAAGCCTTCCTTCTTCCTTCTTCCTTCGTAAATTATTTGGTAATAGGCAGTTAGCGGTTGGCAAAAACAAAATGCAATATTCAACATTCTACATTCGTATTACCTCACCCCCAAACCCCTCTCCTAAAGGATGAGGGGAGTTGAAATCATATTTAGGGATGTTTTTATTAATTTTTAATCGTCAATCTTAAAACGTAAAACGAAAATTCATTCTACATTCTACATTCGTCATTCTACATTCGTCATTCTTAACCTCAATCCTGGTACCTTAATTGAAAGAATGGTTTCCGAAAGCGGGCTATATTGAAGTATCGATGAATTTCGTCTGAAAATCTTCCCATACGTCCGGTTCGAGATCTGCCAGAACATTGTCGGTTAACTCGCCTCCATCCTGAAGAATGATATGAGCATAAACGCCGGTATTTGATTTTACTGATGCAGCAAAGAAATCCTTCAGCCGCGAAAATTCATCTTTCAGCCATTCTTTATACTTATCGGCCATGAACAGGAACTGTATCTCCCTTAACCAGTTTTTAGGTTCAATCATGTAAACCCATCCATCCCTGTATGGAGAAGAATTTAATAAAGATGGATCAGCTAAAAGTGACTGGTTTTTTTCCATAATAGTGCCCGAAACCGGGGAATAAATATTCAGTTGTTTGCCCTTCCTGACAATGGTCATTACCTTTTCTCCTTTTCTGACAAGCTCACCCGGTTCTTTCATATTAATCCGGGTTAAGTTTCCTGTAATATGTTGCAGGAAATCATCAATACCTACCTTAACAGTGCCGTCTTTTTCCATAAATGCCCATGTGTGCGTTTTGTCGAAGTATAATCCTTTAGGAGCGAAAATGGCTTTTTCATTCAGAGAATTTGTAATTTGGATTTCAGGAACAGAAACTTTCGACCTGATATTTCTGAAATTCTTTATAACATAGGTCATGGCGAATGCAACAATCACAACTGATACAATAACGATCAGCCATATCCCTGCAGAATCAGATTCTTCAGGCTGTGCCGGAATAAGCTCAGGATTGAGAAGGGCTTCGGTATTGGCCTGGCTTTCGCTCATAGCCAACTCAGTAAACCCATTTGAATTAAGAAACTGCTGCCCATCATCCAGTATCCACGTTAAAAATGCCAGTTTGGTTTTATCTTCCGGTTTTGTCGTTGATGTGGCATAAATTCTGCCCTGGAGGGCTTGAGGATATTTGCCGAGCCATGCACCCCGGGTAAAATCATCCAGGCTTCCGTATATTTTCTCAAAACTGTCGAGCCGGCCGTTTCCGTTCTTATCAACAGGGAGGAATGCTATATTTTCCGTTAAACCATCCTGATTCGCATTCAGAACATCCGACAGCCTGCAAAATCCGATGGCATAGACATCATTTTTTACGGCTGAAATCAATTCGGTTGCTGTTACCGGAATAATGCCGCTGCCAATCTCCTGAGCTGATTTTGTGAAAAATCCCAGCCTTGACTTTACATCAGCGTTGTCAATTACATAAAAGTGGATAGTTACATCCGGTTTGCCTTCGATCAGTGTTCCCCAGTGCTGACTTTGCTGACTGGTAATTAATTTTGCGATTGCTTCAAACGAAATCCCCTGAAGGTTCAGTTCTTTCAGAAATGGATTTTGTGCGTTGATGACCGGCACTAATGGCTCACGACCAATGACCATCTTCCAGTCATCTGTCTTGGCGGTGGAAGCTTCATCGGAAATCAAGCTCAGAAAGTTGTCAGAAATTTCCTGATCAGCTGCAATTTCTACAACATTGATCTTAGTTTCAGGATTTATCCTGCTAAATTCATTGGCCCAGGTTGATGCAAGGTTTACTAAATCAGGAGTACACCTGATTTGCAATGTGTTTTCAGCAACAGAACCGGGTTGGTTTCCGGAATTATTCTCAGCGCTGGTATTACATGTGGCTGTATAACCAATAAGTAGGAGTGACAGCCCGCAGATTAAAAAGGTGATGTTTTTCATGATATGGTTTTTTAATGCTTTTACGAAACGGAGGTATAGTTGAAATTTTCATCAGCCTTTTCAATAACAGTGCCATGCTGAAAAAATGATTGTAATTGCCTGTTTATATGAATATTACAATTCATTGTTTATCTAAACCTGGTCCGACTACTGTTGAATAATTAAACACTAATTTATTGAGGATGTTGTATATAGCTGTTAATCAATGGTTATGGTAAGGTTGTATAAAATCTATACAGTGTTGAATAATGCAACACTTGAAAATTTAATTTTTATAGAGTGTTGTAAATAAAGGTGTTGGAATTTACTTGATGATATATTTTGTAAGCTGAGTATGTTATTTTAGGAGTTTTCCCAGGTACATGGTGCACTTGAAGTAAGAGCGAGCTGGCAAAGCCAAACAAGACCGGAAGTTTGCAAAGTCAGCTGGCTTAAGGCTTATCATATTGCAAAATAAAAAAAGCCCGGGAATCCGGGCTTTTACTATTATAACAGGTTGATGTTATTTCTTCTTACCCCACTTGATAAGTACCGACTGCACATCCTTAAACTTGATGGGTTTTGGCAGGTAGTCGACCATACCTGCATTCAGGTAGCGTTCGCGGTCGCCGGGCATGGCGTTGGCGGTGATGGCGATGATCTTGGGCCGGTCGTGTTCTGGGAATTTTTCACAGATAATTTTAGTGGCTTCCATCCCATTCATCACCGGCATCTGAATATCCATCAGAATTATATCATATTTTTTGCGATCCAGCATTTCTAGCACCTTGCGGCCGTTTTCGACAGCGTCGATCTTATAGCCCATCTTACTCAGAAGGGTGATTACCAGGTCCTGGTTGGTGATGTTATCTTCAGCCAGCAGAATACGCATTGGTAATTTGGCTGAAAGATTCTTGTCGATGTTGTGGTCGGCCAGGTTGCTGCGCTTGCTGCGTGATTCAGCAATTACCCTGAGTACTTCTTCAAAAAGTTCGGCCAGTTTGATTGGTTTCGAAAGCTGCGAATCAAAGATTTCAGCAGGTAGTTTTGCGATCTTGCCGAGGGAAGTGAGCATGATCATCGGAACGTCCCCCTTGAAAGGAAGCGCCTTGATGGCCCTGCCAAGTTCTAGTCCGTCCATGGTCGGCATCTGCATATCAATCACAGCAAGGTCGAATGGTTCATCGTCTTCCTCAATAACTGCGAGTGCTTCGGGACCCGATTTGGCTGTGATGGGGATCATGCCCCATGATTCGAACTGTAATGTAAAGATATGCCTGTTGGTTTCGTTGTCATCAACGATCAGTACCCGGCTG
Source organism: Bacteroidales bacterium (assembly GCA_016709025.1). Taxonomy (GTDB): domain Bacteria; phylum Bacteroidota; class Bacteroidia; order Bacteroidales; family Lentimicrobiaceae; genus Lentimicrobium. Next base: position 254,142 of record JADJEQ010000011.1, on the reverse strand, counting down.
CTCTTGAGTTCAGGGATCTGCCCGCGAACATATAGTTTAGTCTTGCCGATTCCGGAAGTGCGCAGTTTAATGGTGAAATTGAAGGTTGATCCTTTACCTAAAGTGCTCTCAACCCAGATACGTCCGCCCATCAGTTCAACCAGGTGCTTTGCAATAGCAAGGCCGAGGCCGGTTCCACCGTAGCGACGGGTTGTTGAGCTGTCGGCCTGGGTAAAGGCTTCAAACAGGATTCCGATTTTATCTTTTGAAATTCCGATTCCACTGTCTCTTACAGAAAACTGTAATTCCTGGTGGCCTTCAGTTTCAGTTACCTTATCAATTGAAATAAATATTTCGCCTTCTTCAGTAAATTTTATTGCATTGTTAATCAGGTTGATAAGCACCTGACGCAGGCGGGTGATGTCTCCGATAAGGAATGGTGAAACATCGGGTTGAATGAGGTAAAGCAGGTCGAGCCCTTTTTCGATGGCTTTCTGGGCAAAAATATCGAGTGCATCTTCTATACAATTGCGAAGCTCAAAAGGAGCTTCCTCAAGTGTCATTTTCCCTGATTCAATCTTGGAGAAGTCAAGAATATCATTGATGATTGTCATCAGATTGTCGGCACTCAATCTCAGGGTTTCTACATAATTCTTTTGTTCAACGGTAAGGCTCGTATCCAGCAGAAGACTGGTCATACCGATAACACCGTTCATTGGTGTCCTGATCTCATGGCTCATCATGGCCAGAAAATCAGACTTCATTCTGTTTTCGCGTTCAGCTTCTTCTTTGGCCTTTATCAGATCTTCTTCCTGAGAACTCAGGTGGTTTAGCCGTGCTACGGTTTCCTTAAGTGCCTGATTTTCATTGATTAGTTGTTGAAGTGTTTTCCCGGATTCGTCCTGTGACAACTTGTTTTCCATAGAAATAAATTATGATAACCAGCCTAATCGCGCATTTCGCGTGCTTAGAAAGGACTAAATTACTAAAAAATCATTTTGCTGTTTAACGCAAATAACATTATTTCTGCATTAATTCCAGTGTGCATTCATTTAATGTCAATTTCCGGTAAATGTAATAATACCGGTGTGAATTTACAAGAAATATTCTATCTCCGGCTGAGATGCTCACAAATAAATTAAGATCAAAGTGTTGAAGTCATTTCATCAAGCAATCTGAAGAGCATTGAACGACCATTACCGACCAGTTGAAGTTGCTCCTTTATAGAGTTTACACTTTGTTTCCAGGGAGAAGCCGCTTCAGAATCGTACGATCTTTTTAATAATCCTTCAATAATCTGGCTGTCCATCTCGGGGTGGAACTGAAGCGCCGTAACATTGTTTCCGTATGAAAAAGCCTGGTTTTTAACCTGTGAAGAGGTTGCAATGTGGCAGGCGCCCTCGGGTAATTCAAATGTATCGCCATGCCACTGGAAAAAGCTATGTTCTTTTCCTGAAGCAAACAAGGCTGATTGACTGTCTTTTACAGGCTTTACATGGTGAAACCCGATTTCAGCATGATCGTTTTTATATACCCTTGCGCCCAAAGCAGAGGCAATCAACTGAGCACCCAGACAAATCCCAAGTACCTTTTTCCCACTGTCAATTGCTTCACGGATCAGTCTTTTTTCAGTTTTCAACCAGGGGTAGGTTTCCTCTTCATAAGCACCCATCAGGCCCCCCATAATAATCAGGAGATCAAATTCAGGAAGAGAATTCAACACATTGTGCTGATCCCCGAAATGGTAAGAAAAACTGTGCCCCCTTTCCTGAGCCCACTCTTCTGTATGTCCGGCAGGTTCATCATGTATATGCTTGAAAATCAGTATTTTCATTTGGGTTTTAGGGTTTCAGGGTTCAAGAATTTCAGGGTTACAGAATTTCAGGGTTTCAGGGTTTCAGAGTTTCAGGGTTTCAGAGTTTCAGGGTTTAGAGTTACAGGGGTGCAGGATTCAAAAGTTCTAATGTTCAAAGGTTCAAAAGTTCAAGAGTTCAAGAGTTCGAGGGTTTCAGGGTTTCAGGGTTTCAGGGTTCAAGGGTCTCAGGGTTTCAGGCCTGCCCGATTGACTGCAATTAAGCAAAATTTATGTCGGTCAGGCGGGGTTCCAGAATTTCGGAATTTCAGAATTAAAGGTGGCGACTGTTCGACATAATCTTGTAAATTTACGGAATGGGATTAGCAAAATTATCTAAGCCCAGTTTCAGAATTACTTATTTCCATCCTTCCATCGTTCAGTTATTCCATTTGCTAATCAGCCAATCTGCTAACCTGCCAGCCGGCAGGCTGGTTTGCTAATTTCCATCATTCCATTCTTCCACTTTTCCAATATTCCAGTAGTATTTTCTGTTACCCCCAATCAACTGAGCAATGCATCCTCTATGGGCTTACTGGTTTAGTTTATCCTTCAGAAACAACCCTGTATATGAGTTCTTTTCATTGGCAAGATCCTCCGGAGTGCCTTCAAAAACAACGAATCCACCCTCGTTTCCGCCTTCGGGTCCAAGGTCAATCACCCAGTCGCAGCATTTGATGACATCCATGTTATGCTCAATTACGATGATACTGTGTCCTTTGGAAATCAATGCGTTGAAAGAGCCGAGCAGTTTGTTGATGTCGTGGAAGTGGAGACCCGTCGTAGGCTCATCGAAGATAAAAAGGGTTGGTTTTTCGGCGGTCCCTTTTATAAGGAAGCTGGCCAGTTTTATACGTTGCGCTTCACCACCGCTGAGGGTGTCGGAAGACTGACCCATGCGGAGGTAGCCAAGGCCTGTATCGGCAAGGGGTTGCAGTTTTGCAACTATCCTGTTTTCTGTATTGTTCCCTTTGATTTGTTCGCTGAAAAATGCGATTGCCTGATCAATGGTAAGGTCAAGGATGTCGGCTATGCTTTTTCCGTTATAATTAACATCGAGTACTTCCTCTTTGAATCTTTTTCCTTTGCAACTCTCGCAGGTTAGGTGTATATCTGCCATAAACTGCATTCCTATTTGCACCATACCTTCGCCTTCGCACTCTTCACAGCGGCCACCTTCAACATTGAAGGAGAAATACCCGGGTTTGTAACCCCTTGTTTTTGCAAGTGCCTGATCGGCAAACAATGCCCTGATATCGTCGTAAGCTTTCACGTAAGTAGCCGGATTCGAGCGGGTTGACCTTCCGATGGGGTTTTGGTCAACCATCTCAACTTCAGCTATTCTGATATAATCGCCCGACAGTTTATCGTATCGGCCGGTTCGCTCACCGTAGCCGCCGTATATTTTCTTGAGGGTAGGATAAAGTACCCGTTTTACCAGGGAAGTTTTTCCGGAACCACTCACCCCTGTTACGGCAACCAGCACATTCAGCGGAAATTTTACATTGATTCCCTGCAGGTTATTTTCCCTTACTCCGGAGAGTTCGATTGAATCTCTCCATTTCCGTCTTTGATGAGGCACTTCTATCCTCAGCCTGTTGGTCAGGTATCCGGCGGTGAGGCTGTCAGTTTCCTGTGTAAGTTCATCAAAGGTGCCTTCAAACATGATTTCACCTCCATTTTCTCCGGCAAGCGGACCGATATCAATGATATGATCTGAAGAACGCATAATCTCCTCGTCGTGCTCAACCACGATGACAGAGTTACCCAGTTTTTTCAGGGCCTGCAACACATCAATTAACCGGTGGGTATCGCGGGGATGAAGTCCAATACTGGGTTCATCGAGTATATACATCGATCCTACCAGGCTGCTCCCCAGCGAAGTGGCCAGGTTGATGCGCTGCGATTCACCTCCCGAAAGACTTGATGAGAGCCTGTTTAAGTTCAGGTAGCCTAGCCCGACATCGCACAGGAACTTTAATCGGTTGGTTATTTCAACAAGTAAACGTTTGGACACAGCCTGATCGTGTTCGTTGAGCTCTAGTGCTTTGAAAAAACCGAGGGACTCATCCACTGGTTTCAGAACCAGTTCGCTCACCGACAATCCGCCAATTTTTACATAGTTGGCATCCTTTCGCAGCCGGGTGCCATTGCAGTCAGGGCACCCTGTTTTGCCCCGGTACCTTGATAATATAACACGATACTGAATTTTATAAGTCTGTTCCTCAACAAACTTGAAAAATGCTTTTATTCCGCCAAAGTATTGATTCCCATCCCAAACGAGTTTGCGTTGCTCAACGGTAAGTTCATACCAGGGTTTATGGACAGGAAATCCAAATTTGTATGCACTGTTAACCAGTTCGTCTTTCCATTCACTTAGTTTTTCACCTTTCCAGCAGGCAATGGCATCTTCGTACACCGAAAGACTTTTATTGGGGATCACGAGGTCTTCATCTATTCCGATGATGCTACCAAATCCCTCACAGGTTTTACAAGCGCCATATGGGTTGTTGAAGGTGAAAAGGTTTACGGATGGCTCTTCAAAAGTAATTCCATCTGATTCGAACCGATTTGAAAAAATACGCTTTTCGGACCGGCCAGCGGTTTCTGTTTCGCATATACATTCGCCCTCTCCTTCATAAAATGAAGTTTGCACCGAATCGGCCAGGCGTGACAAAAGATCCTCATCCTCCTTTCTTATAGTAACACGGTCGACCACCAGGTAGTATTCTGCTGTTTCATCGGCCGGATGTTTGATGAGTTCATCAATCCTGAAAATTTCATCATTTTTCATCACCCGGCTGAACCCTTGCTGATTCAGAATCGTTAACTGCGATTGCAAAGAGCGGTTGTGCTTTATAAGCAATCTGCACAGAATGGTCGCCCTTGATTCTTCAGGAAGGCCGATAAGATAATCGCAGACATCGGTAACCGAATCACGCTTCACCAGGGTGCCCGAAACAGGAGAATAGGTTTTACCTATGCGGGCATATAGTAATTTAATGTATTCGTAAATCTCTGTGGAGGTACCAACTGTGGAGCGCGGATTCCTTGAATTTACCTTTTGTTCAATGGCTATTGCAGGAGAAATGCCTTTGATGTACTCAACCTCAGGTTTGCTCATCCGGCCGAGAAACTGCCTCGCGTAGGCACTCAGGCTTTCTACATAACGGCGCTGACCTTCGGCATACAGTGTATCAAATGCTAGTGATGATTTGCCCGACCCGGATAGGCCGGTGATAACCACAAAACGGTTGCGGGGTATGGCAAGCGATATATTTTTAAGATTGTGGACTCTGGCCCCTTTGATAATAATTGAATTTTCAGGGCTTGGAATTACTTTTGGGTCGATATTCATATTAACTATTGCATTTCGTGGCAAAATTAATTTTTTTTCAGGCAGCACTTGCTTTTGTGTTACATATTGCCGTATATTTGTTCCCGATGTGGGCGCAAAGCCTTTAAACATCGGCGAACTGTTCAGAAATTATTGTTAAACCAACGCATAGGAGGCACTCTATCGGTTAAATATCTACGCTACTATTACTAACAAAAGGAGGCACCTATGCATGCCCAGACAGTTAGCGATCAAGAGCTAATTAACAGGTATTTAGCCGGTAATGAAATCAGCCTTGAACAGTTGATCCATCGCCACAAAAACAAGGTTTTTTCTTATATCCTCATGGTTGTTAAGGACAAGCAACATGCTGATGATATATTTCAGGATACCTTTATTAAGGTAATCCACACTTTGCGATCCGGTACCTATAAGGAGGAAGGAAAGTTTATCCAATGGGTTATGCGCATTGCACACAACCTTGTGATAGATCACTTTCGAAAATCCAGGAGGATTCCTTTTGTCGAAACACAGAACGACGAGGTAAGTATATTCGACAACCTTCGGATTTACGATGAGTCTGCCGAGGAACGCATCATCACGGAGCAGATTTATCAGGATGTAAGGTCGATGATCGATTTTCTGCCTCCTGAACAACGCGAAGTTCTGGTAATGCGTCACTATGCAGATCTGAGTTTCAAAGAAATAGCAGAGCAAACGAATGTCAGTATCAACACAGCTTTGGGCAGAATGCGCTACGCATTGATCAACCTGCGAAAGTTGATTGAACAAAATGAAATTTCGCTTTCAGCATAGAATTTTTCTGTTTTCATGCTTAAACCGGGGAGTTTACGGACTTTCCGGTTTTCTTGTTTTTTGATACTCCAGAAGGTCGCTGGAACATCAGGATTTTTTTTTACTTTTTTATATTTTTTAAATACTAAACATGGCCACACATTCGTTTATTGGTTGTTAACTTTAAAATTCGAATCAAACATAAGCCTATGCCCAAAAGCTTTACCCACAAAGATTTACCTTTTGTTCCTTTAAAACAAGTCAGCGGATACAGCCTTAAAAAGAACAGGACAAATCCGTTAAATGCTTCCCCATCCGAAGCTGCCATCAGGAACATTCTGAATTATTCGAAAGCCTTAACTTCTGTTCCGAACAGAATTACTGGTAATTTTAGTTTGATTTTGCTTAATTAGTCAGTTTTAATTATTGGTCAAATGCAACTGCCCCATTCATTCCGGGGCAGTTTTTTTTTTACTCAACCCATACCATGTCAGCATAACTCTGAAAATCATTAGTTTTGAAAGGGAAAAATCTTCCATTTTTATGAACGAATTAGACGCCCTCAGAAACCTGGTTCTGGCACCCTACATTTTAAAAGCAACTGCACTTATTGGGATCAGCCGGAGGGTAGGTGGAAACCAGTTCAGGCATGCTTTTTCTACCCTGGGAATTCTTTTTGATTACAAGTATTTCATGGATAGTACTTTGCTGAAAGCCTCTCTTATTCACGATCTGCTCGAAGATCTGCCGGAAACACTGGTAGATGAAATCCGCCAGACCGATGAAGAGGGTCATCGGGTAGTTGATCTGGTGCTTGAGGTTACAAAAATGGAGGGAGAGCTAAAGAATGATTACCTGCAACGGGTGCTTGAAACAGGATCAAGAAATGCGCTGATCCTTAAATGTGCCGACCGCATCAGTAATCTGACCGACCTGCACCGCGATACCGATTCCGATTTAAAAATAGCCAGATACCTCGATCAGACTGAGCAATATATACTTCCTATGGCGAGAAAAGTGAATGCCGATATGGTCATTGAGCTTTCTGACCTGATTGCCAAACGCCGGGCTATCCTGAACAGGATGAATCCGGAGACGAAAGGCGAATAGAAAAATGCGGGTTTTGAGAATTTAGTCCCTCACAATCAATCTGGCAATTTTATCCCTCATTTCAAGAAATACGGGTCCCAAAGGGCTATCACCATCGGTTCCGTAATTCACGATGAATGCCATAGAAGTGCCGTGCTCAGGGAAATAGAACAGATCAGCACTGTAGCTGAGATCGCGTCCACGATGACCCCAGGCATAGTCTTTTTCAGGATCACCGATATCGATGAAATCTTTAAAGCATGCAACGCCCAATAACTTGCGCGACTCAATATCAGGATGAAATACCAGCATTTGGTCCAAAGAGGATTGGCTTAGAAGCGTTTTCTGAACGAAAAGTGCATCAATGAATTTGTACATATCCCAAACAGTAGAATAAACACCGCCGTAGCCGTTGCCACTTCCGGTATTCCATTGGGTCAGGTTTTCCAGGTTACCGTTGTTGTATAAATCATAATAACCCTGTACTACTCCACTCTCAGGAAGCGGATCGTGCCAGAAATAGTAGGTATCATTAAGAGAAAGCGGGGCAAATACTTCCTCATGCATGGTTACAGTATGAGGCATTCCGGTTACGGATTCAACAATCATGCTAAGCAACAGATAGTTGGTATTGCTGTAACCGGCCGTATCGGCCGGCCTGAAATCAAACATGGCCTCCCTGTTGTATACATACTTCAGCAAATCGTCTGCTGACCAGTGCTTTGCAGGGTCATTCAGAACCTGAAGGTAAAATCCCTGGTCTTCTATAACTTCATAAAAACCAGTTGTATGGTTCATCAGGTTTCGAATGGTTATCGGTTGGTTCCCATTGGAGATTTTCTTCAGCTTTTCGGAAGGAATGTATTTGCTGATGAGATCATCGAGCGACAGGGTACCTTTTTCCTGCAAACGCATTATAGCTGCTCCAAGCATAAATTTGGTAACGCTTGCAATTTTTGAAATATGGCATACCTGCATGGGGATATTTTCCCTGATATCGGCCATCCCGGCTGAACCAATAAAAAAACCGGTGCTGTCTTTAACCAGCAAAATTGCGCCGGGAAGTCCCTTTTTTATGTAATCGTTCAGGAGTTGTTGGAATTCAGCACTTTTTGAATTGGCATTGTATAACGGGTCACCTTCCATCGGACAGTTGAGAACAGCCGGCCTGCTGACTTCATCGTTGCAGGCTGTAACCAACAGCATGATGGCCATTACAGCCAGTAGTTTATTTACGATTTTGGACATTCAAGTCTTTCCTGAGAAGGTTTGTTCTGATCGGATACATTTTTAAACAGCGTAAACTGAAGACCGACGGAGAGCACGCCATTGGGCAAAAGCGTTACATAACTCTTAACAAATGGCATTTGCAGCCGGAAATCGTAATTGATAAAGATTCTGCGAATATTGTAATGATATCCGGCATCATAGCCTACTCCAACCCCGGCACCTGCAACAAACTGTGGCTTGCCGAATCCTTTTTCACTTTTCCAGCTTCCGTTCTGTTGCCTTACAGCACGCTCATTCAGCAGGAATGCATGCATATATCCTGCATGCAATGAAACTTCGGCCGAGAATTTTTTAATATATCTGCGATAGCCCGCCTGGGTTGTTAAAAGAACTGCGTGATTCACATACCTGTGATAAAACCAGCTGACTCCAATATTCTGGAACCATTTCCCGGTATATACTTTGCTTCCTCCCAGGGCATATGTATTTACATTGCGGAACATCGGGCTTTTAATGGTTTCTCTCCATCCGAACTCGTACGAGAATGCAATTCCGGGATGGATGGGTTGATTAAATACAGCAGTAAGGGAAGCAGGAGGTAACAATGTGGCATTGTTAAACAGACTGACTGAAAACGGCTTCGATTTCCATGGCTGGGCAATCAGAACTAGGGGGAATAACAGCAAAGCCAGACAGAGCCTTTTTATCATGAGTACAGGGTACTGTTACAACATATAATGCAACGGGCAATATCTTACAGGTATGTAAAAAAACCGTATTCTTTGTAAAGATACAATGGTAATGATGAAATGCAAGTGCGAAAATAAAATTTTCAACGAATTTTATGTTTCCTTATAAAAATCCTCCGTAGTATCCTCCTTATCCCTGATCTTACGGCTGTAATTCATCCTTGCATTCTTTTCACGGTTGAACATAATGTCCATATCCGCCTGGCTTTTCTTAAATACAATGGTATTGGTGATTGAAATCGACAAAGCAGATTTTTCAACATCGTGTTCGGTGCCGATGTAAGTAAATGTCCAGTTTTGGGCTTTGAGTTCTTCTACCAGACTCTTTATGGCTTTACCATCAAACTCTTTTGAACTGTTCTCTTCACCATCGGTCAGTATGGTTACCAGGATATTGTAATCTTTTTCATTCTGCATTTGGGAGCGGAGTTTCTGAATGCTGAAACCCATGGCATCGTAGAGCGGTGTCATAGCGTTGGGATGATATTTACTGTCATCAATTTCAATCAGGTCGCAAGCAGGTACATTTTCAAGGAGGTATTTGTGCCCCAATCCATTGAATGAAAGCAAAGTAATGATGTGTTCCTGCTCCGGGAACTGCTTTTCAACGCCTTTAATGGTTTGAACTACTTCATTGAATCCCTGGATAATGCTGTTTTTAATCGATTGCATCGATCCGCTTTCGTCGAGGATAATCAGGTTGATCACTTTGTGCTTTGGTTCCATCACTGGTTCTTTCATATTTTGAAATGATTTTTCAGGCCGGAATATAACCGGCATTTGCCATTTGTCAAGCAAATTTTCAAATTTCTTTAATATAATTTATTCAATCAAATATCTTGAATTGCAAGATATACATAATCAGTTGTTTAACAAATATCTTAAAGTGGAATATTGGCAACTATACATGGTGAAAGGTTACCGGGATGCCAATATGCAAGAATGAAACTGAATCCTGCAATATCATAGAATAAGATATTAATCGTAAGGTAGATTACATGATCACAACCTTCCGGCTTTGAACACCTTTGGCAGTTATAACTTTAACAACATAAGGGCCGGCTGCCGCATTCAGTGCGAAGCTTCGCTGATTTCCGCTATCAATTATACTGCTCAAAATCATCCTTCCGGTAAAGTCATATACAAGGACTTCACCGCTTAGCCCTGTGAAGTTATTGATTATTACAGTTTTACCAACGCTGTAGATATTGACTTCTGCAGATTCAGGATTGGATGAAACCTCAGCGAAATGGAGTTTGAACCTGTGCTCGCTCTCCCCGGCGATGTAGCTGAAACTGTATTGCGCTTTTTCCGAAAGGTTTTGAAAAATTCCTTCTTTCATATCTTCAAGCAGAATCCGGACACTGTTGTTGAAGCTTTCCAAACCAGTACTGTTTAGACTGAAATTGCCTGATTCCCCGCATTTAAAGCCAAGTTCAATTACTTCACTGCCCCAAAATGGCAGTTCATTGATGCTAAGTTCCTTACCACCAGCATAACTGAAAAGCTGGGGTGCTTCTTCAATGCCCCGGAGTTTCCAGGCATCATATTCCGTGTCAAAGGTTGTTGTTGCATCCTGATTAAAGCGGATAAAGGTTTTATCTGCATGTTCTTCACCTGAAACCGTAAGTTCAAGCAGATTCGATGGACTTTCTTTATAAAACGGTACATTTCCATGAACCCTGGCTATGACAGGAATCGTAAAGTTTTTCCAGTAACTGGCTGTCATTTTTACAAAGAAACCATTCATTGGGGGAATAATTCCATTTTCAAGGGCACCGACAGTTCCATTCCAGGATATGTACTGTGCACCATTCCAAACATATACAGCATTTTCAATAAAAGTATGTGGTATCAGATCCCAATCTATTGCACTTGGAAATGGATTGCCTATCAGGTTCCATCCTGCCCTGTCAGCGATACCACTAGTATTATAGTTCTCTATGGAGGTTGACGAATTTGTACCATTCAGCAACCCGATAAACTGTGCAGTGTTGGGAAGTGTAAATTGCATGGAATACCCTGTGGCTTTTTCAAATTGGTCATATTCTGTAAGATTAATCCATTCACCGTACCGTTCATGGTATTTACGGGCCCATACTGTATGCTGATTTAACGGGAAGACCTCACCGAATAGGGGATTTGGGTTTACCGGTGAACTGAGATAATGATATTCTGCATCCGAAATGTCGCATTTAACCAGGGCGGATTTGTGATTTAAAAACTCACTGCCAATAATGGAACCGCCTTGTTCTATAATAATGGATCCACACAAGGCTGCCGTGGTAAGTGTGGGATAACCTGGCAATCCACCCGGGATTACAGCTATGGTGTTCGCATCAGGAATTCCGTTGTCCCAATTGTTTTGTTCATACCAGTTTTCGCTGATGCTTCCATTCCAGGTGGTTGTTATTCCGGGACAATCATTCACCATCATCAATATCCGGTTGTTTTCCGGGAAATGAAGATCGTCGTGTTGACATGGGGTAGCCATCTCGGCCGATATGTAGTCACCATTGACAGGTATGTATTCAAGTTGCCCGGGATCAGGATTCCATTCACCATACCCGTTAATTATCCAGTTATAAGTGCAGATGACTGAATCGGGCTGGTAGGAATTCGCGTTAAATATAACCTGATCACCACTGCAGATGTTGTTATCCGAAACAGTTATATTAACCCGGGTATCAAATGGATAAAGGTCTGCATGGCCATTCATCCATTCAGAACCACACGCGTTGATGCCCAAAATATAATAATCACCCGATTGAAGAACCAGGGTAATTCTTTCGCCATCACCATAGAACTCATCAGCCCAAAAATATTCATTTTCAAACTTTTTGTATACAATATAGTAAGTTCCTGGCTCCGAATCCGTTAGTCCAAAATTAAAAAGTTCTCCTCCGCAGGTATTCGTCACTCCCCAAACATCAAAGACGATAGGTGGTTGTGTGCAGGGATAAGTGTCTGCAGAATTCCGGCAAGCTAAGTATTGATCTGAAATAAATGTTTGTTTCGGGTTTTGAATTACCTTTTCTAGACAATTTTCAGTAGTATTTGCTGGTTTTTGTTCTGGAAATTCAATAGGGGAAAAGCCGGGATTATGCAAATTGTCGGCATATTGCGCGATGTTTTGTTGGGAAAGGTGTGAATCTTCCAAACTGAAAGTTGACCTTAAAACCTGTGAACATACAGGCAGGGTTAAATGAGATAATATCAACACCCGAAAGGCGAAAGATGTGAATAGATGTGTATTCATAATATATGATTTTAAATCCTGATCTGATTTCAATTAACTCTATGGGATTTTGAACTTAATTGCCTGAAAGTTACAACTTTCGGGAGCAAATGCATTTTCCTCAGACCCGGTTTGTATTAGTAACCTTGTGAATTATATTATTTGAATGAATTGGAAAATAAATACAACGATCGGATAATAGAACCAAACAATACAAAAATACTAAAACTTTTTTTGAATAAAAATAAATATTCTTCTGGATTTAATAGAAAGCCGGGATGAATTTCGTTAAATCGGGCGAAATTATGACCTGTCCGGAATGTAGAAAGTTCTGAAAATGTCTGAGATCACAAAGAGTTGCCAGCCTTTTATTAATTACAGGATACCTGCTGATCAGGTCCAAATGAAATTCAATTGGACATTACCAGCCGGAAAGGTTTAACTGCTAGCCTAATCAACAAGTTAATTCGCGTGATTGTGCAATATACTTGAAATCAGAATTTAATCCACTCTGTTTACATGATCACAACCTTCCGGCTTTGAACACCTTTGGCAGTTATAACTTTAACAACGTAAGGGCCGGCTGCCACATTAAGCGTAAAGCTGGGCTGATTTTCGCATTCAATTAAACTGTTCAGGATCATTCTTCCGGTAAAGTCATATACAAGGACTTCACCGATTATCCCTGTGAAATTATTGATTATTAAGGTTTTACCAACGCTGTAGATATTGACTTCTGAAGGTTCAGGATTGGATGATATCTCAGTGAAATGGAGTTTAAACCTGTGTTCACTCTCCCCGGCGATGTAGCTGAAACTGTATTGTGCTTTATCCGAAAGGTTTTGAAAAATTCCTTCTTTCGTATCTTCAAGCAGAATCCGGACACTGTTGTTGAAGCTTTCCAAACCTTTGCCATCCAGAATGAAGTTGCCTGATTTCCCGCATGTAAAGCCAAGTTCAATTACTTCACTGCCCCAAAATGGCAGTTCATTGATGCTAAGTTCCTTACCATCAGCATAACTGAAAAGCTGGGGTGCTTCTTCAATGCCGAAAAGCTTTCGGGCATCAAACTCGGGATCAAAAATTTTTGTAGCTCTATTATTGAAGTGCAAAAAGGTTACATCTGAATACTTCTCTCCCGTTACTTTCAATTCCAGTGTATTTGCAGGTGTTTCTTTGTAAAGGGAGGCATTTCCGTGAACTCTTGATGATTGATTAAAATAGAATTTGATTTGCCAGTCTTCAATCAGTTTCACAAAGAACCCGTTCATAGGAGGAATTATTCCGTTTTCCAGCGCTCCGACCGATCCGTTCCATGATATGTATTGAGTTCCGTTCCAAACATAGACTGAGTTTTCATAACCATCATGCAACATGAGATCCCAGTCAATAGAGCAGGGATTTGGATTGCCAATCAGGTTCCATCCAACCCGGTCAGGATCCTGGCCCGGATTGTGGTTCGAAACAAGATGCATGTCTTCCCCCCAGGAAAGTTTTCCGATAAATATTGCGGTTTGAGGTTGAGTTAGTTGTACAGAATAACCATCTCCTGATAACATATAATCCCGGGCTTTCTTATTGATCCAATTGCCGGTCAATTCATGATACCTTCTTGCCCAAACAGAATTTTGGTTAAATGGAAACACTTCTCCAAATGTTTTCGGTGAATAAGAGCTTAATGGCGATGAAAGAAAATGGAAATCCGGACTTGTGATATTACATTTAACCATTGCCGATTTTTCATTCAGATTTTCTGCTCCGATAAATGATCCTCCATCTTCAATGATGATGCTCTCACAGTTGTGTATATAGGTTGTAAGTATTGGATAATCCGGGCATCCCCCGGGTATATGTATGATGGAGTTTGACTGTGGAATGCCATTGCTCCAGTTTGCATCCAAAAACCAGTCGTTTCCCGCAATTCCGGTCCAGGTGGTGTGGTTGCCCGGGCAATCATTTACCATCATGGTTATATAATTTGAACCAATGAGAGTACCTTCGCAGGGATAATACATTATGGCAGTAACAATGTCGCCATTTGCCGGCGTATAGCTGAATTCTTCATTCCCATCGGTGGAAATATTATTCACCTTCCAATGGTATAAACATGATACTGAGTCAGGCAGATTGTTATATGCCCTGAAAGTTACCTGTGAACCTGCACAAACATTGTTATCGGAAGCAACGATATAGCTGGATTCATCGGGATATCTTAAATCAACACTTCCATTCATCAGTGTTGAACCACATACATTTCGGCCCAACACCCAATACTCTAAGCAATCATAAACCTCAAAGATACACGGTAACCCACTTCCCCAACATTCAGTATAATGATGCTCATAACCTGATTCGTTGAAAATCGTGTATAATGTCCCAACTTCAGTATTTGGAAGTTCAACAAAAAACGAATGGGCATTGCTGCAATATTCCAGACTACCCGATATATTATAAGCAACAGGTGGATTTAAACATAAGCCTGCAACTATAAGCGGGTTTTCAGCGACAATGGCGTTAGATCCCATTACTATCGGAACATGCACCTCCAGTCCTGTTTGATTATAGAATGATATGTAAGAAGGTGCCGCAGTGGTGTTGGGTAAGAAAGTCAGGTCGGGTGTTGTTCCCTGAACCAACGGAAAAAGATTATTGATAAAACGGATTGTGGCAATCCTTACTCCCGGAATGGTAGCCGGAACGATGAATCCATTCCCAAACCCAGGTGGATAATAATTTCCCCTGAAAAAAATGCGACTTTCTGAGAAAACAACCGCCACATTTTGCGGTTGAATCTCTTCCGGTAACTGTGAAGAGCCTGGAATTATCAGGAAATGCCCATAGTTAAAAGGAGGGTTTTCACTCATTATCTGATTATTGAATGCGATTCCTATCCGAAAAGTTGATAGTTCAAGGGGTTGGGCAGCATCTGTATCCTGTAGCCAGATCTCAAATTCAAGAACATTATCGATAGGTTGGGTGACATTTCTGATGGTAAGCTGGAATTCCTCCGGATTCTCAGGGGAACTCAAAACCTGTGAACAAACCGGTAGGGTTAAATGAGTCAGAATCAACAACCAAAAGGCGTAGGATGTGAATAGTTTCGTTTTCATATTTCATGATTTTTAATCCTGAAATTAGTTCAATAAATTATACTCTATGGCTTATATGATCACAACCTTCTGGCTTTGAACACCTTTGGTAGTTATAATTTTTACAACGTAAGGACCGGATGCCGCATTCAGCGTGAAGCTGCCCTGATTTCCGCTATCAATTAAACTGTTCAGGATCATTCTTCCGGTAAAGTCAAAAATCTGGATTTCACTGTTTAACCCTGCGATATTATTGACTATTACGGTTTTACCAATGCTGTAGATATTGGCCAATGCAGATTCAGGATTGGATGAAATTTCAGTGAAATGGAGTCTAAACCTGTGTTCACTCTCCCCGGCGTTGTAACTGAAATTATATTGATTGTCCATCAATAAATCCTGAAGAATTTCTTCCTTTTGATCTTCAAGCAGAATCCGGACTTTGTTGCTGAAGCTTTCCAAACCTCTGCCATTCAGGATGAAATTGCCTGATTCTCCGCATGTAAAACCAAGTTCAATTACCACATCCGGCACCAACGGTTGTTCATTGATGCTGAGTTCCTTACCACCAGCATAACTGAAAAGCTGGGGTGCTTCTTCAATGCCGCGTAACTTGCGGGCATCAAATTGAGTGTCAAAACCTTCCGTAGCTTCGTTGTTGAAATGGAAATAGGTAATATCGCTGTAATTATTTCCTTCTGCCCGCAGTTCAAGCACATTTGCATGAAGTTCTTTGTAAAAGGGTGTATTGCTATGAACCCTCGCAGATAAAGGTATTGTTATTATATCCTGTCCTGTATTGACAAGTGCTTTTACAAAAAAACCATTCAAGGGAGGTATAATACCATCGGTTAATGCACCAACGGAGCCGTTCCATGAAATATACTGCACCCCGTTCCATACATACACAGCTTGTTCGGCAGCGGCATTCGGAATAAGGTCCCAATCGAGTGAGCAGGGATGCGGATTGCCCAATAGGTTCCACCCGACCCGGTCGGGATCACTACCTGGGTTACTGGTTTTTATAATCGTTGGATAGTTGTTTTGTATTAATTTTCCATAAAAACTTGCTGTGTGAGGTTGGGTCAGGAACATGGAATAACCAGTGCCTGGTATCAATAAGTCATCAACTTCCTGATTGATCCAGTCACCTGAGAATTCGTCGTAAAAACGTGCCCAGACAGTTTGCTGATCGTCCGGAAAAACGCTGCCAAAAGATGGGTTGGGATATCTCATAGGTGATGATAAAAAGTGAAATTCATGATCTGGTATATTACATTTGACCAAAGCAGATTTTTCATCCAGAAATTCACTTCCTATAAACGATCCTCCATCTTCTACTATAATGCTTGCGCAGGAGGCCGATGTTGTCAGCGTCGGGTAATTCATACAATCACCGGGGATTTTTACGTGAGAATCTGACTGAGGTATGCCACTGCTCCAGTTTCCGGGTTCATACCAGTCACTACCTGAAATACCAGTCCAGATCGCCTGTACACCAGGGCAATCATTCACCATCATGAAGACATCATTGCTTTGAAGGATGTTTTCACAGGGTGAATGAAATGAGGCATATACCAGATCGCCATTTTCCGGTATATAGGTAAAAGAGTTTCCACAAATGATTGTAAAAATATCATAGTCATGGGGTACCACCGTCCATTTATAAAGAAATGGAATGGTGTCCAGGCATTCAGGATATACTGTAAAAGTTACCGGTGAGCCTGAACAGATATTGTTTTCATTGGATGCAATGTATAAATTCCAATAATAAATTGAGACCACAGCTGTGCTTGTCATCGGGGTAGAACCACAGGCATTTTCTCCAAAAACATAATACTCCCCTTCAGAATCAACTTCAAATGTCAGGGCTTCGCCTGTGCCAACAACAAAATTTCCGTATGCTGGTACAGGAGAATAAATGACTCCGACTTCGGAGTCAGTAATGCCAAATTGCAATAAATTATTCATACAGCAGGATTCTTCGTTACTCAAAACATCAAAAGCAGTCGGAGGACCGGTACAGGTATAAATATAAACTTCATCTGAAATAACAAACCTGTTTAACGGGCATGGCATTTCAGGGCTTACGGTCATTTTTACAAATACGGTATCCGCGTTTCCGGGAATATAGGTCAGTTCACAGGTGTCAGAGTTTTCTACAGCAGAACCATTGATAAACCATTCAAAAACCGGGTTTATTCCGGCATTGTATTGTAATGTTCTCAGGGTAACCGGATCACCTGAAACCGAACTGAATATTCCCCACAGATCAACCGCATTTTCGATGGCAGAAATCTCAATCCCGGTCCCGATAGAAAACATAGCAAGGGTATTTGAGAATGCACTACATCCTTCGCCGGTGGATACTTTTAACCGAACAGGCAACACATTTGGTTCAGGAATATATGAATAAACAGGTGAGTTGTCGCCAACCGGAAAGTTGTTTCTATACCATTGATAAACTGGATTATCAGCATCGGTGGTAATTGCAGTAATGGTAACAACACTTCCATAACAGATGGTATCGAGGTCAGCAGTTATCGTTGCCCCGGGTTCCGGTAATTCATAGATATAAGCACTGCTTTCCATAACAATTGTACCTGAGTCATTTGTTGCGGCTATGGTATAGGTTCCTGCCGGTTGAGCATCAAAGCTAACCGGCCATCCTGTGCCGTCAATAAATTGCGATGTAGAAGTATTGTCCCGGAAAAGTTCGTAGCTAACTCCTTGCTGTGAAAGGGAAAGCCCCACCGGCAAGCCGGGCACATTTCCGCAGTATCCTCCGCCGCCGGTTATTGGATAAATAATTGGTAAAGGGTTATCCGGGTCAGGATTCAGCACAGGATTCTCATATACGATGGCATTTTCACCGGGGATAACCGGTAATGTCCACGCGTAGTCATGTTCGATGTATAAACAGGTATTATAATAAGGTGATTGTGTCCCCGGAGAGAACGCAAGACATGGTTGCGAGTTCATTGGAAACGAAACAACATTCGTAAACCTTAAGCGGCAAATACGTACACCCGGTGCTATCGCCGGTACAATAAAACTGTTACCCAAAGGTGGTGTGCCAATTCTGATCTGACCAGCCACTTCTGTGTTGAAAGCATTGAGTTGCATATGATATGGCAGACCAGAAGAGCCTGGAATAACGGATATCATACCGGCAGTGGTCTGATTTCCATTCAGAATGTTTATATCATATAAAATTCTTATTTGAATGGATACCAGTTCCAGAACCTGTAACGGGTCAGTATCCTGCAGCCATAAATCAAATTCGAATGCATTCTGCGCTATCTGATCAACATTGCTGATGGTTAGTAAGAAATCTCTATAACTCTCTATTGATTTTACCTCCTGCGCGACAATGGGAAAAATGGGTTGCAGGTAAAGAAATGCCAAAAAAGCCATTTTCGGGATCAGTTTAGTTTTCATAATTCATAATTTTTAATCCCTATCTGAGTTCGGTTAAGCTCATTGGATCCGAAGCCAATTTACCTGAAGGATCCAACGTTTGGGTGCAAAAGGTTTGTCGACAGATCAGGGTTAATTAATAATCCGGAGGATATTATAATCTGAACGCTTTGAACAATAATTTCAACGAGGGGTAGGATAGTTGAATGAGGAAAGATAAAGATACTAATTATTTCTTTCGAAAACAATATATATTCTTCTGCATCTTATGAGAAGAGTAATTTTCTTTTTCAAATCGCTCAATTTGGGAGAAATAAAAATTGATTGTATCAGGTGGGATGATGACCCATACAATTGTTGTATGTTCTTGAAATAATTGTTATTTGACCTATAGCCCGGATAGGCCGAAGAATAGATTGATCTGCCGGGAAAGCCTTTTGCGGAACACTTCGTTAAGTAAAGAAAAACAGTCATCGACTCAGCTACCAATGATGTATTTGAATATGTAGCTGAATATCTGTTTATTACATTGTTTGTTTGATTAGAAGAAGTTTCATAAATGATACCTTGATATTTGAATGAATGTCACGCTGAGCCTGTCTGCCTGTAAAATATGCCAGAATATGCTTTTAATTATACTTACTGACAGGCGTATTCGAAACGCAACGCACTTTCTGTTTTTTTTCGCATGTGCGGGACTCAGGATGACAGTACACAGCGACATCAAAATACAACAGGTCATTACCAGTCAGGATTGCACACCAGGCCGATTATAAATCGTTAAACTCAATCAGTTATAAGATCACAACCTTTTGGCTTTGAACACCTCTGGCAGTTATAACTTTAACAACGTAAGGACCGGCTGCTGCATTCAGCGTGAAGCTACTCTGATTTCCGCTATCAAAAGCACTGTTAAGGATCATTCTACCGGTAAAGTCATATACCTGGGTATCACCGTTCAGCCCGGTGAAATTATTAACTATTATAGTTTTACCTTCACTGTAGATTTTAAATTCTGCAGATTCAGGATTTGATGAGATCTCCGTAAAATGGAGTTTAAATCTGTGTTCATTCTCCCCGCTGATATAGCTGAAGCTGTATTGCCGGTTATCCGAGAGGTCCTGGAAAATTCCTTCCTTCTGATCTTCAAGTATAATGCGGAATTTGTTGTCAAAGCTTTCCAAGCCACTGGCACTCAGCATAAAGTTTCCTGAATTTCCGCAGGTAAATCCGATACCAATGATCTCATTGTTGAAAAATGGAAGTTCATTGATGGTGAATTCCAGTCCATCTGTAAAGCTGAAAAGCTGGGGAGCTTCTTCAATACCGTAAAGCTTACGGGCATCAGAAGCAATGTCGAAACCTCTGGTGGCATCATTGTTAAAATGAATGAATGCCTGATCTTTGTGATTATTACCATTAACTTCCAATTCAAGCAAATTGGCAACGGATTCTTTAAAAAAAGGAACATTGCTGTGAACCCTTGCTGACAATGGGATAGTGACCGACCGGTTTTGAATGTAACCTGGTCCCATTGCTTTTACAAAGAAGCCACTCTGTGGTGGGATGATACCATTTGAAAGTGCTCCAATGGTTCCGTTCCAGGAGATATACTGTGATCCGTTCCAAACATACACCGATTGTTCTGCTGAGTTAAGTGTTACCTGGTTCCAGTAAATTGCTGAGCTGAACGGGTTGCCAATCAGGTTCCAGCCTGCACGGTCCGGATCAGAGCCCGGATTGTTGTAGTATAAATAACTGGTTACATCTGAACTGTTTAGCAGACCAATGAACTGAGCTGTCTGAGGTTGGGTTGACTGAATTGAGAAAGCATCCCTCTGGTCGAATAACCGACTTACAGTCAAATTATTCCAGTCTCCTGAATACTCATTATATAACCTGGCCCAGGTTGTTTGTTGATTGGCAGGGAAAACGCCACCCATTGCAGGATAAGGATATCCCATAGGGGAGGATAAAAAATGAAATGCAGGGCTGGATATATTGCGCGTGACCATAGCGGATTTGATGTTCAGAAATTCCGATCCAATAAAAGATCCCCCATCTTCGATAATCAAACTCTCACAGGTAGCGGGGGAGATAAGCGTGGGATAGTTTTCCATTCCTCCCGGAATATTGGCAAAGAAGCCTGGACCCGGAACCCCGTTGCTCCAGTTGAGCGGATTGTTCCAGTCGTTACTTGAATTACCTGTCCATGTTGTAAAATTGCCCGGACAGTCTTTTACCAGCATAATCACCGCATTGTTTGATTCATAATCGAAGCAGGGTGAGTACATTATGGCAGAAATCCTATCGCCGTTTAATGGGGTATAGCTGAATTCTTTACCACCATAGTATATAATGTTATTATTGACTGACCAGAGAAAAGAATAGTCCAGGTTATCAATGCGATCAGGGGATGCAGTGAATGTGACAGGTGTACCTGCACATATGTTGTTGACGTTAGCTGATATGTATGTTTTTGTGTTGAAAGGCATCACATTGGCGCTTCCGCTCATCCAGGTTGAATCACAGGCGTTTTTTCCCATAATAAAATATTCGCCTGCCTCCTGGAAGAAAGTTAAAGGTCCACCCGTGCCGGTTTGTTCTGCACCCAATACCAGATTCCTTTCATCGCCAAATTTCTGGTAAAGAAAATAGGTAACATCAGTTTCTGAATTGTAAATTCCGAATTCGAAACCAACAGCCCCGCAATATTCGCCACTTCCCCATATTTCATAAGCAATTGGAGCTGACAAGCAGTCAGCAGTTTCAATATAGGTTGATAAAACCTGATTGTGAGCAAAATCATTTATTTCATCAACCGCAGGCAATGAATTAGCTGTGATACCAGGATGTCTGTCAATGCTTGTTGATCCGTTTAAGGATAAGTAATCTGCTGTATTTCCGGGATAATTTATTCCCTTTTCAGGCACAGCATAACTTCGCGAACAAGTTATGGCCATTAAAAATAAACAAACTATAACCGCTGCACTTTTTGTGTTGTGTTGTGTTGTTTTCATAGTTCAATAACTTATAAACCGTTATCAGGATAATTTACTCAATTTGTTATAAAACTGGAATGCCAAATTTTAAGTTATATGTAATAGATTGCAATTTATAATTGTTACGCCACACTAATTCTTAATTAAAAACCAATTAAGAAAGGACCGTTAAAATATTGGTACTCCCCTTATTTTTTATCATATTCTTTGTACATTTGCTAATAATCAAGCACATGTAGTCGTGTCGGAATAAATGGTATTTTTGGTAAAACGGTGCAATATACGACACGCAGAAGCACTTTCCATCATGATAAAGAAGAATTTTGCCAGTAATATGTGAAAATCAGTATTTATACTACCGGTTATAGCTGTTAAAAATGGTTAATCAATGAGTATAATCCGTTAAGATACCCTACTTTTAAAAAAAACATCATTTTATGGTCCGTAAAATAGCATTTGTAGTCGTTATCGTACTGACTTCATTTTCCTTAAAAGCCCAAATGCTAAGAGGAAAGATTGTTGATACCAACAGCCAGCCGGTTCCATTTTCAACCGTTTTTGTAAAAGAGGTTTCATTTGGCACAGCAGCGAATGAAGAAGGTATATTTGAGCTGCGTCTTGCAGAAGGGGAATATACCTGTATTTTTCAATGTATGGGATATCAAACTATTACTAAGAAGGTTGTGGTCCGGTCAGCAGACAATCCACTGGTAATTATTCTTCCTGCAATGATTTATTCTTTGCAGGAGGTGGTCGTCGGCGGAGGCGAAGACCCGGCCTATCGTATCATGCGGAAAGTTATCCGCAAGGCCCCGCTTTACGCCGGAATGGTTAAATCTTTCAATGCCGAAGTCTATATCAGGGGCAGTCTCCACATAAAAAAAATATCCTCAATGGTGAAATGGATGGCACGTGAAGATTTAAAGGAATCGAACATAAAAGAGGGAGATACCTACCTGGAAGAATCTGTTAATGAAATTGAATTTACGGCGCCCAATCTGACAAGGCAAAAAGTTAAATCTATTCACAGCACCTTCCCCGGGGGGAACGATAATAAATCTTCCGGTGCAATCGGATTTATTTCCGGAAATATATACCAACCCGGAGCATTTGGGAATGCCCGATCTCCGCTGGCTCCCGGAGCTTTCAATTATTATAAATTCCGTTTTGAAGGGGTAAGTACTCACGGAGATGTTACTGTTGATAAAATTAAAGTGATACCGCGTGGAGATGGCCCACAATACGTAAGCGGCCATCTATATATTATAGAAGGCTTATGGTGTATCTATAGCCTCGACATCAGTATCAACGAACAGTTGGGAGCGACCATACAACTCAATCAGTCATTTGGAGAAGTCAGGGATGGAGCCTGGCTTCCGGTGAACAACCGTTATAAAATTGATATGGACCTGATGGGAAATGCGGGTGGATTTCTTTATACCACCTCTATCCGGTACAATAAACTTTTAGTAAATCCTCCCGATCAAAAGGCTAAAAAGCCAGCCACACCCACTGCAGAAAAGCCCGTTTCAAAAAAAGCCAAAACAGAGGCAAAGGCAGCAAAACTCGATAAAAAAGCTGCTGAGCTGGCGGCACTTGACAACCCAACCACAGCTGAATCTTACCGTCTGGCTGAGATTAACAGCAAAAAGGCTGAATTATTGCAGAAAGATTCATTGAGGAATCATCATGAGTTTGTGGAAAACTATAAGACAGTATTCGACAGCAATGCCCGGAAAACCGATTCTGCTTTCTGGAACCGTGTAAGGCCAATACCACTGGCAACCAATGAGCAGATCAGTGTTAAAGCATTTGATTCATTGCAATATCATCAAAAACAGAAGAAGTCGGATTCGTTAAAAGCCCAAAAGCCAGTAAATAAAAAGTTTTTCAACAGGTTTTTCTTTGGCGGTACCTATGAATTCGATACTCTGCAGAATCTTCAGTTTGACGGTCTCCTCAATCCTTTCGGAATCAGTTTCAACGTGGTGGATGGTTTTGTCTACAAAACAGGATTTAATTATCATCGTAAACTGAATGAAAAATCAGCATTATCGGCAGGATTCAAGCCTGGTTATGCTTTTAGCCGGAATAAATTTCTATGGGATGCCGGATTGGGTTACAGCAGCAAAGGGCGAATGAAGAATTCTGTCATAGTAAATTTTGGCTCAGGTAGCTTTGATTTCAACGAAAGTGGAAGAGCAGCATCCATTGAAAATTCAATTTCGTCTCTCTTTTTCAGGCAAAACCTCTCGCGACTTTATCAAAAGGATTATCTGGAGATAAAACATGCTATTAATCTGGTCCCGGAACTGAAACTGGAAACAGCAATTTTTTTCTCTGAAGCAGGGTTGCTTGAAAATGAAAGTGATTTTTCATTTTTTTTCAAGGACGAAAGAGACTACGAGCCCAATATACCCGATGGCAGTAATTACCAAATGCAACACCATCGGGATTTTATACTGGATCTTGCTCTGTCCTACAAACCTATGCCCTACTATATTATTAAAGATGGGGTAAAAGTTCCGAGGGCAGGAATGAATATGACACCTACTTTTACACTCGGTTATAGAAAAGCGATTCCTGCAGAAAGTTTTGAGACAGATTTTGACCTGGTTACCCTGGGTGTTAAGCAGCTTTTTAAAACCGGCCGGGAGTCGAAAATTGAGTATGCAGTTGATGCGGGGTATTTTCTGAATAATAAAAATATCTATTTTGATGATTTTAGCCATTTTCAGACCCAACCACTCATCGTTGGAATAAAGAACCCTTATCCTGTTATGCAGATGGGGGATTACTACCGGTATAGTACCGATTCATATTTTGTTGAAGGACACCTTGTTTATACCTCTCCGCACCTTTTGTTAAAGCGGTTACCGCTGATCAGAAACCGGATGTGGACGGAAAGTCTGACGTTTAATTATTTGTATGTGCCTGATTTTAAGAATTGTGTTGAATTCGGTTATGGAATTGGCAATTACCTGTATAATGTCGGCTTCTATGCTGGTTTTGAAGAAGGGACCTTCAGGATGGCCGGTTTAAGAATAGCCCTTTCTGTATTTAGTCAGCGGGAGATCGTTGTGGGGATGTAAAGAGTGAAAAGTGAAAAGTGAAAAGTGAAAAGTGAAGAAAGTGAGTAGTGAGTAGTGAGTGAAGAGTGGAAGGTGAAGAGTTTAAAAGAGTTAGAAATGAAAATAAACCTAACAGGTTTTCTTCTGGTGCCTGAGCACTTCGTCGAAGGCCAACCTGTTAGGTTTTAAGAAAAGTGCATTGTGAAGTGGTGGAAAGTGACCTTCGGCAAGATCTCAGGGACAAAGAGTTAGAACTTAAAAGTGAAGTAAGAGCTGAAAAATGAAAAATCAGAAATGAAAATAAACCTGACAGGTTTTCTTCTCGTGCCTGATCCCATTGTCGCAGGCCAATATGTTAGGTTTAAATTGAAAAGAAAGGTGGATTTCTGAAATTTTTAAGGTAGAGATTCAATGCTTGCGTCTCCGGCCTGCCGGTGAAATATTTAGAAAGAGGAGTATTTAGAAAATGAAGCATTAAAAAGAATGAATAGTTTTGCAGAATATAAATCTTAAACAGCAAATGGAAACCCAGTCCAACAATCCCCTGCACGGTAAAACACTGGAGAATATCCTGAATGAATTGCTCGACTTTTATGGCTGGGAACAGTTAGGATACCATATAAACATCCGTTGCTTCAATGAAAATCCGAGTATTCAGTCAAGCCTTAAATTTCTTCGAAAAACTCCCTGGGCAAGGAAAGAAGTTGAAGATTTGTACATCAGGATTATTACCCGGAAAAAGTGAAAAAGTCTGGAAAAGTTCTGGTTGTCGGTGGTGGTCCGGCCGGAATGATGGCTGCCTGGGTTTTATCGGAGCACCTGGAAGTATTTCTCTTCGAAAAAGAGAAAATGCCCGGTCAGAAATTCCTGTTGGCAGGTAAAGGCGGTTTTAATCTGACCAACAAGGCTTCACGTAAAGATCTGATTTCAAGATATACACCCTCCGGGTTTCTCAATGAAGCGCTCTCGAATTTCGATGGTCTTATGTTCCGTGAGTGGCTGCTTTCACTTGGTATCCCAACCTATGAAGGAAGCAGTGGCAGGGTTTTCCCTGAAAAAGGAATCACCCCGGCACATGTTCTCGGTAAAATTACCGGGTCCTTAAAAGCCAGGGGTGTGCAGTTTTTTCTGAAACATAAACTTGAATCTTTCAATAATAATATGGAGTTTTCCTTCCTTTCTCCACAGGGAAAGCTGACCATGAAAGCTGATTATGCAGTATTGGCGCTGGGTGGAGCCTCCTGGCCTTCCACCGGATCAGATGGTAAATGGACAAAGTTATTTAGGGATAAAGGCATTTCAACGATTCCGTTTCAACCTTCCAACTGTGGGTTGAACATAAACTGGCCCGATTCTGTTAAACAGTATCATGCTGGTAAACCATTGAAAAATATAGTATTACGGGTTAATGATAAAGTGAGCAGGGGAGAAGCCCTGATAACAGAATACGGTCTGGAAGGCAACGCTGTTTACCCGCTGGTTCCTGAAATCAGGACGATTCTTTCAATGAATGAAGTCCCTGTGATCAGGATTGATTTCAAACCGGTCAATACGATGGAACAACTGAAAGGTAAAGCAGACAGTATTCTTAAAACTGCAGATTATTCTACTGTATTTAACCTGAATTCAACCTCGATGGCTTTGATCAAAACTTATTCAGATAAGGAATCATATACCAGTCCGCAAAGATTTTCATACTTGATTAAGGATCTGTCCATCCCGGTTGCGTCATTAAGACCGGTGGAGGAAGCGATTTCTACGGTTGGAGGTCTGAACATAGAAGAGCTGAACCCTGACTTTTCCCTGAAAAAGTTTCCCTCAGTTTTCTGCGTCGGAGAAATGGCAGACTGGGATGCACCAACCGGAGGTTTTCTGCTGCAGGCGGGTTTTTCGATGGGTTATTATGCAGCTCAGGCAATTCTTAAAAGAAAGACAATACAGCTGATTGATAATAGTGTTGCATCAAAATAAAACAGGAGACCTGAAGCATCGGGTCTCCTGTTGAAATATGGTCTTTAACTTAAATCAAAAATCCAATTCCGATATTAAAGGCTGGCATCGCCATTTGTTTTAATCTCAATAGCCTTGGCATCTTCCATAATTACATCATAGGCATAACCTGCACCAAAGTCTTTTTCAAGATGGATTGTGCCTTCGAAGGTAACTATGTTGCCCTCTTCAACTGCATCCATGGAGGTAACTGTAAGATCGTAACTATCACCGGATTCAGTGCCATCCTGAATGTGTGCCCAGTTTTTGCCCATAATATTTTTATTGTACTTCACGACAACACCACGGATTTTAACAGATTTTTCCGCATAATTGGCCTTATTTTTAAAGAGTTCCGAAATTGTGATCCCATCTTTCAAAGGCTCTACGGAGATATCGGTCAACCTTTTAGCAGTAATCTTACCGGGTGACTGGCCCATTTTATTTGCAGTCGGAGGCGTGGTACTCGGATCGTTCACAAATAATATGGAAGGAAAAGTACGGTTGAGTTCTTTGCTCTTAAAGTCTTTCATTTCCATCGCATTGGTAAAATAAAAGACATCGCCTGTTTTGGCTTCAGTCCGGGCTATTGCTATCCAGAATTTTTGATCGTTCTCAAAAACCTGAAGGTAGGTGTAATTGGAAGTCTGAATTACTTCAATCACATCAACAGCATGGGTGCCCGGAGGCAAATCTGTGGCTGTTTGGTTCTTCTTGTCCTGGTTGCACGCAGTCATGCTCAGAAAGATAATAAAAAGCGAAAAGAATGCTGTCAGGTTTATGCTTGCTTTTTTCATAGTTGGATGTGAAATGGTTAATAAATCGTTATGGTCTGCAAAGATATTTAAATATCCCGATATTGGGATATGAATGCAGCGGCTTCACCTGAAACCGCTGCTATGAATGAAATTTTCAAGATGTTTTTATTGTAAGAAACTTAATCTGCTATTGATTATTGATGAGTATTTTCTTTGTAAACACAGTGTCGTTGATCCTGATCGCAAGTAAATACAAGCCCGGTGAAAGATCTTTTCCCCTGGTTAAAAGATGCAAAGGCCATTCATTGATGCCTTTGTCAACCATACCATTTATCGGTTTTCCAATGCTTTTGCCTTCCGAATCCAGCAATTCAATTGTAAGTGTGATTGTTTGCTGTGTTTCAATTGTTATCCTGCTTTCCGGAGTAGCCGGGTTGGGCTGGACAGAGATATTCAGATCAAGGGGTAAATGACTTGTAGATCCAACAATAAAAACGAAAACAAGGTGGTGATTACCGCCATCAATAAGGGTATCAGAGTATACGGGCATTGAGCCGTTGATCGTTCCGGTACCTTCATACAAACCATAGGGAATAATCTCAAATACCAGCGAATCACCGGTTATGATACCTGAGTAGGTGCCTTCCGGCCCGGTAACCTCAATTTCGGCATCATAAACAACGCCTCCGAATTGATCAACGGCTTTGCAAACAA
This sequence comes from Bacteroidales bacterium, assembly GCA_016709025.1. Classification (GTDB taxonomy): domain Bacteria; phylum Bacteroidota; class Bacteroidia; order Bacteroidales; family Lentimicrobiaceae; genus Lentimicrobium. The sequence goes on along the minus strand of JADJEQ010000011.1, from coordinate 225,830 downwards.
GGTCGGTGCGCATAACATTCAGCGTGAAATTAACACCTGCAGTGGATAAGCCCGGCTCAACAACTATGTTTTCAAGTGATTGTGTATCGGTGTATGGATGTGTAGCTGTAACTGTATATATTCCGGCTGTAATTTCCATGAAATAAAAACCATTTGCTCCGGGATGAACTGTCTGGGTTCCGGCTGTTACTGTGGCCAGGGTAACATCAGCTGTTCCACCTGTAAGGATAATGGTTCCCTGGAGGTAGCCTGTGGTAGGAAGTGGAGATAACGTAAAATCAACATCAGGGGTTGTTTCGCCCGGGGCAACATTAATGCCTGCCCTGATCTGAGGGGTATATCCAGCCAGATTGGCTTCTACATCCCAGATACCCACTTCGGTTTCAAGATTGTAAAAACCGCCGGAATTCGGATGGGTTGTGTGACTGCCAGCTGTAATTAAAGTTTGGGTCACATCACCGCTTCCACCTGAAAGAATAACCTGACCTTCGATATATCCGGTGGTAGGGATTGGTTCAAGTAAAAAGTCAACTCCAAGTGTAGCCTGGTTTTCAATCACAATCACATCGTTTATTATACTGGGGTAATAGCCTGCCAGAGAGGCTGATACATCATAAGTTCCGACCAGTATACTGTTGAATATATAGTAGCCGGTAGCATCAGGATAGGTAGATTCGCTGCCTGCGGTAACAACAACCTGAGTAACATTTCCCGGGCCACCATTTAGAGTAACCTGCCCCTGCAGGCTACCATACTGCGGGTCCCAAACACCAAGAGAACCATCAGGAAGGAGGTTCTGGGCATAAATGTCTGAAGCTCCATTGCGGTTATCTTCCCAACTGATGATCCACTGGTTGTCCTGAAAATCGTTGATCACGGTGTGAACTTTGGATGAGGAAGCTGTGCTTACATTCACAAAGTTGCCGGGCCACACAAAACTACCGTCATTCGCGATACGCATAGCTTTCAGGGCAGAGGCTGAAGCCGAAATGGATTCATCATAAAGCACCATCACATCAGTAGGCGTACTTCCTGCACCCAGTGGAAGTACCTGTGTTGCAGATACAGGAATAAATACCATCCCACTGTTGCCCCATTGACGTGTTCCTGTCGACGATAACTTTTGACCTAAAATACCTTTTAAACTTTGAAGGCCGTTCATTTCATTCCAGAAAACATAGACATCATTTGAACCGGGAGGAAGGGCAAGGTAAGGGTAATAATGGTTCATCCCTCCCTGAGTCGAGGCTTCAATTCCATCCGCTGCAAACAGAATGTCGCCGGATGAGCTGATGTGCTGAACCCAGACTGAGGCAAGTTGGTTATTGTCACGGTCATCGTGCCAGGCAATATAGAATCCGTCACTGCCATCGTTGATGAAAGGGAATATCTGAGTCCAGGAAGAAATCCCGGTAGCATCTGATATTATTGTCGGTGAAGTCCAAACCGGGGTGCCGGTCGAACTGTAGCGTTGTGCATAAACAAGCCTGGTTACGGCATTGGGAGGACCGCTGTCTTCAAAATATTTCATCACAACATCGTCTGACCCGACCGGCATAAGCTGAGGCCAGCTAAGGGTATTGGAAGAAGTGAGTGTAATGCCATTGTCGCCCCATTGTTTAGCTCCTGCCGGATTGATCTTCTGCATAATAATAACATCGCCCGAAGCCCATGCAAAAACTGCATTTCCGGCTGCTGTACAGGTTACTTTTGGGGAAGCATTGAATTCAGAATTGTTGGAGAGGGCAATCCCGTTGGGTCCCCATACGAAGCTTCCGCTGGGCGAAATACGGTAAGCATAGGCGTTGTTGTTGCCGTTCCGGATATCCTGCCAGGTCAGCACGCAGTGGTTATTCACATCGGCAGTCATATCCCAATCGGTCAGCCAGGTCATCGAGGCATTGTTGCTGATCAGAATACCACCAGTCGCCCAGAGTTCATTGCCCTGGCTGTCAAGCCGCTGCAGTCTCACATCGTAATTGCCGGATTCGTTGGAGAAGAATCCAATATAGGTGTCTCCGTTTGGACAGGTTGCGATTTTAGGAATGGCCTGTTCTCCGGTTAATGCGCCGATTGCATTGTTCAGGGCTGCATTGTTACTCCATTGTGCTGAAACAAAGTTCAGGCTGAGGGCAAATGAAAAAATGAAAAAGAAAATTTTCTTCATAATAGGTTGTTAAAGATTGAAATTCAATACGAATCAGAATGACCAATGAAAAATAACTGGTATCAGGTGCAAAAGAACTTCGGAGAATTTGATTATTAATAAGTTGGTTAACAAATGTACTTATTGCAAATATGGGAACAAGGTACAAAATTTATTTATGATTTTTTTTACTAAGCTGCTATTCTTGTAAATTATTTTAAATTAGTCCAGATGACGAGTCGTGTATAAAAATTCAGGAATGTGCAATTTACTGTTCATTAAATTCGGTTAAAAGGCTAAGATTTTCATATATTCGCACTTTGAACAGAGATAGATGAACCCTACAGGAAAAACCTTCTGGATCACAGGAGCGGCGTCGGGCATGGGGAAGGCTTTATCGCTTTTACTCGCGAAGCAAGCGTCATTGTTAATAATTTCGGATCGCGATAGGGTTGGTCTGGAAAAAACTGCTTCGGAGATTTCATCCTTAGGAGCCCGTGTGCGTTCTGAGGTATTGGATATGTCTGATTTTAATGCAATTAGCCAACTTGCCGGAAAGGTTCTGTCCGATGGTATCCACATTGATGGTCTTTATCAGTTTGCAGGGATTAGTCAACGTTCACTTGTAGCAGAAACGCCTGTTGACATCGACCGGAGAATAATGGAAATTAATTTTTTCGGCGTGGTGGCTCTCGTTAAAGCAATTCTCCCGGATATGATATCAAACGGAGGAGGTCAGATTTCCGTTACTTCCAGCATGGTAGGAAAGTTTGGATTCCCTTACCGTTCAGCCTATTCAGCTTCAAAACATGCTCTTCATGGATTTTTTGAAAGCTTACTGGCTGAAAACAGCAAGTACAATATAAAAGTCAGTGTGCTTATCCCTGGAAGGGTCCGGACAAATATTTCAAAATTTGCCATAAACCGGGAAGGCAATGAATATGGGAAAATGGATCCGGGGCAGGAGAATGGCATCACTGCGGAAAAAGCCGCCAGGCAGATTTTAAAAGGACTGCAGAAAGAAAAAAAAGAAATTCTGGTTGGCGGGAGCGAATTGCTTATGGTTCATATCAGGCGTTTTTTTCCTGCGCTTTATTACATCCTGGCAACCAGAATCAGGCCTGTTTAACAGATTTTTCCATCATACTGTTTTCTGTCACATAGTATTAAGTCAATCATTAAATAAAAAATGAGTACACAGATCAACGGAATTCAGCAGTTGGGAGTAGGGGTGACAAACATCCATGAGGCATTTGCCTGGTACCGCAGGTTTTTCGGTATGGACATTAAGATGTTTGAAGAGGCTGCTATGGCTGAATTAATGCTTCCTCATACACAGGGTGAACCACGTGAAAGGCACGCAATTCTTGCCCTGAACCTTCAGGGAGGTGGCGGCTTCGAAATATGGCAACATACCGGTAAAAAGCCTGAACCCCCTTTGTTTGAAGTTTTGCTTGGTGATCTGGGTATTTTTAGTGGCAAACTGAAATCGTGCGATGTAAGGAGAACCTATGAGCAATATCGGAAATGGGACCTTTCGCTGCTAACCGGTATCGTGACTGACCCGGCCGGAAATGAACATTTTTATCTGAAAGACCTTTATGGCAACATTTGGGATGTCGTAAATGAGCCCGTTGTTTTCAGGAAGCAAAAGTCGTTCAACGGTGGAATATACGGTGCAGTAATTGGTGTGAACAGCATTGAAGAAAGCCTCCCTGTTTATCAAAAAATACTCGGATACAATATAGTTGTTTACGATAAATCCGGGAGTTTTCCTGATCTGGCCGGGCTCCCGGGTTCAGAACATAGTTTCAGGAGGGTGCTGCTGAACCATTCGGAAAAACGCAATGGCGCCTTCAGCCCTTTGTTCGGGCCTTCGTGCATCGAACTAATACAGGTAATTGACCGTAAACCACGCGATATCTTCGAAGGCCGCCTCTGGGGTGATCCCGGATTCATTCACTTGTGTTTTGATATCAATGGTATGGACAGCCTGCGTGAAATGGTAAAATCTGAGGGCTTCCCATTTACCGTGGACAGTGCAAAGGATATGGATACCTTTGATATGGGTGAGGCTGCCGGTAGTTTTTCATATATACAGGCTCCCGAAGGAACGTTAATAGAGTTTGTTGAAACACATAAAATTCCCCTGGTTAAGAAACTTGGCTGGTTTCTCGATCTAACAAAACGCAAAGCTGGTCCGCTTCCCGGCTGGATGTTCAGTTTGTTTTCAATAATGAGGGTGAAGGAATAGGCGCAGGGCTCAGGGCTCAGGGCGCAGGGCATGGGGCATAGTAGAATTTCTAATTTCTAATTGTCTAATGTCTAATGTCTGAGAGGTCTCCTAAATAGCGGACGGAGTGAGGTTTCGTCACCCGTGCCTGTCACACTGAGCGTCGAAGTGCGTCCAATCAGTATGTTTCAATGAACAGGCCTTGCATTTGTCAATGGACACTAAAATTACGCATAATGCCCCGGAAACTAACCAAACCTGAACGCTTTAAATCAGTTATATCGTGGTTCGATCAGAATATGCCTGTTGCTGAAACGGAACTTGATTATAAAACCCCTTATGAACTTATAGTGGCTGTGATCCTCTCAGCTCAATGCACCGATAAACGGGTAAATATAATCACACCTCCCTTTTTCAATCGTTTCCCTGATGCGGATTCTCTATCTGTTAGCAACGAGGAGGAAGTGTTTGGGTTGATTCGTTCCTGTTCATATCCCAACAACAAGGCAAGGCATCTTTTAGGCATGGCCCGAATGCTGACGGCTGAATTCAAGGGAGTGGTTCCTTCAGATATTGAAACGCTGCAGAAGCTGCCTGGAGTCGGGCGAAAGACAGCCAATGTAATAGCTTCTGTAGCTTTTAATTTGCCGGCAATGGCGGTTGATACACATGTTCACCGGGTTTCGGCAAGAATCGGGTTGACATACAGGGCTAAAAATCCGCGGGAAACCGAAAGGCAGCTGGTACAGTATATTCCTGAAAACAAACTGGCAATAGCTCACCACTGGCTTATACTTCATGGCCGTTATGTTTGTATTGCCCGTAAACCGAAATGTGCGGAATGTGGATTAAAAGAGATGTGCAGATATTATCTGGCCGGCAACCTTTAGAACTCTGCACAAGGATGCAAGGAATTGACAGGATTTCAGGATTTCAGGATTTCAGGATTTCAGGATTTCAGGATTTCAGGATTACAGGATTATAGAATTACAGATTTTAGAATTATAGAATTACAGGTTGCGGGGTTCAAGAGTTTACAGCCCGAAAAGCGTGAATTACCTCAACCTCAACCTGTCACCCTGAGCGGAGTCGAAGGGTCAACCTCAACCTCAACCTCAACCTCAACCTTAGCCTTAACCTCAACCTTACCCTCAAATTCAACCTCAATCTTCAGGAATGTTTACCAGGGATAAAACCAAATCTCCTGATTCTTGTTAAAGAGATGGAATTTAATGTTAAACACCTTAATTTATAAAAATGATAACACTTAAAGTTGGTGATAAAGCTCCGGCTATAAATGCCACAGACCAGCATGGAAATAATGTCTCGCTTGAAGCACTAAAAGGCAGAAAAGTTGTTTTGTATTTTTATCCTAAAGATGATACCCCCGGTTGCACTGCCGAAGCATGCAGTCTGCGTGATAATTACCAGCAGCTGATAAGTCTGGGTTACTCTGTAATCGGAGTAAGTCCGGATAATCAACCTTCGCACAGGAAGTTTGCTGAAAAGCACGAATTGCCTTTTCCCCTGATCGCCGATGTTGACAAAAATGTAATTAAAGAATATGGCGTTTGGGGCCTCAAGAAATTCATGGGTCGTGAGTATGAGGGCGTTATCCGGACCACCTTTATTATTAATGAAAAAGGTATTATTGATGAAGTTATATCAAAAGTTGATACCAAAAATCATGCGTTTCAGATTTTAAACCCGGGATAAGAACAAAATCAGGAATTTCTCACGAAACAGGCCTCAGTTCATCCGTTCATGTCTGAATGCTTTTATTTTATTGTGGATTGTCGATAAGTTTATGTATAAATACCTGGTTTGGTTTGCAGGTTGTAATCGGTTTCGCTATCTTTGAAATTCTGAATAATTTACCCGGAATAATTGTAACACATTCATTATATGAGTAAAGAACCAAAAGAAAACAACCTTGAAAAGTTAAAAGCGCTTCAGTTGACACTCGATAAAATCGAGAAGTCATATGGTAAAGGTACCATCATGAAACTGGGCGATTCACCTATTGAAGAAATGCCTTCCATTTCAACAGGATCTATCTCACTCGACAATGCACTTGGGGTTAACGGATTACCTAAAGGCAGGGTTATTGAGATTTATGGACCAGAATCGTCAGGAAAAACAACCCTGGCTCTTCACGCGATTGCTGAATCGCAGAAATCGGGCGGTATTGCTGCATTTATTGATGCAGAGCATGCTTTTGACCGCTATTATGCACAGAAACTGGGGGTTAACATTGACGATCTGCTCGTTTCACAGCCTGATAATGGTGAACAGGCACTTGAAATTACTGAAAATCTTATCCGCTCCGGAGCCATTGATATTATTGTCATTGACTCAGTAGCTGCCCTTACCCCCCGTAGTGAAATTGAAGGTGAAATGGGCGATTCTAAAGTCGGACTTCAGGCAAGGCTTATGTCGCAGGCATTGCGCAAGTTAACAGCAACCATCAGCAAAACAGGGTGTTGCTGTATTTTTATCAACCAATTGCGTGAGAAAATTGGGGTAATGTTTGGAAACCCTGAAACAACCACTGGTGGTAATGCGTTGAAGTTTTATTCTTCGGTAAGGCTTGATATTCGCAGGATCAATCAGATAAAGGACAGCGAAACCGTGGTTGGAATCCGTGTTAAGGTTAAAGTTGTAAAGAACAAAGTTGCACCGCCATTCCGTCAGGGAGAATTCGATATCATTTATGGTGAAGGTATTTCCAAAATTGGTGAAATTATTGACCTTGGGGTTGACCGGAATATCATTAAGAAAAGCGGTTCATGGTTCAGTTATGGCGATACCAAGCTTGGCCAGGGACGGGATGGGGTGAAAAAACTTCTGATGGACAATCCTGAGCTTGCCGAGGAACTGGAAGGTTTGGTGCGCAGTGCACTCAAAACGGAATCTGTTTAAACTGCATTTCCTCACTTCCAGGTTCTGAATCTATCATAAAGCTTCGTTTGTAAAAGCAGACGGGGCTTTTTTATTTGATATTACTTTAAGTACTGAGACCGGTTTAATGAGGATTGGCTTTTCTTCATTCATTTACTACTTTCAACTGCTGAGTAATCGGAACTTACTGCTAACTTTGCACCTTAAACCTAAAAGCTTTCTTTCATGCGGAAGTTTATTCTTCACTGTTGTGTTTTCCGGATTTCACTATTACTAATTGTGATTGGTTTTTCATCTTCCTGCAACCGGCAACCTGCCGGGATTAAAGATAGTCCTGTAACAGCAGGCGACAGTACAGGAATAGAACTGAATCAGCTAACCAATGATATTATTAAGAATCCATCGCAGGTTAAGCCTTACCTGTCGCGTGCCCGTTATTATACCAAAAAGGAAATGTTCAATGAAGCGCTCCAGGATGTAAACAAAGCGTTGGCTTTAAATGAGAAAGATGCAGAGGTTTATGTCACCCTTTCCGATGTTTACCTGTATTCCGGAAAAACCCAGCGTGCATTGGATGCCCTGAAGAAGGCTGCGGAATATTCGCCGGAGGATGCTGTTATAGATGTTAAAACAGCAAGGTTATTCCTTACGATGAGTGATTACAAACAGACTTTCAATTATTTACGTGCAGCACTAAAGAAGGACCCTGAAAATGCTGAAGCTTTTTTTATCAGTGGATTGGCCAATGAAGAAATGGGAGATACGATCAGATCGATTGAAAGCTATCAGAAAGCTGTTGCTTTTGAACCAAAGCACTATGATGCTTTGAAACAGCTTGGTATCCTTTTTTCAATAAAAAAAGATAAACTGGCCGTGGATTATCTGCGCAATGCAGCGCAAGTCAGGCCCGGTCAGCCAGAGCCACTGTATATCCTGGGTATGCATTACCAGGATAACGGAGAGCCCGATAAATCATTGAGTGTTTACAATGAAATACTGCAGATAGATTCGTCCTTTAAGTTGGCCTGGTATAATAAAGGGTATGTAATGTTGGTTTACAAGCAGGAATATTTAAAGTCAATTGAATGCTTTTCTAAAGCCCTTCAGCTGGATCAGGACTATTCAGATGCACTCTATAACAGAGGATATGCCTATGAATTGCTGGGAGATAACAACAATGCCCGGAAAGATTACGAACAGGTCTTGCGGATGCGTGTCAACAACGATAAAGCCATTCAGGGTTTGAACAGGCTGGATGCTTCAGGGAATTAACTCTGTGTCCTGTTGTATGGCTCCGACTTCAAAAAACGCAAAATAAACCGGAATCAGACTCTTAGTATATGTTCAACTCAGTTTTTGCTGAGCATTTCTCCTTTGATTTCATTCAACTGAACTGCCATTATTTCTGTCGCTTTTTTAATCTCCTCCAGCTGGCTCAGCATCAGTTCTTCATTGAAACCTTCCCCTTTGTTTTCAAGCAGAGAAGCTGCAGATTTTTCATAAGCACGGACCATCTCAAGTGGGACAGGTGCTGAGAAATTGGCTATTACCCCCTTGAGGCTGTGGGCATTAAACCGCATATTCTGAAAATCGCGGTCAATGATATTTTTGCTGAGTTTCTCAAACCTTTCAGCGTGTTCACTGACGAAAATATCAATAATCTCCACAATGACCGACTTGTCGAAAAACTGATAGGTTTCGTAAAAGTTCTGTTTATTAACCATGATGCGCAGGATTAAATCTATTTTACTAATAAAGATATAGACTAAAAATTCACTACAAATATAATGATATAGAATTGCAATTACCAAAATTGCAAGTAAATGTGTAAAAAAATTATCCTGTTTTCCGGTTCTGATTCGATTCTATTTCCTTTTTAAGATCCTGTAACTGACAACCGGAGCAATCAGAGGCGCAACCACTGCACCCTTTTAAAGGGCTTGACAGGTGTTTATATACCTTATATCCTGCAATAATAAAAGCAATAAGGACAATGGTAAGTACGATTAATTCCTGTGTGTGTATCATGGCTAATGGCTTATTCAGATAACAACGATTCAGACAATTGGTTGCAATGGAGATGGAAAATAGTGAGTTATGGTGTAATAAACCAGTATGGTAACCAGGAATGTAATCAGAAGCGCCCATATTGCAGCCGGAATCCCGGAAATTTTTGCCAGGTTTGTCAGGTCACCTGCTTTCCGGGGTTGGGAAAAACCCAGGTAAAGAATAATGAGGGTAGAGAAAACGGTTTCGGAAAGGGAAATCAGACTTACAGCCAGGGCAAATACATAACTCAACATATTATTCCCTACCCAAAAGACAAAGAGGATTAATCCTGAGAAAGTAAACAACCAGGCAAGGCCATAGGTGTTTCTGACGAAAAAGGCTAAGTTGAGCAAAGCAACTGTCAAAAGAATGTAAAAGACCCATATGTATTGGTGGCCGACCGAAAGTGCGATCAGCAATCCGGAGAATGCTGCTGCGAACGGGTAACCGGAAAACGAAACAAACAGGGCTTTAAGTTTTGATCCGCTTTTGGTATAAGCTGATCCGGATGTGTCGCTGCCAAGTTCTATGTGGATAACTTCTCCGCTGCTCAGGATGGCAGCGACGGCATGACCGCTTTCGTGCAACAGGGTATTTACAGATCTGAAGTATTTGCCTATCAAAGGAATTCTGATGAGAACAACAGCTCCTGCAAGTATTGCATAGAACAGCAGGTGAGGGTTATGGTTCAATACTTCCATATCAGGCGGATTACAAAAGCAGGCTACCGACCTGGTATACGATCAGAGAAGCCAGATAGGCCAGTCCGGTAGTGTAAACGACTATGAATGCAGCATATTTCCAGCTGCCTGACTCTTTTCGGATGGCTGCCACCACCGCAACGCAAGGGAAGTAAATAAGAATAAAAAGCATGAAGCTGAATGCAACCAGCGGGGAGAATACTTTTTCTCCTTTTCTGGGCCCGGAATGATGGGTTTGCTGTTGCAATTTAGTAATCAGGGAGGATGAGTTCTCATCGGTGTCTTGCCCTGTCTGGTATAACACTCCAAGTGTGCCAACTGTAATCTCTTTGGCTGCAACGCCTGTGAGGATTGCTACACTCATTTTCCAGTCGAAGCCAAGTGGCCGCATCACAGGTTCCATCACATGACCCAAACGACCTATATATGAATTTAACTGCCGGTTACTTTCCTTCTCATTCAGGATCTCCTGAATCTTGTTGTTTTCTTCAAGTTTCAGATTTTCAATGATTTCTTTTGGCTGTTGCGTCTGCAAAATAATTCTTGAATATTGGTTGCTCGTTGTTGCGACCCTGCTATCATAAATGTGGTCAGTTTCTGTTTTTCTGGGGAAATAACCTAGTGCCCATATGATGACTGATGCCACGAGGATAACACCGCCGATTTTACGCAGGTATTGTTCTGCGCGGTTCCACATATGTTTGAGTATGGTCCGGAGGGTTGGAGTGCGATAGGGGGGGAGTTCCATTACAAATGGCATATCCGGCTGTTTAAAAATGGCTTTACGGAACAACAGGGCCGAGCCAATTGCAAGCAAAACCCCTATCGAATACATGGCAAAAAGAATGGTCCCCTGATACTGTACAAAAAATGCGCTGATAAAAAGTATGTAAACCGGAAGCCTGGCACTGCACGACATAAATGGGTTGATCAGCATGGTTATCAGCCGGTCGCGGCGACTCTCGATTATCCGTGTGGAAAGAATAGCAGGTACATTGCAACCAAACCCCATCAATAAAGGGATAAACGATTTGCCATGAAGCCCTATCTTATGCATTACCTTGTCCATGATAAAAACTGCCCTGGCCATATAACCGGTGTCCTCCATCAGGGAGATAAAGAGATAGAGTAACAGGATGTTGGGCAGAAAGATAATCACCCCTCCGACACCCCCAATGATTCCCTGAATAAAAAGGTCTTTAAGAATGCCGTCAGTCAGTAAAAGATCAAGCCTTGCCGAGGTGAATTCTACCAACGATTCAATCCATTCCATGGGATGTTTTCCTAGCCGGAAGGTTCCATAAAAAGTCAGCCACATCAGGAAAATGAATATCGGAATACCCCAGACCTTATGCGTGATAATGGTATCTATGACTTCGCTGGTTTTACGTTGTGAACTCACGTTTACTGTAAACGTTTCGCGCAGGGCACCGGCAATAAATCCGTATTTGGCATCTGCAATCAGGCTTTCGGTATCCTGTCGCTGACTGCTTTCTATCCGCTCAATTTCAGCGTCAACTGCGATATTTATTTCTTTATAATTCCTTAATTGCTCAGTCAGGACTTCAGTTGCCCGGTCCTTTTCAATCAATTTAATCGCCATGAAACGGGAGGAAATTTTATCGATAAGGCTGGAATTCTCAGGATTGCGCAGTAGTTCCTGAATCCTGCCTATACCCTGCTCTATAACTTCCCCATAGCTGATATGAATGTGCCTGAGTGAGGTTTCGCGATCCTCGTAAACGTCAATGATTTTCTGAAGCAGATCAACTATTCCCTTTCCTTTTGAGCCAACGGTTGGTACAAACGGAAATCCTAATAACCTTCCCAACTGTTCATGGTCAAGTGTATTTCCGTTTTCTGTGAGCTCATCGTACATGTTCAGCACTCCGACAAGCTTGATATCCATGTCGATCAACTGGGTGGTAAGATAAAGATTCCGTTCCAGATTGGAACTGTCGATGATGTTGACAACCACATCAGGCATGGATTCCGTGATGAAATCCCTGACAAAAAGTTCTTCCGGGCTGTAGGCTGTAATTGAATAGGTCCCCGGTAAATCGGTTACCACAAACGTATAATCATCCTTCCGGAAACGGGCTTCTTTTGCATCTATCGTAACACCGGAATAATTGCCAACATGTTCGTGCGATCCGGAAGCCCTGTTAAACAGGGTGGTTTTACCGGAATTCGGATTTCCAACAAAAGCAACGTTGATTACTTTTCCTTTCTGACGGGCTGTGTAACCAAGAAGTGAACCTTCAACAGAACCACTGCCCATCGATTCTGCAGGCTTTACCTCACTCTCTGCCAGAATTTCAATCAGCATGGCTTCATTGTTCCTCAAGGAAACATTGTAGCCCATAACATTGTATTCAACAGGATCCATGAGTGGAGCCCGCTGAATTACACTTACTTCCTTACCTGCAACAAATCCCATTTCCAGGATTCTCTTGCGGAAAGCACCCCTGCCACGAACTTTAGTAATTATCCCTTTTTCGCCCGGGGCGAGATCTGACAGTGTCAAGATTGATTTTATTTAGAATCGTTATAAATTGTGGTAAAAGTATATGGTTTTTTAATACCAATACCACTGGTGAATTCTAAATTAGCAATTTTGAACATTTGTTCATTTAGGTTTGCTCCAAATTTCCTGAAAAATAAAGTAAGGCAGCTGAAATATTGGATAAAGTCCCGGCTTTTCTGTTAGTAAGTCATTGGGTGGAAACAATTATTTCATCGTGGGAGGATTAACTGCTAATCCGGAGATTTAGTTCATGAAGAGCTGTCATGGCTTTCAATGCTGCCGGGCCCCAATGGTCATTAAAGTGAGCGCAAACATTGCTTATTGCGTTTTCTTTGGCGGTATATTTATTCTTTTGGTAAAGTGAGAGAAAATCTTTCATGTCCTGATAAATATCGGCAAGGCATTCTGCCAGACTTGCTTTTTCAACTTCTGTATCCGCATCTGTAAGGCTGCTGCTGACCCAGAAGTGGTCGTCGGGATAAAGTTTGTTTCTGAGGGTATTGAACAACAATTCCCATTCTTCTTCATTTAAGAAATGTTCAGAAGCATCCGGATCCGATGGCAGTACTGTTTGTACCAGTGAACCTTTGAGATAAAGCAGGGGAAGAATATGCCGGTAATATTCAACTATATCCTCCTTTGGATAATCTGCCGCTTTTTCTGTGAAATGGCAGAATTCGTTGCTTACAGTAATAAAATCGAGTATCTGACGGGTTAAAATCGGGTCGTTTTCCGGAATAGACATAGTAAGGGCATATAATTTTGCGTAAAAGTAATTCAAATTAAAACTGAATCAGGCATGATTGATCATAAATCCTTACAACTATTATCAGGGACTATGCGCAGATTCAATTCAAATATTTTTTATATTTACAAAAAAAGTAGGATGGATAAGCTTGCATTAAGGCGAGAAATTACAGAAGTATGCAGGAAGATAAAGCAGGAAAGTGAAAATAACCTGATCCTGGCAATCAATGAGGCTGAACAAAGCGCCAATGAATACGGTCAGCCTAAAGACCGTTATGATTCATACAGGGCTCAGCTTTCAGATAAGCGCGAAATGCTTAACCAGCAACTTTTAAAGGTACAGGAAGAAATTGGGCTTCTGGACCGTATTGACCTTGCAAGGGAATGTGATACCGCCGGATTTGGAGCTATTGTAATAACGCCGGTGCAAAAGGTTTTTATATCTATAGGTATAGGTAAGGTAAAAATGCCGGATGGCAGCGATTTATATGCGATTTCAGCCGTTGTGCCATTTGCCCTGGCTATCCGGGGCCATAAAAAAGGCGACTTTTTCGAATTCAATGGCCGGAAAATGGAAATTCTGGACTTATATTGACAAATATTATTTTATTTCAATTGTTTCAGAGGTATTAAAAATTTCGATGAAGGGTATAGAGTAAATTTGTATCTGCATGAATATCAAATATGTAAATTTTATTGATTCAAAAAATATCCATTCATTACTTTTATCTGTAATTCGAAAATTCAGGTGCTCCGATATTGAAATTTTTCACAGGTACCTGGGGGATGTCGGCAATTTCAAACATCCAGTTATTTCCGTTGATATCTGGTCTGCCATACCAGGTTACACCGAATTGAATGGTTGAGAATACAAGATTTTCATTTCTGATTCTCAATCCAAATCCAATTGCCGGATAAACCGCGCCTGAAAGGGCAAATCTGCCCGGTTCTGTGATCATTGCGGCTTCGACAAACGAATAGGCAGCAAACCTGAATCCAAGCAGGTAATAGGGCGTAAAAACAACGGTTTCGGCTTTAATTCCGAGTCTTTGATCTCCTGATTCATTGTATTTCCGGTAGGTTTTAAAAAAATCTTCGCTCTTCATTTCAAGTTCACCGATTGATTCACGGTTAATTCCGGCTTTGTAGGATAGTGAAACAAAACTGCGAAACCGGTAACTTCCTGACTTGTACAAGCCTGAAATATAATCAAATCCAAATCCGACAATGCCATCATTAAAGTGGTTTCCTGTCCAGTATCCACCCCCTTCGAACCATGAATAGATAAAGCGGTCCTTGCTCATTCTGTCGCCGGAAAGCAGTTTAACTCCTGTGTAATACCGGCTGGAGATTATGCTGGTTTCATAACCAAATGTCAATTGGGCCATGTTACCTGTCGGGATATCTTCGGTCCGGCCAAAACTATAAATCATATTGCTACGATAATAGCCGCTTCTAACGAGACTGAGACCGGCTATGTAACGGTTAAATGTTACAGCAGGACTAATCAGCTCAAGTACAACAGGCGGGGAATGTTGGAAATTGACATTATAATATCTGCCGGTAACAGCAAAAACAGCCCTGTCCTTAACGGGTGATTTGTAACGGTTGATGATGGTTGAATAACCTCCCCAGATATCGTAAACACTGTAATCGGTCCGGGCTGCCGGATTGCTTACCCCCAGCGCTTCGCCTGATTTTATTTTCTGGATATTGATTCCACCTCCGAACCTGGTTTCAGGGCTTACGAAAGGTTTGTAGATCTGGATACCGATTCTTTTCATTTCAGGAACATTCTTCCAGTATAAATTTAAATCGGTAAATGACCGGCGGATGTTGCGGACTTTGTATCCTCCCGAACCCATGGAAATATTCGGGGGTGAATTCGTACTGATCTCAAAAGTTTGTTCGAGCTGGTGGCCGAAACCCAGTATATTCCTGTTAAACAGGCGAATTGAGCTATTGGAAGCATCTTTTACGGTTGTTGCAAAACCCAGCGGAGCAACATCTTTGATTACCAGAACTACATCAACACTATCGGTTCCCGGTTTTTCAGTAACAATAAATCTTGCATCCTGAAACAATGCTGACTCCCTGATAATACGTTCATTGTCAGATAATTGAACAGGGTTTAGAGGATCACCCTTTTTAATTTGCAGGTAATTTCTGATAACTGCATCATGGGTATAAAAGTGGAGGTTGTTCAGGGTTTTGTCAATCCAGTTGTTGGATACACGGGTGGTATCAAATACCGAGGAGCCAAAAACAGGCGCTTTATATATCCTGATAGATCTTATTATTTTATCTTTTTGATCAATATAAGGCAGCGAATCTGCTCCGGGAAGAGCGTCAGAAGAGATGGCTACAGGAGGTTTTTTGAAAAATAACGGATACAGTTGCCTGGAAAAGAAGTTTTTGTGAGCTGATGATTTGATCTTTTTATAAATCTCCGAGGATGATTCGATGTGTTTTCTTTGAAGCTCGTACAGCATACTATCCCTGACAGGTGGCAACTTTATAATTACTGAATCTGTGGAGCCGCTTTTTAAAGGAATCCTGTCTTCCTGTGAAAGAACCTGTAAAGATGCACCCATAACAAACCCTGTAATCAGGGTAAGGATACTTACCCTGAATCGCCATGAATACATTGAAATGACAACAGTATTGCGCATTTTTTTATGAGCATTAATCCCGGAATGCTCCTCGCTAAGATAATAAAAAACCTGGAATCTTCAGCAATTAATGTTTCAGCAATCTGATCAATAAAAAAAGGCCCAACCCGAAAGCTGGACCTTTTCAACACTTATGAAAACAATGTTAGACTCTTTTTTCTTTAATCCTTGCTTTCTTACCTTTAAGTTCACGAAGATAGAAGATACGTGCCCTGCGAACAACGCCACGTTTGTTTACTTCAATTTTATCAATAAAAGGAGAAGAAACCGGGAAAATTCTTTCAACACCAGTGCTTCCCGATACTTTACGAACAGTGAAGGTTTCGGTGGCACTTTCACCTGAGCGTTGCAGAACTACGCCTTGAAATTGCTGAATTCTTTCCTTATCACCCTCTTTGATTTTATAGTGAACGGTTATGGTATCACCTGCTTTGAATATGGGGAATTCCTTTTTTTCAACCAGAGTATCCTCAACATATTTTACTAATGCCTTCTTGCTCATTATTTTAGGTATTAAATTGTTGCGTTTTCCAAAATGAGTGCAAATATACGGCAATATTTTTCAATAAAACAAGCCCTTACAGAAATATTCTTGAGGTTGGAATTCCGGTTTTATTCCAAAGCCGGGCATTGTACCAATGCTGTTGTTGTAATTTCTTCTCCATGCTGTATTCAAACCTACGTCATTTAATTGATCTTATCCTTATTCAGTGCTGTAAATTTTCAAAGATCATTTGTGAATTAGTATAAATTCGTGTACGTTTGTGTTAACCAAAAACAAAATTATTTATGAAGAAAACATTTATGTTTCTATTCGCATTACTGCTGGTCGTAAATCTGATGGCCCAGGATTGTGATGGCTACTTTCCTGTAAAAAGTGGCGCCTTTATTGAAACCAAAAACTATGATGCCAAGGGAAAATTAACCGGCACGAATCAACAGACCATACTGGCTGTAGAACCAATGGCGTCGGGCTTAAGTATTAAAGTTAAAAGCGAGCAGTTCGACAATAAGGACAAGCCGGTGAGCTCAACAGAGCTGGGAATGCGTTGTGAAAACGGAGTTTTCTATATGGATATGAAGAATTTCCTTGACCCCTCAACCATGGAAGGCATGAAAGACATGGAAATGTCGGTTGATGGCCTCGATCTTGAATATCCGAATATTATGCAGGTTGGGCAAACCCTCAAAGATGGTGATATTATGATCAAATTTATGTCGGGAGGAATGACGGTTATGAACATGTCGGTGAAAATGTATAACCGGAAGGTTGAGGCTTTTGAAAGTATTACTACTCCTGCCGGAACCTTCGAGTGCTACAAGCTTACTTACGACATGGATGTGAAATCAATTATGAAGATGACTGTTAAAGCAACCCAGTGGGTCGCAAAGAATGTGGGTGCTGTTAAAACTGAATCTTTGGATAAGAATGGGAAACTGGTAGGTTATTCTTTGTTGACTGCATTCAGGAATTAAAAAGAACAGCATATTTCGTTTCATTCAAATCCTGATTTCAAAGCAGATAAGCTGTTGAATATTCCCTTTAAGCCGGATGATTTTTTACATTATAGATACACCTGACGGATTTAGATATTTGTCAGGTTTTTTTATCCGGGTTGTTTGCTGAAAGTAAAGTTAATCAATTTAAAAGGTTTAGAAAGCCTTCAAAATTCAGAGGGTTGGCAATTATGCATTTTTATTGCCAATATTAATTGAATCCGTTCAAGCAAAAGCCTTTTTTCAGACATTTGCATTCACAATAAATCCTATTATTTTGGGCTTACAACTTGTTGCAGGATATTCACTCTGGCTGTTACCGCTTTGTCTGGTTTTAGGCGCCGGTCTGGCTGCTGTTTTATATTATCGTAATACTTCTGACGACTTTTCACGGTCGCTTGTCTGGCTGCTTTCTGTTTTCAGGTTTTTGGCTGGCAGCCTGATTGCCTTCCTGTTGTTGTCGCCGATGGTTAAAACCATTCTCAGGACTACAGAAAAACCTGCTATAGTGATAGGCGTCGATAATTCCCGTTCTATGCTCCAAAACCCGGATTCAATGTTCGTAAAAAATGAACTGAAAGACAGGGTTGAGAAGCTGTCGACGGTTTTAAGCAGGGATTTTGAAGTAATAAGCTATACCTTCGGCGATGATGTGCATCCTGGTGATACTATTGACTACACTGGCAATCTGACTGATATTTCAGAATTTATCAAAGAGGTGAAAAACCGGTTTTATAACCGGAACCTGGGTGCAGTAATCATGGCCACGGATGGTATCTACAATTCAGGGTCTGACCCTTCCTACCTGGTGCGCGACATTTCTTATCCCATCTATACCATCAATATCGGCGATACCAATCAGCATCGCGACCTGCTGGTAAAACGCATTAACTATAACCGCCTGGCTTATAAAGGCAACCGTTTTCCCATTGAAATTATAGTTCAGGGTTATGAATCAGCAGGCGAAAGCAGTCTGCTTAAAGTTACTCAGGGCGGTGCTGAAGTCTATTCAAAAGAGCTCCATTTTGTTTCGGATAAACAGGTAATCACCGTCCCCGTGATGGCAAATGCTGGTGAGGCGGGTAAGCTCAGGTTCAATATCAGCCTTGGAGTGCTTAAAGATGAAGTGAATGTAACCAACAACACCCGTGAAATTATCGTTGAAGTCAGGGAGAGCAGACAAAAGATAGCCATTGTTGCAAGTGCCCCTCATCCTGACCTGGCTGCTATTGAGCGGGCAATAGGAAATAGCAATAACTTTGAAACCGAACTTTTTTTCGCAGATAATTTCACCAAAAATGCTGCTGATTACAGCCTGTTTATTCTCCATCAATTGCCTTCCCAAACAAACCAGGCTTCCAGGTTAATCAACGAACTTTCACTGCTTAAAATTCCGGTGCTATATATTCTTGGCAATCAATCTGACATAGTGGGTTTCAACAACCAACGAACGGGACTTTCGCTCACTGCATTTAATGGCATATTCAACGAGTCAACGCCATTGTTAAATAGTAGTTTCCCTTTATTCATCACTTCTGAAAATCTGAAACTGCTCCTCAGGGATGCCCCGCCACTGTTCAGTCCAATGGCAAAGTACGGACTGGGAAATGCGGCCTATGTATATGCATACCAGGGAATTGGAGCATCAGCAACTGCCATGCCGCTTATCTTTTTTAATCAGAATCCTGACCGGCGCATAGGTGTAATTACAGGGGAAGGAATCTGGAGATGGAGGCTTACCGATTATTCAAAAAATAACAACCAGAATGCATTTGATGAGTTAATTGGCAAGATGGTACAATACCTGGCTATGAAAGAAGAGAAAAGCAGGTTCAGGGTTTCCGTGCGCGATTATTATGCCGAGAATGAGAATATTGAATTTGGTGCTTCCTTGTTTAACGAAAGTTATGAGCTGATCAATGATAAAACGGTAACGATGATTATCATTGGTGAGGATAAGAAGCAGTATGAATTTGAATTTTCGCCATTGGAAGACACTTATTTCCTCAATGCCGGGAATTTTCCTCCGGGAATCTATTCATATGAAGCCAGGGCTGAGACGGGAACAGGGGTTTTAAAACAACAGGGTACTTTTATCATTACCGCACTCAATCTTGAGGATATCAATACAGTGGCCAACCACCGCCTGCTGAATACAATTGCGTCAGTGTCGGGGGGGGCAGGTATTTCTCCGGAAAAAATTGAAGACCTGGCTGAAATGATCAGAAGCCGCGACGACATGAAACCGGTTACTTACGCGCGTAAACGCTTTACCGATCTGATCAGCTTTTTCCCTTTACTTATGCTTATTCTGACACTGCTTGGGGTGGAGTGGTTTTTGAGAAAGTACCATGGGAGTTACTGAGAAACAATAAAACTCTATCCTGATGGCAGTAACCCTGTTTTTTGTAATAATTTTTCTTGTTATTACCGGTTTCATTGTTGATCAACTGATCTCATGGCTAAATCACCGTTCACGATTCAGCGATATTCCCAAACTGCTGGCTGGAGTATATACACCTGAACGATACGGTCATTACCTCGACTATAAAAGTGTTTCTTACCGGTTTGGTTTGCTGCTGTCATGGCTGTCATTTGCGGCAACATTATTTATGTTGTTTGCCGGATTCGTCATGGTTGACGATTTTGTAATTTCTGTCACAGATAGCCCTGTTCTTCAGGCATTGCTGTTTTTCGGGACCATCGGACTGGCGGCGGATCTGCTCTCAACGCCTTTCGATGTATACGACACGTTTGTAATTGAGCAGAAGTTTGGTTTTAACAAGTCTACTCCGGCTATCTATATTGGTGATAAACTGAAATCCTGGTTACTGGCTGCTGTTATCGGGGGCGGACTTTTAAGTCTCATTGTCTGGTTATATGGCCAGCTTGGCTCATCCTTCTGGTGGCTGGCCTGGGTTGCAATTACTGTTTTCTCGCTTTTCTTCAGCCTCTTCTATTCAAACCTGATTGTACCTTTGTTTAACAAACAAACGCCGCTTGAACCGGGAGAGCTCCGCGATAAACTCAACAACTTGGCAGAAAGAACCGGGTTTAGCCTGACAAATATTTTTGTGATTGATGGGTCGAAACGATCCACCAGGGCAAATGCCTATTTCACCGGTTTTGGTTCCCGGCGCCGGATCGTGCTTTTCGACACCCTGATCGGGAAGCAATCATCCGATCAGATTACAGCCATTCTTGCGCATGAAGTAGGACATTACCGCAAAAAGCACACCATCAAGACTTTGATCATGTCGGTCATTCAATCAGGGATCATCCTTTACCTCTTTTCAGTGATAGTGGGCAATCCTGTTATTTATCAGGCAATGGGAAGCAGCGGACAAGGATTTCATCTTGGGCTGATTGTTTTTTTTATTCTGTATAGCCCGGTTTCATCCGTAACTTCGGTATTGATGAACTACATCTCGCGTCGGTTTGAGTATCAGGCCGATCGTTTCGCAGCAGAAAATGCCGACCCTGAAGCGATGATTTCGGCGCTTAAACTGATTACATCCGACAACCTCTCCGATCTTACTCCACACCCCTGGCATGTGTTTCTCAATTACTCCCACCCGCCACTAAAGGAACGGATTGAGAATATTTTGAATGAGCGGGATTAAAAGATGGTAAATATTTTTACCTGAACAGGCTGGTTGTCATAAAGGCCAGTGTTTCAACCGCATCTATGCGTCTGGCAGCATTGTAATCCTGCGTCGCAGCCCATTTGTTGCCGGCTTTCTGGTTTGTAAGTCCCCGGTAAAGGTACGCGTCAAGGTTCTCCGAATTGAGGTCAATCACAATGCTGAAGTCAATCAATGCCCCAGTGTAATCCTTCATCATCAGCTTGTTATATCCCCTGTGAAAATAAGCAGTTTCATAGGTATTATTCATATTGATGGCCGCATCGCAAAGCAGCACAGCCTGAGAATAATTCTTGTTTTTGGTTGACACCAACGCTGCCTTCAGGTAATCAGAAGGCTTCCTCTGCGCAAAGCCATTGGGTGAAATAATCATCAAAATCAGAAATAATACAGTAAGCTTCCTCATCTATGAATTGTTTGTAGTTTAAGTTGTATATTTTCTCCGAAACAAGATATCAAAGATACTAACAAATTATGGTGCTATATCAAGTGTAAAGTGTCTCTTCGAAGGAAAAGGATATCTAACAATCAATCGAATTCCCACTTTTTTTTACTTTTTAAGCTTCGGCTCCGCTAAGCTCAGCACTTTTTACTTTTTACTTTTGATTAACACCTGATTTGTTTTCCGTTGATTGTTACACAAATTAAAGACGAATCTGCAGCCTGAAAGTTACACCGGCACGGCTGTGTTTTCAAATGGATTTCATTGTAAATTGCACAGTGAAATCAAATCCTGCAGCCACAAATTAAGAGGCTGTAAATCATTAAATTAATGATACCTGGGTGGCTCAAAATCGGTTAAAATCAGTTGTATTGGTAATAAAGACTGTGCTGAAATTTATTTTCGGCTTGTTTTTTAAGTTGCCGGTTTATGTTTCCGGGTTTTGGAAAAAGCTCGCAATGCGATTTCTGCAAGTCCTGATGTTGCTTATTTTAGTTCTTCTTTCGATCAATTTCGACTTGTTTGGTTTGTTTGGCCCATCACCCAGACTTACCGACCTGAAAGATCCTGAAATCAGTGAAGCATCTGAACTGTATGCAGCCAATGGTAAGCTGATCGGCAAGTATTATCTGGAAAACAGGTCACCTGTTGAATTTGCTGATCTGTCGCCGGTTCTGATCAATACATTATTATCTGCAGAGGATATACGGTTTTACAAGCATCATGGCATCGACCTGAAAGCTACCATTGCCGCGATATGGAGTACAGCCAGGGGTGACAAAAGGGGCGGGAGTACCATAACCCAGCAACTGGTAAAAAACCTTTATAAAACGCGTCACAAAAATCAGAAAGGGTGGCTGGGATATATACCGGGAGTCAATATCCTGGTTGACAAATCGAAAGAGTGGATCAACGCCTTAAAACTGGAATTTTATTATTCCAAGGATGACATTCTTACGATGTACCTGAATACGGTTGATTTTGGCAGTCATGCCTTTGGGATTAAAGCGGCATCAACAATATTTTTCGACAAAAAACCCTCTGAATTGAAAGTTGAGGAAGCCGCAGTGCTGATTGGTTTGCTAAAAGCACCTACTTATTATAGCCCTGTGCAGAATCCTGAAAATGCACTCCGTCGCAGAAACAGCATCCTGTCGCAGATGTTGCGTTATGGTTTTATTGGTAAAACGGAAGCTGATTCATTGGTAAAAACCAGGATTTCACTCCGTTATCGCCGTAAACAGGACGATTCAGATGCTACCTACTTCAAAGACGCTGTAGCCAGAAGCCTTCAGGAATGGAGTAAGGAGTCGGGCTACAGCATTTATACCGATGGGCTGAAAATTTATACAACCATTGATCCGAAGCTACAGGAATATGCTGAAAAAGCAATGGTAATGCATATGAAGCGGCTTCAGAAGCGGTTTAATGAGCATTGGAAGGATCAAAATCCATGGATTGACAGTAAAGGAAATGAAATAGCAGGCTTTATAGAAGGCCTGGCCAGCGAAACAACCTATTTTGAAGGATTAAATAAAAAATTCAAAGGCAACATTGATTCCATCAATTATTACCTTAACCTCCCCCGGAAAATGTCGGTTTTTTCCTGGAAAGGGTCAGCAGATACCCTTTTGAGTACAATGGACTCAATCAGATATTACCGGCACTTGCTGAATACCGGTTTTGTCAGTATGGATCCGTCAAATGGTTATATCAAAGCCTGGGTGGGGGGTATCAATTTCAGATTTTTTAAATACGACCACGTGAACCAGGCCCGAAGGCAACCCGGCTCATTGTTTAAAGCATTTGTTTATACTGCTGCTTTTGAGCAGGGACTTGGTCCGTGCGATAAACGAACAGATAAGCCTGTTACAATATCATATCAGGAGAAAGGTGAAACCAAAACCTGGTCACCACACAATTCAGATTGGAATTTTACCTGGAGTGACCTTCCGTTGAAAAGTGCTTTTGCCCGTTCGGTTAATTCAGTTGCAGTGCAATTAACAGATGAAATGGGCTGGGATAAAGTGATCGGGTGTGCTCAGCGCATGGGCGTTTCCTCGCCTTTGCGGAATGTTCCCTCGATATGCCTGGGATCGAGCGACGTTACTTTGCTGGAGATGGTGAATGCATACAGCGTGTTTCTGAACGGGGGCATGTTGAATGAGCCGGTATTTGTTACAAAAATCACTGACAGGGATGGAAATATCATTTATCAGCATAAAGCTGAACCCAAACGGGTAATCAGTGCTGAAACGGCTTTTCTTATGGGAATTATGCTGCGTTCAGGTCTGACCGATGCCGGGGGCACCACCCAGGGTCTGTGGGATTATGATTTATTCAAATACGATACCGAATTCGGTGGTAAAACAGGTACTTCATCAAATTTCTCCGATGGTTGGTTTATCGGTATAACTCCTAAACTCGTTTCAGGTGCATGGGTTGGCGGAGAACATAGAAATGCCCGGTTCAGGACATCACAACTCGGTGAAGGGTTAAGAACAGCGCTTCCATTGTATGGCTTGTATATGGAACAGGTATTGCAGGACCCCGAACTGAAACAATACCGCGGAAAGTTTGCCAAACCGGAAATAAAAATCAGCAAACCATACACTTGTTCATCCTATAACCCAAAACCTGACTCACTAACAGGTGAAGAACCGCCAGCAGAACTTCCGGATTCATTATAGGTCCCGTTTGAGCAGTATCCTGTAAATCAGCAGCGTAAAAATAACAACCCAGGCCATACAGATGCCTGCATCCTGCCATGAAGTGTATTCGCTGAAAGAAACACCGAATAGCTTCATCAACGAACTGTTTGGTAATGGTACCAGGTTGCTGCTTGCTTCAACAGGTAGAAATCTACCAATGCTGTCCGGTAGTCTGAATGCCACAATCCGTTCAATGATAAATGAATACAACAGAAAAACAATCACGGTGATGCCTGCACGCTTCAATAAAAAAGCAAGAAAGGCTGCAAACATCATAAATGTAAGAAGCTCAAGGGCATGTGCAGGGATAAACCAGAGTTTCGGACTAATAATATCTTTGTAATCAGAGGGGTTCTGTATCAGCCCGGCTACAAGCCCGGATAATCCAACTAACAGGGCTACCGAAACTGAAAGTAAAAAAATCAGGCTGATTTTACCAGCCATGAAATCAAGGCGGCTGCTCCCGGTGATAATTTGTTGCTTGAGTGTATTAAAAGTAAATTCATTAGTAATCAATATAATAACGAGGAATGCGGGAAACATTTTCAGGAAGCCGGCGATGTAGGTCAGGTTTTGCCATACCCCTGGAAATGAATAAACAGGGAAATCAGGAACCGGTAAAGGTGACTTGTTGTTAACATTGAGTGTGATGTTATCAAGGATTGCCTGTATACTGAAAAGCAGCAGGATTAATGTAACGGCATATAGGCCGGTCAGTATCCAGAAAGTTCGGTAGTTCAGTATTTTAATCCATTCAGGATTCAGGACAGATTTTATTTTTCTCATGCTGATTTCAGATTATTTTGATCCTGAATGATTTCCGGTAAGTTCAAGAAAATAGCTTTCGAGTGATTTTTTATGCATGTTAAGGTGAGAACAGGCAATCCCATGGGAAAAAAGGAATTGGTTGACATCGCCTGGCTGACATAAATCTTTGGTTTTCAATTCTATAAAACCGTTGTTAATTGTATGTGACAGATAGTCCGGATACATTAAAATTGCCTGCTCCAGTTTTTTAACATCTTCAGCACCTATAACAATGGTTTCTGTATTGCTGAGAACTTCATCAACGCTGCCTGAAAACAGCTTATTGCCTTTCTGTAAAACAGCTACATGACTGCATACTTTCTGAACCTCATCGAGCAAATGACTGGCAAGGATAATAGTAACTCCATCGGAAGCAATCCGGTTAATCAACTCCCTGATTTCTGCAATGCCCGAAGGATCAAGCCCATTGGTAGGCTCATCAAGAATAAGTACTTCTGGATTTCCGAGCATAGCAGCTGCAATGGCAAGCCGTTGTTTCATTCCGAATGAATAGGTTTGAAACCGGTGTTTTCTGCGATCGAAAAGCCCGGTAAGTTTTAATACCCTTTCGGAATCATTTTCGGGGGTATTCCTAACCCTGGCAATAATTCTAAGGTTGTCCGAGGCATTGAGGTAAGGATAAAAGTTAGGATGTTCAAGTATGGCCCCAATTCGCTTCAATGCAGCTGACGAAAGCGGTTGTCCAAACCACCTGAAACTTCCATTGACTGGAAGGATAGCCCCCAGAACAATGCCCAGTGTGGTGGTCTTTCCACTCCCGTTAGGCCCCAGCAATCCAAAAACCTGGCCTTTGCTGATGCTGAGGTTTAGACCCGAAAGAGCTTTGACACTTCCGAAATTTTTACTTAAACTGTTTATTTCCAGTACCTTTTCTTCCAAAATATCGGTTGTTAAAGTGGATAAATATTCGGTTTCAGACTTGATGTTAAGATTCTGATTTCAGCTGAAAATTACAAAAAAAGAAAACAAGCTTTCTCAATCCGTCTTTTTATCTATTTTTGCCAACTTAAATTCAACAAAGTGCCCTTGCATTCTGTTAATTAATCATAACCAAACATTCAATTTAATGACCGTTTCAAAAAACAAAGTGGTTTCACTCACCTACGAGTTGAAGTTAGATAATGCTTCGGGAGAAGTAGTTGATATGGCAGATGCAACAGAACCCCTTACATTCCTTTATGGAGCGGGCAATCTGCTTCCGAAATTTGAAGCTAACCTGCTTAACCTCAAAGCAAATGATACATTTGAGTTTACTTTGAATGCAGCCGATGCATATGGCGATTTTACCGAGGATGCCATTGTAACCCTGCCGATAGATATTTTTATGATTGACGGCAAAATTGATCCTGAAATGCTGCGTATCGGAAACGTAATACCTATGCAGGACAACGATGGCCATCCGCTCGAAGGAGTTGTAAAGTCTATTGAAAAAGAATCAGTGATCATGGACTTTAACCATCCCATGGCAGGTAAGAATCTTTATTTCACCGGCTCTATCCTCGAACTGCGTGATGCTACAGCTGAAGAACTCAGTCATGGTCATGTTCACGGACCTCATGGTCACCATCACCACGAATAAAAAAAGATTTAGAGACTGTTTAATTTTTTAAACTTTATGAATAGGCCCGTCCTTTAGGGCGGGTTTTGAATATAAATATCACAGACAATGGCAAAATCCTGAAAAATTTGTAAATTCATAATAAATTTTTCAGGATTTTGCCCCTGGTTTTCCTGTTTATTGTTATACCCGCCCTAAAGGACGGGCCTATTGAAAATCGAATTGAAAATATAAACAATCTCTATAATTCATGAGAACAACTTCCACCCCGGAAGTTGTTCTCATTTTAGCGGGACAGCAGGAAAACCGTCGGCTTTTTACCGGGGTCGGGATTCATTTTTTTCCAACGGCCAACAGGCGCTGTGATAACCGACTCATCCGACAGGCTTATATTACTGGCAATACACAGCATTGTTTCATTCCCGCATGAGGAGAGGAGTGAATCAATCATGTGCTTGTTCCTGTAAGGAGCTTCAATAAAGATGTGAGTTTGCCCGGTTTTTAATGAGTCCCTTTCAATTTCGCGGATCCTTTTAATCCTGTCAGGCTCTTTTACCGGAAGATAGCCGTGAAAAGTGAAATTTTGCCCGTTGAAACCCGATGCCATCAAAGCCATGATGATGGATGAAGGGCCTGAGAGCGGAACTATCCTGATGCCTAGTTCCTGGGCCAGCTTCACCACCATTGAGCCCGGGTCGGCTACCGCCGGACATCCGGCTTCTGAAAGCAAACCGGTATCCATGCCCAGTTTTGCCTGTTCCAGGAAAGAATGAATATCATGTTCAGGGGTGTGCTCATTCAGAATGTGAAAGGTTGTGCTGTCAAAGTCTTTTGTATAGCCGCATTTCCTGAGAAACCTGCGTGCAGTTCTGAGCTCTTCCACTACAAAAACATCGAGCCGCTGCAGCAATTGAATGTTGTAAGCCGGGAGCACCTGCTCAGGTGATGTATCGCCCAGCGTGCTGGGAATCAGAAAGATTGATCCGTATTTTGAATTCATAGGGCTATTTGAATGGAAGTGCTGTCAGATCAACATTGCCTCCCGAAAGTATAATGCCGGTTTTTTTTCCGGCAACATCGGCTTTTTTCTCCAGGATAGCAGCCAAAGGAACGGCAGAAGATGGTTCAATAATTATTTTCATCCGTTCCCAGATCAGTTGCATGGCTTCGCGGATGCCATCCTCACTCACAGTGACTATCTGGTCAACATATTTTTTAATGATGGGATAGGTGAGGGAACCCAATGAGGTTAACAAGCCATCTGCCATGGTTTTGGGGTTTTCAGAGGGTACCATCACATCCCCGTAGAACGACCTGAAAGCATCGTCGGCTCCGGCCGGCTCCGCGGCAATGACCTTTATATTCCTGCCAAAATACCTGGCCGACAGAGCAGTACCGCTGAGCAATCCACCTCCTCCAACCGGTGCCATAACTATCTCAAAGTTGGGTATGCTTTCCAACAGTTCCATTGCAGCCGTTGCCTGTCCGGTTATTACATTGAAGTTATTGTAGGGATGGATCTCAACAGCTCCTGTCTTCATTAAAATCTCAGCAAGGGTATCTTCGCGGGCTTTCAGGGTTGGCTTGCAAAACGTTATAATTCCGCCATATTCCTTTACTGCTTTGATTTTAAGTCTGTTGGAATTCTCAGGCATGACAATGTATGCCGTGGCCCCCCGCCTGGAAGCAGCCAAAGCGAGCGCAGCAGCATGATTGCCGGATGAATGGGTGGCCACGCCCCTGATCAACTCTTCTTCGGTCAACAGGAATACTGCGTTGGTTGCTCCCCTTGATTTAAAAGCACCCGCCTTTTGAAAATTTTCACACTTAAACCAGATCTCACTTCCACAAATCCTGTTGATTGCATCGCTTTTGAGCACCGGCGTATTGTGAAGCCAGGGTCTGATTCGGGCAGCTGCTTGCTCAATGGTGGCTTTATCGGGTTCCATAATGGGTTCGTTACTTCTTTCCCAGTGATTCAATAATCTTGTCGGTCGCAATATCCAGCAGTTCATAGGTTTTGGCAAAGCCATCCTGTCCACCATAATAAGGGTCAGGAACCGGCATGTTGCTTCCGGGATAAGCCATATTCATAATATAATCAATTTTGTTCAGATCATTGTCGTTTCGCACCATCCCGGAAACATCGCGGTAATTGGTGGTATCCATGACATAAATTTTGTCAAAAAAGTCGAAGTCAGATTGCTTAAACTGTTTGCCACGATGTCCGGATATGTCGATGCCGTGTTGCAATGCAACCTTTATTGCTCTGCTGTCGGGTTTGTCGCCAATATGAAACGACTCAAATCCACAGGAATCCGCTTCTCCTTCAATATTGTTATCGGATAATTTTTTACGCATTATTCCTTCTGCGAGCGGCGAACGACAGATGTTGCCCAAACAAACCATTAGAATTTTCATGTTATTACCTTTAACAAATAACCTCATCCCGTTTGTTAAGGATGAGGTTAATAACTTTTTGAGATTTAAATCTATGCGTTTTCAGAGTTTAATCTTCTTTTCAATTTCTTCAACGTAGTTCCGGAATTGTTTATCGGTTTCAATGAGGTTATTCACGGTGCGGCAAGCATGCAGCACAGTTGCATGATCCTTGTTTCCGCAATGAAGTCCGATGGTAGCCAGTGAAGACTTGGTGTGCTTTTTCGAGAAAAACATCGCCAGTTGCCTTGCCTGAACAATTTCGCGTTTACGGGTTTTTGAATTGAGATGATCAACATGAATGTTGAAGAAGTCGCAAACAATCTTTTGAATAAAATCGATGGAAATTTCTTTGGAGGTGTTTTTAACGAATTTGTCAATCATCTGACGGGCAAGTTCAATGGTGATCGCTTTTTTGTTGAGCGACGACTGGGCCATCAGAGAGATGAGTGCTCCTTCGAGTTCCCTGACATTCGTGGTAATGCTGTAGGCAAGGTACTCAATTACATCCTGTGGCATTTCAATACCATCCTTATACAAACGCTTGTTCAGAATCGCGATCCGGGTTTCGAGGTCGGGAACCTGCAGGTCGGCGGCCAGCCCCCATTTGAAGCGGGAAAGCAATCTCGGCTCAATGCCTTTTATCTCGACAGGTGCTTTATCAGATGTGATAACCAACTGGTTACCATTCTGATGCAGATGATTGAATATATGGAAAAACACATCCTGCGTCTTTTCCTTCCCTGAAAGGAATTGTATATCATCAATCAGCAATACATCGATCATCTGATAGAAATGAACGAAGTCATTCTGGTTCTGATTTTTGACAGAATCAACAAATTGTTGGATAAACTGCTCCGCGGTAACGTAAAGCACTGTTTTCTCCGGGAAATTGTTCTTTACCTGTATGCCAATGGCATGGGCCAGGTGGGTTTTCCCCAATCCGTTAGGACTGTATATAAAAATCGGATTAAAAGCAGTTTTACCAGGGTTGGTAGCCACTGCATAGCCTGCCGACCTGGCAAGGCGGTTACAATCACCTTCAATAAAATTCTCAAAGGAGTAAGATTCGTTGAGCTGTGAGTGAACTTGTATCTTTCTGAGGCCAGGTATAACAAAGGGGTTCGGAATCTCTTTCGATGAACCCTTATTAAGGTCAATCGGCATAGAAACCGAAGGATTGTTCAGTACGCTCCGGTTACTGGTAGGCACCTTTATGGTGTACGGGGCCCTCGGGTCGTTTGAATTCTCCATTATAATACTGTATTCAAGCCTTCCTGAAGGACCAAGCTCATGTTTAATAGTTTTCTTTAGCAGCGTAATGTAGTGTTCCTCAAGCCATTCGTAAAAAAACTGGCTGGGGACTTGTATAGTTAGAACATTGTTGTCAAGTTTTATCGACTTGATTGGTGAAAACCATGTTTTGTAGCTTTGATAATTAACGTTGTCCTTGATGATTTTTAGGCAATTCTCCCAAACTTCTTGATAAGCTTCTCTCATTCTCCCTGACGTGAAAAAGTTGTAATAATAAACTACCTCTGGTCTTTCCTGATTTCTGTTTATTTTAAAATGCGTTTTCTCTCATTTTCAGAACCTTTAGGTTTTGGTTCCGGTAAGTAACATTTTTCAACAAAAGTGATCGAAAAAAAGTTAAAAAAAAACAGAAATTACACTTGCATTTTCAGAAAAATAATCGTATTGTATTCGCGGGTGAACATTGAAAATCCCAGTGTTTACCTGATTTATTCAGATTTTATATATATGACTTTACTTCCATAAGTCTTTCTGAATTTATCATTCACCCTGTCCGCTTCTTTTTTCCTGATTTTATAGGTTAAACTACATTCAAGATCAAACTGTGTACTCAGTAAATGCAAGCCATCATCTTTAACAATTTTCATGATGTCATTCATCACTTCGTAGTTAAATTTAACCTCATAAATCTCATCCACCGTTTTTTCAAGAATTTCAGCATTTGAAAGTGCATCAACCGTCGAAGATTTATAAGCATTTATCAAACCGCTGACTCCCAGTTTAATGCCGCCAAAATATCGCACAACCACGATTAATGTATTGGTAAGGTCATGCGATTGAATCTGACCGTGTATTGGCCTACCAGCTGTTCCGGAAGGTTCTCCGTCGTCGTTGGCACGCCAGGCAGCCTTATCAAAACCCAGAACATAGGCATAACAATGGTGCCGGGCATCGTAAAACTCTTTTCTGATCTGTTCCAATTCAAGCTTAACCTCATTTTCATCCCTCACCGGAATTGCTATGGCAATAAACTTACTTCCCTTCTCTTTGTAAATTCCTGTTGCCCGGCTTTTTATAGTTCGATAGGTATCATCAAATAACATTCTGATAATTAGTTTAGTAAAGTATATCCCAGGCTGTACTAGGTAGTTATTGAGTGTAGTCAGGCAATCTTCAAACATACTACATTATTGGTTAAATGTAAAGTAATAATGCATCATTTTTACCTGTTTTTTTTGTTTTTTTTTATCAGAAAATGAAAGAGACCCCAATATTGTAATAACCTCCTTTACGATAGTGCATTACAAAAATGAACCTGTTGATAACTCGTTTCAACCTGTATGGACTCTTATTCTGTAGAATCATACTTTTGTCGCACATTGAAAAAAATGGTATACTAATATATGGATAACAGTCTGAAAGGGGAACTGGCGGCATTGATTACTGCTGTATTCTGGATTATAACCGTATTGGCATTTTAATCAGCAAGCAAAAAAGTAGGTTCCCTGGCGGTTAACATCCTGCGTTTAATTCTGGGGCTGGTATTCCTGAGTATTTATGTATTCATCTCGAGTGGAAGCTTTTTTCCGCTGAATGCTTCCATGCACACCTGGATATGGCTGTCGCTGTCCGGGTTTATTGGATTTGTTCTGGGCGATTTGTTTCTTTTTCAATCCTTTACCATAATCGGAGCAAGAATTTCAATGCTGGTAATGGCCCTTTCTCCGCCAATTGCGGCGATAACAGGTTGGATATTGATGAATGAAACACTGAGTGGCCGCAGTATTGCAGGAATGATTCTGACAATCTCGGGCATCAGCCTCGCGATTTTAGGAAGGCCCGGGCACGATAATACCAGCCCGGACCTGAAGAAAAAACGGTTCAGATTCAAGTTGAAATATTCAATCAAAGGCCTGCTATTTGCCCTCGGAGGGGCTGCCGGGCAGGGTATTGGACTGGTTCTCAGTAAATACGGAATGGATGGTTACGATGCTTTCGCATCAACCCAGATCAGGGTATTGACCGGGGTGATCGGCTTTGCTATGGTAATAACGGTTTATGGGGGATGGAAGAGGGTAGGAGCCGCTTTTAAGAATATGCCGGCCATCAGAAGCCTGTCGCTCGGCGCATTCTTCGGGCCTTTCCTGGGTGTATCCTTTTCATTGCTGGCAGTGAAGTATACCTCTTCAGGCATCGCCTCCACCATCATGTCATTAACACCGGTCATGATCATAGCTCCTTCCGCAATTCTGTTTCATGAAAAAGTAACCACACGCGAAGTAATTGGCGCAGTCATAGCCGTGGTTGGGGTTTCGCTGTTCTTTCTCTGATGAAAACAAAACGCTGCTAAGATTAGCCTGAAAGCCTACTTTTTTACTTCTTTCTTTTTCAACTTCCCTGAGCTTCAAGGAAATATCACTGTATTCACCTTCTGAAAGGATTAAACGTTCTTTGTTTAGGGGATCGACTGATTTTTGGAGTAAACCATACCATTCTCCGCTCTCTTCCAGATCATCCGGCTTGCGCGGAATAATATGCAGATGAAGATGATCGATGCTCTGGCCGGCTTCATTGCCTTCCTGCAACGACCAATCATAAGCATCAGACCCGAAAACTTCGCATACAAAAGCAGTTACCTTTCGGGCAAAGGAGAAAAAACTACTGATCTCTTCTTCATCCAGGTCGAAAAGGCTGGTTACATGCCTTTGTGGAATCACCAGACAATGTCCGGGAAGGATAGGTGATAAATTGTAAATGGCCTTAAAATCTCCGGATGTGGCGAATGCCAGCAGCTGATTATCAGCATTGCAGAATGGACAGTTTGTATTCATCAGTAATAATGTGTTTCAACAATGGGTTCCCACAATCGTCTTGTTTCAGCATCCTGAGCGCCCCGGCAAGTGGACTCAAAACTACACTTTTTATGGTCATCAAGCATCACGATGGTTTGAAATGTACACGGATTTTTCGCGCAACATTTGTCGGTGCAAAGGGTTGTTTCATTACAGCACGACCTGCCAAGCGACCAGAAAATGTCGTTCATTCTCCACGGATCAATGTCTGATAAAGTAATCAGCACATTCATCGCTTCAACACAGGCATTCCTGATTTCAGCATCTGAAGATAAGGGTTCCTGGTTTTTCAGACTGTTTAACAATTTATGATCCAGTATCTTAACGCACCCAAGCCGGAGAAGAACCCGCTGCATATGATAATCCATGATGGGAATATAGTGTTCACGGTCAACGATGTTGAAAAGCCCGCTATCGTATAACAGCTTGGCCAGAAATGAGGACTTTTTCCGGAGTGGATCTGAAAATGATCCGGTTTTCTCCAGGATTTCATACAGCCCTTGACCGTTGTTAAACAACTTTCCGTTAGTTTCATCAAGTAAATTGCTGAATTTTCCTTTAAAATTGTCTACAGTGAAATTGCTCAGTTCTATCATCAACTCCGCCCTTTCCGCAATTCTATCAAGGGTTGAGTGAATGGCCATCCCATCGTCGGAGAAAGCAACCTGCAGACCGGTACCAACAGCCTCTGCTCCCGAAGAACTAATGTGGAAAACATCAAGTAGATCCGGGCTGTTTATGGCAAGATCAAGAAACACCTTTTCAATATAATCCCATCCAAACAGATTGTATTTCAGGCTTTTGAGACTTCTGGTCTGGTGGCAGACCGCAACAGCGAAAAACAACATACGCAACCTGATTTCCTTATCCAGCGGGTGGGCAATGAATGCCCTCAGGGTAAACTCAGGCCTGAATTCAATCCTGCGAAGGTTCCCAGCAATGGCCTTACATTGTTCATTATCAATAATAACGGGTATATCAGGCATAATCGTTTGGTTATTTTCCGGTAAAGGTTACTTGAATGCAAAATTAAAAACCCGGCTCGACAATTGGCAGCCGGGTGTTAATAAATTTAATATTATTTCGGATTGCTGGTTTCTGGTTTCTGGTTTCTGGTTTCTGGTTAACCTGTGAACTCCCCCGCAAAAGTGTGGGAGGCAGGCGCTTCGCTCAGGCTATGCTTAGCTGATTAGCCATTTAGCGGCTTATGAAACTGTAAATGAACGAAAAACCTTTATTGGATGAATACTAATAATTACCTACTACCTACTCCTTACTTTTCTTACTTCTTACCTCTTACTTCTTACTTCCGACTTCCGACTTCCGACTTCCGACCTCTGACCTCTGACCTCCGACCTCCGACCTCTGATTTCCCCATTTTGTCCATCGGGTGGTCCCGACTCCGCTCAACCACCATAGCTCGCTTTAAAATTGCTTAATTACCACCGGTAACCTCCGAGTTTCCCTCTCACCCTCTCACTCTCTCTCTCTAATAATCTCTTATCCAATTCATCTCTAAGTCTCTTTTTCTCTTTGTCTCTTAGTCACTTTCTTTCGATTGTGGTTTTATTCAAAAACGATCTTCATCTCTACACGCCTGTTTTGCTGTCTTCCGGCTGGGGTTTTGTTATCGGCAACCGGTTTTTCCTGTCCGAACCATTCGGTTCTGATCCTGAACTCTTCAACACCCTGTTTGATTAAGTAATCTTTTACTGCCTGGGTTCTGTTTTTTGATAAATCCATATTCTTCGCTGGATTGCCTGTATTGTCGGTATGACCAGATAACTGAACTTTCCACATCTTCTGGGTTTTCATCAATTCAGCCAGTTCATTCAGTGAAGGATAGGAGATTTCTTTTATGATCGATTTTCCCGATTCGAATTCAAGTGCTGAGAAGGCCCTCTCTATAATTTCTATCTCTTCCTTTTGGATAGGAGGGCAGCCCTTGTTTTCTGGTACACCAGGTATGTTCGGGCAAAGGTCATTTTTATCAGGAATACTGTCACCATCGGTATCCGGACATCCTTTGTAAAGGGCTAGCCCGGGAAGGGTAGGGCATTCATCTTCCGGATCAGCAATTCCGTCGTTATCGGTATCGATGTATGGACAGCCCTGAAATTCAGGCTTCCCGGCTACATCAGGGCATCTGTCGACTTTATCGGCTATGCCGTCGGCATCGCGGTCGGGACAACCTCTTAACACAGTTGTTCCGGCCTGGTCGGGGCATTCATCTTCAAAATCAACGATTCCATCTTTATCTGAATCAGGGCACCCAAACATTTCAGGCAAACCTGCCAGATCAGGACAACGGTCGGTCAGGTCGCCAATGCCATCATTATCCCTGTCGGGACACCCATTCAAGGCTTCAGGACCGGGTTTGTCAGGACATTCATCTTTCTGGTCTGTTATTCCATCTCCATCCGTATCAGGGCAACCATGCATCAGCCATACCCCCGGGGTTCCGGGACACTGATCGAATTTATTACTTACACCATCGTGGTCATCATCTTTCTCAATGTTTTTGAAAATCGGAATTTTAGCCATAAAATAAAAATCCGTCGCATAAACCTCTTTTCCTATAACATTGGTAAAGATGCTGTTTGATCCGATCCAGAATGCGCCCAGTCTCAGACCAATGCCGGCCCTGAATCTGCCATATTCGTCGGCCTGAAAAGGCAATGCAACACCGAACCATTTACTGTCGTATGAAGGCGTGAGGCTGTAGGTGGTAATATTGTGGGTCTTGGTCGTGATGTTGGTGCCTTGCTTAAGGGCAAAGTAGGGACTGAAGTTTACATAAAAATCCTTCGCAAAATTATAATCTGCCTGTATACTGATTGCAGCAGGAAGGTTCATCAGGAAATTCTGTTTTACATTTTCATCGAAATCAAATTTGTTCCGGAGGATTTCATTCACATCATAGATTGAATTGATCCCCAGTTCAGATATGTCCCAATCCTGGATATCAGCCACAAAATCCTGGCTGTAATCCCCCTTAAGGTAGTTGATTTTACCGAAATCAAGCAGGGCAACACCAATCCGGAACAGGTATTTATTTTTGTCGGGCCGTATCAGATTGTCCCTTCCATCGATGCTGTACCTGAATTTGTCAATATCGGGCCGGTACTCATATACAAAACCAAGATCAAGACCAACACCCGGGTCTGAAACACGATTAAACAAATCTATTCCTCCATCATCAAAATTGGATGTAATGCCATAATTTACTTTAGATTGGAAAAGTGAGAGTGTATCGGAGCCATCGAAACGGTAATTCAAATCTCTGACAAAACTGTAAGCGGAAGCCACTCCTTTCAGGTATTTCAGGGTAATACCGCCTTTCAGGAAATGCCTGTCCCGATCCATTATTACATTGGCATAAGTGAAAGCGATTTCCGCCCAGGCATTGCCCTGCATGCTGAAATTGGCATTTGTTAGGTTTTTATACTGAAGCTCTTCATAATCAAAATTATTATAGGCAAATACTGCCAGATCCTCGGTAATATTGTCAACATTCGACATGCCCCTCACCCGTGTTGTAAAAGCGATGGCACTCCGGTCTGTAAGGCTTATCATAAAGGATGGCAGCAACATCGTGAATCCCACAACACCCGATTTGTCTTTACCATCCAGATTTTCAATTACATACTTGTCTCTGAAATCATCATCTCCCCATTGCTTTGGCTTGAACATTGCTTCACTCTTCAATGCAACATAGTTGTTGCTGAAAAGGAAATTTCCGCCAAGGAAAACCATATCGAAACGATACCGTGAATCCACAATTGAGGCAGGTTGCAGACCCACACCACTGACCCCGGCATAGTTGCTCAGGGCAAAGGGCATAAATTCCTGGCTTTGGGAACGCTCACCAGAGAGAATTAAAACAATCAGGAAAATGATCGTGTGAAACCTGAATCTTTTCATGGGTGGGGGTTTTGAAATATCAATATCAAATATATCGCAAAATATTGATATTGTAATACTTTATGAGAGCGTTTAAGATTAAAACCACTTCCAGGAGGCCGGTACTTTAGTTTGTTTCGAAAACAGTATCAGAGCCCATGATTTTATTGTTTTTTAAAATGCCCGCCTATTCAAAGATTTAACGAAATTTATATTGGAATACTCATAAATAGGGGAGAGAGCAATTGTTATCCTTTTGCAATCAGGAAAATTGCAATAACAGCCAACAATATTCCAATCAGGTTTGAAACATTCAGTTTTTCCCTGAAGATAAAATAGCCAATCAAAGCCGACAGGGTGACGACACTGATGTTTAACAGGGGGATGAAAACCGAGACTTCCATAACGCCAAGACCTTTTAGCAGGTAGAAAGTTGAAAACCAGTTGAGAAGTCCCAATAAAATACCGGCAAGCATTCCCCTGATCTGAATCTGTTTATGCATCCGGAAATGCCTGAAAACCAGGGCCGGGAAACCCAGCAAAAAACCAAACAGAAATGATGTTGCAGCATACCTGACCATTTCCTTTTCATCTCTGTTTCCTATTATAAAATATTGTGTTGTTTTCAGAATAACATCATTTAAGCCCATGAAAAGAAAAACAGCCAATGGTAACAAAAGGAGAAATAACCCTGGCCGTTCTGTCTTCCCTTTTTTGAAAGTCAGGTAAAACGCCACAATGGCAATTACAACGCCTGCTGATTTTGCAATTCCGGCTTTGTCACCAAAAATCAATATCCCGGTAATTACTGAAATTATAACGGCCATCCTGCTGCTGATTGCTGTAATCGCAATTCCGGCCTTCTGAGCTGATAAGGAGAAAAGTACAAATCCGGTTATCAGAATCAACCCCGTTAAAGCTGAATAGGGAAACCATGGCTGGGCATAAATTCGGGTAAATTCAATATCCCAGTGAATGGAGTTTAATCCAAAAACTGTTCCTATAAGATAATTCATCGTGATGGCGGTGAAACTGTCGATGCCCAGTTTCTCAAAAACCTTGAAACTTACCAGTATTAGTGTGGATGCAGTAATAGCCAGCAGAAGATAAATCATTGATGCATATTTGCCGGCAAAAATAAGCATTGTCAGCAATAAGGGAATGATCTCTCAATAGCTATTTCAGTATCCTCAGAAAGACCGGAATCCCGGTTCTGCCATTGGGTTCGGTATACGAACTGAGGAATTCCAAACCAATACTTTCTTTTACTGCACCAGTAGAAGCCAGGATAATATCCGGATGAAGGTGATAGAGACGACTAAGAATCAAGGCAACTTCCTGCTTTTCTGTTATCAACCTGCCAAGAGAATAGAAGTCGCGCAGATAAAGCGGAACCTCTTCAAGTAATTTTTCAGCAAATAAGGGCCATTTAACCGCAGTCATTCTAACCAGTTCAGCAATCGTAACTGACAAGCCCACAATCATCATTGCATGATCTTCAATCAGAAAGCCGGTTTCGGGAAGCAGATCCAACCTGATGAATGAAGCCTGATCCTTACTACCCGGATTACTTTCACTCAGGCCATCATATGCCAGGATTGTCTTGCTATTTCTTGCCGATATTTCGAATGCTTCAGTCAGATTTTCAGGAAGATAGTTTTTTAATTCAGGATTCGAATTCTCAATTTTCTGGGCTGGATACATCTTGATTTCTCTGAAAAAATCAGGTTCTTCATCGCCCTTTTCTGTGCGTGCATAGTAAACAATTCCTGCTAATATCGATGCTTTTTGCGGATCGGTTCCGGCATCTGTAAACCAACGGTTGATCAATGAAATGGGAGAAGGAGTGGGGTTAAGGTAAAAATAGCCAAGCAATGCAAGCTCGTTCCGGTTTGGAGCTGAAATTGATACCTTACTGATTTCCAACATAAGGGGTTTAAAAGCTTCATCGTTGTGCAAAGCATTTTCCATTAGCTCAGGTGAAACGATAAGCTTGTTGATCAGGCTCCCGGGGGCGATTTTAACCGGATTGGTTACCGAAATGTAAAAAGAGCCTTTATCATCGGTTATAATCAGTGATAAGGGTTCATTTACTGAATTTTGGGTGATGGAATCCATTTTTTAGTCTGATCCGGTAAAATTTATGCGTTGTGCAGGTTTTGAATGCGGGTCACTTTATCCTGGGGTAAAAAAGCTCAATTTTAATATGCGGCTTCCTTGCCTATACCCGTATAAAGCTGCAGTAAAAAAGAATAACCGCAGAGAGCCGCTGAGAATCACGCGGAGAAACGCAGAGAAAAAATTATTTCCTCATCATTCTCACCGAAAACCAACCGAGCAATAATATTATAACTACTAAAATTGTCCACAGCCAATTCTTGTTTTTGAAAAGAGGATCTGTCACCTGAACTTCCTCTTTTTCTATGATCATTTCATTCCCTGGCTCTAATGATGTCAGGTTTACAGGGATATTTTCGGTGAAGCGATCTATGTCATACTGAGGAAGTTCTGCATTCGTGTTACCGTAAGCAAGGAAATAAGTTGCCTTATCCGCAAAACGTGCCACCAGTTCGTGAACATATCCTTTCACTTCGATGGAGTCAATCGTTAAGGATTGATTGTCCTGATTCTGAATGAATATTTTTAGTTTTTGAACAGTTGTACTGTTGAACCTAAACTCATTTTTTTCAATGGAATTGAGTGTTCCGGAGGTCAATGTACTGTAAATGTATTTCCAGCCCTGCTCTGTTTTAATACTATCTGACAGGTATTTTATGGTCAGGGGCCGGTAATAGTCAATTTCGTCCGACACAACAATCCTGATGCGGCTTGCACGAACAGGCATCCGTAACTCTATGTCTGTTTCGGTCTGTTTAGCCTGTTTATTTTCTGTTGTGCGTATTCTTCTGATTGGGTATTTCCTGTATGTACCTTCAGAAGTTTCACATTGTGATAAACCCGCTTTAATCAGTTCAGGCTTCTCTTTACTATCAATAAGCAGCCGGAAATAACGGTACTTTGATTCCGGAAAGGCCAGTGTGGAGAACTGAAAGTCTGTGAGTTCATTTTTGATTGACAAGATCCGGTAATCTTCCATTACAGTAACCCATTCGCCCTGGTTTTGACTCCCTTCCAGGGTAACCAGCCAGTCAAAATCTGGCTGCCTGAATTCCAGTTTTATCTGGTTGACCGGCTCGTTCACCGGAACTTCAAAAGTGAAATAATAGCCTTTGTCGTTGTGTGAAGTATTGAGAGTTTTAAACTCTACTTCCTTGTCGGATATGGTTTCCGTTGTTAATTTGAGAATGTAAGGAGCTTCAACCGTGTCGTTATCTGGTGTTATGCCAAAAATTCTGATATCCGTTAAGTTCTGTGAGGTTTTTCCGAAAATTTCGTCGGGCAGCATAATTCTGTGCCATTGCCCGGAAACGTTTTTTAATTCACGTTTGTATGAATACTGCTCCATTTGTCCGTATAAAAGCGAACAGCTCAGGAGCAGAAAGGCGAATATTTTGATTTTCAATTTCATCCTAAATAATATGCTTGTATTTGTTGTATAAAAATGAAATGATTAAAAGCAGCACTCCCAACGACACAAATACGATGGTTTTTGCGATCGTATCAAGATGTGAGATGTCATAGGAGAATAGCTTGATAAGCGTTAATCCAAACAATCCGATGGCACCGATTCTCAAATGTTTTTTCTTTTTCCAGATGCCTATTGCAATCAGGAATAGTGAATAAATGCCCCAAAGGATGCTCAATCCGAGTTTGTATGATTGTGCTGAATCGGCTATGTCCATCCAGTTAATCAATTCGCTGCTCGCAATCCATAAAACAGTGATATGCAGCAAAAGATCAAAAGCCATTCTGAAGTTTCTCTGAAAAAAATCCTGCCGGATATATTGATAGCAAACAACCAGCGTGAGAGCAACAAATGCCAGTGAAACATACCTTATTCCAATGTTAAAAATTCCCCTGTAGTAATACTGCGATAAAGTCTGTTCCAGATAACTCACGCGTAGTTCACTTAAGTCGTAAAGTCCCTGAATTAAATATAAAGCGAGGGTAAAAGCAATTAAGCAAAGACTTATTATGCCCAATTGTTGATTCTTTATCCTTCTTAAGTTTACAAAGGCAAGTAATGAGACGAAAAACAAAGAATAATTGATCACCCATACTGTTTTGAACTTCTTCAAATCGTAATTCTGGTAATAATCAGGGTATTGCTGACCTGCTGAATTTATAATAAGTTCGGAATCTTTGGAAAGCTGATCCCAGAAAGTTTCAATTTCAATCCGAAAGGCATAATATATGGTGAATAGCAGAATAGAAGGTATAACGAAGGACATGATTTTTGAAATTCCTTTTGGAATGGCCGGCTCAGAAGTGTACTTCCTGTCAAGGTTCAGCATGTTGATAAACCCAAAAGCAGAAATAAACAACATTGAAGTCAGGAAAATGATATTGAGCATTGGGGTTATTCTTGTTTCCGGATTTTCGGGAAGGTAGTTGTCATAAAGAGTAAGCCAGTCGTGAGCAATGCTGAAAAATGCCAATATCATCAAAGGATAAGACAGTTTTTCGTAGATGGGAACATTTTTGGTTCTGCCAATCCAAAACAACAATGCAGATTCACCGGCCCACAGCAAAGTAACCCAGTTACCGTCCAGTTGAACAGGGATGGCTATGGTAATAAAAACAAGTACCAGTCCCGAAACCA
Organism: Bacteroidales bacterium; assembly: GCA_016709025.1. Taxonomy (GTDB): domain Bacteria; phylum Bacteroidota; class Bacteroidia; order Bacteroidales; family Lentimicrobiaceae; genus Lentimicrobium. The sequence continues at coordinate 184,003 of JADJEQ010000011.1, read as the reverse complement.
GGTAAAACAGATTCCGGTCAGCAAGCTTTTGTCGGTAAATAATTGCACCCACAATAAAGTGTACAATGGCATTGAAAAGGGTGAATAAACCCAATAACTGCTCACCTGTCTTGTGGTTGTCTAGAATGAAATAGCCAATTCCGTAAAAGATAAATGAATTGACGAGGAGCAGGAATATGTCATCAGTTTCAAACTTTTCTTTTTGAATCAGTTTATACGCCAGTAAAGTCAGATAAAAAGTGCTGAAGAAGACAGAAAGAAAAATCAGCGCTAAACCGAAGTGTTCATTTGTTTGATATTTAGTCACATACCACACAAAGTACATGAGCCATGTCAGCACAAATGAGGAATAGTAAAGCGGTTTCCAGTATTTTTTAAAAGCAATAACAAGTATTCCGGTATTGATGATTGCCATATAAGAAAAAAGAATGGCCACTTTCCCGGTGCCTTCACTCAAAAGGAAAGGAACAGCATACGCGCCTACCAGCCCGATCTGGGCGATTACCTGTCTGTTGTAGTTGATGGCAGCTGTTACTGTAAATACAGTAAAAGATACCATCAATGCAAATGCGAAAACCTGTGGAATCAGGTCGTAGAACGCGTAGGCTGAATACGTAATAAAATACATGATTGCCATTGCTCCGCTAACCAGAACGGCGCTGTAGTTTTCATATCTGCTCTTGAGTTTAATGCCAAATCCCAACAACCCCAGACCAGCTAAATAACCTAAAATTATTCTTGTCAGTGGACTGATTAGTTCGTTTTCAATAGAGTATTTCGCTCCGATTGCAACACCAATAACAGTAATTGCAATCCCGATTTTATTGATTAAGTTTTCGCCAATAAATTTCTCAAGATCAGATTTATTTTTAGCTGGTATATTAATTGGCGGAGCATTCTGTTCTGAAGGTTCATGGTCTGTCTGCTGTCGGTAATATGTGTAGTCATTAGTTACATTATCTTTTATTTCTTCAAAGTCTGTCCGTGCTGTTTCAGCCGGGGTACTTTCCGGATTTATTTCCTCATTTTCTATATTCCACAATTGAACGGTGGCTTTCAATCTGTTTATTTCAACCTTCAAATTATTGATCTCCCGTGAAAAGTCATCCTGTCTTTTCAAAAGTGTTTCCAACTTTTCATTCAGTTGATTTACTTTATCGTTATTGTCTGTCATGTTTCAACCTTTCTTTTTCAATATATGGCAAAAAATATATACAATCACATTGTTCTCAGGAGTTAACGCAATGTACTGACTGTTGAGAATCACGCATTGTCAAAAACGATTGTTGGGCACCATTACACCATCCAGGTATCTATTTGGAAACGCAACATATTATATATCAATAAATTAAATTGAATCTTTGTAATTTAGTAGTTTTGCCGATAAAGCGGAACACAGGTCGTCTCAGGCAGATGATTTTCAGTGCTGACAACATGATTCCATTTACCGGAAGGTGCTGGCTGGTTCTAACCATTGACGTATCAATACCTGCATTTCAGGGTAAAAGTATGGATTATCATTCAATAAATCAGGAGTGGAATGACAGAAAAAGGCGAATGACTATCTTTGTAACCTGAACCAGCTAAATGACATATTCGGAACTTGAGAGCAGGGTAATAGAATCCCTGATCAGCCAATACGGGAAAGCCGAGTCGAGATCGATTCAGCGGTTTCTGTTTGAATGCTTTACTGGTATTGAACCGTCCGCTTATCTGCTGATCAGGCAAAATGAGGCAGGGGAGGTGTTTGAAGAAAGAGTCCTTCATGCAATTTCACAACTGGTTGAATGTGTGCCTGTTCAGTATGTTACGGGAGTATCCTGGTTTTGCGGATTCAAATTTGAAGTCAGACCCGGAGTACTTATTCCACGACCTGAAACAGAAGAACTGGTTACCAAAATTGTTCAGAAATACAGCCACAGGCAGGGATTGAAAACATTGGATATAGGTACCGGAAGTGGTGCCATTGCGATCAGCCTTGATCTGATGCTGAAACAAGCTGAGGTTACTGCCATTGATATCAGCCCGGTTGCGCTGGAGATTGCCATGAAAAATGTAGCTTTATGCAAATCAGGTGTTTCGGTTTTTGAAACGGATATTCTAAACCGGTCGGCCTGGGATAGATTTGGTAAATTCGATCTTATTGTCAGCAACCCGCCGTATGTGAAGATGTCAGAAAAGTCTTTAATGAGAAGGAATGTCCTTGATTATGAACCCGAAACAGCGCTGTTTGTAAGCGATGAAGATCCACTGTTGTTTTACCGGGCAATAGCTGAATTCGCTTTCCGGCACCTTGAAGCCGGAGGCGAATTGTGGTTTGAAATCAATGAATCGGAGGGTACTGACATTTCCGTACTTCTAAATGGGGCCGGATTTGAAAAAGTGCAGATTTATCCTGATTTTAATAACAAACCCAGGATGTTATCGGCTTCACAACCTGCTAACAGTTAGTACTTTACTTCGATTGGAACAAAGCAAAAATATTTCAGAAAAGGCTGTTACATTTTAGCCGATTCTGGATTAATAATGAGCGATTTTTCAGAATCCTTTTCGGATTCTCCAAAGTACATAGGTTGATGGATGAAAGCAACCGAATTTAAACCTTTTGATCATCCTCGTGTTTATTTAATGGAAATTAATAATTTTGGAAAATGAAACAATTTGTCACCATATTTCTTATTCTTTTTTTGTCTGTTACAGTATTTGCCAGGTCAACTCCTGGAATTTACCGGGTAAAATTTACCAACAAAGGCAATTCATCCTATTCAATTTCCCGGCCATCGGAATTTTTATCATTAAAATCGATTGAGCGCAGGTTATTGCAACAAATCCCGCTTACTGAATCTGATTTGCCTGTGAATCCTGAGTATTTGAAAGCCTTGAAGAATTCCGGTGCTGAAATTCTCTATTCCTCTAAATGGTTGAATCTGGCGATCGTAAAGGTTGACAATGAAGCGGTGGTTGAGAAAATCCGCCAGGAATCATTTGTTCTGGATATAAAAGCAGTTGATTACGTTCTTGAGAAACAGTCATCATCAAAGTTGAAACAGTTTTTCGACCGGGAGAGTTACAATAAAATACCAAATCACTCCAGAACAGCTGTTAACAAAAGCGGAAGAGCTTATGATTATGGCTTTTCATTGAACCAGGCGCAGATGATCAACATCGATGAGATGCACAATCTCGGCTTCAATGGGAGAGGGGTGACCATTGCAGTGATCGATGGTGGATTTAACAGTGCGAATACAATGGCTGTGTTTGACAGCATTCGATTAAACGGGCAAATACTCGGAACCAGAGATTTTGTACAACCCGACAATGACGTCTACGGAACTACAATGAGTGCCCATGGAACTATGGTATTATCAACTATGGGTGGCAATCTGCCCGGTCAGTTAGTTGGAACCGCTCCAAAAGCCTCGTTTTGGCTTCTCAGATCGGAAGATGTTATGGCTGAGTACCTTATGGAGGAGTATTATTGGGTTAATGCAGCCGAATACGCTGATTCAGTCGGTGCTGATATCATCAATTCTTCCCTTGGATATACCACCTTCGATGATCCGTCTGAGAATCACAGTTATGAAGACATGGATGGTAATACTGCAATTGTGACTATTGGAGCCGATCTTGCAGCATCAAAGGGAATGCTGGTAGTAAACAGTGCAGGAAATTCAGGCAACTCTTCCTGGCATTACATAGGAGCTCCTGCTGACGGCGATAGTGTTCTGACAATCGGTGCAGTAAATTCATCGGGAATCTATGCTTCCTTCAGTTCTGTTGGCCCAACCAGCGATGGCCGGATAAAGCCTGATATATCCGCTCAGGGAGAACAAGCAGTTATTGCTTTGGTTCCTTCCGGAACGGCTACAGGCAACGGGACCTCGTTTTCTTCACCGATTATTGCCGGTGCCGCTGCCTGTTTGTGGCAAGCCAATCCGACTTATACCAATATGGAACTTATCAATGCAATCAGAATGAGTGGATCGCAGTCTTCCAATCCTGATAATTTCAAAGGGTGGGGTATTCCAAACTTCATGCTGGCAAATAACCTATTAACAGCCTATGTATTACAAAAAAAGGAACCCTTTTCAGGTTTGAGTGTTTATCCCATCCCATTTAGTGGAAGAATCAATATTGAGATGGAAGCAACCACCTGGTTGAGTGTTGATATCAAGATCATTAATTCAATCGGCCATGTCGTGGCAGAAATGAAGGGTGTTGAGCTCAACAAGGGAATCAACCTGGTTGTATTCACAAAACTGGAAAGATTGCCCTCCGGGATTTATATGGTTCAGATTTCAGATGGATTTTACGTTGCAGCTGAGAAAATTATCAAATAGACCATTGCTAAATTTTTCTGAAGAAAAAAGTGAATCCGGGTTAATCCCGGATTTTTTATTGGAACTCAATTCATTATATAACTTTCTTTTGGCTGATATCGCTGAATAGCTGGCATATTTTATCATAGCCCTGTAACAGGTGACGTAAACAGTAATAAAATTGAGTTTACTGATCAGAAAAAATATTTCTGTGAAGTTTAGCCTTATATGAAGGTACTATAAAAAGCTATAGGTGGAATTCCTCTCTCCCTGAATAAGCAATGGATGATCTTAGAGAGTTGTAAACTTGAATATACTATAATGCTTTATCAGTTAATGGAATCAGGAATATTAATTCAACCAACTCTGGTTAGGGTAGGGATGGCTATTTGAACCCAATATATAATATGAGAGGTTGGTTTACGACCCAATTCTCTTTCCGTTTACAATCCTCACACAATAATTACAAATGTATCAACACAATTACCTGCGTACAAAAGTAAAAAACATAATAAACATGTAATCAACATTATAGCAAATTACAAAGGTAATTCCCCTTTCGATACAAATGTAACAGCACATGCAATGTACAAATGTAATATTATTAATATTCACTTGTATAAGTTTAAACAGCTGTAATAAACGAATTATTGAATTCCATATCTAATTATAATAGAGTATTATAATAAGACTTATCTGTACAAAAGAATGAGAATAGTTGTAGTTACAAATGTATACTACATTTGTAACATAGAATATTTGTCTAATTTGCTATAATATGGTTAGCAATGTAAGTTTAACAATGTAAATGTCATTTTATTAACCACATTGCATAGTAACAATTGTATTAGGGGATATTTAGTCGAAAATATATTTAAATTATGTTTAATACGCACATAATCAGTATTATATGAATGTTAAAATAATCACTAGTTGAGATATTATTTGAATTTCATTCAAACAATCATCCGGAATTAGAATATGCATAAAATCATTAATATCAATTAAATATAACATTATACTAAAGTATATAATTAGATAATTGATTTTAGTTGATGGAATACATTGGTAACATTTATAGAATCGAAATGTTTGGATTAGGATTATATTGTTGTAAATTTGGTTCATTAAAATTACGTATATGAACAATAGAATTGCACTGGTACTAAAAGCAAAAAATATAAGCCCTTCTGTGCTGGCTGACGATCTTGGCGTACAACGCTCCGGAATTTCACATATACTGAATGGCAGGAATAAACCCAGTCTTGAGTTTATCCAGAAACTTATCAAGCTATATCCGGATATTAGTATTCAGTGGATATTATTTGGTGAGGGGCCAATGATGAATCCTTACCCTCGTCAGGAAACTGAAACAATACCAGATTTTCTGCCTCCATCTATAATTGCGGAAAAACCAAAACCGTTAATCATGGACTTATTTGCAACAGAGGATGAGTCGACACCGAATATACACGCTCCAGAACGAGGTATGTCTGTTCAAAACGATAGTCAAGATGTTGTTAATCATTTGGATACAGAGCCAGAACGTGATGTGGCTTTACCAGTCAGAAAAATTGAAAAACAGGAAATAGCCGAAAACCTACCGGAAATACCTGTTGAAAGGGAAATTCGCATTCAACATTCGGAAGTTTCATCACCAGATATAGTTTCTTATTCCGACAAAAACAAAAAACCGGACAAACCACAGAGGGTTGTCCGGAAAATTTCAAAAATAGTAGTCTTTTATAACGACAGAACTTTTATTGAGTATAATCCTGGCGAAGAGGAGGACTAAACCCGGTCGAGTTCCGCAAAAAAGAAAGAAGCTTCTATAATTGCATTTTCGTCGCTATCGGAACCGTGAACTGCATTTTTCTCAACAGATTCACCGAAATACTTTCTGATGGTGCCTTCGGCGGCATTTGCAGGATTGGTTGCCCCAATAAGAGTCCGGTAGTCTTCAACCGCATTTTCCTTTTCGAGGATTGCTGCCAGAATAGTACCTGAGGTCATGGATTTTACCAGGTCGTTGTAAAAAGGTCTTTCCTTGTGTACCTCATAAAATTTTGCTGCCTGAGCGCTTGTAAGGTTCAGTACCTTTATAGCTGCAATACGAAACCCATTGCTGAGGATCATATCAAGAATTTTACCGGCATACATGTTTTGGTATGCAGCCGGTTTGATCATGGTGAATGTTATTGTACCTGCCATTGTTTTGGATTGGATTATAAAATATGTGCACAAAATTAAAAGAAACTGCGCTATTAACAATAATTTCTAATTTTGTGTTCGTTTTAAAAATAATATTTTCCAAAAAAGCCCTGGTTTGCACAAATTTAATCCTGATACGCTCGAGGCCGTAACCCGGCTTTTAAAACTACCTTCGGAAGTAGTTGTGACCTCACATTATAATCCGGATGGTGACGCACTTGGATCTTCACTTGCTTTGAGTATGTATCTGAAGGAAAAAGGGCATAAAGTCAGCTTGATTCTTCCCAATGATTTCCCTGACTTTCTCCAATGGATGCCTGGTGTTGAAGATGTTGTTATCTATTTTCATAAATCGAAGACCGCGGATGAACTAATTGCCAATGCAGCGATCATCTTTTGCCTTGATTACAATTCCATTCCAAGGGTTAATTTGTTTGCTGACAGGCTTTTTGAGGCCAAGGCCATTAAAATACTGATTGATCATCATCTTCAGCCTGAGAATCATTTCGACTATTCTTTCTCAGTCATCACAACTTCTTCTACATCGGAGTTGGTTTTCGACTTTATTGAGGCAATGGATGATCTTAGCCTTTTAAACAGGGATATGTCGGTTTGCCTTTATGTTGGAATTATGACCGACACCGGTTCCTTTAGTTTTGCCTGTAACTATCCACATACTTACGAGGTGGTTTCAAAACTTGTTCAAAAGGGTGTGGATACTGAGCAGGTGCATCGCCTGGTTTATGATACCTATTCCGAGGGGCGTATGCGATTGCTTGGCTTTTGCCTCAGTGAAAGGATGATTGTATTGCATGAAACAGCAACAGCTTATATCTGGCTGAGCAAGAGTGATATGGAAAGGTTTGGATTCAAACCAGGTGATACGGAAGGCGTCGTAAATTATGCTCTTTCAATTAAAGACATCAGTTTTGCTGCACTTTTTACAGAAAAAAGTGACAGGATCAGAATTTCTTTCCGGTCGAAAGGAGATTTTTCAGTTAATAATTTTGCCAGGGAACATTATCAGGGTGGTGGGCATCGCAACGCTGCAGGTGGCGATTCTTTTGAGCCAATGGAAAAAACACTTTCCGGATTCGTGGATTTGTTGTCGCTATATAAAGAGGACCTTTTAAAAGCAGCCAGACAGAGTTCTACGCTAAACCCTTAATATATTACCATGAAGAACATTGCTTTTTTACAAATCATCTTTTTCTCCTTCCTGATACATTTCCTTTTCACCTCATGCAATCAGCCATTGGTTCAAAACGAGGACAAAGATCCTGATTCCGGCAACCTGGAAGAGTCATTGCTTTATGCCAACAAGCAGGCAGTTAAAGAGGAAAATGAGCAGATTGACCGTTTTATCACCAGGTATAAATGGCAAATGAAGGAAACGGGATCCGGATTGCGGTATGATATTTATTTCCGTGGAAACGGAGCAAAAGCAGAGACCGGTAAAACAGCGATATTGAAATACAACGTCAGACTCATTGATGGCACTGAAATATACTCTTCTGAAAAGAATGGCAACAAGCAGTTCGTTATAGGTCATGGTGGAGTGGAAAGTGGTCTTGAAGAGGGAATATTATTGCTAAGAGTAGGCGACAGAGCAAAATTTATCCTACCTTCGCACCTCGCTTTCGGACTGCTTGGCGATCAGGATAAAGTGCCTCCGAAATCGACCTTGATTTATGATCTTGAACTTCTTGAATTAAAGTAACAATCTGTTTCACAAACTAATCAATTAATCAGAATGAAGTACTCACGAACAAATTTGCTGCTGTCGATGGCAGTATTATTTTTTGCTGTTTCAGCCTGTTCCAAACACAGCGGGTTTAAAAAAACAGATGATGGACTGTATTATAAATTTCATGTAAAGGGTGATGACACTGCCACGCTGAAAACAGGCATGGTATTGACTTTAAGTTTAAAATACTCGGTCAACGACTCTGTACTTTTCAATTCAGCCACTTCCCCGGAACCTTTCATGCTTCCACTCAGCGAGCAGACCTACAAGGGAGACATTTATGCAGCTCTTGCAATGATGAAACCGGGCGATAGCGCATCGTTCATTACCAGTGCCGATTCATTCTTCCTGAAGACAATCAGGATGCCGCAATTACCGGATTCAACCTACAAGGGTAAAGAGATTTTCTTTGATGTAAAGCTGATCTCGGCTAAGACCCAGGAGCAGATGGAAAAGGAAAAACAGGCTAAAATGATGGAATTTAAAGCAAAGGAAGATGCTGACCTTGCTGCATACCTTAAAACAAATAACATTACAACTACACCATTGGCTTCAGGACTTTATTTCACCGAAACTAAAAAGGGAAACGGCCAAAAACCCAAAACAGGTGACATCGCGCGATTCCATTTTAAAGTAACCGACATTACAGGCAAGGTTTTCTTTTCTTCTTTCGATCAGGGTGAGCCTATGCGTTGGGAAAACGGTAAGGAATTTGACAATGCCGGTGCTACCGAGGCACTGACACTGATGTCAAAAGGCTCTAAAGCAACTGCCATTGTTCCTTCCAATCTTGCTTTTGGTGAACAGGGCAGGGGTCAGATGGTTGCTCCATACTCAACATTGCTTTATGAATTCGAAATGCTTGACTTTATGACCAAAGCTCAGTTTGAAAAAGAGCAGGAAGCCGAAAAGAAAAAAGCTGAGGAAACCAAAACGAAAGCAAAAGAAGGAGAACAAGGTCTGCTTCAGAAATATCTGAAAGACAATAAAGTTACAGTTAGTCCTACAGCCACTGGTTTGTATTACATTGAAAAAACCAAAGGAACCGGAGTCAATCCTGTTAAGGGTAAAACTGTTAAAGTTCATTATACCGGAATGTTGCTCGATGGAACTAAATTTGACTCTTCAGTTGATCGCAAGCAACCATTCGAGTTTGTTATCGGAGAAGGTCAGGTTATTAAAGGCTGGGACGAAGGTATTGCCATGATGAAAAAGGGCGGAAAAGCCAGGCTGATTATTCCTTCATCCATTGCTTATGGTGAAAATGGACGCATGCCAACCATCCCACCAAGTGCTACACTGGTATTTGATGTTGAATTACTGGAAATTAAATAGTTATTTGACTCCAATAGTTGAAAGAGGCTGTTCCGGATCCGGGACAGCCTCTTTTGCTATGGCATGTTCGTATTCATGAAAAATTTTCAGGATCAGCCTTTATTAACTGAGATTTGTGAATTGGTCAGGATAATTCTAACTTTGGGGTCCTAACAAACTATCAGGAAAAGATGATCACTTTTCTATTATCTGTTGTATTTCTCATTGCCGGATATTTTATCTACGGCGCTTTTGTTGAAAGGGTTTTTGGTGTGGATCCAAAACGGGAAACCCCTGCAATTACCATGGCCGATGGCGTGGATTATGTCCCCATGGGATGGGGCAGGATCTTCCTGATACAATTTCTTAATATAGCCGGCCTGGGGCCTATCTTTGGCGCTGTGGCAGGCGCAATGTGGGGGCCGGTTGCCTTCTTCTGGATAGTGTTTGGTTGTATTTTTGGTGGAGCTGTTCACGATTATTTTTCGGGCATGTTGTCATTACGAAACCAGGGCAGAAGCATCCCGGAAATTGTAGGAGAATATCTGGGCAACGGCTTCAGGCAGTTTATGAGGGTGTTTACCGTTTTGCTTATGCTACTGGTAGGTGCAGTTTTTGTAATTGGACCTGCTGCCATTCTCAATGGAATAAGTAACCTTGGAATTGCAGTTTGGGCAGCGCTGGTATTTATTTATTACATTCTTGCAACCATGCTACCCATCGATAAGCTGATCGGCAGGATTTACCCTGTTTTTGGATTTGCCTTACTATTTATGGCAGTTGGTATTTCTGGTGGTATTGTCTTCGGTGGTTATGAAATCCCGGAAGCATTTCCATCCGGATTCACAAACATGCATTCTGAGCCCGGAAAATTTCCGGTATTCCCGATGCTCTTTGTTACCATCGCCTGCGGGGCAATTTCAGGGTTTCATTCCACCCAGTCACCACTGATGGCCCGGTGTATTACGAATGAAAAACTTGGCAGACGGGTATTTTACGGCGCCATGGTAGCTGAAGGGATTGTAGCATTGATATGGGCTGCAGCAGGAATGGCCTTTTATGGCGGAGTAGGTCCATTGAACGAGGTTATGGCTGCCCACCAGGGGAATGCTGCCTGGGTGGTGAATGATATCTCTAATTCGTTGCTTGGGAAATTCGGAGGAATACTTGCTTTGCTTGGTGTTGTCGCAGCACCCATTACTTCAGGCGACACTGCCTTCAGAAGTGCCCGGCTGATTATTGCCGATTTCATAAAATTGCAGCAAGGCACCATCCGGAACCGTTTATTGATCACTATTCCGTTATTCATTGTAGGCTTTATAATTACCAGGGTTGATTTTTCAATTATCTGGAGATATATGGCCTGGTCGAACCAAACCCTTGCCACCATCGTTCTCTGGGCTATTACCGTCTACCTGGTGAGAGAGGGCAAATCATACTGGATAACCCTGTTTCCATCCATTTTTATGACGGCTGTTGTTTCAACCTACCTGATGGCTGCTCCGGAAGGATTTTCATTGCCTTTGAATAGTTCCTATACCATCGGACTCTCCATAACCTGCCTGATTTCACTGTGGTTCCTGATTTTTATAAGAAAGATGAATAAACGGGAATTGGCTGTTATTGAAAAGAAAGGTTAAGACTTAGGTTAAGGTTAAGGTTAAGGTTAAGGTTAAGGTTAAGGCTAAGGCTAAGCATCAATAACCATCAATTCAGGCGCCAATAAATGAAATGTTTGAGAAATCAGATAAGGTAGATATTTATAATGAGTATCTGATAGAAAAAGCAGGAATGCTTTTTTTAATATTCTGGAAGTAAAATTACTAACATAAAAAGTTCAAAATGAATAATTTGGTTTATCCACTTTAACATTAGTATAAAAGTGCTAAATTAATCAGCATAAGCCCAAATCTTAACCTAAATCTAAACCTCAACCTCAACCTGTCACCCTGAGCGGAGTCGAAGGGTCAACCTCAACCTTAGCCTAATTTTTCAGTTTCCCCCAGCATTCCCGGCCTGCGTAAACGTGTACGTTCCAGTGACTGAGCATAGTTCCATGCCTTTATTTCTTTATCATTTCCCGACAGGAGTACATCGGGTACCTTCCAACCCTGGTAGTTGGCCGGGCGTGTATATACCGGCGGGCTTAACAGACCGTCCTGGAATGAATCTGACAAGGCGGATGTTTCATCGTTCAAAACCCCGGGAAGTAAGCGGATGATGCTGTCGGTAAGTACTGCAGCAGCCAGTTCGCCACCTGATAAAACGTAATCACCCACGGAGATTTCCTTTGTTATGTAATGTTCGCGAATGCGTTCATCTATGCCTTTATAATGCCCGCACAGCATGATCAGGTTCTCTTTCAGGCTCATCTGGTTGGCCATACCCTGATTCAGAAGTTCTCCATCCGGAGTCAGAAAGATGATCTCAGCATATTCCCTTTCAGCACGAAGTTTATCAATACAATCGGCTATGGGTTGCACCATCATGACCATTCCGGCACTTCCGCCATAAACATAATCGTCCACATTGCGGTGCTTGTTGGTGGCGAAATCCCGGATATTGTGAATGTGAATTTCAGCAAGTCCTTTTTCAACAGACCTTTTAATGATTGAATGGTTGAAAGGACCTTCAAACATATCAGGGAAGATGGTTAGAATATCAATGCGCATCGTGCAGGTTTTGACTGCAAAATTACCCGAAATCCTTGTAATATATAATTCATTTCTGCTCTTTCCTGTGTTTGCCTATATTTGTCCGGTTTAAGGATATTAATCAGGCATTTTTTTATCCATTTTATGAACTTTTTCAGGAAAACAATCGGCCGGTTAACCACCTGGGGCATTGATTGGTTTATTCCAGCCTTGCTTCTGATGATAGGTCTTGCCTGGTTATGGCCTGAGGGCGGACTCGGTGGTGGGCCGTTTGCGCCTAAATCACTGGCCGGATATGGTATTTCGGTTATCTTTTTTCTATACGGACTCAGGCTGAGTATTCGTCAGCTTTTAGGATGCCTGTCGAACTGGAAACTTCATCTTATAATTCAAGCGGTTACTTTTATTGTTTTCCCAGCTGTGGCGCTTTTATTCAGGAATTTTTTCACTTCAGGTCCATATGAAGTGCTCTGGCTTGGTACTTTTTTCCTGGCTGCAATGCCTTCTACCGTTTCATCCGCTGTTGTAATGGTCTCCCTGGCCGGGGGCAACATCCCTGCAGCAATCTTTAATGCCAGCTTTTCAAGTATGGCAGGAATTGTTATTGCACCCCTGTGGATGGGTATGGTGCTGGCTACCGGACCTGAAGGTTTTGATATCACACCGGTTCTGCTAAAACTTGGCTATCAGGTGCTTTTGCCGCTGTTCGTAGGAATATTTCTCCATAAATGGTTTGGTGAAGTTGCAATCAGATTCCGGAATTATACGAGGTACTTTGATCAGTCGGTAATTCTCGTCATTGTTTATACCTCATTCGCCGGTTCGTTCAGCAGCGGATTGTTTACAAATATGGGGATTGGTGTAATTGCTTTGTTATTTCTGATTCTTTTGCTGCTTTTTGTGCTGATTAACATACTGATATATATGTTGATAAAGAAAGCAAGACTTGGTATGCAGGACATGATTACGGCTTTATTTTGCGGTTCAACAAAATCACTGATGCATGGAACAGTTATGGCAAAGGTATTATTCGGAACAGCAGGGCAGGGGGGAATCATTTTACTTCCAATCCTTATTTATCATGCGATGCAATTGACGATAACCGGAATTATGTCACAACGGTTCTCAAAAGCAGGAAAGGAATTCTGAAAAAATTTGATTTGCAGACTATTATACCCCGGTAGTTTCAGGATGCCAGAATATTTTTAAACGAGTCGTTTTCATGCAAATCAAAAGTCAGGGAGATGGATGCATTTGTCATCAGGTCTAATATCCAGGCTTTGGCTTCAGGCATTGATGTAAAAACCCCTATTTCAGGTTTTTGACCGAAGGTAGCTTTGTGTTCTGCGATATCAGCCGGAAGGCTTTTCACACAAAAAGCGATCTTTTTAATCCCTATATGGTTCATCTGGGGGAAAAGGTAACGTGATACCCATTCATGCATTTTGAAATCCATATGGTAAACTTCTGAAGGAGCCATTACCAGTAATTTGGTGGCTTTAAGCCGTTCGGCTTCATCGAGGAAGGCAATCAGGTTCAGAATATAGGAAGAAGGGGAGACTATATAATTCTCATTCACATGGTTGATCAGGATCCCATGGTCAGCCAGAAATTCAAATTGTGGTTTAGAGTTTGTAGTTTTTTTCATCGGCGTCAGGTAGCTAGAACAGTAGAATCAGATATAAAACAGAATAAACATCATTCTGATTTTAAGATAATTTTCTGATTGATTGATGCAAATTTAAATAGCTTTAAATCAGGTGTTTCAAGTATTACACCTGATTTGTTTGTGTATATTTATTGTCAATAAGCAAACATGGAATTACACAGCAAATCAGGGTACAGTAAGTTACCTTAATATATTTAATCAAAAAAAACAGAAAAGGTAATACGGCCTATAATTCAACAACGATCTTGCCTGATACAGAAGAGTTTAGCATAAGCCGGAGTGCTCCGGGCACCTCATGAAGCGGTATTATCCGATGAATTTTATCAAAAGTGGAAGGCTTGATTTTCCCTGATATTAAATTCCAGATTTCAAGTCGTCTTGACATAGCGGTTTCGGCTGATGCGATTCCGACGAGTCTGATGGCTCTAAGAATAAAGGGGAATACTGAAACATCAAGTTTATTGCTTGCAAGCATGCCACAGTTGGCTACAATCCCTCTTTCAGCAGTTGACCGGATCACTGTTGAAAGTGTATTCCCACCAACTGTATCCAGGGCTGCTATCCACCGGGGTGGCAGCAATGGCCTTTCCGACAGGTCATCCACTTCATCGCGGCCAATGACTTCTTCGGCGCCGAGTTCCTTCAGAAAAGTGGTGGCTCCGGTTTTACCCGATGATGCGATCACCCTGTATCCTGCACCGGCCAGCATAGCAACTGCCATTGAACCAACCGCACCGCTGGCACCGGTTACCAGTATTTTTCCCGATTGCGGCTGAATACCGTGTTTTATAAATTCGTACACAGCACTGGCAGCTGTAAATCCGGAAGTCCCGACAATCATACATTCCTTAAGACTCAGATTAACCGGTTTTTGGACTGCCCATTTTGCCGGAACCCTTATATACTCAGCAAACCCACCACTGGTATTCATGCCCAGGTCATAGCCGGTAACCACTACTTCATCGCCCGGCGAAAAATCAGAATTTTCAGAATCCACCACAACTCCGGCCGCATCAATTCCGGGAGTATGCGGATAACGCCGGGTTATCCCTTTATACCCGGAAGCCGATAATGCATCCTTGTAGTTTAGCCCCGAGAACAATACTTTTATCAATAACTCACCCTGTGGTAAATCAGTGATCAGTTTATCTTTCACAGCAGCATTGTATTTCCCTTCAGAAGTTTCTTCAACAACTAAAGCCTTGAAAGTTTGTATGTTGGTTTTAGAATTTGTTAGCATCCTTCAATATTTTGATATGCAACTATTTACATGTAAAAATTTTATTATCTTGTCGTAAGGCCGCCGGGTAATATTTCTAAATTTGCAGGGTTTTTCAGCGTACCGTTATGCAAAGATGGAAACTTATTCAATGTGAGGTTAGCCGGGAATTGCATTTATTTATTAAAAGAACTTTGTTCAGCTAAAGTCTCAAATTTATTAAAATGGCATTACATTTTATTTCGGCCGAAGAAGCGGCAAGTTACATTAACCACGACGATGTGGTGGGGTTCAGTGGTTTTACACCTGCAGGTTCAGTTAAGTCGATACCGGTGGCAATTGGTGAAAGAGCAAAGTTACAACATGCTCAGGGCAACCCTTTTAAGATCGGAGTCATAACCGGGGCCTCCACCGGAGATTCACTCGACGGTTCGCTCGCGAGAGCTGAAGCTGTTAAATTCAGGACCCCGTATCAGTCGAATCCCGATCTCCGTAACCTGATCAATGCCGGGAAGGCCGATTATTTTGATTCGCATTTATCAGTTGTCGGACAGAATATCCGGTATGGTTTTCTGGGCAAAATCAACTGGGGGATTATTGAAGCCTGCGATGTTACTGAACAGGGAGAAATAGTGCTCACTACAGGAGTCGGAATTTCGCCAACCATATGCAAAGTAGCTGATAAAATCCTGATAGAACTCAATTCATATCATCCAAAGGCGCTTCGGGGATGCACGATATTCACATTGTAGCAGATCCTCCCAACCGGAGAGAAATCCCCATATACAAGCCTTCTGACCGGGCAGGAGTTGAGGTAATAAAAGTCGATCCTTCAAAGATTGCAGGGGTTGTTCTGACAAATCTTCCGGACGAAGTTGGTGCTTTTGCCAAGACAGATGAAGTAACCGAGCAGATCGGGCAGAATGTGGCTGATTTTCTATCCGCTGAGATGAAAAACGGCAGGATTCCATCATCATTTCTACCGCTTCAGTCGGGTGTGGGCAATATTGCCAATGCGGTGATGTCGGCACTGGGCGCCCATAAAGGCATTCCTGATTTCGAAATGTACACCGAAGTAATTCAGGACAGTGTGATAGATCTGATGCAAAAGGGAAGGGTAAAATTTGCCAGTGGATGTTCACTCACTGTTTCACCTGAAATGCTTATAAATATATACAATAATCTTGACTTTTTCCATAAAAGGATTGTTCTGCGACCACAGGAAATTTCCAATAGTCCTGAAATTGCCCGGAGACTTGGCATCATTTCAATCAATACGGCCATCGAAGTTGACCTGTTTGGCAATGTGAACAGTACCAATGTGATGGGTCGGAAAATGATGAACGGGATTGGAGGGTCGGGTGATTTCACCCGGAATGCCTATATTTCTATTTTTACCTGTCCATCCATCGCCAAAGGTGGTAAAATCAGTGCCTTTGTTCCGATGGTTTCGCACACCGATCACAACGAGCATTCGGTTCAGGTAATTATTACCGAACAGGGAATTGCCGACCTGCGCTCCAAATCACCAAAAGCCAAAATGCAGACTGTCATCGACAATTGTGTGCATCCTGAATACCGTCAGGCGTTGAATGATTATGCCCACCTGGCAGGTGATACTCACACGCCCTGCACATTATCGGCCGCATTTGGCATGCATATGGAGTTTGAAAGATCGGGCGATATGCGGAATGTGAATTGGGGGGATTGTTTCAGGAAGTGAAGAAAGTGAAGAGTGAAGAGTGAAGAGTGAAAAGTGAAGAGTGAAGAGTGAAGAAAGAGAGAAGTAGTGAAAAGTGTTTAGAAGTTAGAGATGAAAATAAACCTAACAGGTTTTCTTCTGGTGCCTGAGCACTTTGTCGAAGGCCAACCTGTTAGGTTTTAAGAAAAATGCAATGTGAAGTGGACGAATGTGAATAGTGAAAATTGAAAAGTGAAGAAAGATCTGAAAAATGAAAAGCCAGCCTGCCGGCTGGCAGGTTAGAAATGAAAATAAACCTAACATGTTTTCTTCGAACCTGTTAGGTTTAAGAGAAGAATGTAATGTGAAGTGATTTTTACCACCAATCGTTCATATTCTTTCTGAAACAACAAAATCAAATAACTCTGCCAGGGAATCAAAAGCGTAATACTCATCCCACCCTGTAAAATCGAGGATCTGAAATTTCTTTTCGGGCTCATTGTATACATAGACTTCTTCATCCGACCGGCCAAACAAAACACAACCCGGAAGCCTCTCAGAGATTTTCCACTGCACATTCTGAACCAGCAGATCATAGTGTTCTTCCCGCTCTTCCGACCTGACAGAAAAAATATAAATGCCATTGTAGAAAAATCCATTACTGATCTTATAGAATTCGCTCAGCTCCGGCGACCATGCGTGTCCGGATTCTATCAGCAGGCCAGAGGATTCATCGAGAATTTTTATTTCGCAAGGTTTATAGATTTCGGCGTATTCCAGTGTGGAATATTTTTTCAGTAGTGAGCTTATTGTCTTACTCATTTGGATTAACCGGTTTGTCAAATATCTGTAAAATTATAAAATTACCGTTAATCAGTTGAGGTTACTTTTTACATTAAGTTAAATACATATAGAGTGTTAAGTTGAATTGTCAGATAGCACAATGGCATGGTTTCAGATTAAACGGGATCTTCCGGGAGATTCCTTTTTAACTTACAGAACATTATTAAGGCTACTTTTGTTTAAAAGTGACTAGAGGCATAAAATGGAAGACAAAGAAGAATCAAAGGACGAAAGCACGGGGTATGCTTCTGCGGGGATGGCAAGCAATGAAGAGATTCTCAGGCAGTATAAGGATTTGGCTGAAAATCAGCTTTTACGCATGATATCTGATGCAATTCCTGACATTGCCATGATATTATCCAAAGAGCGGCAGGTTGTTTATGAAAACAAGGCATTGATGCAGCTTGCAGGAGAAACACCTGGTCGGAACTTTCTGGGCAAGCGTCCCGGAGAAATACTGGAATGCATCAATGCAACAAGTGAAGGCACCGGATGCGGAACCACCACATCGTGCAGATACTGCGGAGCAATCAATGCAATACTGGAGTGCCAGCGAACAGGATTGTCATCTACGAAGGAATGCCGGATAAGTGCCGGAGTCAATGGTCAGTCATTTTCCTACGATTTGCAGGTTACTGCCAGCCCATTTAATTTCAATTCGAATGATTACGTGATTTTTTCTGTAAAAGACATCAGCGATCTGAAACGAAGAAAAGTGTTGGAACGGATGTTTTTTCACGATGTGTTGAACACTGCCACCGGGCTAAGTGGCATGCTTGCAGCCCTGAAAGAAGCCACCTCTCCTGAGGAATTAAGCGAATACATAGAGATTGCAGAAAAGGCCAGCAGTGATCTGATTGAAGACCTGTTATCGCAACGTGCTCTGAATGCTGCTGAACATGGTGACCTGCAATTGAAGATCAGTCGGATTTCGTCTGTTCAGGTGCTTCATGAAATAGCAGCTTACCTTTCTCATCACGAAATCGCTGAAGCAAAGAGAATTTTTGTAGATCCATTCAGTCATGCTGTTCAGATTGAAACTGACCCACAATTGCTGAAGCGCGTTTTGATCAATCTGTTGAAAAACGCACTTGAAGCAAGTAAAGCAGAAGAGGTGGTGACCCTCGGATGCCGCGTGAATAACACAACCATTATATTTTCAGTGAATAATCCCTCACATATGCCGGTTGAAGCGCAGAAACAGATTTTTCAACGTTCATTTTCAACCAAAGGGCCCGACCGCGGGGTTGGCACTTATTCTGTTAAGTTATTGACCAACAGGTATCTTAAAGGAAGTGTCGGATTTGAATCGGACGAAAACAACGGAACAACTTTTCGTGTAGAGTTGCCACTGGGTATTTCATAAAAAAACAAACCCTGAGTTGATGCTCAGGGTTCAGTTAATTCGTGTGATTTATCAAGAATACTCAGGCTATGTGGCTCATTATCATATCTATTAATTCACCTGCGCGTATTGGTTTAGGAATGTAATCATCGCAACCGGCTTTCAGAAACACTTCACGATCGCCGGGAATGGCAAATGCAGTGGTTGCGATAATCGGAATATCGGGACTTATTTTCTTTATTTCACGGGTAGCTTCCACACCATTCATCACCGGCATTTTAATATCCATCAGGATCAGATTAATTTTGCCGTCAAGTTCAACATATTCAACTGCTTCAAGCCCATTGTTGGCCCTTAGAAGATCAAATCCTGCCTTTTTTAATAGCTTCTCAATATAACGGAAGTTTGATTCCTCGTCTTCAGCAACAAGAATTTTATATCCTGGCTGCACTTTCCTTGTTTCTTTCGGTGCACTATCCGATTCAAATATTTCTTCCATAACAGCTGAACTTTATAATTCTATGATTTATACTTTATACAAACTTTCCCCTTATGTAACTCATGAAAGTTAAATCAGGGCGTGTTTATTCACGAAACGAATATACAAATATAACGCCTGCTATCAAGCTTTTGTTTTGTCATAATTTTATAAACATTGTCTGAATAAGCTCATGAATTATACCGGGAAGAATAAGAAGAAAGAAATCATTATCTGTTTCAACTGAAAATCAACAATATAAACGAATCAAAAACGGAAATAGGTATATTCCGTTATCTGTTAATTATCAGTTCTTTCGTAAATACCTTACGAATACTCATTAATTTCAAAATGTAAATCCCATTGGTAACGAAGAAAGGTTTATTAAATCTGAATAATTTTTCAATAGCAATTGCATGACTTTTTCTCAGGCTGTATTCAAAATCACATGAAAGCAATCTGATTTTAATACCAGACTGGTTTCAATGCAACTCATTCAAATCAATGATTGATGATCACTTTACCGGAAAATGAGCCGGCATCGTTTTTAATCCGGATCGAATAAACTCCATTGGATTGTGCACTCAGGTCAATGGTTTTCCTGAAAATTTTGCATTCAGGATCATAATAAACCAGTATTCCAATGGAATTATGGATTTCAATACTTGCCGGTGAGGGTATGCCAGTGTCAGGAAAATCCAGATCAATTACTCCGGTTGAAGGATTCGGGTAAATGGTAAGTTTACTGTCAATAGGTATGCTGCTGGTCCCCACATTGGTTTCATAACAGACATTGGCATCCGGGTTCATATATAACTGATTGCCGTTGTTGTAATAACACAAAAGATCATAATAAATGTCGGCAACACAATAATCGATTCCTGAATAGAGTGGTCCCTGGAGACTCCCGATTCCTTCAATCCATAAACTGTAAGGGAATTCGAACAAAAAAGTTTTCCGATTACTTCCGTTTATTTCAATGCTGTCGGTGGATATACACACCATAGGGAAAGGTTCTCTGCACCAGTCATTTATGATATAAGTAGTATCTCCGGCCTCAATGGTAAAATCATAGAGAAGACCCTCTTCAAAGGTTCCCGGCAGGAAAGTGTAAATCCTGCCTTCCCATTCCCTGATGGCGCCAGCATAATGCCATACGGCAGTTGAAGCACTGTCGTTGGTCAAATACATCTTGTTGTAAAACGTATTCATGATCATGGTATCGCCTGAAAAACGGAAAATCTCAGTATTGTAGAATGACCATCCGCCCGAGAACCTGGTATTCCATTGGTTGCCGGGATCGGTAAACGATTGGCTGAAAGCAAGTTGATATAGAATGGAAGTCAGTAAAAGCGAATAAAGTTTTTTCATAAATGAGTGAATAAGATGAATAATTTCAATGTTTGATGATCAGTTTGCCGGAAAAAGAATTTTTTTCTGTGATGAGACGTACCAGGTAGATCCCATCGGGCAGATATCCGGGATTGATACCATTCCGAATGAAAGAAGGTTCTTTGGTAGCATAAACCAGTTGACCGTCATATCCTGTAATCTGGAGAACCGCGGATTCCATATTCATATTTGCAGGTAATTCAATCGAAAATGATCCGTTTGAAGGATTTGGGTAAAGCTTAAGTTTCTTCTTCCCGGATTCGTGATGTTTCAAGTTGCCTGGATGCGCTACGCAGGTGCCCTCAACCAGAAACTGAAAATCGTTGATCGACACGGAATAATTTACCAGGTTTCCAATGTCTGAAGCCTGAACTGTGAAATTTTCAAAGACGGCTGTATAATCTTCTGATTGTATGATGAGTGGGAAAACACAATCGCCGCCGTTCCCGGAACTATCAGTCTTGTATGCTCCGATCTGAGGAATATTCTCAGGTATTAATTTTAGCCCGGGTATGGGTCCGTTACCCAAAACCATATAACCATGATCACTTGAAACGTTCACATCTATTGGATCCATAAAGATCGCCTGGCTCCACAGGGGAATTCCGGATTCATCCGTCTTCAGTAGTTGTCCGTCGCCCCCTCTTGAGGAAACGATTGCAAAACCACTATCCGGGGTCTGCGCAAAATTACCCCTTGAATTTGACCAGATATGATAATTTTCAAGGGAATAGTTTTTAGCCCAAAGTGGATTGCCAGCGAAATCCATTTTGATCAATCCACCGTTGCTTAAAAAATTACCATAATAATTCGTGTACAATACAATACCATCCTGCGTAACCGCAATATCCTCGGCTTCAGAATAGGTGTATCCGCCAGACTCTGTTAATGATTCAGCCCACAGAACATTGCCATTTTCGTCTGCCAGAATCACTGAAAGATTTCTCACATTTGTTGTTTTGCTACTTCTATAACCGCAGATTATCAGGTTGTTGTCAGGTAATTCTGCGATCGAACTCAAGTAAATCAGGTGGTCATCAGATGTGTATCTTTTTGACCACATCAGTTCCCCGGTGTCATTTAGCTTTAACGCTATACCCTCAACGTTTGAAAGGCTATAATAATCTGAATTGGAGGCTGTTATCAGATATCCACCTGAAGATGGTCTTTTAATTCTTAATTCCTGAATATAATTCAATCCTTCAATGTTTTTACTCCATAAGGTGTCGCCACTTTTAGCCCACTTGATAACATTCAGTAAATCGGTATTTGAATTGACTACTCCGGCTGATACAATTGTTGAATCCGGGTTACAGATCACATCCCTGATTTCGAAATTGATTTCAGATGTGCTGACTTGTTTCGCCCATTCAGGATTTCCTGCAGAGTCAATTTTTATCACATGTCCTGAACCGGAATATTGTATTCCTCCAAGAATATAACCATTATCCGCGCTTTTGTCTGATCCAAGTATATGAAATCCTTCCTCAAGATTGTAGTAAACTCTATTAAATACCGGTTGCTGGGCCATTGAAGATGATAGGAAGACTATAAAATACACGCCCAAAATCAGGTAATAGTATTTGTTTTTCATGGTATGGAAATTAAAGGAAATAATGGTATCAAAGGAATGTATTACTTTTCCGGCAACTTTTTTTTTAAAATAAACCAAGGTCTAATGCCTGATAATAAGTTTCCCGGAATAAGCGTTGCTGATAGAAATAAGTCGTACCAGATAAATTCCATCTGGCAGGCTCCGGGTATCAATACCTTCATTTAATGAAGCCGGATTGTTGGATGAAAAGACAGACACTCCGATGTTGTTGTAAACTTCAATTCTTTTAAAATTCAGCTTATTACTTTCGTTACAATCGAAACTGAACTGTTGTGAAGCCGGATTGGGATAGATCCACAGGCTGTTATCCGATAGATCGGTTTCATTTATACCGCCCCCAATGGCCACGCAGCCATCCTCTACTTCCGGGAAGAGATCTTCAATGATTGGTTGGTAGTCAACCAAACTTCCTGCTGTTTCAACATTAATCACAACATCTTCCATCAGAGCATTGAAAGTGGTAAAATCCGGAAAGCCCTGATCAGTGCAAGAAGCACCAATACCAAGTGTATTGCAACGGATTACACCAACCTGGGGATTGCTGGTTGATGCCATGTCAACACCAATGAGCGGGCCGTTTCCGACAACCACAAAACCACTGTCGGATGTTTGCATAAAATCCACAGGATTGCAAAATATCTCCTGCACCCAATCGGGATTACCGGATGTGTCGAATTTAATCAGTTCACCGGCCCAGCTCTGGGTCACAGCAGCATATCCGCCCCCGCTTAGCCGCCTGATTTTTGCTGATTTTTCAGTAACCATCGAAGTATAATCAAACGGATAACGTTTGGCCCAGTTCACATTGCCCTGAAAATCTGTATTTATTAAAGCAATGCCATTACTATTGCCTGCGCTGTAAAATACAAAACCACCGGGTTCCGCCAACACATCAATTCCTTCAAAGTCTTCGTTATTCCCGGGATTCAGGATTCTGGCCCATTCGGGGATTCCGTTTTCAGTTGTTTTGATCATATACATCCGGTGCTTGTGAACTGCGACATCATAAGTGGTTCCGGTGAAAATAAATGAATTGTCTTCAAGTTGGTCAACGGAAATAAGATTATCAAACTGATTTGGGGTTGAATAGAAATATGACCATTCCCGCTCACCGGAAGAAGAGTATTTTGAAATAAAAGCTTTCTCGGTACTTCCGCCGGTTTGCTGTGATTTTCCTGTTGCAATAAAACCATTGTCATGGGTGAGTTTTACTGAATATGTGAAACCCCAGGCCCAGAAGTAGGTAATTGAGGACCATACCATATTGCCGGTTTCATTTAGCTTTACCAGGATTAACGCGGGACTAAGACTCTGAGCCGCAAAGATTACTCCTGCCAGAACATAGCATGAATCAGGTGTTGATATTATTTCATTGATATGAGACATTTTTGATATCCCCTCTATCTGTTTAGCCCAGAGGGTATTGCCCACAGAATCAATTCTGATAATGAAGCCTCCGTAATTGTGGTCACCTGCAATGGCAAAACCATTGGTTTTTGACGGGGTAATTGAATATGCCTGAATTGAACCATCCGGGTCAAAAAAAACTTTTGTGAAAAGATCATCCTGTGATTTACCTTCGGTGGAAATAAGCATAAATATTCCAACCATTGTGAGCATAATAATTGACTTCATAATCCTGAATATTACATTTGTAATTTTTGCTTGAAAATCGTATTGATCAGCATTAAATTTAGTATATTTTCCAATGTAATTATAAAGAAAGATTGATATAAATGGAAAAGGCCGGAAACTTGAGACCGGCCTGTGTTAATTCATAAATTTCAAACTCAGATAAGCGTATTCCGGGGTTATTAAGGTTCAATCATCTGGTAAAGTGTACTAATTTCCTCCGCCCATATTTCTTCGTTGGGTGTTTCGAGAATAATGGGCAGGTTGTCGAAACGGGGATCGTTCATGATGCGTTTGAAAACATCATTGCCCAGAAAGCCTTTACCGATGCTGTCGTGGCGGTCAACATGGCTGCCAAGGGGTTTCATGCTGTCGTTGAGGTGAATGCCGCGCAGGTAGCTGAAACCGACAATGCCGTCAAATTGTTTGAAGGTGTCATCGTAGCCTTCAGGCGTGATCAGATCGTAACCGGCCGTGAAGGTATGGCAGGTATCGAGGCAGACGCCCACCCGGCTTTTATCTTCAACCAGGTCGATGATAAATTTTATCTGTTCAAAGGCATATCCCAGGTTGGTGCCCTGGCCAGCGGTGTTTTCAATAACTGCGGTCACACCTTTGGTTTTATCGAGTGTAATATTGATGGACTCAGCAATGATTTTAAGGCTCTCTTCAGGCGTAACCAGCTTCAGGTGACTTCCCGGGTGGAAGTTGAGCCGGTCGAGGCCCAGTTGCTCACAACGCTGCATTTCGTCGAGAAAAGCAGCCCTGGATTTGGCCAGTTCATCTTTTCCGGGATGACCCAGGTTGATCAGGTAACCGTCGTGCGGGAGAATCTGCCAGGGTTCATAACCATGCTTTATGCAGTTTTCCTTAAACTTTGCGATGCTTTCATTCGTAAGAGGAGAGGCGACCCATTGCCGCTGATTTTTAGTAAACAAAGCGAAAGCTTTTGCGCCGATGGCGGCAGCATTAAGAGGGGCGTTTTCTACACCGCCAGAGGCACTAACGTGGGCACCGAGATATTTCATAAAGTAAAAAGTCTAAAGTCTAAAGTAAAAAGTCTGAAGTAAATGTAAAAATTCAAAAGGTTAAAAAAAGTTGGCAAATAGCAAATGGCAGTTGGCAAATATCAGTTGGCAATTTTTGAAATTGGAAGCATTTGCTTGTGAAATGTTTCTCAACCTTAACCTTATCCTTATCCTTAACCTTATTTCACCTGCAATCTGTTGCATCAACGTATAAAATGCACCATTTGGTTCAGGGAATGAAGGAAAACCTTATAGCTAAGGCTGACGAAATCAATTCATAGTTTAAAAAATCAAAGAAAAGACTTACATCCGATTTTATAAGAAACAGATGTAAGTCATTGTTAGTGAATTATTTGCCAAGGAAGGCCGAGTACATCCATACCAGTTTTTCCTTTTCACGGATATAGTCGCTGGCCATGGCGTTGGTTCCTTCATCATTTAATTCTGCCGACAGATTAAGGATTTCGCGCTCTTTTAACAGCAATTTTGCAAAGGCATCGAGAATATGGCCAACACAGGTTGGGCCATTGGTTTCATTTTCAATTGGTTTGATTTCAGCGGATTTCAGATATCCGGCGAAAGAGTGGATGGGTGTGCCGCCAAGCGTTAGAATGCGCTCGGCGATCTCATCTATTTTAATCTGGAGGTCGTTGTAGAGTTCTTCAAATTTCAGGTGAAGTTCAAAAAATTTCTCGCCCTTAATGTTCCAGTGAAATCCGCGGGCATTCTGGTAAAAAACCTGATAATTGGCTAACAGGTCGTTCAATTTTTCAATCAGTTGTGCTGACATGGCCTCATCAAGACCGATTCTGTTCATTTTTTTCATGATTTTATCGTTATTAAATTTATTTAGGTTGTTTATTATCTTCAAAATCGCCCATCAATTGAAGGCGGATGTCGCTCACATTGAATCCTTTAATCCTTTTACGTTCAAAGTAGTCAGTGAGTATTTGGTCAAGTTCGGGATCAAAATAATCTTCCATTCTGTCCGAAACAGCACAATACAAATGGTGGTGGTGCTCGGTGACGGCATCGTAACGCATTACATCAGCATCCGTTTTCACCCTTTTTACCAATCCTTTTTTTACGAATGTATCGAGCGTGTTGTAGATGGTTGTGGGGGACAAACCAGGTATTGACTTTGAAACCTCATCGAACAATTCATCGGCAGTTGGATGCCTTCGAAATTTGCAAAGGGTTTGCAAAACGGCTACCCGCTGAGGTGTAATTTTTAACCCGGCATTGTTTAGTTTCAGAACTATCTCCCGCAATTCATCCATCGTTGGAATAATTATTAGAATGAAATTAATACATGATTGTAATAAATACAATTAAAAGAAGAATTTGTTCACAGGTCAAGTGAAAAATTGATGTTTTTTGTGAAGAAATGCGCTTGAATTTTCAAACATTGTGTCCACTCTGAAAATTAATTATTTGACACCAAGCCACTAACCTGCCAGCCGGCAGGCTGGAACACTAAAACCCACCAATTTTAATTTATTGATATACAATATTTTGTGTAACCTGCCTGCCGCAGGCAGGATTGGTATCTTTGAGTCTTGGTGTCTGGTCTTCTTTTTTGACTTTTCGGAGCAGGCTCAACTTTTAAACAGTAAACGGGTTAGCTAAACCTGATGGAATAGGATGTATAATTTGCTTAGCTTCATTCCAGGCTTTAGCAATAGGGTAGTCCATCCATTTTCAGGAGTAAAATAATTATCTTTACATTTTTTCAAGTGCAGCAGGGGAGCTGTCGTTGAGCAATTATGGACGTTGGTCTTAAAATCAGAAATCTCTTCAGGGATAAGCGTAAGCCGCAATATGGAGCACTGGACCTGTTAAAATACATTGGTCCCGGATTAATTGTAACGGTTGGATTTATAGATCCGGGCAATTGGGCTTCAAACCTTGCTGCCGGCGCTGAATATGGTTATACATTGTTGTGGATGGTTACCTTATCGACCATCATGCTCATCATTCTTCAGCACAACGTATCACATCTGGGCATAGCCACAGGATTGTGCCTCTCTGAAGCAGCTACCCTATATCTTCCGAAAAAGCTTTCACGACCTGTTCTTGGCTCTGCCGTGCTTGCTTCAATTTCAACTTCACTTGCTGAGATTCTGGGAGCTGCCATAGCTTTGAATATGTTATTTGATATACCCATCAGAATAGGGGCCATTCTGGCTGTGGTATTTGTTGTTATTATGCTGTTTACGAATTCATACCGTATGATCGAAAAATGGATCATTGGTTTTGTTTCCATCATTGGTCTTTCGTTTATCTATGAACTCACGCTTGTTGATATCGACTGGGGTCAGGCAACTTATAATTGGGTAGTTCCGTCCATTCCGCAGGGCTCCATGGTGATTGTGATGAGTGTGCTCGGGGCTGTGGTGATGCCGCACAACCTTTTCCTGCATTCGGAAATTATCCAGAGCAGGCAATGGAACCTTGAAGATAAAAAGATCATCAGAAAGCAATTGGATTATGAGTTTTTTGATACCCTGTTTTCGATGATCATCGGCTGGGGTATAAACAGTGCCATGATCCTGCTTGCTGCAGCAACCTTCTTTAAGTTCGGTCAGCCGGTAGGGGATCTGCAACAGGCTAACAATATGCTTATACCGCTGCTTGGCAACAATGCGGCAACTGTATTTGCCATTGCCCTCCTTTTTGCAGGTATTTCATCAACCATTACATCCGGTATGGCAGCAGGTTCTATTTTTGCCGGTATCTACAATGAACCTTTCGACATCAAAGACTACCATTCGCGGATGGGTGTTGCTATTTCGCTGTTGATTGCCCTGTTGATTATTTTTTTTATTTCCAATCCATTTAAGGGGCTGATTTATTCCCAAATGATTCTGAGCATTCAGTTACCAATAACAATTTTCCTGCAGATATACCTGACCTCATCCAAAAAAGTAATGAAAGAATATGCCAATAGCATGAGGTTTAATGTTGTATTGCTTATCATCGGAGGAATTGTAACCCTGTTGAATATTATGCTGCTGATCAGCTTTTTTTAATTTTAAAATCCAATTTCTCATGATTCTGGATCACCTGACAAATTTCGTTTTGTACGAAAAACTCCATCCTGATTTCAAAGAGGCATTTGCATGGCTGAATGGAATCGATCCGGTTGCGATTTCACCCGGCCGGTATTCTATTTCCGGGGATGAAGTGTACGCGATGGTGAGTGAATACCTGACAAAGCCGGCAGCGGAATGCAGGCCGGAGTCGCACAGGGCGTTTACGGATATTCAGCTGATGGTGCGGGGTAAAGAGCTGATGGGCTGGGAACCCCTGAACATTCAGGAGGAGTCGGTTCCTTATGACAAAGAAGCGGATATAACTTTTTATAAATGCAATCCATCAGTTTTCGAACTCTCAGAAGGATGCTTTTCAGTATTCTTTCCATCCGATATACATATGCCTTGTATGGAATCAGGGAGCGTTGAAATGGTTAAAAAGATTGTGATAAAAGTGAAATCTGTGTGAGTTGAAGGGTACTTGTTCAATATACACGACATCAATCAGGATTCAGTTTCCGGCTCTTCATCACCTATATCGGAATCAAGGCTATCGGGCAGCAACAACTGAGCTTCGGAATCGCCCAGTACTTCGACCCCTTTCAGTTTTCTTTGTATAGCTCTAGTCCGTTTTCCCATAACTTCGTCAATCTGGTTGCTGGCAGTCTGAATGTTTTTCTGCGCTTTCTCAAGCATGCCGCCAAAGTTTTCAAATTCCTTTTTAACTGCGCCCAGTATTTTCCATACTTCGCCACTGCGCTTCTGTATAGCCAGGGTGCGGAAGCCCATTTGCAGACTGTTGAGAATGGCGGCCAGGGTGGTAGGGCCGGTAACAATCACCTTATAGGTTCGCTGCAGTTCTTCGAGCAGGCTGGCTTTGCGGACCACCTCTGCATAAATTCCTTCAAAGGGCAGGAACATAATGGCAAAATCGGTGGTGAACGGAGGGTCGATGTATTTTTCGCTGATGTCTTTAGCCATTTTTTTAATGGTTGTTTCGAGTGTTTTCTGGGCAGCGTCTATGAATGGCAAATCGGCTGAATCATAGGCATTTTGCAACTGCTCGTATGCATCACGCGGAAATTTAGCATCAACCGGAAGCCAGACACTTCCGTTTATATCGTCTTTTCCTGGCAGCTTGATGGCGAATTCAACCACATCGCTACTGCTCTTTTTGGTCCGCACATTGGCTTCGTACTGCTCGGGCGCCAGCACCTGCTCAAGCAACATCGAGAGTTGCACCTCCCCGAAACCACCCCTCATCTTCACATTGCTGAGGACCCTTTTCAAGCCACCTACATCCTGCGCCAGGGTTTGCATTTCGCCGAGACCTTTCTGAACACTCTCCAGTTGTTTGCCCACTAGCTCAAAAGACTGGCCTAAACGTTCATTCAGTGTTTTCTGTAGTTTTTCATCAACAGTTGCGCGCATTTCCTCAAGTTTCTTCTCGGTACTTTCAATCAGCTTTTGCTGTTTTTCGTCGAGTTGACCGAATTTCTCACGTTGCAAATCGTTGAATGAAGCAACATTTTTATCGAAGGATTCGGCAAATTGTTTGAAAACCTTTTCAGTAGCTTCGCGCATTTCCTTATTGCCTTCTGCAGCCTGTTTTGCAAGAACATCAAGCTTTTCTTCAACTTTGGCGGTTATTTTCTCAAGGCTTTCCAGGGTTTTTGCCCCCAGTTCCTTTTGTTCGGCTTTCAGCTCGTCAAATTTCCCACGTAATTCAAGTGTGAATTCCTTCAGTGAATTGCCAAGTTCGGCGCGGTTATCCCTGTTGATGGTGGCATTTTCTTCACGGTTAAGCCGGAAGTCCTCTTTTAGATTGGCTTCGATCCGGCCAAGATTGCCGGTGAGGCTGTCGATTCCTGTTTTAAGTTCCAGATTTGTTTGCTGTTTGTTCCTGAATACAAAACCCAGGATAATGTTCAACACCAATAGCAGGATTACAAGAATAAGCAGTGTAATTTCCATATGTTTCTTCTAAATATAATTTCCTGGTTCGTATGTGTGTAAATGAAGTTCTGACCGGATGGATTTTCTTTGAGTCGGGCAATTTCTTCAAAGATAAGAAAAGCATTGTTTAAGCTGTAAACATTGGTAAGAATGATATTTAAAGCAAAAGTGTATTAAAGCCGGTAATATCATAGGCCTTTAAAACCCTCAGCGCCCTGAGGGTATTCCAGCGACTGGGTTTGCCGGCAGTTTCCATATCAAAATGCACCTTTCCGGGATGTTTTGTTTGTAAAGGCCAGGTCTTATCCTTTCTTTGCCGGGATTTGAGAACCCCGAGGGCGTCATCCATCCTTGAATCACTGGCCGCATCCGCATGGCGAAAGTAATCCAACGCCTTGAGAATATCGTACTTCCATCTGCAAGGGTAGGAGAATGTTGTGAAAGCGCTATGGATTATATTCCCTGTCCTGTCGGATTTAAAGAGTCTGTGCATCAGCATAAACTCACGGGCAGCGGCTTCGGCTGCAATCACTTCATCCAGCCTGTACCGATAGCCATTTTTCCGGTATTCACAAAATCCTTCGGCAACCGAGAGGCTCGAATGCAGGGATCCGTGGATGGCACCTTTCCTGTTAGAATGGCAATTAAAGCCGCCATCTTTCATTTGCCATGACAACAGAAAATCAACAATTGATTTCAATGCGTTTTCGTCTGCACCGAAATAGCAGCAATAATTCAATGCCATGCCATTGACACATACATCACTTACTTTAATGGTTCCGGCCGGATTGATGCCACCGTCATCGCCCTTTTCATTTAACAGAATCAAGGCTATGGTTTCCCCTATCAACTGGTTTCCGGGATCGATACCCAGGTATTTAAGTTCGAGCAGGGTGTAATGGGTTGAAATCCATTTCGGATTATAGAATCCGCTTCCCCAATGACCATCAGGATTGCGTTTTTCAAGCAAAGCTTTTCCCCATCCACTTATTTCAATGGCATTTCTCAGTTCCGGTTTATCCTTGTCAAGTAAATTCTTGTTTACCTGATACTGTATGGATACATCCCCTTCCAACAACCAATGGATTAGACCATTATTGTAAAGTGATTCTTTGGATGTCATCTCTTTCCATATATTGTTCTACGGGTTCAAATATTCATAAAAGTTAGTTATTTTACCAGCTTCCGGAGGAGCCACCACCGCCGGATGATCCTCCGCCACCTGAGAAACTACTTCCCGAACTGCTGCTGCCTGAACTCCATGATCCTCCCGAATCTCCGGACGATAAAGTAAATCCGCCGATGGATGCCTTCCCTTTGGTCTTCAAATCATGTTGAGCTTTCTGATACCAGCTGGTTTTTACAAGAGTCAGTTTGGCAACCGGGTACCCTACCATGTAAATGATCAGAAGAATCAACGCTCCCTGCGTACCCACCACAATCATTGGGAACATGGCCCAGAACGGGATCAGGAACAGATACATGAACCATCCGACACCGGGGCTTATAACGCCCATAAAGGTAAACAGGCCCAATATCCCAAAAATAAACGCACCGATCAGGATACGTGTAATCAGTGGCATGTCATTGTCATCAAAACCCGAAAAGCCGGAATCTGTGGAAGATTCAGACGTTTCTTCCGTATCGCCAATTTCGCTCAGTTCACCACCGTTCAGAACGGAGATAACTGCATCGGCACCCGCCATCACACCGCTGTCGTAATCGTTTTCTTTAAATCTGGGTGACATAATATTCCGGATAATCCGGCTTGCCATAAGATCGGTAAGAACAGGCTCAAGACCATAGCCGACCTCTATCCTCATTTTTCTTTCATCCGGAACAATGACCATTAATATACCATTGTTCTTATCTGCTTTTCCAAGTTTCCATGAGTTAAAGACGGCGTTGGAAAAATCTTCAATGTTTTCACCATTCAGCGTTTGAACAGTAAGGACTACAACCTGGTTGGTGGTGCTGTCTTCATGTTGCTTCAGCTTTTCACTGAGTGATCTGACAGTATTTTCTGAAAGAATCCCGGCATTATCATTTACTCTACCCGTCAGAAAAGGGATTTCTGCCGCATGGGCAATGGTTAAGATGGTAATGAAAGCGACAACAAGGACTGGTTTTAGTATTCTGTTCATAAGCTGTCCTCCGAGATGATTTCGTTTGATAACTCATTTTTGTTCAAATTCACTGATTCCGGCAGGATAAGAGAAGTCTGAATCCCACTCAGGCCGGCTTCAAATGCGTTTCTCACATCATTCTTCTTCAGAAGTTTTGTCATTTCTGAAATCATATTTTTTACGATTTCCGGGTTTAGAATGTCCTGTAATGCCTTATCCGGCCATATCACCACCTGCCTTTCAAACAGACTGATCATGATCAAAATGCCTCTTCTTCCGGCTGTTGCGAAAAGCTCCTGGAAAGAAAGAGTGACTGAGCGTATTGGAGCGTTTCCGTTTCTTTTCGATGAGATGACAGGAAGTATCGCGCAAAACCCTGGCACAATACCATCATCATTGCCAGTACAATCCCGCTTACCAGAACAATGGTTATGGAAAGGAGAATGGCTGTATTGGTAATCCAGAGTGGCAGGAGTAAGGCAATTATAAAAACAATCAGGCCACTTACAGAAGCGCCAACAGAGAAAGCTTTCCATGGAATTTCCGGATAGCTGTCGCTCCTTTTTGTTGTGGCCAGAACGATTTGTGCTCCGGTAAGTTTTTCAACTTCGGCAATTCGTATGTCCAGAACGGCCCGATCCTCGTCGGATAAATTGTACTTCATCGTTGTTGAATTAAATAGGATTATTAATACATCATTTTAAATATCAGTTAGTTACAATACAATCCTTTAAAACATTCCCTTCAATTTGATTTAAGACAGAAAGTACCGGGCTTACCTATGTCTGATTTATCAGATTCCTTAATGAAGGCAATTCCGGAAATGAGATTACCGGAAGATGACTTCTGAACGAAAAAAATGGAAAAACAGTGGAGGATTAATTCAGCAGGAATTAAACTGAAAAAATAATATTGCATCTATTGAGAGTCTGTTTAAATTTTACAATGATTTTTTACCCCCTCTGTCTCCTCCTGTCCCGATAGCTATCGGGATCAGGGTGAGGCCATTCAATTATGGTTATTTTTAATTGAAAAATCCAAAATTCAGCAAAATAAGCACCCACTATGATACCTGTTATTATCGGTACAGGGAGAATGTGGAAAGTAATTTTTAAGAACTTATACAGTATTTTAACCAATTCACCTGACAATATTACTGAAAAATATGACTTTTCCCAACAACCTGATTAATCAATGGTAAAAGATTTTGTGGTATAGTGGAACTTACGGATTGATCTGAGGCTACTTTTATTCTTTTGACATACGTTTAATTTGATATACAAAAGCCAGTCTGAACAAAGCATGTCCGGTAATTACCGCCAATCAGTTTATGCTAAAGGAGCTTAATTTGAAGATTCCTGTATTGGCGAATAATCAGGCTATAATTTGCCAAGAAAATCGAAAATCCGGGTATAAATATGCTGAAAATCCTTTTCGGTGAAGCCGAGGTGTTTGCCTTGGGGGATACTGACCAGTTCGTTCCTGATTCCTTTTTCCTGCAGCAGTTTATGCAGTGTAACAGCTTGTTTGTAAGGTACTACCGAATCGAGCAGCCCATGAATTGTAATGATTGGTGGGGTTGCTGCTCCTATTCTGTGAACCGGTGAAAAGAATTGCGATATGGAGTCCATCCGTTGATGGTTGCCTACCCAGACAGAAGCATAATTCCGTTCCTGGTTAATTCCCCTGTAAAAGGCATCAACGCCTGAAATATCTGAAATACCAAACCAGTTAACAATAGCAATAATTTTAACACTGTCACCTGCATAAAATTTATTGCTACCAGGAATGCTGTTGAGCATACCTGTGATCAGCGCCAGGTGACCTCCGGCCGACTCCCCTGAAATTACGAGTTTGTGAGGGTCAATGTTGTATTCACCGGCATGTCTGCCGGTCCATTGAATTGCCTGCATGCAGTCGTTTACGGCCTGAGGAGCCGTACCTTCTCCTGTTCTGTATGCAAGTGTAACCACATTCCATCCCTTTTCCAGGTAGGGTATGATAAATGGGGTGATCTGATCCTTTGAGCCTCCCAGCCAGCCACCGCCATGAATGTATATCAGCGTGGGATGTGCCCGGGAATCTGATTTCCAGTATTCAGGTTCGCCAATCCACTGCCCCTGGCTGTAAATATCGAGCTTTTGATCAGTGCTGTCACCGTATTGAATGTCGTTGGCCAGCGAGAACCTGTGCCCCCAGAAAAGGGAATTTACTGATTGATCCTGATTTTCAACCTGCGTGCAGCCTGCTAAAGCAAGGATGCCGATGATCATTAATAAATATTTCATAATCAGTTCATTAACTGGTTTTGATTAAATGTAACCATCAATTTGAATTATTTGATTCTGACCATTTTCCTGGATTCCGAGAAATTACCGGTGATCAGTTTGTAGTAGTAGGTTTCGTTGCTGAGTTTTTCCGAATTGTAGTTTACCTGGTAGGTTCCCTTAAACTTAACCCCTTCTTTTATTTCATCGATCAGACGAAGGTTGCTGTCGTATATCTGAAGTACCACTTCACACATCTCCGGAACATTATAAATAATGGTGGTATTGCTCCTGAAAGGATTGGGGTAATTCTGTTTCAGGAAATAATCGTTCAGTTGTCCTGTATCATCTATTCCCAGCATTTTTATAGCAAAAGCAGGAGACCAGGGGCTCCACTTCAGGTTGTGGTCCCTGTGACGCAGACGGGCCGTGTAGGCTTTATCCGACTGAAGCAAAGTCAGCGGGATACTGATACTGCTTAGATCTATGCCAACGTTAAGGTCAACAGGTTCTGACTGGGCATTAATCCCATAAATATTTTTCCATTGAACCAGGGTGTCCACGGCGATCAGGTTAGCATTGGCACTGTCGGTGATCTGAAGCTCAGCTGTCATGATGGAATCAATACCGCTGAAATCTGAGGTGTTAAACTGAATAAACTGGTCACCATAAAGAACATTTTCAATAACAGGCGCTTGTGG
The DNA here is from genome assembly GCA_016709025.1 of Bacteroidales bacterium. Taxonomy (GTDB): domain Bacteria; phylum Bacteroidota; class Bacteroidia; order Bacteroidales; family Lentimicrobiaceae; genus Lentimicrobium. The sequence continues at coordinate 148,771 of JADJEQ010000011.1, read as the reverse complement.
AGCGGGCTGGTTTGCTTTTTTGTACCAGGTATCCAGTACACCTGCTTCATGTGGGTTGGCGGGAGTTCCGAGACTGAAAACCCTGTTCAGGCAGGAGTGACCGGCAACATCAATTTCCAGGATTTGGAAGATATAGTTGCTGATGGTTATGTGTACATCGTTCAAATCCTGATTCTCACCTTCGGCCCAGGGGTCGAGCGGACCACCACTGCCACCACCGCAAATTACCCTGAAATCGCCGCCTGCCTGATCCGATTGCACTGTACCCCGCTCATAACCATGGGTATGTCCATAATGAATCATCTGTGTCTTTGTATAGTTCCGGAGTAATGGCAGAATGGAGTTTTTCACATATCCGGAACCTGCATCAAATGTATTCACGTATTTCCAAAGTTCGGAAAATGGCGGATGATGAAAAAACAGGAAGACAAAATCAATTTCCGGGTCACCTTCCAGATCGTTGAGTTTCTGGTCGAGCCAGTTAGCCTGGGTTGTTCCATACTGGTCGCTGATATTGGTGTTTAATCCTATAAATACTGAATTCCCCGATCTCAGGCTCCAGATTTTTTCATTCAGACCCGGAAGGTTTGGGAAAGCCGATAAATCATCTATTTTCAGGTAGTTATAGAAAATAGCATTCTCCCCTTCGTGGTTTCCGGCCACGACCATGGTTGGTACGTTTGCTGATAGCGCCGAGATGGGTTTAAAAAACTGGGTTGTATAATGTCCAGGTGTGGAACCGCTGACGACGATATCACCGGAGTGTAAAATTCCATTCAGATGATTTTCGATATCGGGCCCGTATAATTCCGAAATTTTGGACCGTGCAGCTCTCAGAATGATTCCGGCCATGGTTGTGTCGGAAGCATGGGTATCGCTCAGGAGCAGAAATCGCAACTTGCCGGTAAAGCCAGCCCCGGGCATGGTTTTGAATGAATAAACAGGGGAGGAGGTATCGCCGCTGATGACCTTATAAAAATACCGGGTAGCGGGCTGTAACCCTTCCAGTTTAACAGTATGCCAGCAGTAAGGAGTACTGATAATTTCGCTGCTCCCTGATTGGGAACTACCCAGCGTTGGATCAACACCATAATCAACCCTGGTTACAGTACGGGCAGTATCGTGCCAGCAAACAGTCATGCTGTTCGGCTCAGGCGCCTGCAGATAAGGAATGCGGGTCATGATGTAGGGTCCTGATGTATGCCCGACGCCCCCGGTTTCCAGGACCTGTGTAGAAGATAAAGCCTTATCCCAGATGCCAAGTTCAGAGCAATAAATCAGTCCGTCTTCTGCGTCTTCATCCGCAAAAATGAGCAGGATATTCTCCAGTGAAAACCTTTCGTCAATGTTTTGCACAACCCCTTCGTGAATGAGGTTTCCGTCGAGGTAGTAGTTGAAATGATGGCCATTTTTTACCGAAATGACCAGGCGGTACCATTCGTTGGGAATAATAGTAAAACTGCTGTAGCCAACTGCTGCAACGCCTATATTACCTGATGTGTTGATGAAAAGATCCCCATCATTGGTATTGCCGGGATCGGTTTGAAAAAAGCTGTGCCAGACGCCGGTGGATGGTACTTTGAAATCTACCTGGATTGAATACTCGTTTACTTTGTTGCCTCCGCCATTGGGGGCGATGGTATGTTGCAAACGGTAATAACTTCCCGGCCCTATCAGAACAGAGCCGTTTCCTGCTGCTGGCCCGGCCGCGGCCTGATGCGTGCCTGTGAGCGAGAGCACCCCGCTATATCCGTCTTCAGGTTGGAGGAGATTTGCTGAATTATCAAACTTCCACCAGTTAACCCTTTCAGGAACAATGGCCTGAACCTGTGTACCCAGAAGAATCAGTAATAAGGCGAGTCTATTCTTTATTTTCATCGATTGCATTGTTAAGTCAGTGGTGTAAAAGTATTCAGTTTTTATGAGTAAAAGCTATTGACACACATTAAGTTAAAGAAAGTAAAAATTCAATCCCTGGATTAGATTTTCCTGTTAACCCGGAATTAACCTGCAGATTTTCCGGGAAACAAGAAATTCAGTTATAAGCCATTGTCTTTTTACAGAAGATGCCTCAAAAGCGAGGCACCTTCAGCATTCTAACCAAACCACTAATTAAAAATGATTACTTCAAAACCACCATTTTACGGAGACTGGTTCTTTCTCCGCTTACCATTTTAACAAAATAAACACCATTGTTGAGTTTGTTCGTATTGAGTACAAAGTTGTAGTTGCCCGGCATTTTAACTCCATCGCTCAGCTTCATAATTTCCTTGCCTGAAAAGTCAAGGACTAAGAAAGATACTTCTGACTGATTCTGCACTTTATATGGGAAGGAGGTTGTCAGATTCGCAGGATTCGGATAATTCTGATCAAGGTCCGATGAATTGGAAATTGATGTCCAGTCAAAGATTGCATTCGGGGAAACTGTAGCATCTCCCAGTTCAAGCGCTTCGTCAGCGGAAAGCGCTACACCCCAGATCCCTATTTCAGAGCATAACATGGTATTGTCTTCGCCATCATTGTCAGCAAAGAGAAGGAGAACATCCTGCAGGGCATCCCTGCCGTCAATTTCCTGGGCTGAACCATCTACCCACAATTCCCCGTTCATGTAAATTTTCAGGAATTCACCATTTTTAACTGAAACAATCATACGGTACCAGGTATTGGCTACCACTGCATTGGTTGAATAAGCATACCTCCAGGCACCGATAAAGTTGTCGGTATTGATAAACAATTCAGCATCGTCTGAATTATCGCCTATGGTTTGATACATCGCATGCCATAAACTTGCTTCCGGCATTAAAAAGTCCATCTGAAGTGAAAATTCATTGACCAGTGTTCCGCCACCATTGGCAGCAATGCCATGTGTCATAGTTAGATAACTTCCGAGCCCGATTTGTGTGGCAAGGTTTCCGTCAACGGGCCCGTTAACCGATTCCTGTGTTCCGGTGAGTACAAGTGCAGCCCCTATATCTGCTTTCAGCATATTGGTTGCATCGTCAAATTTCCACCATCCCTGCCTTTCAGGAACAGCTGCAGTAGCATCAAAAATCCCAATCAGGGAGATGAACAGGGTGGCTAAAAGTAGTTTTGTTTTCATTGGTTGTTGGATTTAATAATTAATAATTGAAGGTTAGTTTTGAAGTTCAGGTTTGTTCTTATTTAAGTATCCACATCAGCTCGTTTACATCGTCGTTCCCATTGAACTGACGGTTTATGGCTTCCTCAACATTGGCACGGTTATATGAAAGTTCCTTTTCAGGATACATCCACCTTACCGGCATTTTGGTTTTATCGGAGTTCAGGTTGGTAAGCTCATTGATTGGGAGAACAGGATAACCGGTGCGACGACATTCGTAATATGAATTCCAGCCATCCTGCATGAAACCCATAAAATACCTTTGCTGGGATATCTTTTGGAATTTTTCCTCAGCAGTGCCCTCAAATGCTACCGGGGCACTCGCGATGTATGCGCTGATAATTGCTGAAGTTATTTTCATTCCATGGTGGTAGGTTGCATTGTCAGGCGTGTTGCTGGCAGTAAAAAGCATGGCAGCCTGCACGCCTTTATCGTAGTAGCTTTTGGCATCGCCTCCTGTCCAGCCTCTGAGAATTCCTTCAGCAATGATAAAACACTGTTCGGCATAACTCAGCAAAAAGGTAGGTTCACCTTGTTCGAGGGCATAATACCGCGTATTGATCCCGCTTATTTTTTTCGCGGTATATTCAGCACTGATGGTATTGAAGTTATCGGAAGGGTTGATACCAACGTAAGCATCCCATTCACCCGGAGTATGTCCGGAATTGATTTCTGCCAGAGCCGGTTCAGCAAAGTAGAACAACCTGTAATCCTGCATCTCCTTCATTTTATCCACAATGGTTGAACTCATGATGGGGTATTTACGGAAATTACTGTTGTAGAAAGGATAGTATTCAACCTGAATGCTCGAATAAACCAACTGGAAGTTTTCACTGTTCGACTGAAAGAGCTTATTGGCAGTTACGATGTCGTTGAACCGGCCGGTAACATTCAAATCAGCGTCATCGGTTTTCTTATACAGGTGGGTGAGCACTTTCAGTGCCAGTGAATTGGTTGCCTTCAGCCATTTGGCAGCTTTGCCATCATATACGGGATCTCCTTCGAAGTCGCGTGCCGTTTCGAAAAGCCTGGCTGCCTCATCCAGTTCATTCAGTATCCCGATAAATACATCTTTCTGGGTGTCGTATTTCGGATTGTAAACACCGTATTCTCCCTGCAAAGCATCTGAATATGGAATGTCACCGACTGAGATCGTCAGGTTGAAAAAGGCGTATGCCCTGAGAAAGTGACCCAGCGCCACATATGAATCTTCCGTAACACTGCCTTTGGCGGCATCCGTCATTTTTTCAATATTAGCAAGCTTTACCAGTGGAGAGAAATAAGTGCGGTCGATCTTATTGTACTGATATCCATCGGCGCCCTCCATGTATGATATATATTTGGCAAACATATCTTTATACAGAAAATCCTTACCAACAGCAGGGTATTTCACTGTCTGCAGTATCAGATTGGTAGCCAGTAACTGAGGTGTTACTTTCGAGGTATTGTCGGGGTCCGTATTCAGATCTTCGAATTTTGAACAGGAAGGCATCATCAGTGTGAATATAGCCAGGATCAGCGTGATATAAGTGCTTTTCATAATAAATTTCATTTAGATGTTGAACTTCAGGTTAAGACCGACATAACGAACAGATGGCGAAACAAGGTCCCAGGAAACACCGTAATCAGGATCGGAGAGTTTGTATTCCTTACCCCAGTAAAAGAGGTTCTGACCAATCAGTGATACGGAAGTGTCTTTCAGCCTGAGTTTTTCACTGAAAATCCTTGGAATTACATAGGTTACAGAAACTTCCCGGAGTTTGATAAAGGTTTCATTCAGGATATTCTGACTGCACCAGCTCCAGGCTCCCTGCTGGTAATGATCCTTGGTGTAACTTTCGTAGGATACTTCAACATCGTTTGGAGCATAAACACGGGTATCGGAAGTAATTCTTCCGTAAGTATCATAAGTAACAGTTCCAGAGACTACTTTAACACCGGTACCTATATAGTTCTTTAAACCATTCACTACTTCGTCGTACCTCCATTCATTGTCTGTATCAATGTGAGCTCCTGAATTCCAGAGTAATGCATCAAGCCTTGAAAATGAGTAACCTCCGACACGTCCATCTACTGAGAAAGCCAGTGTAAAGCTTTTGTATCTGAGTGTGGAATTGAGCCCCCAAATCCAGTCAGGATTGCTGTTGCCCATTACAGTGTAAAAGTTTGACCTGGTAGGGAAGCCATTGGTATTGATCAGGTTTCCTGAGGGATCCCTTAGCCAGTCCTTAACTGTATAAGCATCAACCCTTGCTCCTTCTTCAATCCACATTTCATCGGGAGTATATTGCTCATCTATTTTGGAATATACCGTGTAATCTTTTGACCAGTTAAAGTTGACATCCCATTTCAAGTCCTTTTGTTGTACAGGTGTAAATCCGAGCATGATTTCCAGTCCTTTTTTAGTCCTCTCCTCATCCGTATTCACATAATTTGTGTAATAGCCTGTTGCTTCACTCAGTTCGGCGGAAGCTAAAAAGTCGTAGAGTCTCTTTTGGTAAAGGGTTACATCGGCCCGGAGCCTGTTTTTAAAGAAGATGGCAGCTGTCCCGAATTCAATGGTTTGGGAGGCCTGGGGCCTGATATCGCCACCTTTTAATTCTGTTGGAATATAGGCTGAATTGTATCCACCCCAAACCTCGTTTTCAACAATGTAGGTGCTACTGATATCGTAAATGTCGGCTGGTGTTTTCGACATGGTCCATGAACCCCTCAGTTTCCAGAAGTCGAGCCAGCTCAATTCGGGTATCAGTTCAGTTAAAACCAGACTACCAGCTACAGAAGGGTAGAAGTAAGGGTTGTTTTCAGCATCCAGGGTTGAACTCCAGTCCCAACGACCGGTAACATCTATGTATGCCAGGCTCTTATATGAAAGAGTTGCCCGGCCATAGAGACTGTTTACCTGTCTGCGGCGAATCCATGTATTCCAGCCGATCGGGTCTTTGGAAGCTTTTAGCGAATAATACCCCGGTATTGAAATTCCGCCCTTTGTGAAGGCATCAAAATAATCGTCTTTAGTAAAAGAAATGGTTCCGCCTGCCAGACCATCGATCCGGAAGTCGCCGAAAGTTTTATCGGCAAGTAATAGCAAATCGTTGTTAATATTGTATCCTGTATATTCTTCATCTTCAAAATATCCATAATAGCTGAAAGCATTTCGTGCGCTGATCGGATTCTGGTAGCTGTACCTGTTAATGTAGGTATCAAGCCCGGTGCGCAGGGTTAATTTTCATCCAGGGGGCTAATTTATAGGAGGCAGCCACAAAACCTGAGGTAATATCGCGATCGGAGGTCTGAATAACCTCGTTGGCCAGAAAGTATGGATTGTCATACCATTCGTTGTTAAACCAGTTTTGCTTTTCATCCTTGATCATCCAGTAGTTCTTATATTCATTGATATCCCATTCAGCGCCAAGCCAGCCAATCAGATTATAAAGATAACCGCCCGAATACTGATTTCCCCTGATATTCGGTGAAATATGCTTCGAATAGGTGAAATTGGATTCGATGGTAAATTTATTATAGTTGATTTCACCACCGAGGGTATAGATTATTTTATCGAGCTTTTGATTTGGAAACTGGCCCTTGTTGTAGATATGGGTTATCGATGTTCTGAAATTGCTGTGTTCTCCCTGGCTCGAAACACTGATGTTATTATTGGTTATCAGCCCCAGTTCCTGGAAATTCTTGAGGTTGTTTTTTCCTTTTGATACCAAAGGAACAGAGTCTTTCCATTCCATGGCTGCAGGATCCCATAATGTGGTTGTACGGCCGATATCGAGTTTGTCGCCCCAGATATAATCGTCTGCATAATGACCGTTGTAACCCGATGAATAGGAAGTCTGATTTTCGGGGATCACGACAAATCCCAGGTTGAACATGGTGGATGAATTCACCGAGACCTGCAGGCCTTTTAACTGGCTGTTTCCACGGTTGGTTGTGATCATGATTGCACCATTGGCACCCCGGTAACCGTAAAGGGCTGAAGCCGTTGCTCCCTTCAATATGTCAATAGTTTTAATATCATCCTGTGAGATATCATTCAGGGTGATGTTTTCCGACGGAACGCCATCAACAACTATCAATGGGATTTCACCCCTCAGGTTCAGAATGGCATCCGTGCCGAAGTTAGTGCTGTTTTTTACCATCAAACCAGATACTTTACCGGTAAGTGAAGTGGTTGGATCAACTACTTTTACGGTTTGAATCGACTGCCCGTCAACTTTCTGAACCGAATAACCCAGTGCTTTTTCCTCGCGTCTGATACCAAGGGCTGTAACTACTACGCCCTCAATCTCAGTAGTGGTTTCATACAGATCAACATTAAGCATGGTAAGGTTTCCGGTAGAATGCTCCGCTGATTTATATCCCAGGTATGAAAAAACCAGAACCACATCAGCGGTGGGCAACCCGAGAGAATATGTGCCATCAAGGGTTGTGGTGGTTCCCATAGAACTTCCTTTGATTAATATTGCAACCCCGGGAATGGGTTCAAGTGTTTTTGCATCCCTTACCTTTCCGGTGATCTTCTTCGGCGGGTTGGTTCCATCATCGGAACCATTGTTATCGGGCGTCAGAATAATCTGCTTGTCACTGACGACGATTTTTAAATTCTGACCTTTGAAGAGGCTTTCAAGAATATCCCTTATGGATGTGTTTACAAACACCGCATCAACCTTCCGGGAGAGATCCACCAGTTTAAGGTTGACTAAAAAAGTATAGTCACTCTTTGCTTCAATTTCATTCAACACGTCGTTAAGCGGCACGTTCTCCATTTTTAACGAAATTTTGGTTGACTGGGCAACAAGGGTCGCCGGTAAAGCACTGAGAACTAATAGAATGATTGAAAGTAATGTTAATCTCATAGTGGAAAAATTTAACATAGTTATTGCTTTAACAGGTTCATTCCGAAATTTCCAATCTGAAAAAATCAGTTTTTCTGTTTTAAAATCTGGTAATTTTCAGGAAAATAATTCTTTAAAAGATTTTCCTGCCGGCAAAAGAGTGCTGATTGCTATCCTGAACCTGAATGCTTTAGTTTTGGATTTTGGCTGAACATGGTTAGTGAATTATTGGTTATTGGCTTTTTCAGTTGAATAAATAATAATTCTCTTCCGCGTAAATGTTCCATCAGGAAGCAGTTTTGAATTGGTTTCCCTGTAATCAAAAGGAGAGGATATTTTCAGGAGTTTCAGAAGCTGATCCAATGACTCATTTTCAAAGTTGCCCTGTAGCGGTATTGCTTTACCTGATCGCCTATTATTTCAATATCAACGTTATACTGAATGCTGATTCTTTTAGTTACTTCAGTGAAAAGATCGTTTCTGAAAACAAGTTTTCCATCCTTCCATGCATAGTACTTGTAAACATCTTCGTTTACAATTTCCATTTTTCCGGTAAGGCTGCTGTATTTCAACAATTGATCAGGTTTCAACCGTATTTCGTTTTCTGATTTAGAAGCATGCCTTTTACCCCTCACTGTTACTTTACCTTCTGCAAGCGCTACTGATGGAAAATTGCAGTTCTGGTAAGCCATCACATTAAACCGGGTTCCGGTAGCCCTGACTGTAAAATCCTTTGTATTCACCAAAAATGGTGACGATTCGTCGGAAATGATTTCAAAATAAGCTTCACCTGTTAAATCAACCAGGCGCATATCACCGGTAAATTGCTCAGGATAGCGCAATTTGCTTCCTGCATTTAACCATACTTTTGAACCATCGGGCAGGTTCAACAATGAAAAGGTTCCAAAGGCTGCTGTAACTTCATGGTAAACCATGTTACCCTGATCTTTTTTCAGATATCTGGCATAGGACATCCAAAGCATGGAAATCAGCAAGGGAATAAACAGAACTGCGGCAATTTTTTGCAGGTAAAATCCTAATGGTTGACGGCTTTGCTGTTTGTCGATCTGTTTCATTACCTTTCCGAGTGCATTCTCCGTAGATAGTTTCAATTCTGCACTGCCTTCCCAGATGTTCCTGAAATTCCGGTAATATTTCAGATTTTCCACAGATTCACCAATCCAGGTTTCAAGGTCCCTGAGTTCTTCTTCAGAAGGATTGCCAGTAAGACACCTGGCTATAAATTCGTCCGCCTGTTTTTTTTGATTCTTATCCATATTAATCCCAATCTATGTAAAGACGTTTCAGATATTAAATCCCACAATCAAAAGTGAGTTTTTTTTTAAATAAAAATGGTTGTAAATTTTCAGACAATTATGCCCGGTGTCTGTAATAGACTATAAAGGATAAACAATGTAAACAGGTAGTCTTTCAACTCATCGTGCAGCAAAATGAGCGCCTTTCCAATCCTGACTTCTACTGTACGTACCGATACCCCGAGCCGGCCTGCTATTTCAGCGTAATTAAGTGCTTCAATGCGGTTCATTTTGTAAGCTTCTGCATATAGTGCCGGGAGCTTATTCAAAGCCCTTTTAAATGCCGATTCAAGGTCGGCATGTAATACATAATCTTCTGTATTATTCTGAGCAAGGGCAGGGTGATTCAGTATAAAGGAAGCATAGTTCTCACGGATGTTCAAATGTCGCATCCAATCAATGCTTTTATTCTGAACTGTCTTTAAAAGATACGATTTTAACGAAGTCTGAATATGCAATGTGCTGCGGTTTTCCCACAACTTAAGAAAAACATCCTGAACAATTTCTTCAGATATATCAGGGTTTCTGGTATAAGTGTATGAAAAGTGGACCAGATTCTTATAGAAACGGGTGAAAATCAGTGTAAAAGCTGCTTTGTCATTGTTTTTAAGATTCTCAATCAGCAAAAGTTCCTGCGAATCTCCCGGCCCGGTCATGTAAAATCGTTTGGTACAAATGTATCTAATTTTTAAAAAGTGTCCCTGAATTTGCAAAAAGTATAAATGGCGCAGGGTACAATTAACTATTCACAACTGAGGTTTTTCCTTACAAATAACCCTTGGTTTTGATAGGAACTCTGAAATAATTGAAATATTACTTAATTAGCCATTGTTGTAAATATAAGAATATCAATGATATCAATTATATTTTATCAAAAATGATTCAAAAAGTGTGAACAAATCCATTTATTCCTTACTTTTATAAGTAGAAAGCTATATATTTATTGTATGCTAAGAGAGAACCGAAAAAAAACAAAATCATTCACCAAAACCAACTATTATGAATAAACTTTACATGATTGGATTACTTGGTTTAATGTTGTCGGTAGCCGGGGTAAAAGCTCAGGATCAGGCAATTTCACCCGGTCAGATCGGGGTGGGGCAGTACCATGGTCTATCGGCACCTTTGCGCGATCTTCCTGTTATTTCTCCTGAGGAGTATGAAAAAATGGAAATCGATGCGATGAAACCCCGCAACGAAGAGTTGCGTGAACGTTCTTATCCATTTGCTGAAACAGCATTGCCCAAAGGCGATGATCCAGCCTGGCAGTTAAAAATGGGTAGCAGTCCGGCTCCAAAAGCACCGATTGTTTCATTCGATGGGCAAACTTCTCCCTATTACCCGCCCGATGCAAACGGAACAGCGGGTCCCAACCACTATATGCAAACCATCAACTCAGTATACGCCATTTATTCAAAAACCGGGAGCATTTTGGCAGGTCCGACCAACCTGAATCTGCTCTTTGGAAGTGTAACCGGTGCTACCTGCAACGATGGGGATCCCATTGTACTCTACGACGAGCAGGCTGACCGCTGGCTGGTGGTTGAATTTTCTATTTGCGGAGCAAACGACTACATGTTGTTTGCTGTTTCTCAAACAAACGACCCGACCGGAAGCTGGCACAGGTATTCGTTCGATGTGGACGATATGCCCGACTATGAGAAAATCGGCATCTGGCAGGATGGATATTACATGGGTACCAACAACAGCGGTGCCGGAAAGAAAGATATTTACGTATTTGAACGCTCAAAAATGCTGCTCGGCCAAACTGCGCAGATGGTTGGGTTCGACAATGCATGGAGACCAACAACCATTGATGGCTTTATGTGCGTTCCTCCGGTTGATAACGATGGAACCTTTGCTCCGTCAGGAACTCCGGGATTGTTTATCACCATCAACGACGATGCTATTGCCGGTGGAAGCGACCAGTTGTGGATTTATGAACTGGCTGTAAACTGGACGACTCCCTCATCTTCAACTTTTACAAGATCACAGCAACTGGCAGTGCCGGCGTTTGACAGCAACTTTGGTGCTAACTGGGACAACATTAAGCAGCTGGGAACAACCCGCGAATTGGATGCCATTCCACAGGTAGTAATGAATGCACCGCAGTATCGTAATTTTGGAACCTATCAGACCCTGGTTTGTTGCCACACAGTAGATGTAAACAATACTGACCGTGCCGGTATCCGCTGGTATGAACTCCGGAAAACAACCGGAACCTGGTCGGTAAGGCAATCAGGAACTTATTCTCCCGATACCCATTCGCGCTGGATGGGAAGTATCAGGCTAAATGGTCAGAATGAAATAGGTCTGGGGTATTCGATATCCAGCACCACGATCTATCCCGGCATCCGCTATACCGGCCAGACCTCTACCGCTTACACGGCCGGAGCTGGCACGCTCGACCTTACTGAGCAAACCATCACAACAGGTGCTTATTCGCAAACAGCCTATAACCGTTGGGGCGACTATGCCGGATTAAGTGTTGATCCTTCGGATGACCGCACTTTCTGGTTTACCACCGAATACATCGGTACATCAAGTGCGCGCAAATCCAGGATCGCTTCTTTCCAGGTAGGTGCAGCACCCGCCACTCCAGACCTGGTTGTTCAGAGTCCTGCTGTAAGCCCTGCTTCAGTTCTCAGTGGTGCAACGACCACTGCTTCGTGTACGGTCTATAACCAGGGTGGAGCAGCTGCTGTTGCTTCAAACCTGAAGTATTATCTCTCAACGGATAATGCATACGGTGCCGGTGATGTACTGCTTGCAACCGATGCAGTAGCTGCATTGAATGCTTCTGCTTCAGTGGCAGTAAGCGAAGTTGTTACAATTCCTTTATCCACAGCTGCAGGCAGCTATTACATACTTTTTGTAGCTGATGCCGATGCCCAGGTTACCGAATCGAATGAGAACAACAATGTTGGCAGTGTTGCACTTACGGTTACCTCCGCTTCCGGAAATCCCGACCTCATCGTTCTTTATCCTGCTGCATCACCAACTGCTTTAACAGCAGGTCAAACCACCACTGCTTCCTGTACTGTCCAGAACCAGGGTACAGCATCTGCTGCAGCATCCAACCTGAAGTACTATCTTTCAACTGATAATGCTTATAGTACCGGTGATACCTACCTCGCAACCGACGCAGTAGCAACACTGGCTATTGGTGCTTCAGCTGCAGTAAGTGAGGTGCTGACGATTCCGGCTGCAACAGCTGCAGGAACCTGGTACATTGTATATTTCGCCGATGCCGATGCCCAGGTGGCTGAAAGCAGCGAAACCAACAACACGGGTTATATGGCCATCAGCGTTTCCTCATCCACGCAGGGGTGTAACAGCACAGTTCAGTATCCAAGTTCCACCCTGGCCCCGACAACCTCCTGGAAAACACAAAATTCCATATATGCCGGTGAATACACTGCATTCAGTGTTACTTCAGGGAAGACCTATACTTTCTCCTATTGTTCAGCTGATGGAGCCAGTGCTTCCTATGACTCTGAAATGACCCTGCGTAACAAAACCACCAATGAGTTTCTGGCTTATTCCGATGATGCCTGCGGCGATGATGCAAAAATTATCTGGACTGCCACCTTTACCGGCACGGTAAAGCTTGTAACAACGGTGTATGGATGCGGTACAAACTCAGTAAGCACAAAACTCAGGTACAAGCGGACTGCAAAAGAAGCAGAGGAGTTACTGAGCGATGTTCAGGAATTCCGGGTTTTCCCGAATCCTGCTTCTACCTTTGTAAGTGTTGAATCGGAAAATGGTTTTGAGAATGTCAGCCAGATTCTGGTGTACAACGTTTCAGGGCAGGTCGTAAAAACGGTTTCAATTCCTGCAAAATCCGACAATATCTATTCAATAAATCTTACGGATCAGCCTTCAGGCTACTACCTCGTTAAGGTTGTTGGAAAAGATGTGCTGAAACAATACAAGCTGATACTAAACAAATAAACAGTATTTCTTTCAAATAAAAGGCTGGCCCAATGTGCCGGCCTTTTTTGTTATAAATAAATTTTTTTTTTTTTGGGGCCCGGGCCCGCCCCCCTCTCCCTTCCCTTTTTCCCGCGCCTTCCCCCCCCCCCCCCCGCCCCCCCGCCGGGCGCGCGGGGCCTCCTTTCCCCCCCCCCTCGTACCATCAACCCTTCATCCCGGAAAATACCTCTCGCTGATTCAACCCTGCCTGTCCAATCCCTCCTGAATCCGTTCTTTCACTTCCATCGCCAGGGTATCGTATGTATGGTTTTCAGGATAAACCGGCTTCAGGAAATCAATTTCAATTTTGGTCCAGGGCCTGGGAAAATGACTGCCTTTGGGCAATGCTTTGAAGGCTCCTGCAATTGATACAGGAACAATCGGAATATTCAGTTCACTGCTGAGAATGGCAAAGGTTTTCTTAAACTCTCCCAGTTCACCGGTGAGGGTGCGGGTGCCTTCGGGGAAAATGATCAGAGAGCGGTTCTGCTTTAGCACTTCGGCCATTTTCTGGATCGATTCCTTCAGGTCTTTGTTGAGGTCAACGATGATGATGTTGTTGCGGCTGGCCAGAAATTTAAGCCACCGACGCCTGATGTGTTTTTCCTTGGCATAGAAATAGGTGCGCTGCATCTGTTGGTTGGTGAGGTAGGCTGCCACAAAAATTCCATCGAATGAGCTCTGGTGGTTGGGGGCCAGTATAAAAGGCCCTTCCGGGATGTTTTCGTTGCCTTTAACCCTGTAGCGGAAATAGAGATGGAAGAATATTCGGAAGGAGTAAAGCAACCAGCGACCGGTTACCCAGTTTCCGGGAAGTTTCAGGTTTACTTTTTCGCGGATGATATCGGTCCAGTTGATCCGGCCGTCCTCGATGCGGGTTTTATGTTCGGCCACAAACTCCGAAAGTTTTAGCACATCTCCGAAGTCAGTCATGGAAACCGGTTCAATGCTTACCCCGAAATTCTGCTGTAACCATGCCTGAAAGCCGACCTTATCGAGTGAATCCATGCCCAGATCCATTTCCAGGTGGTGGTGTGGCCTTACTTTACGGCCTTTCTCCGATTCGAGGTAAGCCGCAATCAACCTGAATTCAGGACTTACAGAAATGATTTGGGAGGTATCCTCCTGTTGCTCCACTGCCAGGTCGCTGAGGCGGAAACGCTGCAACTTTCCCAAACGGGTGCGGGGCAATTCTTCCTGAGTGATAAAGAAACGCATCAGCTTTTTGTAGGGCGAAACGCTGTTGTTCAACGGCTCAATTACCTCTTTTCTGAATTTCGCTTCTGTATCGGCGTGATTGTCGGCAGGAGTCAAATCAGGATTGGGTACGATTACAACCTGCAACATATCATCCCTGAAGAAGACACCGCAATCTTTAACCATTGGAAATTCCAGGAGTTTGGACTCAATCTCTGAAGGGTTTACATTCTTACCGTTTGACAGAATGATGATCTCCTTTTTTCTACCGGTGATGAACAGAAACCCATCTTTATCGAAGTAGCCCAGGTCGCCTGTATAGAGCCAGCCGTCCTGAAGCACTTCAGCTGTTTCTTCCGGCCTGTTGAAATAACCTTTCATGATGTTGGGTCCCGAAGCGAGGATCTCGCCATCATCAATCCGCACCTTTGTCTGATTCATCACTTCGCCCGGAGAGCCGATTTTTACCCTGCCCGGCTGGGTGAAGGTGATCATAGGCGCAGCTTCTGTCATACCAAATCCTTCCAGCACCTCGAATCCCAGCACCTGGAAATCACGGCCGACTTCCGTATCAAGCGCGGCGCCACCCGAAACCAGAAATTCCACCGAACCACCCAGTTTCTGATGAACAGTATTGAAAATCTTCCTGGAGAATTTTTTCGAATTCACTTTACCGGCTATTCCAAAAAGCATCCGGGCGACAGCGCTTTTTTTCACCTTGTCCATAATGCCTTTGCGAATGGCTGCATATAGCCTTGGCACACCGATGATAATGGTGATGGCATTATTCCTCAGGGTAGCCATTATGTCCTCGGAAGCCATGGAAGGACTGATGGCAATCGTGCCACCCAGGTAAAGTGGAATAACCATGGTTCCCATCAGAGGGAAAATATGGTGGAGAGGCAACAGCACCATTACCTTTGAGTCCGGCCGGTAAATGGGGATAAATTCTGAAACAGCCTTAATATTTGTGATCAGGTTCAGAAATGTAAGCATAACCCCTTTGGGGCTTCCCGTTGTACCTGAGGTGTAAATAATCACTGCGGTGTCATCCTGACCTGGTTGGGGCATTGGTTTAACATCAGTTTGATTGTTTCCCGGTCCCTCGAGATCATCAATAATTATCATTTCAGTTTTTATGCCAGCGAGGCCAATGGCCTCAACCATCATGGTCTGTTTAGCGGATGAACAAAACACAACCACAGGGGAGGAGTCTTTCAATATGTAAGCTACCTCTGAAACGGAAGCCATAAAATCAACCGGGATTGCTATGCCTTGTCTGCCCCACACAGCATAGAATGCAAATACCCAACCCGGCCGGTTTTCTGAAAATATAACAACATGCTCACCTGGTTTCAGGTTGAACTGTTCGGAAAAAAAATGGATTTTGTGGTGAAACTCTGTATAGGAGATCTTTTGTTCTCCGAATGAGATGGCGGTTTTATTGCCACTGGTCTGAAGCATGTTGTACAAGGCCGTGCGCTTTTTAGAAGATTGTTTATAACAGTACTGCAGGAATATAACCCGGTTTTCAGGGACCCGTTCAGGAACCTTATAGTACATCCGGATAAATAAATAGTCAATTTACCTGCTGTAGTTCATTTGCAAAGGTAAGGATTTTGAGGTTTGTTTTTACACTCAAACCAAATAACATGCAATCAATGAACAAGTTAAATATAGATATTATCAATAGGAATGGACCTGCAATGTTTATTATTTCCATTCAGCTGACAATTCCGGAGAGCTCATATATTTCAGCTGTTACATTTCTTAAATCACGGGCGGATAACCTGAGCATTTCCAGGACCTTCAGGTCTTTTACAAGTTCAGAACAGAGTACAATCCGGTGGTCGATGAGCATTTGTTTTTGCTTCATATTAAGGCCGGATATGGCCGTGACCGGGAAAAGCGAAGTTGTTTCGATGAGTTCCTTAAGACTGCCATGCCGGGGATAATCCCAGCCAACCAGGTGAAGCCCGGCACATCTGCCATAGGTGGCTGCATCATCTGAAAACCGGGTATTGGTAACAACCCATCCCGTGAAGTTCAATCCCCTGTTTTCCGGAAGAGTTTCCCAGGTTGATCGCACGTCAATAAACCTCGACTGTATGTACAAGGGCACCTGCACACTGCAGACTTTACCGGGAATATTGTGGTATTTACACTCAATCATCAGCTTAATCGCTCGGTTCCAGGCCACTACATCAACTTCATGAGAAACGCACCTGCCTTGTATTATTTGACTGGTAAGGGTTTCATAACCAAGTCTTTTCAATAATTCGCCTATATAGGTTTCAAATGGATATCCGGTCGGACCCAGCTCCATGATCGCATTCTTCAGGCTGTAGCGACCTGCAGTCGCATGAACCTTTCGGCGGAGCAATTGAAAGGCCCGGCGGTAAATACTCCGGGTGGTAATGCCTTCATAAAGGTCTTTTCTGATCTCAAAAATTACCGATTGAACTGTCTCTTCCGAGGCTCCTGCATTTCTTAAAGAATGGTAAAGTTTTTCTTCCGAGAAGTGCTGGCTTTCGCCGGATGATTTTTTAACTGAAACCTGATTCGGCATAGCTGTGGTTTAAGCGTAATCAAAGCAAAGATAAATGAAAACAAAATGCTTTTTCAGGACCTTTGATTGTGATTGGTAACATTTCCATGACAGCAAAGTCAGGCTAATCCCTTTGAAATTTTGATTAACACCCCAATTGCTCAATTCAGGTGAAACATTGTTACAACTTTATCAGCTTTTGTTGCCGATAGCCTTTTGCAGATGATAAATTTACCAGATACAGTCCGGGATTTAAATCTGAAATATCCAGCGTGATGTTGCCTGTATTATTCTGGAAATAAACCAGTCTTCCCTGCAGGTCGGAGATTGACAGGAATTCATAATTATTGTCCTTTAGGAAAATGCGGTTGTGTGCAGGGTTCGGATTAAAAAAAGGCTCAACTGTTTCCGACATTTGGTTCAGATCATTAAATGGAACATCAGTGATAAACTGATCGTAGCGCATAATCATCCCATTTTCTCCGCATGCCAGGCCCATACTTTTATTAAGAAAGTGGCAGTTGTGAATTGATGACCAGCCCGATGAACCCTGATAAACTGTTTCGAATGTCAGGCCACCATCTGAAGTAACAGCCAGGAAATCACCATTATCACATGCAATCCCATCCTGGGAACTGAACATTTGAAGGTATGAGATGTGCCTGTTAAATTGTGTTGAGGATTCCTGCCACGAGAGTCCACCATCGCTGGTGTAGTTTACCGATTTATCAGATAAGCTCAACATCCCGTTCAATTTATCAAAGAAGCTTATACTATGAATGTCTACAGCCGGGGAATAACTCAATTCATCCCATGAAACTCCGCCATCATTGGTTTTCAGGAACTTATGAATATCACTATCCGACTCACGAATCACCACAAATCCTGTCAGTGTATCGGTAAATAAGAAGTTCTTCCCTATTTCGAATTCCACCGGCCATACGGGACTTATATTCTGCCATGTTTCACCCTGGTCGTGAGATTTGTATATAGTTCCTGACTTCCCTGCTGCAAAAATGCTGTTTGGTGTTGGAGTGCTCAGGTAGTTAAATCCGACTTGCTGCAGGTTGGTGGGTAAAGCGGTCCAGGAGTGCCCTCCATCTACGGTTTTGTATAGGATGTTGCCGATTGAAGCGGCCCATCCAATTGATGGGCTGGAAAATTTTATGTCGTAAATCTGGTTGTGTTGATTGGAGAAATAAGGGATATCAATCTCCGCTTCTTCCCAGCTGTATCCTCCGTCGGAAGTGCGGGCGATGTAGCAGCCGGCATTATTGTAACCTCCCTTGCATCCGGTTAGCGAATCTTGCATAAAAATACACCATAAAGTATAATTATGTTCTGATATCATGTTTTCGAATGACTGACCTCCATCGTAGGTTTTTGCCAGCGCAGGGCCGGTTCCTGCCATAAATGAAATGTCTGGCGATGGCCATGAAAAATCATTAAACCTCGAGAAATTCGAATTGTTAAAGCTGATATTTGAATCCGACCAGGTTTGTCCGCCATCAGTTGTTGAGTATATATGACTGGCATTCAGCACTCTTCCTTCCATCTCATCGAAAAAATTAATCCGCAGAATTGCCTCTGAACTATTACTCAACCCAATGTCCACAGCAGTCCAGCTGAACCCTCCATCAAGGCTATGATACATCCTTGAAGTCCAGTTAAAGGCATTGCCGGCACCAATCCATACTTCTTCAGGGCCAATAACTTCAAGATCGTTGATGTAACGGATTTCTGAAGGGACTGCAATATTCCGCCAGTTGAGCCCGCCATCGTCAGAACGACGAAAAACCGGATGCTCCCTGAATGGGCTTTCCCAACCAGCCAGATAACCTGTCTGAGGATTGGCGAACTTCACACTGCTTATTAAATAATTGCTGTCGAAGTTAAAACTGATCAACTGCCAATCCTGACCACTGTTGGTGGTTTTAGCTATCAGGTTTCTATCCCCAAAGGCAAATCCGATAGAATCATTTAAGAAATCTGTTCTGTCTGCAATTGACCATGCGTAAGGCAGGTTGTGTGCTTCCCAGGTTTCACCGGCATCCTGTGTGCGGTAGATTGATCTGCCATAGGCAATGTATCCGGTGTTTAACCCGGTGAAATATAAATTCCTTATCTGAGCACCATCAACCGGAAAATTCAGCCCCTTCCACGAAATACCTCCATCAACTGTTCTGAGTAAGGTTGCATGACTTCCTGCAATATACCCGGTATCAGCAGAAGGGAAGCTCACTGAATACAAATCCTGAAATGTGGGTTTAGGGTTGATCAATGTCCACCCTTGAGCCAGGATGAGATTTGGTGAAATAACAATTGACAATAGCAAAAAAGTGATAGCGGGAAGCTTTTTCATACTTTATATTAATTAAGTATTTAATATTATGAGGCATCTAAATATATTAAAAACAGGTGATTTTCTTATAAAAGATTAAAATATCTTCTTGTAAAGAGTATTGACATAACAACATATTCCAATCAACAATTCAAGGTTAAATGTATGACCTATTTTTCAAACTGAAACCGGAAAGTTTAGAAATATTTCTGCAAAACAAAGCCAGTTAGAAAAATGTATTTCGGTATGCAATTTTGGTGGAAATGACTTCATTAAGGTCTTTTCTGATCTCAAAAAATACCGATTGGACGATCACTTCTGTGGCTCCCGCATTTCATAAAGAATGGTATAGTTTTTCTTCCGTGAATTCCAGGCTTTCGCAGGATGATTTTTTAACGGAAATATGATGAGCCATAATAAAGTAGTTGCAACAGAATGGTATAGTTAAGGTAAGTTGTAAGTGTAATCCAACAATGATTTTAAGTAGCAGCAATTTCATTGATTATGATGCTTGTTAAATCTTTTCATGTGTAAGATCAAAAAAGAGATCGGCAGCGCTTCTCCGGCTATGAAAACAACGGGAATATACAATCAAAAAAAAGGTGGTGTAAGAGATACACCACCTGAAAGACTTATAAAACAGCGCATTGAAATAACCAAAGCCACTATTTAACCATCGTCTGTTTATTAAATCTTTACTCGTTGTGCGGTTAATAACATAACCTTCAGAATGTCAGGCTGAGCGGAGTCGAAGCCATATTTCGACTTCGCTCAATATGACATACTATCAGTATTTTAGCCTTTCAACCTCACAACAGGTTAAAACTTTACAATTTGATAGCCTTTCTGATTCCCGTATCCTGTTATTTTGATTTCGGAAGATAGGATTCCTCCGAAGGTTTATTCGGATCAGGCAAAGTCGAAGAATGTTTTCCTACAACCAGGTTTCCATTTTCATAATACAGGCCTTCGCCATTGGTTTGGGTATCAGCATCGTTGTGTAAACCCCTCTCCATTTTACCGGTGTACTCTGCATCTACAACTTCGGGCGACAGGTTTGGATTTTCGTACCCGGCCCTTTTTGCTATAGCTATATAATTTACAGTCACATTACTTCTTCCGTCGTTATTCTCAACAACCGTAAACCCTGATTTTGAAACCTGGTCGAGGTAAACACCGTTCGATTTCCCTACCGGTGTAACAGTAACAATAACCGGAGCTCCTGAAGAAACAGATTCGGCAAAAACCTTATCAAAAACAATGCTTGTCCGGCCATTTGACAGGGTTGCGACACCGCTGGTCTGAACGGTAACATCTGTGGAAACATTTGTGTACAAAGCCGAATTGGTCCCGGTACTGTTTTTCTGAAGATGGACATCTATGTTGTTTTTGTAGACCGGGCCATTGGAGAAGGTTGCATAATTTCCTCCTTCGGCATAAATACCATAAATTTTTCCATGGATATCGGCACCCATCAGATCGCCCCAGGCACCGATTCCAATGCTTGTACTGGCCTGGCTGCTTTTACCGGCACCACTACCGGAACTGGTAAAATATCCGCCGTAGTTTGTAAAGCTGCTGGCCCTGTAACCAAGTGAACCCCAATAAAATCCGTTTACTTCTGCTCCAAGAATTCCTCCACAACGGGAAAAATCATTGTAATTGTATCCAGAGGTACCAAATGAATAAAGATCGCCCCAAAAGCTATATCCTCTTAGAGCTGTATTACTGTAATCTAATCCATAACTTGTACCATCATTTTGAGCATCGCGCGTCCTTAACCCATATAGTGCGGCTTGTCCGTCACCCTCATTCGCAAGTTGATGATGGTAGGTCATATTGAGCGTTGAGTTAGTATATCCTAATTGAGTATAATTGTAAGGGTTATATTGGATTTCAAGAAGGGACTGGGGGTTAGTTGTTCCAATGCCAACTTTGCCAGTCGTATCGATGGCCATAGAAGCCAAGCCATTATTGACATAAAACCATAGCGGGTGATTGGAATTCGTTCCAAACCAGCCTGCATTTTCACCTCCTATATAAGTTCCTAACGAGATATCTCCGGCTTCCTGAACAATACCGGCATTACTGCCGGTACTTTTTATCTGGCCGGCCACTTCCAGTTTGGAGGTGGGGTTAGACGCTCCAATTCCAACATTACCGGAATTGGTATTACTGATGTTGGCGCCGTTGTAAGCCCAGTTGTTTGCACCGCTGCTCAGTATCGTCCAAGCTCCTCCCGAATAATAATACAATCCTGCCGGGGCATCGGTTTGATAAACCAGCAGGCCTTCTGCAGGTGTAGCTATGGCAGACCGATCCGCTGCTGTCATTCTTGGTGGCAGAAAGCCTTTGGTTGTGCTGCTGACATCCAATGCAGCAGAAACATCCGGAGCGATGGTACCGATACCTACCTGACCGGTCGTATCGATAACCATTGAAGCAAAGCCTCCATTGACATAAAACCATAGCGGGTGATTGGAATTCGTTCCAAACCAGCCTGCATAATTATCATCAATATAAGTTCCTAAAGAAACCCCTCCAAATGATTGAACAATGCCATGGCCAAATAAGCTAGTACTTTTTATCTGGCCGTCAACTTCCAGTTTGGAGGTGGGGTTAGGCACTCCTATTCCAACATTACCCCCCCCCCCCCCCCCCCCCCCCCCCCCCCCCCCCCCCCCCCCCCCCCCTTCCCCCTTCCTTTTCTCCCCCCCCCCCCCCCCCCCCCCCCCCCCCCCCCCCCCCCCCCCCCCCCCCCCGCCCCCCCCCCCCCCTTTGGGCGGGGTCCCCCCCCCCCCCCCCCCCCCCCGGAATTGGTATTACTGATGTTGGCGCCGTTGAGCAACCAGTTGGGAGTCCCTTCACTGATCATTTGCCAGATTCCTCCTTTGAAAAAATAAAATCCGGCAGGTGAGCTTGTCTGATAAACCAATAAACCTTCGGCAGGAGCGGGTATTGCAAGTCGCTCAATAGTCGTCATCCGGGGCGCTAAAAGTCCTTTGGTGGTACTTTTTACATCCAGCATGGCTGAAGGGTCGGGATTGCTGCCATCGGTATTGATTGCCACCTGAGCTGTTAGCGATTGGATGGATAATACAGTAATGACAAGTAACAAGGTGAAAAAATTTCTCATTTTGACATGTTTAAATGAATAAATTATTGAAAAATGCGATAATTATAATCCTGAATGTATATTCGTCACATAAAGCATTGCTATTCTCAATTTGAATAGAATATCCCTTAAGACATATAAAAAAGGAAATTGTTTATTTTCATTTGTCCAAATACATCAATTATCCAACCTTTAACATTTCTTTAACATTCTGGTTTCAAATGAAGTAATTCATGGCTGTTTTTTCCCGGAAGGCACCCTGAGTTATCAGGCTTTGAACAGATATTCGTTTCAGGTGGAAGTGAGGTGGGATATATCTATTTGCATATAATTAACATATAATTAACATATAATAAAGCAATGACTATCATTATCTGAAAAATTAATTCATAATAGTTTGAATAGCATATGAAAGAATAGTCACTGATAGAATTACTACCTCCCTGATTGACGTAAGGAAAAGAATCAGGTTTTTGAAGAGTGAAAGTATTGCTGATGGAAATCTGCCCGTAAAAGGATATATTTTCTAATCCTTTAAACACCGAACCGAATAACCGTTATTTTTCCAATTTGAGTTCCAACCTACATAATCATAATCCGGTAAATAGCGATAAAGGGCAGTGCCTATGGTTTTTTCTGTAGAACTCCAGAATCCGGCCGCTTCTCCTATTGAACTAAACGACAAAGAGGGATGATAATACCGCACTCCTCCCGGCAGTCCGTTAAACCCGCTGATATTGGTGCCATTTCCATTGATATTCCAACCACCCGAAGATCTCAGTTTTGAACCGGCTATATATGCTCCCCCTAAATAGTTGGTTATTAATTCAGTCCACTCTATATCGGTCGGAACATGCCAACCCTCTGGACAAAGACTTCGGGTGTCAGTTACAGAATGCCAGTTGTACAATGCACCATAAATATTGCTGTAAGTGGTTTCATCGTTGTTGTACCAGCAGAAAGCACCGGATAAGTAATCACTCCATGCAGCGTTATCGGTAACGTTCGGTATTGAATCACCATTGCGGTATCGGGTAACATTCAGATTCTCAGCCATCCATTCCTGAAATCCGATGATTACGGTTAAATAGGAATTGTTATCGATATCCGTAACGCCTTCTCCCGGAGAAAAGAAGGCTGAATTAAAACTCAATTCATTGCCATAGGATGTACCTTCGTTGTTGGAAGCATAAGCCCTGATGTAATATAAGGTATTCGGGGTCAGGCCTGTAAAACTGCTCGCAAAGAATCCGGGTCCTCCTCCCTCTACCGTATGGTTGTCTGTTATCGCCGGTTCCGGTGAAGTATTCCAGCATACACCCCTGGCTGTAATTTGCGATCCGCCCTGATGCAGAATACTCCCATGGCAAATGGCAGATGTTACCCTTATGTCATTGATCGAATCAGTAGTTAAAACAGGAAGGAATTCTGACGAGGGAAATTTTTTCTCAACGAAATTACAGGAATTATTGTCAAGAAAAGTCATATCCCAGGTATCTGTCATCCCATCACCATTGATGTCTGATGATATATATCCTGAAGAAAAAGCAGAAGCATCGTTATCAACCGGGGTCATATCTTCGCTGTCAATCACCCCATCCTGATTTATGTCACCGGCATACATACTATAGCTGTCGCCAATGGCTTTTAAATTGTTGCCATAGGCCTGGCAGGCCGAGGTGGTGAAATCGTACTGGACAATACTGTCATTGAATGAAACCGGGGTAGCCGACCAGGTTTCTATGCTATTCCGGTGCGAAACAGTAATATAATAATCGCCTTGATATATGGCTGGCACTTTGAATTCGCAATGTCCATCCTGATCAACCTCAACTGAGTCTATTTCAAATACGGTTAAGTAGGAAGCTGATGACGATGCCAGTCTGATGGCCACCTGATCAGCAACTTCGCCCGGGAAGTATGGTGCTGTGTCGCCCATGGCCTGGTTCATCTTCCCGATACAAGGATTAAATAAGCCTTCAAGGTTGAGGTCAACAGAGGTAAATCTGACGGATGAACTAACCGAACCATTGTTATAGAATTCAGAGGCCGGCTCATCATCGGGGATGAAACTCCAGAAGTTTCTGAATGAACAATCGCTGAAAACCAGGCTGGTATTTCCGGATAGGTAGTTAAACTGAAGTTCCAGAATTTTCTCATTATCCGGGGCTAACATATAGACATCTGACGGGCATCCAACATCAACAATTAACTGAGAAAGTTTCGGACCGATTTCTACAACCGTGGCATCAGCCCACCAGACATGATAAGTTTGCAAATCTATGTAGGAGAGCACCTCTGGATCAAATTCGATGATATAATGAATTTCTGACACATAATCGAAATTTGTGGCTGTAACCGGAACCCTGATCACCGTTCCCGGTTCAGCCTGAAGCTGCCCGAGGGTTGAAACCGGGGCATCTCCTGCTACCGGCTCGGTTTCAACAAGTATACTAACATCGACCCCGGAACTATTGTGGTTTATATAAGTGTAATTATCGTAAAAATCCGGACAATGCCTGACATAGATGGTTGTATCCACAACGCCATCTACCGGAATTAAAGTCAAAGATGATACATAATCATTTTGTCCGGTGAGTGATATAAATGCAGAACCATTGAAATTATCATGAATCACCAGATTGTCAGTCAGGTATCTGGCATGAACCTCATAGGTCATTGGAGGGGCGCAGGTTCCCAGATAATTTCCATATTGAAGAAGCATTGCAGGTTCAACTGAAATAGCCGGATCGTAGTTTCCTGTTTCAGAAACAGATACCGTATCAATCAGTAACGCAGGTTCAGCAGAAAAATTGGTTTCATGTACCGGGAAAGCAGTTTCATACGACGGAACTAAAAGAGCGCCATTTACAACAATACCAACTCTGTCGATCCCGGGGTTTACAACGGAAGATAGATTGTCAGTTTCCTGCGATTTCACCTGGTTTGCGATCCATAAAACCGAAATCATGAAAATTGCTGTTGCTTTCATTTCTATATCTATAGTGAGTTTAAAGACATTTTCTGAACTTTACTTTTAGGGATGTTCATTGGTGTTTTTTGAACCAGAAAGAATTCACGTCAGGCCGGATGCTCAGAAGTACAAGAAATGCGAGTGGGTATGAGAACTAATAGTTTTAGGGTCAAAGAATCACTGTACCAAGATACAAATTTTACACGGGAAAGTAGATTATTCCTGTAATTGTTGGTAAAATTTTTCAAAAGCAATTTCATGGCTTTATATCACCGGTTTTATTTGGCTGAAATGTAAAAAAGAGATGAAAGGATCAGGCAACCTGAGAAGATGATCTCACCTTATTCCCTGATAAATTTCCCTGACAATACCGATTTATCGGTGGTTAGCTTTATGATATACATACCCTTTGTCAGGTTTCGGACATCAATAGCCGCCTGGTCGCCTGGCAGCCATTTACCCGATGTTACCATTGTGCCAACCATACTGTAAACGGCATATTCAGCGGGCTTATTCAAAGGTATTCCTTGCACAGTGATGAAAGTTGAAGACGGATTCGGGTAAATCCCGAAAGTTTCATCTGACGCTTCAGGTCTTATACTGAGCGCGTTGTTGGGCACAATCAACCCGTTGTGCGCAACCTTGAATAACAGGCTGTCGATGTTTCTCAGCAACTGATCAACCGAGGAAGCGGGGCCTGAATTGCCTTGTCCTGTGCAGTAAGCAACTTCAACTTCATGCACCTGACCGGGGCTGAATGAAAATGGCCCGATGGCTCCCAGACCTCGTCTGTCACCGGGATTATTACCCGATTCTTCTTCTGTCCAGAATTTGGTACCCTGGTTGTAGCCTCCTTCCGGGAACTCACAGTCAGTGCCCCAGTTAAGCGGATCGGAATTACCTGGAAACATAAAATTGCATTCCGTACCTGTTGCTCCAGATCCTGTATGGCCGTTTCCACCATACATAAAAGGGGTGAAGTCATTGAAGATCCCCTTCATATAATTATAGTAATGAATTCCATATAACTCAGGAGGGTCAAAACCACCCTCGTTATACACCCAGAAATTTGAAAATACTGTCATGCCTAATCTTTCATCGTCAATGATATCATTGCCGAAATTCAGTCCATTGATGCTTTCATCGCATCCTCCGATAGGATTATCGAGACCGTCATCGTATTTCAAAGGTCCGGCGAGGATAGTAACAGCCTGTGCCGGCGGATTATCCCCGTATGTACAATATTGACCGTTGCCATCGATATCTTTACCATTGTACCCGTAATACGAGCCTCTTGTTACGTCTGAAGCGATGTAATCATCCGAATATAACCCGATATCCAGGTCGGTAAAGATTCCCAGGTAGCAATCATTGTAACTGTTGGATGACCTGTTAATCAAATCATAATGTACGAAAACGGTATTGAACAAAGCGGTGTCAGTCGGGGCATCAAATCCGTATACCATAGCATGAATTTCTATTCCCAATGGATTGGTCTCGTTTTCCGGTCGTGGACTATCATCATTGTACATAAAAAAAACGGTCTGATCGCCCCGTATCAGCGGATAATCGCCATCCATGCAGTTATAAATGCCGTCATTGCTGAGGTCGGCATATGGCGCAAGTTGTGCTGCCTGACCCAGAGCCGGATTACCGTTTCCGGGCCATGTAAGAATGGCTTCAACAGGTTGATAACCTGGTTGATGATAGTTTTGCTTATGGTGTTCGATTTCTCCACGGCTTATTTTCCAGGTCCTGCCGAATTTCAGGTAATGAGAAGTGTCGTATGTCCCGGATATCGGGCCGGTTCGGAAATCATGTCCGGTTTCCGTATACCTTTGTCCTGAAAAGTGGAGTTCACCTGTCTGATCAAATCCGCCGAGCCACAGGGAACCCGAGAAAATAGTACTTGAACAGGCATCAACAGGGAACCTGAAATGTGGTCCCATATCCCCAAGACCGGAACTTATCGGAACCGGTAGCTCCATGTGCTTTGAAAACAGTGACCCGTTCGCATGCACCCCGGCATTGATGTTATTCACCTGTAATGAATCATAATACGGCTGTTTCGTGATGGTAACATAAATTTTACCCATCGCCAGTGTACTGTTCCCTCCATTCCCTTTAACAGCGTATCGGATCACATCTGATCCCCCGGCCTGAAAGGCAGGAACATAATTTACAACATCGTCTGTCGTATAGACAGCCCCTTGCCTGGGCACGAAAGCATTATTGGATGCAGAAGAAAGTATCAGCGTATCCTCGGCATTTCCGATGTCATTGACCAGGGGCCTTATTTCTATTGGAATTCCTGCATGGGCAGTTGCATAATCATCCACTGCAACCGGCAGATCAGGGTTTACAGCTAACTGGATATTCACTTTTGTCCATTCACTAAATGATGAGGAGTTATTCGCCTGCATAACCCTGTAGAATATTGAGTCCTGTCCCAGCGCTGTTGGTAAAGACTGAAAAAGAATTTTATGATCGGTCGTGATGGTGCCGCGGCTTACATCTTTAATCTCTAAAGGATCGCCATTAATATCATAATCATTGGCAAGAACATCAATGGTCATGGGCACAGCCGTAGTTCCTGACGCATTGTCTTCAATGCCCACCGGACAATCCGGATTCTTGCTAACGAATACCTTCACAGTTGTTTTATCCGAATAAATTGAATGATCCGCAGTTTCCCTGATGTTGTACTGGAACTGGTCGGGTCCGGTGAATGATAAATCGGGAAGGTAGGTTATTTCATCACCGTTAAGTGTAACCAAACCATCCGATGCCTGGTTAATGGTATTGATTTCAATCGCATCACCCTGTGGATCGGAATCATTGTCCAAAACAGGAATGCTCACCGCGATTCCTCCGGTTGCATAAGCGGTATCGGGGTTAATTACCGGAATATCGGGATTATCAAGGACAAGAATCCTTACCTTAACAAAATCTGAGGTATAATCTGTTCCGGTAGTTCTCTCTTGCAGGCTATAATTGAAAGTGCTCAGAGAGCCAAGTCCGGGTGTAACTGTCACGGAAACGGAATCAGGGTGATCTCAACTGAACAGTTATCGACAAATCTGATTTCATTTATTTTAAATTCATCTCCATTTAGGTCATAATCATTGGCAACCAGGTTAATGTTATGGGGCAGCAATTTCATCAGTTCAAAAGGTATCGGCAACAGCTACCGGAATATCAGGATTGGGCAGGAGGATTATTTTGACAATGGTACTACGGTGAAACCATAGGTGGAGATTGATCATCCCTGACCGAATACCGAATATAATCGGTGCTGAAACGGGGATCTGACCTGTACAGGATCTTTTCATCAACTACTTCGGCATCGCCAAAGTGAGGATCTATTGATTGGAAAAAAATCTGATCACCATCGGGGTCATAGTCGTTGGCCTTTGCGTCAATCAGAACAGAAACCTGCTCCATAACTTCAAGGCTGTCGGGGATGGCAACGGGTGGGTTATTTTGTCCAAAGGATGAAATAACGCAGAAAAAGTTGAGTAAAAGGATAAAAATACCAGTTTTCATAATTACTATTTTCTACGAAAGTTAATAATTCCTATGGCTTGAGTTTATAAATCCAATAATGTTCAATAGTTAAAGCAAATATATAATTAATTGAACCGGATATCTGAAATTTCAATATTAAATTTAGTTTATATAGCAGCTTTGGTTTATGGATTATATCAGTGAGGCAAATGTTAAATATTCCTGAAGTCATACCTAATTTGAGTGACTCTGATAAAGATCAATCTGGCATGATAAAATTTGACAGCAATTCATAAAAAAAGCATGTTGCTCCTCTCAAATCGCTTAACTTAAATAAAAGATACAATTATTTTATAAACCGGAACGTGATGGCCTCTTTTTCAGAATTTTCTATGCGGCCGAAATAGCAGCCGGTCTGAAGTTCATCAACCGGAATGGTTAGTCTGCCATCATCAGCACACCCTTTGAATTCCTTTACCATCAGACCTAGGCTGTTGAAAATTTTAACGTTCGCTTCTCCTGTAAAGCCATCCCCGGAAATAACATGAATAATCCCGGTAGCCGGGTTCGGATAAACCAATGCTTCACGAATGTCTTTTTTATTAATACCAACGTTACTCTGATGATGGTAGTTAACTGTTACACTCGCTTCAACAGGTTCAGGAAAACTTGTGTCGTCGTATATTGTATAAGTAATGGATGAAAATCCGGAAGGCAGTGGTGGCATGTCAAACCTGCGGTAATGCACCACATGGGAGGCAAAAGTATAATCTTCAGCTCCGGGCAGTAAAGTATCGGGGTAATTGGTGGTATCCGTTTCAGGCCAGCACTTTATCCCGAAGCAAAAATAATCGATGGTCGAATCGGCCATCATGTGAACGGTTTTCCGGAGATTAAGTGAAAGAACCTGGTCGGTATTGTTCTTCATGGTGAAGTACATGGTAAGGTCAATGATTTCAGGATCAGTACTCGTAACTGTAACCACTGAATCATTCACGATCCTGTTTCCGTGATCCCGGTCAAGCAGCAGTAGTTGCTGGGCATTCACCTGAAATAAGGAGAGGACAAATATTGCTGATAGTAATTGCTTTAGCATAAAAGGGAAGATTGATTTACAAAAATAATCTAAATTCTTGTTCATTAAATTATCTGTTTATTCCAGGTCTTATCCAGATTAAAAACATTTAACAATCCATATTGTTTCTGTTCTTTTCAATCAAAGGCATTTTGTGATTTACACCCAATGCAGGTAAACGGGGATAACTTACTTTTGCAAGGAGTTACTGATCTAAAAATTCATAAGCAGATGAAAAAATACCTGGCAGTTAATCTATTGTTCATAATCACCTTATTGGGTTATTCGCAGGATAACACTACAATTCAGCATAATTTATCGGTTCAGATTGTCCCTGAATCGGGCCGTATTGTGGTTGTTGATTCTGTATTTAACCTGAATGCTGAAGAAACAGTCTTCAGCCTCAATGCATCGTTTTCGCTCACTTCATTTTCCGCCAATGCACAAGTTGAACTTCTGGGTTCCGGAGCAGGCGAAAAAGATCCGGGTATGGACCGGGATGAGAGCGGAGCCATTAAACTGAATAAATGGAAGGTAAACCTGAAGAAAGGGGCAAAATATTTTGTGGTTTGTTACGAAGGAAACATCAGATTCTCTTTTTCACAAAGTGAGGAAGATTATTCGAGGGGATTCAGCGAATCACCCGGAATCATCAGTGATTCAGGAATTTATCTTGCCGGATCTACCTACTGGGTACCTGCATTTAACGAAAACCCGGTCACTTTCAATTTAAGTGTTTCGTTGCCAGTGGACTGGAAATCTGTTTCACAAGGCGAAAGAGTCGTTGAAAAAGTTACCGGTAACCGGCATTCCGACACATGGAAATGCACAACACCACAGGAAGAGATATTTCTGATCGGGGCCCGCTTCAACGAGTATTCCCACAAAATGAACAGCGGGATTGATGCAATGGCATTTATGCGCACCCCCGATGAAGCGCTGGCGGCCAAATATCTGGATTTAACAGAGCAGTATATGGATATGTACCAGAAGCTGTTGGGACCATACCCATATACGAAATTCGCCCTGGTCGAAAATTTCTGGGAAACAGGCTATGGCATGCCTTCGTTCACACTGTTGGGTGAAAAGATCATTCGTTTCCCGTTTATACTTTATTCCTCCTACCCGCATGAATTGTTGCATAACTGGTGGGGAAACAGCGTTTATATTGAGTTTGACAAGGGTAACTGGTGTGAGGGAATAACAGCATACGGAGCGGATCATCTGATCGGTGAACAACGTGGACAGGGTGAAGACTACCGGCGTTCAACCCTGCAGAAATTTACAAATGTGGTAGACGAAACCAATGATTTTCCTGTAAATCAATTTATTGCACGCCATGATGCAGCCAGCGAAGCCATCGGTTATGGAAAATCGATGATGATGTGGCATATGCTCAGACGACAATTGGGGGATGAGAACTTTAAAAAAGGATTTGCGCTTTTTTATAAAAATTTCAAATTTAAAAAGGCTTCTTTTGATGATATCCGGACATCGTTTGAAACAGTCACAGGTAGCAGCCTGGAACAGTTTTTTATCCAGTGGCTGACCCGTACAGGTGCACCTGAAATCGCCATCAGTGAGGCGAAGGTGAGCAAAGTTGATGACAAATACGAGCTTATCCTTACCCTACAGCAAAAGCAAAAAGCAGGTGTCTTCGGGGTAAATATTCCGGTTCTGGTAGCTACCGGAAAAGGTACGGAAACATTTGTTGTCAATATGAAGGACAAAACTCAGGATTTTCAATTCAGCCTGGCATCCGAACCTCTGAAACTGGCGGTTGACCCGCAATACGATGTGTTCAGAATTCTCGATCCGATGGAGGTGCCGCCAACCTGGTCGAAGGTACTGGCAAGCAGGGAAAACCTGGTCATTTTACCTTCAAAAGCCGATGATAACAAGAGAAAATTGTATAAAGATTTTGTTGACAAGTGGAAAGCCCTTGACAATGACCAGTTTGAAGTTGTTTTTGATAACGAATTAACCGGTTTGCCTGACAATAAAACAAGTTGGATATTGGGTTTTGAGAATATGTTTGCTCACAAAATAACTACACCGATTGCCGGCTCTCACTCGTCGCTGACGGGCGATTCGGTTATTTTTGAAAATAAGGCAACCGTTAAAGCAAACCACAGTTTTGTTCTCACCGTTTACAATGAACAAAACACTGAATTCAATCAGGCATTTATCGCACTCGACAACCAATCGGCTATTGACGGCCTGATGCGGAAACTGCCTCATTATGGTAAATACAGTTACCTGGGCTTTGAAGGAGATGAGCCTGTAAATGTGGCAAAAGGGGAGTGGCCTGTGCTTAATTCACCCCTGATTAAAATATTTGAAAGCAGTGCCCGCAACCTGAACCTGATTCAGAAAAGAGAACCGCTGGCTGTAATGGCTCCGGTTTTTTCAGAGCAAAAAATGATGGATCACATTAAGTATCTTGCATCGGATGAGATGAAAGGTAGAGGCCTCGGAACCAAGGAACTGGATGAAGCCGCGAATTACCTAGCCGGCAAATTTCAGGAATATGGACTGGAACCCATTGGGGGATTGTATTTCCAGCAGTTCTACCACAATTTTACAGATAAGGGCGGGATGCAATTGAAAAATGTAGTGGGTATGATTCAGGGTACCGACGAAAAGCTGAAAGATTCACCGGTTATCCTTTCAGCCCACTACGATCACCTGGGTTTGGGTTGGCCCGATGTGCACAAGGGCAACGAAGGCAAAATCCATCCAGGTGCCGACGACAATGCCAGCGGGGTTTCCATACTCCTGGAAGTTGCCAGATCAATGGCGAAAACCGTTCAACCCAAAAGATCCATTATTTTTATCGCTTTTACTGGTGAAGAGGCTGGTTTAATCGGTTCCCGTTACTTTGTCAGCCAGGCAAAGAATTATTTCCCCGGAACTGTTATGGCCAATGTTAACCTTGATTCCGACGGAAGTCTGTTCGATAAGAACCTGTTGGTGTTGAATGGAAACTCGGCCAATGAATGGAAGTTTGTTTTTATGGGAACCGATTACACAACGGGTGTGAAAAGCGAGGTGGTTCAGCTTGAACTTGATGCCAGCGACCAGGTTGCTTTCATTGAAAAGGGAATACCTGCCGTTCAGTTATTTACAGGGGCCACCGAAAATTACCACAAACCTTCAGATACCTACGATAAAATTGATGGCAAAGGGCTTGTTAAAGTGGCTACAGTTGCCAAAGAAGTGATGGAATATCTTGCCGACAGGGACACACCGTTTGAATTTACCGGAAAGATGCCGGAAGCCAACAATGCCGAAATTGTGAAACCGAAAACGGACCGCAGGGCTTCAACCGGCTCTGTGCCTGATTTTGCATACACCGGTGCAGGCGTGAAAATTGCATCTGTTGGCAAGGATTCTCCCGGTGAAAAGGCCGGGTTGCTCGCCGGGGATGTCATTACTTCGATTAATGGAGAACCTGTGAAAAGCTTAAGAGAATATTCCGAAATACTCAAAAAATTTCAACCGGGTGATGCAGTTGAATTCAGCCTGACCAGGAACGAAAAGGAAAAGGTGATCTCTGTCACCCTGGGGGAGAGATAAAGAAGACAGGAGTTAATTTTAAAACAGTCCTTAGCATCCTTGTTAAGGACTGTTCTGTTTTTATAACTTCCTTGCAACAGGATTTTCTTTTCATTTCTTGAAATTTTTCATCCCTGCCAGCCGGAACAAGGAATTTATCTGTCAGAATCCGTCTATTCCCCGTTATCCGTGTTCAAAACATCAGAACATGGATAACACAAAATTACGCTTGCCTGCCTGCTGACAGGGATGTAAACGGTTTATATCAGTTAAAATGCTTCGATGATCGCGATCCCGTTAAGCAACCGGGCAAAAATTATGATCTCCTGCTCTTCGTTATCCGGAGGTAATCCTTATCTTTGCCTTTTAAAGGGACGTTAGCTCAGCTGGTTCAGAGCGCTCGCCTCACACGCGAGAGGTCACTGGTTCGAATCCAGTACGTCCCACAATCACAGTTTTCACAGCTACTTGCTGAATTTCCCCTGACAATCTTTCAAAACACAGCAATTCAAATCAATACTGGTTTTGGTGTCTTTTCAACTGATATTATTACCTGGTTGAAGAGTCCGAATTCCTGACTACTACTTCTCACTGATTCAATACATTGAACCAAATCTGCAATCTATAAATCCCAGTTGAAATGGCAGAGATAAAAACGAAACCGACCTCTGAAAGTGTTGAGGATTTCATCAACAGCATTCAAGATGAACAAAAACGGAAAGACAGTTTTGTGCTGTTGGATATGATGAAAAAAGCAAGCGGGGAAGAACCGAAAATGTGGGGCAGTTCACTCATAGGTTTTGGTCAGGTAAAACTCAAAAGTCCCAAAACCGGCCGTGAAGTGGAATGGTTGCGACTCGGATTTTCGCCCCGTAAAGCAAATCTGTCATTGTACATCAGCGGAAATATCAACCATCAACACGCGGAAGCACTTAAAAAGCTGGGTAAACACAAAACCGGTGTCGGGTGCCTGTACATTAACAAGCTGGAGGATATTAACCTGGAGATATTAAAAGGAATGCTTGAGAACTCATTGAAGATAGACTTCTTTTATGAATAAGGAACCTTTGGCCAGGTAAGAGCATCCGATCGCGAAGAGATTAAAACTTACACGAAAGCAGAAGATGACATACATGATTCAGAATCTGCATGTATCCCGGATAGATCATCAAATTCCAGCAATTATGATTTTTTATCGGATTCAAATCCTTTTATCGCTGTTGTCCGGCTAAAATGGATAGAATTCTTGCCACGTATTCACTAAAACTATAAGCCTGCCTGTTAATACGCCTGTTTTTCATCATGTACGTTCTGCATGGCAAACAGGCAGGTTGAGTGTCCTTGCATCCCTGCCTGCCGGTTTAACCCGCCGCAGGATGGCGGGCAGATTGGTGGCAAAAAGGAGAATGTAAGCCACATAATATGAAAACCTCGGAAACGGGCATGAATAAAGCTTATCATTGATATTTGCAGTTTTCCCTGAAATAATACCGCAATTTAGAATGACTATAAATTATTGTTATGCGAAAATCTGTTTTTATAATTCGTACTTTTGCGAAATACTAAATGAAAATTAATGGTACCTTATTCAGATGATCAGGTAAAGTTGGCCCGCTTCGCCAAAGCAATGGGTCACCCCGCCCGCATAAAAATTCTTGAAATTCTTTCCGATCGTGGTTGTTGCTACAGTGGCAATATTGCCGATGAATTTCCAATCGCGCTTTCAACGCTTTCTCAACATCTGAAAGAACTGAAATCAGCCGGACTTATTCAGGGAGAAATCAATCCCCCTTTTATAAAGTATTGTATCAATAAAGAAAACTGGAAAGAGGCAAAAAACCTGTACGATATTTTCCTTTCCGATAAGTCATTAAAAGCAACCGTTTGTAATGTCGGATAACAGCCTTTCCATTCATAAAATGGATATCAGAAAGTTTATTCCCTTGCTGCTTCTGCCTGTTTGGTTTTTGCTCTATCACAATCTGCAGTGGTTAACCGATAAATTTGTAAATGATGTTCTGGGTTTGACAGCCGGAACTCATCTTACAGAAACGCTCCGTTTCTTTATATTCGAAGTTCCTAAAGTATTGTTGCTGTTGACACTCATCATTTTCTTTGTTGGCATTATCCGTACTTATTTCTCTCCCGAACGCACACGCAAAGCCCTGGAAGGTAAATCTCTGTTTACCGGAAACGTGATGGCTGCATCGCTCGGCATCGTAACGCCCTTTTGTTCCTGCTCTGCCATACCGTTGTTTCTTGGATTCGTTGAATCAGGAATTCCATTAGGCGTAACCTTCTCTTTTCTTATTGCTGCTCCAATGATCAATGAAGTAGCCATTGTATTGCTTTTTGGAATGTTTGGCTGGAAAGTAACACTGATTTATATTGGCACCGGTTTAATGATTGCGATTACAGCTGGTTGGATTATTGGCAGGTTACACCTCGAAAAATGGGTTGAACCATGGGTTTATGAATTGAAGGCCGGTGCACATCTTGAAGATGAAAAAATTCCATTCTCTGCCAGAATAAAGATGGGGTTCGATGCAGTGAGAGAAATTGTTGGAAAAGTATGGGTATATGTCATCATCGGTATCGCAGTTGGTGCAGGTGTTCATGGGTATGTTCCCCAGGACTTTATGGCTTCCTTTATGGGGGAATCTGTCTGGTATTCAGTTCCGCTCTCTGTATTGATAGGCATACCTCTCTACTCCAACGCAGCCGGAATCATACCAATCGTTGCTGCCTTAATCGAAAAAGGTGCCGCCCTCGGAACTGCCCTGGCTTTTATGATGTCCGTCATTGGCCTCTCTTTGCCAGAAATGATTATCCTTCGTAAGGTTTTGAAGCTTCCGCTGATTTTCACTTTCATAGGAGTCGTAGGATCCGGCATACTGATTGTAGGTTTCCTGTTCAACTATATCTTCTGAAACTTAAAGAATGAGCCAGCTCCGAAAAGTCAAAAAGAAAAGATTTGCCACCAAGTCTCCAAGACACCAATTCTCACAAAATATTGTATTTCATTATATTAAAGATTACAAAGTTTGGTGTTTTAGTGTTTTGGTGTCAAAAAATTAGTTTTCGAAGTGGACTCAAGAATTAATCATACAATTCGCAAAACTCAAAACCAAAGTCGTCAAATTTATTCATTTTCAATTCAAATCATATGGAAATCAAAATCTTAGGAACCGGTTGTTCCAATTGCAAAAATCTGGAAAAAGCTACCCGTGAGGCTGTTGCCGAACTTAATCTTGATGCTACGGTCGTAAAAGAAGAAGACATCGTGAAAATCATGGGTTATGGTATTATGCGTACCCCGGCCCTTGTGCTGGATGAGAAGGTGCTTTTTTACGGCAGGGTTCCTTCTGTGTCTGAAATCAAAGAAATATTGATGAAAAAAGTATAACCATAAAATATTAAAACAATGAAAAAGATACTCCTTGCAGCACTCATCCTGGTGATGACCGCAGCAGTTTTCGGACAAACAGCTACCAAATTGCAGATTGTTTACTTCCATGCTAAATACCGCTGTGCCACCTGTACATCCATTGAAGAGAATACCCGGAAAACACTTGACACCTATTTCAGCGCTCAGTTGAAAAACGGAACCATTAAATTACAGGTGCTGGATGTCTCTGATGAAAAGAATGAAAAGCTCGCGGAAAAGTACGAAGCCAGTGGTTCTTCATTGTTCCTT
Source organism: Bacteroidales bacterium (assembly GCA_016709025.1). Classification (GTDB taxonomy): domain Bacteria; phylum Bacteroidota; class Bacteroidia; order Bacteroidales; family Lentimicrobiaceae; genus Lentimicrobium. The sequence goes on along the minus strand of JADJEQ010000011.1, from coordinate 111,482 downwards.
ACCAGACTGGATGGGAAAAAAGAGACAACAACTGATTTTACGAACTATGCATTCAGTTACTCCCACAACCAGGCCGAAAAGTTCATTGCCGGCCTCAAAGCTGAGATTGAAAAGAACCTGAAATAGATTGAAGAGTGAAGAGTGAAGAGTGAAAAGTGAAAAGTGTCGGAAGTGTTGAAAAATGGGACGTTTGAGATGAAAACAAACCACAGGTAAATTTCTTTTTAAGTGAAAGAAGAAAGTGAAAAGTGAAAGTGAAAGTGAAAAGTGAAAAGTGAAAAGTGAAAAGTGAAAAGAATGAAGAAACCTTAGTACCCCTTGAACTAGAAACTTTTCTATGTGTCTATTTTCTACTATGTTCCTATGTGTTGAAAAAAAACTGGTTTGAGAAGAAAGTGGAAAATGTCATCTGAATTAAGTAGGCGACAGAGAGACTGAGAGACGAAGAGACGAAGAGACGAAGAGACTGAGAGACTGAAAGAGTGAGGTAGTGAGAGAGTGAGAGAGTGAGAGATTAAGGGACGTAAAGAACCAGAAACCAGAAAGCAAGCCATCAACTATCGGCTACCAAGCAGACCAGTAACCAGTAACCAGAAACAAGAATCCGAACCGTAGCGAAGCGAAGGTCAGCAAAGCTAAATCCGCAATCCGAAATCCAAAATCCGAAATAAAAATGGAGTTTCTTCAAAATCTGATCGACCAGAGTACCTTTCCCCTCTTTACCGCCTTTCTGCTGGGGTTGATGACCGCCATAAGCCCTTGCCCCTGGCTACCAACATTACGGCATTGGCATACATCAGCAAGGATGTTGAGAACCGTCGCACAGTATTCCTGAATGGCTTGTACTATACACTTGGTCGGGCACTCACGTACACCATTCTCGGAACAATAATTTTCTTCGGGGCAAGCAAGTTCCAGGTAAGCCGGGCTGTTCAGGCAAGCGGTGAGAAATGGATAGGGCCATTGCTCATCGTAATAGGAATATTTATGCTCGGAGTAATAAAACTGCCTGGTTCATCCGGAACCATCATGCAACGCTTTGCTGACAAGGTAAAACTTGGCAACGCCTGGGGTGCGCTATTACTTGGAATGATCTTCGCACTCGCTTTCTGCCCTTACAGTGGGGTGTTGTATTTCGGTATGCTTATGCCGATGGTGCTTTCGCAACCTGCCGGATTACTCCTGTTGCCTGATTTTGCCATTGCCACCGGCTTACCTGTTATACTGCTGGCTTACCTTCTCGCCTTCAGCCTTGGGGGAATTGGTAAGTTCTACAACAAAATCAAAACCTTTGAAGTCTGGTTCAGGCGAATCGTAGCCGTATTGTTTATCCTTACAGGATTTTATTTTGTCTGGATTTATTTTTCATGATCATGAAAGAGCATTTTCAAAACCTTGGATTTGAGATTCACGGGATACTTCATCTCACCGGAAAACAGGCACTGATTTGCCTTCAACAGGGAGCCCTGCTGGTGGATGTGCGTGAAGATTTTGAGATCGCACTGAAGGATTTTGGAGTGTCAGGGAAACAGTGGTGCCCATATTCTGATTTTAAAAAGCTGTTTGCAACGCTGCCGAAAGATAAATCCATAATCGTTGTTGACTGTGTGGGCATTCACAGCAAAGAAGCAGTCGTTGAACTCATGAAAAATGGTTTTAATATGGTGGCCAATCTTGCAGGCGGTATATTTGACTGGGAACGCGACGGACTGCCCATGAGCAATGACTTTGAAACGTTGGGCGGCCCTTGTATGTGCCAGATAAAGTCAAGGAAAAAGAAACTTTAAATCATGTTTAAATCATGTTTTTATGAGGCTGTTTGATAAACTCAGGATCCTATATCCAGCCCTGATTCTTTTTGCGATCATATTTTTTTCGTGTACAAAAGAGAAGGATGAACCATTGGATAATGGTTCTATAAAAATAACAAGCCTGACTACGTCTGATACTTCGCTCATAGCCTGGATAGACACAGCGAACATTGTGATTGTAGCATCGGGTGATGATCTGGATTATGAATGGTCTTGCAACCATGGAACACTGCGCGGAAGCGGGTCGAATGTTAAATATACAGCCGGCGAATGCTGTGTCGGACTAAATACGATAACATGCAGGGTATTCAATGACAGCAGCAGTGTTTCGCGGGATATTAACATAAGGATCACTTCATATTTTGATCAATAGCTTATGAAACGAATTTTTGTATGCCTTTCTGTTTTTCTATTGATAGGACAAAATATTGCAGTTGCCCAGTGCTGTAGTGCGGGCAATCCGTCCTCTTTTGCTTTTCTGGACCAGAATTCGCTGAAAGCAAAATCATTAATTGTTTCTTCTTCCTTTAAATATGGTTACTCCGATACCTATTATAAAGGAAATAAGCCTGAAAAGGTGAGTTTTGCTGCTCCGTACAGCTATTCTTTCCTGGATATCAGGGCCGCATACGGAATCAGCAAACGAATTACACTTCAGGCAAGTACCGGATATTTCTTTGCAAAAGAGCAACAAAATCCGGAACCATATCCTTCCGATCTTGGTTACGGCCTGGGTGATGCTGAATTGAATGTCCGTTACCGGGTTTATAAAAGTGTTATTAAGCATATTGAACTAACGGCATCTGCCGGCATTCGGTTGCCTGTCGGGGTTTTCGACCTTGAAAAAGATGGTGTTCAACTTCCTATAACAGTCCAGCCTTCATCCGGGAGCTTCGTTTACCTCGGCGGGATTTCAGTTGCCAAATCTTTTAAGGATAACAAACTGAAGCTCTTTAGCTCCATCTTTGCTGAATTCCCGCTTCTCATCGATTCAAAAAACTTCTATTACCATTACGGTAATTTAGTTAACTTTTCATTTTCAGCTGCTTACCCTGTCCACAAATTGTTCAATCCCGCGCTGCAGGTTCAGGCAGAAATACGCGAACATGCAACCCGCGAAGAAGAGCAGGTTGTGGATGCTTCAGGCTATAAGGTGATACTCCTGACACCACAGATAGAATCTGATTTCCGGAATAACTGGTCTGTTGTAATGTATTTAGATTTGCCGGTATACAGGTACTTTAATGGGATGCAACTTGCCAGCGCGTTCAAAACCGGGATAACACTCACCAAACGATTTTCGCTTTAACCTTGAGATTACTTCAGAAAGTCAAAAAAGAAGAATTGACGCCAAAGCTCTAACACACCTACCCTGCATGCGGCAAGGATGTTACACAAAGTGTTGATTATCATAAAACTAAGTAAGAATATATTTGAATATACAAACCTTCGATTTAGCAAAGCGAATAAATTCTCAAATCATATCAACATGAAAAAAGCAACACAAATTTCCGGACTTATTGCTGGAATTCTAATCCTGGTTATGCTTATCAGCTGCATCAATCCGGAGAATAACAACGAGGTTAATCAAAACGATACAGCATCAGATTTATCGCCGACAATTGCATCCAAAACTATTGCCACGGATACTACTAAAACTGATTCAGTTTACAAAGTTACTTTCATTGAATTGGGTTCTGTGCGCTGCATTCCCTGCCAGAAAATGCAATTGGTAATGAAATCAATCGAAGAAAAATACAGCGATCAGGTCAAGATCGTGTTTTATGATGTCTGGACTCCAGCGGGAGAGCCGTTTGGCGATCAGTATGGAATTAAGGCTATTCCCACCCAGGTGTTTCTGGATGCTTCAGGCAAGGAATTTTTCAGACATGAAGGTTATTTTCCTGAGGAAGAATTGATAGAAGTGCTCAAAGGAAAAGGAGTAAAGTAGTTTATCAGGAAACGAATATTATATCCGAAAACCTACCTATCAGGATTCGCACCTTGATGGCTTGTTGCAGTTCTGAAAGTGGTAGTAATTTTAGCAATAAAGCAAAGCCAGAATAACAAAATTCTCTGTTCAAATGAAAACAAAATCAATCGGTTTTATCGGAGGTGGTCGCATCACCAGAATCATGCTGCAGGTAATTGAAAATAACAAAACTGAATACCAGGCAATTGTTGTTTACGACATCAACCCAATGGTTCTGGCGGATCTAAAAGAACAATTCCCAGGTATAAAAGTAGCAGATTCAAACCTGGAACCAGCTCAACAGGATCTGATCTTTATTTCTCTGCATCCACCGGTCATTATGGAAACGCTCGAATTGGTGAAAGAACAGATTAAGCCGGGCGCGGTTGTTATCTCTCTTGCACCAAAGATCACCATTGCAAAAATTGCATCAAAACTGCCTGATATCAAAAACATTGTCAGACTTATTCCCAATGCTACTTCCATCGTCAACGAAGGCTATAACCCGGTATGTTTTGCTGAAGGTATGTCAGAATGGAAAAAACAGCCCATGCTTACCATATTCCGCCGGATGGGCCATACGTTTGAGGTCTCAGAAAACAAGCTGGAAAGTTATGCCATTATGTCTGCAATGTTACCTACCTATTTCTGGTTTCAATGGAAAGAACTGGTTGAGATAGGTTGCAAAATAGGACTTACAGAAGAGGAAAGCTATAATTCTGTAAGGGATACAATGCTGGCAGCATGGAGAACTTATTATTACTCAGGCTTAACCCCGGATGAGGTAATTAACCTGGTGCCGGTAAAACCAATAGGGGAGAGTGAAGCTCAAATCAGAGCCATCTACAATGATAAACTGATTCCATTGTTTGAGAAAATAAAGCCTGGATTGTATTAGTAAGACTGCTTCTAAAACAATGAGTGTTGTCGTTTTCTAAAATATTACCAGAATGTATGACTGCCGGTCATTTTTTGATAGTAGTCCCGGTGAATCAGAAATGCTGAATCATTTAATCCGGATAAGAAAACTTTAGAAGTTTTCATGAGCTAAAATTTTCGAAAAATTAATACATTTTTAACACAAGAAATTAAAATATGTCGTATGTTTGCAACATGTAACAAATAGTGCATAAAATGATAAAGAAAGAAGCGTTTGATAAAGAACTTCAGGATTTGGCCCTTTTTGCAAGAACGATTTCACATCCTGCACGTCTGGCAATTTTGAGATACCTGGCTGAAACAAAAACCTGTATTTCAGGAGATATTTCTGACCAATTGCCTTTGAGCCGTACTACTGTGTCACAACATCTGCAGGAGTTGAAAAAAATGGGTCTTATCCACGGCGAGATCGAAGGTTCAAAAGTCAACTATTGTTTATGTAACTCCGACATTTTGAAATATAAAAAAATGTTTGAGGATTTTTTTAAAGAAATGGGGACCAATGAAACTGATCTGACAATTAATTGTGAATGCTGACAATCAATACTCTATTAGTGTTTTTTAAACAACTGATTTCCTGGGTATTAAACAATAGATTGGATAATTCCCAACACAATAATAATCAACACTTTGCGTCTTTGCGTCTTTGCGTGATTCTTAAAATTACACGACTATTGGACAATACTAAAATCCCAAAATAATTAGAAATGAAAATCCTGATCCTATGTACCGGCAACAGTTGCCGCAGCCAGATGGCACACGGCTTCTTGCAGTCGTTTGATAAATCGCTTAAAGTCTGTTCAGCAGGCACCGAAGCCTCCGGAAAACTAAACGAAAAAGCAGTTGCCGTAATGAATGAAATTGGCATCGACATCAGCCACCACACATCTGATTCCGTTGATTTATACCTTAACGATGAGTGGGACTATGTAATCACCGTATGCGGGGGAGCAAACGAGGCATGTCCGGCATTTCTGGGAAAAGTAAAACATCGCCTGCACATTGGCTTTGATGATCCTTCGCATGCCGTGGGTTCTGAAGAATTTATTCAGAGTGAGTTTATCAGGGTGCGTGATGAAATCCGGTTGGCGTTCAGGGAGTTTTACGAAACTATGATTCGCTGAATCGTCGATTAGCCAATTAGCCAATTAGCATATTCGTTAATTAGCCAATTAGCCAATTCGAAAATTCGCGAATTAACAGATTGTTTGGATTTCAGGTTTCGGTTTTTCAAAGTTTATTCCATGAAAGAGGAGAAAGAAAATTTGATTTTGAAGCTTACGTTTGACTTTTCATTGAAGATCATTGATTTTTGTGATCAGTTGGACGAGATCAGGAAGTATACCTTTTCAAATCAGTTACTGAAAGCAGGTACATCCATAGGTGCCAATGCAAAAGAGGCCCAGAATGCTGAAAGCACGGCAGATTTTATCCACAAGTTTAAGATTGCAGCCAAAGAAATGGACGAAACTGAATATTGGCTACTACTCTGCAAATATTCACCGAAATTACCGGATCCGGGGGACCTGCTCTCAGACCTCGAAGTAATCAAAAAGGTAATCAACAGGATTATTAGTTCGTCAAAAAAGGTAAAAACCAACAGATTAGGTGATTAGCAGATTCGTTAATTAGCTAATTAGCAGATTCGTTGATTAGCATATTAGTTAATGAGCAAATCATTCTGTAACCGATGCAAAGAGTAAATTAGAATGATAAAACTGAATACCAATGCAAATAATTAGCTAATTAGCTAATTCGCTAATTTGCTAATAAAATTACCAATGCCGAGTGTAAAATGAATGATGAAACGGAATACCAATGCAAATAATTTGCTAATCGGCTAATCTGCTAATCTGCTAATAAAACCAGTACCAATGCCGGGAAAAAATTGAATGTTGAAACAGAATACCAATGCAAATAATTTGCTAATTGGCTAATCTGCTAATAAAACAATTACCAATGTCAAGGATGAATTGAATGACACAACGGAAAACCAATGCAAATAATTTGCTAATCGGCTAATCGGCTAATTGGCTAATAAAATAACCTCAAACTAAAAAACAATGAAGAACGAAGAACTCAAAACTCTGGTAAAAGAAAAATACGGAGAAATCGCCCTGCAATCAAAAGAGACAAATGAAACGTCCTGCTGTGGTTCCGGCTGTTGCGGTGATGTTGATTATACCATCTTCAGCGAAAGCTACGACAAACTCGAAGGGTACAACCCCGATGCCGATCTGGGATTGGGGTGCGGTATTCCAACCGAATTTGCACTGATCAAAGCCGGTGACACAGTCATCGATTTAGGGTCAGGTGCTGGCAACGACTGTTTTGTAGCCAGGGCCCTGACAGGTGAAAAAGGCAAAGTAATCGGTGTGGATTTTACCCAGGCCATGATCGATAAGGCCCGTGAAAACGCTGAAAAACTGGAATACAACAATGTTGAGTTCCGTTTTGGTGATATTGAGAAACTACCTGTCACAGCCAATAAAGCCGATGTGATCATCAGCAACTGTGTGTTAAATCTGGTTCCTGATAAAGTGAAGGCATTCAGCGAAATATACCGGGTTCTGAAACCGGGTGGCCATATTTCGGTATCCGATGTGGTTCTAAAAGGCGAATTACCGGAAACACTGAAACAAGCGGCTGAAATGTATGCCGGATGTGTCTCAGGTGCTGTGCAGATGGCTGATTATCTGAATATAATTGTGGATGCAGGCCTGTCCAATGCAAAAGTTCAGAAGGAAAAACAAATTGTTATTCCTGATGAAATTCTGTTGAATTACATGACCGCTCAGGAACTGTCAGACTTTCATCAGTCAGGTACCGGCATATACAGCATCACCGTTTACGCCGAAAAACCCGTTTTAGGTTGTGGCTGCGGATGCAATTGTTAGCCTGCAGAAAATTCAGATCGACAATCGTAAATTAAAGATTGTAAATCATTGTCGTTTAGTTATGGAAAGTGTCTATCCTTCGACTCCGCTCAGGATGACTGTCTTAAGGGAGAAGCAGGAAGCTTATGAAAATGCAACATAGTCATAAACTAGGATGTCACGCTGAGCGGAGTCGAAGCGCAAATGCCCAGGCAATAATCCTTCGACTCTGCTCAGGATGACTATCAGTCTGAGAAGAGTCGAAGACAATTTCCCTTAATTAAACGACATTGAATCGTAAACCGTAAATTAAAAACCATCAATCCCTTATGCCTTCACAACCCCGTTTAAAATTCCTTGACCGGTATTTAACCCTGTGGATCTTCCTGGCCATGTTTATCGGTGTCATGTCGGGTTATCTGTTCCCGGCCATCGCTCAGTTTTGGGAATCATTAAAGTCATCGCCGGATAGCACAACCAATATCCCGATTGCTATTGGGCTTATTCTGATGATGTACCCGCCACTGGCCAAGGTAAAATACGAAGAATTGGGCGATGTTTTCCGCAACTGGAAAGTCCTGACGCTCTCGCTGGTGCAAAACTGGATCATTGGTCCGGTTTTGATGTTTGCCCTAGCTGTGACTCTTTTCAAACTGTTTCCCGGAGAGAATAATGCCAACCTGCCTTATATGTATGGTATCATTATGATCGGTCTTGCCCGTTGCATTGCCATGGTGATTGTGTGGAACGATCTTGCTAAAGGCGATACCCAGTATGCAGCCGGACTGGTGGCATTCAACAGCATCTTTCAGGTGCTGTTCTTCTCGGTTTATGCATACTTCTTTATTGCGATACTTCCCGGATGGTTTGGTATACCAACCAGTGATGCAGTTGGTAAAATTACCATCGGACAGATTGCTGAAAGTGTATTTATTTACCTGGGCATCCCTTTTATTGCAGGCTTCCTCACTCGTTTTATTTTGATCCGGGTAAAAAGCAAAGAATGGTATCATACTAAATTTATCCCGAAAATCAGCCCTATCACTCTAATCGCATTACTATTTACGATCATTGTAATGTTTTCACTTAAAGGCGAAACCATTGTTAAGATTCCCCTCGATGTATTGTTCATCGCCATCCCATTGCTGATTTATTTTATAGTCATGTTTGTGCTTTCGTTCTATATGAGCAGAAAAGCAGGCGCCAATTATGGTCAGACAGTTACCCTTTCGTTCACCGCAGCAAGCAACAACTTCGAACTGGCGATAGCCGTTGCCATTGCGATATTCGGAATGAATTCTGGTGAAGCTTTTGCCGCTGTAATCGGACCACTGGTGGAAGTTCCGGTCATGATTGCCCTGGTGAATCTGGCTTTCTATTTTAAGAAAAAGTACTTTCAGAATCCGATCCAAAGCAGTTGAACAGAGATCGGGCAGATAAACTGGTTTAAATCTTATTATTGTCACGCTGAGCAGCTTGTCCCGCCCTCATTGGCGGGAGAATCGAAGCGCAACTAACTGATTTTATATTACATACATCTGACTAAATCCGTTCATCATGCTACGGTTTCTTTTTTTGGCCATAGTAAGATTTAACAGGTAGGGCAGGGGGATGTTCTTCAGTTAAAAGCTTCGGGCCTATGGGCGTCATGATTTCCTTTGAATAAGGACCTGGTTGATCAATTTTCCCGCTCACGGGATAGGCATTCATCTTTTTGGACGGATATTGCTGCAACATGTTCAATATTTCAGCCAGGCTCAGGTTGGGTTTCAACCAGCGTGTTTCCTGTCCGTAGGGGAGGATAACCGGCATTCTCGGAGATGGCAGACCCCTGACCAGTGAATTGGCTGCCACGGTGAGAATGGTAAATGAATGGAATGGTTCCCGCGTTGCAGGGTGAATCCAACCATCATACAATCCGGCCAAACCAATCGGGTGCCGGTGGTCCCTCAGGTAGCAGAGATAAGGCTTTGGCAGGATGCCGGATGACCATCCGATAAAGGCATCCGCGATAACAATACAGCGCTGCGAGAACAAGGGTTTCTGAAATGCAGGCTTTAAAAAAATGGCCTTGGAACCTTTAAACGCCGGGTTATTGTCGGGGTTTTTATCTCCCTCAGTCCGGGCATTGACCAGTTGCATGGGTTGCTTTGCCCAGGCCGGGGTCATTCCAAACACCGACAAGGTATATTTATCCTGGTCCTGCTGGGTGATAAGCAAAGATGTGTCGCCGGGTGAGACGACCAGGGATGGATTCCAATCCAACAGATTCAGGCCTTTGGAACCGAAATGATTCTCAATGGCATCGGCATTGCTGGCAAGTATATACTTACGGCACATGATTAGTTTTTGATCAACATAATGATTGTAAAATAAACATTTTCGGGTAATAGAGATTGAAAAATAATGAAATACTGCAATTTTAACTTTTAATATTTCAGGGAGTTCATTCGATATTTTTATCAGGATTATTTAAAGTATTGCATGTTGAAGAAAAATTAACTTTAAAAATGTATATTAGGTTATCTCATTCATAAACAACAACATAGAACTGCGACAAAATTTAATTGAAAAAAAACTTGCATTTGGTGTTTATAATAGCTTATCTTTGTGAGCGAATACTCACTCACTTAATTTCCCTTAAACAATTAAAACCTTCAGAAATGATAATCACCAAATACCAGCATCAGGTAGTAAAAGATACACCCCACAAAATTGACGTACGTGAGATGTATAACAAGGAATCTGCACAGGCGATGCTAATGGCATTAAAACCAGGAGAAAGCCTGAAACCACATAAAACTCCTGTAGATGTGTTTTTCTTTATCGTTGAAGGAACGCCAACCATACATATCGGCGATGAAAGCGAAGAATGTGAAGTGGATACACTTGTCGAAAGCCCTGCGGATATTGTACATTACATCAGCAATAGTTCCGACAGTTTAGCCAGGATTCTTGTTGTAAAAGCACCGCGGCCAACAACGCAAACAAAAGTGCTTTAGGCTACATTCGATTGAAAATCAAAGAGAAACATAACAGGGTTCTAAATATTATTCAACATGGATATCACACCCCGACAATTAGAGATTATTGAAGCAGCCGGCAAAATACTTACAGCTTCAGGTGTTAGTGGATTGACTATTAAGAATCTGGCAAAAGAAATGCATTTCTCTGAAAGTGCTATTTACCGTCATTTCGCAAGTAAAGAGGAAATTATTGTTGCCATGCTAAATTACCTTGCAAATGACATAGATATCCGTCTGTCAAATCAGACTAAGCCTGCAGATCCGGAGCAGCAATTTAGATTACTCTTCCGCGAACAATTCAGGTTTTTCAGTGAAAATCCTCATTTTGTAGTGGCTGTTTTTTCAGACGGGCTTATGGAAGAGAGTCTGCTTATCAATCAGAATATTCTTAAGCTTATGAATATAAAGATTAAGCACTTAATGCCCATCATAATGGAAGGTCAGCAAAAAGGCATGTTTACCAATGCCATCACTACCGACGAACTCATGCACATTATCATGGGAACCTTTAAACTTCAGATGTTCAAATGGCGGATCGCCAATTTTGAATTTGATATCAAAAGGAGTGGTGATAATATGGTGCAATCAATCCTCACACTTATCAAAAACAAACTGGTATGAAAAAAACTTTGCTATATATTATAGCCACAGTATTAGCTGCCTTTGGTTTGTTGACCTTGTTTCTGAGCAGTTCGGTAATATTAGATTTGTTTGGCATTAGAGGCAGGGAAGGAAACTATGTTCTGTTCATTGTTTGGGCAAATTTTCTGAGTAGCATCCTTTATCTTATTGCTGCATATGGTTTTATTAAAGGTAAAAGGTGGACAATTAAGCCATTAGGCCTGGCATCCATTGTCCTTTTGGTAGCATTTACAGGACTACTAATCCACGTAAATGCCGGTGGTATCTATGAAACTAAAACCATCGGGGCAATGGCGTTTAGAATAACTATTACAATTGTCTTCGCTGCATTTGCATTTTTGATGATCTCAAAAAACATCAAATAAACTCACAAAAAAATTTGTTCAATCATGTTAGTAAATATTCACTTACATCTGACGAAGGGAACAAGATATCTGCTTGTTTTAATTACTCTTCTCGTCCCGGTAATTGTTCCGGCACAAACTCTCTCATTAAACCAATGCATTGACACCGCGCTGATTTACAACCGAAACATCCAATTAGCCCGGCAGGATGGCTTGATTGCCAATGAAAAGAACCGCGAAGCTAAAAGCACTTTGTTGCCTAAACTCAACGGGTTTGCCGACTATCGTTATTATACTGATCTGCCCTATCAGATTATGCCTCAATCAGCTTTTGGCGGACCGGAAGGCACCTATAAGGAAATTCAGTTTGGAGTGCCTCAGAACCTGAGCGCCAACCTTCAGTTCGCTATGCCACTCTTTAATCCAACCGCGTTAAGCGCGGTTAAAAGCACGCGTATTGCCGGTGAACTGTCTGAAATCCAACAAAATAAAACGGATGAAGATGTAGTGCTGGAGGTTTCCAACGCTTACTACAACGCGCCGGTGCTGTTAAATCAACTGGCTTTCATCGATAGCAATATCATCAATACCAATAAACTGGTACAAACCACAACCTTGATTTACCAACAGCAGTTGGCCAAAGGCACCGACGTTGACAGGCTGAAATTGCAATTGCAACAGATAACCACGCAAAGAAGCACAATTTCATCTCAACATCAGCAAGTGTTAAACGCCCTCAAATTCCTGATGGGAAAACCAATTTCCGATTCCATCGAAGTTCAGATAAACGAAACAATCATAGGTGAAACCACATTTCAACCTAAAACGAACACGGACATAGTATTGATTGACAAGAAGGTAGAATTTAGTCTTTCGGAGTTAAGTGGCCTTAAAAACTCCAGGTTGCCTTCGGTGAATGCTTATGGTGTATACGGAACCAACGGCTTTGGCACTACCGGAACCAACAGCTTTTTTAATTTTCATCCAATCAGTTATGTTGGCGCTCAGCTTTCGATTCCCCTTTTTAATGGAATGGTAACAAAGCATAAAATCGATGGGAAAAAGATTGAAGTTAACAAGGCGATCATTCAGAAGGAAATACTGACTGAAAAGGCAAACCTTGACCTGGTGAATGCCGAAATGCAATTCAATCTAGCAATTACTACGATTGCGACAGTGAATACTCAAATTGAACTTGCAAAAAAAATATACCAAAATACAGTGTTACAAAATCAGCAAGGTATGGCAAACATTACCGATTTGTTGCTGGCCGACAATTCATTGCGTGAGGCCCAGCAAAATTACATTGTGGCATTGATAAACCTACGCAGGGCTGAACTGGAATACAAAAGGGTTACAGGTAATTTAATCTCAAACAGGAAATAACAAACAGAAAAAATGAAAAAGATACTCTACATCATTGTAGCCCTGGCAGTAATTGCCGTAGTTATCATCCGCCTGAAAGGAAATAAAGAAACCACTGAGAACAGGGTTTTTCAATACGATAAAGAACAGGCAATTGGCGTTCAAACCCTTACAATAAAGCAGGAGACTGCAGCAAACAATACTGTATACGCAGGCACTTTTGAACCGAATAAAGAAACCCGGATCAGTGCTGATATTCAAGGGAAAATCATTTCCGTAAAAGTTGATGTCGGAAGCACTGTCAGGATTGGTCAGGCTTTAATTCAACTGGATAATTCTTTATTGAAGCTACAACTGCAGGCTGTCGAAATTCAGGTTGAAGGATTAGAAGCTGATGTGAAGCGATATTCCTTTCTGGCAAAGGCCGATGCTATCCAGGGAGTCCAGCTGGAAAAATCGGAGTTGGCGCTGAAATCTGCCAACGTTCAAAAAGCAACATTGCTCGAACAAATCAACAAAACCACGATAGTAGCTCCATTTGGAGGAATTGTGACAGCCAAACTTAGCGAGGTTGGCGCTTATGCGGCTCCCGGTGTTCCTTTGCTCCAGATAACAGATATTTCGCTGTTGAAGTTCATTGCCAATGTGCCCGAGAATGCATTGAATCAATTTAAAATGAACCAGTTGTACACACTAACAGCAGATGTGTATCCTGAAACTCCTTTGACAGGAAAGGTGATCATGACAGGCAGTAAATCAAATATGGGTAATAGTTACCCGGTGCAGCTCTCGGTTAGCAATACAGTTGATCTGAAAATCAAGGCAGGAATGTTCGGGAAAGTAAAAATGAAAAGTTCAGATACTGAAAATCATATCGTTATTCCTGCGTCCGCTGTCGTTGGATCCAACATTCAACCTCAGGTTTACCTGGTAAAAAACGGCAAAGCTGTTTTGCAAAACATCTCCCTTGCGAACAGGATACAGAACAAGGTTATTGTGTCAGCGGGTTTGGTCGCAGGCGATATTATTGTCACCAACGGGTTTATAAACTTGTTTGATGGCGCAAATATTAACATCATTAATAACAGCGAATTATGAATATCACACAAATAGCCATCAACCGACCTTCGCTGATCATCGTTATTTTCAGTGTTTTCGCCTTATTGGGGATCATTGGTTTTTCTAACCTGGGGTATGAACTCTTACCCGACTTTAATCAGCCGGTAGTTGTTATTAAAACAATGTACCCGGGTGCCGAACCCAACGAAGTGGAAACTTCTGTTTCCAGGAAAATAGAGGATGCCTTATCGAATCTGGAGGGCGTGGACTATCTGGAAACCAAGTCGATGCCCAACGCCTCTGTTATAATAGCCAACCTGAAATACGGAACGGATCTTAATATTGCCATGCAGGATGCCCAGCGCTATATCGACAATATTAAAAAAGACCTTCCGGCAGACATTCTGAGCCCTGTAATGAGTAAGGTTTCGCCCAACGATTTGCCAATCATTTCGATCAGTGCTACAAGCAATTTGCCCGGCCCGGAATTCTATCAGAAAATGAAGGATGAATACCTGCCTCAAATCCAGCAATTAAAAGGAGTAGCTGAAATTACCATGCTTGGAGGCGAAGAACGCGAAATCCAGGTGAAAGCAGATCAGGACAAACTGAAATTGTATAAAATATCACTTTACCAGGTAGTTGAAGCCATTAATCGCTCGGGCATTGATTTGCCTGCCGGTAAAGCGCAAACCGACAAGGAAAGTAATTCAGTAAGGCTAACCGGAAAGTTTTCGACTATAGATGACATTATGAATGTTCAGGTAGCGATGCCTGCCCCAGGAACGCCCGTTTACGTTAAGGATGTGGCATCCGTGATTGACGGCGTGAAAGAAGTAAGTTCTGTAAGCCGGTACAACGGAGTAAACGGGATAGGCCTTTTATTGAAAAAACAAGGTGATGCCAACGCTGTGGAAGTTTCGAAATTGGTTCATGCGAAACTCACCCAAATTGAAATCGCTAACGCCAATTCCGGGGTGAAATTTGTTGTTGCTGACGATTCAACCGACATGACTATTGCAGCAGTTAATTCAGTGGTTGACGACCTGATTCTGGCGGTAATCCTTGTTTCTCTGGTTATGTTCCTGTTCTTGCGAAGCTACCGGAACTCGTTGATTGTATTAATCGCAATCCCTACCTCGTTAATTACCGCGTTTGCCGTGATGTGGCTGATGGGTTTCACCCTGAACCTGATGACCTTGCTGGCCATGTCGTTAATTATCGGGATACTGGTGGATGATGCCATTGTAATTCTGGAAAATATTCAGCGGCACATTGATATGGGAAAAGATAAACGGGATGCCGCATTGGAAGGACGCATGGAAATTGGTTTTTCGGCCATTTCTATTACGCTGGTTGATGTGGTTGTGTTCCTGCCCATCCTGTTTTTGCAGGTATTTGTGGCCGATATGCTCAAACAATTCTCCATCGTTGTAATAACCTCCACACTCACCAGCTTGTTGGTTGGTTTTACCCTGGTGCCCTGGCTGGCATCGCGGATTGGGAAAAAGGAAGATTTGCAACCCACCAACTTCATGAACCGTTTTCTGCTTTGGTTCGAAAGGCAATTAACATCATTCATCGATTGGTATGGAAATCAGCTGGAATGGGTACTCAGCCACAAGCTTATCTTTTCAGGAATAGTCGTTTTTCTTTTGGTAATGACGGGCGCTATGCTGAAACAAGGCATTATAGGCAAGGAGATGATGTCGACAGGCGACCAGGGGAAGTTTCGTATGAACCTGGAATATGATAAAACAACCACCGTTCAGGAGAACAATATCAGGACTCAGCAGGTTGAGAACTTTATCCTGCAGCAAACCGAAGTGGCAACCCTTTTCAGCAATATAGCCGGGCCAAGCACAGGCATCGGAAGTTTAGGTGTTGGTTCTGCCAATATCTCAGAGTTTACCATTCAGCTAAAGCCGGAAAAGGAAAGGAATATCAAAACGGAGGCATTTATGAAATTGCTTCGCGAAGAGTTGAAAAAAGAATTTTCGGGCATTAACTTTTCAATGGCAGTTTTGGGCTTATTGCCTAAACAGGCGCCCATAAAAATTACCCTGAGCGGAAACGATCTGAACCAGGTAATGAAAACCGGAAATGAACTGAAAGCAGCTATTGAAAAAATACCGGGTGCCGATAATGTTCAGTTATCGGTTGAAGAAGGAAGTCCTGAATACAAAGTGATCCCTGACAAAGATAAAATGCAGCGTTTAGGATTAACGACTGCTTATGTTGGCTTAAATCTGAGAACTGCATTTACGGGCAACGATGATGCCACCTTAACCGAAAATGGCACTGAATACCCTGTTCGTATTTGGTTGGATGACTTTGACCGCCGGAACTTTGAGGACGTGCAGCACCTTTCCATTGTAAATCCAATGAATATCCCTATTGAAGTGTCCCAATTTGCAGAAGTGAAGCAGGATAATTCGCCATCATTGCTCGAAAGACTTGACAGGCAACCGTCGGTTACCATTACATCAGAATCGTTCGGCAGGCCTTCGGGAACTTTGGCTGACGACGCGATAAGCTTCCTGAAAACGCGCCCTTTACCCGAAGGCGTAAAACTGACCTGGGGTGCCGATATCAAAACGCAAAATGAAAGTTTCGGGGCCTTGGGCTCGGTTCTGCTTATCTCATTTTTGTTGATTTACCTGATTATGATCGCCCTATATGATAGCTTTATATATCCATTCGTAGCTTTATTTGCCATACCTATGGCAGCTATCGGGGCGTTTCTGGCGCTAAACCTATCGTTAAACGATCTGACCTTGTTTGCCCAGCTTGGATTGATCATGCTCATGGGTTTGGTAACAAAAAATGCCATCCTGATTGTAGATTTTACCAACCAGCTAAAAGCTCAGGGCAAACATTTTAAAGAAGCATTACTCATCGCCGGCAAAGAACGTATGCGGCCTATTTTAATGACTACCCTGGCGATGGCCATCGGAATGTTGCCCATAGCATTGGCCCGGGGTACAGCCAGTGAGTGGAAAAACGGACTGGCCTGGGTTATTATCGGCGGGTTGTTGTCGTCAATGATTCTGACCGTCTATTTAGTCCCGATGATGTATTACATCGTTGATACAATAAAGGAGAAAATAACCAATGGCAAAGCAAACCGTAAAGCCAGGAAAGCGGATTTAATAGTAGAGTAAGAAATCAAGATGTTTTTGAGGTGGAATCAGTTGACGAACTTGATGATCCACGTTCAGGTTAAGATTTCGGATTTCGGATTAGCTGATTAGCCAATGAGCTGATTAGCCAATGAGCTGATAGTAGATTAGCAGATTTCGGATTTCAGATTTCAGATTTCAGACTCTCTGACCTATTCCTTCCGACATCCGACTTCTGACGTCTGACTTCAGACCTCTGACCTCTGACTTCAGACTTCCGAATTCGGATTGCGGATTGCGGATTAATCACGCTTATTACCTCTGACTTCTGACTTCTGACCTCTGACCTCTGGCCTCTTACCTCTAAATTCTGTCAAAACAAAAATCACTGATCAATCAAAACCACCACCATGAACAAGCCACACAGAATTCTTCAACTCGTTTTACTCAGTTTACTCCTTTCATCTTTTCACATCCGGAATATTGAAACATTCAATTTAACAATTGATGTTAAGGAATTACGCAATTCTAACGGCACCGTGCTTTTTGCATTGTACAACAGGGAAGATGCATTTCCCGACGAGCACTACAAAAAGAACCTTAGAAAGCTTACCGGTAAAATAGTGAAAGGGACTTCAACCGTAACATTTGAAAACTTGCCTAAAGGGAAATATGCGGTTAATATCCTGCACGATGAAAACAACGATGGCAGGATCAAAAAAGGTCTGATTATGCCGAAAGAAGGAATTGGATTTTCGAATTATCAATCTGTTGGTCTTTCAAACAGACCGTCTTTTCCAAAAGCTTCATTTGATTTGTTGAGCAATAAGAGGATAGAGGTTAAAATTATATACCTGTAATTCACAAGATGAGAATGCATTTGGTTTTCATGGCAATTATGTTTTTTCCTGCCATAGTGGTTCCGGACAGGTCAGGGACTCTGTTCCCCGGCCAGGGCTTTCAGAAATATCGCAGGTAAACCAGGGTAACAGCTATGTCACTTTTCCGACAGATATTGGCAACATTGAGCCTCTTTGGTTTGAAGCGAACATAATCCCTAATTTTTACATACGTCAAAGCAAAAATTCAAAGCTAATAGGTGTATTGACTCCACAGATCATTCTTCGAATGTATCAGGAAGAATCTTTCCCGGTTCGCACACCAAGTTATTTGCCTCAGATTACCATGTATTATCTCTTAAAGGGAAAGGAGTATGACAACCAGCTCAGTTTATTCGGACGATATGCACACCATTCCAACGGGCAGTCAGGCAGTTTCTATGAAGCTGATGGAAGTATAAACCTGGAATCCGGAAATTTCTCTACAAATTTTCTTGAGTTTGGTTTTATTGCCACAAACAGGAATCACCGCTTCAACGCGGTTCAGTTTTTCAAGTCTTCGTTTGAATTCCATCCGCAAGCCTGGAATGCGGAGGAACTTAATGAATTGTATCACAAATACCGATGGCATACTGCCCTTTCTATATTCAAACTTCCGGCAAAAAGTCGCGCTTATCCCAGGAAAAACGCCGATATTTCACTAAAGGGCGAAGCTACCTGGATGTTTGGGAATCCGGCTAATCGGGAAGGCTATTCTTTTGACAGGCTAAACCTCAGACTTACTTTTTATTATCATCCGGTGTTCCTGGAGGACATTGGGCTGTTCGTTCAGTTCTACCATGGTTCGGATTATTACAACATTTATTTTGGAAACAGGCTGGATTTGCTCCGTTTTGGGCTGATGACAGAAAAATTACGGTTTTAATTGTCGTTGATGTTTTTTTTTTTCAAGGCCTGACAGGCCGGATTGCCATAACCTTTATTCCTCCCAGTTCAGCAACCGCCTTTCTCCTTCAAGTGACCTTATTTCAGTAACATCCTGGCTCACTTCAATGGTTCCCTTGTATTCCCCTGTTGATGAACGTAAAGCGATATAGCGGATGTAAATGAATTTTCCTTTCAGATTTATCCAGAAATTGGCTTCGTCCTTACTGCCGTTTCTGAACGCCTCAACAATCCGGTTGACGATATGAACGCTTTCAGGAGGATGGCAGTTTTGCACTTTTCGCCCTATAATTGCATTTGACCTTGGAAAAATCCGGTGTTTGCCACCGGAAAAGTATCGTACCGTATCATCTTCGTCAACGAAAGTGATATCTACCGGTAAATTCTCAAAAAGTCGGATAATCTGTTCCCTTTTTAAAACGCCGGTATCCAGGTCCGTCATGCCGGATGCAATGCCTTTGTCTGTTTTATACACTGTTGATTTTCGGGGCGGGTTTATATAGCACCAGCCTGTTTCATGCGCCTGAACCAGCATTTCCAGCCAGGCACTTTCCGGAATAGCCCTGTAAGCTACCGGATAAACGATTTGTTCTTCTCTGAAAATAATAGGAAGAACTACAAAAAACAATCGCCCGAATTCTTTATTTAACAAGTCTTTTTTAAGTGGGTCATGCATTAGTAATTCCTCTAACCGTTTCAATGTTTTGCGAAAATCATCGTGAAACGACCACATCAACTGCAGGCAGCGGTGTTGTGAAAACGTACTTTCAATAAAGGGAAAGAGTATGTTTTCCTTTTTTATATAATGAAGTTCATAAGATTTCAAGCCATTAAGATTTTGCAGGAGTTGTGCAGCCAGTTCGTTTTCATCGTTTACTGATTGGCTGAATAATGCTTTCACAACAACACGCATTTCGTTGATAATCTTCTCAACGCCCCTGTTTTCAAGCATCAGGTAGCTCAGGAAATGGTCTTCGGCAGGCTTCACCCATGGCTGCTGTTTCAGCGATTTATAAAATATATTGATCAGTTTGCCTGCTATGTTTTTTACCACTTCAAACGGGTAGTGTTGCAAAAGGTAATCGAGTACCTGCATGGTTTCCGCAGCCGTCACAACTGCTATCTCATCTTTGTATTTCTCATAAAGGGCTTTACCATTCTTACCTTCAACCATTCCACTGCAATAAGCTTGCAGGTTCAGGTAATGCATTTTTGCATCAGCAATTGATTCCGACATAAAATATAGAATTAAATTTTATTCTAAAATGACCATTAAGCCTGGCATTTTCAAACAACCATTAATAGATTATTGAGTGCAATTTCCCCAGATATCATAGTGGATTCATGATAGGCTATCAAACTAATCAGACTCTTTTTCGGCATATCATCATTTTTACAACAGATGCTTATCTGAGTCTGGGTGAAAACATCTTTCCATCTCTCATAGTATCATGGGCTAAACTCTGTACACTTTCCTCTGTAACCAATTTGATCAGTGCATCGCGTATCAAAGCATATTTGTCATGAAGCGGGCAGGGGTTATTGTCGTCGCATTGTTTAAGGCCAAATCCGCACCCGGAAAATATATTTTCTCCCTGTGAAGCAACAATGAGTTGCTTCAGCGACAAATCAGGTTTTTTCGTGTCAAAATAAAATCCGCCTCCTTTCCCTTTCTGGGATTCAATAAAACCTTGTTTAACTAACCTTTGTAAAATCTTAGCCGTATAAAAATGCGGGGCATCAATCTTTTGCGCGATTTCAGCTATACCCGGCCGTTTGCCTGCAGAATTCTGCAACTGAATGTAAACCAATCCCCTGAGTGCATATTCTGTCTCTTTATTGAACATATTGCATTTCTTTCTATTAAAACTTTAATTCGGCAAAGGTACAACAAAAAAATATTAAATAATAAAAGACCTTTTTATCTCTTAATTGTTTTTATTTATATCTTTGTGCGAATTAATAACTATATAACATGACTGATCAGATTAAAACCGGACCAACAATAGGTGAAATTGTAGCCAACGATTTCAGGGCAGCATCAATATTTAAGGAAGCCGGTATCGACTTTTGCTGCGGAGGCAATAAAAGCCTTACCGATGCCTGCAGGGAAAAAGGAGCGGATGAATCTGGATTAATTCAGCAATTAGACGCGCTGTCACAGACACCTGTCACCGGCACCATGAACTTTAAAGAATGGGAGTTGGGCTTTCTGAGCGATTACATCGTAAACACCCATCATAAATTTGTATTGAAAAACCTGCCGGAACTGGTTTTTTATACCCAAAAAATAGCGGATGTTCATGGCGCTCATCACCCTGAGCTCATTGAAGTAGCATCCTTATTTATCAAAATCAATGAGGAACTTCTCCAACATTTGAAAAATGAGGAAGAGGTTTTGTTTCCAGCAATAAAAGAAGCTGAAAAACATGCTTCTCAACTGGTTAAGTCAACCATTATTTCTGAAATCACCCGTATGCAGGGCGAACATGAGTTTGCAGGTGGAGCTATGGATAAAATAAACGTTTTGACACAAAACTACCTGATTCCTGATGATGCATGCAACACTTACCGGGTTTCTTTAAAACTCCTTGAACAGTTTGAAGACGACCTTCACATTCATGTGCATCTCGAAAACAATATTCTGTATCCGAAAGCTTTAAAAATGGCTGAATAAACAAGAAACGATGATGACTACAGCAACCCAAAACCTCGAAAATGACCATATGCATATACTTCGCCTGATCGGAGTTATGGAACGGATTATAGTTAATGGAAATCCAAATATAGAGCATCTGGAAACGATTGTCAAGGTTATACGTGGATTTGCCGATGGTCTTCATCATGCAAAGGAAGAGCAATTGCTTTTCCCACTGATGGTTCAGAATGGCTATTCTTACAAATCCGGACCCGTTGCGGTAATGCTTCATGAGCATGTAATGGGAAGAAATTATGTACAAGGAATGATGGATAATATTTCGCTGTTTAAACAGGGGGAACGCATTGCTTTAAGCGCTATTTATAGTAATATACTCGGTTATGCTGAGCTACTGAAAAGCCATATCGGAAAAGAAAATAATGTGCTTTTCCGCATGGCAGATAAAGCTTTCACTGCTGCCGAGCAAGAATCGCTGTTGCTTGATTTTAACAAAGTTGAACTTGCCAGGTCAAATGGTTTATTGGCAAACGATTACCTCACACTTATCGATGATCTTGAAGATTTCTATTCTTCCTGAGTTGTGGATAGATAATTTAATACCCTGAAGTTTGAGATTAACCTTTTCTACGTAAAGATTATTTACAAAGAGTAAAAGGATCAATTTAAAGACAATTACAAACACTTGAAAAGAAATTAAAATTGTTAAGAATTGTTTTCCTGTTCAGGCTCAAATGTATTTTGTCTTATATAAGATTCTTCAGCAAACAGGAACAAATCAAACCTAATACCTAATTTAATAAATCACAAAATGAAAAATCTAAATTTCAGCTCCACATTTCGAAGTTTAACCTTTTATAGTGTTATCTTTTTCCTTCATGCTTGTGGATCAAAAACACCACCAACAGATACTTCTACTGTGCCTGAAGTCAATGTAGTAATTGACACCAAAGCACACAGTGATAGCAAAGGCGTGGGAAAGTTTACTGAAGTCAAACTTGAGGCAATTGACCCTGCCAGGGCTGATCTTGGTAAAGCTGTATTCGCGACCAAATGTACTACCTGCCATAAACTTACTGCTGACAAATTTGTAGGCCCCGGGCTGGCAGGTATAACCAGCCGCCGCACACCTGAATGGATCATGAATATGATTACAAATCCGGAATTAATGATGAAATCTGATCCTGTTGCTAAAAAATTGTTTGAAGAAATTCTGACACCTATGGCGAATCAGAATATCGGAGATGAAGAAGCAAGAAATATACTGGAATACCTTCGTCAGAACGACAACAAATAAGAATTCCTGTTAATCTACCAAATATAAACCGAAAAACCGATTTCTATGAAAAAAATCAGACCAATACTGGTTGGCATGACCTTTCTCGCAATGATTTGCGGGTCTTTCATTTCTTGCAAACCTAAAAAAGTTGGAAGTATGATGGCCGGTGATGCAGCACAAAAAGTGTATGTAGCCCCGGGTCAGTTCGATGAATTTTATCTTTTTACCTCAGGTGGTTTCAGCGGCCAGCTTGGTGTTTACGGCCTTCCTTCAGGACGCCTTCTGAAGAACATTCCTGTTTTTTCGCAAGATCCTACCACCGGTTGGGGATATACCGAAGAAACCAGGCCAATGCTCAACACTTCATTCGGTTTCGTGCCCTGGGAGGACAGCCATCACCCAGAACTCAGTAAAACGAATGGTGAAGACGATGGTCGTTGGATCTTCATAAACGGTAATAATACACCACGTATTGCCCGAATTGATCTTACCACTTTCCGTACCGTAGATATTATTGAACTACCAAATGCCGGCGGTAACCACGCTTCTCCATTTTGTACTGAAAACACTGAGTATGTTGTTGGTAACTCGCGGTTCTCAATTCCGTTGGATGGGGAAGATGATGTGTCTATCACAACTTACAAAGAGAACTTTAAAGGAGCTGCTACTTTTGTAAAGGTTGATCCAAAAAGCGGTGAAATGAGTGTGGCTTTTCAGATTGTTGTGCCTGGTTTTAATTATGACCTGGCTCATGCCGGAAAAGGTGTTTCGCACGACTGGATGTTTTTCACAAGTTATAATTCAGAACAGGCTCATAACCTCCTCGAAGTAAATGCAAGCCAGAATGACAAGGATTTTGTAATGGCTGTAAACTGGAAAAAAGCCGAAGAGCTGATAGCACAAGGTAAAGGCAAGAAAATCCCCGCCCGCTACATGCATAATATGTACGATGAGAAAACTCATTCAGCTAATTCAACCGAAGAAAGAAGTAACCGTGATTATGGCTGAAGAAATGCCCGGACTGGTCTATTACATGCCTTGCCCTAAATCTCCGCATGGTTGTGACGTAAGCCCTGATGGAAAATACATTGTAGCCAGTGGTAAACTGGCAGCTACCATTCCGGTATTCTCGTTCGATAAAATGCTGAAAGCCATTGAAAGCAAAGCCATAGAGGGTGAAGTATCAGGAATTCCCGTATTAAAGTATGATGAAGTACTCGCCGGAGAAGTTCAGCAAACGGGTCTCGGACCTTTACATACCGAGTTTGATGATAAAGGCTTTGCTTACACTTCATTTTTTGTTTCATCTGAAATAGTGAAATGGGATGTTGAAAAACGGGTTGTTGTCGATCGCGCACCGACATATTACTCTATTGGTCACTTATGTGTTCCGGGAGGAGATTCGCGTAAACCAAGCGGAAAATATGTGATTGCACTCAATAAAATTACCAAGGATCGTTATCTGCCAACTGGACCGGAGTTAACACAATCAGCTCAGCTATTCGACATCAGTGGTGAGAAAATGACTTTATTACTCGACTTCCCAACCATTGGTGAACCCCATTATGCACAAGCGATTGCAGCCGACAAAATTGTAAAAAACTCAAAAAAGTTCTTTACAATCGAGGAAAATAACAATCCATTCGCTGCCAAATCAGAAGCTGAAGCAAAAGTTGTGCGAAAGGGCAACAGGGTGGATGTATATATGATTGCCATTCGTTCTCACCTTAATCCTGATAATATTGAAGGTATCAAGCTTGGAGATGAAGTATATTTCCATGTTACTAACCTTGAACAGGACTGGGATGTACCTCATGGATTTGCCATTAAAGGTGCAAATAATTCCGAATTGCTGATTATGCCCGGCGAAACTGCAACGCTGAAGTGGGTTCCTGCGCGCACCGGCATGTTCCCGTTTTATTGCACTGACTTCTGTTCGGCTCTGCACCAGGAAATGCAGGGCTATGCAAGGGTTTCTCCTGCCTCGGCCAATGTACCGCTTACGTTCTCGGGCGGTGCAACAGCTCAATAAAGGGTATAACTGTTGACTATTTTTTTCTTAAAACACTTATGCAGAGAGGGTTGAGAAGTAATTGTGATTACTACAATGACCAGCCCTCTTTGCATTGTTGTCAATACAAGTAAATAAAGCAGATTATGAAAACAAGTTCACGATTTATTATCTTCCTCTGCTCTTTCCTTATGATCGGGGCTTTTTTCTTCCCATTCTGGAAAATAATGCTTGAAGCACCACAATATCCTGAAGGACTGGAGATGAAAATCTGGCTGTACAAGATTACCGGTGATGTAGAGAAAATTAATGGACTAAACCACTATATCGGTATGAAGCTGATACATGAAGACGAATTTCCAGAGTTTAAGATAATGCCCTGGGTTCTCGGGCTGTTAATAGCTTTTGGAATAATGGTAGCCATCGTTCGCAAACTTTCATTACTTTGGGCCTGGATTTCAGTTTTGCTGATTGCCGGGGGTATAGCCTTCTACGATTTTTATCAATGGCTTTATGATTACGGCCACAACCTGGATCCTCATGCTGCAATTATAGTCCCCGGAATGAGTTATCAACCCCCCATGTTTGGGTATAAGCAATTATTGAATTTCCTGGCCGGTTCATTTCCTGATACCGGAGGATACCTTGTAATTGTTGCAGCTCTTGGAATTGTAGGAGTGGCCATATATGAACAGTTTTACCGTAAAAAAAAATTAATATCCTGAAAACCCGAAACATTTTGGCGGCTGAACTTTAACTATTTGATTATTGTTTCTTGAAGTAAATTATATATAATGAATACAATAGCCAAAATCGCACTCTCAATATCTTTTATCCTTCTGATGCTTTGCATTTCGTGTAAAAACGAAATGCGTGAAATAAAATATGGAGAAGACAATTGTGAACTATGCCGGATGACCGTTATGAATCCTCAGTTCGCTGCGGGATTGCTCACTTCAAAAGGAAAAGTCTATACATTCGATGCCGGTGAATGTCTTGTGAGATTTCTTAAAGCAAATGGAGTTAATGAAAAGGATCAGTATTTCATGAGCGACTATATGAATCCGGGAACACTGATTGATGCAACAAAAGCTGCATACCTGCATGGTGACAGCATTCAAAGCCCTATGGGGGGCAACCTGGCGGCTTATAGCAATATAGCGTCATCTCAGGATGCGCAGAAGGAACTGGGTGGTGATTTATTATCCTGGCAGCAACTTATCGGAAAGTAATGAAAAAACAGAATCAAACTGTTTCTTACAGAAGATTTGTTCATGTTGATGCAAAAAGCACATGTTCATTGTTCATCAATCTTTTAATACTCTCTGGATTCATTATTTTACATTCTTATCTTTCAAATACATTATCGGCCCGCGAAATCACAGTTAAACCGGGAACGAAAATAAATACGCTTCAAAGCGCATTGCTGCTGGCTCAAAACGGGGATATTATCAAAGTTAGTAAATCGACCTATTTTATTGAAGATTTAATCATCAGCAAATCTATCAGCTTGATTGGCATCGACTATCCAATACTGGATGGACAAAATAAAGGCAATTTGCTTATTATCAGGGCTCCGCATGTTACTGTTAAAGGTTTCATTATTCGAAACAGCGGTTTTGCCAACATCAAAGACAAGGCCGGAATACGTGTTGAAAAAGGCGATGGTGTGAGTATCCTCAACAACCGCCTCGAAAGCACATGTTTTGGGATATACCTGGCTAAAGTTAAAGGAGGAACCATCAGTGGTAACACAATACTTGGAACGAACTCTGTTATTCAATCCGGGAACGGGATTCATCTCTGGTATTCTAATAATTTGAAAATTATAAATAATAAAATCAGCGGTCAGCGGGATGGGATCTACTTCGAGTTTGCTACGCATTGTGAGATCGTTCGCAATGTGAGTGAGAACAACCACAGGTATGGATTGCACTTTATGTTTTCGAACAACGATAATTATTCCTTTAATACCTTCAGGAACAATGGCAGTGGCGTGGCTGTAATGTATACCAAGAATATCCGTATGACCGGCAATACTTTTGAAAAGAACTGGGGCGGTTCGTCTTATGGATTGTTATTAAAAGACATATCCAAAAGCTATATTGCATTCAACTTATTTTCGAGAAATACTTCAGGGATTTACATGGAAGGAACCAGCGAGGTAAAAACCGAATACAATGATTTCATGAATAACGGGCTGGCAGTGCGCATGCTTGCCAATTGCGAGAAAGATACTTTCCTGCTGAATAATTTCATGGGTAATACCTTTGACTTTACGACCAACGGCACCGAGAACCTGAATTATCTTCAGGGAAATTATTGGGATAAATATTCCGGTTACGACCTTGATCGTGATAAAAAGGGGGATCTTCCTTACAGGCCGGTGAGTCTGTATTCTCAAATCATCGAAAAATTGCCTTCCGCCGTGTTTCTGCTGAGAAGTTTTATGGCTGAATTACTCGATAAAGCAGAGCGCGCCCTGCCATCCATGTCCTATGTCAATTTATACGATAATGAACCCTCAATGCATATAATCCGGCCATGATACAAATTGAACATTTACAAAAGCATTATGGTAAGATTCTGGCTTTGCGGGGTGTAAACCTGACTTTTAATATCGGACAGGTTATTGCACTGGTTGGACCAAATGCTTCCGGCAAAACCACGCTGATCAAATGCCTTTTAGGTATGGTTATCCCGGATGGAGGCAGAATTCTTTTTGATGGACAAGATATTAAAGGAGATGTCCAATATAAACGAAGGATTGGTTATATGCCGCAAATAGGGCGTTATCCTGACAACATGCGGATGGGTTATTTGTTTAGGATGATGAAAGACCTGGGAAGAACACGTGTGAAAGGCAAGTTTGATGAAGAATTGATACTTGCTTTTAAACTGGAAGAAATGTTTGGTAAACCCTTAAGGGCACTCTCAGGTGGTACCCGGCAAAAAGTAAGTGCAGCGCTGGCATTCCTCTTCAATCCGGATGTTATTATTCTCGACGAACCAACAGCAGGCCTTGATCCGCTCGCTTCGGAAACACTGAAACGGAAAATACAAAAGGAAAAGGAATCCGGAAAACTGATACTTATCACCTCACACATCATGAGCGAAGTAGAAGAGATAGCAGACTACATTGCTTACATCGTTGAAGGTGATGCTGTTTTCTATAAAAGTATAGCCGAAATCAAATCCGAATCAGGAGAGGAAAGATTAGGAAAAGCTTTGTTCCATTTGTTGCAATAATCAGTTATGCACAAGATAATTAAATACGTTTTGCATGATATATTCAGAAATCGCATTTTATTAGCATATGTGGTTCTGTTATCATTAAGCTCTTTTGGTCTTTTCATGATGAATGAGGATGTATCAAAAGGATTAAGCAGCCTGCTTACAGTTCTATTAATTGTGGTTCCCCTGGTAAGTATTCTTTTTACGACCATATACTTTTTTAATTCTTACGAATTCATCGAATTGCTTGTTGCGCAACCCCTGAAACGTAGCAATATTCTGTTAGGTGTCTATTGCGGTGTCGGACTTTCACTGCTGCTTGCCTTCTGGGTAGGGATAGGATTGCCGGTATTAATTTTCGATGGAACAATTGTTGGCTGGTATTTCTTATTATCAGGCAGCCTTCTTACGATGGTATTTGTATCCCTGGCCTTCCTGGCATCGGTGCTCACACGCGACAAAGCGCGTGGAATAGGAATCTCTATGTTGCTCTGGTTTTATTTCACACTAATTTTTGATGGCGTAATTTTGATGGTGATGTTTGCCTTTTCCGATTATCCATTGGAAAGATTAACCATATTTATGAGTTGCCTTAATCCTGTTGATCTCGCTCGCATATTGGTGCTGTTAAAAATGGATATTTCCGCATTGATGGGTTATACGGGTGCAGTATTCAACCAGTTTTTCGGATCTTCATTCGGAATAGTGCTGGCCGTTTCGGTAATGCTGACCTGGGTTTTGGTTCCTATTGGAATCGCTTTACGGATATTCAAAGGAAAGAATTTGTAATATCATATTATTGATTTCATTACAAAATAAATCCCGGATTGAACCTCAATACAATCCGGGATTTTTTTGTTGTTGGTTCATTATCTATTTTGCCGGTGGCAACAGAACTGCATCAATTACATGAATTATTCCATTGCTGCAAGGTACTGAAGCAACAATACCTGCGCCGTTTACCGTAACTTTACCGTCTTTTACACCCATGGTGACTTT
Source organism: Bacteroidales bacterium (assembly GCA_016709025.1). Lineage (GTDB taxonomy): Bacteria > Bacteroidota > Bacteroidia > Bacteroidales > Lentimicrobiaceae > Lentimicrobium. The sequence goes on along the minus strand of JADJEQ010000011.1, from coordinate 82,363 downwards.
CCCGCCGTTAACCATACCGAGCGTTTGTCCATCTTTAAAGAATGATTGATCAAGTTTGCCAACATAAACATGATATTCGAGGATATTTCGCAAATCTGCTTTTTTCTCTGGCTTTACAAGTCCTTCAACGGTGCCCTTCGGTAACTTATTGAAAGCATCATTGGTTGGCGCAAAAACTGTAAACGGACCCGCGTTCGACAATACATCTACATATTCAGCAGCTTGCAGGGCGGCTACCAGTGTTGTGTGATCTGCTGAACCAACAGCCACTTTAACAACGTCTTTTTGCGATGCATCATCCTCAACTCCGGATTGTCCGGAAAGAGGAGCAGTTTTGGTTTCAGGGGCAGAACTGGTATTACTGCCTTCATTCCCTCCGGAATTGCATGAGCTGATAACCAAAGAAATGGCCAGAAGGCCAAAGAAAATGAATGTAATTGATTTTTTCATACGGATTAATTTTGGTTTATGAATGTTTATTAAGGTATTAAGTACAAATATACTTAAATATAGAACAATAGCCTGGAATTATTAATATTAAAAGACCTTATTATCTTCTATAATTATGAACATCTCGCTGTCGCCGGATTCAAAATTTTCTTCATTTTGAAACCTGTATCCTTAAATAAGGATTTTGGCATAACGGTAACCGGACTAATTATATAAAGCTATTACTGTCCTGATCCATAAAAAAAAGGATTCTCCTCAAAGGTTTCTTGCTCAAGCAAGGATTGAATTTACAAAAATGCAAACCTTATTAAAACGTGGAACGGATAAACTATCCAACCGGGGGCTCTTACAGTTTCTTATCAATTCTGTTTAAACCGGAAGGTGTTTATCCGTTCCCGAAATTGTATAAAAATTACCGGAGCAATTATTTTTACCGGTTTATTCTTTAGGCAGCAAATCAGTCGTTTTTAATTTGGGAGCCATGAAAATGCCCAACAATCCGTTGATTCCCACAGTCATGATAATGTTGTAGAGAAATGCGACGAAAGCGATAAACAGCAACGCTCCGGAAATTGCAGCAAGTACCATGTAAGGCATGAATTCACCATTGATATACAAAGTACGCCTTAGCATTCCATGCAATCCGGCCATGCCCATAAAGGCTCCCATTCCGATACCTCCCAGCAGGTGGCACCAGAAATGTATATTGGTTAGCTTCTGACTGTAAAGCTTTGCACCATTGGTTAAAATTGGTAACAGGAAATAAATCGCAGCATACAAAGTCATACTTAAACCAATTAGAATAGCAACATGAACGTGTGGTCCGATGATCCACTGTGTGTTATGTAAAATGCGGTTCAGTCCAAGGTCGGCCTGCAAAATACCGGCAGGAACAGCCAGTGCAAATCCAAGTAAGCCACCAAGGAGGAACTTCAACGGATTCGACATTTTCAACGGACGCGCGCTCCACAAGGTCGCGAGAGTAATAAAGAAAGCAAGTCCTTGCGTAATAAGCTCGAAAGCAGTTACCATTTCACCTGAAACAACTTTTAACCAACCGGGTTGAGCCTGGTCGCTCATCAGGTGATGCGACCAAACTGTCCAGGATACAACCAATTCGAGAAGCAAGGTAGTTTTCCATAAATAGTTTTTTGCCGGTGATCAGGGTAGCAAGCAGGTACCAGGTTCCGGCAACAAATATCAGTACCAATCCATCGGCAATAAGGTCGAGACCCCACCAGAACCAGTTCTTATACAGCAAAGCATCAACGGCAGTTTCTTTCAGGTCAAATCCAAGTAAGGAGCCCACCATGTAGACAAGAATCAGAACACCCGTAAAAAGTATAATTGCCGCATTCAGGGCTACATCAACCGTGCCTCTGGCAATAGCAGCAACAGGAAGTGATACAAGATGTTCTTTCCGGTCTTCTTTTTTTCTGAAGAGGTTTTTTAAACCACTGTACCCGATTGCCGATCCGATTAAAGCAGCCGCGGGTTGTTTTTCCCAACCATCAGGCGTATACACAATGGTTTTAAAAATATTAACAACAAACAAAACTGTACCGACCATGACAATGGCAATCCCAAGTATAAAAAATGTACCGCCAACCACACTGAATTGTGTAAAGTCGGCAGGTAGTGGCCAATAAAGGGTATACAACGGTGCATAATGCGATACAAATCCGGCAGCCCAGAAAATAAAGGTTCCGATGGCAATGCACCAGAATGTCCAGCTGGCCATTTTGATACTCCACAATGGTTTTTTCATCAGGAAAGGGACGAGAAACAGAAAAGCACCAAAAACAATGGAGTAGGTGGAACCAAAAATTCCAACCAACGGATGTGCAGTTAATATTGCAAAATACTGGTTTGTGGTAACTGCGTCAATAGGGCTGACAGCATACATGCGCATAATCATCCCTTCGATCACTACCAGTCCGTAATAAAGAAGCCCGACAACGACAAAGCGCAGGGTAATTTTCTGCATAGGAGTGAGGGAGGTATGCTTGAAAAGCCCCTGTTCTCCATTCATTAAGGTATTTATATAGCTCATATCAACAAGTTTTTTTGTTTACACTTTTTACATTAATCTATTACTTCCACCACATCCTTTTCAATCATAAATACACCGGCAGGGCCTGAGTACTCGGTTGAACGGATGGAGTAAACGCCGGGTCTGTCGAACTGCCATAAAATATCATTGTTATGCCCCGGTAAAACCTGCATCTGGAAAACCATGGTATTGTCGTTGCGAAACAAACCAAATCCATAGGTGAGATCACCTGATTTAACATTGAACAAAACCTTGTCATTTGTTTTAACCACCATTTTCTCAGCAGGAAGCTGAAATTTGTGGTTCTGCACGCTGATATCAAATACCTTGTCGGCTTTGATATTTGCCCTGTCCATATCCATGGGTTTCCAGGGTATGGTATGCAGGGTAACCATGTGGATTGTTACACCCAGCAGGACCAGAAATCCTACAAAAGTGTAAAAGAAAGCCGGCTTCACTTTCGAAGGGCCTTCGGTAGTTACACGATATGCGAACCATCCCATCAACGCCAGGATAGCAAGCACATACAATGTGTAAATCAATGTTTGTCCCTGAAGGACGGTGTTCGAGTCTACCATAAATTCTCGTTTTAGGGTTAATGATAAATTTGTTTAATTGATTATTGCAATCGGATATTTTTACCGCTTCTCAAATCGGCAAGTGTCGTTGTCTTTAATGTTTCGAGAAAGGTCTGCTTTGGTTTTTCCCAAATCTGATGCATGGCACAGGGTTTATCAACCGGGCAAACTGTACTGCCCAATACGCAACCTTCGAAGGATAAAAGCCCTTCAACCGAATCGATGATTTCAGAAAAGTAGATGGTATCAAGTGACCTGGCAAATACATAACCCCCACTTCTGCCACGGGTAGCCTTAATAAAACCGCTTTTTGATAAATCGGTGAGTAAACGCATAAGATAGCGCTTCGGAATTTGAAGTTCTTCAAATAGATTCCTGGCCGATAGCTGAGTTTCGTAATTGAGCGCCATATAAGTGAGAATCCGGAGGCGCGTGTTCTGAGGTTTTGCTGATAAACATAAATTAATACTTTCAGGTATTATTTAATGCAAATATAGATAAATACTGATGCTGATGTGAAAATGAAAATATTTTTATTTTTTGCGCAACAATCAGGGGTTTATGGATACATGCGCCTACTGCAGTAAGTAAGAAGATGTTTCCAGTGAGTGACTTAGGGAGGAGGGAGGAAAGAGGAGAGACTGCTCAGCACGAAAATCATGGGTAAAGACGCGATGATCGCGTCTCTTCGGGGTTGAAGCTGAATATTAAAATCCAATTTAACTTTAGGCTTGCGCTTGTTTCAATTGTTCAATTAACGTTATATTTGTTGATATTTATCCCGGATAGCACCTGAAAAGCAACCCGATACCAACTCCATGACCTTCTTTCAAAATTCAGTTCTCAACAAACACCTGAAAACCCAGGATTCCGAAGCTGTTAAAACCGCCTACGCGAAGTTTACAGCCCGTTTTCACAATCCTGAAGTGCAGGAAAACATCCGCAACAGCAAAGAAGAGCAATACCAAGGCGAATTTCTGATCGATCTGTTTGTCAATGTGTTGGGCTATACCAAGAATCCCGCACCTGCGTTCAACCTGACCACCGAATACAAAAATGTTAAGGACAGTAAAAAAGCGGATGGCGCCATTATCCTGAACTGGGTAAATGGTCCGCGGGTAATGGCCGTTATCGAGCTGAAAGGAACCGATACCACCGACTTGAACAGGGTAGAATCGCAGGCCTTTGGTTATAAAAACAACCAGCCCGATTGCGTGTATGTGATCACCTCCAATTTCGAAAAGCTGCGGTTTTACATCGACAATGCCATCGAACATATTGAATTTAACCTGTTTACCCTGACATTTAAGGAGTTTGAACTGCTCTGGATATGCCTGGCGTATGTGAATATTGAGAAAAATCTTCCCAAACGCATCAAGGATGAATCGGTAAGCCAGGAAGATGCCATTACCAAAAACCTGTACAACGATTATTCACGCTTCAAGCGCGAACTTCACCAAAACCTGGTGGCGCTGAATCCGCAGTACGATGCGCTCACCCTTTTCAGGAAATCTCAGAAATTGCTGGATCGCTTTCTGTTTCTCTTTTTTGCCGAGGACAGGCAGCTGCTTCCGCCAAACTCAGTCAGGCTGATACTGGCCGATTGGCGCGATCTGCAGGACCGCGATGTGCAGATTCCCTTGTACGACCGGTTTCGAAAGTATTTTGAATACCTCAATACCGGCTATAAGGGTAAACGTTACGATGTGTATGCCTACAACGGCGGTCTTTTCAGGCACGATGAACTGCTCGATGCGCTACAGATGGACGATGAGTTGCTCTACCGGCACGCCATGAAACTCTCTGAGTATGACTTTATCAGCGAAGTGGATGTCAATATTCTCGGCCATATCTTCGAAAATTCGCTGAACGAACTCGACGAAATCAAGGCGCAGCTCGAAGGGCAACCCCTGGATAAGTCGAAAAGCAAACGCAAAAAGGACGGCGTTTTTTATACCCCGAAATACATCACAAAGTACATTGTTGACAATACCGTTGGCAAACTCTGTACTGAGAAAAAAGCAGCCCTGGGGCTGGCAGAGGAAGAATACACCACCGACCTTAAACGCACCAAAAAAACCATACAGCCACTATATGAGGTACTTAACGCATACCGTGACTGGTTGTTGCAACTCACCATCTGTGATCCGGCCTGTGGCTCCGGTGCGTTTCTGAACCAGGCCCTCGATTTCCTGATTTCCGAGCACCGTCTCATCGATGAACTGCAGGCCAAACTCTTCGGTTCTTCGATGGTGATGGGTGATTCGAAAACAGCATCCTCGAAAACAACCTGTTTGGGGTAGATATCAACGAGGAAAGTGTGGAAATAGCCAAACTTTCGCTTTGGTTGCGCACCGCCCAACCCAACCGCAAGCTGAACGACCTGAACAACAACCTGAAGTGCGGGAATTCATTGATCGACGACCCGGCGGTGGCCGGCGACAAGGCTTTTAACTGGCAACAGGAGTTTCCAAATGTGTTTAAGCTGAAAGATAAATCAGCCTGGCACGTTACTTTTGTGACACACGACACCCGGACCTCAGCACGCATGATAAAATACAGGGTTCGGGAACGCAGGGCAGACGGTGAAATGCATATTGACCGTTCAGTTTATTTAGATGATAAAGCCGGCTTAAAAGTAAGCGCGATCATTGCAGAAATCGTTGTTGAAGATAAAATAAATTGCATGGCCTACAACATCGGAGTTGACCATGTGCATATGTTATTGGTTTGCGAAGAAGAAGAATTGTCGGAAATAATGCGAAAACTGAAAGGCAAATCAGCACAGAAATATAAAGAATATTTAGGGATTCCTAAAGAAGAAACCTACAATTTGTGGGCTCAGAAGTTTCACAGAGTGCCAATCATTTCAGAAGAACAATTTCAAAACACGTTGAATTATATTGTCAATAACAGGGAAAAGCATTTCAAAACGAACGAAGAAAAAGGAATTACAATCCCGGATTTCGATGATCCCCTGACACTGAACAAGGAACTGCACAACAAGGGTTGCAACCCCTTGTTGATGATGCTGGTAGCATGGATGATGAACGCCTGACACTTAACAAGGGGCTGCAGCCCCTTGTTTCAACCACGGATCCGGATGATCCTCTGACACTCAACATGGAGCTGCATAACAAGGGGTTGCAACCCCTTGTTGATGCTGATAGCATGGATGAAGAACGCCTGTACATTCAGAAGCAAGGGGCTGCAGCCCTTGTTAAAATGATGACCTGCACCCGTGAACATGCCTTTCGCCCTGAATACAAAGGAGGCTTTGATGTGGTGATCGGGAATCCGCCGTATGTTGATATCAAAGCACTTCCAAAACATATTGTAGATTATATATTTAAGACTTATTCAACTGCTAATAACAGAATAAATTTATTTTCTGTTTTTATTGAGAAAAGCCTTCATATTTTGAAATTGAATGGAAGGTTCTGATTTATTATACCTTCATCACTTTTAACTCAAGAATCATACAAACCCTTAAGAAATGTATTGCTTTCTAATTCTAATATAAATAGTATTGTTCGACTTCCTAATGAATCGTTTGGAGGCAGTGCTGGCGAGGTGAAGGTTGATACAATTATTTTTACAATTACTAATGCAACTCTCCTTCAAACTACTGTTGAAGTAATAATATATAAAGGGTTTAATAGAATTGATGAAATTACAGAATTCAATTGCGATGAACACATATTTCTTGATCAATCGGTATGGGGAAAGATGATAATGCTATTTTTAGAATAAATATTAATGATGCTATTTCCAGCATTTTACTAAAAATTGAGACTGAAACAACACCATTGTCAAATTGTGCTGATTTTTGTTTAGGCTTAACTCCTTATGATAAATACAAAGGACATACTCAAGAGCAAATAGAGAATCGAATATACCACGCCAATTCAAAAAAGGATGAAACTTTTAAAAAGCTCTTGGCAGGTAATGATGTTACCCGATATAATATTGAATGGAATGGTATTGAATGGATAAGTTATGGCAAGTGGTTAGGTGCGCCAAGAGATGTAAAGTTTTTTAAAGAAAAAGAATATTGGTTAAACAAATCATTGATTGGACTGCAAAACGAATTTGGGCTTCAATGACTACTGAAGCACTTTACAATGCTCAAAATGCGTTCAATTTAATAGCAAAAGAAAAATTTCAAACAGAATATTTACTTGCAATTATCAATAGCAAATTAATAGCCTTTTATCATAAGAAAAAATTTCTTGAAGAGTATAAAGATCGCTTTCAGAAAATATTAATCAAAGGATTGTAAGATTTTTCCAATTCGGGTTTTGGAATATGAGATGCAACAATCTTTTACTCCTTTAGTAAAACTTAATGCTAGCAAAAACTTTCATTTACAAGAACTCTCCCAAAAATTCCAACGCACCCTCCAGCGAAAATTCAACCTCGGAGAGCTTTCCGGAAAGCTGCAAAACTGGTATTTGCTTTCGTATGCGGAGTTTATCAAAGAGCTGTCGAAAAAGAAGGTAAAACTTTCGCTTTCTGAAGAAGCCGAATGGGAAGCCTACTTTTGCAGGAGGCGCAACAAGCCCTGTCCATAAAATCCGAAATTGAAAAAACCGATCAGGAAATTGACAGGATGGTTTACGTACTTTACGGATTTGAGATTTTATTTCGAAAGCAGGTGAATTCAAGGTTATCACGGGGAGTAAACTGAAAAAGTCAGTCCTTCACACAACGTACAGAACAGCCGTAATTCGTGCCATAGGAAATCCATATTGATCTGTTGGGAATCATTATCCAGGTAATACAAGCGTATGGTACCTGTCGTATAATCTGAGGAGGATGTGAAACAGGCTGTAAATCCAAGCATATCAGAGCCACAGGTTGGGCAGCAGTTTCCGCCCGGTAGCGCGGTGAAACCACTCTGATTGGTAGCTCCGGCATTGGGATCTCTCCAAAGGCTGGTACCTGTTGATTTTAACTTACCACCGGCGTTGGTACCCTGCCATCCAACCACATTGCAATTCACACTTTCATCAAGATAGGTTGCCATCTGGACACCATTCAGCATGGGGAAGGAATGTGCCATCCGGAAGGGCAGATTCCTGCCTGCCACTGGGGTTGGCATTGCTTGATGCGGTGTAATTCATCATCTCACCCCACTGATACAGGCCACCATAGGTATCGCAATTAAGGTCATCATAATCATAACAATACTTTTCCAATACCCCATTGTTCAGTTGATTGTTACATTCACCGATTTTGGTACCCACATTGAGGTTCTGACCTAACCAGCATTGAGTTCCTACCTGAACAGTTGTGTAAGTCATACCTTCGTAATAAACAGTGGGTGTTCCCGCGCAGGGCAGTGGATCAACTATCATGAATTTCCATTTGAGGTAGCCGGATTTTTTGCATGCATGCAGCGTCTGAAGTATGACGCAGGTAAAAACATCGGTGTTACCTGAATACAGGTATATGTCTGAGTATGAACACCGGGAACAACAATACCATTTACTCTCCATTGATAATCCGGGTTGAGTCCCCCGTTAACCGGTGTGGCGGTAAATGTAACCTGGGTTCCGTTCAATACCGGATTGGCTGATACCTCAATATTTACATTTACCGATAACAATGAATCACACATCAGGCAACGGACCGATGCCGCTTAGATTTCTCAGTATTACCAGTTGCCAGATTCTCATCATCAACGATCAGATAACGAATGTTACCAATGGAAGACGACAACTGTGAGGATGTCCAGAAACTTCCGTTCAGGGTTATTTCATTGAATGACCCTGGAATATCGCGCCAACCGCCCGGAAGACCGCTGAATCCTGAAGTATTTGATGCCCATGAATTGGGAGAGGCCCAGTGGATTGTTCCTGTTTCTTTCAGCGTGCTTCCGGAATTGATTTCTCCTCCAAGATAATCCGACAGGATTGTCCATTCCTCATCTGGAAGGGAGCCTCCAGCCATCGGGGCAAATACCTTGCATCCGGGCGAAACATATATTGCATCATTTCATTCCATTGATAAAGTCCTCCATATTCATCGCAATTTGATTCAAGATTTGCATAACAGTACTTTTCAAAGATATTGTTGTTGGTCTGAGTCCAGTTGCCGTTGATTCGCTGCCCGACATTCAGGTTTTCAGCCATCCATGTTTGCGTGCCTATTTTCACAATTGTGTAATTACTACTATCAATATCGGTGCAGGCCCTGAAAGTAAAAACAATTGTTTTATCATTTGCGGGCACATCGGTAACTATGGTGCTGTATATTTCCGAAATGCCTTTGAAAAGCAACAGATCGCCATCGGTGTATGGCATATCAATCATTTCAGCAGCACTTTTGGGATGACCGTTGGATTATCCAATCCTGACGAGACATATTCAATTTTAATATTTCCGGGTTGATTGAACTGGCTCATCAGTTTCGCGGAATAATTATAGTTTTTCCCCGAAATATTGATAAAATACATTCCCTGACTGATGCCCGAAATACGAAATCTTTGAATACCGATCTGAAGAAATATGGTTCTCTTAAATTCTGTTTTACCGGTTAATCCAACAATGGAAATAACTGCTTCACCGGCAACAGGGACAATAATTTCCAGGAAGGTTTGATCAGTCATTGGGTTTGGATAGATTATTAACTCTCTGTTTCCAATCACAGGATCATTTTCACCTACTATTCCGGTTAAATGCAAAATATCTGTTCCATTTAGTGTAAGTGTAGCTCCACTGGTCAGATTATCAACAATTACTGAATTTACAATGTAAGTATCTCCTGCTCCTGAAAAATCGATCCGGTAGTCCTGTGCCTGAACATTCAGTATTGCCAGAACTAAGAAGAAGAAAATTAAGGTATTTCTCATAAAGATTGAATTTCAGGTAAGAATTTCACTCATTATCACTTGGAAACATCTCCTGGCAATGCATCAGACCTGATGTCAGCAATCTGAGCGTTTAATAAAATCAGCTTATACCTATTAGTAGTAATTCAGATTTGGGTATCAACCTGTATATTCCAAAACTGTTGCTAAAACAAATTTCGTAATTATATTTTTAAACGCATAATATTTTCGCAGGAATATAACCTGTTTAAATACAAAATTCAAATTTGGCCGGGTACAGTGGTAAAAGAAGTAAAAAGTAAAAAGTAAAAAAAGAAGTAAGAAGTAGGAAGTAAGAAGTAAGAAGAAGAATGAAAGAAGCAGAAGGTTTCGTCCTTCGTCCCTTCTTCGCACAGGGCACAGGGCACAGGGCTCAGGGCACATGGTATAGAGCAACACCAGGATGTTGCGTCCCTCGTCCCACGTCCCTTCAGGAAGTAAGAAGAAAAATGAAGAATGAAAGAATTTTCTATAAATTTGAGTTTTTAGAAAAATATAAATTCACAGAATTTATTCATGAGAAAACTATTGGTAATTCTGGCTTCAATACTTCTATCTACTGCAGCTATAGCGCAGAGTGGACTATTCATCGGATATGAAAACGGAGGTTTGTTCGACAGATATCACTACGTTAACAGCAAAGGCTTTTCATTGTCCCAGTCTTCCATCGGTGGAGTTTTCGGAGGCTTTGTTGGTTATAAAGTCAATAGTTATACCCTTGGAAACCGGGTTTTGTGGCTTTTATTCTACCCATCCATTCATTGTCTATAATTATGATTCCGGTATTCCTGAGAAATCCGGCTCAATGGGAAGCGGCGCTCAAAGCTGGATGATACCCATCCGTTTCGGAAAAAGAATTTGTGTTTTGCAATGATCAGTTTTTCATCAAACCGGATTCTCTTTCAACACGATTGTTAGTCGTGATTATTCTGGAAAACCAGCCAACAATGGGGTGGGGGTCAAATGTACCGGCATTTCCGGGCGACCCTAATTTCATTGCTATCTCCGCTGATTCCACCAGAGCCTATGGATATGTTACATCTAAACTGAGTTTTGCGATTGAAACGGGTTTGTCCGCAGGTTACCGCTTTAGAAAGAAAGCAGATATTTATATAAAAGGAAGCTATCTGGCAAATTTCCATCCCCTGTATTATGAAACAATTACGCATTATTCTGAAACAGAAACTGTTACCGCGACAAGTACTACAGTTAACTCTTTTCTATTACAAATAGGGCTGAAATATTACTTCGCAAAAAATCGAAAATAGGATTTCAGCCTACTACCTGGTATACATTTTATAGCCACGAGAATGCTAAACCTAAACCTAAACCTAAACCGGGCTTTACTATTGATTAAGATTATACTAACTTGACAATAAAGTTCATACACGCTGGTAACGATACTTTGCCGGGAGATAATAAAGGGTTGATATAAAAATGAAACGCTCCATTCGGAGCGTCGAACCAAAGATGCTATCTTGGGGATGTTTCAATTGAATATAAATCAGATGTTATTTGATTGCATGCCTCTGAAAACGGTCAAATAATTCAGATTCCCTGGTTAAAAACAAAAGTTCAACCTGATTAGCATTCTACCATGAAAAGCTTTGCAATTATCACAGGTCTTCTTTCAGGTTTCCTATTTGGTGTTGCCACACCATTCAGCAAACTTTTGTTAGAAGGTTTGAACTCCTTTCAACTGGCAGGTTTACTTTACCTGGGTGCAGCCGTTGCAATGTTTCCTTATATTTTCCGCAAAACAACAACCTTATATTGTTATTTCATTCCGGCAGCAGAATGAAAACGCTGGGAATCATTTTCTTCGGTGGATTCCTTGGACCGGTTCTTTTGCTTTTGGATTGAAAACAGCCAATGCAGCTTCGGTTTCCATCTGGTTAAATATGGAATTGGTGGCAACGGCCATTTTAGGCGTTTTGATCTTTAAAGATACGCTGGATAGAAATACCTGGATAGGAGTTATTTTAACCATTATTGCCGGAATAGCCACTTCACTTGGTGAAGGTTCGAGTGGTATTATTTCAGCTTTATTGATAATGGCAGCCTGTATTAGCTGGGCAGTGGATAACCATCTTACTGCTCTTACCGATGGAGCTTCCCCTCAATCCGTAACCTTCTTAAAAGGGATAGTAGCAGGTTCCGTTAACTTACTTATAGGTTGCCTGATAGCCAGTGAACCATTAAAATTCGGTAGTGTCGGCCCGGCATTAATGGTTGGTATATTCTCTTACGGCTTCAGTATTATGCTATATGTCACTTCTGCTCAGAATCTCGGAGCAACGCGTGGACAGATATTGTTCTCAACTGCGCCCTTATGGGGTGTAGTCTTCTCTACCTGTTTTACCATGAATCGTTTCAATGGGTTCATGTTATTCCATAGTCCTTTTGGCACTGGCCGTTATCGTAACATACCTGTTGAAGCATAAACATATGCATGCACATGTCGAAATGGAGCACATCCATTTCCATCAGCACGCCGATGGGCATCATAACCACGAACATGAAGATAAGTCAATTCCTCCAGGTAAATGGCATTCACATGTCCACAAACATAATCCGTTGGCACACGAACACCCGCACTTCCCTGATCTGCATCACAGACATGGTCATGAATAATAAAAAGTATGGAGTTCTGTCAAATATTCTGAAAGTATCATAAACAAGGAAACAGCTAATAATTATGAAATGGATTACCCGCGAACGCCCTAAAATTGATCGCATCGCTTGTCCCTGGTTGATCAAACGCTTTATCGACAAAGATGCGGAGATAATATATGTGCCCTTCAATGAAGTAAAAACAAAAGCCTCGAATTCGGTGCCATTCCGTTTGATATTCCGGAAGTTGAGTATACACATTACGGAGCTCGCTGCACATTTGATTACTTCATCGAAAAACACGGTTTAAAAGATGATGCTTTGCTTGTAATATCGGATATAGTCAGGGGGGCCGATACAGACAGGCATGAGATTGCAACTCAGGCAAGTGGTTTGTGGGCAATCTCGGCAGGTCTGGCTCACAATATCAAAGACGATTACCAACTACTTGAAACCGGAATGATGATTTATGATGCATTGTATAGCTGGGCAAAATATCTCAGGGGCGAAAAGCATACCAAAGCTCCTTTCGAAAATTTATTGCTCGAAGTCTATAATAAATTCCTCAAAAACAATCTGGATAGGAAAAGAAAGACACCAGAATGGGTAAAAGAATTGAAAGAAATAATCCAGGATCAGATTGATGCCAATTTTGCATTAAGTTTAAAAAGCATTTCAGATGATATCGCTATGAATCCTTCGTATTTGTCAAGAGAATTTGCAAACACTTCGAAAATCTTTCTTTGGCGAATATATCCACAAGTTACGGTTAGAAAAAGCAATTAATTTAATACAAACAACACCTCATACTCTCACGGAGATTGCTTACCTGACGGGATTCTCTGACCAAAGCCACTTTACCCGGGTATTTAAAAAACATACCGGTAAAAATCCATCAGATTACAGAAAGGCTAAACAAAAAAAGTAAAATATATCCAAAAGGTTATTTCTGTTCTATTTTTAGGTGTGGCGGCGGCATACTTTTGCAAGAAAACACACTATTATGAAATGGATTACAAGGGAACGACCCAAAATAGACCGTATTGCCTGCCCCTGGCTCATTAAAAAGTTTGTTGACATAGAAGCTGAATTTCTTTTGCACCAAAAGGACAAGTTCTCAGCAAAGCAAAGGAGCTGAATGCTATACCATTCGATATCCAGGGGGCTGAGTATGCCCACGAAGGCGAATTCTGCACCTTTGATTATATTGTCAAAAAACATGCGATAACAGATAAAGCCGTGCTGAAAATAGCTCCAATTGTAAGAGGAGCAGATACCGACAGCTACCTGCTTGCCCCCCAAAGTGCCGGACTTTGGGCTATATCAGCCGGTTTGTCGTATAACCATAGCAACGATGATGAGTTGCTTTCAATTGGCATAAAAATATACGATGCCCTTTACAGTTGGGCAACTTATATGGAAAATGCTTCACACAAAACCGATGATTTAACATAATAGCTTTAACGATGAAAAGAATAGTAACAATAGGTATCCTGGTATTTCTTGGCAATGTGCTTATAGCACAAACGCCAAAAGCGTACATTACCAACTATGGCAGCAACTATGTTTCTGTCATTGACATTCAGAAAAATCAAAAAATTGCCGATGTCATCACAGGGAGCAAGCCGCACGGAGTGGCTGTTTCACCTGACGGAAACTGGATTGCCGTAAGCAATGAAGGCGAGAACACGATTTCCATCATTAGTGCATCAGACAACAAAGTTAAACAGACCATTCCCGTTGGGAAGACACCCCACCAGTTAAGTTTCAGCATGGACGGAAAGTATGTTTTAGCCGCGATCAACGGAGAACATAACATGGATGTTATTTCAACCACAGACTGGAAACTGGTCAACTCAATTCCGGTTGGCAGAAACCCTCACATTGTATTACCAATGCCTGACGGAAAAACTGTTTGGGTTACCTCCGAAGGTGACAACAAAAATCACCCTTCGTTGGTTTCATGGGTTAGTAAAAATAGACACTGAAAAAGTAAAATTATTTCACAAGTGCTTTTACCGCAATCCGACAAATTCGACAACGAAGGGAAAGCGGCACACGGACTTTCTGTGGCTCCCGATGGAAAAACAGTTTATCTTACAAGTCAGTTTACCAACGAAGTAACCGCCATTGATGTAGCAACCGATAAAATCTTAAAAAATATTGTTGTTGGTAAAAATCCTAACTGGATAGAATTTACATCGGATGGAAAATTTGCCATCGTAAGTAATACGAGTTCAAATGATGCAAGCATTATTGATATTGAGAAATGGCAGGTGATAGCGACCTTGCCCGTTGGTAAAAACCCAAAACGATTATGGGTGGCAAATACAAGATAATGTTTATGAGATTATTTCTTTTATTACTTATAACAAGTTTTGGAATTTCAGCTTTGCCCAAGGCACAGGCAATATAACTGGTAAGGTTTTAGACCATCAAAATGAACCTGTTGAATTTGTTAATGTTTATCTGACTTCTGTAAAAGATACAACTGCAATAATCACTGGGACTTTAACGGATGTAAATGGCGTTTTCATTCTCGCTAAGATTCCTTTTGGTGATTATGCAATACATTTCCAATTTTTAGGCTTTGTTAGCACCTCGCAACTAATACGTTTCAATGAGCAAAGCCTACAACAAGTTTTCCCTCCTGTTATTCTTCAACCGGATGCAAAGCTACTTAATGCGATAGAAATAAGCGCAATAAGGAAAATGATTCAGAAAACGGAAGAAGGGATTGTGGTGAATGCTTCTGAAAATATTACCCAGATTGGCGGTTCGGCTGCCGACCTGATGAAGAATATGCCGGGTGTACAGGTAGGTTCCGAAGGAGGAATAACACTGCGAGGGAAAAGTCCGTTAATCCTGATTAATGGCAGGGTTTCCGGTATTGGTGGCGTTGATAGGGTAACCAACCTCGAACAAATCCCGGCAAGCAGTATCGAACGGGTCGAAATTATTACAAATCCTTCGGCAAAGTATGATTCCGATGCCGAAGGGGGAATTATAAACATTGTATTAAAAAGAATTTTACCAGAGGCACCAACGGTGCCGTTGCTATGGGTGGAGGCTTTGGCGACCGTTACCGGATTAATGGTTCGTTGTTGCTCAATCGCAATACCCAAAAATGGGACTTAGGCCTGGCTTATGACAACTGGTTTACCACACGCACCCGTCACGTACACAGAGCCCGGATTCAGTATGAGTTGCCTGATGAGTATTTTCTTACACAACGAAGAAATGACGAACGAACCATACAAACCCAGACTGCAAGGTTTAACGTGGGTTATAAGCCAAACGAAAAAAACAGCTTTAGTCGGGAAGGGATATGGCTTTTTGAAGGGCAGGATAATCTTGAGACGATTGAAAGCACCACAGAAACATCGTTGCACGAATTTACAAGCAGAAATAGCCGGTTTTCGAACGAAATAAGACGTTTCAATACGGGTGAATTACTGTTTAATTATACAAGAAATTTCAATCAAAACAGGGTGCTTACAGTTGATGCAAGTTCTGCAATAGAATACAACAAAGAAAATACCGACATTTCAACGCAGAATTTATCGGAGCAAAACATTGAAATTGGTGACCCCTATCTACAAAAAACACATTTTTACGAAAATGCCAATCTGACCAATTTCGCGGTAAATTATTCTCATCCGGTTAAAGAATCAGGAATAGTTGAAGCCGGTTATAAAACCATACTCCGTTTTATTAATGATGATTATCTGCGTTCCGGTGAAGAAAACGGAAGTTATAGAACTGATTCAGCATACACGGATATTTTTAAATTCAACGAACAAATCCATGCCATATTTTTTCAATACACAGGTTGGGTTGGTACTCAGCAAGAGCCTGATTGGAAATACAATTTTGGCGTAAGAGCAGAGCAAGTATGGAATAAGGGCAATACCGACCAGTCACCCTACGGTTTTTCAAACGCTTATTTCCATTTGTTCCCTTCGGCATCGCTTGATATTTTACAGCAAAAGAAATACGGTTAATCTTGCATACAGCAAGAGAATTAACCGACCTACGATTGGTCAATACAGTCCCTTTATTGATATTACCGATTCGTTGAACGTTTGGTCGGGAAATCCCGATATTCAACCTGAACTTTCACATGCTGCTGAACTTACATACAACCATGAATTTAAAAATGGCAGCATTACTCCTTCTTTATTTTACAGGCAAACAAACAATAGTATTTTTCCTTATACAGTGGTTGACGGTAGCGGAGTCAGCATAACCCAACCGCAAAACTTTGGTAACTCATCTACCTATGGCGCAGAAGTAATTTTTACGATTACACCTGTAAAATTCTGGACTGCCAATCTCAATGTTTCAGTATATGTACAAAACATAGAGCAAACCGATGAGTTGCCCGATATTCAGCATACCCAGTTGAACAGCTACACAAAATTTATTAACAATTTCAATGTTTGGAAAAACGGGAAGTTGCAAATTACAGGCAACTACACTTCTCCAATTCTCATTCCTCAGGGCAGGTTGGATGAGGTGCATTTTATCGATTTAGGAATTCAGCAAAAGATTATGAAAGGTCAGGGACGTCTGGCATTGGCCATTACCGATATTTTAATACACAGCAAGCGTTAGCAGGATCTCGGATTACAATTTTGAGTATTACCAATACCGTAAAGTAGATACAAGGGCAGTGATGCTAATTTTTGCATGGACATTTAAATCTGAGTTTAAAGAAAAGCTTCTGAAAATAAATTTAAAAACGAATAGTCATGAAAACAGCATTTTTAATGTTTTTAGCCACAATGCTAATTGCAACATGCAGTAATGCAACTATTAATAAATTTGAAGAAAAACTCAGTTCTGATATTCCTGACGACAAAGACACCCTTGTTAATTTCGAATATGAAACAATTGGAAAACCTCCCAAAGGATTTTCACAAACAACAACAGGCGTTTCTAAAGATATGAAATGGACGGTTGTAAATGAAACACAAAACAAAGTAGTTGCACAGCAAGCCATGAATGAAGGCAGTTGTTACAATATTCTAGTGTTTGACAAACTAAATTACCTTGATTTTACAGCTTCCGTGAGAATTAAAGCCGTTTCGGGCGTGGAAGACCAGGGGAGGCGGATTAGTGGAGATACATTGACAATAATAACTACTTCATAGCAAGGTACAACCCGCTTGAAAATAATTTGCGCTTTATCGTGTCGTTGATGGCAGTAGGAAACAGTTGGTGAGTATTGACTGCAATATAAAACAAGGCGAATGGTTCACTCTGTCCATTGAAATGACCGGGAATAAAATTACTTGTGCGTTAAATGACATAAAGTTGATTGAAACTTCCGACGACACATTTAAAACGGCTGGACAAATTGGATTTTTGGACAAAAGCTGATGCGGTAACTTACTTTGATGAGTTAAAAATTATCTCAAAATAAACAATGATTACAGAGAAACCTTCATATTCACTAAAAGAGCTCTGCTATTATTTCCTGAAGCTGGGAACAATTGGTTTTGGGGGACCTGTTGCACTAGTAGGTTATATGCGCCGCGATCTGGTTGAACAGCGTAAATGGATAACCGAAGAAGAATATAAAGAAGGATTGGCTCTTTCACAACTTGCTCCCGGTCCAATGGCCGCTCAGCTTAGCATGTACCTGGGATTCGTTCATTTTCGGGTTTTTGGAGCTACAATTGTAAGTATAGCTTTTGTGTTGCCTTCATTCATCATGGTTGTGCTTATAGGTATTGCTTACAAACTTTTTGGAGGTTTACCGTAGATGCAGGCTGTCTTTTATGGGTTAGGCGCGGCTGTTATTGGCATCATAGCAATGATTTCCTACAAACTTACTCTAAAATCAATCAGTAAATTTCAATTCGTAGCCATCAGGAAAAAATGGGTGCTTTGGCTGTTTTACCCGATAGCCGCAACCATAACCATTATAACACAGAACGAAGAAGTATTGCTTTTCGTTGCTGCCGGCATGATTTATATGCTGATCAAAGCTCCGCCAAAATGGATAAATCAAAGTGCAAATTCTTTGCTTTTGACAGGTATTGGTTTCTGGCAGTTTGAATGGGGCACGCTCGGCAACATTGCCTTATTCTTTGCCAAAGCAGGAGCATTTGTTTTTGGCAGCGGGTTGGCAATTGTTCCATTTCTTCACGGAGGTGTAGTTACCGAATACCAATGGCTCACCGAACATCAGTTTGTAGATGCAGTTGCTGTTGCTATGATTACACCTGGCCCGGTTGTAATCACAGTTGGATTTATTGGGTATCTGGTAGGTGGTTTCCCCGGAGCTTTTATTGCGGCTGCAGCTACATTTCTGCCTTGCTATCTCTTTTACTGTAATACCAGCATCCTATTTTAATAAAATTGCTCAAAATCAAAGCATAAAATCATTTGTTGATGGCATAACAGCCGCTGTGATTGGAGCATTGGCAGGCGCAGTTGTAGTCCTTGGATTTCGAAGTATTACGGATATCCCTACTGCACTGATTGCATTAACCTCTGTGTTAGCGCTTATCTACATTAAAAAATTGCAGGAGCCCTATCTTATTCTCATTGCAGCCGTCATCGGCGTACTCTTAAAGTTGATAATCTGAATTACATAAAGGGATTCTAAGTATCAAACATTTATTGATCCCTGTTGGATAAATTTAATTATGTAGACGCAATCTATCCATGAACAGAAAACATTTTATCAAAACAGTCAGTTGCGGGAAACTCCAGACAGAATTTTATAGCAGACCCTAACCAGTGCCGGAGATATTTACTTCTATAAAGAACATTTTTTCGATATGCCTGTTAAAATATTTATAAGGTAATTACCTTTTTGAAATTCAAACAATTCAAATATCTGTAAATAACACAAAAAGAACAATTTATGCGAAAAATCTACCTGATACTACTGATATTTCAGTTTTCAGCCTTATCCAACGGACAGAACACTTTTCATAAGTATATACAGCAAAACGATGTTCTTGGACTTTTATACCGCTGTCAGAAAACTTCTGACGAAGGATTTATTTCAGTAGGGAATATAACAGATATAAACAGTTTTGCCGGTGATTTTCTGATTGTTAAATCGGATATGGATGGAAATGCTTCCTGGGGTAAAACAGCTTCACTTACTGATAACGAACAGTTTACGGATGTAGTTGAAACATTTGAAGGTGAATTTGTTACAGTAGGTTCTGTCTTCAGCACAACAACTTTTACCAGCCAGGTTGTTGTGGCAAAATATAATAATTCAGGACAAAAACTCTGGAGCAAAATTTTTTCAAAACCAGGTAGTTCAGTTTCAGCAAACCGCATTCAAAAAGATAATTCCGGAAACGTATACGTGCTGGGCATAGCTGAAGTAGAGGGTGCTTCGTCAGATTACCTGATCATGCAGCTGGATCCAAATGGCAATATAATTCAACAAAAAACAATCGGAACTTCGCTGAGCGATTATCCGCTTTCCTTCTTCAGAAATAATCAGGGTGATTTTTTTATAGGAGGTTGGGCCAATTCAGGAACAGGAGAAAATGTGCATATTGTAAAGGTAAATTCAACGTTCGATGTTCAATGGGATACATCATCGGTGGGAATGAACTGTATTTTAATTATGATATGAAGGAAACCTCCTCAGGAAACATCGTAATAGCGGGCAGGTATTACGATCAGGTAAATTTTATGACGTGTTCATGAGTGAATTGAATAAAGATACAGGCGAAGTGCTCTGGGCAAAGTCCTACACTTCAGTGAACGGCTTGCCCTGTTATGCTTATGGTTTGGCGATAGAGTCCGGTCATATTGGCATTACCGGCAAGATAGAAGACGGCGTTATCGCAAATACGCTGATATTCCAGACAGATGAGGAAGGAAACATCACCTGGGCGGAAAAAATAAGCAGCACCAATGAGACGAATGCTTACGGATATGGTATTTGCAATGACTCCGATGGGGGATATCTGGTATGCGGGCCCCGCGAAGATGGTGGAAATTCTGCTGCACAGTTGGTGAAGGTCTCAGCTACCGGAGAAGTTGCCTGCAATAAAACAGATTTCGCATTATCTGTTTTGAATTTGACTCCCCAGGTACAGCATCTGACGCTGAATGTTAATAATGGAACTGTAAATGGACAAGACATTGCTTTGTCAGAACTTCCCCTTTCAGGCCTTAACGATGCCTGCGAACCTACATTTGTTAATGATTTCAACAGTAACAATCATTTCAGGTTATTCCCCAACCCTTCAAATGGAGCATTTCTGATCGAATCATTGGGAAATCATACAGGGCATGTCGAAGTTAAGGTTTACAATTCGCAGGGGAAATCTGTCCTTTTCCCGTTCTTTCGATGCAATTCAGGAATCTCAGGTCAACATCAAAGGCATTGAACCCGGTATTTATATGGTTCGGGTGACGTATTGTGATGGTTCGTTTGTCTCGAAAATGATCATTAATTAATCATTTGTTTTGATAAATCAATGATATACAGAATGCTGCTATATCATTTAGAGAAATTTTCTCCCGGTGTTTCTTAAATTTTTCCGCTCAGATGGAGGTGCCTTGTACATTTTTATTTTGTCCGTATTGTAAACATGCTTTCGTTTATAATTGGGTATTTTTTTCTGAAAATGATCAGTAATTAATCATTTTAGTGTATAACTCTCGTGATCATAAGACAATAAAATAATCGGGTATTGCTTTTGATTTTGGGAAATGGATTTCAATGCATGACAAAAAATAATGGCTTTAGATATCTGTTTGGTGATGTTTTACCAGATGTTTGTGATCATAATTCAATCAATTATTTCATTTGCGTACGGTCGTATCCCTGTTTTCGAATAAGTTGATTTACAACATAAAATTTATCTATTTTGCCCTCTGACCTCATTCAATGGTGAAAAGAACATTATCCTTATGTTTTTATTACTGGCCGGCATCGTGCTGCTTGGGCATGCTGTATTCCCGCATCACCATCATATAGAGGTATGTGATTTTGTAAACGAAGATATATCCCATAACCACGATCACGATTACCTGACACCGTTTTCTCATTCGCATCAGCACGAAGGTAATTCACAAACGCATTGTTCACTGGATCAAACTGTTGTTGTCCGGTCAGGCTCATCAAGGATTGAATTCAGGGATATTTCATTGTCACGCTCATTTGGTGACCCTGATTCCGGCTTTTTGATTTCTGCAATCCTGAATAATGAGTTTTATCAATATATTCCCGTTTCCGGGATATTCCGGCATGCTGAATATCAGGCACAAAGCAATTTAGATTTTACACATTCCTTAAGCTCCGGGGGCCTCCTGTAGCGTAGTTTTCGAAAAATTGTTTGATTTAATTCCTGGCATTGCAGTTAAATCATGCGGTGCTGTTGGGTCCATTATTCAAACAATAAACTTTCAATTAACATTCCTGATAAACATACCTGTATATGCCATATTCTATAACTACGTATGCGTTTCCCATGATACCTGTTAAATGATTGAATTTAAAAGAATTAAGAAACATCCTGTATGAAAAAAACCATTTCCTCCCTTACGCTGCTTGCAATGCTGTTATTCTCCTGTTCGCAAAATAAAACAGACAAACACGATGTTTCTGAAACTGACTCACACGATGAAGTCAGTTTGAAACTGACTGCCTATAACCCTGATTATGAAGTTTTTGCCGAAGCTGTTCCTTTGGTTGTGGGTAAAACTTCCCGTGTACTTTCGCATTTCACCCACCTTCCCGGATTTAACGCAGTCATAGGCGGAAGTATAACCATCAGGCTGGTGACCGAAGGCAAAGAAGTTTCGCAACAACTTACCCAACCAACCCGCAAGGGAATTTACGCATTCGATATCACCCCCGGAACACCCGGCAAGGGCCGGATCATCTATGATATTGTGAATGAGAACGGAACATCACAATTGGTAGTTCCCGGAATTGTAGTTTTTTCCAACGAAGAAGATGCTGATAAAGCTGCACAGGCAGCCGTTCGCCATTCGGTGCTGTATTTACGAAAGAGCAAACATGGAAAATTGATTTTGCAACGGATTTGCCAAAATCGGAACCATTTGGTCAGGTGATTAAAACCACGGCACAGGTTCAGCCGGCACAGGGCGATGAAATCCTGGTTTCAGCCAAAACCAGTGGCATATTGATGTTTTCTTCGGGTAATGTAACGGAGGGTAAAAGTGTTTCAGCCGGGCAGGTGTTGTTCTCCGTTTCCGGAAGTGGTATGGCAGAAAATAATTCTACGGTCCGTTTTCTGGAAGCTCAGAATAACTACGAAAAAGCCAGGGCTGATTACGATAGAATAAAGGAGCTTGCAAAAGACAAAATAGTTTCGGACAAAGATCTGATCGCTGCAAAAAACCAGTATGAAAATTCAAAAGCAGTTTACGACAACCTGAACAACAATTTCAGCGCAAAAGGGCAGAACGTAAGCAGCCCCATGGGTGGCTTTGTAAAACAGCTGTTTGTTCAGAATGGCCAATATGTTGAGGCAGGCCAACCCATTGTAAGCATTTCGCAGAATAAAACGCTGGTTTTGCAGGCCGAAGTACAACAAAAGTACGCTCAGTTATTGGGTAACATCACCAATGCCAACATACGCACCCTGCACAACAACCAGGCATACACCCTTGCTGAATTAAATGGAAAAATATTGTCGTACGGCCGGAATACCAACTCCGATAATTATTTAATACCGGTGAGTCTGCAGATTGATAATAAAGGAAGCTTCATTGCGGGAGGTTTTGTTGAGTTGTATCTCAAAACTACAACCAACACGCAGGCATTGACCGTTCCAAATGAGGCATTGCTTGAAGAGCAGGGCAATTACTTCGTCTACGTGCAGATTCATCCTGAACTTTTCGAAAAACGCGAAGTTTATCCGGGTGCAACCGATGGGTTGCGTACCGAAATTTTAAAAAGGATTATCCGAAAGTGAACGCATAGTCATCAAAGGTGCGGTGATGATTAAGCTTGCACAGGCTACCGGAACCCTGGATGCTCATTCAGGACATGTACACTAAGAAAGGAGAAGAAAATGTTAAATATCATCATAAAATTTTCACTCAACAACAAGTTCTTCGTCCTGTTGTGTGCGACGGTCGTGATGGTCATCGGCTTTCGTACGGCAATCAACATGGATGTGGATGTTTTCCCCGATCTCACCGCGCCTACGGTTGTTGTAATGACCGATGCCCATGGAATGGCTTCGGAAGAAGTGGAACGTTTGGTTACTTTCCCCATCGAAACAGCTATGAATGGGGCGACAGATGTACGCAGGGTCCGTTCGGCTTCCTCCCAGGGTTTCTCATTTTGTTTGGGTCGAATTTGATTGGGGTACGGATATTTTCAAAGCCCGACAGGTGGTGAGTGAAAAGCTCATCAGCGTTACATCGCAAATGCCGCTTGGCGTCGGACAGCCTTTACTGGCTCCGCAGTCGAGTGTAATGGGTGAAATCTTTTTTCTTGGTTTGCAGGCAGATAGCACAAGCATGATGGATCTGCGTACAATCGCCGATTGGAATATTAAACCAGTACTGCTGGCAACCGGCGGGGTTTCCCAGGTTACCATTATCGGAGGAGATTACAAGCAATACCAGGTACTGGCTGATCCACAGAGAATGAAACATTTCAATGTATCCATGAGTGAACTGGCTGATGTTTGTAAGGGCATCAGCCAAAACTCAAGTGGTGGTGCCTTACGCCAG
The DNA here is from genome assembly GCA_016709025.1 of Bacteroidales bacterium. Lineage (GTDB taxonomy): Bacteria > Bacteroidota > Bacteroidia > Bacteroidales > Lentimicrobiaceae > Lentimicrobium. The sequence goes on along the minus strand of JADJEQ010000011.1, from coordinate 58,089 downwards.
TATGGCAACGAGTACGTGGTCAGGGGTATCGCACGAACGGCCGATCTGGATGCATTGGGCAACTCATACATAAAATCGATCAATGGAAGGCCTGTAAAGATCAACGATCTTGCTGAGGTGAAGATAGGAAGTGCAATAAAATGGGGTATGCAGCCGAAAACGCAAAACCAGCCGTTATCATTTCAGTTTCGAAACAGCCCAATGCAAACACCCTCGATTTAACACGCCGCATTGAGGAAAATCTGTCTGCCTTGCAGAAATCATTGCCTCCCGATGTTAAATTGGATACCAGGATATTCCGCCAAGCCGATTTTATTGAAACTTCCGTCAACAACGTCAAAAACGCCCTGATCGAAGGTGCGATTTTCGTTGTGCTCATTCTTTTTCTCTTCCTAGGAGTTTTGTACAACCATTATTTCGCTGCTGGCCATTCCCATATCATTGCTGGGATCGATCATTGTAATGAAACTCCTGGGCTTAAATATCAATACGATGAGTTTGGGAGGAATGGCACCGCAATAGGTGTATTGGTTGACGATGCCATTATAGATGTGGAAAATGTATACAAACGGCTTCGGATGAACCGGCAGCTACCTGTTGAAAACCGGCAGAGTGCTTTTCAGGTAGTGTTCGAAGCCTCCAAAGAAGTGAGAGCCTCCATCATCAATGCAACGCTTATCATTATTGTGGCTTTTCTTCCCCTGTTCTTCCTTTCGGGTATGGAAGGAAGGATGCTTATTCCTCTTGGAATTGCCTTTATTGTATCCTTATTCATTTCACTTGTGGTAGCAATGACCCTCACGCCTTTGTTGTGCAAGATGTTGCTATCGGATGAAAAATACCTTGCGAAAAATGAAAAGGATAAATGGCTTACCCGTAAACTCACTGAACTCTATCAGAAATCACTCGGTTGGGCATTGAAGCACAAACGGGTTGTCGTATTCTCGTCACTCGGGCCTTTTATTGTTTCCCTGGTCCTGTATTCATCAATGGGACGTAGTTTCCTTCCTGGAATTTAACGAAGGTTCTTTAACCTTATCCGTAGTCAGCAAACCTGGTACATCACTGGAAGAAAGCAACCGCCTGGGCAACCTGGTTGAAACTGAATTATTGTCAATTCCTGAAGTGGCCAGCACCGCACGCCGAACCGGGCGTGGTGAATTGGATGAACACTCACAAACGGTTAACAGCGCCGAAGTGGATGTTAACTTCACACTAAAGGATCGCAGCCGTGATGAATTTATGACCGATGTGCGTGCAAAAATAGCCGGCATTCCGGGTATTGCGGCAACAGTAGGGCAACCTCTGGGCCACCGCATCGATCACATGATTTCCGGTACCAGGGCAAACATCGCTATCAAAGTATTTGGTACTGACCTGAACAAGATGTTTACGATGGGCAATGAAATAAAAATGCGATTACAGGTGTTGAAGGACTGGTTGATGTAAATGTGGATCAGCAAATTGAAATACCACAGATTCAGATCCGTGCAAATCGTGATATGCTGGCTCAGTATGGAATTACAATCGAACAGTTCAATGAGTTCATCGATATATCTTTTGGTGGAGAAAAACTTTCCGATATTTACGAAGGCCAACGCCGGTTCGATCTGGTTTTAAGGCTCAACAAGGACTACACCGAAACAATCGATGGAATCCGTTCGGCGCTGATTGATACGCACGACGGTAAACAAGTACCACTGGAACAGGTTGCCGAAATTGTTTCAGTTGCAGGACCAAGTGCAATAAGCAGGGAAAACGTTCAGCGTAAAGTAGTTGTATCTGCCAATGTTTCTGGCCGTGATATCCGCAGCGTTGTTCAGGAAATGCAGAAAAATGTAAATGATAAGATTTCATTCCCTGAAGGATACCGTGTTGAATATGGCGGTCAGTTTGAAAGTGAAGCAAAAGCCTCAAAAACATTGCTGATTACATCCATACTTGCAATCCTGATTATCTTCCTGCTACTTTTCCAGGAATTTAAAAACTTTAAACTGGCAGGCGTGGTATTACTTAACCTGCCTTTGGCCTTAATCGGGGAGTCTTTTCAATCTATTTTACCTCAGGCGTATTAAGTATTCCCGCAATCATCGGATTTATCACACTCTTTGGTATAGCAACCCGTAATGGTATTCTGCTTATCAGCAATTACCAGCGGTTGCAAGGCATGGGTATCTCCATGTACGAAACGGTAACCAGGGGTTCATCCGATCGCTTAAATGCAATATTGATGACGGCATTAACGGCAGCGCTTGCATTGATTCCTCTGGCTTTGAGAGGTGATTTGTCAGGAATGAAATTCAAAGTCCGATGGCAAAGTAATTTTAGGTGGGTTGCTTACGTCAACTTTACTCAATATTTATATTGTGCCAATTGTTTACAGCATTTTATTCAATCGTGGAATTATTAAAAACGATAATGTATGAACAAGTACTTAAAAATATGCATCCTTCTTTTCATGCTGCCTGTTTCTAACAGCGCAAATAACGGTTGACAGTGTTTTGTCAAACATCGAAAGGAACAATACTACACTTTCTGCTTTGCGAAAAAGTGTGGAAGCTGAAAAACTCGGTAACCGGACGGGTATCTACCTTCAAAATCCAGAAGCCGGATTCAATTACCTGTGGGGAGTCCCGATGTAATTGGCAACCGCACAGATATCAACATAAAACAGTCGTTCGATTTCCCTACGGCTTATGGCTATCGCCGCCAGATTGCCGATTCACGGAATCTACAGGCTGATCTTGAATACCAGCGTCAACGAAAAGATGTGCTGCTCAATGCCAGACTTTTATGTGCCGACCTCATGTACATGAACGCTGTGTTTGAAGAGTGTGAAAAGCGGCTGTCGCATGCACAGAACATTGCTGATGCATTTCAGTCAATGTTTGAAAAAGGGGAAGTCAGCATTCTGAACCTAATAAAGCGCAGCTAAACCTGCTGAATATTAAGAAGGAAGTCGAAATGCTTTACATTGAACGAAATGCCGTTTTAGAACAGCTATCATCCTTGAATGGGGAATTGCAATAGCGGATAAAGTGACACCGGAATCTCAACGGGTACTTCCTTCCGATTTCGATCAGTGGTACAGCAAAGCCGAACAAAACAATCCGGCATTGCTTTGGTTGAAAAAGGAGATTGAAGTAAAAATGCAACAGGAAAAACTGAATCGTGCACTCTCACTTCCTAAAACATCGGCCGGGTATATGAGTGAAAAGGTTGTTGGCGAACATTTCCAGGAGTCACAATCGGTTTCTATCCCATTGTGGGAAAATAAAAATACGTTGAAATATGCTCAGGCTCAGACATTGGCATTACAAACCATGGAAGTTGACAGCAAGTTACAATTTTACAACCAGATTAAGATCCAGTTTGCAAAGCAGAAAGCCTTCAAAAGACAGCTTTTGAGTACCGACAACTGATCGAATCTTCCAACAATGCGGTGCTTCTGAAAAAAGCCCTCGACGCAGGCGAAATCACGCTGATAAACTACCTGATGGAACTCTCATTAGCCTATTCGGCCATGGATAATCTGTTGAAATCTGAGTATGAACTAAATAAAGCATTATCGGTTTTAGCGGAGTATGAAACCCAATAATTTTTCCTATTAAGAAATATAATACAGCAATCATGATGAAATATAAGATTCTGATTGCTGTAAACTTTGAGACTGATTAAATTTTAATCCGATCTTCAATAGCCCGTCCATAAGGGCAGGATTTGTCGGAGTAAATTGTTTTATGCTCAATGTCAACAACTGCAGCATCTACTGAAATTGTTGCTCCCGAAATCGAATCAACATTTTTACCTTGTCAGTTCCGTTTTCCACTATAACCTTGAAATTGTTTTAACCAACTTTTGGCAGTAACCTCTTGTCCGTGAGTAGCCTGATAATCATATATTTTTACCATTAAAACTGAGCAAAAAATCATAGAGAATAAAATAATCAAAAAACTCGCTCTTTATTACCTGATTGATTGCTATTGATTGAACACCTGCCAGTTCTACAGGTATTTACACGACCAATGTACACATATTTTACTCCCGAGGATTTTGGATTATAGGAAACACAATAAAATTTACCTAATAAGATTTGCCTGTTAATATTATGAGGGGTACAATTTCATTGAGTATAATTTTATTCCAATTTCAGCAGTCAACTCTTTTTGCAACAATTTTGGGATAATAATCAAAACTTGTTTGCGCATCTAAATAAGTACTGATTAAAAAAAGGACAAATACTAAAAATAGGTTTTCATTTGATTCAGCTTAAAACATTACCTGCATTGAAAACGTTTGTGATTTCGGATGCAGCTTGAGATTTTACGAATTGCATATCGGCTTTTACTACAGCACCCTTTACAAGTTTGTAGGTTACACCTGTTGTAATAACATTGTTGTTATAAGCGGCGTTTTTCAAAACCTTGCCTTCGGTTGCAAAATGAGTATTGTTTCGTAACGAATAAATGGTATTAGTTCTTTTTTTATATCGGAACAGAATTTTAAAACATTGTAACCCACTTCAAATAACCCATCATTGCACTACAGGTCGTTCTGTTTGCCGTTTTGAGCGGTAAAACGTTGTACTGCTGAGTGTTAGTAATGGTGGAATAATAGAATTGGCCACGTTTGAAGTCCCCAAAATTATAACGTGCATCTACACCCAACATTGAAACACCTGTTGTTGATGAGTCTGCCTTAGCTATTGCTGCATCAGCTTTCTTATCAATTCCATTATAAAGGACTTTGGGTTTTCCAAAATAACCGGAAAGTCCGATATTTAAACTTCTAAAGCCGTAGTATTCAATTTTAGCTGTAAAGTTTGGGGTACTCATGTATGAGTCGGCACCTTTTGGCGACCATTGCGTAATCCATTCTTGCCATTCAGAGTACCGGCACCGTTGTAGCCATTAAAGCCATTAACAACATAAGCTTGATATTTAATAGATGCCTCAATAATATTGCCACTTAACCCGAATCCAATTTCACGCCAGGTGGTTGGTGAAATTTTATTATCGACCATAGGACGTTCAACACCATTAAAAGTAGTTGGTTCATGATATTCATTAACTATACCCATTGGTATTAAAATTAAGCCAGCCCGCAGGTTTATAAACCTATTTAATTTGTGCTGAAGAAAAGCTTTCAATATATACTTCGCTTACGTGCTCGTACTCTATTTCAGATATAAACTGCGTTTTAGGACTAAAATTATAGCCCAACAACAATACCATACGATGGACGTCTAAGGTACCATTGCTCATGGTTTTGGAACTAAGTGGCTGGTTGTAATGAACTTCTCCATAACCTCCAATAACAAGTCTGCCATCACTAGTTAACAACTTTTCGGCACCATTCAGATAAGTATTTGTGATACTGTCTGTAGTTTGAGCAAATGCACCTGGCATTGCTGCAATAAAAATTGCAAATATTAAAATACACCTCATAATGATTTTTATTATTTGAATAATGAGAGCAAAAGTATCCGGGTTTATTCAGCTCACAATCCCAATAAGTAGTGATTTTTATGGCCATTCATCCCCTAAAGTAATGAGTGGTTTAATTCTGCTTGTTCTGCCATGGATAATCTGTTGAAATCAGAATACGAACTAAATAAAGCATAGTCGGTTTTGGCTCACTATGAGGTTAATTAATTGTCAAACAGAGAAATGTCAATGGTTCCTACAAACAGTACAAATCAGTTATCATTTTAATTTCTTACAAAAAATAGTATTTTTTGGTTGACGAAAACACTTCAGGATATAGAACAACACATAAGTATCCACAAACAGCATCTGTTTTCCGATTCCCGATTAAATCACTGGCAATTTTCGGTTCATATGCCAGAAAAGAGCAGAATGAAGAAAGCGACCTTGATTTATTGTTTGAATTTAACGACAGGATAGGTTCGCGTTTTATTGACCTGACCGAAGAAATTGAAAAACTTACCGGAATCAAAGTAGATTTGGTTTCACGGAAAGGAGTTAAAGATAAATATTACCAAAGAATTCAATCTGATCTGACGTATGTCTGGCCGCGATCTCATTTTACTTCTGGTCATATGCTTGAATCAGCTCTGAAAATCAAGCGGTACACAACAAAGCTGAACTATGATTCTTTTCGTAACGATGAAAAAACAATTGACGCAGTCGTTAAAAATTTTGAAATTATCGGTGAAGCAGCCAACAGAATAGACCCCGGTTTCAGGTTAATGAATTCGTAAATTGAATGGTCCGGAATCAGGGGTTTCAGAAACAGAATTGTGCATGACTATTTCGGAATAGACAATGAAATTGTTTGGACAATTATTGAGAGTGACCTGAAAGATCTTATCGGACAAATAGAATCTCTAATTTTGGGTTCAAAGTAAAAATTAAAAATCAGATAGACTTATATTTCACACTCCCCATCCCGATGGTCCATATGAATGGTTACTTTCGGGATTGAGAGGATTTAATTAATATTTGCAGAAATCACCCATGAACGGAAAACAGTATAAAATTGCCTCGGGTTTAGCCATTTTACGATAGCCTACAATGTTATTGAAGGGCTTGTATCCATTTGGTTTGGGGTAAAGGATGAAACCTCGCCCTGTTTGGCTTTGGCGTAGATAGTTTTATCGAGGTTATGTCGGGTATTGGCATTGCTGTTATGATTTTGCGAATAAAACAAAATCCTGAAAGCCCAAAAAGCACATTCGAGATCACTGCCTTAAAGGTTACAGGAACTGCATTTTACATTCTGTCTGTTGGATTGCTGGGCGGAATTGTGGTAAATCTGGCCAACCATCACAAACCCGAAACTACCTTGTGGGGTGTTATCATATCCATTGTTTCCATAGCCGTGATGACATGGCTGGTATATGCCAAAAAGAAGGCAGGCCGGTTGCTTAACTCCGAACCCATCCTGGCTGATGCGAATTGTACAAGAGTATGCGTATATATGTCAATTGTATTGCTGATATCAAGTCTGATTTACGAACTTACAGGCTTCGCCTATGCCGATGTATTGGGAGCCGCAGGATTGATTTACTTTTCCTATTCAGAAGGTAAAGAAGCCTTTGGTAAAGCAAAAGGTAAAGCATGTGCCTGTGGTGAGCACTGTGAGAATTGAGGATCAGGAACCTGGATTGTCTTCAATCAGAAATCAATTGTTTAAATTTTCAATTCTAATTTCAACTGGCCAGTCTTTTAGAGTGGCTTTCGATAATTTAACTGCAGTTAATGGTAATATTCTGTTTGAGGTTGTGGAAGCCCACTTCTTGAGATGCGCGCCAACCTATTTCAGAATGTCATTTGAATTCCAATACCTGTGGTGGTAAATCCAAAGGTTACATCGTTTCTATTCATGTTTTTCTGTTTTATTTCGTCGTTGTATATCTTAACCGCCCTGCTGGCATGCCTCCGGTAGGAAGCGAAAAAAGGCAGTGAAACCAAAATAAGTCCGGTACCTGCGATACCTGCAGCATAGAGGCTCTGCTGCCCGACAAATCTTACAACCAGATAACTTCCCAGTAGCAACCCGCCTGATATGCTCAGAATTGTTGCAGTGGAATTGCTATTTCTGGCAGTTATTATTTCTTCCAGGGCAGCATTGTTCGTCAGGAATAGCTCGTGCAAATCCATCGGAGAAAGCTTTGCCGTTCAGATAATAAGAAGTCCCAGAAAAATTTTCAATCTGAATTGTATCCGACAAGCTCTGCCCAAAAAACAGGGTATATTCCGATCAGGAAGAGAGTGATAATCAGTGCTTTTTTCATTTTTTGAAGGTTATAAATTTTAAAAAAATTATTGTTCCTGAATGGCTTATTATATCATTGTTTCTTTAAAGTAATCCATCCATATTAATTTATAATCAATCCAAATTCATGTTTAATAAAATGTCATGTGGTTCTGAATCAAAATTAGAACAGCTTTCCTTCGTTTAACTTCGCATATAACTGACAATTTTCTGAAGGGTAAAATATAATTATTTATGGTTTAACAGTGCATAAATGAGCATAGGTTTATATGCCGGGCGAGGACTGTCAGAAAAAATATCCCGACTGCCACCAGTCGGTTTATCCGGTAACAGTCGGGTCGCTGAGACTACAAAGTTTGTGATGCCAACCATTGTTGTTAGCATTTAGAATATCAATAACAATGGCAATAATGGGAAATTAGACGCAGTTATTTGAATCCGAAATATCAAGGGAATTCCAAATACAACAAAATGGTCCATAAGGTAAAAACAGGTAAGTACCGGGCTATGGTCATTTCCACCACGCTGATCTGTTTATTTTTGAAATTAACCTGGTATAAATCGATCATAATCAACACCAAATTGCCGAAAATCAATAAGTTTGAACCAAGTACGACTGCCCGGTTTGGGGTAAATCCATATTCTCCCAGTCTGTAGAGTATGGCGGATAATGCCACTAAATCGATGAGTAGTGTTACTATTGTGAGAGCAAAGAGTGTTCTTTCGTTGAAGCGTTGGCGTTTATTTAATGATGTTCCGGAGATTGAAAAAACAACAATTGCCATTACACCCAATAACATAGCATTGAATATAATTAAGAAATCACGGTCATTGTAAGGATCTTTGCCGGCGACCATTATACTGAACAGGTAAACGATTAAGGTTATCAGTACGACTGGGCTGAATATATTTGCAATCACCGGGGCAATCTTATTGGCTATAAAAGGATACTTGCGGATAATAAAAGTCGCAACAATCGGGACCGAAACCATGCCTGAGACCACTATGTAATTAACATAAAACTCTTCAACCCGCAGTTCAATGGCCGCAAATAAATTAATGGTAACACCGGTAAGAATGCCACCTGTTATTGCGATAAGCGCCATTAAAATAGCCAGTTCTCCGTTGTACTTAATGTAATCGATCCTTCTTATTTTGTCTTTAGTATCGAAGTCGATGAAAATCAGCCCATACAGGCACCAGAGCATAAGGGGCACATGCAGATATGCCAGAATTATAGAGTCACTTTCTGCATCTGAAGGCAGGAGGTTTATATAAATGGCAGAAATCACAAAAACAGCAACGGCAATTACCCAATACCGGATATCCTGTTTTCAGCAATTTCAGGATAGAGTTCCATAAAGGATTTTTAAATTCTTTTGTCTGCCTTAAACAGTACTTCAAGCTGATGTGGATTGTCGATATTCTCCTTAATCTTGTTTTTCATATTATTTGTTGTTAAGTGTTTTGTTTTGGTTGAGGTACTTCTCAGCAAATACTTTCGGACCATCTGGTCTGCCTGCGCTATATTTGGTTGACATTAAAAGTACTTTTAAATTCAAAGTTGATGCACAAAAAAAACAGGATGAATGTATTTAAACCAGTTTCCTTGATTTCAAAAATTTTTCAAGTGATTCAAGATGTCTGTCAAATGCTTTTCTGCCCTCTTTGGTAATAAAATACCTTGTATTTGGTTTTTGCCGATAAAGGATTTTTCAACACCGATAAATGCTTCTTTTTCCAATGCTTTGATATGGCTTGCCAGATTGCCATCGGTTATCTCAAGAAATTCCTTCAGTGAATTAAAATCAAGCATATCATTCACTGCCAGTGCCGACATAATGCCCAGCCTGATTCTGCTTTCAAATGCCTTATGTAAACCAACAATGGATATTTTCACTTTTCGTATTTGTAATGTATGTAAATACCATAGATAATATGGACTAAACCAAAGCCTGAAGCCCAGCACAACAGGCCGTATTCAACGAAGAAGGAGCCAAGCAGGCCTAAGCCGATTTGAATAAGCCCTAAAATTTTCACTTCATCATACGTGAACTTACCGGCATTGTATAAAAGCCAAACCATAAAACACCAGGGTAAACGGGGCCATAAGGCCTATGAATCCATGATTGATCAGCATTAGTATCAGAATTCCACCGGTAATAAGCGGAACTGCCATGTTGATCAACAGCCGTTTAGAGGTAGAATTCCACAGTTTCTCACCACTTTTTCCCGCCTTTTTATAAGAAAGGAAAATTGCAGTGCTCAAAGCCAGCACCAGTATTGCGATGGATAAAAGAATTACCTGTAGTAAACCGGGAGGTAAATTTCCTGGATTTAGTGAATTGTAGAAAATTTCGCCGGGATTGAAATTCAGAAATTTCCAGGCAACAAAAGCGCCTGACAATGCGTAAATGCCAGCCATGATACCTGCCCATCCCGACAGCGAAAGAAATTTAGAAGAGCGCTCCATCATTGAGCGTATCTCGGCTATATCCTGAATATAATCCTTTTCTTCTTTCATTTAAAAGTACTTTTTTTGCAAAGTAAATACAAAAAATTGGAACTTGCAACTAATGCTTCATTTTGATCAAAAAAATGTTGTGATAGGTTATTCTCTTGCGACTTGTATCATTTCCTATTCAGGACTTTCCGAAAACCGACAACCACCGCATTTTGGTATCATACTATGAGTTCCATATTATAGTTTAGGGTAAAAATTATCTTTACCCTTGAAATTGAAGACCCCCAATTATACCGGAATACCTGGAATATTGCGTCCAGGTTTGAATTACATTCAATAATTTACAATATTGACTGTGCAATCCGCTCAAACCGCAACCTGAACTGCGTCCCCGTGTTCACAGTACTGGTAACTTCACACGTAGCATTGTGGACTTCTATTATTTTGGCAACGAGTGAAAGACCTATCCCGAATCCACTTTTGTATTTTACGTTGGAAGCCCTCTTAAATGGGGCGAAAATTATCCTGATCTGATCGGCCGGGATCCCTATACCACTATCGGAAACAATAATTTCAATAAATTTTTCTGAAATCAGGAATTCTGTAACAACCTCTCCGTCTGAGAACTTGCAGGCATTCTCAAGCAAATTGTTAAACGCAATTGTCAGAAGGCCGGCATTGCCATTCACAAGCAGGTCGTTGTCTGCTTCCGGATAATTGATTTTGAGCAAAATTTTCCGGTCCTGAAATCTTGACTTAACCTGATGGATGGAATTGTAAATCACTTCATCAATGCGTACCGGTGAGCGTTGAATATTAATATCCCTGTTCAGATGCGCCAGTTCAAGCAAACTATTTAAAAGGGAGTTAAGTTTTCTGAAGTCACCGATTAACTCTGAAATATGTGCTTTATATTCTTCCGGAGAACGATCATGGCTCAATAGGTAATCAGACTCTACATTCATGATGGTTAAGGGAGTTCTTAATTCGTGGGATGCATTTGAAACAAAGTCAGCCTGGTTTTGAAAGGAGATTTCGAGATTGCTGAGCATTTCATTAAAAGCGATGGCCAACTGTGCTATTTCATCCTGTCTGTTGCCTTCATCAAGCCTGCTGCTGAGTTTTGATGAATTGATGGTTCTGATGCTGTTGATCAGCCGTGAAATCGGTTTTATAGCCCTGTTCGAGAAAAGATAAGACAGATAGACCGACAGGAAAGTGCTGATCAGAATACTCCAGAATAAAACATCGATCAATTCACTCAGATTCTCTTTTCGGGAGTTGTCAAATGCCATCACATACACATACCAGGTCTGGTTTTTGAACATGTGTTTGTAACAGACCCCATCCTTTTCTGCAATCGTAAAGTAACTTATATCTGATTGAGGTATGTTTTGCTTCAGCACAGTTTCTGAAAGATAATCCGGTTTATTGCTGTACAAAACCTTCATCAATGAATCGGTCAGGACAATTTCTTCATTTTGCCATGAAATCGTAGACTGGTGTATTTTTTTCAATAGAACCGAGTCAACCTCTTCCACGTTGATCAGAAGAATAGCCGTGTTTTTAGCTCTGTCAAACAGATTATCCCTGAATTTCTTGAGTTGGGAGGTAGCGGAAAAATAGTAAACTAGACTTGCAAAAAAAAGCAATAAGCCAAATACAATCAAGGTGAACTGAACAGATAATTTTATTTTTATTTCCATTGGTTATAACTCCTTTTCGCTGCAGTAAAAACCATAACCAAACTTGGTGTGTATCAATTTAAGTTCAAAATCCCTGTCAATCTTTTTCCTGAGATAGTTAACATAGACATCAATCACGTTGGTACCAGGGTCAAAATCAATACCCCATACCTGTTCAATGATAAAGTCCCTGGTAAGTAATTTATTCTGGTTCTTTAAAAACATCTCAAGAAGTGCGCATTCTTTAGCAGTTAAATCTATCTTTATCTCTGAACGGGTAACAGACTTTGTTTTTAAATCCAGCTCGAGATCCGCAATAGTTAATTTTTCGCTTGTAGCCGGTACCTCTGACCGGCGGAGGAAAACATTGACCCTTGCCAGCAGTTCCCTGAAATCGAATGGTTTTGTAACATAATCATCTGCCCCGGCATTAAATCCTGTTATTTTATTGTCAGGTGTGCCCAGGGCGGTGAGCATAATAACCGGAACATTGAGATTCGTTTTCCTGATCTCTTTGCATAGGTCATAGCCATTGATCAGCGGCAGATTTATATCCAGTATTATGAGATTGTAAAAGTTGGACTCAGCCAACTTTTTCCCTGCATATCCGTCATAGGCAATCTCAACAATGAAATCGGCATCCACAAATTGCTTTTTCAGGATTGCAGCCAATCGCTGTTCATCTTCAATGATCAGTATTTTTGGGCTATTCATAACGCATTACATTTATGACAAAGTTATAGCAGAATGTCCTCGGCTCATCGAATCTTTTCGTCTAATCAATTTATAACCATATTCTAATAGAATTCTAATGAGTAAAACCATGCATGCAACCTAATTTTGCGGCATATTAAATTGAACAAAATTCTATCCCTGAAGCCATGAAAAAGAACAAAATTCGTGTTGAACTGATGCTTTTCCTGATATTCGCATCGGTTATTTCCGCCATGATACTTGTTAAGGTTTTCCTTTTTTAGAGAATACCCTGGTTGAGCGAACTGAGTAAGGCAAAAAGCGCTTTACTCAGGCTAACCCTGATGTGCAAATTGTTGCAATTCATCCGAATTGTGATAATATTATGACTGAATTGCTTACATCACTGGTAAAACTGAACAGCAATAGAACAGGTGATCGCAGCTTTAAAGGCAATCTCCGATCAATCAGCAAAAATATCCGGATCCTTGGTTTTTAAGGGGATACGGATACCCTTGCGTTTCTAATTGCCTTTGATTTCCCCCTGAGCAGTATTTTTACAAGCGATGCAATGTGAATTTCGATTTTTACCTTACAACTGGGATTAATTGTTAAGACTCACGTCCGAATTTATCGTTGTATTCCATATCCTTAAAATTGTGCTGGTTTCCTTAGCATTCCTTACCACATCTGCCCAATGGCCTTTGCATTTCTCTGCAAGCGTTTTTCTGTTAAATGATACAAACCATCAACAAAGTTCATGTTTTTGGCGGTTATTAAACGATACCTTCCTTCAGATAACCCGTTTTGAATACTTTATCCGGAGAGCCGGTCAGTTTTATGCCAGACATGAGAACCCTTTTTATCGGAACTAACTTATTTCTTCATATGATCGCACAGTTGAATGGTTAATATTGAAATCAGGTATTTTGTGGTCAATTTATATGACGATGGAATTGGATGTGCGTACGGTAAAACCGGGAAATAACGGAACACTGACAGGGGAGAAGGGCGAAATATTGGTTCCACCGGCTGGTTGGGCATTTCTGCCTGCCGGGGATGCCGGAATTACCCGGAAGGTTACTTCGAAAAGTTCTTACTGGAGGGTGGAAATAAAAAGGGCAGACGAACCATTTCTCTGGGTATCTGGGCTCCTGAAAATGCCATCTATGCAGCAAAAGATGAAGTAAGCGCCGTTCGTTCAACTGAAACCTACCGGAAGAAAAGAGCATCAGATGCCGTAAGAAGAGAGAAAAAGCAAGAACTGTACAGTGAAGAATTTATCCATGCAATCAGGGACTTTCTTAGTTTCCATTCAAGACATATTGATCTGGAAGAGAAACTCGCCGGAATAATCGCAGATCATGCCGTTCCGGTTGGCAGTGGTACGGTTGCCCGAACTCAGATGATTCCCATCGAAAAACGGGCACAGCTGGCTGTCATCGCCTGGATGCGGCATCAGACCACGGCTTATGATAACCTGAAAATTGCGAGAATCAAAGGCGAACGTCGTGAAGTCAGAAGAACCCTGGCAAAGAAGTCTTTGGAATTGCTTGAAAATTACAGAAGTGGAAAGGATATTCCGGAGAATTGCCCGTTGTTTGCAGCGGTGAACAGATTATGATTTCAAGAACATTACACTTAGCCTCAACCCTGGCTGGTTTTATACTTTTTGGTTGACGTTTTATGGTTATTTTGAGATAGAATTCGCAAATCGTTAATGTCTTTCGCCCCTTCAGGGCTTATAGTTTTATGTTTTCTTATCGATGGACTCCGCCCATCGCTATTGTATTTCGCCCTTTCAGGGCTTTTTACTTTTGTTTAGCCCTGAAAGGGCTTAATCTGTTATCACAGCGGCGAAGCTCTGTGATACCGGGTGGAACAACCAGAATAAGCCCTGAAAGGGCGAAATCTGAAATGCCGAAATCGAAATTAAAGGCTGAAGAACTGTTTCCTTACTAAAAAATCTTATCTACAATCTTTGTATGAACTCCTATTCTGAAGATCAGTCTGAATTGATATCACTTCCCGATACAAAACTTCCCGAAAATATTCCCCAGTAACTCATCGTTGGTTACTTCACCGGTAATGCTGCCCAGGTGGTGCAGGGCCTGGCGGATATCGGTGGCGATCAGGTCGGATGGGATGTTGTCGGCAAAGCCCTTTTCGATGCTTTCGATGCTTTGGGCGGCGCGGGTCAGTGCTTCATAGTGGCGCAGGCTGTAAACAATGGTCTGGTCGCCGGTTTCGCCCAAGTGGGCCGATTTCAGCAACCTTTCGGTGATCAGGTTGATGTTCTCGTTGCGTTTGGCCGATACGAACAGGGTATCGAGTTCGACCAGTCTTTTAAATGAATGGGGGGCCTGCATCAGCATATCGGTCTTGTTGGCCACCGGAATAATCTGTTTTTGAGGGTCTTCAAGCTGGGCGCGGATTTCAGCAATGGCCTGGTCAATTTCTTTTTCGGTTGCTGAAGTAATGTCGAAGATATAAAGAACGACAGAGGCCTGGTTCATTTTTTCGTAAGTACGCCCTATACCGATATTCTCTATAACATCGCTGGAATGACGGAGACCGGCAGTATCGATAAACCGGAAGGTAACCCCCTGAATGCTGATGGTATCTTCAATGGCATCGCGGGTGGTGCCGGGTATTTCGGAAACTATGGCCCGTTCTTCGTTTAGCAGGGCATTCAGCAGCGTTGATTTGCCTACGTTTGGTTTGCCGACAATGGCCACCGGTATCCCGTGTTTCATTACATTGCCGAGGGCAAAGCTTGATTTCAGTCCGTCGATTTCACTCTTTATTTTTTCAAGCAGTTGAAACAGGGCGGTGCGGTCGGCAAACTCAACATCTTCTTCGCTGAAATCAAGTTCGAGTTCAATCAGCGAGGCAAAATCCACCAGCCGGGCCCTGAGTTCACCTATTTTCATCGAAAAACCTCCGCGCATCTGGCTCATGGCCAGACGATGTGAGGATTCTGATGTGGATGCGATCAGGTCGGCGACGGCTTCGGCCTGGGATAGATCAAATTTCCCATTCAAAAATCCTCTCAGGGTAAATTCGCCCGGTTCG
Source organism: Bacteroidales bacterium (assembly GCA_016709025.1). Classification (GTDB taxonomy): domain Bacteria; phylum Bacteroidota; class Bacteroidia; order Bacteroidales; family Lentimicrobiaceae; genus Lentimicrobium. The sequence goes on along the minus strand of JADJEQ010000011.1, from coordinate 42,432 downwards.
GCCAGACGGGCACCGGCAGAAAGCAGCAACTCAAGGATACGTTGCTGGATATAAACGGATCCATGGCAGGAAATCTCAACAATATCCTGACCATTGTATGAGTGAGGATTCCGGAAGACTGTAACCAGCACCTCATCGATCAACTGATCCCTATCCATGAATTTTCCGAAGTGAACGGTATGCGAGGCGACTTTCTCCGGATCCGTTGCAGCACTTCCCGATTTGAAGAACATCCGGCAAAGGGCAACGGAATCGGGACCTGAAAGCCGGATCACACCAATGGCGCCGGTACCAGCCGGGGTAGATAACGCACAAATGGTATCGTTGATATTGAATAGGGCAGGGTTCATCGGATGAAATTTTTAACTATTTTTATCGCCTGATAATTCAGAACCATTAAAGGTAAGCAATTTTAAAGGTTTTTATTGATCAAAAGGTCATTTTTTTGTTATTGTTATCAAATTTACAAAAACAGAACATAAATACAAACTTATCACAAATACTAAGCAACAACCTTATGAGTATTCTTGTTAACAAAGATTCCAGAGTGATCGTGCAGGGTTTCACCGGCACTGAGGGTACGTTTCATGCCACTCAGATGATTGAATACGGAACCAATGTAGTTGGTGGGGTAACACCCGGAAAAGGTGGAAAATATCACCTTGGCCAGCCTGTTTTCAATACAGTGGTGGAAGCTGTCAATGAAACAGGTGCTAACGTCTCCCTTATTTTTGTACCGCCGGCATTTGCCGCAGATGCTATTATGGAAGCAGCCGATGCTGGAATTGAGGTGATTGTATGTATTACAGAAGGAATTCCGGTTAAGGATATGATGATGGCCAAGGAGTATCTGAAAGGCCGCAAGAGCAGGCTGATCGGGCCCAACTGCCCTGGCATCATTACTCCTGATGAAGCTAAAATCGGCATTATGCCCGGCTTTATCCATAAGAAGGGAATTGTTGGTATTGTCAGCCGTTCTGGCACCTTAACCTATGAAGCTGTTGACCAGTTAACCAAAGCCGGTCTGGGTCAGACGACGGCCATTGGTATCGGCGGTGACCCGATCATCGGAACAACCACCCGCGATGCCGTTGAGTTGTTTATGGCTGACCCGGAGACCAAAGGAATTGTTATGATCGGTGAAATCGGCGGAGGCATGGAAGCTGAGGCTGGCTACTGGATCAAAGCGCACGGAACGAAACCTGTAGTTAGTTTTATAGCAGGCGCAACAGCACCCAAAGGCAGGACCATGGGTCATGCAGGCGCGATTGTTGGTGGTGAAGGCGATACAGCTGAAGCCAAAAAGGCAATTCTCCGCGAATGTGGCGTCCACGTAGTAGATTCTCCTGCTGAGATCGGATCAAAGATGCTGGAATTGCTGAAGAAATAGTAATAAATATGTATATGTAAAAAAGCCGTGACAGGTTATGTCACGGCTTTTTTTATTTTTCAGAAGGTGCAACGGAATTATTGATGGTACCTCAGTCTTTTCAAGCGGTCATTCCTGTATTCGTTATACCGATAACTATATGCCAGTCTGACCGTTACCGTGTGACCCGACAAAAAGAATTTGTCGCTTATCGTATAGTCAACCACGTTGTACCGGCCCTGAATACTTATCCAGGAACCATCTGATACTGCGAAGCGATAACCTCCTCCCATATTGAAATTGTAACTTCCTGTGCCTGATGTCTTTGTTTCATTATTCATATCTTCCTCAAACATGTCAAAACCATCGTACGCAGCTCCAATGGTGTAAAACAGTTCATTTTTTTTGGTTTGCACCATATCGCGGCTATATTCGAATCCGATATATCCTCCGAAAAAATGGCGGGTCGGCTCAGCAACACCTGTTTTACTTCTTTTCGCTATATAATAATCATGGGTATTCACGAATTTAAAGTCTAAAATGAAATCATAAGAATTGCGATCTGATTTTGCTCCCATACCCATACCAATCACAGGATGCACACCCATAGCAGACAAATTTCGGGTAGGAATCCATATTCCGCTGTATAAGTGGTACATAAGTACCGGCGTTTTAATGGTTTGTCGCACAATACTGTCGTACAATTTCCCGGTTGCAGTAGTCAAATAGGGCATTTCTTTCAGCATTTGAAAAGCGGTATCACATTCACCTGAATAAAAGAGGCTGAGGAGATATTCCGATGATCCTGGTTCATATTCATTCATCAGTGATTTGGCCAGCCGGGTTGTCCATTGATCAAACTCCCCACCAAGAGGAACAAAGTCATCGTACCTGAAATCTTGTCTCTCAGGATGCAGGCCCAGGTATTGAATTTGCTCAGCCCGGTTCATAAAAATCAGCATGCGATCAATATAATCGGTACTTACCAGCGCATCGGTATAATAATGCATCGCTAAAGCCAGCAGCATGTTAGCCCTGGAAACCGGCTCAGTATAACCACATTTCTGCGACCAGTAGTCAAGGATAATATAGCAGGAGTCGATGTTGCCTCTTTCAAAATAGTCAACGATAAAGAATGAACTGTTCTCGCTGATATCCTGGCAGTTAACCTGTTTTTTGATTAGTTTCGCATCAAGACCTTCCTGAGCGTTCAGGTTATGGAAAGTGCTGAAAAACAGCATACCAGTCGTCAATACCAATAAAAGTACAGGTTTCATATTCTATATTTACTAAGAGCTTATAATTTCAAAGATGCAAACAATCATTCAATTCCATACACGGCTGAATATAGTTCCTTAACAATTGGTTGTACCTGATCCGGGTTGAGATTGGTATTAGCAAGCAACAAAGCCGGAACAGTTTTTTTGCCAGGTCCGTAAGAGGGTTGGATATAATCACTCTTGATCACCTGGAATCCATTTTTTGAATAAAAATCTAATCTTCGCTTAGCCTGTTCTGAAACAGGTCGTTCTACTTCAAGAATAACAGGTGATTTATAAATTTCAGCCAGGTGATTGATTGCCCATGAGCCAATTCCAGAACTTCTCAGGTGCGGGAAAACTGCAAAATGTTCAACATATATATATCCGGTGAATTGCCATACACTGATAAAGCCGGCAAGATCATTTCCATCGGCCAGGTAATGAAATTGAAACCGGTTGTCATCCGGTAGTTTTTCCAGGGATTCAACATCACGGCGTTCATCAGCAGGAAATGCTGATAAATACAACTCAATGCACGAAGAATAATAGGGGTGGGAATCTGAAACCGATTTAATAAAGGTCAGCGCTTTCATTTCTCCCTTATGGTATGAAAAGGAATGGTTTATACAGGTTTTGACTATCAGATAATACTTATTCCATCAGCAGGCAAAACACCAGATAAGGGTTACTTCCTGCGTTTGGGAGGTAGCGCCTCCTGAAACTCATAAGCTCCGATATCGGGAGCCAGGTCGTTTACCCTTGAGTTGCCCTGAAGGTCATTCTGAAGATTGATAAAAGCGTTGATCAGAACATCCGGATTGCCTTTGTCAACAAGAGCCGAAAGCAGGGTATCCGGCTGGAATTCTGCCTGTGACGGATCTCTGAACCAGGGATCTTCATTTTTAATACAGTTGGCGAAAAAACTGTTCCCGCTTAAATCTATTTCGGTTTTGAGCAGGCAGTTTTCGAAATGGTAATTAAAAACCCCGCCATCGGGATGCTGATCGAGGGTAATCTCTTCATCCTTATCGCCATAGATGGTGCAGTTGCCGAACCAGGCATTTTGTAGCGCTCTGAGCTGCACGTGGTTGCTGGTATCGTAATAGTAATTGTTGAGCAGAAGCGCAGTTGTTTTCCGGAAGGATTCATTCCAGAAATTTCCGATGGTACAGTGCCGGAAGTCATAACTTCCTCCCAGGGTGAGTGCAACGGAATTGGCACCACAATTGCCGATCACGCAGTTGGCGGCTTTCAGTGTTGTCCCCTGCCCGAGAATTCCTACTCCGCTCATATTGTAAATCAATGAATTGGAAATGCGAAGGGTTGGATTCAATGAATTTCCTGATGTATCTGCCTGTATCCCGACATCCCCGTTACGGATGATTGCATAATTTATCTCATTATCTATACTACCCGCATACAGCCAGATTCTTCCCCATTGCCCGGAGACATCCCGGTAGTAATCCTCAAGCCGGTCGCCTTCAAATATTACAGGATTTTCTTTGGTTCCGTTCACCTTCAGCGTAGCATCGCGGTATATCAGCAAAAATGCACCGCTGTGCAGGTGGATTCTCGCTCCGGCTTCAACCGTAAGGGTATAGAGTGAATCAACAGCCAGAAAGTCGTAAATAACATGGGGTTTGTCGGCCGTGAACACGTAATTGCTGTTGATAATCCCTTTTTTATAGAAGTATGCATCCTGTCCCCACGCCAGCAACTTTACATCCTGCCTGTTGTTGTTGGTGACAAATACAATGCTGTCGTTTTGCACCAATGGTGCATTGGCCAGGTTGGGATCAATGGTAACTTTTACTAAAACAAATACGCTGTCTTTCCCTGCAATTTCAAGATCATTTATTTGGGTTGAAGCAACACCATCAACATTAAACCTGAAAGGGGAGGCCCCGCCACGCGCCAGCTCTATGGAACTGATGATAATCCTGTCTTTTGAAGGATTATAAATTTTGAATATCTGTGTTGAAGTGCCAATGGTGGTGAAAACCGTATCAAAAAAAACAGTATCGGTCGAAAAACTCAATCTGAGCCCCGGGTCATTGTCGATGGGCTCTTCCTTGCTGCATGCTGCAGTTATGTATACGAGTATAAGAACCAGAATTGTTCCTGCTATGAACCTGTATGCTTTTTTCATTTGCTTTGATGTAGCTGCAAAGATAACGATATGGTTGATATTACGGAATTAACTGCGGTTTATTGCCTTTTGATCCGGAAAATTGAACAGGTTTTTGCGCATTTGCCGGGGTCACCAAAGAGCGCAGCAGCATTTGAGGATGGTTCAGGATTCGTGTAAAATGAACTGCAATTATCAGGTATACTTTAGGAAATAAGCGCATGCAGGTATCAACATACGCAGGCATACCACGATTATCCGGTTGCCTTATAAATTCAGGCTGATGATTAATTTTCAGATTCAGGAAAAAGTCCTGAGCTTTTCTATACTTTTAAAGGATCAATCCGGATGAGTGGCTATATGTGATTCCGGAGAATTATTTGCTGTCGGATAATTCTGTAACTAACAGAATAAGAAGATTATGCAATACTTCTTGAGCCAATCTTTCAACATCAGAAAATATGGAGAAGAAATCAGGGAAAAAGTCCGGGGCAGGTAATGCAAGCCGGTTGAGAGAGCAAAATCACGCTGCCGGACAGGAGACAGGTAAAAATCAATCTTCCGGAAAAATGTTTAACCATTCATTCGGGGATATTAATTTTCAGGCATTGATTGAAAATGCGCCTGATGGAATTGCGTTGGTGAGCCAGGATGGGAAGTTTAAATATGCCAGCCCTTCAGCTCTCAGAATGTTTGGGTATTCACCGGAAGACTCTATAGACCCTGATCTGCTGACACATCCTGACGATCGGCTAAAGGTATTGCAAACATTCAGTGATATCTTAGTTGACCCAACCAGAGTGATTACGATTCAATACAGGTTCCGTTCAAAAGATGGGAGTTGGCGATGGATTGAGAGTATTTTCAGCAATATGCTGTCGAAGCCTGGCGTGGAATCATTTGTAATAAATTTTCGTGATATAAGTGAATTGGTTAAAGCTTCAAAAGAAGTGAACGAAAGCGAATTCAGGCTTCGCGAGTTGATAGATAATATGGATGGATTGGTATGGGCAGTTGATATGGATTATCGCCTGATCACATGCAATTCAGCGTTTCAGGCAAGAGTTCGTGACTTTTCCGGACGTGAAATCAAAACCGGAGAGAATTTTCTGGAACTTCCCGGTGTCACCCGGAAGCAAGTAAAAGAATGGATGGGTTATCTTGATCGGGTAAAACAAGGAGAGAAATTTACAATTGAACGAAACAGCAATGAGAATGCTGAGGAAAGAACAGATGAAATCACTTTCCGGCCGGTAATAAACCTGAAAAATGAAGTTATAGGAATGGCCATCGTTAAACGGGAAATAACCGGACGAAAGAAAGCAGAAGAGACACTCAAACAAAGTGAAGAGAAATTCAGAATGCTCCTTGAACTGGCTACCGATGCTTTTTTTCAGGGTGATTCAAAAGGTGACCTGCTACTGGTAAACAGCAAAGCAACTGAACTCACAGGATACAACCGTGAAGAACTGTTGAGGATGAATCTGAAAGATTTATTTTCCGAAGGAGAACTGTCAGGCAAACCCCTGAACTATCAAAAGCTTAATCAGGGCCAAAACCTTTGCATTGAGCGAACTCTCAGGCGGAAAGACGATTCACAGGTGATGATTGAGATGCATTCAAGCGCTATGCCCGATGGCACTTATCAGTCTTTTTTCAGGGACATAACCAAACGTAAAACTGCTGAAAAGGAACTTGAAAAACAGAAAATCTTCTTTGAGCAGATGTTTCTTCAATCGGCTACGAGCACACAGATTCTGGATCCTGAGGGATGGTGCACCAGGATTAACTCAAAACTCAGTGAGATTTTCGGCGTTTTGCCGGAGCATATAGAGGGAAAGAATTACAATATTTTCAGAGATGAAGAAATCAAAAAAAACGGTATTGATAAATTGCTTCACAGGGTGTTTAATGAGCATACAATTGAACAATGGGAAGTATTTTTCGATATTGGAACAGCTTCTGATTCGCAGGGAATTGAAGTTAAGGAAAAGAAAAAAGTATGGTTTGCAAACAAAGCCTACCCCATTCTGGATTCAAAGGGCAACCTGATGAATGTTATTATACAGCATGAAGACATTTCGGAGCGTAAAAGAGCTGAAGAAGCGCTGAGAATCAAAGAAGAACAATTGCTCACTCTTATCAACACAACCAACGATATCATATGTTTTAAAGATGGCGAAGGTAAATGGCTGCAGGCCAATGATGCTGACCTTGATCTTTTTGGACTTACAGGGAAAGACTACTACCTCAAAAAAGATTCGGAACTGGCCGAACATGCCAATGAAAAGTACTCCGAGGCTTTCATGAATTGCGAAAAAACCGATGAGGCAGCCTGGCTGAAGAATGAACTCTCTATGGTCGAAGAGATCATCCCGACCATGGATGGTAAAGAACGGACTTATGAAGTTATAAAAACCCCGCTATACAATGAAGATGGCAGCCGCAGGGGGCTGGTTGTTTTCGGCAGGGATATTACCCGTCACAAAGCTGCTGAACTGGCTTTGAAGGAAAGTGAGTTAAAATACAGACAGATTGTAGATTACACACCGGATGGTATCATAATACATTCCGAAAACAAGGTAGTTTTTGCCAATCCTGCTGCACTTAAACTCATAGGAGTGGAATCATTGGAAAAGCTTCGTGACAGAACGGTGCTGGATTTCGTTCATCCTGATTTCAGATCAAAAGCAGCGAAAAGGATTAGTTCTGTAATGGAAAAAGGCGTTACAGCCGGATTTATTGAAGAGAAGTTTCTAAAAATTGATGGTGAAGTTATCGATGTTGAAGTGATGAGCATACCTGTTCAATACATGGGACATAAAGCCAACCAGGTTATAATCAGGGATATATCAGGAAGAAAACAGGCTGTGGAAGCATTGAAGGAAAGTGAAGACAAATTCAGGACACTGGCCGAATCGTCACCATATGCCATCATGATCTACCAGGATGACCGCTGGATTTATGCTAACCCGGCAGGTGAACTCCTGAGCGGATACACCGCTGCTGAACTGTTTGAAATGAACTTCTGGGATATAGCAACCGATGAGTATCGTGAACTCATCCGCGAACGGGGTAAAAGCAGGCAGGTAGGGCAACCTGCAACGCCTGCCTATGAGTTTAAAATCTGCACCAAAACCGGAAAGGAAAAATGGGTTTACCTCAGCGGTAGTTCTTTATTATTTCAGGGTCGCTATGCAGGGATCGTTTCAGTTATCGATATTACCGAACGAAAACAAACCGAAGAAGCAATTCATCGTGAACAGATGATTCTGCGCACGCTCATCGATAATTTACCTGATACCATCTATTTTAAAGATACTGAGGGTCGTAAAATCGTAGCAAACAGGGCTGATCTGGAATTAATGGGACTAACAGAAGAATCAGAGGCATTGGGTAAGACCGATCTTGATATGCTGGGAAGAGAGTCAGGCCTGGGTGGCTACAACGATGACATGCGTGTAATGCATACCGGCATGCCTCTTATAAATATTGAGAATGAAGTGGCCGGAGCCGATGGTAAACTACATTGGCTGATGACTTCCAAAATTCCTTTATACAATGAGAATGGAAAAGTAAACGGGCTGGTAGGCATCGGGCATGATATAACCCTGCGCAAGCGTGCCGAACAAATTCAGTGGGTTCTTTTAAAGATTTCAAATGCAGTTATGATTACCGATGAGTTGGGACAGCTTTTTGAAAAAATAAGGACCCTGCTGGGCACATTGCTTGATACAACTAATTTCTACATTGCTTTTTTTAATGAAAGTGACGAAATGCTTTCTATACCATATCTGAAAGATGAAAAGGATAACATTGTTCAATGGCCTGCCGGAAAATCTGCAACTGGGTATGTAATAAAAAACAAAAGGTCGTTGCTGATCGATAAGGATGATATTAACATGCTTAATCAGCAGGGGGTTATTGAAATTATTGGTGAACCTTGTCTTATGTGGCTTGGTGTTCCGCTAGTTGTAGGAGAAAAGGCTATCGGAGCCCTGGTAATCCAAAGTTATGAAAGTACCAGCGCCTTCAGCCTAAAAGATGTTGAAATGCTTGAATTTGTTTCACGTCAGCTCAGTCTGTCGATTCAGCGCAAAAAAGCAGAACAGGAAATAAGGGATGCTCTTGCAAAAGCGGAGGAAAGCGACAGGCTGAAAACTGCTTTCCTGAACAATATGTCGCACGAAATCAGGACACCGCTTAATGGGATACTTGGTTTTACAAGTTTGCTTGATGATCCGGATACCACAGCAGAAGACCAGAAATATTTTTATCGTATCATCAATCAGAATGGTGAGCAGTTATTGTCGATCATCAACGATATTATCAGTATTGCAACCATTGAAGCAGGACAGGAAAAAGTGAGGGAGACAAATACCAATGTCAACGATATACTTCAAATGCTTTACGAGCAGTTTAAACTCCAGAGTTCAGGAAAACAGTTGATGCTGAATTACCGGACCTTCCTGAAAAATGATGCAGCTGTAATTAAGACTGATGAAACAAAACTCAGGCAGGTTCTGACCAACCTGATCGGGAATGCGCTGAAATTTACCGATCAGGGGATGGTTGAATTCGGATGCAGCCATGAAGGTGCCATGCTGAAGTTTTTCGTAACGGACACCGGGATTGGAATTCCTGCAGAAATGCACCGGATTATATTCGACAGGTTCCGGCAGGCCAGCGATAATCCCCGGAAGGAGTATGGTGGCAATGGCCTTGGCCTGGCCATCTCTAAAGCCTATGTTGAACTGCTTGGAGGTAATATCTGGCTTGATTCCACCCCCGGAAAGGGAACTACCTTCTGGTTTACGATTCCTTACACCAACATTCAGAAAAACAGATTGCCCAAAGTACCTGCAGGTATCCGTTTATCAGAAGCAAACGGTAAAGGCAGAACCTTGCTGGTTGCCGAAGATGTTTATGCCAATTATCAGTTACTGGAAGCGGTTCTCAAAAAAATGAATTTTGGGGTAATCCATGTTGAAAACGGGAAGGAAGCCGTTGAAGCATGCAAAAATCATCCTGAAATAGATCTGGTGCTGATGGATATGAAAATGCCTGAAATGGATGGCTATGAGGCAACCGGTCTTATCAAAAAACTGCGGCCAGGGCTTCCGGTAATTGCTGTAACCGCATACGCATTGAGCGGGGATAAAGAGAAAGCACTCAAGGCTGGTTGCGACGAATATATTTCAAAACCTGTGAAGGCCGGAACACTGGTTGAAATGCTGAACAGGTTTCTAATCCCGGCGAAGAAAAAGTAAAACATTTCTTTGAGCCATTTTTATCACAGTCAGAACGCGTTTTACCCTGCCTTCATTGCATTGTGTCGGGCAGGCTTCTGACCTTGTCTGCATGGCTTACAACCAGGGGCGGGTACAGCAGAAGATAGCAGCTTCTATCCCTTCTTATCTTCAACGTAATGCTCGCGCGTTTTTACCGGTTTCACACCGTCGCGCGACATACGCATTTGCAATACATCCACCAGCAAGGAGAAGGCCATAGAGAAGTAGATGTAGCCTTTCGGAATTTCGATTCCGAAACCTTCGCTCATCAATGAGAATCCGATCAGGAGAAGAAATGCCAGGGCAAGCATTTTGAAAGCAGGGTGGGTATTCACAAATTTGCTGATGGGCTCGGCTGCAAACATCATAATTCCAACCGAGATGATCACTGCAGTAAACATAATCCATAATTCCCGGGCCATACCAACGGCAGTGATGATCGAATCTATTGAAAAAACCATGTCCATGATCAGAATCTGAACAATGATGTTGGCAAAAGTGACTTTTTTAATGGTTTTGGAAACATCTCCCTGCTCACCTTCCATTTTATGATAAATTTCAGATGTACTTTTAAATAGCAGGAAAAGCCCCCCCAGAATCAGTATCAGATCTTTGCCTGAAAATCCATGTCCGAAAACACTGAAAAGTTCATTTTTAAGCTGCATAATAACCGAAATGATTGAAAGCAGACCCAACCTGAGTAACATCGCCAGGATAAGACCGATGCGCCGGGCTTTCTTTTGCTGCTCAGCCGGTAGTTTTCCGGAAAGGATAGATAAAAAGACAATGTTGTCAATTCCGAGAACTATCTCAAGAAGTACCAGGGTAAGCAGGGATATTGCAGCTTCAAAAACCATAATTGTTTGAAATAAAGATAATTATAGAAGGGAAAAATTGAATTTTAATGAAATGGTAATTAATAATTGAGGATGGCAAAGATACATCGTTCGGTTGATTTATTCAACCAGCCTGAAAGTTAACTTTCGGACCAATACCGTAATTGGTTTTAACCGCATGAAGCAGGTCAGAATTGGAATAAATGTCAGGATGAGCCATTTTTCTCGATAATACCTGACCATTTTTGAGTGCTGGAACCCAGCACATCAGCAATCTTCTTAAAAAAGTCCTCAAGATCCTGCGGTTTCAGCTCTCTGTTGGCAGAGACGAAAACCAGTTCCCGCCTGATATCGACCAATCTGTAAAATATATCCCGCTCATGTTGCCACAACTCACGGGCCCGCCTCATTTCTGACCAGGCACTGATGGCAGCTGTGCTGGCTGTGAGGCAAAGCACGGCAAACTGAACAATTTTACCACTTTCCGTGGGAAGTATCAGACCCGACCCAGCCACAACAGTAGTTACAGCAGTCAGGATAATCACCGCGCGCTGGTATTTCCGGTGAAGCCGCTTGTGTTTTGATGATTCGTCACTAAAACGGGTAATATCCAGATCTAATGAGCTCCGGAGGGATTCGATGCCGGTAATTTTCACTGATTCCATCTAAAAAGTTGTTAATAAACCCAATAAACAGGAATCCGGAAATAAAGTTTTCTTAAGCGGCCCCGGGGTTATTCCAGAACACCATACCCAGTCTTCTTCCCCTTTTCAACTGCCGGAATGCCCTTTATCATCCACTCCGGTGCCGGTGCACCCTTCAGATAATGGTCGAAAAACTGCATCATGCGGATATCCAGATCTTTCATATTGGCGCGGCGGGCAAGGTTGTGCTCATCGCCATTGTAATTTAACAGCCAGACAGGCTTGCTGAGCCGCCTGAGAGCGGTAAACATTTCAATACCCTGGTACCAGGGCACTGCGCCATCACCGTCGTTCGACATGATCAGCAATGGCGTTTCGATCTTATCAGCCCTGAAAAGCGGTGAGTTTTCGATGTAGAGGTCGGGACGTTCCCACAGGGTGGCTCCGATGCGGCTTTGACCTTCTTCATATTGGAATTGCCTCACCATGCCCGATTCCCAGCGGATGCCGCCATAAGCACTGGTCATATTGCTTACCGGAGCGCCTGCCATTGCAGCTTTGAAGATATTGGTCCGCGTTACCATCCATGCTGTTTGATATCCACCCCAGCTTTGGCCCTGGATACCCATGCGGGTAGTGTCGACAAATCCCAGTGAAGCCATGGCTCTTGTGCCGCTGACAACAGCATCCATGGCAGATTGACCGGGATAACCATCGCGATAGCTGATATCCGGTATAAAAACCAGGTATCCGTTGCTGCTGCAGTATGTTGGGCTGATGATGCTTCGCGAGGGCTTGGGCACGTAATGCTGGTGCAGCTGATCAGAATATTTCTCATAAAAATAAACCAGCATGGGATACTTCATTGTTGAATCGAAATTTGCCGGTTTGTAAAGCAGTCCTTCGGCTTCTTTTCCATCTGGCATTAACCATTTCACAAGTTCAACATTGCCCCACAGGTAGTCTTTTTGTTGCGGATTGGCATCCGAAAGCTTCTTCTGAACGGTAAAATCCAATGAACTTGTCCAAAGGTCGGGGAATAGCCTGAAATTGCCCTTCGTCCAGATGAGCTGACCTGATTTCCTGGCTTTGACTGGATTCGTAAATTTAAACGGACCCTTTTCAAGCAAAACCGGTTGAGTGTTGCCATTTCCTGTTTTATAAAATCCGGCTTCTTTGATTGTTTCATTGAAAGAACTCAGCAGAAACCCATCTTCCTGACCAATGAAAGGTACATCCGGATTCAGTGAAACTACGCGGAATTTAGTATTCGTTTTCCGTCCTTCACCGGAAGTAAAATTCACGGGATTTTCCTTGCCGGAAGGATCCAGCCCCCACAGATCGAAACGGTCGTAGACAACAAACCTTCTGTCGCTTTGTGTCCATCCTGCATAGCCAACCGGGCCGGGGACCGAAGGTACGTCGTGTTCTTGCTCATAGAAAACAACTCCCTTTCCGGCAGAATGCTTCACTGGTTTGCGTTGTTTCAGGTCCATAGTGTACCACAGACTGTCGGTTTTATTGTACCATGCCAGGTATTTCTGGGTGGTGCTGAGGCTGACCGGTCCGTCGTGATTTTTAAGCAATAGTTCCCGTTTCCCGGTTTCCAGGTCAACCAGATAAATATCCCTGTAGCCAGCGTCTTTCCATGACGTTTCAATCAGGTAGGAATTTTCGTCGAAACCCAGCGCGTACCTGCCATTGCCTTTGAATCCGGTTGTAATTTCTTTAAGGTTTTCATTGCCCAACTGAACCAGTTTGCTGTTGAGTGGGTAATAAACGGTCAGGTAGGTGCGTTTTTCTCTGTTTCCAGCTTCTTGAGTTGCTGTGGCTGTATAAGTGGATCTTTCCAGTGCCACAGATCAACCCTGGCTTTTTCATCATCAGTAAGGGTATCCTTTGGCTCAGGGCGTGGGGTAGGAGCGATGCCAAAATAGAGTTTGCTGCCATCCTGAGAAAAATATACCTTTCCATGTTCACCCGGACAATACCCTGACGAAAATTCTTTGGTAACAGTATCTGCGACAACGGAAAGCACTTTGTTATAATATAACAGACGGTAACGTTTCGCATCCGACGTGTCGCTGCTGTGCATAAAAGCAAGTTGGGTTCCGGCAGTATCAAGCGCCAGATTACGGACGACGCCGGCTGAATTAAAAATTTCAAGTTTCTTTTTTAAAGCTGTTTCGAAAACAGTGATCCTGGACATAGGAATACTATCGTTGAAGTATGATGCCCATGCCAATGTTTTGCCATTCTCACTAAAGGTAAAATCTGTAATGCTGTCCCAGGAATAAATCAGGCTATCTGATGGAAATATCAGCTTCAGGGTATAGGTTTCAGTTTTATCTTTTTTCTTTGATTCACCTGGTTTTTTAACTTTACTTTCCGTCTTACCGGAAATTCCGGCAATATTAGCTGAATCAACAGTTGCAGAGTCTTCGGTTTTTTCTGGTTTTGGAGTTTCCAGCAGGGCAGCCAGGAAATTTCCTTTTTTTGCCGGAAGACTAAACGATTTTAACCCGGCAAAACGAAAAACAATTCCATTGAACGCACTGATTCCCAATGAATCTTTTGGCAAATCGTCTTTCTTTTTACCATCGAGTTTTGCTTTCCGGGTATCTTTATATAAAGGTTTGACTTTATAAACCGAAAAATCATCTGAAGGCGAAAACATTGCATCGAATGCTCTTGAAATCGTATCACTTTTACCGCTTTCATGATGAATAATGATCAGACAACCATCACCCAACTGGGGATTAACTTCATAGCTTATAATTTGCCCGTTCTCACTGATCTGGGGTCGTTCAATACTTTTCCATTGATCGTAAACACCCGGATTCAGGGGGATTCTTTCCTGTGCATTGACAGAGAATACAGTTAACAGGATAACAGAAATTAAAATTAAAAAACTGTAAAGGCGAAGTTTCATTATTCAGATTTTGGGATTCAATTAAACAAACTGAGGGCAAATGTCGATAATATCTTCAAAAACCTTACATTTCCGATTGAAATATTAATATCGTTATTGCTATGGGGAAATAAGAATTTGCAGTTCAAATAAATGAAATATTTTCTTAAATTTGATTTTAAGAATTTTTAAGAAATATGAGGATGGTTGAAATTCTATTTTCCTGATTTATTGCATGGTCTTTTGTTTCAAAAACGTTGAAATCAGTCCGTTATCAAAGGTTGTTAATCGATATTTGAACGATTTTTACATCCAGATAAATTGATGTATCTTTGCGCCTTGAATTCAGGTAAAATCAAATAGCCAAAGTTGCTGTTATGAGTTATATAAATTTCGATAAGAATCAACTGGTTAACCTTGAATACAGTTTGCCAAAGGAACTCCTGAGGTCAAGCCGCGAAGGAGCTTATGCCAGCAGTACCATCATCAATTGCAACACCAGAAAATACCATGGATTGCTGGTGGTTCCGCAGCCAGCTATTGACAGTGGAAACCATGTATTGCTTTCTGCTTTCGATGAAACATTGATTCAACACAATGCTGAGTTTAACCTGGGCATACGAAAGTATCAGGGTGAGGTATTTTCACCGAAAGGCCATAAATATTTGAAGGATTTCACCACTGAACCCATTCCCAAGCTTACCTATGGAGTGGGAGGCATTGAATTCACCAAGGAGATGCTCTTTTCGCACAAAGATGGCCGGATGATCATCAAATACACCCTGGTTGAAGCGCATTCACCGACGACCATCCGGTTTAAACCATTTTTAGCCTTCCGCAATATTCACGCGCTCTGCAAGGCTAATTACGATGTTGATACGAGTTACGAACCCATTGCAAACGGGATAAAACTCAGGATGTACAGGGGCTATTCCTTTCTTCACCTCCAGTTTTCTAAAGAGCCTGATTATGTGCATGTTCCCGACTGGTATTACAACATAGAGTATATTAGAGAGAAAGCCAGGGGATACGATTACCTGGAGGACTTATTTGTACCAGGATATTTCGAAATGGCAATTGCCAAAGGCGAAAGTATTTACTTCTCTGCCGGAATAGAACCTGTTAGTCCGTCAACGCTTAAGAAATTATATACTACTGAAATTGAGCGGCGTGTCCCCCGTGACTGTTTCGAAAACTGCCTGATCAATGCAGCTCAGCAGTTTATTGTCAAACGCGGGAAAAAGGTTGAAGTGATTGCCGGTTATCCCTGGTTCGGACGTTGGGGCCGGGATACTTTTATCGCTCTCCCGGGCCTGGCATTGGTTGTAGGTGAATTTAAAGTGGCCAAAGCGGCCATCGATACCATTCTTTTGGAAATGCGTGGCCCGTTGTTCCCAAACATGGGAATTGGTGAACATGCCCTATACAATTCTGCAGACGCTCCTCTTTGGTTTTTCTGGGCATTACAGCAATATGGAATTTATACCAAGACAACCCGTAAACTATGGAAGGAATATGGTAA
Organism: Bacteroidales bacterium; assembly: GCA_016709025.1. Lineage (GTDB taxonomy): Bacteria > Bacteroidota > Bacteroidia > Bacteroidales > Lentimicrobiaceae > Lentimicrobium. Next base: position 26,469 of record JADJEQ010000011.1, on the reverse strand, counting down.
AAAACTGAAAACCATTCTCGAAGGTTTTCGTGCGGGTACTGCTTATAACATCAGATTAGAAGAAAACGGCCTGATATATGCCGGAGAAACCGGATATGCCGTTACCTGGATGGATGCAGTGGTAGAAGGGAAACCGGTAACACCACGCATTGGTTACACTGTTGAAGTCAATGCATTATGGTACAATGCCCTGATGTTTGCCCTTGAATTGGCTACCCAGGCAGGTGATGAGGACTTCATCAGGGAATGGAAAGATGTGGCAGCGGAATTTCCCCAGGCGTTTGTTAAAAACTTCTGGGATCAGAAAAGGGGTTATCTGGCCGACTACACCCATGGCGATTACAAGGACTTTTCAGTAAGGCCCAACATGGTTTTTGCAACTTCCCTGCCTTATTCTCCTTTAAATGAGGAAATGCGCAATGGTGTTCTTGAACGTGTTCGCTCTGAGTTACTTACTCCACGCGGACTCAGATCACTGGCACCTAAAAATCCGCTCTATAAAGGCGTTTACACCGGAAACCAGGCTCAGCGTGATCAGGCTTATCATCAGGGGTCAGTTTATCCATGGCTACTCGGTCACTTTATTGAAGGTTATCTTAATATTCATGGAAAAAGCGAGCTTAAAATGGCAGTTGACCTGTACAACGGTTTTAAAGACGTTATGACAGAACATGGCATTGGCACTATTTCGGAAGTATACGATGGCGATCCCCCGCATAAACCGGGTGGTGCCATTTCACAAGCATGGAGTATAGCCGAATTGCTCAGGATTAACTGGCTTATCAGGCAGCATTCTGCCAGATAATTCATCATTACATATTTATTGATTTTAAAATAAAAGAAGGGAATAATTTATGAAAGTACTGATGTTCGGGTGGGAATTCCCGCCACACATCACCGGGGGACTTGGCACCGCCTGCTTCGGGATGACAAAAGGATTACTCAAAAACGGAGTTGAGGTTCTTTTTGTTGTTCCCAAAGCCTATGGCGACGAGAGCGAAGAAGCTGTAAGGCTGATCAATGCGAGCGATGTAACCATTGATGTCCGTAAAACTGAACAACAGGACTTTTGGAAGAATATCACCTACCTTGAAATCAACTCAAACCTGGTCCCTTATGTCGGACCTGAGGCTTTTGATAACCTGATTGAAACCGGTGAAGCTTATTTTAACTGGAAGGAAGAATCAATTTTCAATGCACGGTATACTTTTTCTGGTAAATATGGTGCGAACCTGCTGGAGGAAGTTTCGCGTTATGCGCTCGTGGGTGCCCAGATTGCCTCAGAATCACAATTTGACCTGATACATGCGCATGACTGGCTGACTTATCCTGCCGGAATTGCCGCCAAAAAAGCCAGTGGAAAACCGCTGGTTGTACATATGCATGCTACCGAATTCGACCGTTCCGGCGAAAATGTGAACCAGCAGGTTTACGACATAGAGCGTCAGGGTATGGAAGCTGCCGACCGGGTAATCACTGTCAGTAACCTTACACGCAACATTGTTATTGAGCGTTACGGGATTAACCCTGAGAAGGTGATTACCGTGCACAACGCCGTTGAACCTACCGATAGAAGCGATTTTGAGAATGTTGAAAGCATGTGCCTGAAAAAGTGGTTACCTTCCTTGGTCGTGTTACCTTCCAGAAGGGACCTGAATATTTTATTGAAGCAGCATACAAGGTGCTTCAACGTGATCCCAATGTCCGGTTTGTAATGGCCGGTACCGGCGATCTGCTCGAAAAAATGATCCGTCGTGTAGCCCAGTTGCACATTGCTACCAGGTTTCATTTTACAGGTTTTCTCCGCGGGGAAAACGTTGACCGGATGTTTGCCATGAGTGACGTTTATGTAATGCCTTCTGTTTCAGAGCCTTTCGGAATTTCCCCACTTGAGGCCATGCGGTCAAATGTTCCGGTCGTTATTTCGAAACAATCAGGTGTCGCGGAAGTCCTGCAGCATGCACTGAAAGTTGATTTTTGGGACATCGATGCCATGGCGGATGCCATATACGCCTTGCTCAGATACAACAGCCTCTCATCGGTTTTTTCCAAATATGGAGCCACTGAAGTTGAAAACCTGAAATGGGAAAATGCTGCAAAGCTCATTAAGGATGTTTACGAAGAGGTTACCGGTAAGTAATATTTTAATATCCAGATAAATACTGTGAATTATGAGATCAATTTGTTTTTATTTTCAGGTACATCAACCCTTTCGGCTTAAGACATACAGATTCTTTGATATCGGGGCAAATCATCATTATTATGATGAGTATCAGAACAGGTCTATCATCAGGCGGGTAGCTGAACGTTCATACATCCCAATGAACAACCTTCTTTTGGGTCTCATCAAGGAATATGGTGCTGCTTTCAGGGTAAGTTTCTCTATTTCAGGAGATGCACTTGATCAGTTTGAGCTTTATGCGCCTGATGCACTGGATAGTTTTAAGAAGCTGGCAGCCACCGGAAACGTGGAATTTCTTGCCGAAACTTATGCTCATTCACTGGTTGCCCTGAAGGACCCGGATGAATTCAAGAGACAGGTTAAACTGCATTCCGACCGCATCGAGGAGCTATTTGGCGTTCGTCCCACTGCATTCCGCAATACTGAGCTTATATATTCTGATTACATTGGCACGCTGGTTTCGGAAATGGGTTTTAACGTTATGCTGACTGAGGGGGCCAAACACATTCTTGGATGGAAAAGTCCTAATTTCCTTTATTGCAGTGGAACTACACCCAAACTTAAACTTTTACTCCGTAATTTTCAGTTGAGCGATGATATTGCCTTCCGGTTTTCCAACCAGAGCTGGATTGAATGGCCGCTTACAGCAGAGAAGTTTTCAACGTGGATAGGTGGTTTTGAAAAAACCAACAGGTGGTGAATATTTTCCTCGATTATGAATCGTTTGGTGAACACCAATGGGCAGAAACAGGCATCTTCGACTTTATGAAAGCTTTGCCAAAGCAGATTTTTGCCAGTACCAATTTCACGTTTTCAACACCAACTCAGATTGCAGCCAAACTTCAACCCGTAGCTGCTGTTAATGTACCTCACCCCATTTCATGGGCTGACGAAGAAAGAGACCTCACTGCCTGGCTTGGTAATGAAATGCAGGATGAGGCTTTTGACAGCCTTTATAAATTAGTGCACAAAGTCAGGAATATTAAAAACAAGGAAATTCAGAAAGATTGGCTTTATCTGCAGACTTCCGACCATTTTTATTACATGTGCACAAAATGGTTTTCCGACGGAACAGTGCATAAATATTTCAACCCATATGGTACGCCTTACGAAGCATTTATCAATTACATGAATATACTTTCTGATTTTATCGGACGGGTTGAGCGATACAATGAAAATAAAACTGAAGAACGCGAAACATTTATCCTGCCTGATCCGGCAGGTTACATAAAAAGTACCGTTAAAAGCAAGGCAACGGCTACATCAAAACCGAAAGTCAAAACGGCAAAAACCGAACAAAAAAAGAGTGTTGATTTCGAGGTAATTTTCAGTTTGTCAAAAAAAGAACTGAAGGATTTTACTGAAAAGCTTGATGTGAAAGACCTTGCCTATTCGCTTTATGATAAAGCCGAAGATGAAATTGAGAAACTGAGAAAAAATCTTCCGGCAGCTTATCGCTTAGAGCTGAACAAATTAATGAAGGAAATTGGTAAACCCCGGAAAGCCATCATTGAAAGTTACAAAAACAAAGTGAACGATTTACTCAAATCGTTGTTTTAATCCCGGATATCCAGTAAAAAATGACCTCGTTCCGGGTTTTAACCAGATTACTTTCTAAAATCAAAGGGCCTCTGCTTCAGAGCAGCGGCCTTATTGTTAAATAATGACAAACGCTGAAATGACTGAAGAAAAACAAATCAAACCCGACTATCTTTTTGAAACAAGTTGGGAAATCTGTAACAAAGTTGGGGGTATATACACTGTTGTAGCAACCAAAGCTCCCGGACTGCAGAAGGATTTTGAAGATAATTTTATTCTTATTGGCCCCGATGTATGGAAAGAAACCAATAAGAATCCTGATTTTATTGAGGATAGGTACATTTATCGTTCATGGCGTGAACATGCTGAAGCCCAGGGTATCAGACTTCGGATTGGCCGCTGGAACATTGAAAGCAATCCCATTGTGGTGCTTGTCGATTTCACACCTTATTTTCAGATAAAGGATAAGATCTTTGCCAATTTCTGGGAAACTTATCAACTCGATTCTATTTCAGGGCAATGGGACTATGTAGAACCAGCTCTTTTTGGATATGCGGCGGCCAAGGTAATCGAAAGCTTTTATGAGTTTAATCTCACCTCACACGACCGAATCATTGCCCATTTTCACGAATGGATGACCGGCACCGGAGTATTGTACCTTCGTGATAAAGTTCCTCAGATTGGTTGTGTGTTTACGACCCATGCGACAGCACTTGGCAGGGCTGTTGCCGGAAACAATCTGCCCTTGTACGGAGATTTCAAGAGTTATCCACCCGATGGAGCAGCCCGCCGTTTCGATATTGTTTCCAAGTACTCTCTCGAGCGCGCGGCAGCACAAAGCAGCGACGCATTTACGACGGTGAGTGATATCACTGCACTCGAATGTAGTCAGTTTCTTGGCCGACCTGTTGATGTAGTTACCCCTAATGGCTTTGACGATAGTTTTGTTCCGGCAGCCGGTGAGTTTGAAAACCGCCGGGGCATGGCCAGGCACAAGATAATGCAGGTATCACGGGCATTGTTTAACATCGACTTGCCTGACGACACTCTGCTGTTGGTAAACAGCGGAAGATACGAATTCCGGAACAAAGGAATTGATTTGTACATTGATGCCCTCGCAGCGCTCAATGTTGATCCTGACCTTAAACGCACTATAATTGGATTTATAACAGTCCCGGCCAACCATTCAGGCCCTTCAGAATTGTTAAACAACAGACTGAATAATCCCGATTTTAATTCACCTACCGAAGGTCAGTATCTTACCCATGGATTGTTCGATGTAGAGCATGACCGGGTTATCAACAAAGCGAGGGCGGTTGGCCTGCACAACAAGCCTCAGGATAAAGTAAAACTGATCTTTGTACCTTCTTACCTCAACGGAGCCGATGGTATTTTCAACCTTTCATATTATGAATTACTGATTGGCTTCGACCTGTCGGTATTTCCATCCTATTATGAGCCATGGGGTTATACACCCCTTGAAAGTCTTGCTTTTCATATCCCTACCATCACCACATCCCTTGCCGGATTCGGATTGTGGATCCGTGAAAAACGTAAACAACATGAACCAGGTGCATGGGTAATTGAACGTAACGACATTAATGAAGAAGAAGTAACAAGGGAAATAAGCAGAATTGTCCTCGATTTTGCTGGTTTTAACGACAAAATGGTTCAAGAGGCAAGAGCCAAAGCATATGATATCTCACGCATTGCCCTTTGGGATGAACTGGCCGGAAAATACCTCGAAGCCTTCTCAATTGCCTTGCATAAAGTTGGAAAACGAGAAGAACTTTTCCGTGATAAGCGTACCCCCGATTTGCTGATGACATTCCCGGTTAAAAGCCAGCAAACCCCGATATGGAATAAAGTACTGGTTAAACCCGGAATCCCTGAACGGTTTAACGGTTTGAAAAGACTTTCACGTAACCTGTGGTGGTCGTGGAACCCTCATGCCACCGAACTTTTCAGAATGATTGATCCCATACAGTGGGAAGCCTTGAATCATAATCCCATTGCATTGCTCGAATCACTCACTGTAAAGCAAATGCTGCAACTTGAAAGAAACGAAACTTTTATCAATAGGCTCGATCAGATCTATGATGATTTTGAGTCTTACATGAAAAAGGCTTCAGAAAAACCAAAGCAGCAGATCGCGTATTTCAGTATGGAATACGGCTTGCACGATACGGTTCAGATTTTTTCAGGTGGACTTGGGATTCTGGCCGGAGATTACCTCAAGGAAGCCAGTGACTCGAATATGAATATGATTGGGGTCGGTTTACTTTACCGTTACGGATATTTCAGGCAGAATCTGTCCATCTATGGAGACCAGATCGATACCTATTCTCCACAGAAGTTTACTCACATGCCATTGAAACCTGTAAGAAACGGCAATGGAGAATGGGTAATCATTTCTTTGGCTCTTCCCGGGAGAAACCTTTACGCAAAAGTCTGGAAACTGGATGTAGGTCGAATTCCTCTTTATTTGCTTGATGCAGATGTTGAAGAAAACAATGAAGCTGACCGTTTCATAACTCATCAGCTTTATGGCGGTGACTGGGAAAACCGTTTCAAACAGGAACTTTTACTCGGTGTAGGTGGCATCCGGCTGATCAATGCACTCGGACTAAAACCCTCCTTGTATCATTGTAACGAAGGTCACGCGGCTTTCATAGGGATTGAACGCTTACGTTTGTTGGTTCAGGAGAAAAAGTTCTCATTCGACCAGGCCGTTGAAATTGTCAGGGCCACCCAGCTTTTTACAACCCATACACCAGTGCCGGCCGGGCACGATGCGTTTAGCGAAGATGTGCTCAGAGCCTACATTCCACATTATGCCGACAGGCTCAATCTTACCTGGAACAGCTTTATGAACCTTGGCCGCTATATTGAGGATAAACTTGATGAAAAATTCTCGATGAGTGTACTGGCAACGCGTCTTTCGCAGGAAATGAACGGCGTTAGCCGGATTCATGGCCGTGTGAGCCGCGAAATGTTCCAGGGTATGTTTGAAGGATACTATGCCGAAGAACTCTATATCAGCTATGTAACCAACGGAGTACACTTGCCTACCTGGGCATCACCGGCATGGCAATCACTATATAAAAGAGTGTTTGGCGACGATTTTATTCACAATCAATCTGATCATAAACTATGGGCAAAGATTCACGAAGTTCCCGATGAGGAAATCTGGAAACTCCGCCAGGAACATCGAAAAGACCTGATTGGCTATCTTCGCAGAAGATTGGGCGAAGACCTGAAACGCAGGCAGGAAAATCCAAAGTTTATCATGCGTACACTCGAAACACTGAACGAGAAAACCCTGACCATTGGATTTGCTCGTCGTTTCGCAACTTATAAAAGAGCTTATCTGCTTTTCACCAACGTCGACAGGCTCTCTCAATTGGTAAACAATGCGAAGCAACCTGTCCAGTTTGTGTTTGCCGGTAAAGCCCATCCTGCCGATAAGGCCGGACAGGATCTTATTAAAAGGGTGATTGAAATTTCAAAAATGCCCCAGTTCACAGGTAAAATTGTCTTCATCGAGAATTATGATATGTCACTGGGAGCCAAACTCATTCAGGGTGTAGACGTATGGCTCAATACACCTACCAGGCCTCTTGAAGCTTCTGGTACCAGCGGTGAAAAGGCAATTATGAACGGTGTGCTCAATTTTTCTGTACTGGATGGCTGGTGGGCCGAAGGTTACATACCAGACGCAGGCTGGGCACTTGCTGAGGAACGCACTTACGAAAGTCAGCAATTTCAGGACGAACTGGATGCAGAAAATATCTACAACATTTTTGCTGATGAAATTGTACCTGACTATTACAACCGTGATGAAAACGGAATTCCACGCAAATGGGTGGGTATGATCAAGAATAACATCGCAGGCATTTCTCCTGACTTTACCATGAAGAGAATGATTGACGATTACTATGATAAGTTTTATAACAAGCTTATTAACAGGTCAACCATGCTTTTTGATAAGGATTATGAAGGAATCCGCCAGCTTTCAGTTTGGAAAAGAAGGATGATGAGGGGTTGGGACAGTATTGAAACAGTTTCTGTACGGGTTCCGGACTCAACCCGTAAACCCCTGAGGCTGGGTGAAAATTTTGTTGCCGAAGTGGTACTCAATGTTAATGAGTTGGCTGCGCATGATATCGGCCTGGAGGTTCTTTTCGGTCATAAGATAAACGATGAGGTTAAAAGCCTTTCTTTCACTGAAGAAATGACGGTGGCCGGTGTAAATGGTAACATTGTTACTTTCTTTATTGAAATACCAACCTTACAGGCCGGAGTATTCGATTTCGCTTTCAGATTGTATCCGAAGCACCCGCTTCTGCCTCACAGGCAGGATTTTAACCTGGTAAAATGGATATCGTAATAAATTGTCCTTCATTAAGGTTGAAACACCAACCATATTAAATACTGACTGACAATCGAAAGAAAAGTTTTTAAAGTCTAACCTAAAAACGATAAAATGAAACTTTTAGAAGGAAAAACAGCCTTGATTACCGGCGGAGCGCGGGGAATAGGGAAGGCCATTGCCCTGAAATTTGCCTCAGAAGGGGCCAATGTAGCATTTTCTGATCTTAATTACGACGCTGTTGCCGAAGCTCTGGAAGCTGAGCTTGCCGCTTTTGGCATTAAAGCCAAGGGTTATGCCAGCGATGCAAGCTCTTTTGATGGTAGTGAAAACCTCATAACTGCTGTTGCTGCTGAATTCGGGCGAATTGACATATTGGTAAACAATGCCGGTATTACCCGTGATAATTTGCTCATGCGCATGACCGAAGCTGACTGGGACCTGGTTATTAAAGTTAACCTGAAATCAGTATTCAACATGACCAAAGCTGTACAAAAGGTAATGTTGAAGCAACGCTCAGGGTCAATCATCAACATGAGTTCTGTAGTTGGTGTTGGAGGTAATGCCGGTCAGTCCAACTATTCAGCTTCAAAAGCAGGTTTGATAGGTTTTACCAAATCAATGGCACAGGAACTTGGTTCACGCAGCATCCGGTGCAATGCCATTGCACCTGGTTTCATCGAAACCGATATGACTGCCAAACTTCCCGATGATGTCCGTAAAACATGGATCGAGGGTATACCGCTTAAACGTGGTGGTAAACCGGAAGATGTTGCCGATGTAAGCCTGTTTCTGGCTTCTGACTTATCTTCTTATGTTACAGGTCAGGTCATCAGTGTTTGTGGCGGTATGCAGATGTAATATCGCAGATTCAAAGATCGGCTTGTCATTTTGTTAATAGATAAAGGCTACCCGTGAGGTAGCCTTTTCTTTATAATGTCTGAAATAATCAGTTTAAAATTACTTCTGATTGAATTGAAGGTGGTGAAAATCAGGCCCTTTTCGCCCGCTCCCAGTTAACTGTCTGCCTTCCTTTGATAAATCGCCGGAATCCCAGATATACAGAAAGGTTCATGATAAAGAAATAATAAGGCACAAACAGCACTTTCACTTTCAGTTTGCGGTTTTCGAGGTACCAGCCAGCCAGTGCAGCAATGTAAAATACCACCTGGCCCCAGAATAGCAATGTGTAAAACCCGGGAACAAACAATCCTTTTTCCATTGCAATGATAAGATTAAGAATAAAAATAAAGGGAAGTGCAAGCGGAGCAAGTGTCCATCGCAGTACCCTGTGCGAAATATACTGCCACGAAAGGGTTTTGTATTTAAAAATATTCAGCAATGATTTTAATCTGACTACACTCTGCAGGCCTCCGGCCGAAATTCTCACTTTTCGTTTCAGTTCTTCTTCTACATTGGCTGAAGAAGTTTCAGTAGCGTTGGCTTCAGGTTCGTATTTTACGATATAACCCTGCTGTGTGATGCGCATGGTGAGTATAAAGTCATCCAGAAGGGTATCTTTCTCAACATCGTGAAACAATGCAGTCCTCACCGAGAATAGTTCTCCGGCGGCTCCTACAACTGAATACAATTCAGAATCCAGTCTTTTCAACGCTGATTCATACTTCCAGTAAATTCCCTCGCCGGCGCCGGCTGCAGCATCTTTGTCTTTTTTAGCAATCCTTTTTTCACCGGCTACTCCGCCTACTTTTGGGTCAGCATAGTGCCGTACAATATTCCTGATGGCCTCAGGATTGAGCATTGTGTTGGCATCAGTAAAAATTACAATGGGTGTATTTACCAGTTTCATGCCTCTGTTCATGGCCCCGATTTTACCTGCTCTTTCTGGCTGGTGATACACTTCCAAACGGGGGTGTGACTTCAACAATTCAGGTGTACCATCGTCAGAGCCATCGGTAACCCATACCAATTTCAATTTATTCTCCGGATAATCGAGTGCAAGTGAGTTCTCTACTTTTGCTTTTATAAAATCCTTTTCATTGTAAGCTGCCACAAACAGGGTTACTTCCGGCTCAAAATCAGGGTTATGCCTGATTGCTTTGCTAAACATGATCCGTTTCAGTTTTACAAGTGCATAGAGTACAATACCATAACCCGCATAGGCATAAAAGACTATGAATATCAAGATCCAAAAGAAAATGATGATTGCTGTCATTTTGTTTATCAATTTCAGTTACATGAAGTTGATTCCAAAATTGCTTATAAGTAACAGGTTAAATCAGCTAAAATCCGTTAATCCTTCTTTATATGCAATAAACCAGGGATTAACAAGGTTCTCCTTGTTATATTCCAATGGGAGGAGTTCAGGCCATGATTTTACGCAGACACCTGCCAATGAGGCGATGGCATGACCGGCGGCAGTATCCCATTCCATTGTAGGTCCAAACCGGGGGTAATACTGTGCATTGCCTTCGGCCATCAGGCAAAATTTGAGTGAACTTCCTGCATTGGTGATTTGACAATCCGGATATTTCTCTTTTATTTTTTCGAGTATTTCCTGGGTTTCAGGCGAAAGGTGAGAACGACTGGCAAGTATGGTAATTGTGGAATTGTCGGCCGTGAGTGGAAGTTTTTTGCATTTTTCAAGCAACAATTCCAACGATCCGGACTTATTAACAAGTGGAGCTAAAGAACCATCAGCACACCAGGATCCAATTTCAGGATTGCCAAAATAGAGCATACCTGTAGCAGGTACATAAATAACACCTATAACAGGGGAGTGCCCGGCAACCAGTGCAATATTAACAGTGAATTCCCCATTCCGGTTAATAAACTCCTTCGTCCCATCCAGGGGATCAACCAGCCAGAAATAGTGCCATTTGCGCCGTTCATCCCAATTGATATTCCGGCCTTCTTCGCTGAGAATCGGAATGTCAGTTTCTTTCAGGAAATCTACAATTGTTTCATGTGCTTTAACATCAGCGGTTGTTAACGGACTTTGATCGGCTTTATAAGTAGTTGCATACTCTCCGTGATATATTTCATTTATCTTTTCACCAGCAGCAATGGCTGCTTTAATGGCTAAAAATGTCAGGTGCGATAAGTGCAGTGCGTTCATAAAGCAGATGTATTAAAGTGTAAAAATACAGAAGGTAATCCAAGCTTATGAATCGCTGTGGTAAACCGAAGAAAATAGTCTATTCCTATTATGGATTATCAGTCCTAATAAGATATATGTCCATTTGCGAATAATGGTATCAAATTATTACATTGAATATAAAAATTAGCCAAACAGGGTTATTTTTAAGCGTTTTAATGATTAATAATAGTTTTATCAGACAAAAATGAAAAAATGATAAGGTCAAATAGATTACTAATTTCAGGAATTTTATTAATTTCGATGGGTTTGTTATCATGTATTAAGGACTTGAACCCTGAGAATCCTGAGAATTCTGTAAGTTTTGAGAATTTACAAATTGCGGAAAATTTTAATTTTGAAACGACTGCAGAAAAATCATTTTCAATCACTGCCTTTGATAATCTGAATTCTCCGATTCAGGCAGTCAGGTTTGATATTTACACAGCACATCCTGATTCAGGAGGAGTTTTAATGACCAGCGGCGGCACCAATTCAGAAGGTGTGTTTTCGGGAAAATATCTTTGCCTGACTACCTGGAAAAGGTTGTAATTACCACCCGCTTCATTGGATTTCCATTTGAAAAATATGTCAAGGTTGATGGAAATTCATTTTCTGCAAATTACGGAGGAGCTCAAAAGTCATTGAATGTAAAATCATCGCTATCCGTTATAAATCTGCATTAAAAAGCACTGCGGGAGTTCCGCTTGGTATCTGGGTACTTACAACAATCAGGGGGTCCCCAATTACCTTGAACCCTCAAACGATCCCATCGGTCAGGACCTCCTGAATGATGTAAATGCATCTTTACCCGAAAAAAGGCCGGTACCGCAATACAATCCTGAATACCTGGATACCCAAAACCAGACATCATTAACCATTACACAGGAATCTGACGTTTGGGTAACATTTGTACATGAAGGTGCCGGATATAAGAATGTGCTGGGCTTCTATACCTATGATGTCAATAATCCTCCTGCAACTGTAAATAATATCAGTGTAATTAATGTTATCTTCCCGAATGTTTCATTTCAGGGAAGTGGAGGTGGATTGGTTTCCGGTAATAAAGTCCTGATAGGCCGATTTCCGGCAGATACTAAAATTGGCTGGGCTATTCTGCAAAATGCATACAATGGCACGGTGAATCCCAACGCTACCACTTTTTTCTCAGATACCTGGCTCAATCCTGAGAGTAACTCAAGTCTGAAGCAGCATACAGTGCAATTACTCGACCCTGGCCGGAATATTGTCCTGATGGGTTTTGAAGATATGCGAAGGGATAATGGTGCTGACAATGATTTTAATGATGCAATTTTTATGTAACGGCCAATCCGGTTGAAGCGATTCAATATACTTCTATGCCTTTGATAACATATCTGAACCCTGATACAGACAACGATGGAGTTCCCGACACTTTTGATGAATTCCCCACCGATCCCGCAAGGGCATTTATCAGCTATTTTCCGGGCGAATCTACTTATGGAACACTGGCTTATGAAGATCTTTGGCCCTCAACAGGTGATTACGATTTCAATGATCTTGTGGTAAAATATAAATTTACCCAGATATCCAATGGTAACAATGAGATTGTTCAGATAAACCCCTCCTTCATTCCCATAGCAGCAGGAGCAAATCTGAATGCCGGTTTTGGTTTCCAGCTGGATAATACGATGGCCGGGGCTGTTGAAAGTGTTACCGGAACGCATCTCGTGAAGAACTACATTTCCCTGGATCCAAATGGAATGGAAGCAGGTCAGTCTAAGGCTGTCTTTATTGCGTTTGATAAAGCATTTTCATTGTTTAACAATGTCACCGGCGAAAACCCAAACGGGATGGCACCAGTTAATACAGTTCCTGGTGGAAAAACAGGCGACCCAGTTACTGTTGAAATGGAAATCATCTTTTCAAATCCTTTGAGTAGTTCTGAAGTTGGATTAGGCTCCTTATAATCCGTTTATTTTTGTGAATTACGACAGAGGACATGAAATCCATCTACCTGATTGTGTTCCAACGGACCTGGTAGATGAGTCATTTTTTGGAACCAGAAATGATAACAGCAATCCCAATTCCGGACGTTACTACAAATCAGTTGACAACCTGCCGTGGGCAATGAATGTGGTAGATTCTTATGACTATACCATTGAAGAGGTTCAGGTAAACTCAGCTTTTATTCATTTTGGAACCTGGGCCACAAGCTCGGGAACCCAGAATAAAGATTGGTTCAAGAACATGAATGGGTATCGGGATAACAATAAGATTTATTCACAAAACTAACCGGTTGGATTGCAAAAAAGAAATTACTTTTAATTGCATTTGGAATAAATACTATTGACTTATGAGTTTGAAAGGGCTGATTTTAAAGTAAAGTGAAAGAGTCTTTAATGATTTTACTGTTATGAAATCCGGATTTGTTTTTCCAAATTTTTAATCCTGATGTTAAAATTTGCAAATATTTGATTGTAAATCTCAGGATCCGGTTTTTAAGGTAAAATGGTTTCTAACACATAACTACAACAAATCAGAAATTAATGGGAATAAAACATGGCTTCCTTGACTCTGATTAAAATGAATCCTTTATTGGCCGAAGGAAATTGAAGCGGACATAATGTTTTCATAGAATTTGAGGAGCATAAAAAAATCAACCCATTGTTCAACATTCAAATTGTAAAGTTCAACGTCACAATGTCAGTATATTTACACCAAAATATGAGAATTCTGATTTTTTTGCCTTTCTGCCTTTTCTGAATTTGAGTTTAAGCAACGATGTTTATTCACAGGAAAGTAGCCTTTTTGATCCATTAAAAGATGACATAAGTTCCAGTTTACCTCCCTCGAAGTATTGATTGATTCCGCAATTTCTAATAACCCTTGATTCAGGTCAGAGATCAGCAATTGATCATTAATGAATACAGACTGAGATCGAAACGTGTTGAGTGGACCAAAAATCTGGGTGTACAGGCAAACACAGGATATGGTAATATGTATAATTACTCATCTATTTCAACGGGTTCTATAGATCCTGCTCCTATAGCTACTTTTAACAACCAGACTCACTACAGTGCTTCATTTTATATTAGTTTGCCCATTTTCACCATTGTCGACAGGAATAATCAACTCAGAGTGGCAAAACCTGAAATTGATCAGGCCCGGAGTATGGTTGAGCAACAGCAAAAAGAATTGCGTCAGTTGGTTATTTATCAATTTAATCAATTAATTCTCAATCAACGTTTATTGGTTTTAAAGCTAAAGAAGTTAGAATCAATAAAGGTAAGTATGCAAATGGGAGAAACACAATTCGTAAATGGAGTAATACCTTTATCTGAATATACACAGTTATGTACAAACGTTTCTGATTCAGAAATTGATTATGAAAGGTCCCGGATTGAGTTTATGAATACATATATGATTTTGGAAGAAATAGTTGGATTTAAGTTTAATCTTTTTAGAACCTCACCAGGTAACAATGAATATAATTGACCTTTTACGACTGCTCAAAAAGCATCTGGTTCTGTTGCTGATTACCCCGGTAATAATGGCTTCACTGGTATATTATATGACACAGAAGCCTGTTCTGATCTATTCTTCTGAAACTACCTTATACACAGGGATTGCATCAGGGTCGACCGTTGAGATGGATAAGTCGTTGAGTTTTTTTGCTACCAATACTGCATTCGATAACCTGATCAATGTAATCAAGTCACGTGAAACACAGCAGGAAGTCGCGATCAGGCTGTTGGCCATGCACCTTTTGATGGACCAATATGATCCTAAATATATTTCACGCCAGTCATTTATTGCTTTACGCCAAATTACACCAAAACATATTGAGAAACTTATTGCGCGCAAATCAGGTCAAACTTCCAAACCAGCTAAAAGCGATATAAAAAAAACAGTTAACAAACTTCCGGGAAACCTTGATAATGGTAAAGAAATTAGAAACCCTGAAAATACCAATGATGAAACCAATCCTAACGACACATTGAATTTTGATTCTACGCAGGTTCAAAAGGATTTCTCCTTTAGTTCACTTGACTCAACTTCCGCTTCAGATGCTTTACCTGCATCAATGAATGAAGAAGTCTATGAAAAGACTGTTCAGAATCTTAAGGATTATATGGCAGGTAGTGACACCAATTTTGTGTATAAGTTGTTGAATTATAAACACCCGCATTATTCATTAAATGCAATTTCAAAATTGACTGTAAAAAGGATTGGTAACAGTGATCTGGTAAAGTTGAATTATGATTCCAATGATCCGGGTATCTGCAAACAAACGCTGGTATTTTTTACAGATGTTTGTATCAAAAACTATAAGAATATAAAGGAGAACAGGTCGGATGCAGTAGTTAAATACTTCCAGTACCAGGTTCACCAGGCTTCAATCCGGCTGAGATTGGGCGAAGATAAACTATTAAAATTCAACAAGGATCAAAATATCATCAACTACTATGAGCAAAGTAAAGCCGTGGCCATTGTAAAAGAGAACCTTGATGTTAGTTACCATGAAATGCGCATAAAGCTTGCCGGTAATCAGGCTGCCATCAGGCGGATTGAGGAAAAGCTCGGGAACCAACAGCAAATTCAGTTAAATAATGCCTCAATTGTAGAAAAAAGAAATCAATTGGCAGATATTAATTCGAAAATAGCCACCATTGAAACAATAAACAATTCCAATGAGACAGATTCTATTGACAATCAGTCACTTGTTAAATACAAAATAAGAGCTGAAAAGTTAAAGGATGAATTAAAGCAATCAATAAATAGTCTGTATAATTTTAACAATACAACTGAGGGTTTACATATCACCAACTTACTCAATGATTGGTTGAAAAATGTGATCCAGTATGAAGATCTCAAAGCCGGTTTGGCTGTGCTGGGCGACCGGATAATTGATTTTCAGAAACAATATGCTATTTATGCGCCGGCAGGTGCAAATATCAAGCGTATAGAGCGGGAAATAAATGTTTCTGAACAGGAATTCCTGGAATTATTACATGGCTTGAATATGGCCAAGCTAAAGATGCAGGATGCCGAACTTTCTGCCAGTATCAAAGCAGTCGATCCTCCTTTCTTTCCATTATCTCCAAATCCTACCAAACGAAGTTTGCTGGTTATGGTAGCTGCGGTTTTCGGATTTATAATTGTTCTGGGTATAATTGTTGCGATGGAGTATTTTGATGGTACCATGAAGAACCCCAAAAAAGCAGCTGGTGTTTTAAAATTAAAGGCCCTCGGCATATTCCCAAAAGTTTTCCTGAAAACAGGTACCCTGAATTTTCCTTTTGTAGCTAATCGCCTGCTCGAAATTATAATTCAACATATAGGACTCTTACCCAAAAGTGTTGGAGAAGAACCTAAAACACTTGTTTTTTTTAGCACCCTGAAAAATGAAGGTAAAACTGTGCTTTGCAGCAACATCGCCCAGAAACTTAAAAAACAAGGAAAGAAAGTGCTTGTGCTGAACTATTCGAAAGAATCGCTGCATCTCATGGAAGTTTCTCAAACTGGATATTCAGAAGAGGCACCGGAAGTTAAAACCGAAGAGAAAATAAGCAAAAAAAATCGGGGCCTTCTACTTAGCCGTCTTTTAGGGTACCCTGATATCCGGGTTGACTATGATAGTCCGTTTCTTGGTAACCCAGCTGAAGTGCTTGACATTGAAGAGCACACGTTTTACAATATTGATTCCCAATATTTTTCAGCAAACACATATAAGGATCTAATACATGTTAGCCAGAATATCACTAATAACAAACCAGATTATGTTTTACTTGAAATTCCCAATCTGCTTTCTTATCCATACCCAATAGATCTGATTAAATCTGCAGCCTTGTCAGTTTTGGTTTGCCGGGCAAATCATGTATGGTCCGAAGCCGATAAAAGTGCCCTGGAAAATATAATGAAACTAACTCCGGATGAACCCCAGTTTGTGCTAAATGGTGTTGATATACCAGTAATAGAAACAGTGTTGGGCGACCTGCCGAAGAAGAGGAGTCGCATTCGCCGGATATTTAAAAAAGTAGTTCGTTTTCAGTTTTTCTCAGGTTATCAACCTTAAATTTATTAAATGTGAAAACTGTATTACAGAAAATTGTCAAAGAATCGAATTTTCTGTCACTGGCAAGCAATTTTATCAATGCTTTCTTCGGTATTGCAGGTTTTGCATTATTAACAAGGAGCTATCCAATTGATATATTCGGGCAATGGGTGCTTTATGTAACTGCCGGGAATTTCATGGATATGTTTCGGTTCGGGATAACCAATACAGCGGTTGTTCGTTATTTGTCGGGTGCCAATGCAGATGAAAGATTGAGATTAATAGGTTCTAACGGACTTATTGGCCTGGTGGCAACATCTGCCATCGCAATCTTAATCTGGCTTATTTATCTCCTCTTTAAGGAACTAATCGCGCTTTCCGGCTATGAACTTTTTTTCATCTGGTATCCACTGCTCGCTTTTTTTTCCCTGCCCTTCAATACTGCACTGGTAGTAATGCAAGCCGACCAAAAGTTTGGTAAACTACTGTGGATAAGAGCCATGAATAGTGGTGGGTTTTTCTTATTGCTCCTAATTAATTACTTGTTTCTGAATTTATCGCTGGTACAATTAATCCCATTTCAGCTTGGGATAAACCTGCTTACATCTGCAATTTGCGTATTCAATGGATGGGATGGATTAAGTCACATTTTAAAAGCCACAGCGAGAACCACCCGGGAATTATTGAATTTTGGTAAATACACCACCATAACCCTGGTTGGTACCAATTTACTGAGAAGTGCAGATACGCTGATCATCAGCCTGAGTCCGTTAGGAACTGCCGCTGTTGCTTTGTACAGCATTCCAATGAAACTGACTGAACTTCAACAGATTCCATTGCGTAGCTTTGTAGCTACAGCCTTCCCCAAATTATCAAAAGCAAGTTTACTGGGTAAAGTTGATGAAGTTAAAGCGTTATTCTATTCATATTCTGGGGCAATGACTTATTTGTTCATCCTTATAAGCCTGATCGCTTTTATTTTTGCCGATTTCTTTGTTTTATTTATGGGCGGTAGTCAATATCTGGGAACAGATCCTATAACAGGCTTTAGTGCGACAATGATTGTAAGGATATTTTCTATTTACGGACTCCTTTTACCGCTTGACAGGATGACAGGAATCGGACTCGACAGCGTAAACAGACCTGACAAGAATATGATTAAAGTTATTTTTATGGTAACTGCAAATATAATCGGAGATCTGATTGCTGTATTTATTTTTAAATCACTCGCCGTTATAGCAATTGCTTCAATCCTGTTTACAGCAATCGGAATCGGTGTAGGATATTATTTTCTTGATAAAGAACTCAGTCTTAATTATCGTCATGTATTTTCTGCCGGATTGGATTTTTATAAGTCCATGTATTTAAAAATCCGTAATACAAAATTTCAGAAGGGATAGTCAAATATTTAACTGAAGTATTAAGCTATTTCTGTACTTTTGATCAATGTTGTCTAGCAATAACCCTTTTGAATCAAATTCCGGATCCCTGAGGTTAGGATCTCCACGATTTTATATTCCCCTGCTTATTTCTTGTTTCATTGCAGCTTGGTTGGTGAGTACCAAAGGGTTGGCTGCTGGAATAGCCCTCATTGTTTTACCTTTCATTATAGTATATCTGACTTTCCTGTTTCAGAATCCTGTTCTTGGGATTTATACAGTTGGAATTCTTGGTTTCGTTATACTTGGGACAACCCGATATGTTGAAGTCCCAATGATTGGTATTTCCATTGACTCCATTCTCGTATTGTCCTTTCTTGCTTTTTTTTTTAAAAATTTTTACGAAAAAGGGACTGGAGACCGGCCCGTAAAGATGTTACTCTGCTGGCATTGATCTGGATGATTTTTGGTTTATTAAGTGTTGCCAACCCCGAGATAAAAAATTATACCATCTGGCTTTCAAGTTTTCGGACAGTCTCAATGTATATGTTGTTGATTATTATTCTTTCTTTGATCCTTATAAATACAGAAAAAAGACTCTACTATTTTTTTTATATATGGGCTATTTTCTCAATTCTAGTTTCATTAAAAGGTATAGCACAGGAATCAATAGGTGTAGATGCCTGGGAGCAAGCATGGTTGGATAGAGGTGCATATAAAACTCATCTTCTTTTTGGCAAGTTAAGAGTTTTCTCTTTTTTGAGTGATGCCGGTCAGTTTGGAGCAAATCAGGCCTACAGCGGGGTTGTTTTTATTATTCTTTCATTCGCTCAAAAAAATCTGGTAAGGAAGTTCTTCTTCCTTTTTGCAGGGATTCTGGGAATTTATGGAATGTTTCTGTCAGGTACTCGTGGCGCGATTAGTGTACCTTTGATAGGATTCATGCTCTTTTTTATTCTGAAAAGAAACAAGATTATATTGATCTCAGGTGCTGTTATGATGGTTGTTGTTTTTGTCTTCTTCAAATACACAATGATAGGTCAGGATAATCAGCAAATCAGACGGATGCGCACTGCCTTTGACCCCAATGATGCTTCACTTCAGACAAGACTGGCAAACCAACGAACGCTTTCTGTTTATCTTTCCTCCAGACCCATTGGGCGGAGGATTGGGACATGCTGGCAAAAAGGTGCAGAAAATTCTTCCCAATTCTTTTCTTGCAAATATTGCAACCGATAGCTGGTATGTCATGATATGGGCTGAAACGGGGATAGTTGGCTTATCGCTACACTTGTTTATACTTTTCTACATATTAATAAAAGCTTCATATCTAATTATGTTTAAAATCAGGGACCCCATCGTTAAAATGAACATGACTGCTTTGGCTGCAGGATTCGCGGGTATCATGTTAGCTTCGTATGGAAATGCGGTGTTAGGTCAGGTACCGACCAGTATCATGATTTATGTATCTATGGCTATGATGCTTGATCCTATGAGATTTGAAAAGATTCCAACGCACAATTGTCAACTGGTAAGGAAGTTAGCAATTATATCAAATAAGAGGATAATCAACCTGATTTTATTATTTATTTGTTTGTTTGTACTGACTTAAAAATATTCGTCAGTAATCTGTATAATTTTTTATAAATCCTGTTCCTGATTTTTTTAAGCAACCTGACATGGTTTCCAATGGGTTTAAAGTTGGCCCATGGGGTTAACCGAAGGTAACTGTAAAATTCATCTTTGTATTTTTGAGAATAATTGTATGAAGTATAAACAGGCTTGATCCCAATAAAGTGTATTATATGTGGATCCTTTTTCTCAACGGATGAATAACTGTTCCAGCCTGATTCTAGTTCGAGCCATTGATTTGCAAAGACGACGTTTAACCCGTATTGATCAGGGAAATTGGCATACTTTGTATTTTCGGAAATACAGTTTATATTTTTTCCTGTAAAATCAGCTTCAATCCACTTTTTACAATTGATCACAAGAAGTCCGCTGTTAAAATATTTTGTATCCTGTGCAATTCCCAATTCTTTATAATTGGGAATTCCTCCCCAGGATGAACTTACGGTTCCGGACCGGTCCGGGACGCCGGCAATAATTTTATCACCCAGTTCAATATTCCACAATAAGGAGATATCTTTTCTGACAATCATATCCACATCCAGGTAAATCACCTTTTCGGTTCCGGGTGGTAAAAACAACGGGAAGAATAACCGTGTATATACTATTAGGGGGAACGAAGAACCATCAAGTGGAAGCCTGGATTTATCTTTTATAATATCTTTAAGATCAATACGGAAGATGGTAATTTTACCTGATGAGGTGCATTTCTCAAGATTGGCTTTGTGCTCCGGAGTCAGATTGTCGCCAACAATGTAAAAATTGATATGCTCATCCGATTGATGATTCATGTTAATCGACTTCAGCAGCGCAGCTAGGAGCACTGTAAAATGATTGTCGGTAACCGTAAAAATTGAAATTACACCTTTTGAAGCAGTCATCTTATCCGTTTTATGAGAAAAGGTATTCAAGCCTGAATTTAATATTCCGGTAGACGAACCTTACAATCTTTATAAGGAAGAGTTCTGAAAGTTGATATTGTTTTTTAAGTTTTAATCTGCGCACCTGGCTGGGTTCCTGGGTCGTGTTCTCCTGTTGTAACAGCTTCTGGTAGTCATCATGAATAACCGCTTTTCCTTTGTGCTGAAGGAAAGAGATTACCATTTTAAACTCAGCCCTGTCAGATTTAATGCCCTCCTTATATTCTCCGAATTTATCAAGAAAATTGCTTCTGCGTAAATGCGGATGGTCACTGTAACAATTGA
This sequence comes from Bacteroidales bacterium, assembly GCA_016709025.1. Lineage (GTDB taxonomy): Bacteria > Bacteroidota > Bacteroidia > Bacteroidales > Lentimicrobiaceae > Lentimicrobium. Next base: position 5,029 of record JADJEQ010000011.1, on the reverse strand, counting down.
ACTGGTATGCATTCGGGTACCAGAAATGAAACCGCATCTCAGAAAATCCGTATTTAAGTGGCTTTAAATAAGGGTATTTCCGGTAGGAATAGAATCTAACCAGGTCAATATCAGAGTATTCCTTAATAAGGACTATACCATCGGTTAAACACTGGCGAAATGTGCCTGTGGGTATGAAATCTTCCTGTATATAAAGCGTAAAAGGCGATTTTACAGCCCTTTGCCCTTTGTTGATGTTATTTGCCAGGCCTTTATTTTTTTCGGCAGTTATTATCCTGATTCCATATTTTTCCTCATACAGTTTCAGTTTCTTTTGATGATTATCACTACTACAATCATCTGAAACAATAATTTCACTGAAATGTATATGTTGCTCATCAAAAAATCTGAGTAATCTTTCCAGAGATAAGCTTCTGTTAAAATGTGTAATTAGTAGAGTTACCTCATCAAAAGAATTTGATGTGTCAACCATATCATCTCCTTTTTTCATATTTGCTGCAGAATTTATGATAAGCAGATTCTTGCATATATTGATTGGGTCAATAGTATTGGCTTATAAAAGTACTCTTTGTCAACAGAATACAATGTCATTAGTTTTTCAGAAAGTAATCCATTAAATCAGTTTATTTCAATGCCTGAGTGCATAAATATTTTCAATTACTTTATTCAGGGGCATGCACGTTGCCATCATTTAATTATGTGGTTCTGCTGCTTTTAATTACTTCAAACTTTCCTTTTAGCTTAAGGAAATAATTTTCCACATATTTGTAGGACAATGCAGAGAGGATCAGAGTCGCAATAATAGATCCTGCATAAAGAGTTAAATTGAAAAGCAATACATTTCCGGAAATATTGGTATAATAAATCAGGAAATTCAGGACAGAAATTATGCAGATATTATGAAACAGGTAAATGCCATAGGAGATATTCCCAAGGTAATTAAAAACACGGTTTTCGAGTTTGACCGGAAATTTAGAATTGGTTGAGATGTTCATCATAATCACTGCAGCAATCAGACCTTCAACAAATGTATGCCCGTAAAAGTCAATTTTGATGAAAAACAGGTATATATATATCACAATTACCAAACCTGTGAAGATAGGGTTATAGATCAGTTTCAACCATTTATCCATTTTGTTGATTAAAATATAAGCACAAAGTGCCCCGATAGCCAATTGATCAACTGCGAATATTTCCCACCATTTTATTATTGTTATAAGTCTGAGAGGTGTAATAACCTGATTCGGATAAAGTGAATAGTTTTCAAGATACAGTTTCATTACTATCTCCATTGATACTTTTACAAGTATAAAGACCAATACAAATTTTAGAAAGTGCTTCTTAAATAGGCGGGTTAGAAAAGGCCAGACCATATAAAATTGTTCCTGCACAGCAATTGACCACAATTGCGTAACTCCAAGAATAGGTTCAAACAGAAAGCGTGCAAAATTAGCCATCATGAGCCCTACTACAGCAAATTTAACCCAGAAACCATCGTATAATTGTGCATTAAAGCTTAAACCGTTGTAATGAAAAATATTGGTATATCTGGGTAGCAGAATAAACGCGAAAATTACCACCAGAACATATACCGGCCAAACCCTCAACGCCCGCCTGGTATGAAATTTTCTGAGATTCAACGTGCCTGTTTTATTTATTTCTGCCAGAAACAAATACGTGATCAGAAATCCAGACAACACAAAGAAGATAATTCTCCCCTTGTGACCGGTATTATCACAAAGCATTGTATGCCATAGATTAGGGTAATTGTTGATTGCCGGATCATTGATCCAGAATTTGGTTTGCTCGATATGATGAAAAATCACGGAAAATGCGGCAAAAAAACGTATGCCGTTCATTCCCGGGAAATACACTTTTTCGTTACCGGCTTTTTTTTCAGAACTTTTTAACTCAATTTTTTCGAATATTATTTAGGATCAAACTTAATCTGACCGCTTTGGGCTGATAATATTTTCATTCCGGAAGCTTAAGTTTCTGAAAAACGGGTCAGAAACATTGCACCATTATATCTATGAATAAATCAGCAAAATGTAACTATGACTTAATCCGGTATTAAGTATCCTCTGACCGGGTTAAAAATCATTACGCAACATCATATTTGGTATTAATTTTCCAAAAATCATTTGTTTCACCGAATCATCGGTAAAATATTTTATGCTGATCTAGGTATTACAGGAAAGATATGCATTTAGGGTTACTTTTCCTGATTTTGGGAATAAATTCTGGTAAGTGAAGAGCGAAGATTCTCTTTTTCACCGGTTTCTGATCAGAATTCACTTTGCAAAATTTTTTAATAGCACTATTCATCAACATCAGGGAATTGACCTTACAGTTTAAGTGATGGTATTCCCGATAAAAAATCTGTGTATGGATTTTCCACTGGTTTCCATTATTACAGTTAACTACGATCATCCCGAAGTAACCTGCGATTTATTAAAATCGTTAAGGCATCTCACATATCCGAATGTTGAAGTTATTGTGGTTGACAATGCGTCTCCAAACGACGATCCTGCAATTATCAGCCAGCTTTACCCGGAAATTATTTTCATTCAAAGTAAGGTAAACCTGGGGTTTGCCAATGGGAATAACCTGGGTATCAAGCAGGCAAAAGGGGAGTATATCCTACTTTTAAATAATGATACGGAGGTAGATGCCGGATTTCTGGAGCCTCTGGTTAGCAAACTGCAGTCTGATCCCGGAATTGGAATGGTAAGCCCCAAGATCAGATTTTTTTATGCGCCGGATACCATTCAGTTTGCCGGATATACTTCATTTACACCATTTACACTCAGACAATACCTCATCGGATTAAATGAAATCGATACAGGTCAGTACAATCAGTCCTGTGAAACATATTCAATTCACGGTGCTGCCGTAATGGTGCCGGTTTCTGTTATAAAGGAGGTTGGCCTGATGGCTGAAATGTACTTCCTGTATTATGAGGAACACGATTGGGCTGAACGCATCAAAAAAGCCGGATATAAGGCCTATTATGTACCTGAATCCCTGGTTCTGCACAAGGAGTCCGTTTCTACAGGCAAACTCAGTCCATTGAAAACCTATTATATCACACGCAACCGCTTTCTTTTTGCCAGGCGGAACATCGATGGCATTAAACGCCTGATTACCTTATTGTATCTTTCTTTCATTGCATTACCCAAAGGTGTAATATCCTTTCTTCTTGAGCGGCGTCCGGATCTTGCCGCAGCCACATGGCGGGCATATTTCTGGAACTTTGTTCACTTTTCCGATATACGTAAAAATCAACTCTTAAAATAAAATGGATAATCTTCAGGGCAACTTTAATACAGGAATTATCAGTGGTGGGCTTGATTGGTCTACTTACTCAGATGAGCGCATTTCAATCTTCTTTAAAGGTAAACTATACCTGCAGGAGGTCGCCGAAAACCCGTGCATTCAGCCCGCAACTTATATAGCAGGGCTTTATGGCAAATCGGGACTTGATTGCTTTCTTAAACTGGATGGAACTTTCATGCTGGTGATTAAGGATGGAAGTACCTTTTATATAGTCCGTGACCGGTTTGGCAGTGGTCAGCAGGTATATTTCAACCATACAGGTTTCTCAACCCATATAAACGATCTTCTTAAATTATCAAATGCTTCTGCAGAGCCTGATTGGGATAAACTTGCAGGGTTTCTTCAGTTTGGATACATTCCGGCACCTTCCACTGGTTTGAAAGGTATCAGTAAGCTTCCTTCAGGTGTACTACTTAAATCGGATGGGAAAAGTGCAACTCTGGTAGATCTGTATAATGCTGAAGATTACCATGCCTCAGTCACGAATAATAATATTTCAGAGAATGAAGCAATTGAACAGTATAAGTTCCTGCACCAGCAAGCCATAAAAAAACGCATTGCCGGTGTCTCGAATGTAGGCGTTTTACTGAGCGGAGGATATGACAGTGCTGGAAACATAGCAGCTTTGAGTGAAATTTACAATGGGAAAGTTGAAGCTTTTTCTATTGGGTTTAAAGATAATCCCTGGTCTGAAGTACCTCTTGCCAGACAAATGGCTGATAAAATTGGAGCCAGTTTCCATTCGTATGAAATTGATGGTTCTGAACTCAATGAAATTCCTGCATTGATCAGGCAACTGGGCGATCCATTCCAGGAGGGCGGATTGATGGTAAACTATGCCGCCATGCGACTGGCTTCGAAGTTCAAACCCGATGTAGTACTCGGTGGTGATGGAAATGACCAGCACCACGGAACGTTTGCCAAAGAATTGGCAATGAATCACTTTCTTCGCAAATCGGGTGCAGGTATTCTCCAAAATGCATTTTACAATTATACCAATAATGTAACAAATGCCAGGGATAACAATTTGTTCCGATATGGATTCCACAACCGTAAGATATTGAATATCCTGTACATGGATGCTTTTGGTTTCTCTAAGGGGGAGCTTTCTGCCATAGGCCTTAAGAACCCCGCTTTATATAACTACGGTTTACCTTTAGGAATGAAACCATCAAAGTATTACGATGAGTTCTATTTTCAGCGCCAGTACCTGGTAGATGTCAAACATGTGATCAATGAAATAATCCTGTTTAAAGCAGGACAGAATGCAGCCCTCAGAGGAATCAACATAGCATTTCCCTATATGGATAATGATCTGGCTGCATTTATTGCCAGTCTTCCAAGAGAATTAAGATCAGGTGGTTCCGAAATGGATATAATGAAAGGGAAAGGGAAAAGCAAGATATTGCATAAAAAACTTTACGCTTCTGCTATGCCCGATGAATTGTCGAAGAAGAAAAAACAGGGAGGGTTTGCTCCATTGCCTTTGTTTTTCCAGTCGGAAGAGAACCTGAACTTTACTGAAAGAATTGTAATGCAATCCGATCTTGGTAAATCAGGTCTGAATATGCAATGGATCGGGCAGTTTATACAACGTTACCGGTCAGAAAGCAGAAATAATCCAAACTGGTTTTGGTACTCTCAATTGCAGGCATTTAAAATGTTTAACCTGCTGGTACTGGCTGTATGG
>JADJEQ010000010.1 GCA_016709025.1 Bacteroidales bacterium | reverse complement strand
CCTCGTCCCTTCTTCAGGAAATCCGAAATCCGAAATCAGCAATCCGAAATCAACTAATAATAGAACTTTACTTCCCCGCAACATTAATATGGAAGTTAAACATCGGGGATTGCAACGCGCCGTATAGCCTCACCCAGATGGGCAGCAGCATTTCTGTTCCACGGGCGGTGGTGATGTCGCCAAGGTCAAAAATGTTATGGTTTTCCCATCCGAAGCTGTTCAGAATCCCTTTCACCATATCTTTGGCATCTGCATCGTTGCCACTCATAAACACCGTATGATCGCCCGGGACCAGGGCAGGGTTCACCATCAGCCATGCATTCATGGTATTCAGGGTTTTCACAACTTTAAGTTCCGGAAATGCGTTCTGAATCTGCTCACCAAGCGAATCGGTGTTGCAAACCAGCAATGAAGGCGGAAACCCTTTCGAGAAGTCGAGCGGATTGGCGATGTCGATCAATACTTTGCCTTTCAGGTTATCAGCTCCGGCACCGTTCAAAGCATCGATGGAGGCATGACCCATGGTACAGTTTACAATGATGTCGCTCTTTGCAGCGGCCTGTTCAAAGGTGCCTGCCTCCACAAACGGATGTGCCTGCAACCAAACGCCAAACGGGGGGTTACCATAACCATCTTTCTCTGTTCTCGAAAGTGTATCCGAAACATTCCGGGTGCCGACCACCACCTTATGGCCAACTTCTGAGAGTCGACCGGCAAGCGATTGCCCGACGGTGCCGGTACCAAAAACTGCTATATTCATGATTGTATGGTTTATAAGTTAGGGTTAAATCAACAAACCACGTCCAAATAGGTTCATATCATTAAATTGATCTTCAATAATTTAACAATTTTTTAGCATTTGCTTTCCCCGGCGCAACATCCGGCCCCGAAAAATCACGTTTCAATTCTTTTACAAATTAAAAAAGAGTTGTAACTTTGCAGCCCCAATTAAAAAACCTCTCCGTAGCTCAGCTGGTAGAGCAAATGACTCTTAATCATTGGGCCATAGGTTCGAATCCTATCGGGGAGACTTCAAAATCAAAGGGTTACAACATAATTTAGTTGTAACCTTTTTTTATTTGCATACAGGCATTTTTTAGTCAGAGACATACACAAGGGATTTTCTATATGTATCAAGTAAATGTTTAACAAATAACAAACTGCTTACTATCATTTGTAGAGAGGTCTCTAACATCTGATAGCAAACGAGTTTTAAAAAGCCAAGTCTTCCGAGCGCAGAAAGATGATCCTTCCCGAAGAAGCTACCCACTTCATCGATGCCGTAGAAAAGCATATCTGGATCAATTATTGGAATCGCTTGTATCGCACATCAACCATTATAGACCCCAGTTTATAAATATTTTGGAATTCGATTATACTTGCATACATTTACACGTATAAATTTGTTGTTATGGAAGTAAAAGTCTATAAAGCATCAAGAGTTGCAGAAGGTAACAGATTATTTCCTGCAGAAATTCATATAGAAGAGACAGAAATCATGTTAAAGATTCCTGGTTTTTTTAGTGGGAAGTCAAACCATATCGTTTACCAACAAATCGAAGGTATAAATATTGATACTCCAATGATTGGGTATTCGACAATAACATTTATTGTTGGCGGTGAAAGAATTGTTGCTCACGGATTTACAAAAAGTGAAGTCAAGGAAATAAAGCACATTTGTTCTGAGAGAATTTTAGCAAATAGTCCCCGAAGTCAAACTGAATTAATTGCAAATGCTATTTCGTCATCCGCAGGGATTTCTAATAAAACCGGACAATTTAGTGTAGCAGATGAATTGAAAAAGTTGAAGGAATTACTTGATAGTGATGTAATAACTCAATCTGAATATAATGAACAAAAAACTAAACTTTTAAGCAGATAGACATTTGAATTTGCTTCAAAAATTTTAAAATTTAATTCAAAGCGAAAACATCAGCCTGGCTATAAGCTATTTATAGAGGGTGTTGCTGTTTTTTCCTGGATAAAACCTCAACCCTGACCTAAGATGAAGAAAAGAACCTGAAGCTTTTTCCAACAGTGAATATCCTTACCGGTTATTTGCGAAACACGCTTACAGCAATTACTGCTTCTTCACCACTGGGACCATATTTATTAATAATTCCCCTGTTTACTCTCCGATTTCTTGAGGAATATTTTACCTTAGTATAGCAATTTGAATGCGGCGAGAAATCGCTTCGAACCAATGAGTAGCTCGCCAAAACGTTGTCTGTTAATTCATTTCACGCCGGGACCAACTCTCCATACTTCTACCCGGTTAAAAGTAACTCAACCCTGAAAGTTAATTCAGATGCAGTTCAACGGATGCTTAAGATATTTCCCTAACCCTTGAAAGCTTTCATGAATAAAGAAAAACAAGGCATGCTGATTTTCTCAAATTTTGAATATCTTTTTCGTGGAAATCCCCTTATTGCCGTTAAGTTTTATAAAATATATCCCTGAGGGAAGTCTGCTTAGGTCAATTTCTGTTTGAACGCTGCTTATTTTTTGGTTTAATATAGTTTTTCCCTGGGTATTGAGCAGGGAGAGTTCTGCGAAATCATTGACTGATCCAATATTAACTATAACTTGCTGGCTGGCGGGAACGGGATAAATCCGGATTGGTGTTTCGGTTGGAATGATTTGGTTCCCAACCGGGAATTGGAGTTCGAATGAATATGTACTTTCGTGACCGAGGAGCATATTTGTATTCACCCAGCCGTTGTCCCTGTTTCCGGGATCGTATTCACTGTCATATGCTGTTACCGCAATACTGTCAGCTAAATCTACGCCTTCAATGATAATGGTTGTGTTAAGACCAGCATTGGTCAAATGGTCAAACTGATATGCTGAAAAGTTACCCCAATAAACGTTATACCCGGCTATATCCTCTTCAGGATTTGGATCCCAGCTGATACTGGCCCTGTTGTTCCCTAAAATTGTAACTGTTACATTCGACGGGGGCAGCACTGGATTCGTCGGGGCCGGGGCTAGCAGGATATCGCCCAATTGCGTTATTCCAAGATTGGCGTCATCAAAAAAATCATAAATCAATTCACTTAGTTCCTCAACAGTTTCCACACCCCAGTAATTGCTACTGACATCAATATATGGCATCGAGGTAGGGCTACTGCTGTTTTTCAGGAAATAGGTGCAAACATTTTCGCAAATGCTGTTTTCGTTTAACTCCAAAACCCCGGACAAGTTAATGAGCACACCCGATTCCGTATAGTTGTCTTTGACTATGTTATCAGTGAAGATTATGTTACTTGTATCTTCTTCCCATAAGTATCTGTTAATTGCCGTAATTAATTCCGATTCAACAGTATTGTTGGTGATGGTATTTGAAGACAGGTATATTTCCATAAGGCCTGTTTCCAAATAGAGAGGCTGAAGCATGGAATTATTTGTAATTATATTATTTTCAATGAATAACGAATCGCCTGTGTTCCCTGATACACCTTGTAAATAAATAATATAGCCAGTCTCATCGCTGCTGTTGTCTGTCAGAACATTTAACCTTATCATTTTCACTCCATAACCAGATAAATTTATCAGCGATGAATTATTGTGATGACAAAGGTTATTTATAAATTTAACATCACTAAAAAAGTTAATAATGGAGTTATTTAACAAAATATATTCTGTAATATGGTTGTAGGAGAATTCATTGTTATCCACTATCGCGTCGGAACTGATATCAATCGCTACTGCGTTGTATGAAAAGAGGTTTTGCCCGAATCACAATAATATATCCTGAGCTATAGATGCCACATTCATTATGGGTAAATCTGCTGTTGGTGACAAAAACCGAGTCAATTAAAGCGTGTATGTCAATTCCATGCTTGCAACCGGTAAAAAAGTTGTCTTTGAGGGAATACTTATCGTAAGTATTACCAGAATAGATTTGAAAGTGTATCCCGTCGTTTTTGGCGTTTTTAAATGAGGAATGTTGGATAAGTGGACAAGCTTCTTCAATCAATAACATATCCGCATCATTATCCTCAATTCTCCCGCCATATTCTAATACGCAATATTCAATAGCACTTCCGCTCAGGTAATTTCCATTGGCATCGAAAATTGCATCAGTGGAGCTCCCGGTGAAATAGATATTTCCCCAGGCACCGGGAATAAAACCGGTATTGGAAGTGAACACGATGGAGTCGGCTTCAGTGCCACGAGCAACCAATGCACCATTTACCTGTATTGTTTTTGATACATTTAACTGAACACGGACACCTGGTTCAATGGTAAGAGTGGCCCCTACGGTTATTAAAATATTGCCGGTAACAATGTAAGGGCTGCCCGATATTGTCCAGTTGGTGTTTGACGAAATCAGTCCACTCACCTCAGTTGCCTGTATATCTGCCAGAACAGATAAAATCATAAGTTGAATAAATATTAATTTTTTCATAATATTGATTTATATGGATATTAATTTCCACAAATATAAAAAAATACTGCAGGTGAATATTCTAAAACACTGTTTTCCTGTAAAAAATCTGAGATTACCTTCGGAGAGCCTGTCTGCGTGAAGCATTCAGGCAGACAGGCTTGTATGCACAAGCAGACAAGCTTCCTTTGGTGGGTTCTTCGCCAACGCCAAAAGACGCCTGTATTTCTTTTTGAAACACAGGCGTCTTTGCTTTGTGCAAGGTATTTGTGAAACTTTATCACTTTTCCCTGCACCTTCATAAAGTTGACAAAAAATAATCCCGTAGGGATTTCCTGTAAATATGGTACATTCCGGGAATTCGGAAACCCCCAATGGAATTGGGGGTGTTAAAATGGAAATCCAACAGAACCCCAGAGTGGGTTCCCCGACAACAACTTACAATTGGCAACCCCTACAGGGTTGGTTTATAAAGCGTTTCAATTCCCCCCGGTTTCGTTTCACTTCACCGGGGGTTATTTACAGGGAACTCCTAACGGAGTTTTTCAGCAAGCCCTAATTAACTAATTTTCCCAATTGCGCATGATATTGCTAAGAAAATCAGACTGAAATTACTCAATAAAGGGAAAGGCAGCATTCATTCAAATCCGGAACAATCTGGAAAACAAGGTGATCCTTGAGAAACTCACGAAATCTATTTAAACAGATCCGAAATATTAATCCTGTTTTCATACTGGTGAATCACATCATTCAGTTCAACCACATCTACCTTTTTGATGCGGTTGGTGGTCTGCTGATACCAGATTTCAATATATAAGTTTCCCAGCAAGTATAATTTGACTATGTTATCCAGAAAAATACGTTCAAGCAGTTCGGTTCCCTCCCCGAGCACTGTTGTGAGCTGATCCTGAACGGACATTCTCTGAAATTCATCAGCAGTTAACATGCTGCTCCCCTTCTAGATAGAGCGGTTGACTTCAATATTGTATTTTTCCTGCAGGTAATTCAGATGTTCTACCGTGGATTTGCGGTCATAAATGCGCACCAGTTCAACAACACCTGCCTTTGTGTAAATTCCGGCCTGGGCGGCATCATATACCTTGTGGTCCCAGTTGTTCCTGATGGAGATGGTGGCAGCTTCGAATTTATTCCATGGCAGGTATTTATTCACAGGGAAATAATAGGTGTCAGGCAAATCCTCGTCGCGGTATATCCCCGGGGCAATGGCTTCGAGTACAAAATATTTTCTAACGTTGATAAGACTGCTGTATGGCTTAACAACCTTATTTGAGAGAAAAGCAATGCCATGCTTGTTAAACAGGTTGATGAGTTCAGGCAAAACCGAGTAGTCATCCATATAGATCCTGATACATGATACCTGGCTGTTCTGCAGTTCGAGGCGACCCATTACCGCATCAAAGCGGTGGGTGAAAGCCTTCTTTATTGACCTGGTAATCCTGATAAAATCGTCCATGTCTTCAAACGACATCGACCTGACTATGGCAAATATTGAGCGTGGTTTCTGTTCCGTTTCACTCATCGGGATGTGGAAGTGATCGTAAAAACCGGGGAACGGATCAAGATCTTCAAGCAACAACTCACTGAATTTATGGTCTGAAGCCAGGTTGGTAAGTTTCTCTTTTTTAATCACAAAACCGAGCGATTCAATGTGCTTTCTATTTTCCATCAGGACATATTTAAATAAATGACTATCAAAAAGTGCTGACTACACCTTAAACATAACAAGAGAATAACAAAACATCCGTCAAAATGTTAAATCAGCCCACTAATATAAGCCAAATCGGGTAATTTTAAACAAAAATAACTCAGTTGGTAAGTTTTTTGGCAGTAATTCCATAATGTAGCATTCGGGGGTGGGGTGACCCCTTTCCGGGGGGGGGGTTTTGGGGGGGGGCGCGCCCCGGGGCCCCCCAGTCACTCCCCTCCGGGATAATAAATGTCGCTTGGTTTAGGAAATCTTCTTTCCCATAAATTTTCAGCTTAATGCCCCGCCATTTCGGCAGGGGGACTCAGACTGACAGCCATCCTAAGTGGAGTCGAAGGATCGGTCAAATCACTCAACCTGTTTCAGGTTCTTATAATTGAAAAGTATTGTTGCCATCTTTTTACACAGAAAAATTTATAAACATTGTTCGGTTGATATTAAACCAACATTTGATGTTATTATTAGCCATGATCGTGGTATTTTTGATAATCCTGATGTTTTGCGCCAGTTATGATAAAAAAACACATTCCCAATTCCATTACCCTGCTCAATCTGATCAGTGGATCGGTTGCAGTAATTCTGGCCGTTGAAGGTCAGATGATACCCGCTGTGGCTTTGGTTGGCCTGGCTGCGGTGTTCGATTTTCTGGATGGATTTTTTGCCAGATTACTTCATGTGAAGTCGGAAATCGGGAAGGAGTTGGACTCTCTCGCCGATGTGATTTCATTCGGACTTACCCCTTCCGTTATTTTATTCTGCCTGATCCGCGAAAATCCCGCTTTACAGTCAACTCAAGGCCTGGCTGGTATTTTGCCCTATTCAGCTATGCTGATTGCGGCGTTTTCCGCGCTCAGGCTCGCAAAATTCAACCTCGATACCAGGCAATCAACATCATTCCTTGGGCTGCCAACTCCTGCCAATGCACTGTTTATTGTTTCACTGGCTTTGATTTCGGGAAGTCAGGCACTACAGGAGGCTGGCCTGCTTTCATCAATTGCCGGCAATCTGTATTTCCAACTGGCACTGATACCACTTTCTTGTTACCTTCTTGTGTCGGAAATACCACTGTTTGCCCTTAAGTTTTCCAGTGGATTTTCCTTTTCGGCAAATAAACTTAAATACATCCTTGTGCTGTTGTCCACTATTGCGCTGATTGCCTTTCAATGGGCGGGAATTCCGATGATTGTAATTCTTTATGTGGTCATTTCAACCGTCGCGGGTCAGGAAAAATTTTAAATTTTTTTACTTTCGTAATAAAAGAATTATACTTTTGTGAATCTGAAGATTCCTAAAAACGACAAAACCTTCACGTGAATCAATGAAACTCTATTTCAGGCTTGTATTAATTTTTGTGCTGGTTTGCGGCTTGTCGGGAAACGACAGCCGGATTGCGAGTGCCAATTTCAGTAGAAGTGAAGTATTGACAGATCAGGAAAACCTTGATTTGTGTAAAATATTCTCGGCTGAAAAAATTGCCCGTGTTGATTCCCTGATCAATGATTATTCCCTGAAAAACAGGTTCAACGGGAATATTCTGGTTGCCATCAACGGATTCAATGTTTATCAGCGCTCCATAGGCTTCGCCGATCCGGTTAAGAAAATTGCTGCAAAACCTGAAACCATTTATCAGCTGGCTTCGGTGAGTAAACAGTTTACTGCAGCCGCCATTATGTTGCTGAAAGCCGATGGGAAACTGAGTTTTGATGACACCCTGGTAAAATACCTGCCCGAACTTCCGTACAGAAATGTTACCATCAGGCAACTGCTTCATCACCTTGGCGGCTTGCCCAATTATATGTATCTGACCGATCGCTATTGGAGCAGTCAGACCCCGCCTACCAATGAGGATGTCGTTACGCTGATGGCAAAATACAAACTACCTGCATTTTTCCAGCCCGGAACAAGATATGATTATTCGAACACCGGTTATGTTATGTTAGCTACCGTAGTGGAACGTGTTAGCGGCATGAGTCTCAACGATTTCCTTCAACGCCGGGTTTTCAGGCCACTGGGCATGACATCAACTTACATATACAGCACCGCGGATACCAGCAGCAAACGCAGGCACGTCGATGGTTTCAGGGCAACAAGATCGGGTTATTCAAGAATTCTTGATACCAGAAACAACGGGCCGGTCGGTGATAAAGGGGTTTGCTCAACAACCGGTGATATGTTTAAATGGGACCGCGGACTCTATATGGGCTCTCCTTTGAGCCAGGACTTGCTGGATGAGGCTTTTGCACCGGTCACAACCAATACTGGCAGGGAAATCCCCTACGGTTTTGGTTTCAGAATAAAAGAGTGTAATGGCTGTAAAGTGATCTACCACAACGGTCTTTGGGAAGGCGCCCGCACCAACTTCCACCGCTATCTCGATACGCAGAATACCATCGTTGTGCTGAACAACACCAGTACCAGGATCAATCATGAACTGGTACGACAGATTGAAGCCATTATCGGCGGTGATGCCAAAATTGTTTACACAGAAATTCTTGCCAAGATGGCCATTGAAGAAGGTGTGGACCCGGCTGTTGACTACTACAATGATATACTCGACAGTGACAATGAAGTAATTGTAAATTTTGATAAGATTGATTCCGTAGCCCGATACCTGCAAAAATCAGGTAAACTCCAGAAGGCTTCGCAGCTCGAAGAGATGTCCAATATGTGCCGGGAATTGGCCGGGATTTTAAATTTTTAATTGATTTCAATAGGCCCGTCTTTAGGGTAAAAGTAAAGGGGTTTGTCTGTGATTTTGGAATGCTTCCAGACGAATTCCAATTCCTGATACAAGTTTTGTTTTATAAAGGATGCTTATCTGAAAATAAATCAAGAAATGTACTCCTCTGAAAACTAAACCGCACCTAGATTGATTCCAGTGCTATTACAATTACCGCCTTAGTTCGAAGTTTTTGCCCAGATAAACAGCCCTCACCTGTTCGTCCTCAGCCAGTTCTTCAGCAGTTCCCGATTTCAGCACCGATCCCTCAAAAAGCAGATAAGCACGATCGGTAATATTGAGGGTTTCATGTACATTGTGGTCGGTGATCAGAATACCGATATTTTTTTCCTTGAGCCTTGATACAATTTGTTGAATGTCCTCGACAGCAATAGGGTCAACACCTGCAAAAGGTTCATCGAGCAGAATAAACTTCGGATTCACAGCCAGGGCGCGGGCAATTTCGGTGCGTCGTCTTTCGCCACCTGAAAGCTGGATACCCCTGCTTTTCCTGACATTGTTGAGTCCAAACTCCTGCAACAGCGACTCCAGCCTTTCGCGCTGGTCAACCTTGGAGAGGCCGGTAAACTCAAGTACAGCAGTGATGTTGTCTTCCACACTGAGCTGCCTGAAAACCGAAGCTTCCTGTGCCAGGTAGCCAATGCCCATCTGTGCCCTCCGGTACATCGGCATTTCCGTAATATCAGTATCTTCAAGGTAAACCTTACCGGAAAGAGGCTTAATTAAACCCACAATCATATAAAACGAAGTGGTTTTGCCCGCTCCGTTTGGCCCGAGCAAACCAACAATTTCGCCTTGCTCAACCTGTACTGTAACATTATTAACTACAGTCCGGTGACGGTATTTCTTGACAAGGTTTTCTGTTCTGAGGATCATAAATGGTGAACTTGAGCATTCAAAAGTAGGCAATTATCGCCTGAGTTGAGGGGTTTGAGTATTCGAAAATTCGTTTTTCCTCAATTAACGGGCTATTCAGTATTTGATGTGCTGGGATTATCATTATAAAAAACTATGTCATAGAAAATGCCAGACAAAGTTCTTCTGCTTTAATCGTGCTGGCTGAAGAACTAAATATAATCAACGGCCTTTTTACGTTACGGTGCTCTGCACCTTAAAATCCGCCTGGTCTTTGATTTACTACCAACGTTTCGCCACTCTGTGGCTATAGATATTCAATTGAGGTGAAACTCATCATGCAGAAGTATTTTTTTTGATATTGTCACAATATTCTTCTAAATTTTAAATTCCTTAAATCTTTTAATATTTTTATTTTCAAAGCGAATGGGTGCTTTTCAGGAAATCCTAATCAATCTTCCGATGAAAAACTGCAGAAGGACCGGCCTTGGAAGAATGGCGTTAAGAAATCAGGCCGCATAAAAGAAGGAAGAAATGCAACCGATGATGTGTAGCGGAGCTCTGAAAATTAGTGTACAAGAAAGTTAAGTAGAGCGAGGTATGGTTCAACCTCATTTCTTTCTACCAAAATTGCGCGCCTGATTTTAGCCATTCTTCAGAGCCTTGATTTTGGGTACCTTTTGATCAAGCAAAAGGTACAGAAAGCAAAAAAGTGCTCTTTGATAAATACTTGGGAGGTATTTTCAACGAAGTAGAGAGGTTAATTCCAACTCGGTTGTATCCACAGTAAATTTTCCTTCAGCACATCAATTACTGAACAACCCCAATTAAACCCTATGTTAGAAAGTGTTGCGATTTAACGGATGCAATAACCTTATAATTACTATAAGAGGCAGTTTAAATATCGCGCAAATCAATGAACAGGCCCATCCTTTAGGGCGGGTTTCGGATAAAATATCAAGGGCCGTGACAAAATCCTGAAAAATTTATTAAAAAGTTACAAATTTTTCAGGATTTTGCCCCTGGTTCCATTTCTAATTCCTATACCCGCCCTAAAGGACGGGCCTATAGAAAATGAAATTAATATTTACACAATAGCTAAATTGCTTACAATTTCTTAGCGATTGAGTGAGTCCTTTTCGGAACCGCTCAATTTCGAAATCAGAAATCGAACCGCATCGAAACCAGGATGCCAAACTTTGCAATATCAGGATGATCCAGATAACTAAGCCGCCATACCGCATCCACGCGCAAAAATCTGAATATATTCTCAATGCCTACTCCTGCTTCGAAATATGGCTTGCCTATGACATACGTGCCTTCGGGGAAGGTAGAATAGTTAAGATTGTCCTGCCTTACTTTGCCAATAACACCCTTTACCTGGGCAACCTCACGCCACTTTAGCTTTCTCATCAGAGGAACTTTATTCAGAAAGAAACCAACAAAATGATGCGTATAATAGAAGCTGAAGTATTGATCGCTGATAAATTCATAATAGTTCATCAGGTTAAATGCCGATTCATCAAACCAGTAACTTTCGTTACCAGGATGAATTTTCAGCAGCGGATAAGGCAAATTTCCCCAGATCTTACCTGTTTCTATTGAATATTTCGACCAACCCAGTGACATAACATTAAACCAGTGTTTAATCCCGAACTGCAATGTGTGGAATTCAAACTGGCTGCCAAAGACATCGGGTGGGCCGTAGGTATAATTTAACTCCAGAATCGGGTATTTAGCACCCAGGCTGACTCTTTCAAATTCACCGGAGATGTACTTCTCATGATAGGCAAAACGGGTTTTCAGGGTGAACCCGGTGGTAAGCAGGACATCTGAAAGGGTAAGACAATCGCCGGTTTCGCAGTCCATGGCAAACGGGGCCCGCCCGGTGTTCCACACGCTTCGCTGAGTCATCGAGAGGGTGTTTGAGAAACCGGTGAACCATTCATGCTCGTAATAGGCCGAGTATTCTTCAACCATCGACAGCTTATCCGATGGATTTCTCCGGAACAATGCAGCCAGCAGGAAATCCTCACGAAATGCATCCTGGCTCTGCCCCAGTTGTTCCACATCATACTTAAAAGATCCTCCCAGTACCCTGCGGGGATCCTTGTCAACCATGTACATAACGCCCCCACCATACTTCAAACGTTGATCGAGGAAACCATAGGCCAGGTAACCGTCGAACATAATGCGTTTACTAAAATCGTTGCTGGTGCGGCCCCCTATTCTTATCCTGCTCCCTTCCAGTTGATTGAAACTGTAAACTGACATGTATGGTCCCCATTCCATTTTCCCTTTTACATAATACCCGGTGGTGACCATCTGTATAATGTCTACCCAGGTATTGAAAACCGGCAACGTTTTAAGGGTATCCACCATTTCATACACCATTTCCTCACGTCGCGTCAGATCTTCATGTCGCGACTGGTCCCAGAACTCATCGGTTTTATCGGCTGCATCCTTATCAACCAACACCGAAACCGGCGTGTTGTAAAATTCATTTTCCTTTGGTTGATTGATGACAAAATTCCGGTAGGTCGTTGTTTTGGTACCATAAAATCCGACTGACTTCGTTGAATCACGTTCCATCACATTGAAGTCAAGAACCAGTTTTTCCTTCGACAGCATCCAGTACTGCCCGTCAACCAGGCTGTATTCCTGTTGAAGAACCAGGTCGTTGATATAATTGATGTTGGCATCATCCACAATGCGCATATCAATACTTTTAACGGCGAAAGTGGTATCGTGTATCCACATATTGCCGGTAAAGGTGTACTCCTGCTTTCTTCTTGGTTTAAAAGCCAGTTTATAGCACCATTGCCCGTCGATGTTGGCGCTGTCGACCAGGTAATACCTGTACGACACCAGGCCGAAATTTGCAACAGGGCTTAAAAAATTTTTAAAGAATAGGGTGAGGTAATTGTCGTAAATATTAACCTGCTGAACCTTATCGCCCATCAGTTGGGAGATGCTTTCATCACGGATCCCAGAAACCCTGTTTGCTTTAATTACTTCACGCGAAGAAGCCGGGTTTTTGCGGTAAAAAACATCTGATAAAGATTCGGAAAGAAATACAGGCAAATAGGTTTTTCCGTTGATGGCGGAAGTGTCGACATAATCGAAAATGAATTTGAAAGGCTTCAGTATTTGCCTGTTCATAAACTTTTCAGAGAGGTTGTTAGCATCAAACTGTAACTTATTATACGCTTCGTATTGATAATAGTTGAGCTTTTCCCGGTTGTTTTCCGGCTTTTTTTCTATCACTTTTTTAAGGATTATTTCTGCGGGGTTTTCACCTGGCTTGATCACCACCTCGGCCAGATTGATGAGATTGGGAAGCATGGCAAAATTGACTTCCTGGTAACGTCCCTTAATAATCCCTTTACTAACAATCGCATAACCAATTGATGAGGCTACCAGTGTGTCAGATCCGGCTTTGGTTTCAATGGAAAAAAATCCTTCAAGATCACTGGTAGCGCCAATGGTGGTTCCTTTAAAATAAATATTTACAAATGGCATTGGCTCGCCGGTAGTCGCATCGGTGACCTTTCCCCGCACCTTCGTTATCTGGGCGCCGGCATGCATTGCCGGCAATACCAGCAAACATAAAAGAATTGCAGGGATCAGCAGATTTCTGTATAAGAAGGTAGTATTTGTTGTCGGGTTTTTCATAGTTTAAACAAGCGGAATCAGCAGAGACAGCATATGAAGACGCTATTGTTTCAGATCGTCCCAGAATTCAATGGCCCTGCGGGTATGGGGAATTACAATGGTGCCGCCAACCAGGTTGGCAATACCAAGTATTTCGAACAGTTCCTCTTCAGTCAATCCGTTTTCGTAACTCCTGATCAGGTGATAACGGACACAATCGTCGCATCGAAGCACAAGTGAGGATATGAGCCCAAGCATTTCCTTTGTCTTTACCGGAAGAGCCCCTTCAAGGTAAGCGTTGGTGTCAACATTGAAAATACGTTTGAGTACTTTGTTGTTATCAGCACCCAGCAGCCGGTCGTTCATTTTCTGCCTGTACTGGTTAAATTCGTCGGCTTTTTCCCCCATTGTTGCTATATTATTGTGCTTATTGTTAAAATCAGTTTATCATTCGAGAACGGACAACAGGCAGCGACAATATGATCCCTGAGGGAAGAAATTGCCGGCCAGGTAAAGTCTGTTGTAAAAGGGATTATTTCAGATAATTCCCTCTTTCAGAATATCATGCAGGTGAATAACCCCAACATAATGGTCATTATCCAAAACAAGAATCTGGGTAATATTGTTTTTGCGCATCACATCCAGTGCATCGGCAACAAGAATATCGGCGTTGATGGTTTGTGGGTCACGGGTCATTATGTCAGCGGCTTTCAGCAAATGAACCGGCCCTTCGCGGTGAAGCATTCGCCTGATATCTCCATCGGTAATGATTCCTGCAAGTTTTTCGCCATCGAGTACCGCGGTTGCTCCCAGACGTTTCGAAGAAATTTCAAGGATAACCGATCGCATATCGTCGTTAACCTGTACTTCTGGCTTTTCATTGTTCCTGAAAATGTCAGAAACCCTGAGATACAGTCTTTTACCGAGTGCGCCTCCGGGATGATAACGTGCGAAATCTTCGCGTGTAAACCCCCGGCATTCGAGCAAAACCACGGCCAATGCATCCCCCATTACCAGTTGTGCGGTAGTACTGGCTGTCGGAGCAAGGTTGTTCGGGCAGGCTTCCCGGTCAACGGTTGAATTAATCACCAGATCGGCATTCCTGGCAAGAAAAGAATCAACATTCCCAACGAGGGCAATGAGTTTGTTCCCCATGATCTTCAATAAGGGAACCAATACTTTTATTTCGGGCGTATCACCACTTTTCGAGAGACAGATAATTACATCTTCGGGCCTAATCATTCCAAGGTCTCCGTGTATTGCATCAGCGGCATGCATAAAGATTGCCGGGGTCCCTGTGCTGTTGAACGTGCTTACAATTTTGGCGGCAATGTTAGCACTTTTCCCTATCCCGGTAACTATTACCCGGCCTTTGGAATTCAGGATCAATTCAACACTCTTTTCAAAATCACTGGTCAGATATTTTCCCAACTGACCAATGGCAGCAGCTTCTTCACGAATAATGCGTTGGGCTAATGGGTTAATTTCTTCTGTTTTCATATGTTGCGTTTAACACCCTCAACTTCTTGCAAACTTTCTTTTGAAGATGATCAGAACTATATTCTTTATGCAAACCTGAAAGCCTGTCACAATAAATTCATTGTCAGACTGTTTTCGTGGTATAAAGTATTCTTGTTAATACTTTCAAAAAAAATAGTCCATATTCAGCTAATTTTGTATTATCTTAGCTTATCCGGGACTGATAATTTTAGGGTTTGCAAAGATACAACAATAAACAGGCTTTGTTAACACCACATTAAGGCTCTGGGACAAAGAAACTTTCTTAAAAAAGTATAAAAAAGCAAGGTTTATTGAAACTCATTACAGGAAGATTGCATGGAATGATTTTTTTTAGAAATTTGTATCCCTTTTGGATAACGGTAAAAAACCATCTGCTTCGTCCGGGAAATAGAAGCAGATTGGGCATTACGCCTACCAAAGGAGCCTTTTCAGGTATGTCTTTCAACCATGGTTCATCTGGATGGTTACTACTTTAGTAGGGTAGTAAAATATGTCAGGTTGTTGATCTGCATTAAAAAAGATAACTGTTTTTCAGACAAACCCTTGAAAAAATTGTTTCTGAAAGTCGGAAATCGTGAGGTGTATTGAAATTGTGGAATATTTTTTAATCAATTAAGAAAAAAGTTGATTTGTAAGTATGTAATGATTAAATTTGTTAATACTAGGTGATATATAATTTCCTGAAGTTTGGTTTTTTCCCACCAGGTCGGGAGCTACAAAAAAAAAGACAGAAATGAAGAAAGTGGAAAATTTTTCGCTCAATGAATTATTAAAGAAGATTTTCGGATTTGATTCCTTTAAAGGAAATCAGGAAGCCATTATCAGGAATCTGCTTGATGGTAAGGATACGTTTGTTATTATGCCCACAGGGGGCGGAAAATCAATGTGCTACCAGCTACCGGCTA
The DNA here is from genome assembly GCA_016709025.1 of Bacteroidales bacterium. Classification (GTDB taxonomy): domain Bacteria; phylum Bacteroidota; class Bacteroidia; order Bacteroidales; family Lentimicrobiaceae; genus Lentimicrobium. Next base: position 225,929 of record JADJEQ010000010.1, on the reverse strand, counting down.
TCATCAGCCCCGGCACTGCCATTATCATTTCCCCTCTGATCGCTTTGATGAAAAACCAGGTGGATGCTATCCGGAATTTCGGTGCAGAGCAGGGGATTGCCCATTTCATGAATTCATCACTTTCTAAACAGGAAATTACCGATGTAAAGAAAGATCTGACCAGTGGCAAAACCAAACTGCTTTATGTTGCCCCTGAATCGCTTACGAAGGATGAAAATGTCCAGTTTTTTAAAGAAATAGATATTTCCTTCTTTGCCATCGATGAAGCGCACTGTATTTCGGAATGGGGCCATGATTTCAGGCCCGAATACCGCCGGTTACGCCCCATCATAGAAGCCATCGGAAAAAGGGTCCCGATCATAGCCCTGACAGCCACCGCTACACCCAAAGTACAGCAGGATATTCAGAAGAATCTGAATATGATGGACTCAACCCTGTTTATTTCCTCATTCAACAGACCAAACCTGTATTATGAGGTCAGGCCAAAAGGCGAAGATGTTATCAAGGATATCATCAAATACATTAAATCACAGGCAGGAAAATCAGGAATAGTCTACTGTCTGAGCCGTAAAAAAGTAGAAGAGCTTTCTGAAACCTTGCAGGTGAACGGCATTAAAGCCCTTCCATACCACGCCGGACTTGATTCGGCTACCAGGGTCATCAATCAGGATAAGTTCCTGATGGAGGAAATTGATGTTATTGTAGCAACCATTGCCTTTGGCATGGGAATCGACAAACCGGATGTTCGCTACGTAATCCACCACGACATCCCTAAAAGCCTCGAAGGGTATTACCAGGAAACCGGACGTTCGGGGCGTGATGACGGAGAGGGCAACTGCATTGCATTTTACAGTTACGATGACATTCAGAAACTTGAAAAATTCAATAAAAACAAGCTGGTCGCTGAACAGGAGATTGCCAGCCAGTTGCTGCTCGAAACGGTTGCCTATGCCGAGTCATCAGTTTGCCGTCGTAAGCAGTTGCTCCATTATTTTGGTGAGGTTTATAAGGAAGATAACTGCGGCAGTTGCGATAATTGCCTGCATCCGAAAACCAAATTCGAAGGAATGGAAGCAGTGGAGCTGGTTCTGGAAACAGTCACTGCCCTCAAACAACTTTTCAAAGCCAAGCATGTTATCGGGGTGATCACCGGGAAATTATCGGCCAACAACAAGTCATTCAAGCACAATCAGCTTGAGGTTTTCGGTAAGGGCATAGAGCACGACGATAAATACTGGAATGCCGTTATCAGGCAGATGCTGATAGAACGTCTGCTTGTAAAAGATATTGAGAATTATGGCCTCCTGAAAATTACGCCCGAAGGGCTGAAATTCCTGAAAAAGCCGTTCTCGATATTGCTCACCCGCGACCATGATTACGAAAATACCGAAGAAGAAGATTTCTTCGCCGGTGGAGGGGCTAAAACCAGTACGGCCGATAAAACGCTGTTTGCCATGCTGAAAGATCTCCGGAAAGAGATCTCCCGTAAGGAAAGCCTGCCCCCGTTCGTTATATTCCAGGACCCATCGCTCGAAGATATGGCCATTCAATACCCCATTACCTTCGATGAGATGAAGCAGATAACGGGTGTGGGTGCCGGCAAAGCCCAGAAATACGGAGCTCCCTTCATCGAACTGATCAAAAACTATGTGGAGGAGAATGAGATTATCCGTCCTATGGATATGGTGGTTAAATCGGTGGTTAATAAATCAGGACTGAAAGTTTACATTATTCAGAATATAGACCGTAAATTATCACTTGAAGATATTGCGCTGGCCAAAAACATGACCATCGGCGAGCTGCTCACCGAGGTTGAACGCATTGTTTCGGCAGGAACCAAACTCGACCTGAATTATTATGTAAATGAATATGTTGACCCGTATCATCAGGAAGAGATTTATGATTACTTCCGTGAAGCCGAAAGCGACTCAATTGACGATGCAATCAGGGAACTCGGGGAAGATGAATACACGGAAGATGAAGTCAGGCTTATGCGCATCAAGTTTATGTCGGATCTGGGTAATTGATTCCACGCAATCAGTATACTTTGGCGCTTATTTATCCTATCCGCGATAAGCAGAATAAAATGAAAGATCATTGTAAAACAAGGCCTCAGGTATTTTTGCCCGGCCTTGTTTTTTAGTTTATTTTTGCCGCTCACAAAATATTACTTGGTATGCAGGATGAAATTATAAATCAGGATGCGGAAATGCCTGAGCCTCTGAAAGAGCAGGAAATTATTGTACCGGAAAAGGTTAAAAAAACCAATTACAATGCGATACTGACTGTTACAAATGTTGTCCTCTTCGTGGGATTGATTGTCTTATATTTCCTGGTATTGAAGCCTGGTGGAAATGAACCCACAAACATGGCACTGGTTCAGAAAGTATCCGGCGGTTCCGTTACAGTAGCTTATGTAAACAGCGACAGCATTCTTGTCCATTACGATCTGGTAAAATCGATGCGTAAGGATCTGGAAGCAAAAACAGCCCGTCTCGAAAACGAACTCAAATCAAAACAGGCCAGTTTTGAAAAGGATGCAGCTTATTTCCAGGAACAGGTAAGCAAGAAAACCATTTCTGAAGCTTCAGCCCAGGAAATATACGGGCAGCTTATGGGAGAGCAGCAAAAGCTTTATGAGCTGCGCGAACAATATTCAAACGACCTTTCAAAACAGGAATTTGACCTGAACGTATTGCTGATCGATAGCCTCAATAATTTCCTGGAGCGCTATAACCAGAAAATGCATTTTGACTATATCCTTTCATACAACAAAGGCGGAAGCATTCTGGCGGCCAACGATTCACTGGATATAACCCGTGATGTTCTCAAGCTTCTGAATGAAGAATTTACGACCGGTAAAAAATAAAGGTGAACTCCTTAAAAAGAACATTTCTGCTGATTTCGCTGTTGCTGGCAGTTAACCTGACGGGATGCCGCAACGGGCAGAAGGAGATTGCTGCCGGATTTGATAAAATACCACGAGATCAGATGATCCGTCTGATGGCTGATGTTGAGCTGACTGAAGCAGCATTAAAAATCAAACAGGTGAAGATATCGCGCGACAGTGTAAAGCTTTTCGCAGCAAAATGCTATGATTCACTATATCAATCATATGGGGTAACACCAGAGCAGTTCAATGAAAACCTGAGATACTACCAACTTGATATGGAAGATTTTCAGGCAATCACCGATTCGGTAATTATAAACCTGACCAGGCGGAAAGACAGCATTTCCAATCTTTCCAAAAAACAGGATTCAATAAAGTCAAAAACACCGGATACATCAAAGGCCAAATCACCGGATACACTAAAGGCTAAAACACCGGCTAAAGTGAAGACCAAAATCAGGATAAAATAGTTTCAGACAAAACAGAAAAGCAAGCCCCGCTGTTGAAGACACAGCGGGGCTTGCTTTTTTATTGTATTGCCTTTATTTGGTTGCTGTTGCAGTGAAGCTTTCCATATCACCTCCGGCTGTAATGGTGTATTCCCAGTCCATAGAGGTAGTTGTTGACATGGTACCCGAACCTTCAACCATAAAACCAGGGGCCATTTCCTGTTCAGGAACTGTAATCCGGTTTGAGGTAACAATGCCATAAGCACTGTATTGTCCGCCTGCACCGGCAAAATTGCGCAGCATTACCTGGGATGAATTGCCTTCGTCGTATGAAATGGTTACCGTAAAGGTAGCATCTATGTTACGGGCAGCCGGTGTTTCGTTAAACAACCAGGAACCAATGAATTTATCCCTTGGATCGCCGGTATCAGGACCTAAATCATCCTCAGGGACACAGGATATTGCAAACGGGATAAGTAACAGAAACCAAAACTGAAAAAGTTGACGGTGGGTTTTCATAATTCGGAGGGTTAAATTGGGGAATATTCAAAACAAATGTAGGAAGATTCAAAAAACATGCCGCAATCAATAATTGACAGTAATATTATTTTTGGCTTTCCTTTCGCCAGACTGCCTGGAAATAGCCTCCGCTTTGCGACATCCTGCGATGAGCCTCGAAGGCATCAGATTCTTTAACCAAATCAAAATTGGTAAGCATACTATTATAGTCATCAAAGGTGATGGGGGTTACAACACCCGACTTACTGGTACTCTCCTTACCCTTTCTTGACTGCAGAAGGTAGATTTGCCGGCATGAATCAAGCACATAGTTTAAATAATTCCTTACAATGTCAGGCTCCATTTCTCCAAAACTGGCGGCATTACAGAAAACATCAAATTTGATATTTTTGAGTAAGGGAAATTTCCAGTTTCCAAGGAAGTGAACATTTCCCTTTTTCACACCAGTTAAATCAGTCCAGTTCAGTGTTTCTGCCGATCCGGTAACCATGTGACTACCCAGGGAACCGTCTATATACTGCTCGCACAAATACAAAGGATACGGCAAATCAAAACATAAAATGGTTAAATCCGGGAAAACCTTTTTAAGTACTTCCACCTGAAATCCGGAACCGGAACCCAGCTCAACAATTGTTTCATCTCCTTTAAGCTTCAGAAACCGCTGGGCAAAGCAAAGCCTGATATAGAAGTTCAGGAATTGCATGGTATACTTTTTACCTTTTATTTCAAATAAATCTGAAGGACTTCCAAAAGTACTGGTTTCGATTTCGGCAATGGACCTGATATTTGCCAGTTCCCCCTGGCTTAAGCAATTGGTATAAGCCATTTCCCTGATGTCGCCAAGCCTCAAAGAATAGGGTAGCAAAGCCTTGTTGGTTATAAAATATTTCCGGATCAGCTTTTTTAAAGATTTCTGATAAAACGGCATGTCCGGATGATAGTGATATACCGACTCGCTATATCCAAAAGTGCCGAAGATCGGATAATCGCCACTCCTTAATTTCGAAATATCAGCCTTGCCGATTTCGCTTATGATTTTATCTTCATAAGATTTCCAGTATCTGCCCGCCTGAAATATTTCAGGGGCTTTGTAATATTCTTCCAGTAGTTTTATAAGATGTTCCATCGGTTGTAAATAATTTGATTTCAGATTTTAAAACTCACTATTCCGTTACATTAAGTACTACATTACCGGTTTTTTGTCCGGTTTCAACATATTTGTAAGCTTCAACGATCTGTTCAAGGTTATATTGCCGGTCGATAACCGGTTTATATTTTCCGGCTTCCGCCAATTCACGCAGGAAAATAACATCTTCCTTTTGAATGGACGGTATGGGGAAAAGCACTTTCTTACCGCCCTTTAGCGGGGTTATCAGCGCCAGAAATATATTTTCCCAGTTTTTGCCAAGTTCTGTAGATATATATATTCCGCTTTTTTTGAGTAATGGTTTGCATTGGCCAAAAGAGCTCTTACCAACGGCATCAAATATAAAGTCAAATTTCCGGTCTGTTCTGGTAAAATCATTCGTGGTGTAATCGATAACTACATCTGCGCCAAGTGATCTAACGAGTTCTGTATTTTTTGTATTACAAACAGCCGTAACCTCAGCTCCAAAGTACTTTACCAATTGAACGGCTGCCGATCCGATGGCACCTGTCGCCCCATAAATCAGTACATTCTGACCAGCCTTCACTTTTGCCGCCCTGATATCGCACAGGGCATAGTGACCACCTTCGGTCAGGGGAGCGGCCTCCTGAAAATTAAAATTAACTGGTAAAGTTGTTATGGCTCCATTCCCGGCCATGGTCATATATTCAGCATGTGCCCCGAACTGTGTGTCGTTGTACCCGAATACCTGATCTCCGGTTTTAAATGAGGTTACTGATTTGCGGGTTGCTTCAATAACTCCGGCAAACTCATTTCCAAGTGTTTTAAATTTTGGTTTGAAAAGTCCGCTGAAAAGCCTGGAAATAAAGTACTCAGCACTTCGGAAGCCACTGTCGGTACGGTTTACCGTTGTTGCATAAACCTTTATCAAAACTTCATTGTCGCGGGGAACCGGCTGCTCAACTTCCATTAACTGCACAACTTCTGGGGGACCGTACCTTGAATAAACAGCTGCTTTCATAATTTCTTCAAACTTAGATTTATTCAAAAACAGAAAACCAAGGCTTATGCTTAATTTACTGAATAACAAGATATAAAGCTCAGAAACTTTATTTTAAAATCAAACCATGACCACTATTTAGTGATGTCAATGATTTTATCCATTGCCTCTTTGGTTGAAACAAACCGGTCAATCTTTCCATAGTTGCTGTTAACAGCATAAACAACCGTTGTGCTGTCGCCGGGAAAATACAGCATATTGGCATAATAGCCAATTGCATCCCCGCTGTGCATGTAAGCAATTCCTTCCGCTGTTTCAATTTTAAAAATTCCCAGGCCGTAATGTATGTTATAAAAATCCGGATCTGTCTCCTTCGGCGTTTTCCAGATCAGCATCTGGTTCAATGAAGCCTGATTTATGATTCGTCCGTTCATTAATGCCTGAAAAAAAATACTCATATCGTATGGGTTTGAGATCAGGCCCCCATCAGCAGAATAGTAATCCCAGCCACTGAAGTAAGTACTTTCAATCACCTGCAGATTACTGTACATATCAATGTACCCTCTTGCAATCCCAACCGGAACATGGTCTTCAGCAGCGAACTTTGTCATGGTTAACCCAAGCGGAATGAATAATTTTTCTTCAAACACTTTGTAAAATGGCTTCCCTTCAATCTTTTCGATCAACATTCCAAGCAAAATATAACCAGTATTTGAGTATCGCACATCCTCTCCCGGGCGAAAATAAGCTTTCTGGTTGTATGCGTACTTCAATAAATCATCAGGCTTCCATTCCCTTATTAAATCGTTGAGGGAGGCGGTTTGAAATTTCAGATTCTGAATATAATTGTATAACCCGCCTGAATGCTGAAGCAACTGACGAATGGTTGCAACTTCGGCATTTTCGATTTTATCTATCACATCACCCTGCAGATAGCCGGCAATTTTATCATCCAGGTTAAGTTTGCCCTCCTCCGCCAGTTTCAATACGGTTGTGGCAGTAAACATTTTCACCGTTGAACCGACTCTTGAAATATTACAGGGTTTCATTGCAACATTGTTATGCAAATCGGCTTCGCCGGCTGCACCAACCCACATACCCGTGTTTGGATGAAAGACTGACATGGTAACACCCACTACACCGCTGGAAGTCATATCATTTAACAGCGACTGATATCTGAGGTTGTCAGGATTTAGTCCACTGCTGTCGTTAAAATTAAAACTGCAGTCATAAAAGGACGGGGCAATGCTTTCTCCCTCTCTGCATGAGCAGAGCATAAACGCAGCCAGCACGACATATGTAATTCTAATCATTGCTTTTTGTTCTTTTGGAAATGAAGAATTTCGCGCCGATGTGCAGACTGATGTGGGTCATTACCGGAATAAAATCGGGTGAATAAGGGTACTCTATCCACGACTGGTAGCGCACAAATAATTCCGGACTGTTTTCGCTCTTATTAAGATAATAGCCCAAACCAATCGATAATGACGGGCATAATCTCGCATTGCCATGATCAGCTTTCTTTGAATAATCTCCACCTTCATGGGTATATTCCTCTGAGGTCGCGAAGGTATGAAGGTATCCCAGCCCGAAGAGTCCTTCAAATGCAAGACCGGAATTTAAACGATACTCATATCCCAGCTCAGTATGAAGACCAAACCCCTGAGCTAGATAATTGTGATAAAAATAGAAGATATTGGCAGTCTGGTATAGTCGGGAATGCTCTTTTATCATATAATTAAACTCAGTTCCCAATTGCAATCCCGGGTGTAACGGAGTTGTGAACAGTCTGGTAAAAGGAATTGCCGTCGATTCGTTAAATACAGAAATAAGAACCGGAATTGATTTCTTCTGCCCGAATATCAGCAAGGGGAACAGAATAATTATTGTTAAAATTGCTCTTTTCATGGGAGTCAATAAAATCAGGTAAAAAGCCTGCCCGCTGCTATTTAGGCGGGTATAAAGTAAAAAGTAATATTTAATCGAACAGAATTTTTCAATTCATTCGATTCGACATATTTTACTGATATTCAGTAATTTACAACCCATGAAACTATATACCTTATCGCTCCATACAGCCTGGCTACAAATATACTGATTCGCCGATATTTGACGGCAGGCAATACAATGTAACTGGCGTATTTATTACTCAGCTCGCAAGAAGACAAGGCGAATACAGAATATCTCCGGATGCAAATTTCAGCAGAATTTAAGCTTGTCCGCGGAATTTTCCAGTTTCCATCCCCTGAAAATACAATCAGGGAAAGGTTTGAACATCAGATCACATGATTACTGTTTCACAATGAGCTTTTGTGAAATGGTTTCATTCCCGCTCTTAACATGTAAAATGTAAGTACCGGGAACAAGATTCGAGGTTGAAATCCGGAAATTGTGATCCTGATTATTTGCCAGGGGATAACTCCGTAGAACTTCTTTCCCTGAAATATCGGTGAGTCTCACTTCCGCATGGGTCATGTTTTCGGGTAAAATTACATAAACTTCAGCGGAAGCCGGATTGGGATAGATAAAAATTTGTTTTTCTTTCAATTCTGAAATACCAATGGTTTCTGCATCGTCAACCCGTGTAATGTGAATATTGTCAGAGCCGCCACTTGGATTGGTTTTTGCCCATACGGAGACGACTTTATTACCTGTATTTACTTCAACATGTTCCCCATAAAAAGGGTTGTATATTGGTGTGCAAATCAGGTTTCCATCTTCATCCCAGGCTACCGTCCCGTCATCCAGCACTTTTTGTGCAGCAAATCCAGTTACATTTGACTGATGGCATACGATCATACTGTTGTCACCCCCTAATTCAAATTTCGGATATGGGATATAAGTGTTTAGGCTGATGGCCTGCACACCATGCTCAGTCCAGTGAACAGTGCCGCTTTCATCAAATTTCTGAACATAAATATCAGAATACCCTGGATTGGTTCCAGGCCTGCTATCCGCCCAGGTGATGTAATAATTGTCTCCTGATTTTTTCCAGTAAAAATTTCCTTGTGCTCCATCAATAGCACAAACAGATACAGTCAAGCCGTTCCAGGCAAAACCTCCGTCTGCAAGCAGTCTTCTTGCATAGAGATTAGTTTCAGTCCCACCTTCTCCACTGCCCTGCCACACAAATGTAATCCCATCCTCATCGCTGATTCCCGAAAACTGATAGGCAAGCCCTGATGTGCCGGCAACCACATTAACAGGTCCCCAGATAGTGTCGCCTGCTGTATTTAATTTCAGACACATCAGATCGGCACCGGCACCATTTGCGGATGAATAATAAAGGTATATGTTATCAGCGGCATCAAAAGCCGATTGTAAACCGGAAGATCCGTAGTTGTATTGGGTACCTTCGGGTTCACCATTGTACCAGCCGGTCAGCATACCACCACTGGTGAAACGGGTGATCCTGTTACCGCTGGCACCACCAAAATATACGGTTCCGATTGAAATACAATATCCCGAATTGTCGTGAATAATATGATAACCATAGAACCCCAAAATGTAATTTGGAGTGATTCCTGCATTTGCCACAATTAATTCATCCGCCCACATTTTCGTTCCATTTTCATCCAGTCGCTGAACTCTGATGGAATCAGTCCCGGCTTCCACGGCTGTTAGCCAGCCAATGATAATTTCTCCATTGTATATCCGACTGGCATTGAACCAGTTTATTTTAAACGGATGGTTCAAAATCAGACGGCCATCTTCTTCCCAAAGCGCATTACCATCTGCATCGTAACGCTGTCCGAAAACCTGGTGGGTGTATGGCTCATTCAAACGGTTATCAAGCCAGAAGACGTAAATACCGCCATCATCATCGGCAAAAGCCTGTGGATTGGATTGTGTACCTGCGGCGTCACAAACGATTCCCGGATTTTCAGGATCGGTGGACCATTGTCCGGAAACTATGGCTATCTGAAAAGCCATCAGACTAGTCAGAATGAAATATTTGCTTTTCATATCAGTAGAGGGTTAGGTAAGTAAAATATATTACTGCTTCAGTCCCAGCACATTCTAATTTAACAAGGCGGGTCGTTTTATTGTTCACCGAAGCAGTAAGGAAGGCTGTGAATACAGCGTTGGGGAATAACAACCTAAACAGATATCCGGGATTTAAAAAATTAGCTTTCCCTCAAAAGGCATTGTGTGGTGAAAATAAAAAAGCCAATCAGAATCTGACTGGCTGAATAATGTGAATGTTCAATATGAATGAAAAACCAATGATCCGGATTTCACTTTATCCTTTATACCGCCTAAAAAGCGGCGGGCAGGCTTTTTACTTTTCTTTATTCTAGTATGCCGGAAATTTCACAGAAGCTACCTGTCTTCCTTTCTGCATTAGTCTGGCAATGAAAATACCGGGCTTAAGACCCGACAGGTACAGATCATTGCTGTTTCCTGTAAAACTGCGGGTAAAAACCAACCTGCCATCGGATGCGAACAACTGAAGTTGCATGTCTGGCTCTGCTGCCTGGTTAAATTTAAGCTGTACATTCCCCTGCCCTGCCTGAATTGCCTGCAAGAGCATAGCGGGTGGGGAATAAGCGGATTCAATCCCCACGGTGCAGGCTTGTGGGATTCCCCCGGCAGTCAGTACCTCGGCATTGATGGTATCGCGCAGTGGAGGCCAGATATGGTTATTAAGGATGGAACGGTCGGGAGCTATCAGGATGACCGAAGGATAGGATTGAACCTGGTAAGCATCCACCACATTGTTGCCACCTCCCTGTAATCCACTCACTGATGGATAGTTAGCACCCCAAATAGAATCGAACAAATGGACAGCATCGTTGTCGCTGCCCCAGTTTATCCCCATATAAACCACATTGCCCCTGTTGCACCCGAAGTAATCGTAAGAGGCGCTCACTTCTGAGGCATAGGTCTGGCAAGGGCCACAGTTGGTTGTATAAAAATCGATTACCACATAGTTTCCGGCATCCAGGTATCCGTAGAGATGGTGCTGGTTTCCGTAAATATCCTTAACGGTAAAGTCCGTAGCAGTATCAATGGCCACCTGCGAACGGGCAACGGCTGACAATAAAAGAAAGAAGAGTATAAGTATGTTGCGCATAATTAAATCCTTAGGGTTCAGTAAACAATAATAACAAACAATTCGGTAAAAGTACTGCCACGAAACCATAAATGCAAGTTTTTCGATATAATGGCACAGGGCGCAGGGCACAGGGCGCAGGGCACAGGGCGCAGGGCACAGAGCACAGGGCACAGAGCATGGAGCATGGAGCATGGGGCATGGACGTAACCGTGAAATTTCGTCTCTTTAGCAACAGACAAGGGGAAATGGGGAAATGGGGAAATGGGGACAAGGGGACGAAAAGCCTGGAGCATGGAAGTTATTGGAGAATTTCGTCTCTTTAGCAACAGACACGGGGGTCAGGGGAAGGCATTCGGTTGCAGAAAATGCACTCTAAGTCTAATCATCATTTAATTTGGGCGTTGGAAATTGGAAATTTTCCGCCACTCTCCTTGTCTCCCGATCCCCTTGTCTCCGTGTCTGCTGAATTATGGCAGGATTCTCCTTTGTAAGTCGTCCCTCGTCCCTTTCATCGTCCCTCGTCCCTTCTTTGCAAAGGGCACAGGGCACAGGGCACAGGGCATGGAGCATGGAGCATGGGGCATGGAGTTATTGGGAGAATTTCGTCTCTTTAGCAACAGACACGGGGGTCAGGGGAAGGCATTCGGTTGCAGAAAATGCACTCTAAGTCTAATCATCATTTAATTTGGGCGTTGGAAATTGGAAATTTTCCGCCACTCTCCTTGTCTCCCGATCCCCTTGTCTCCGTGTCTGCTGAATTATGGCAGGATTCTCCTTTGTAAGTCGTCCCTCGTCCCTTTCATCGTCCCTCGTCCCTTCTTTGCGCAGGGCACAGGGCACAGGGCATGGGGCATGGGGCATGGAGCATGGAGCATGGAGTTATTTGGAGAATTTCGTCTCTTTAGCAACAGACAAGGGGAAATGGGGAAATGGGGACAAGGGGACGAAAAGCCTGGAGCATGGAAGTTATTGGAGAATTTCGTCTCTTTAGCAACAGACAAGGGACCCAGGGGAAGGCATTCGGTTGCAGAAAATGCACTCTAAGTCTAATCATCATTTAATTTGGGCGTTGGAAATTGGAAATTTTCCGCCACCCTCCTTGTCTCCCGATCAACTTGTCTCCTTGTCTGCTGAATTATGGCAGGATTCTCCTTTGTAAGTCGTCCCTCGTCCCTTTCATCGTCCCTCGTCCCTTCTTGCACAGGGCATGGGGCATGGGGCATGGACGTAACCGTCGCTAGCACAGACAATGGGGATGGGGCATGGGGCATGGAGTTAATTAGGGAATTTCGTCTCTTTAGCAACAGACAAGGGGTCCAGGGAAGGCATTCAGTTGCGAAAATGCACTCAAGTCTAATCATCATTTAATTTGGGCGTTGGAAATTGGAAATTTTCCGCCACACTCCTTGTCTCCCGATCCCCTTGTCTCCTTGTCTGCTGAATTGTGGCAGGATTCTCCTTTGTAAGTCGTCCCTCGTCCCAAACGTCCCTCGTCCCTTCTTTGCTCAGGGCACAGGGCATTCAGAGCACTTCGTTCTTCATGATAAACACCACATAGCCCCGACCACCTTGTCAGGAGGGCATGAGGCCCGGGGCATGGGAATTCATCTACTCAATATCCGGCTCAAAAAATATCCATTGAATGGAAGGATTAATTTTTCTGAGTTCTGATTCACATATGTTTATGTTTTCAACCAGCTGGGCGGCTGAATCAACCTCCGCCATTTTTGCTTTTACCGCTACCATAATCTGCGGGCCTAACTGCAGGGTAATCAGATTGAGTACATGTTCAATTTCAGGCCGTTTTTCAAGGAACAACCGGATTTCGACGTTGTTCTCTTCATCAGCGCTTTGCCCTATCAACAGGCTTTTTACTTTCGTAGCCAGAAATACCGAAACAAAGACCAGCAATACACCAATGCCGATGCTACCGATTGCATCAAAGACAGGATTTCCGGTTACAATCGACAGAGTAACCGCAATCAGTGCAAAAGCAAGTCCGAGCAATGCGGCAACATCTTCACCCAAAACAACGATCAGTTCACTCTGCCGGGTGTTTTTAACCCAGGTCCAGAGCGATGTTTTGTGTTTTATTTTGTTGATCTGGGTCAGACATCCATAGAGTGAAAATGCTTCCAGAATCATACTGAACGACAGCACAGCAACAGCAATCATGGGGCTTTTCAGGCCTTCATGTGAACTGAGTTTGTGGATACCCTCGTAAACCGAAAACAATCCCCCCATGCTGAACAGCATAAGGGCAACGATGAACGACCAGAAATAGATGGCCTTACCGTAACCCAACGGATGCTCCGTATCAGGCTTTCTCTTCGATGATTTTAAGCCCAGAAACAGCAATCCCTGATTTCCGCAGTCGGCAAATGAGTGAATCGATTCTGCCAGCATGGCACCGGAACCTGTAATGACCGCCGCTACCGTTTTGGTAATAGCAATTCCCAGATTGGCCAGCAGGGCAAATAGTATTGACTTAACAGAGGCATCCTGGTGTGACATGAAATGAGGCTTAATAATGAAAAAACAATTCCGGGTTTTCAGGAAGCAAATTACGGAAATTATACGGTTTACAGTACCTGCAATAGTCCGCTAATTTTAAGAATCACGCAAACCAGCCTGCCGGCTGGCAGGGACGCAAAGACCCCGCAAAAGTGACGGGGCAGGCAGCAAAGTATTGTTTTTTTAGTATTTTACAAATTAGTGTTAAATTTTGTCAATGCCCTGATAATCAGTTGTTTGTAAATAATTACCATAGTATTGAGTAATTATGGATGATTACTTTTCTTCCTGCCTGCAACTTTCCGATTTTCTGCCAGTTAGTTGCAGGCACTGCCATTTTAACAATCAAGGAATGGTTCGGATCTATCTGAAATGACCTCGATCAGCATAAAAAAGATTTCCGCATCGGCTCATTTTTGCGCATTGAACTCAAAAAAAATTAACTTTGTTTTGTCTTTCTGTTTTTGGGAAAATCCGGCCTTTACCGGGAATTCCAAAGCTCCGGAGAACAAAGGAGAAATACAGACGAGTGAACCCGGGAGAAAATTAACATCATTTTAAAATATAAATATTATGGAAAACAATGAAATGTTGGCATTGGGTATGATTGAAACCAGAGGCTTTACCGCCATGGTTGAGGCTTCAGATGCTATGTTGAAAGCAGCCAGGGTTGAACTGGTCGGCTACGAAAAAACCGGGGGCGGCTATGTTACCGCCATTATCCGGGGCGATGTTGCTTCTGTCAGGGCTGCTGTAGATGCCGGGTTACGCGCTGCCGAGAAAATCGGTGAAATTGTTTCCAGTCATGTGATTCCAAGGCCTCACCAGAATGTTGATACGGCACTTCCCCTGGGCGCAAAAACCAATAAGAAAGGATAATTGTCATGAGCGATTCAAAAGCACATATTGATTTAAGGACCTATGTGTTCCTCGATTCACTGCAACTACAGATGGCGTCTTATCTGTCAACCGTATCGAGGGGTTATCTGCCTGTCGGGGGACAGGCCTGCTGCATCATTGAAATTGCTCCCGGCATTGAAATCAACACCCTGACCGATATTGCCTTGAAAGCCACCAATGTGAAACCAGGCATGCAGGTTGTTGAACGTGCTTTCGGGATGCTGGAGGTTCACTCTGACAGCCAGGGAGATACCCGCACAGCCGGGCAGGCTGTTCTGGATGCAATTCACAAAACCGAAGAGCAGCGGCTTAAACCCAGAATTCTCACCAGCCAGCTCATTAAAAACATAGAGGATCATCATGCCCAGCTTATCAACCGTACCCGCTACGGCATGATGCTGCTGAGAGGCGATACCCTGTTTGTGCTTGAAGTAGAACCGGCCGGATATGCCTATTATGCCGCCAATGAAGCCGAGAAAGCCGCCAACATCAAGATTGTGGATGTAACCGGTTTCGGTAAATTCGGGCGGGTTTACATCGCGGGACCTGAAGCCGAAGTGCTGGAATGCAAGACGATTGTTGAAAAAAGACTTGCAGAAGTAAGTGGCAGATCTGCCAAAGAAGATTACAAATAGAATGCAATATTGTTTGTTAGAAATCAGATTATGATTTTTAGCTTTTAATAAATACCCCTCGACTAATCTATCATTGACGTGTTTCAGTAAGTAGCTGATATTAAAAAAATGTCACGCTGAGCGTAGTCGAAGCGCAACGTACTGTCTATCCTTCGACTCCGCTCAGGATGACAGTGGTGGGGGGGGGCATTACACCTCCGGGTGGCAATTAGTCTGAGTGTAGTCGAAGACAGCGTTTTTTCATAAAACAACAATGAAAAGTAATAACCAAAAAACAGGAGATTGATTTATGGCTGATTTCAATACCGATGCCTTAGGCATGATCGAAACCAGGGGTTTTACTGCTATGGTTGAAGCTTCTGATGCAATGGTAAAAGCTGCCAAAGTAGAACTGGTAGGCTACGAGAAAACCGGCGGTGGCTATGTAACTGCCATCGTCAGGGGCGATGTTGCTGCCGTTCGCGCTGCTGTTGATGCAGGCTTACGCGCTGCCGAAAAAGTGGGTGAAATTGTATCAACACACGTAATTCCCCGGCCTCACGAAAATGTTGATCTTACACTTCCCTTGGGCAGGGGCAAATCAAAAAAATAAACGATGATTCTGGCAAGGGTAGTCGGTACAGTTGTTTCAAGCCACAAACCCCGCAAAATGGATGGGATTGCTTTCTTGCTTGTCGAGAAGATTGATCCGGTTACCATGGTGGGGAAGGGCGATTTTGTAGTGGCCATGGATTCTGTGGGAGCCGGTCCCGACGAGATTGTTTTCTATGTTTCCGGAAGCAGCGCCCGGTTTACGCCCGTTACCGAGGGTGTTCCGACCGATTGTTCAATTGTGGCCATCGTCGATTTTATCGAAAAGAACGGCTCTTTCACTTACAGAAAAGACCAACCTGAAAACGGATGATATTAGGAAAAGTAGTCGGAACAGTGGTCAGCAGTACTACCCGGATTGATGTCAGGGGAGCAGTTTTTTTGTTGATTGAAAAATGCAATCAGTCCGGTGAAGTCAGAAATGATTATGTTGTTGCCCTCGATATGGTGGGTGCAGGAAAAGATGAAATGGTTATGGTGTCGGAAGGTTCCACAGCCAGGGAAACACCATTAACGGTTGGCAGGCCGCTCGATGCGATTGTGGTGGGAATTGTTGATTCAATTGACGAAAACGAACAGCTTGTTTACAGGAAATGATTATCCGGAAAGAAATAATAGTACTGGGGGCAATTGAATTCAGCAGCATTGTTGCCGGGTTTATGGCCATGGACGCCATGGTAAAAACTGCACCGGTAAAAATAGTTGAAGCACGCACCATCAGTTCCGGGAAATACCTGATTATCTTCTCCGGCGATGTGGCATCGGTGGAGTATGCTTTTCACAAAGGGATTGAAACCGGCGCCGGATTTGTTGTTGACAGTTTGTTCCTGCCCCAGATACATCAGGATGTTATACCGGCACTGGGAACTATTGTAAAGACCGGTTCATGGGATGCCATCGGGATCATTGAAACAAAGTCAGTGATCTCAGGTATTGAAGCGGCCGATGCCGCTGCAAAGGCCGGAGATGTAAAGATCATCGAAATAAGGCTGGCTGACGGGTTCGGAGGAAAGTCGTATGTGAAAATGACCGGGTCGCTCACAGACGTCCAGACTGCTGTCGCGGCAGGAATCAGTTTTGCGAAGGCAAAGGGTACTTTGTGCATGGAGACCATCATTCCACAGCCTCACAGCGAAATCATGCCATTTTTTATGTAACAGCACGATCAATGGATAATTTGGAAAATACGATACGCCAGCTGGTTCAGGAAGCAATGAAAGGCCTGACCCTGACTCCCGGAACAAATGAACCGGGGGCAACAACAGGTGTATTTACGGATATAAACAGCGCTGTGAAGGCGGCTGAAAAAGCATTCAGTGAACTGAATTCCCTCACGCTTGAAACCAGGAAGCTTATCATAGCAAATATGCGTAAAACCGCCCTTGAGCACCGGGTGACTTTCAGTAAAATGGCCCATGAAGAAACCGGTTTCGGACGATGGGAAGACAAAGTGGTTAAGAATGAGCTTGCCATCCATAAAACACCGGGTGTTGAGGACCTTGAATCCATCGCCTATTCCGACGATCATGGCCTTACAATAGTAGAAAGAGCTCCCTATGGAGTCATTGGATCCATTACCCCGAGCACCAATCCTACCGCAACCATTATTTGCAATGCCATCGGCATGGTTGCCGCCGGAAATTCGGTCGTTTTCAATCCGCACCCAGCCGCGAAAAAAGTTTCCGCTTACCTCGTTGATCTTCTGAACCGTTCAGTTGTTGAAGCCGGTGGACCTGAAAACCTGCTTTGCTGTATTGCCAATCCCACCATTGAATCGGCAAAGGAAATGATGGCACACCCCAAAATTGCACTGCTTGTCGTTACAGGTGGCCCAGCGGTTGTGAGAACGGCTATGAACAGCGGTAAAAAGGTCATCGGTGCCGGTCCGGGAAACCCGCCCGTGGTGGTGGATGAAACAGCCGATATTCCTAAAGCAGCCAAAGATATTGTTGCCGGAGCGAGTTTCGATAACAATGTTATCTGCATCTGTGAAAAAGAAATACTGTGCGTGGCATCGGTTGCCGACCAGTTGAAGGCTGAGATGAAAAAGCACGGTGCCTACGAATTAAACGAAGAGCAAATACGCCGGATAACGGAGATTGTGATCGCCGAGCCGGGATGCCGCGGCAAAGAAGGTGCTGCCAGTAAAAACCATGTGGGTAAAACCGCTGCTTTCATTGCCAGGTCAATCGGGCTTGAATTGCCTGAATCGGTTCGCCTGCTTCTTTGTGAAGTCGGACCGGAACATCCGTTGGTCTGGACGGAGCAATTGATGCCGGTAATGCCGCTCGTTCGTCTTAAAGATGTTGATACAGCCATAGATCTTGCCGTTGAAGTGGAGCATGGGTTCAGGCATACCGCCATTATGCATTCCCTGAACATAGCCAAGCTGAGCAAAATGGCCAAAGCGATGAATTGCTCGATCTTTATCAAAAACGGGCCGAGTTATGCCGGCCTGGGCCACGGTGGCGCAGGTTTCGCATCTTTTACCATTGCCAGTCCGACCGGAGAAGGGGTTACCCGCCCGGTAACCTTTACCAGGGAGAGAAGATGTACCCTGGTAGATTATTTCAGGATTGTTTAAATAACATCAACTTGTTGAATTTTGTCTCACGCAAAGACGCTAAGACGCAAGTTGTTTTTATAAAAAAAATTTACAATTCGTCAACAAATTGAATGTCAATAGAAAATAAATAATAAAGTCTGAAAACATTTAACTGATGAAGTTGGGAAAGGTCATAGGAAGGGTGGTTAGTACCAGAAAGATAGAATCCTTTGAGGGGATTAAACTGCTTTTGGTTCAGCCCGTCGATGAAAATCTTCTTCCTTATGGAGATCCGATAGTAGCGGCAGATACGATTCAATCAGGAGTCGGACAACTGATATATTACGAAACAAGCAAGGAAGCCGGAAGGGTTCTGCCTTATACGATGAATCCGCTCGACGCGGCCATCATGGGAATTGTGGATAATTTAAATATTGAAGAAAAGCAATGAACCTGGGAAGAGTGATCGGCAATGTGGTTTCCACCATCAAGGTTGAGGCCTATCAATCCGGAAAAATTCTGGTTGTACAACCCATTGACCCGGAAGGGAAAGTGTGTGGCAGATCAATCCTGGCCATCGATGCCGTTCAGGCCGGGATTGGCGATATTGTGCTGACACTTGAAGAAGGCACTTCTGCCAGAGCCATTCTACAGGAACCCGAATCCATGACCGTGAAACATGTAGTTGCGGCCATTGTTGATTCAGTTAACATGAAGAAAGAGTAAGAGACTGATTAAATTTTACTAAAACCTATTGAAAATCGAATTTAAAATTTTAAACGGTCTTTAAAACTTCAGATTAAAATAAAATATCAAATGCCTGATGTTCAGAATGGAATGAAAGAGTTGGTGAAAAGAGTGGCCATTGGTGCCGATCATGGTGCCTATGCAACCAAGGAATTGGTAAAATCATATCTGACCCGGGCTGGTTACACGCTGGTAGATGTTGGCACGGATAACGGAACAACAGCCGTTGATTATCCTGACTTTGCGTATGCTGTCGCCCGCAAGGTGGTCAGCGGAGAGTGTGAAAGAGGCATTATGCTCGATGGAGCCGGTATCGGTTCGTCGATGGTTTGCAATAAGGTGCATGGTATCCGTGCGGCTTTGTGCTGGAATGAGAAAACAATCATCAACAGCCGGCAACACAACAATGCCAATGTGCTTACCATGGGCACCGGCATGCATGAAGCTGATGAAATCTGTAAATTGGCCGAAATGTGGCTTCAAACCGGTTTTGAAGGTGGGAGGCACTGGCCAAGGATCAATAAAATGATGGCTGTTGAGAAAAACAGGAGGAGAAAAATGGATCAGAACGAGTTGGTTGAGAAAATTACCCGTGAGGTAATGGATCGCCTGAAAGAAATGATGAAAGATCAGGGTGTTAACCTGGCCGGAAGCAACGTCAAGCCGATGTCGCAGTCCGAACTTGCGGGATACATTGATCATACCTTGCTGAAACCCGGAGCCGTTAATGCCCAGTTTGACCAGTTGGTAAGCGAAGCTCTACAATACAAGTTTTATTCTGTTTGTGTCAACTCCAGCTGGGTGCCTTATGTAGCCAAAAAGCTTCGTGGCAGTGAAGTTAAAATCTGTTCGGTAGTCGGATTTCCTTTAGGAGAAATGGATTCCAGAAGCAAAGCCTTCGAAACCAGGAATGCCATAGCCAACGGAGCACATGAAATCGACATGGTTATGAATGTGGGTGCTTTGAAATCGCGCAATTTAAAACTGGTTGAAGAGGATATCCGGGCTGTAAAAAGAGCCTGCCGCAGCAACACCATTCTGAAGGTTATTATTGAAACATCGCTGCTGACAGACGAGGAGAAAGTACTGGCCTGTGAAATCGCGAAAAAAGCCGATGCCAGTTTTGTAAAAACCAGCACCGGATTTGGCGGCGGTGGCGCTACCGTCCAGGATATTGCGCTGATGCGAAGAGTAGTTGGTCCGGATATGGGGGTGAAAGCCAGCGGCGGCATCAAAGATTTCAAATCGGCCGTAGAGCTGATAAAAGCCGGGGCCACCCGGATCGGAGCCGGCGCCAGTGTGCAGATTGTTACGGGAGGAACTGCAGCAGGCGGTTACTGATCTGGCACAGGGCACAGCTTTAAAAAGTGAGGATTCGTCTACTTAGCATCAGACACGGGGACAAGGGGAAATGGGGACAAGGGGACGGTAACCGGGAAATTTCGTCACTTTACCAACAGACAAGGGGACAAGGAGAAATGGGGACAAGGGGAAGGCATTAGTTGCAGAAGTTACACCCCTGTCCAATCCTCAGTGGATTTTGATGTTGGAAATTGGTAATTCTCTCACTCTCCCCTTCTCCCACTCTCCTTTTCTCCCACTCCCATAATCCTTTCAAGCAGGATGTTCGTCCCTCGTCCCAAACGCCCCTCGTCCCTTCTTTGGCACAGGGCGCAGGGCACAGGGCACAGAGCTCAGGGCACAGAGCATGGGGGGCATGGAGCATGGGGCATGGAGCATGGAGTTATTGGGAAATTTCGTCTTTTTAGCAGCAGACACGGGGACAAGGAGAAATGGGGACAAGGGGAAGGCATTGGCAAGCCCCCCTACCCCCGTTTTATTTGGAATCTCTCCCCCCCTCCTTTCTCCCTCCCAATCCTTTCAAGCAGGATCTCCGTCCCTCGTCCCAAACGCCCCTCGTCCCTTCTTTGGCCAGGGCGGGGTTAATTGGGGAATTTCGTCTCTTTAGCGACAGACAAGGGGACAAGGGGAGATGGTGACAAGGAGAGCCTATCTATATAATCGTTCACTTTTCACCTGGTTGCTGAGTTCAGTTGTAGCATCACTCCTTCACTCTTTAACTTTTCCACTTTTTCTCTCCTTGTCCCCCTTCCCTTGTCCCCTTGTCCCTTTGGGGATGAACAGAAAACGAAACTCCCTCGTCCCTTCTTCAAAGTGCATCTGACGGATCCCAGCCGGTAGCCAGATTTTTATCCAATTCGTTCAGCAATTCCATATCTTCGGGAGTGATATTAAAATCAAACATTTGGAAATTTTCAACTATTCTGAAGTTAGCAGATGATTTGGGGATTACTGCAAATCCCTGTTAAAATGCCCACCGGATCAGCAGTTGAGCCGTGCTTTTTCCAAAATTCCCGGCTGTTTTAACAAGCAGGGGGTCCCTCAGCTTTATTCCCTTGGTAAGCGGGCTGTATGCAACCGGCAGGATTCCGGTTCTGCGGCAGAGGTCAACGGTTTCGATTCTCGAATTATACAGGTAGGGGTGTAATTCCAGCTGGTTGGCGGCGGGCACCACCCTGCAGTAACCGAGGAGTTCCTCGAGATGGAGAGACATATAGTTGCTTACCCCAATGGCCCTGCATTTCCCTTCATCGTACAGGGTTTCCAGTGCTTTCCACGAATCCTTTCGCTTTCCATGCACCGGCCAGTGAATAAGATACAGATCAACCCAGGTGAGGCCCAACCTGTTGAGACTTGCATTGCAGGCTTTAATAGCCTGATCATATCCCTGGTCTGAGTTCCAGAGCTTGGTTGTAACAAACAACTCTTCACGGGGCACAAACCCAGCCGCAATGGCCTTCCCAACAGATTCTTCGTTGCGGTAAATCATGGCGGTATCAATGTGGCGATAGCCACACCTGAGTGCATAATCAACAGCCCGCTGGGTAAGTGGTCCGTTTGGCATTTGATAAACGCCCAATCCAACAGCCGGCATCGGTATGGAATTATTCAATGTAAAGACCTTTATACTGTCAATCGATTTCATCCGTGAAGAATTTTGATTTTATAGGTCGGATTGCTTGTCTGACTGCCTGATGCAACCAGATAGATTTGTTTGTTTTAGTCAATTATGCAAATCATTCAGACTAAGGCAAGGTTATGATGCAAAATTAAGCTATTAAAGCAAGAAAAGGAGAAATCAGGGCTTCATAAACGGTATGCTTCCAATATATATTTCCTTTGGCACGAGAACTCTTTATTCCGCAGGGATTTCCTGGTTTTCCGGGATTGCCTGGCAAAAAAGCATGATTCATTTGTATGGCATATGCCAAATCCGAAAGTCTTATACCATATTTTGTAAAAATTTATTACATCACGTCTGAACCAGCAAAATTTACAGTATTGAAATTTTTTATATCAAATAATTCTATGTAAGAATTCTCCTGTTATCGCCCCGAAAAATAAGGGAAGCGTTTCGATAAAATATAAATGTATAATTTTTATATCTAACTGTAAAATTTTTAACTAGCGCCTGAAAACCAGTCCGATTTTTTACATGGTCTGAAGTGCTTGCAAATAGCGGAGAACAGGTATATAAACGCCTAAAAAGTATTGAATAGTAAGGACTTCTCACAAACAACTCATGCATATCATTGATATTGTGCAAGTTGAATCTGTATAATGAAAACACAATCAGAAAATGTAAAAAAAAATTGCAATTGTCGTATTACTTC
Source organism: Bacteroidales bacterium (assembly GCA_016709025.1). Classification (GTDB taxonomy): domain Bacteria; phylum Bacteroidota; class Bacteroidia; order Bacteroidales; family Lentimicrobiaceae; genus Lentimicrobium. Next base: position 203,277 of record JADJEQ010000010.1, on the reverse strand, counting down.
TTGCACTTGGAATGATAAACAAAAGAATTCATTTGGGGTGCTTTGTGCAGCCGGATATGATGAATAGTTCTTTACAGACGAAATTATAATACAGAATAATATGAAGACCTTTTACAGAATTTTCGGGGGGAAAGACAAAAAAAGGGCGCTGATACTATTTGCGCTTTTTACAACTTTACAATTGGCTGCGCAGCCTTGTGCTACACCGCCTGAGGCCTATTTAACAGGCGATGCTACCATTTGCCAGGGTGGGTCCACCAATGTATTGCTATATGTATCCCAGGGAACAGCTCCCTGGCGTGTTATATATTCCATAAACGGAGTAGACCAACCGGAGATTACCGGTATCATGGCCAGCCCATATACCATCACTACCGGCACTGGTGGTGATTATAAGATCTCTCAGATCATGGATGCTGACGGTTGCCTGGGCAATGATACCGGAAGTCCGGTAACCATTCAGGTTAATCCGCTGCCACTGGCAGCTGGTTTTGTTTCAGGCAATAGCTCTGTATGCCAGTCAACCAATTCGGTGGTTTATTCGGTTCCAGCCATTACTTATGCTACAGGATATACCTGGTCGGTACCCTCCGGTGTAAACATAGTCAATGGAAACAACACGAATACCATAACCGTTAATTTCTCTGCCACGGCTTCATCAGGCAATATTTCTGTTTTCGGAACCAACAGTTGCGGCAATGGTGCTTCCTCATCACTTTTTGTGACCGTTTCATCGTTACCTTCCGCCGCCGGGATAATCTCAGGTTCATCATCCGTATGCCAGGGTCAATCCGGCACTTCATATTCAGTTAGTCCGATAACCAACGCTACCGGATATGAATGGACTCTACCATCAGGCGCAACCATCACAGCAGGCAACAATACCAATTCCATCACCGTTGATTTCAGCACCACAGCTTCATCGGGCGATATACGGGTTCGCGGCACCAATGCCTGTGGCAACGGAGCATGGTCACCAATTCTGGTCATCACAGTAAACCGTCTTCCCGCCAATCCAGGACTTATCACCGGCTCCTCTGCAGTTTGTCAGGGTCAGATCGGCGTAACCTACATGGTTCCTGCAATCAACCTTGCCAACGGTTATGAATGGCAATTACCGGTAGGCGCAACCATCAATACAGGCGCCAACACCAACCAGATTACAGTAAATTTCAGTTCTACAGCTGCTTCCGGAAATATAATGGTCAGAGGAACCAACGGATGCAGAGCCGGCCAATGGTCGGCTGCTTATGCAGTTATAGTGAGCAATCTTCCTATCGCAGCCGGAAGTATCAGCGGCCCTTCAACCGTATGTCAGAACGAGAGCAACCTGGTTTTCAGTGTTGCTCCTGTTGCTTATGCAAGTTCCTATGTTTGGGTATACCCGGCAGGATTTACCGTAAGCGGATCGGCTACCGGTTCAACAATTACCCTGAATTCAACAGCCGGGGCAGTTCCCGGAATTATCAGGGTTCGCGGCGTAAATGCCTGTGGAAATGGCACATTTTCACCTGATTTCAGCATTCTGATCAGCAGCAGTCCAACGGCCAATGCCGGTGTCAATTCAGGTATTTGTCCCGGTAGCACTTATCAGCTTACCGGTGCAAGTGCATCCAACTACAGCTCTTTGCTGTGGTCAACAAGCGGTGACGGCTCATTCGACAATTCCCTGGGACTGAATCCAACCTACACACCAGGCTCAAATGACCTTTCCACAGGAAGTGCAGTACTGACCCTGACAGCAAACGGCAATGGTTCATGCAGCCCTGCAATCAGCAGCATGACACTGACCATCTCCGGTACACCTACCGTGAATGCAGGTCCTGACGCTTCGATCTGTTATTCAACGGGCAGCTATATGCTCAATGGTACAGCAACCAACTACAGTTCAACCCAGTGGCAGGCACTCGACGGAAGCGGCAGTTTCAGCGCTCCGGGCAACCTGACCACTACCTACAACCCTTCAATAGCTGATCGCCTTCAGGGTTACGTAACGATTCAGCTGACAGCAAATGCTTCGGCGCCCTGTACCTTCTCAGCGACCGATATGATGGTACTGACCATTACCCCGGCTCCGACAGCCGGCGCAGGCATTGACCTCACATCATGCGGAACCGGCAATGTTAACCTGAACGGTACAGCAACCAACTTTCAGTCGGTAAACTGGACCAGCACAGGAAGCGGTTCCTTCATCAACCAGAATGCCACGACGGCGACCTATATTCCCAGCCCGGCCGATGTAACCAACGGATCGGTTACACTCACGATGACCGCTTTCCCACTGGCACCTTGCGCAGCAAGCGTTTCCGATAACATGACCCTGACCCTGCTTACACTTCCTACGGTAAATGCCGGCCCGGATGTTGCACATTGCAGTTCATCCGGTTATTCAATTTCAGGAAGCTCGGCAGCAAACTCAGGTTCACTTTTATGGGCAACTTCGGGAAGTGGTACTTTCTCTAACCCGGTAGCTTTACATCCGGTTTATAATCCCAGTTTAGCTGATCAGGCAAACGGGTTCGTTACCCTTACCCTGACTGCTTTCGGTAATGGAAGCTGTTCGGCAACCGGTGTGAGCGACCAGATGACACTTTTCCTGAATGCTGAACCTACAGCCGATGCAGGTGCACCAGCCGGTTTGTGCGAAGGATCAAGCCTTACCATTTCAGATGCTTCAGCAACCAATTACGCCAGCATTAACTGGACAACCAGCGGAACCGGGACATTTACCAACAATGGTACCTTAAGCCCTACCTATACTCCTGGTATGTCTGATATTATTGCCGGCTCGGTAAACCTAACCTTAACGGTTACCGCACTGGCACCCTGTTCAAACAATGCGACTTCTGTTAAAACACTTTCAATAACAAGGAATCCCCAGGCCAATGCCGGAGCCGATGGCAGCACCTGTGGAATAAACCCATACACCGTTACCGGAGCCAGTGCATCCAATTATTCATCATTGATGTGGAGCACCAGTGGTTCAGGTTCTTTTGTAAATGCTGCAATCCTGAATGCAACCTATATTCCCGGAGCCAGTGATCTTTTAAGCGGAATTGTAACGCTTACCATGACCGTTAACGGAATATCACCCTGTTCAGTTCCTGTAACTGACAATATGATTCTAAACGTCATCGATACCCCGACTGCAGCTGCAGGACTTGACGGAGCCACCTGCGAAACAACCGCTTTCATCGTTAGTTCGGCCTCAGCAACCAACTATTCAACCATTAACTGGACAACTACCGGCACCGGTACGCTTTCCAATGCCAACACACTTACCCCAACCTACCTGCCTTCGCACAACGATGCATTGGCAGGAAGTGTTACCCTCACCTTAACAGCTAACGGAACATTACCCTGCGCAGTCGCAGCTACCGACATGATGCAGATTGCAATCACCCCGACCCCGATTATCAGTGCCGGTGTAAACTTCTCAGTATGCGGCGATAATAGTTTTATGGTCCCTGGTGCAAGTGCACAGTATTATTCAAGCCTTAACTGGACTAGCTCCGGTACAGGCACTTTTGTGAATGCCAGTCAGATAAACCCGACCTACACACCGAGTGCAGCAGACGTTGCCAACGGAATGGTAACCCTTACGCTGACCGCCACCGGGAATGCCCCGTGTGTAGCTCCGGTAACCAGCGCCATACTGGTAACAGTTAACCAGATACCGGTTGTTTTTGCCGGAAACGACATCACCATCTGCGAAGGCCCGCACAATGTAACCGGTGCAACCGCAACCAATTACAACACCCTGATGTGGACCTCCAACGGTGATGGCGTATTTATCAATCCCACTGTATTAAATCCGATTTACACACCTGGTCCCGGTGATCTTATCAACGGACTGGTTACCCTGACCCTTTCGGCTACTTCACTACCTCCGTGTACCGATGTAGTTTCCGATAATGTTATTTTCAACATCAACCCATCACCACTGGCTTACGCCGGACCGAATGCAACCATTTGCGAAGGAGATACCTATGAACTGATCAATGCCACAGCCAGCAATTATACCAGCCTGGCATGGAGCACCAGCGGTTCAGGTAACTTCAACAACATGAATACCTTAAACCCGATTTATACCCCAAGTCTTGCCGATATCGCCAATGGAGCCGTAACGCTTACACTGACTCTGAACAACCCGCCATGTCTGCCACAAACAAGCGACATGACCCTTGCCATCAGGCAGAATCCGGTTGCCAATGCAGGAACCGATGCAGCCATCTGCGAAGGAAACAGTTATACCATTAACAATGCCAGTGCCACCAATGCTTCAAGCGTATTGTGGGCCAGCAGCGGAAGCGGAACCCTGATGAACCCGACTTCGTTAACCCCGACCTACCTTCCTTCAGCAGCCGATATTATGATTGGCTCGGTTGAATTAACGATGACCGTTGTTGCTACAGCACCCTGTATTGCAACCGATGTTGACTTAATGGAAATTACCATTACCCGTGAGCCCACCGCTTTTGCAGGAAATGATGAAATTATCTGCGCCAACCAGACCCATACCATTGTCGGATCAAACGCCAGCCAATATTCTTCACTGGCATGGTCAACCTCAGGAGATGGTGTGCTGATTGCTGCCAACACCCTTTACCCAACCTATATCCCGGGCACCATCGACGGATCGCTCGGCTTCGCCATTCTTACCCTGACAGCATACGGAATTAACCCATGTACCGGCAATGCCACAGACCAGATGATGCTGACCGTGGTTCCTGAACCGGTTGTCAATGCCGGTCCGGACATCCAGATTTGTGTCGGTTCGAATGTAATCCTGATCAATGCAACAGCTACTTCTGTTTCATCTGTATTCTGGACAACATCCGGAAGCGGAACCTTCTCTGACCCAACCCTTGTTAACCCGGTTTACACACCCAGTGCACAGGATATTTCAAACGGGACGGTGATTCTAAACGTTACCGGCCAGGGTGTTACACCTTGCACCACTGTCGCTACCGATGCCATGGTTCTTCAGATCAGCCAGCCCCCGGTAGTAGATGCCGGTTCCGATGGTGAAATCTGTGAAACAGATCAATATTATATTTTTGATGCAAGTGCTTCAGATTATTCAGCTATTACATGGACTACCATGGGAGATGGCAGCTTCTCGAATCACAATTCAATCAATCCGACTTACACGCCCGGTCCTGCTGATATAGCAGCCCGTTCAGTGTTGCTATACCTGAATGCAACCAGTCTGCTTCCATGCAGTGGTTCAGTAAGCGATGCCATGCTGCTCACCATTGACCCGATGCCAACCATCAGTGCCGGTACAGATGCAGCTATTTGTGAATCAGGTACATACCTGCTCTCAGGCGCCATTGCCATGGATTACAGCAGCCTTGCCTGGAGTTCATCGGGTTCAGGTTGGTTCTCAAACAATGTCAGCCTTCACCCTATTTACACACCAAGCCCTGCCGACATCATCAACGGAAGTGTAAACCTTACCCTTACCGTCAACGGATTGTTGCCATGCACAGGACAGGTAACCGACGGAATGGTACTCACCATTGAGCCCATGCCAACTGCCGATGCCGGAATTGATGAAACCATCTGCGTAGGTTCATTCACCCTTACCAATGCTTCGGCCGCCAACTACAATACCCTGCATTGGGTATCGAGCGGAAGTTCAGGAACCCTGTTAAACGCAAATACCATTACCCCGACTTATATGCCAAGTGCTGCCGATATTCTTGCAGGCTCGGTTGTTCTTACCCTTACCGCATCAGCCAATACGCCATGTGCTGTTAATGCAGTTGACCAGATGGTGATCACCATCCGCCCGATCACAGCCATTTCTGCAGGGGCTGATGCAACCATTTGCCAGGGATCAACCTTTACACCCAATACTGCAACAGCAGTCAATTATTCAACAATATTATGGACAAGTTCAGGAAGCGGTGCCTTTATCAATTCCAACACCCTTACCCCGACTTATACTCCAAGCCCGGCTGACATTGCCCTGGGATGGGTTACCCTCACACTGACAGCCAACAGCATTGTTCCCTGCACCCAAACGGTAACCGACAACATGATCCTTACCATCACCCCACAGGCTGTGGTTGAAGCAGGCCCAAGCGTAACCATCTGCGAAAGCGATGTTTACACGACTTCAGGTGCTTCAGTTACCAATAACACTTCATTGTTATGGTCAACCAACGGAACCGGAACCTTTGCCAACGCCGCATTGCTGGTAACCGGTTACACCCCAAGCGCTGCCGACATTGCCAATGGTTCAGTCATCCTGACCCTGACGGCTGTCAGCCAGGCTCCATGTGTAGCTCCGGTTAGTGATTTTCTCGTGCTGACTATTCAACCAGGTCCACAGGCCGATGCCGGATCTGATGATGCTATTTGTGAAGATGAAAGTTATTTGGTTAGCGGAGCTTCTGCAACCGACTATTCTACCGTATTGTGGACAACCAGCGGAAACGGCACCTTTGTTGATGCCACTACCCTGAGCCCTACCTACACTCCTGGTTCTGCAGATATTGCTTCAGGCAGTGTAATATTAACCCTCACCGCCCAGCCAAAATCACCGTGTACTGCTCAAAGCAGCGATTCATTTATTCTCACAGTCAACCCGGTTGCAACAGTTGATGCTGGTGCCGATGCTTCGGTTTGCGAAGGAACCGGACTTATTATCCTTGATGCTACCGCAACCGATTATACAACTGTTAACTGGACAACCTCTGGAACAGGTACATTTAACAATGGCAACACCTTAAGTCCGACTTATTTCCCAAGTCCTGAGGATGTTACCAACGGAAGTGTTATTCTCACTTTGTCTGCCGGCAGCATGGCCGCCTGCAGCCAAACCATCAGCGACACCAAACTTGTAACAGTAAGCCCGCTTGCTACTGTTGATGCAGGCGTTGACGCAACCAGTTGCGGACTTGCCGGATTCAATATTACCGGAGCTTCTGCTTCGAATCAGATCAGTCTTTCATGGACCACTTCAGGCAGCGGTGTATTCTCCGATGCTTCTTTACTGAATCCAATGTATATGCCAAGTGCAGCCGATCTGCTGGCCGGAAATGTAACCCTTACCCTTACAGCTACCAGTCCCGCTCCATGCACAACACATCCTTCCGACTCTTTTGTTCTGACACTACAGCCTGAGGCTACTGCTGATGCAGGCGCTGATGCTACCGTTTGTGAAGGTGATACCTACACTGTATTTGATGCTACGGCAACGAATTATTCAGCCATTAACTGGACAACCGACGGAACCGGTGTTCTTGTAAACGGAAACTCTCTCAATCCAACCTATACCCCATCGGCAGCCGATGCGCTGGCCGGTTCAGTAACCATGATGCTCACCAGCTACGGAATCAGTCCATGCGGTGATGTAAACGATACAAAAATCCTGACCATCAGTGCCATGCCGGTTGTAAACGCCGGACCTGATGCAGAAATCTGTTTCGGAAACAGCTATCCTTTAAGCCTCTCAACCGCACAGTTCCAATCTGCTGTTACCTGGACGACATCCGGAAGCGGTTCGTTCAATAACCCGGCCCTGTTGCATGCAGTTTATACACCAAGTGCTGCCGATCTGCTGGCCACACAGGTTATTCTTACCCTCACAGCCAATGCCACCGCGCCTTGCAACGGAACTGTCAGCGACTTTATGATCCTGATGTTCAAAGAAGGTCCGGTAACCAATGCCGGTGCCGATGAATCCATCTGCGAAGGCTCAACTTTCACGGTTTCAACCGCCACTGCATCCAATTACCTCAGTCTTGACTGGTCGACCTCTGGTACCGGTTCATTTACCCTTGGAAATACACTTACCCCGACTTACACCCCTGGCGTTGCCGATCTGCTTACAGGTTTCGTAACCCTCACCCTGACTGCTCAAGGCAATCCGCCATGTGCAATATTCAGCGATGACATGGTGCTTACTTTTGCCGAACCGGTTCTGGCTGACGCCGGAGCAGATGTTACCGTTTGTGAAGGCCAGGTGGTTATTGTTGCCGATGCCAGCGCACAGAATTATGCTTCTGTAAACTGGACAGCAAGCGGAACAGGCGTTCTGTCAAACCCCAATACCTTAACTCCGACCTATACCCCAAGTGCAGGCGATCTGATTGCAGGTTCAGTAAATCTTACCCTGACTGCCTTCGGAACTGCCCCATGCAACGGAACAGCTTCATCAATCAAGGTAATCAGCATTACCCCTGCCCCGCAGGTAAATGCAGGTACCGATGAAACCCTGTGCCAGGGCAATACCTTCACGGTAAGTTCAGCTTCAGCATCAGGAACAGCAACCCTTAACTGGACAACTTCCGGAACGGGAAGTTTCTCGGGCAACGGAACACTTACCCCAACCTACACCCCGAGCCTGGCCGACTTTATCAGCGGATCGGTAACCTTAACCCTCACCGGAACAGCAGTCAGCCCATGTGCTGCACCTGCAACCGATGCCATGATCCTGACCCTGATACCGGCCGCAACTGTGAACGCAGGAACAGATGCCAACATCTGCGAAACTGACAGTTATACAGTTTCAACAGCTTCTGCAACCAACTACAGCAGCATTGTATGGACCTCAAACGGAACCGGAAGTCTGCTCAACCCGAATACACTTACTCCGACTTATACGCCAGGTGCAGCCGATATCACAGCCGGAACCGTTACCCTGACCCTTTCAGCCCTTTCAGCAGCCCCTTGCAGTATTCCGGTTAGCGATTATATGGTACTTACCATCAGCCCGATGCCAGAGGCCAATGCAGGTTCAGATGCCACCATCTGCGAAGGACAACAATATACCATTTCAGGCGCTTCTGCCACCACAGGTTTAACATTTACATGGACCTCGAATGGTACAGGAAGTTTCCTCAACAGCAATACTTTAACACCAACCTACACTCCAAGCCCTGCAGACATTGCAAACGGCCTGGTAACCATTACCCTTTCAGTACAGGGAACCGGTTCATGCAATGCCCTGGTAAGTGACCAGATGGATCTGACCATCGATCCGATGGCAGCCGTAGACGCAGGTGCCGACGACGCTATCTGCGAAGGCTTCAGCTATACCCTTTCACTTGCTTCGGCATCAGACTATGCTTCACTTATGTGGACAACCTCCGGAAGTGGTTCATTCACCAACCCGGCAATCGTTAATGCTACCTATAACCCAAGTGCCGCCGATATCGCCAACGGTTCGGTAGTCCTCACTATCTCAGCTACTGCTGCCGGTGTTTGTGCCGGTAGTGTCAGCGATATGATGACCCTTGATTTCAATACCCTGCCATTGGTGAATGCAGGTTCAGACCTGAATTCATGTGACGCAGTAATCACCATCAATGGTGCTACCGCTTCAAACTACAGTACATTGTTGTGGACTTCAGCCGGAACAGGCACTTTATCCAATGCCACCACACTCAGCCCGACTTACGTACCAAGTGCAACCGACCTGACAAACGGGTTTGTTGATCTCACCCTTACAGCCCAGGCAACCACTCCATGCACAGGAAGTGCATCGGATGTTATGCGCCTGATCCTGAACCAGGGAGCGGTTGTCAACGCCGGCAACGACGGTGCCATCTGTGCGGGTTCAACTTTCACTATTAACGGAGCCAATGCTACCAATGCATCGCTGATCACCTGGTCAACTTCAGGTTCCGGTACATTCAGCAACGATCATATCCTGAACCCGGTTTACACACCGAGTGCTTCCGATATTCTTGCCGGAACCGTAACCCTTACCCTGACTGCAACCCCGGTTGCACCTTGCTCAGCACTTGTCAGCGACAACCTGACCCTGACCATTGCTCCGGTAGCCACAGCTTATGCCGGTATCGACGGAGTCAGCTGCAGCCCGACTTTCCTGATTACAGGAGCCACCGCTACACATTACAGTTCATTTAACTGGGCTACCAGTGGAACAGGCACCTTTGTCAACCAGACCACCCTTACCCCGACCTATCAACCCAGTGCTGCCGATTTTACAGCAGGTTCAGTGGTGATTACGCTTGAGGTTTTCAGCCAGTCGCCATGTACCCAGCTGGTAACCGATGCCATGACCCTTACCCTTATGAATGAACCGACTGCCAACGCAGGAACAGACGCCAGTGTTTGCCAGGGTTCAACCTTTATGGTCGTATCAGCTTCGGCAACCAACTACAACACCCTTAACTGGACAACTTCAGGTTCAGGAACCTTTGCCAGCCAGAATACCCTCAACCCGGTTTATACACCCAGTGTTACCGATATCGCAAATGGATCAGTTGTATTAACCTTAACAGCAACCGCTTCATCACCCTGCAACAATGCAGCAACCGATCAGATGACACTGACCATTGTCAGAAGTGCCACAGCCAGTGCCGGTGCCGATGCTTCTGTTTGCGAAGGAAGCAATTATACGCTTGCAGGCAGTGTTTCCAACAGCTCACTCTTTACCTGGAGCAGCAACGGAACCGGTTCATTCACCAACGGATCAACCCTTACTCCGACTTACAACCCATCTGCTGCAGACATCGCTGCCGGTGGTGTTACCATTACCCTTACTGCATTTGCCAATGCACCTTGCAATGCTCCTGCAACCGACCTCATGATTCTGACCATCACCCGCCTGCCGATCGTAAATGCAGGTCCTGATGCCACCAGTTGCAGCAACAATTTCCCGATCACCACAGCCTCTGCTTCACTTTACAATACATTAACCTGGAGCACGACCGGTACCGGAACCTTTATCAATCCGAATTCGATCAACCCGACATATGTAGCCAGCATAGCTGACATCACTGCCGGAAGTGTAACCCTAACCCTCACTGCAAGCGGCAACAGCCCATGTACAACAGGCACTTCGGATCAGATGGTACTTTCGTTTGCCCCGGTTCCAACCGTATTTGCAGGAGCCGATGCAGCCGTTTGCGGAATCAACAGCTATTCAATAGCCGATGCAACCGCAGCACAATATTCAAATCTGACCTGGAGCACCTCCGGTACCGGAACCTTCTCGAACACCACCATGCTGAATCCGGTTTATATGCCAAGTGCAGCTGACCTGGCTTCGGGATCGGTTATCCTCACCCTGACTGCTACCAGCCTGGCACCATGTAACACCACGGCTGCCGATCAGATGACCCTTACCTTCAACCTGTCGCCGATAGCCAATGCAGGTCCCGATGCAAGCAGTTGCGGAACCGTTGCATTCCAGGTTACCGGAGCAACAGCCTCCAATAACAGCAGTGTTTACTGGACACACAACGGAACAGGCATCTTTGCAGGAAGCAATGGACTGAACCCGGTTTACACCCCTTCACAGGGAGATGTGATCAACGGTCAGGTTACCCTTACCCTGCATGTGACTGCTCTTGCACCATGTACCGGCGAAGTTACCGATGCCATGATCCTCAACCTGCAACCAGGCCCGGATGCCAATGCAGGTGCCGATATCAGCATTTGTGAAGGACAAAGCATTACTCTCAGCAGCGCTGTTGCAAGTGGCTATGCTACCCTTGCCTGGACAACCAGCGGGTCCGGAACCTTCAGCAGTACCACTGCTACCAACCCTATTTATTTCCCAAGTGCCGGTGACATCACTGCAGGTTCGGTCAATCTTACCCTTACCCTTCAGGGAGCACCTCCTTGCAACACCATCGCATCCGACTTCATGGTTCTTACCATTCAGGGATTACCGGTTGCCAATGCCGGTCCGGATGCTGTAAGCTGCGGAAGCACCTATCAATTGATCAATGCATCAGCCTCAAATTATACCTCGGTAAACTGGACAACATCCGGAACAGGTTTCTTCTCAAACAGTACCCTGGTGAACCCGGTGTATACCCCAAGTGCCGGTGACAACACAGCCGGATCTGTCGTACTTACGATGACAGTTACAGGCGTTAATCCTTGTAATGTTCAGATGGCTGATCAGATGACACTCACCATCGGCTCGGCTGTTCTGGCCAATGCCGGTATTGATGCAAGCACCTGCGGCGGAAATTCATTCACCGTATCTACTTCATCAGCAACCAATTACAATACCATTAACTGGACAACTTCAGGTACAGGTACCTTCGTAAATCAAACTTCACTTTATCCTACCTACACCCCGAGTGCAGGTGACAGGGCGCTTGGTTTCGTAACCCTTACCATGCATGTTCAGGGAATTGCACCATGTTTCCTCAATGTTCAGGACAATATGCTGCTTACCATCAATGCAGGTGCCACCGCCAATGCAGGACCTGATGCACAGGTTTGCGACGGAAGCAACTTCACGGTTAGCGGAGCTACTGCAACCGGTTATGTTGCCATCAACTGGTCAACAACCGGAACGGGAACCATTACCAGCGGCAATACCCTCACCCCGACCTATGTGCCAAGTGCGCAGGACTATATCAACGGGAATGTAATCCTTACCCTTTCGGTAATTTCAGCAGCCCCATGTACCGGCAACGTTTCAGATGAAATGATGCTGAACTTTATTGATGGTCCGGTTGCCAATGCCGGTCCCGATGCTGAAGTATGCTTTGGAACAAACTACACGGTAACAGGAGCCTCTGCATCAGGTTACCTGACTATCAACTGGATTTCAACAGGAAGCGGAACCCTGGTCAATGCCAATTCGCTTTCACCGACCTATATGCCATCGAATGCTGACCGCGTTGCCGGTTCAGTCAACCTGATCCTTACCGTTCAGGGTGCTGCTCCATGTTTTGGTTCAGCCAGCGATGTAATGACCCTTTCGGTAAGCTCATTACCGGTAGTACCCGGAACCATCAGTGGTCCGCAGAATGTATGCGCAGGTCAGACAGGAGTAAGTTACTCGGTATCCCCGGTTCAATACGCAACCGGATACAACTGGGTGCTGCCTTCAGGAGCAACCATCGTAGCCGGAGCCAACACTGCCAACATCGTGGTTGACTTCTCAATGTCGGCCGTTTCAGGCAGTATCTTTGTGAATGCTACCAGTGCCTGTGGCAACGGTCCTGTATCCGCAGCTTATCCTGTAACAGTTAGTCCATTACCAGGCAACCCCGGAATCATCATGGGCCCGGCAATGCTTTGCCAGAACTCAACCGGTGTGGTTTATTCAATCAACCCGGTAACCGGCGCTACCGCCTATCAGTGGACAGTTCCGACCGGAGCTACCATTGTTGCAGGAACCGGTACCAATGTGATTACGGTTGATTTCTCAACTTCGGCTTTATCAGGAAATGTAACCGTTATTCCGCAGAATGCCTGTGGAAGCGGAACTACATCCACCCTTGCTGTCACTGTAAACCCGATGCCGGTAGCACCTGTTATCGCAGCCAGCGGACCCATCGAATTCTGCGAAGGCGGAAGTGTTGTACTCTCAGCAACCCCGGGTTATGCCTCATACCTGTGGTCGAATGGAATGACTACCCAGGACATCACAGTAACGACGTTCGGAACTTATTCTGTCGTGGCTTCAGATGCTGCCGGATGTGCCAGCCTGGCTTCGAACCAGATTAGCGTTAACGTTCATATGCAGTTTGTACCGGTGGTTATTGCCAGCGGACCGACCGATCTATGCCAGGGCGGAAGTGTAACCTTAACAGCTCCGGCTGGTTACGCATCCTATCTGTGGAACACTGGTCAGACAACAACCAGCATAACAGTCAATTCAGCAGGTGTTTACAATGTAACTGTAACCGATCTCTTCGGCTGCACCAGTCTTCCATCTGCAGATATTGCTGTAACCATCAATCCAACCCCACCAACTCCGGTTATTGCAGCCAGCGGTCCGGTTAACTTCTGTGCAGGTGGCAGTGTAACCCTATCAGCTCCGGCAGGATATGCTACATACCTCTGGTCGAATGGTGAGACTACCCAAAGTATACTTGTAACAAGCAGCGGTGTATTCTCTGTAATTGTAAGCAATGTTTCCGGTTGCAGCAGTTTGCCATCGGCTTCGGTTAGTGTGTTGGTGAATCCTTATCCTGCTACCCCGGTTATCACAGCCATGGGCCCCACTACCTTCTGTCATGGCGGTAGTGTTATATTGACCGCAACTGCAGGATTTGCTTCTTATCTATGGTCGAACGGTGCCACAACACAAAATATTACCGTAACTACCTCTGGTTCATATACCGTCGTGGTTACCGATGCCATTGGTTGTTCAAGCCAGCCATCTGCACCCGTCAGCGTAACAGTGATGCAGCCGCCCACACCAACCATTGTTGCCAATGGACCGGTTAACTTCTGTGTCGGTGGAAGTGTTGTTTTAACTGCTCCTGCAGGATATGCAGCTTATCTGTGGTCGAATGGTGAGATTACCCAATCGATCAGTGTAACCACTTCAGGTAGTTATACAGTGCAGGTAACCGATGCTTTGGGATGCATCAGCGATCCTTCCAATGCCATCGCAGTAAACGTTTACCCACCCACAACACCTCCGGTTATTGTAGCCCTAGGTCCAACGACCATCTGTTCAGGTGAAACAGTAACCCTTTCAGCTCCGGCTGGATATGCGACCTATTTCTGGTCGAACGGACAATCAACCCGCAACATCATTGTGAGCACAGCTGGCAGTTATTTTGTAACGGTTACCGATGCCAACGGATGTTCTTCTGTTGCTTCAAACACCATCACCGTTGATGTGGTTCAGCCACCAACCGCCGATGCAGGTTCAAATGCCACCATCTGCGCAGGTGACAATTTCACAGTAAGTGGTGCAACAGCCACCAATTATTCTCTTCTGACATGGACCAGCTCAGGTTCGGGTTTCTTTGTAAACAACGGTAACCTCGATCCGACTTATGTTCCTTCACCGGGAGATCTTTCAACGGGAAGTGTAATTCTGACCCTTTCAGCTACCGGTAACGGCCCATGCACCATGGCCGACGAAAGCTCCATACTGCTGAGCTTCACCACTGCTCCGGCAGCATACGCAGGTGTTGATTTCACCATCTGCGAAGGCGCTAACATAAATATAACGACTGCCACTGCTTCAGAATATCAGACAATTTTCTGGTCAACCTCCGGCTCAGGCATGTTCCTGAACGGAAATACCCTGACCCCGACCTATATTCCGAGTGCACTTGACGTCAACAGTGGAATTGTATCACTCACTTTAACCGCAACCGCTTATGCACCCTGTGCAAACCCTGCAACCGATGCCATGATGGTTACCATTCACCAGGCTCCACAGGTATTTGCCGGTGACGACACCAGTGTTTGCCCTCCTGACCAGTATACAACCCTGACTGCAACAGCCGTCAACTACACACATCTGCAATGGACAACAAACGGTACCGGGACCTTCACCGATCCTACCGCACTGGTAACTGTTTACTCTCCGAGTGCCGGTGACATCAGCAACGGTTCGGTTACCCTTAACCTGACAGCTTACGCCAACGCACCTTGTGTTTCGGTCAGCGACGATATCGTACTGATCCTTGTTGAAGATCCCACGTCCAATGCCGGCAGCGATATGACCATCTGCGAAGGCAGCAATATCATATTAAACGGAACTGCCACGGGTTACCAGTCAATTTTCTGGTCTACTTCAGGAAGTGGAACCATCGTAAATGGTAATACATTGAGCCCGACTTACATCCCCGGTCTCACCGACATCACCAACGGATGGGTAACGCTGACACTCACGGCCAATCCGCTGGCTCCTTGTGCAGTTCCTGCCATAGATGCCATGCAGCTGAACATTACCCGCAGCCCGCAGATCTTTGCCGGAGCCGATGTAAGCCTCTGCCCTGCCGGTCCTTATACGACCAGCACCGCAACAGCTGCATTCTTCAGCAATCTGTTATGGGCAACCAACGGAACGGGAACCTTCTCAAATACCACCACAACCGTTACAACTTACACACCAAGCGTTGCCGATATAGCCAACGGAACTGTTACCCTTACGCTTACCGGTTACGCCAACAGCCCATGTACAAGTGTTAGTGATGAGATTGTGTTACTTCTTTCAAACGAGCCGTTGGCTTCAGCAGGTCCTGATATGCTGATCTGCGAAGGCAACACGGTAAATATAACCGGAGCATCTGCATCAAACTATCAGTCGCTGAACTGGGCAACTACGGGTACCGGTACCATTGTGAACGGTAATTCACTTACCCCGACCTATATCCCGAGTATAGCCGACATCAACAACGGCAGTGTAATCCTCAGCCTGACAGCTACCCCACATGCACCATGTGCAAATGCAGCAACCGACGCTATGACCATCACCATCAGCCGGACACCTCAGATTTTTGCCGGAGATGATATAGCATTGTGTCCTGCAGGACCTTATACAACTTCAACTGCAACGGCTTCATTCTACAGCATGCTGCAATGGACCAGCAACGGAACGGGAACTTTCTCTACCCCGAATGCACTGGTTACCACCTACACACCTTCCGCCAACGATATTGCCAACGGAAATGTAACACTAACACTCACCGGTTTTGCAAACGCACCGTGTGCCAATGTCAGCGACAATGTGGTGATTACTCTTACCCAACAGGCCATTGTAAATGCCGGCCTGGATGCCACCATCTGCGAAGGCATGCAATATACCATTTCGGGTGCTTCAGCAAGCAACTACCAGTCAATCAGCTGGATAAGCACAGGTACAGGCGTTATCATGAACGGCAACACCCTGACCCCGACCTATATCCCAAGTATGGCCGATATCACCAACGGAGGCGTAGTACTGAGCCTGATTGCAACCCCGATCGCACCATGTAACGGAAATATTACCGATGCCATGCAGCTCACCATTACCCGCACACCGGTTGTTTTTGCCGGGACCGACGCTGCCATCTGTCCTCCTGATGCCTACACTGTCAGCGATGCCACAGCAGCCAATTGTGCAGCCATTCTCTGGGCAACCAGCGGTACAGGTATATTCTCCAGCACATCAACCCTGATAACAATTTACAATCCTTCACCTGCTGATATCGCTGCCGGAACTGTTACACTGACCCTCACAGGTTTTGCCAATAGCCCATGTACGAACTCCAGCGATGAAGTTGTATTATACTTTGTAGCTGAAGCACTGGCCAATGCAGGAGCCGATGCAACCATCTGTGAAGGTTCGCAATATCTTATCAGCGGTGCCACTGCCGGTAACTATTCAACCCTTAACTGGTCAACCAGTGGAACTGGTACCTTTGTCGGCAATGGAACGCTTACCCCTACCTATATTCCATCTACAGCCGATGTTAACCTCGGTATGGTCATTCTGACACTGACTGCCAATCCAATGGCTCCTTGTGCAATTGCTGCATCAGATGCTATGATTCTGAACATTGAACGTACGGCCACTGCCAATGCAGGCCCCAACGCTTCAACCTGTTATGGTGATGCATTCATTCTTGCCGGAGCAACCGCCGCCTTCTATTCAGATGTACTCTGGACAACATCCGGAACCGGTTCATTTACCAATCCAACCGAAGTAAATGCAACCTATATACCATCGGCAGCCGATCTCGCCGCAGGTTCTGTTACCTTAACCATCAATGCTTACGGCAATGCACCTTGTAACGACGCCTCCGACTTTATGGTACTGGGCATTACCCCTGGTGCTACGGTTGATGCAGGTCCCGACACCAATATCTGTTTCGGCCCGGCACCGGTTACCGGAGCAAGTGCAACCAATTATGCAAGCCTGCAATGGACCGTTTCGTTCGGAACAGGTATGATCATCAATGCAGGCAACATTCTGCCTACTTACCTGCCGAGCGCCGGTGACCTTGCCAATGGTTATGCCATCCTTACCTTAACTGTTAACCCGCTGGCACCATGTACCGATCCGATAGCCGACAACAAAACCCCTTACCATCAGCGAAACTCCGCTGGTTGATGCAGGTCTTGACGCGATTATCTGCGAAGGCACAGCCTATACCGTAAACGATGCAACTGCAGCCAACTATGCCATGCTGCAATGGAGTACTTCAGGAACAGGAACCTGGGTAAATGCCAACACCCTGAATCCAACCTACACCCCAAGTGTTGCTGATATAGCAGCCGGATCAGTAATACTGACCCTGGCAGCTACCAATGGCAGTTGCCCGGTTGTTACCGACTACCTCCAGCTGAATATTCAGCACGAGGTGATGGTGAATGCCGGTACCGACGATGCCATCTGCGAAGGCAGCAATTTCAATATCAACACAGCATCTGCCACCGGATACAGCAACATCACCTGGACTACATCGGGATCAGGAACGTTTAACAATTCAGGCATTCTGAATCCTGTTTATACCCCGGGCCCTGCTGATATCGCAGCTGGTAGTGTAGTACTCACCCTTACCGGAATTTCTTCAGGACCATGTTCCGGAAGCGCTACCGACGATATGATCCTTGATATCCGCACCAGCCCAGTGGCTGATGCCGGAACCGACGGTCTGATCTGTGAAGGCGAGGACTATATCATCACCGATGCCATGGCTTATGACTATGCATCCGTGATATGGACAAGCACCGGAACCGGTACTTTCCTCAACGGATCTGCCCTGAGTGCAACCTACATCCCAAGTCCTGCCGATATTGCAGCCGGAAGCGTAACCCTCACACTGGTGGCTTCAAATCCTCCGTGTGCCGATGCTACCGACACACAGTCGCTGACTATTATCCAGTCACCGCTGGTAAATGCCGGACCGGATGCAACCATCTGCCATTCATGCAGCCATACTGTATCAGGCGCTGTGGTTAACAATGCCGTAAGTTACAGCTGGTCAACCACCGGCACAGGCATCATCACCAACGGAACCACCCTCAACCCGACTTATCAGCCGAGTGCCGGTGATATTTCCAACGGATCTGCCACACTGATCCTTACAGCAGTAAGTGCTTCAGGTTGCGGCAGTTTCAGCGACGAAATGGTTATTTTCATCAACCAGAATCCGGACCTCGATTTTACCTGGAGCCCTGTTTGCGAAGGCCAGCCAACCAACTTCATCGTTGATGAAACCATGACAGATGTCAACTCCATAGCCGTATGGCACTGGAATTTCGGTGATGGTTTCTATGCCAACGTCATGAACCCGTCGCATACTTTCCCTGCTGTCGGAGCCTATGAAGTAACACTCACAGCTACAGACACCGCAGGATATACGACCATTCTGACTCATACCGTTGAAATCAACAGCTCACCGATTGCTTTCTTCAGCATCGATACACCAAACTGTGAAGGCAATCCGACCCAGTTCCACAACCTGTCGTCAACCGAAAATGGTTACATAACCCGCTGGGTATGGTCATACGGTGATGGTTCGGACAACGATACCATTTACTTCCCGAACGATCCGAACCCAAGCCACGACTATGCCAATTCAGGCATCTTCGAAGTCAGTCTGAACGTGTTGAACTCATTTGGTTGCGAGAATACTTACTTTACACAGGTAACAGTTACCCCGAATCCTGTTGCCAACTTCTATTACACCACCCTTTGCGAAGATCTGCTGGTTAACTTCCAGGATGCATCCTTCCCGAATGGTGCCGGCAACGTTGTAGGCTGGGCATGGAATTTCGACGATCCGGCATCGGGTATTTTCAACCTGTCAGATATTGAAGATCCCCAGCATATTTTCAGCGCTCCTGGAACCTACAATGTAACCCTGCAGATCACCAATTTCAACAATTGCACCGATACCATTACCAAACAGGTTACTGTAGGTGCCGCTCCGGCTGTTGAATTCACCTGGCAGTCATCCTGTGCCGAAGCCCTTACCAGCTTCTTCACCGATGCCACCGTAGTGAACCTGAATGCAGTTGCAACCTTCGCCTGGGACTTTGGCGACGGTGGAATCTCAAACCTGCAGGATCCACAGCATATGTACGCAGCCGGCAACGACTACACCGTAATGCTCACCATCACAGATACCGCAGGGCTGCACCAGCTCTGTAAGTCACCTTGTACATGTAAGTCCGCTGCCGGTAGCATTCTTCAGCTATACAGCACCTACCTGTTTCGAGACTGAAACTGTTTTCAATGACCTCTCTTACACCGAATCAGGTTACATCACCGAATGGGAATGGATATTCGGTGACGGAAACACAACGGTTGTTACTTACCCTGACGATCCAAATGTAACCCATCAGTATGCCAATGCCGGTTTCTATAACGTAACCCTGAACATCACCACTTCTGAAGGATGTGAAGCTACGGTTATCATCCAGGTTGAGGTAATTCCGAATCCTGTTGCCAACTTTATCAGTACCTCCTCCTGTCTTGGTGAACCGGTGAATTTCACCGACCTGTCGCAGCCCAACGGTGGCGGACAGATTACCGGCTGGGCCTGGGAATTTGGTGACCCGACATCGGGAGTAAACAATACCTCATTACTTACCAATCCGTCGCATACCTATGCTCAACCCGGAACCTATACGGTGAGTCTGATTGTAACTACTACCAATAGTTGTGCTGACACCACCACCAGGGTGATCACCATTGCCCCGGCACCGGTTGTTGACTTTACTTTCACCAGCGGCTGTTCAAACGACACCATTCAGTTTACCAGTTCAACCTTTGTCGATCCTGTATCAACCCTCAACTGGGCATGGGAATTCGGCGATGGCACCACTTCAACCGATGCTGACCCGCAACACATCTATACCAGCCAGGGTGTTTATTTTGTAAACCTCACCATTACCGATACTGCAGGTTGCACCGCATTTATTTCACATCCGGTAAGTGTTATTCCGGGACCCATCTCCATGTTCAGTTTCACTGCACCAGCCTGTTCAGGCAATGAAGTACAGTTCGACGACATGTCGCTGGCCCAGGGTAGTGTCATTACATCATGGTTCTGGGATTTCGGCGATGGCAATACCCAACTTGTAACAGCACCCGGCAACCCGGATGTAACGCACATCTATGCCAATGCAGGTGTTTACACCGTTACCCTCAGCATTACCAACCTCGAAGGTTGCGATGCAGAAACCAGCATGAATGTTCAGATTGTTACCGGACCTACCGCTGAGTTTGTCTTCGAACAGGGTTGTCTTGGTACACCGGTTGCGTTTACCGATCTTACAGCCACCAACGGAGGCCCGGCCATCGTACAATGGTTGTGGAACTTCGGCGATCCTGCATCGGGCGTATCCAACACCTCGAACCTTCAGAATCCGTTGCATATCTTCAACGTTGCCGGAACTTACGATGTACTGCTTACTTCAACCAGCGCAAGCGGTTGCCAGGACACCATCCAGCACAGCATCGTGGTTACCCGCTGCCGTTGGTTGCCTTCAATGTAACGTCAGGCACCTGTGTCGGCTCACCCGTATCGTTTGAACCCGATGCAACCGTGATGGATCTGACAACCATCGCTTCATTTGAATGGAACTTCGGTGACGGTACTCCTGTTTCAAACTCACCGACCCCAACTCATACCTACAATGTAGCCGGAATATTCGATGTTACTCTCACAGTGGTTGACATTGATGGCTGTACCAGCGCCATTACCCAGCAGGTCACCATCGGTGCGTTGCCGGTTGCCGCCTTTACTTTCCTGAGCGCATGTTCCGACAATGCCACCTCATTCACCGACCTTTCATACACCACCACCGGTGAAGAGATTGTATCATGGTCATGGATTTTCAACGATCCGAATGCTGCTCCGGGTACGGATACTTCAACCATGCAACATCCTGTATATCACTATACAGCCCAGGGACTCTACAATGTTACCCTGACAGTTACTACAGAAAACGGATGTGCCGGATTTATCACCATCCCGGTACAGGTATTCCCTGCACCTGAGGCTGCCTTTACATATGTTACCAATGCCTGTGCCAACGGAGCAGTTTCCTTCCAGGATGCTTCCACCAGTTATCAGGGCGCTGTAACAGGCTGGGAGTGGGAATTTGAACCTGGTTACACATCAAACCTCCAGAATCCGAATCATATCTTCTATCATTCCGATAGTTGCTACAATGTAAGACTGGTTGTTACCGACCTGCGCGGCTGCATCGATACCCTGATACAGGAAGTATGTATTCCTGCAGGATTGGAAGTTGCCATACAGCACAGCATTACCTGCCTGGGCGACACGACCCTCTTTAACGCCCTCGTGGTATCGCCTGTTGGTGATTCACTGGTAGCTTACGAATGGAATTTTGACGACCCTGGCTTCAGGCATGCACAATACCTCTACACTGGCTGAACCGGCCCATTATTTCCAGACACCCGGATCATACCCTGGTTTCACTGATGGCAACGGATGAGAACAACTGTCAGGCGACTGTTTACCAGAGGGTTGATGTTATGAACCTGCCGGTACCTGCTTTCAGTTACACTGCCGGTACCTGCGACAGCATCATTTACTTTACCGATCTGTCGGATGGCAATGGTGCAGACATCACAAGCTGGATCTGGAATTATGGCGATGGTGTCAGCGACACACTGCTGGTCAGCCCTGCCGATACCAACCATTTCTATGCTACTTCCGGCATATTTGATGTAAGTTTAACCACAATCACAGAGAATGGCTGCCAGGCAACCTACACCATGAGCGTTGACCGCATGCCATGTATCACCGCCGGTTTCGAAGCAATGGATACCCTCACCTGCGAACGTCATGAACTTACTTTCGAAGACCGTTCATTCTGTGGTAATCCGATCAACAACTGGGCGTGGAACTTTGGCGATGGCGATACACTGGTTTACAGTGTGGCCCAGCCTTCAGTATCTCATATCTACCAACTGAGCGGAACCTACAGCGTAAGCCTGGTTGTTTCAACAACGGTTGCCGGGAAGACAGTAAGTGATACCATTTCACAGACTGTTAAAAGTACTGACCTCCCCGGTGGCTGCATTTGCAACAGCCGATGTATGTCTGAACCAGAACACCATCTTCACCGACCAGTCAGACTGGACCGAGTCGAAGATTGACCAGTGGCATTGGGATTTCGGCGACCTTTATCGGTTTACGATACCACATCGGTTCGCAACCCGGCTTATCTGTACAGCAAAGCAGGTGTTTATACGACCATGCTTACTGTAACCAATGAGTTCGGCTGTTCCGATACCGTAAGCCAGGCAATCAGGGTTCACAATCTGCCGGTAGCTGATTTCAGTTACACCCGGCTTGTCAGAACAATCATACCTACTTCACCGACCTCAGCGATACTGCCGATTCAAACATTGAGCAATGGTGGTGGAGATTCAGCGATTCGACCAATATGCTTGGACTTGCAGGCGTTCAGAACCCTGACTTCACTTTTGAAAATGTCGGCAACTACAATGTTGAGCTGATCATTGTCAATGGTAACGGGTGTTCCGATACAACTTCCACTGAACTTACAGTGAATCCAAAACCGACCAGTGCATTCTCGATGACAGAAAACTATGAGAATACCCAGGGAAGGGTTCTCTTTACCAATGGTTCGATTGGCGCCAATGCCTACGAATGGAACTTTGGCACCGGAATTCAGTCGTTTGAAATTGACCCGGTGGTTGACTTCACCAACGAAGGACTGTACGAGATATCTCTGGTAACCTCAATGAATTTGGTTGTCCTGACACCCTCAGCATGGAATACAACCTTATGTTCAAAGGATTGTGGGTACCGAATGCATTTTCACCGGGTAACCCAAATGCTTCTGTCAGACAGTTCAAACCGGTAGGCGTAAACCTGAGTTCATACACCATCGAAGTATTCGATACATGGGGCAATCTCCTGTGGACCTCGAAAGAACTTGATGCCAATGGATCTCCTGCTGAAGGATGGGACGGAACTTTCAACGATGCAATGTTACAACAGGATGTCTATATGTGGAAAGCCAGGGCAACATTCAAAGATGGCACCATGTGGCAGGGAATGGATGTAGGCGATAACTCAAATATACCTCAAACAACTTACGGAACTGTAACGCTTATCAGGTAATCCTGAAACTGCTCTCACAACTCAGAAAAAAACAAGACTATGAAAACACCACCAGGATATATCTGCTAACTTTACTCGCAGCGCTGCTAACAGGTTTCGCACAGGCCCAGGATCCCCTTTTCTCACAATTCTACAACAACCCCATTTATTACAATCCGGGAGCTGTTGGATTAACCCCGGGCCTCAGGGCCAGGTTTACCGTGCGCGACCAGTGGCCACAACTACCGGCCGACCTGCGAAACTATACATTCAGTATGGATTTTGCCGAGCGCGATATTCCGGGTTCAGGAGGACTGGGGCTGATCGTAATGTCAGACAATGCAGGTTCAGGTTACATGAAAACTTCATCTGTCGGTCTTTCCTCAGCCGTGCGTGTTGCCGTGCAGGAAAACATGGTAGCCCAGGTTGGGATTATGACCTCGTTTGTGCAGAAAAGTATTAACTGGGATAACCTGGTTTTCACCGATCAGCTGGATCCGGTTTATGGAAATATCTATGAAACGAGTTTCCAGGAGCCGAACGCAGGTAATATTGCGTATCCCGATTTTTCAACCGGAGGTGTGTTCAGGTTTACCGAAAGCAGCAATACTTTCAGCGCCATCCAGGAACCTTCGGACTGGCAGTTCATCACCTTTTCAGACCTAATGAATCGTTCATCGGACAAACCTCTCCCCTTCCGCGTAAACTGGCTATCACCGGTGATATCGTTTTTGAGATTGCAGGGGATTCTGATGGCCCTTATTTCCAGAAAATAAACAGCAAAAACAATTTCAAGTTTAACCCCGGGTTTATTTATGAGTCACAGGCTGATTTTAAGACTTATATGATTGGGGTTAACATTCTCAAATCTGCCATTTATTCAGGGATTTGGTTCCGTAACCGCACTTCAGAGCTCACCAAAGCAAACGACCTGATCTTTATGCTGGGACTCAATGCTCCGTTTTCGAGCCAGACCCGTATGAAAATAAATTACACATACGATTTTATACTTACTGAGGTAAGAACTGCTGCCGGATGCTCACATGAGATTTCAATCACCATTGAGCTCGACGACTTCAACATGTTTAACCGTGGTAACAAGGGTGGCGGTTTCGGCTTCTCAACCCGCAACCACCGAACCATGGAAGAACTGCAATGTTCACCGTTCTAGTGTCAGGTAAAAAGTCCAAAGTAAAAAGTAAAAAGTAAAAAACTAGTCTGCTTTATTTGACGAGGTATATACAAAGATAAGCGATCCCCCCGACCATTGATTCTGAGATGGTTTTCGCAAAAAGCCCCTTCATTGGGGCTTTTTATTTGCTTTAATATGAACAACAATGAAAAAACATCCCGGAGTTGACCTGATAAAAAAAACATTTTATCTTTGATAATGATCCGTTAACTTAAAATTCCGATCATGAAAAAGCTTCTTTTAACCTTAACCGCCGGCGTGTTTTTCCTCTGTCTGAATGCACAGGAAGAAAAGAAAACCTCTTTCGAAATCTCCGGGCAGATTATGACGGATGCAGGATACAATTTCAACCAGGTAAATCCTGATTACTTTGATGTAATGCGGCCGACTCAATTGCCGGCATACAGGAATCAATACGGCACCGATGGGAATGTATATTTTGGCGTTCGCCAGTCGATGATTGGATTTAAAAGTTTTACCCAAACCAGGTATGGCGAACTGATGACCCGCTTTGCCTTCGACCTGTATGGGGTAGGTCCGGATGCCGGCCGTACGGCATTTCATATGCTTTATGCATACGCCGAACTGGGTATGCTGGGCGTTGGCCATAACTGGAGCCTGTTCTGCGATTTTGACGGATTCCCGGAATATGGTTGAATACTGGGGACCTGTAGGAATGTCGTTGTGTAAAAATGTTCAGATACGTTTTATTCCCATCCAGGGCAGAGACCGGCTGGCCATTGCCCTTGAACGTCCCGGTGCCAGTGCCGACCAGGGAATCTATCGCGACCGTATCGAACTTGCTGACGTAAAGCCAAAGTTTAATTTACCTGATATTTCTGCCGAATTCCGCATTACCCGCGATTGGGGTATGCTGAACTGGCCGGCCTGCTGCGAAAAATCGAATGGGTGGATCAGGGGAATGAACCTTACGATTTAAGCGGGAAAGCAATCGGCTGGGGATTTAACCTGAGCACAAACCTGAAACTGGGAACAAAAGATGTATTTATCGCACAGGCAATTTATGGACAGGGAATTCAAAACTATATGAACGATGCGCCGACCGACATAGGAATTCAGAACGACTTCAGCAATACCAATGCCCCGGTAAAAGGCGTCGCCCTGCCCCTTTCAGTTTCTCAACCTACATGAATCATCAATGGAACGAAAAGTTCAGCAGCATGCTGGGATATTCAGCCATCATAACCGATAATTCCGACGGGCAACGCACCGATGCTTTCCCGCGAAGGCAGATATGCAAGTACCAACCTGTTGTATTATCCGGCCCCAATGTAACGGCTGGCATTGAACTGCAATGGATAGGAAGGAAAATTACAGCGATGGATGGAAAACATCGGCAACGAAAATTCAATTCTCTTTCAGGTATAACTTCAAACAACTGTTGTAGTTTATCACAATAGTCCGAAAATTTTAAGAATCACGCAAGGACGCAAGGACGCAAAGTATTGATTATTATTATGTTAATAATTATACATTCTATTATTTAATGTTTTGAAAATCAGTGGTTTAAAAAATATTAACGGAGTTTTGTTATCAGCAATAAGCTTAAATAAGGACAGAGCAGATTTACAGTATTAAAAAGACACTGGATTTAGTCTGTCAATAATGTTTATTATATTTGTAATCGGTTCATAGACCAGGGCCCTATTGTGCCACAACAATAAAGAATCAGAATATCTGCACCGTGATTTTGTGTGCGCAATCAAACTAAAGGATTTCAATTTTTAACCAACCATAGCAATAAGCAATGAAAAACAAATTACTGCTGATGATCATAGTGTTGCTCTCCTCAGTTTTCTCTGTGGATGCCCAATCAAGCACAAAAATTGAATTAAAGGATAACTGGTACTACCTTAACGGGCAGAAGTTTTTTATTAAAGCCATCGGTTATGAAATTGGCGCCCGGCCGGGACAACATCCATATGAAGGTGTAAGGAATGACGATCTGGATTTAATGAAGTTCGATCTGAAAGTGATTAAAGATGGTGGGTACAACACCATCAGAACCTGGAGCGAATTTACTGAAGCTCAATTAAAACTTGTTCAGGAGTCGGGTCTGAAACTGATTCTGGGATTGGAAGTTAATCCTGATGGAAATTATGGCGACCCTGCATTTGTCGAAGGCAGTATTGAAAGAGTGAAAAAGGTTACGGCTTTTGCAAAGAAATATGATTGCGTAATAACCTATTTGGTTATCAATGAACCTCAGACAGATCATATTCACCAGGTTAGCGGAAAAGCGTTTGTTAACCTGATGAAGACCCTGATCGGTACTATCCATAAGGAACACCCGGGAATTCCTGTAACACTGTCAGCAAATGCCATGATCAGTGATTATATGGATGAAAGTTATTTTGATGTTTATGCCTACAACTGTTACGATCACTCAGAAGCCCAGACTGCTACCATGGGTTTAAAAGATTATATCAAAGGCCTGAATGAACTCAATGGATTAAATAAACCTTTTATTACCACCGAATTTGGTTATTCAGTTTCGCACAAAGGATTTGGCCGTTATGGTGGCAACACCCTCAAACAGCAGAGTGACGGACTTATAGCAAATTACCGCGATCTCATGCATGCAGGGGCTGTGGGCATGTGCCCGTTTTATTATGCCGACGGCTGGTGGAAAGGCGGGGATAAAAACAGTCATGGACTGGATCAACCCGAAGAATGGTTTGGTTTCTGGGGTTACAGCGATGTGAATGATCAATATGGTTCACCACGTCCGGTATGGTTTGCCATGCAGGATTATATGAAAGGACTGATTATCAGCCCCAAAAACAAATCAATTCATATTGGAACTGCTATCCCTTTGGAATTGTATAACGACAAGGATATAAAAAAAGTGACGGTAAAATATCTGGATAAAGTAATCTATTCAAAGAAAATAAGCAGCGAAGGCTATTTTGCCGATCAAATCATTATTGACCCGGCTGGAATAGAGGATATGGAGCTTGCATTCGAATTTTACGACAAAGACAATAACATTGTTAAACACGAATCTATTTATATCCTGGCTTCAAAAACGGTTTTCGAATTGCCAAAACTGACCATTGAGGTAACACCCGGAAAAGATTTAAATGATGGCAAAATAGCCAGCATAAAAACCAAAATTGAAACCAAAGAAAATTTCAAATTACTGGATGATCTGAAAGTAAGCTACAATACGCATCTTGGATGGGAAGTCGGACCACAGGCATCCGTTTCAATTAAGGACCAGTCGGAGAAAAAGATAATTACTTCCGAAAATTTCTTTACCGTCCCAGATAATTGCTGGGTTGTGAACGCATCGGCAGGTGTCTTGGTTCAATACGGGAAGTTTATCTTCAGAATCCACGACCAGAAAATAATTTTCAGGGGTAACTGGGCTGATGAAGTGGGCCGTAAGTAATAAATGGTCTGAAACTTATGGCATTAAGCTTGCTTTGTTTAATTTTTGTCCTGCACTTGCCTATAACATATCTCTGCGATTAAAGTGAATATCACTCATCTACAGCTCATACCCAAACCTCCTCAACTGCTGCGGATCATCGCGCCAGTCTTTGCTGACCTTAATCCTTAAATCGAGGAATACTTTTGCATCGATAAACTCTTCAATGTCCTTGCGGGCAGCCATGCCCAGCCCCTTGATCGATTTGCCCTGATGGCCGATCAGGATGGCCTTCTGCGATTCGCGGGCTACATAGATGGTGGCTGTAATGGCCGTGATATTTTCCTTCTCCTTGTATTCATCCACCACTACTTCAACCGAATAGGGGATCTCCTGTTTGAAATACAAAAGAATCTTCTCCCGGATGATTTCCGAAACAAAAAAGCGCATTGAACGGTCGGTCAGCTCATCTTTGGGGTAATAAGCCGGTGAAACCGGAAGTTTCTCAATCAATGTGTCGAACACCCTGTCGAGGTTGAACTTATGGAGGGCAGAAACAGGAATTACCGTAGCGGCCGGGAAACGCTCTTCAAGTTTCTTTAACAATTCAGCCGCTTCATCCTGGGTACACAGGTCGATTTTATTCAGAACCATCACCACCGGCTTGTTCAGCGAGTTGAGCTTTGTAACCAGATCCTCTTCGAAAGCAGCATCATACTTTTCGGTGACCATCAAAAAAACATCGGCATCGTCGATGGCCGAATCCACAAACTTCATCATTGATTCATGAAGCTTATAATGCGGTTTAACAATTCCTGGGGTATCGGAATAGATGATCTGAAAGTCGTCGCCATTCACAATTCCCATAATCCGGTGGCGCGTAGTTTGCGCTTTTGAGGTAATAATTGAGAGTTTCTCCCCCACCAATGCGTTCATCAGGGTGGATTTTCCAACGTTTGGATGGCCTAAAATGTTGACAAAGCCCGACTTATGTTCCATAGAAAATAAATAACAATAAATTTGCACAGCAAAGAAACAAAATATATCTTTGCAGCCCGGTTTAAATATCGGAAATCACACAGTGCGGGGTGGAGCAGAGGTAGCTCGTTGGGCTCATAACCCAAAGGTCATCGGTTCGAATCCGGTCCCCGCTACCTAAGATTCATAAACAATTTAAAGCCTTGGGTTCAAGGCTTTTGTTGTTTTATGCCGTAAATGGAAAGCCGGATTCAACACAAAGTGCCGGAATTCAGCAACCAGAAAAGAAGCATTATGTCAAACATCATCGCAATTGTTGGCAGGCCCAACGTAGGAAAATCAACCCTTTTTAACCGTCTTACCGGCGAAAGGGATGCCATTGTGGACCCCACCAGCGGTGTTACCCGCGACCGGCACTACGGCAGGTCCGACTGGAATGGTATTGAGTTTTCGGTAATCGACACCGGTGGACTGGTTACAGGCAGCGATGACGTGTTTGAGGAAGCCATTCGCAAGCAGGTCGAACTCGCAATGGAAGAGGCCGATGTGATTTTATTCATGGTAGATGTTAAGGAAGGTCTTTCTCCCCTCGACGAGGATGTGGCCGACCTGATCCGCCGCTCTCCGAAACGGGTTTTTCTGGTGGCCAACAAGGTGGATACCGGCAACCGCTCATCCGATACCATGGAGTTTTATGCCCTGGGGTTTGAACAGATATATGAGATTTCTGCTGTAAATGGTAGTGGTACAGGTGATTTGCTTGATGATGTGGTGAAGGAATTTTCTTCCCGCACCATTGAAGAGGTGCCGGATGTTCCGAAAATTGCCTTTATCGGCAGGCCGAATGTCGGAAAGTCATCCATGATCAATGCCCTGCTGGGCGATGAGCGTAACATTGTTACCCCGATACCCGGCACAACCCGCGACACCATTTATACCCGTTACAATAGTTTCGGATTTGATTTTCTGCTGGTTGACACTGCCGGGGTTCGTAAAAAAGGAAAAGTAACCGAGAACATTGAGTTTTACTCTGTGATGCGGAGCATCAGGGCCATTGAGAACAGCGATATCTGTATTTTAATGCTGGATGCAACACAGGGAATCGAAAGTCAGGATATTAATCTGTTTGGACTGGCGCAGAAAAATCACAAAGGCATCGTCGTCGTGGTAAACAAATGGGACCTGGTGGAAAAGGAAAACAACACCCATAAAGAATACGAAAACCTGATCAGAAGCCGGATTGCGCCTTTTACCGATGTGCCGATAATTTTCACCTCGGTCCTTAATAAACAACGCATTCACAAAACGCTGGAGACTGCCAGCCAGGTGCACAAGTCCCGTTCGCAATCCATTCCGACGCGTAAGCTGATGGATGAGATTCTGCCCATGCTTCTTGACAATCCGCCCCCTGCGGTTAAAGGCAAGTTTGTTAAGGTAAAATATGTTACCCAGCTCAAACTGGCATACCCGGCCTTTGTATTTTTCTGCAATATGCCTCAGTATGTTGGCGAGCCTTACCGGAGGTTTGTTGAAAACCGTTTACGCGAACATTACGGTTTCACAGGTGTTCCCATCGAAATTTACTTCCGGCAAAAATAGACCGAAATGGCCGATGAACTGCGCATAGATAAGTGGCTATGGGCTGTGCGGATATACAAAACCCGCACCCTGGCCGGTGATTCCTGCCGTGCGGGAAAGGTGAAGATGGATGGAATTGCGGTGAAGCCTTCCAGGGCTTTAAAGCCGGGCGATGTGATGACTGTTAGCATTGGTCCTTTACTCCGCACCCTGAAAGTAAAAGCGCTGATCCACAACCGTGTTTCTGCCAAACTGGTACCCGAATCACTCGAGGACCTGACTCCGGTTGAGGAATATGAGCGCATTAAATTCATGCATGAGCTCAACGCCGAAAAACGCGACCGCGGCACCGGGCGACCAACCAAGAAAGACCGGCGGTTCATCGACAAGCTGAAAGACCCGGATCAGGCTTAGGGAATGTCTAATATCTAATTTCTAATTTCTAATTTCCAATGCCCAAGCTCTCCCGATGTTCAAAGTGGTCAAAAGGACCTTCGCACTTTGCATGCTTCAACCCATTGCCCAGCCCTGTGTTAAGAAGGAACGGGACGCGAAAATGGGACGAGGACGACACCCCCTGCTTCTCAAAGATTTAGACAAGGAGACAAGGGGACGTTGAGACAAGGCCATTGATGAGTATTTGGACATGTTCCCCTTGTCCCCATCTCCCCTTGTCCCCGTGTCTGCCGAAACGAAGACGTAAATTTCCCCGTTAAGTCCATGCTCCATGCCCTGCGCCCTGTGCTATTCCGGGTAACTCCTACCACGATTTATCAGACAAGGAGACAAGGAGACAAGGAGAATAACTGTAAAAAGCGAAGGAGTGACGAATGAAAGACACAAAGTCTCTCAGTCACTTTGTCCCCTTGTCCCCACTTCCCCTTGTCCCCTTGTCTGCAGATTCGAAGACGTAAATTTCCCGGTTAAGTCCATGCCCTGCCCTGCCCTGCGCCCTGCGCCATTCAGATAGCCAGCCTGTAGGATACCTTTATCATGAAGACATTGTGGGGATAAATCGTTGAGAGGTGTTCGAAGTCATCAGCAGGACTGAACACTCCCTGAGACTGATTATCCGAGCGGTTTTGTGACCAAACAAGGTAAACAGAGGAACCAGGAAGGTATTCCCAGCGTACAACCAGGTTCGATATAAAATAAAACGCGTTGAAATCAGGCCTGTCGAATGAATAGTCTGTAGTTCCATTCATATCCTCATCGATGCTGTATACCTCATCTTCGCTGTTATAGCTTAACTGAGCATCATTGTAATGGCTAAACCTGTCAGTAAAATCATCCGCTTTCGGGTCAGTTATCATTTTATACTCAGTGTAACTTCCGGCAGAAATAAAAGGCTGACCATAATACTGTATCGTCATATCAGGGGTAATTCCAACATTTAACCGGAATTGCAATCCGAAGGTTTCCTGGTCGAGGGAGGCAAAAACAAAACGATCGTTGCCCTGAACCGTGCAGGTTTCCACATATTGAAGCATGGTTTTTTCAGAACTGTAAAATGGAGTCATCGAAATATTCAGGGCATTCATGGGAGCCCAGGTCAAGCGGAAATTCAGGTTCCGGAAATCTGCATTTCCCTTATCTCCGTCAAATATACTATAACTGATACCCGCGTTGACCTTCTTTGAATTGTCAGTCGATAGTGAAGTCCAGAGGTTGTTTCCACCCGGCATCAACATGGAAGGTCCTCCACGTAAAAGATAATTTGAACGCTGATCAAAATCCCGGTTTAATCCTAAAGAGTAATTCCACTGGTTTTTAAACTGGGTATTGGCATTCACATTGCCGCCGGAATACCTGTTGTTGGCACCAAAGTCCCATCCGCTCCATTGGTTGAAATTGACGCTTATTTCTTTAAATATGCTGAATGGCTTGTAATACCGGTAACCGACCCAGATTACCTGGAAGATATCGTCAGAACGTCGCTGAAATCCGGCATCGTTGATTTCAAATCCGGGTGACCGCCAGTTGATCCAGGTTGTGTAACGCCAGTGGCCGCTTCCGCCCTTTCCAAATTCTACAATCCCGGCATGACCTGAAAGTGACGTCCGTGAAGGATCGTATTTTATGTAGTCCGCATCGGGACGTTGAAAATATCTTGCCGAAGACTCCTGGGTTTCTTTAATTGCCAGGGAATCGCCGGTTACATGGCTGAACATTCCTTTAATGTTCAGATAGTAGGTCCGGTCTTTCCAGGTATGATTAAAGTCGAAGCCCCCGGTATAGGCTGCCTTGTGCAGGTTGTTCATTGCCGCGTCCTCAATATCGCGGTTCACAGCAGTAAACATTCCTCCAACCCGTGTGGTTCCTTTGTTAAAGTCTTTCTGCAGACGGCTGATAAAATAATTGGTCAGTGGTTCTACATCTATTCTCTCCTTACTGCCTTCAAGAATGACCTCCGCCCTTTCGAGGGATGTCACGGATTCCATCAGTCCTACCGACCATCCGTTGCGGGTTTTTCCGGTCAGTTTAAAAGCCCCGAGAATGGTGGTATTGCCCGGGGCATCGTTGTAATCGTAATCAGAGAGGTCACGTTGGGGTGAACGGCCGATGCGCCGGGAGTAAAAGAGGTTATCGCTCGAAGATTCATTTTCACCGGGCGTAACCCCGAAACTCAGAATGTTGCGGCCTTCGACGAAGAATGGTCTTTTTTCCTCAAAATAAGATTCATAGGCAGAAAGGTTTACTTCGGAGGGATCGGCTTCCACCTGCCCGAAATCCGGATTGATGGTAAAATCAAGGATCATATTGTTGGTAATGCCGATCTTGCCGTCGAGACCCACCGACAGGTCAGAAGATTTCCCTGTATGGAAAGGATCATCCTCATCGGCTTTATACTTCTCGGTAGAAGCCACTGAATAAGGCATCAGTTCAATCTGGCGTTTCGGCTCAATTCCCCGGAGGCCTTCCATCGTGCCAAACCGGCTGACCCAGGTAGATGCATCACGTGGGATGAGCTGCCACATATCTACTTCATCGTGGCGCTGAAGATAGCGCATCACCTGCAAACCCCAGGTATGCGTTTCAGACCTCGAGAACCTGAGCTGGGTAAGCGGAATACGCATTTCCGCACACCAGCCCAGGCTGTCGAAGCTCTGTTTCCCGGTCCACACCGCATCCCACGACATGTCTTCTCCGTTGGTTCCATCCACAATTACACCATCGATTTTAACTCCGGCGGCTGTGATCCAGAAAAAGAAGGCAGTTGTTTTATCGTAATAACTATCTATCTGAATGCCAACCATATCGCCTTCCATTTCGTCCCTTCTTGATAAGCGACGGCTTATTATATCCGGATCTTTTTCAAGCATTCTGAATGCCACATACATATGATCGTTATCGTACATGATGTTGAAACTGGTCTGCTGGGATTCCGGCTGGCCTTCAAGCGGTTTCTGTTGTACAAAGCCTGATTCCCAACCTGAGGCAGGCCATTCATCAGTTCCGATGATGCCATCTGCAACTGGTGCCTGCAATCCAACCCGGGAAGGAACATATGATTTGATGCTGTCACCTGAAGCTGAAGCATTGAAGTAACTGATCAGAATCGTAAGAGCGATAATGAGAAAGTGCCGCATGAAAATCAAATTGATATGGGTTAAGACCGGAATGCAGGAAATTTGTTACATGAAAACCATGCCAATTTTTATATTCTTGATCTTATGCTATTTACACATTCCTTATGTTCAATGGCTGAACGATAATGAAAAGGCTGTGTGCGAAGGTGAACAAGTGAGGGTGATCTGAACATCAATTTCAGCCTTTTAATCAGCCTTCCGATTTTTTTTGATATTGAGTATTATTTATCAATGTCGGTTAGTTAAGGAAATTTGTCTTCGACTCCGCTCAGACTGACAGTCATCCTGAGCGGCAGGTCATTTCATCTTATTCAGAATCCTTAACTAAACGACATTGTATTATTTATCCTTTTTTGTCCGCAACGAACGATGAAATTCTTATGATCTGACGTAAATTGCACCCAAATACTCAATCAATGAAAAAGCTGATATTTGTTTTCATCGCAGTTCTCTGCACTTTATCATTACAGGCTCAGAATCTTCTGGATAGTAAATGGAAATTCGCGACCGGCGATGATTCCACCCGGAGGCTTCCTGAATTTGACGACAGCAGATGGACCGATGCACAGATTGGTAAATTATGGGAAAACTGGGGCTTTCAGAGTTACGATGGATTCGGATGGTACAGAAAGCAAGTGGTGATCCCTTCCGGGTTAAAGAAAGCAGCACACAGAAACGGTGGACTGACACTCCGGCTGGCCCGGATTGATGATGTTGACTTCACCTATTTCAACGGAAAGCTGATTGGCAACAACGGGGATGTTCCTCCGCATTATATCTGTAAATACGACGTTGAGAGGGTTTATATCATTCCTTTCGACCTGATATTATGGGACCAGCCAAACACCATCGCGGTAAGGGTATATGACGAAGGGGGCGGAGGTGGAATTTACGGTGACGACATTTCACTGATGGTCAGCGGGACCAAAGAACTGCTGAGCCTGACCCCGGCATTGAAAGAAACAGACCGGGTAATTCACACAACATCCGGTTTTGAATTGCCGGTTCAGGTGCAAAATGACAGCCGTACAAAAATCACAGGAAAACTCCGGGTTGTGATACAAAACGATTTCTCCGATACGATTTCGGTTCAGGAATCTGTAGTAAATCTTGCCAAAAAGTCGAAATCCATCATTACATTTCCTTTATCGGCCCTAAAGCCCGGTATATACATGGTCAGAGGAGTTCTCTCAACATCGGAAACAGAGAAACATTTAAAATTCAACTTTGCGGTTGAACCGGAAAAACTGACGACTGTTCAGGATG
The DNA here is from genome assembly GCA_016709025.1 of Bacteroidales bacterium. Lineage (GTDB taxonomy): Bacteria > Bacteroidota > Bacteroidia > Bacteroidales > Lentimicrobiaceae > Lentimicrobium. Next base: position 167,478 of record JADJEQ010000010.1, on the reverse strand, counting down.
TCCCCCCCGACTTTAAGCAGTATTGGGATAAAGCCAGGCAGGAACTGGCCGTTGTTGATCCGCAGTACAAACTGATCAGAGTCGACAGTTTAGGCACCGATGCCCGCGATTGCTATGTGGTTGAAATGCATTCACTGGGCAATGTGCTGATCCGCGCCTACCTGATGACACCCAAAAAACCCGGAAAGTATCCGGCGGTGCTTACCGTTCAGGGATATAGTTCGGACCTGAAGTCAGACTGGACTTTCGACGATGACAATGCGGTGAGTCTTGGGCTCAACATACGTGGCCACGGCAACAGCCGGGATGATGTAAATCCGGGGTTCCCTGGATTTTTGACATACCACATAGATAATAACGACGAATATATCTACAGAGGGGCTTATATGGATTGCGTGCGGGCAATCGACTTTCTCTTTTCGCGGCCTGAAGTAGATACCAGCCGGGTTGCCGTGGAGGGAGGCAGCCAGGGTGGTGCCCTGAGTTTCGCTACTGCCGCGCTTTGTGGAAACCGCATTAAGGTAGCTGTTCCGGCTGTCCCCTTTCTGAGCGATTTTCCCGAGTACCTGAAAGTTGCCATATGGCCGGCCAACGAGTGGATAGATTACGCAACTGCAAACCCTCAGACCGGAATTGAAGGTGTATTAAAAACACTGAGCTATGTCGATATCAAAAACCTTGCTCCATGGGTAACGGCCAGCGTCTATATGGCTGTGGGGCTTATGGATGAAACCTGTCCTCCCAGGATCAATTTTGCAGCATATAACAAGCTGAAATCAGAGAAAAAATACATCGTTTTCCCCGACTCCGGCCATGGGTTGCCGGCTGAATTCAATGAGATGAGAGATCAGTTTATCAGAGAAAAATTCGGTCTTCCGTCCAAAACCGAATAAACAGTTCAGCTGCCAATTGATTTCAGTTTCTCAATATCACGGAGATTGTTACAATCTTCAGCACACTTCAACCCAAGGTTGATGTAATGTTGCATCTCTTTTTGATTGCCTTTTGCTTTGAAAAAAGATGCCAATCTTATGTAATCACCTGTGATGGCCATTTGCTCACCTGAAGCTGAATTTATTTTCAGGGCTTTTTTGTATTGGGTCAATGCCTCGTCATTTTTGCCGGCAGCCATCAGGAAATCACCGTAGTTGCCGAGAACCCAGGCAAGATTCGACTGATTGGGAAGATTCTCCACAATTCTCAGGGCTTTGATTATACAGTTTTCAGCCTTTGGTAAATCAGCCAGTTCAAGCCACGACTGAGCCATACTGGTATTCACGTTGGCCTGTGCCTGGTTGTCACCGGTAAGGTAATATAACCCCAATGATTCTTCGTAGCATTCAAGGGCGGCAGTTTCGTTTTTCTGATCACTGAATAAACGGCCAAGATTGAGCAGGTGCTCTGCCCTGGCTTTGTGGTTGTTGGTTTGTTTATCAATTTCGAGCGCACGGGTGAAATGATCCTGTGCCTTTGAAAAATCCTGCGACGTCAGGAAAAGCAATCCAACCTGATTCAACACAGCTGCGATCATGTGTTTCATGCCCACGCTTTCAAACAGGATGCGGGCGTTTTCAAAATATTCCATTGCCTTCCTGAAATCCGCCATTTTTCTGCAGGAAATTCCGGCATTCAGCAGATTGGCACCATAATCGGCTTCATAATCCTTTACATTGTTGATTTCAGCAGCTTTCAGGTAATAACCGATGGCCTCATCATATTTCCTGAATGCATCAGCAACCATCCCCATCCTGTTATAAATGCGGGCCCTGATAAACCGGTCGCCCTGGCTGCCCAGTTTTTCAAGCGCCATTTCGTAATTTTGCTGTGCTTCAACAGGGTTTCCCCTTCCATGCTGTGCCCGGCCAAGCCTGATCAGGGCTTCGCTTTGCTTTTCAGCATCGCCCATATGGTTGGAAACTTCAACCATATTGCGGGCCAGTTCTTCCGATTCAGCGTACATTCCTTTCCAGTCGTACGACATGTATTTACCCGATAAAATCAGAAAAAGCAAACGGGAATAATCTGCGGAATCATTTTCAGCATACCGGATAAACTCCAGTCCTTTGTCGGCATGACCGATGGCCTCGTCCATGGCAAAATTGGCCTGGCAGAAACGCGAATTGTCAAGTTCATTGGCAGCAGCTTCCATGTATGCTTTCACCAGTGTCTCACCCGGGTGCCTTACACCTGGCATCATAACCTTGCCGCTGATGCCATCGAGTATGCCGGCACCGATCTGCCGGTGACGCAACCAGGTATTCTTCAACTCCCTGTCTCTGGAGATCAGGTCACCATATGTTTCCTGCATGATCTCTGCAATCCGCCGGTGCAATGCCCTTCTGCGGGCATAATCCATATTCTCGTAAATATGCCTGTGTGTAAACTGATCGATGAAATTATAGTGGTCGATCATGGTGGAATTCACCATCATGGTGGACCCTGCTGACAGCAGGTTGTAATTCCGGCTGAGGTCATCGATATAATCTAGCAGTTCGAGTTCATCAAAATTGAGGACCTTTCCCACCACCTGTGCCTCAAAATCATGCCCGCTCACACTGGCATATGCCAGCAGCCGCTGGTGGTTCTTACCCAGCATACCGAGTCGTGCGTTGATGGCACTGCCAACGGTTGCCGGCAGATTCTCCAGGGTGTCGGAAACCAGTTTGTAAGAACCTGCTTCCTCACGAATGTCCTGCTTCCTGACTTTCATCTCAATAATCTCGGTGATGAACCGTGCCTGTCCATGGGTATGAGCGTGCAATTGTACTGCAAAGTCATTCCTGAAGTTGTTTTTGGGAAACCACAGTTCCAGCAATCCGTCTATTTCTTTAACAGAAAATGGTTCAAGTAAAATCTTTTGAAACCAGCTGGCATTGTCTGAAGAAGGTTCATCACCGGCATACTGTTCAAGCATAACTGAAAAGGGATAGCCTGAAAAATTGTCCCTGGTAGATATCTCAGAATCAGTTTCAATAGAGCCCGTTTTCGTTGTTGCTATCACAAACAGCACGTTGTAAGGCCGCTCAACCATCAAGCGGATCAGCTTGAGCAATGCTCCGGCACTGGCCATATCCATCCATTGAACATCGTCGAAAAGCAGAACCAACGGCTTTTCGCCGGCATGCTTGCGGAGTTCCGTGTCATAAATTTCAATGATCTCTGCCTCACTGCTGACTTCAAGCGACTTTTCCGCTTTACCGAGATGCTGCCTGGCAATCATCGCTGTTTCAATAGTTGCCGCTGTAACGCCGCCAAAAACAGGAATGAGGCTGATCCACTTGGGACCAACCTCCTGCATAAAATTAAAAAAGCCTTTTGCTGATTTCCGGCCCCTGGTATTCACCTGTTCATTCAAACGCATCAGGATTGTGTTGAGCGACTTATAAGCCACCAACCCTTCGTTTCGCTGACAGGCGTTAAAAGCATGGAAAAAATCTTCCTCCTGAAACCAGGTTTCCATGTAACGCCGGATAAGACTTGTTTTTCCAATTCCACTCTCCCCTTCAATCAGGATTACCCTGCATGAGTGTTCTCCTTTTTCACCGGATGTACCATTTAGTAAACTATACAGCGCTGATCTGAGCTGCCTGAGTTCAGCCTCCCTGCCTGAAAAAACTGACTGTGTCATAAAAACAAAAGGTTTAAAAACGAAGCAGAAAGTTACTGAAAAAACCAAAAGCCCTGGAAGTAAAATGACAGAGGATTTTAATTACCGTTTCAATATCTACAAATTGCAGTGTTGCTCTGAAATGTTGATTTCTACAGCATCTACACCGGCAGTGCCGGGGCTGCTTTTGACCACAATCCTTTGACTTTAAAGGATTATAACAGGTTGATCCGGATTAAACGCTGAATTGTATGAAGATGGATGAAAATCCATCTGCCTTAATTTCTATATCAACTAAGTTACCGTAAATAACAGGAATGAATGGAAACAGTGAAAAAAAGAATTTATAACGGCATTGGTATGATGTAACCAAAACAAAGACCTTACCTGTCCTTAACACAGCGGATAGCGGTTGCTGTTGATTTACCTGCATATGAGATATGGGGTTGGTAGTATGAATTACCGATCGCCATAAAAACCCCGTTGACTGAATTGAGGGTATCGGTTGAAATAAAGCTCGTACTGTAGAACAGCCCATTGTACTCTCCGGTATGTTGTTTAATTCCACCCGGCAGTGCATTAAATCCGAAATCATCGGATCCGGGCTCAGATAACCAATGGGATTCCGATTTTAAAGCCTGCGAACTGTGCCCTGTAGCCTGGATCAATTCTATGAATTCCTTTTCAGATGGCAGATGCCATCCGGAAGGACATATATTCCTGGTGTCATTTAAATTCGCGTCATTGCCTTTAAACGTAATAGGGGAATTATTTGCTGCTGCCCAGGTGTAAAGCAACCCAAAGGTTTCAACATACAGATTCCCGTCATCTTCATCCAGATCTCCGTCTTTATCAAGATCAGCCTCAATATCAGACAGATAATTGTGACCTTCACCATACCAGAAATGTTTATAGATCAGGTTTTGCGACCTGATCAGCGAACCATCTGAATACCGGGTTGTTTTCAGATTCTCAGCCATCCAGCCCTGGTTCCCGATCTGCACTCCTTTATAGATATTGCCTTCGACATCTGTTAACCAGCCATCCCAGGTTGTAATAGTAATTTCATTGGAATAAGTAACCCCTGTGCCATTGATCACAAAAGCCCTGACATAGTATCGGGTGTCAGGATCAAGATTTTTAATAATTGAATAATAATCAGCAGTGTCGCTTAGCAAGATGAGTGAATCACTGATGTCAGGTTCAGATTCTTTGCTCCAGCAGAAACCACGGTCATCAATGTTATATCCTCCCATATGAATCACATCGCCATACACTTCGGCCGAATACATTAACACATTTTTTATGCTGTCGAGCTTTACCTCAGGTAGAATCCGTTCATTGTCACTTTTACAGGAAAATGCGAATATCATAACAACAATAACAATAAGACCGTTGAATCTTTGCATGTGACAATTTGTGAGCAGGTTGATACCGCTTTTATATAGCATCCGAAATAATCTGAATCAGCATTTATAAAACTTCCAAAGGGTAAATGTTAATTATTATCAGGCAATTGCTAAAAATGAGCAATGGATGAATCGTTATGCAATATAGTAATTTTGCAGAACGTGTATTCAGTGGATAATATTTTATATCTGTTTGTTATTCAATCGATAAAAAGCACCAGGCCCTTCAGATAAGCTCCTTCGGGATGAAAAATACTTACCGGGTGGTCAGCAGAATGGCCCATATGGTGAAGAATACGCACATTCCGGCCAGTTTCGAGGGCGGCCGACATGGCCATGGAGCTGAACATTTCACGGTCAATGGCTTGTGAGCAGGAGAAGGTAAAAAGCAGCCCGCCTGGTTTTATTTTTTTCATCGCGGCAGCATTGATAAAACGATAGCCCTGCAGAGCTTTGTGGCGATCGGCATGACGTTTGGCAAATGCCGGCGGGTCGAGCACGATGATGTCGAAATCGCCGGGCATGGTGCCCAGGTAGGCTTTTGCGTCGGCGACGATGCTTTCATGTTTTGCCACATCACATTCATTCAGCACGAGGTTGGTTTCAAGGGTATCCATGGCCTTGCGCGAACTGTCGAGCGAGGTAACATGAGTGGCGCCGGCTTTCAGTGCATATACCGAAAATCCACCGGTATAACAGAAGGCGTTGAGTACTTTTTTCCCTTTTGCATAATGACCCAGCATCGCCCGGTTGTCGCGCTGATCGAGAAAAAATCCTGTCTTTTGCCCGTTTACAAAATCAATGCTGAACCGGTTATTGTTTTCAAGGATTTCAATCTGACCAGCCGTGCCATACAGAAAGCCATCGCCTTCAGAATGCGCCCCCGATTTGCCCAAAGCCTCAGCACTCTTATCATAAACCGCTTTTAAATCCTTGCCATAAACCTGTTTCAGGGCTTCGGCCAGTTCGTTTCTCAGCAGGTACATTCCGGTGCTGTGCGCCTGGATAACAGCAACACCATGGTAATAATCGATCACAAGGCCGGGCATTCCGTCGCCTTCGCTGAAAACCAGCCGGTAGGCATTGCTTTGCAGGTTGGCAGTGAATCCGATGTCCTGCCTCAGACGGAGTGCCTTCCCAAGTTTTTCAGCCCAGAAATTACCACCTGGCTTTTCAGGCCCGAAATGAAACAACTTCACTGCAATGGAACCCGTACAGGCATGGCCGGTGGCAAGGTATTTTCCGGTTATATCCAATACCTCCACGGTATCGCCATCCTCAGGCTTTCCTTCTACTTTGTGAATGGCTCCTGAAAAAATCCAGGGATGAAAACGGCGCACCGCTTCATCGCGGCCTTTGCTTAGGATAATACTGGCTGAAACCTGCATTGTTTGAGTTTTTGGCAAATTTACAGTTTATAACCAATGTCAAGTTAAAAGTACAAAGTCTAAAGCTAAAAGTAGATCCGAATTTATGATGGAACACTCATTTCATGCAAGGCAACATTTTATATTAGTCATAACACCAGGTTGAGTGCTTTCTATCTATATCGCATAATTTGAGAGAAAGACAATCCGGCTATATTTGCATAACTTTTTCTCAATTTGATAGTAGCAATTCCATCGCAGATGAAAAAAGTATTTATCGCCGGCGGAGTCTCCATCGACAGCATCATTTACCTGCCTGAATTCCCGGAACCGATTCCTCAAACAATCCATGAATGCCGGTTTAATGAAACCATCGGCTCAACCGGGAGTGGAAAAGCGCTGAACCTTTGCCGGCTGGGTTTCGACATCAGACTGCATGCAATGATCGGAAACGATGATTTTGGCCGGAAAGCCATTGAAATGCTGAAACATCCAAACATCGGTTTCAAACATGACCTATCCACGGAAGGCACCGAACGCCACACCAACCTGATGAATGCCGCCGGAGAAAGAATATCCGTTTTTACACAAAATATTCCTGAAAATCCTGAAATAGACTACCAGCAATTCGGCCCAATGATTGGCGATGCTGATTTTGTGGTTGTCAACCTGAGCGGTTATACAAAGAAAATACTGCCCATGGTGAAAGAACGGGGGAAACCCGTTTGGACCGATCTACACGACTATGACGGGCAAAACACCTGGCACAGCGACTTTGTAAAATACAGTGATTTCATCCTGATGAGTTCTGACAATATGCCGGATTACCGGCCCTTTATGATGCGCATGATAGATGAAGGCAAAGAAATGGTTGTTGTAACCCATGGCAAAAAAGGTTCAACCGGCCTTGACAGGCATGGCAACTGGTTTGAAGTGGAAGCGATTCGCGGAGTTGAGCTGGTAGACAGCAATGGTGCCGGAGATGCCTATTTCAGCGGGTTCCTCTATGGGTATTCACAAGGATATAACCTCTTGAAATGTATGCAAACAGGAGGTATAGCCGGTGCATTGTGCATTAACTCTCCCCTTCTCTTTCATCCGAAACTAAGCCCCGAAATTGTAGAATCAATGTACAAAAACCATTTCGGCACCCGCTGAAACAAACTTTCGCAATTGCCTCCCTATGGCTGGCGGGGATTATCTTCTTAAACTGGTTGATTTTTCTTAACTTTATACCCTTATTATAACCTGAAACAGAAATATTATGGAATCCCGGCCTTTTATAAGAAACTTTATTGTTCTAACCTTATTTATAGTTACTTATAACGCTTTTGGTCAGCAAACGGGCCGACAGTTCAACAGCATTAAGGTGCTGGGCGATAACATCGAAATTCAGGTAAGCGATGGGAAATACCTGATTGAACCACTCAACGACTATATAGTTCATACCATTTTCTATCCGTCAGGCAAAGCGCTTAAAAACTTTTCATTTGCTTCGGATATGAAAGCCGGGAAAGTCGATTTCACGCTGACTGAGGAGGGTAATAATATAACCCTGAAATCGAAATGCATCAGTCTGAAAATAACGAAGGTACCGTTCAGGATTTCCTATTACTGCAACAACAACCTGCTGATCAGTGAAAACAAGGGTTATGTTGGTTCAGACTCTGTTAAATTGTTGAATTTTTCAATAGATAAAGAAGAAATCCTGTATGGGGGCGGTGCCAGGGTTTTAGGTATGAACCGACGCGGAAACCGGTTGCAGCTTTATAACAGGGCACATTACGGGTATGGAACCCGTTCAGAGTTAATGAATTACACCTTACCTGTTTTCCTCTCATCAAAATTATATGCTGTGCTGTTCGACAATGCCAGTGCCGGTTATCTCGACCTTGACAGTAAAAAGAGCAATGAAGTTACTTACGAAACTTCCGGTGGAACACCGAATTACTACGTGATTGCCGGCAATAACTGGTTTCACCTTACAGAACAGTATACCCGGCTTACAGGCAACCAGCCTTTGCCTCCCCGGTGGGCCTTTGGCAATTTCAGCAGCAGGTTTGGCTACCATTCACAGGCAGAAACTGAAGCTACCGTCAATAAATTCTTCAAAGAGGGAATTCCGCTGGATGCAGTAATTATTGACATATACTGGTTTGGGAAGGATATAAAGGGAACCATGGGCAATCTTGAATGGTTCACCGATAGTTTTCCGAAACCCGAAAAGATGATCAAACGCTTTCAGAAAAAAGGAGTTAAAACCATACTGGTAACCGAACCATTTGTCCTTACCACTTCCAACCGATGGAAAGAGGCGGTGGACAATAAAATACTGGCGACCGATGGCCAGGGTAACCCCTATACCTATGACTTTTATTTCGGGAATACCGGCCTGATAGACATATACGATCCCAAAGCCAGGGAGTGGTTCTGGAATATCTACAAAAAATTCACGGATCAGGGGATTGCCGGATGGTGGGGCGATCTGGGCGAGCCGGAAGTGCATCCGGCTGCACTGCAGCATATAAATGGTTCGGCCGATGAAGTACATAATTCCTATGGGCATGAGTGGGCAAAACTGATTTATGAAGGTTACCGCAAGGATTTTCCCGATACCCGCCCGTTTATACTTATGCGTGCAGGTTATGCAGGATCACAGCGATATGGTATGATTCCATGGACCGGTGATGTAAGCCGCAGTTGGGGTGGACTGGTTTCCCAGCCGGAAATTTCGCTTCAGATGGGCATGCAGGGCCTGGCCTATATGCACTCCGACCTGGGCGGCTTTGCCGGAGGCGATAGCATTAACAACGAATTATATACCCGGTGGCTGCAGTATGGCGTCTTTCAGCCGGTTTTCAGGCCTCACGCCCAGGAACAGATACCGCCTGAACCAGTTTTTCAGATAGAAAGCACGAAAGCCAGGGCCAAACAAGCCATTGACCTTAGGTACCGTCTGCTTCCTTATATATATAACATGGCCTGGGAAAACAGCCGTACCGGGAAACCCCTGATGATTCCCCTCTTTTTTATTGAGGATCAAAACCCTGAACTGCTCACCTACGATAAGGCTTATATGTGGGGGGATGCATTCCTGGTATCTCCGGTGAAGGAGCCGGGAATCCGGGAACAAACCCTGTATCTTCCAAAAGGGAACACCTGGACCGATTTTAATACCGGCATAATTTATACAGGCGGAACCGATATTACTGTTCCTTTGAGTATTGATTATATTCCGGTATTTGTGAAGGGCGGGTCGTTTATACCGATGAGCATTAAAGCCACCGGAACTGCCGGTTATTCACTTGATGCATTTGATCTGCACTATTACGCCGATTCACTGGTGCCTGAAAGCAAATACAGACTATATAATGACGATGGCGAAACCCCTGATGCTCAAGAGAAAGGGTTATTTGAAAGAATGGAATTCAGCGCTTCCGAAACTCATAAAATACTCAGTTTAACTCTCGCCAATAGCACAACATCTGATAATTTTAGAAATACCAGTCATCAGGTCAATCTGAAAATTCACAACCTTGACCAGAAACCAGCAGGGGTTAGGGTCAACGGGTCGTATGCCAGATCTGCTGACTGGACATGGAACCCCGATACAAAACTCCTGACTGTTAAAACAAGCTGTAGTCAAGATCCGGTTAAAATAGAAGTCATGAAAATTCTCTATTGAAAAACCTTTGATGTATGAGAAACCATGAATCAATTGAAATAACCGATCGCTATTTTTTGTAAATTTGCACGTTCAAAATTAAAACCCAACGCATCATGAAAAAACTGATTTTCATTGCTTTAATGATCCCCTTCCTGTTTGCCTGCGAAGGAAAGAAAAAGGAATATGAAGCCCTCCAGTCACGTTACGACAGTCTTCTGACCCTCGGATTTACCAAGGACACAACCATTCTTGATTATCTTGAATCCTTCAATGCCATTCAGGCCAATCTTGATTCAATAAAAATGGCTGAAATGCTGATTACCCAAAATTCAGCTACTGATACTGAACTGCAGCCCGATCAGAAAGAACAGATTAACCGCGACATCAACATGATTTATGAGATGCTTCAGAAAAACAAGCAAACCATCGCTGAACTGAGGTCTAAACTTAAAAAATCGAATGGGAAGGTTACCGCTCTGGAACAAATGGTTGAACGCATGAGCAAGCAGATTGAAGAAAAAGATGTTGAGATTGCCCAGTTGCGCGATCAGCTTGAGAAGATGAACATTCAGATCGAGATCATGAGTTCCAATATAGAGAACCTGGCAACAGAAAGCAGTACAAAATCACAAACAATAGAAGAAAAAACAGCCGAATTAAATACAGCTTATTATGTTATCGGCACCAAAAAAGAACTCCGCGATCAGAAAATCATCACGGTTGAAGGTGGATTCGCCGGTATCGGAAGGAACAAGAAACTTAAGGAAGATTTCGACCGCGGCTACTTTACCCGCATCGACATCACCAAACTCAGGTCTATCCCGGTAATGAAGAAAAAAGCCAGCATCATCACTACCCATCCTTCGCAATCATATAAAATATATGGCGAAAAGACGGTTGACAGCATTGTTATCAAGAATTCCAAAGACTTTTGGGGTGCATCGAAATACCTTGTGATTGTCGTTGAATAAATTGCCTTCGGAGGTTAAATTCATCAAACATAGACTGTAAAAAGGCCGGGGATAATCTCCGGCCTTTTTACAAATGGATGTTGAATGTCTGACGCTGAATTGAAATTATCTTATGCAGACATTTCACCGACCAATTCGCTGATTTTTTCCCTGTCAATTTTTGAAACGGAACTGCTGATACCGGATATTTTCCGGATAAGCATTTTTTCGATGAAATTCATTCGGTCAAAATTGAATTCTCCACCGGTCAGTTTGCAGCTTCTGGCATGCCTGCGCAGCAATTCGGGGTAAGCACGATCGAACTGCTCCTGAGCCTTCTGCTCTTCCATGCAGCTGAGGAAAAGACCGAGCGGCTTTTCGAGCAGCGTAAGCATATTGTTATTGCAGAATTCCTTCACTTTGCTCTGAACATTCCCGGCATGGATGGAACCTCCGATAATTACCCGATCGTAACCACTCAGATCAGGATTTTTGTCCGTTTTCAGATTAAACAGATGTGTATTCCCGTTTCCCAGTGCATCGCTGATCAGATTTGCTACTTTTTCAGTGGTTCCGTGGTGAGACCGGTAAATGATTGCTGTTTTCATAGTTTCAGTTTTAAATTTAAAATTAAAAGCTCAGTTCAGGAAGTAAAAATTATTGATACTGCCGTTATTTGTCCGGTCTGATTTTTTGGGTCACCGGCAACTGATAAATTATTCCATATTTCAAATAGCTTGTACCCGGCATATCAGATGGTTTCTGATTGTAGAAATCTTCGTAAATCCGGGTGCCCCTGTAGCCATCTATGAAAAATCCGAGTTTAGATCCATCCTGAAACCTGAAGGGTGTTGCAGTAAATCCGACAGTAAATCCATTCGACCACCGGTTCAGACTATATTCAGGCAGTGTTCCGTTACTGGTAATTCCCACTATATTTAACTGCAGAGCATATCCCAATTTCAAATGGATCAGACCTTCGGGGGCTTTCTGCCGGAAAAGTGAAAGATTCAGGGTAAGCGGCATCATTAACTGTGATGTAGCGAAATTACGTTCCCCAGAATAACCATTGATATCATCCTTATAAGAGAATGTTTGGGGACTAAACATATAAACAATTCCGGTTTCTATTCCATGATTCAATAACGGTATTACGCAATGTGCTCCGGCATTATAACCGGTGCGGGTGGCGCCGGTATAAGCATCGGGTTCAACTTCAGCGAGTCCAGTGAAATCAGTATTTTCAACGATTCCGCCCTTGTTCAGACCTGCCTCAAAACGCCAGTAAGGTTTTAACGAGGTGCCCGATTGTCTGGTGCTGGTGCATCCCGCCAGGATCAGAAGGAAAACCAACAATAATAACTTTAACTTTTGCATCTTTTGTAATTTATTTGATGATGCAAAGGAAAGGTGTATGACGAAAAATGTCGTCTCACGAAAAGGGAAAGAGGTCTCACTTTCCCGGAAATCAGCAGAAAAGTGGTATCAGATTATTGAGACTTCTGTATAAACTCACTGGGTGTGAGGTTTGTAGCTTTCTTAAACACCCGGTTAAACGTTGCCTTGGAATTAAACCCACAATCGAAGGCGATTCCCATTATGGAGAGGTGGTTGTTTTCAGGTTTCCTGCATTGCACTTTAAATTCTTCAATCCGGTAATGATTAACGAAGTCAAAGAAATTCATATTCAGACGACCATTCAATATCCCTGAAAAGTAGTCAGTACTCACCCTAAGATCGTAGCTGAGTTTTGTGATATTCAATTCCGGATCCAGGTAAGGCTTATGCTCACGCATGTGTAAGAGCAGTTCATTTACGAACTTTTCATCTTTGCCTGAAACAGATGCTGGTTCTGATATAAGACGGGCTGGTTCTTCAGCCAGGGTTATTCCGGGGTTGTTAACAAAGAGGTTGCCTTGCTTCAATCCGAAAAACCCAAGGATTACAACAAAAAGAGCTGCAATCCCATATCCTGAAGGTTGCAGCAGATTACCCGGAAACAGGCTAAAACGGTAATCAAGGGCGTAAAGCAGGCTAATGGTGGCATAGGCTATAATGGCCGATATCAGCAGAAACCTGAGCCAATGCAAGTCTACATGAGTGGTTTCAGACAGCCAGTCTTTCAACCTCCGGTTATAATCCCGGATCAAAAGGATTCCCCAGAGAAAATACCCTTGTGTTGAAAGTGCGATACCTGTCACTATAACCGGATAATTTGCCTGATCCTTGAACAACCCGGTATCAGCTGCGATGCGCTGATCGCTTGTCAACCGGTAAATGGTAAACCAGAACAACATGGTTACCAGCAAGAATGGTACAGTGTGAAGCAGGTGAATTGCCCTGAACCTGAAGTTTTTGACTGTGATTGATTTAATATAGAACCAAAGGAAAGGCCCGTGCAGAAAGATAAAAGGCGTTGATGTGTTAATAAACCCCGGAAAAGGATAGGCATTTTTGCGGTTGTACATTTCAATAAAACTCAACCCCTGTGTGATCGCGAAAAGAAGGAAGTAAGCAGAAAGAATATTGTCGGAAGGCAGCTTCTCTTTTTTGGATTGCAACAATGCACTGATCAGCACTGCCATAAAAATTCCGGAAATCAGGATAAAGTCCAACTGGGTGATGTTTCAGCAAAGATAGTGTTTTGCATGGCAGGCAGATATTGATAAAAGAATTTGAATACAAGCATCATGAAATACACCACCAATGCCAGCATTCTGAAGGGGATGTTGGTCAATTTCGATTTTGCAGCATTTTTAGTGCATCATAGAAATAAATTATTGAAAAGATCTCAGGTTAAAAAAAAGGAGACAATCTGATATTGTATATAAACATTTATTCACTACATATGTCCAATAAGGGATGACAGTATCAGGAATACAGGTGAAAAATTGTCCTATTCTTCGCTGTTAGTCTTCGTGTTGTAGTTTACTTCCTTAACTTTTATTCCATTCTCATCATAAAACACCCAGACCCCGCTGCGCTTACCCATATCAAAACTGCCTTCATAATACTTCTTTCCATTGGGATGATAAACCGTGCGTTTGCCATGACTTTCACCATTTACGAACCCGCCTTCGCTCCATAATTTTCCATCGTTATAATATGAAACCCAGTGACCATCGCGAAGTTCATTTTTAAATTCCCCTTCAATGTATATTTTTCCATTGGGATGATACTGAACTTCCTTAACCAATTGCTCTTTACCTTCGATCTTCTGATAGGTCTTTTCTGACTTTATTGTGCCGTTGTCATATTTTTCTTTTTTAACAGTCGGACCGGAGCAGGAGAATAGTAAAGCAGCAATCAGGGCAGAGAACAGGAATTTTTGCATATTCATCGGGTAATTCGGAAAATACTAACGGTTAAATAAGAGGCGCTCACCCATATGCGACTCATCAAAATTGTTGTTGCGCCATGCGAGGTGACCGCCGACAAAAGTATGGGTAATTTTTGAATGGAAGGTCTGTCCCTCGAAAGGAGACCAGCCGCATTTATACAGAATATTTTCTGAACTCACAGTCCACGGTGATTCGGGATCAACCAAAACCAGGTCGGCATGATAGCCCTGCCTGATAAAGCCACGGCGATCGACTCCAAAGATACGGGCAGGTGCATGACACATTTTCTCTGCGACCATGGCCGGTGAAAGTTTCTCTTCCCTGCTCATTTCAAGCATGGCTACCAGTGAGTGCTGAACCAATGGCCCACCCGACGGGCAATTAAAGTAGCTGTTTGATTTTTCTGCAAAGGTATGCGGTGCATGGTCGGTGGCAACCACATCTATCCTTCCATCAAGCAATGCGGCTAACAGGGCTTCACGGTCTGAAACCGACTTGATGGCCGGATTCCACTTTATATGGGTACCTAAGCGGGAATAATCTTTATCGGAGAACCAGAGGTGGTGCACACATGCTTCGGCGGTGATCCGCTTCCCTGCATTTGCTGGTTTGTTCGATAAAAGTGCCAGTTCATCGGCTGTTGAAAGGTGAAGTATATGTAATCTGGTATTGTGTTTCACTGCAAGCTCCACTGCAAGTTTACTGGATTTATAGCATGCTTCACGACTGCGGATCAACGGATGGGCACTTACCGGGATGTTTTCACCATATTTCTCCCTGAACATCGCTGTATTCGTCCGGATGGTCTCTTCATCTTCACAATGCACCGCAACCAGGGTGGGTGAGTGTTTAAAAATGCCTTCCAGTGTTTGGGGATTATCGACCAGCATGTTGCCGGTGGATGCACCCATGAATACCTTTACTCCACAAACGGTTCTTGGGTCGGTTTTTACGATTTCCGTCAGGTTGTCGTTCGAGGCTCCCATGTAGAATGAATAATTTGCCAGAGATTTTTCCCTGGCCAGTCGGTACTTCTGCTCAAGTAACTCCTGTGTAAGTGTATTCGGAACCGTGTTGGGCATCTCCATGAATGAAGTAACACCACCGGCAACCGCAGCCCGGCTTTCGGTAAAAAGATCTGCTTTATGGGTTAATCCCGGCTCGCGGAAATGCACCTGATCATCGATCACTCCGGGTAGCAACCACTTTCCATGTCCGTCAATTATTTCAGCGTCTCCGGCGCCGTCAATGGTGTTGGGATGATGAATGCCTTCAATCACCATACTTATCAGACCGTTGTTGATCAGTACACTACCAACAAAGGCCCTGCCCTCGTTAATAATGGTAACTGCAGAAATCAGGAATTTCCCTTTCATACATATATAATATCCCCCTGAGACATTCAGGATGAGCCACAAAGATACAAATTATAAAGGGAGGTTTTGTCTGGTTCAGGCAGCCTTTTTTGGCCTGATGCGTTTAAACCTGAGTTGAATAACGCCAAGAATTGCTTCACGGAAGATGCCCCTGCTCATTTTTGAGGTGCCTTCAGTACGATCAGTGAATATGATGGGCACTTCAATAATTTTAAATCCGAGTTTCCATGCGGTGTTTTTCATTTCGATCTGAAAAGCATAACCGGTAAACTTAATCCGTTCGAAATCAATGGTATTAAGTAACCCCCGGCGATAACACTTGAACCCAGCGGTGGTGTCCATAATCTTCATGCGGGTGATCATCCTTACATAATAGGAGGCAAAATAGGACATCAAAACCCTGCCCATCGGCCAGTTTACCACATTTACGCCCTTAATATACCGTGACCCTATGGCTACATCGGCACCCTGGTTAGCGCAGGCATCATAAAGTTTAAGTAAGTCTTCGGGGTTGTGAGAAAAGTCAGCATCCATTTCAAAAATAAAGGCATACTCACGTTGCAAAGCCCATTTGAAGCCATGGATGTAGGCAGTACCGAGTCCTAATTTTCCTTTACGCTCTTCCATGTGCAGGCGTCCGGGAAATTCCTGCATCAGGATCCGCACAATTGCTGCAGTCCCATCCGGGGAGTTATCCTCAACAATCAGTACATCAAACTCTTTATTTAACGAGAAAACTTTTCGGATGATCCGTTCAATGTTTTCCTTCTCGTTGAAAGTTGGGATTATTACCAGACTGTCTTTCACAAATCTTCAGATTAGGATGCTAAATTAAGTCAATTTTTAAAAAAGAAAACCCAAAAGATGTTAAAGCTAAGATGCTATTTTTCCTTAACTAAAAACAGATAGGTCGGGAAATGGTCGCTGTAACCTCCGGTGTAGGCTCCTCCGGCAAAAGTACGGAAGGGGTATCCGGCGTATGGTCCGTCTTTTTGAATGAGGAACTTTTCGTTATAAACTTTAGCTTTATAAAACTTCCATCCTTTGCCGTTGTCCGATAGTAAAGGCTCAGAAACAATAATCTGGTCAAAAAGATTCCAGGCGTCGCGATAAGCCAATGAGCCGACCCCATCGCGCAAAAGCTGCCACATTGGATTAAACAGATCTCCTTTCACAACATCTTCTTTCTTTCCTTTTGCACCCAACACTTTTAAAACGCTTTTATCGGTAGGGTCATCGTTGAGGTCACCCATAATAAAAATCTTGGCATCTTTGTGCTCACGGTAAAGGGAATCGCTCAGTTTACGACTGAGTTTAGCAGCTTCCTCCCGGTATTCCGGACCACTTCGGCGTGAAGGCCAGTGATTGACGATCACACTGATCAACTCTCCGTCAAGTTCGCCTGAAACCACCAGTTGGTCTCGGCTATACCAATCAGTCATGCCTGGCATATTCAGACGGTTGGTTGTTGAATTTGTAACTTTAAAAGCCGATTCCTTGTAAAGAAGACCAACATCTACACCTCTTTTGTCGGGTGAATCATAGTGCACAATCCTATACCCCATTCCATTGAGTGGTGGTGTTTTAATCAGGTCTTCGAGTACCGTGATATTTTCAATTTCAGAAACTCCAATGATTGTTGGACCATTCTTGACCATTTCCGATCCGATACCTCCAATCACTTTAGCCATGTTTGAAAGCTTTTCCTGGTAACGCTTTGTTGTCCACTTGTTTATACCGCCTGGTAAAAATTCCGCATCGTTGGTATTTGGGTCATCGATGGTGTCGAACAAATTTTCAAGATTGTAAAAAGCGATGCAGGAAGCCTTGTAGGTTTTCTCCTGGGCTCTGGCAGAAATGGCCATGACCGAAAGAAGACCGGCAAGAATAAGCGTTAAAAAAATAGAATCTGCAGAAGTGATTTTCATAACTGGCTGTTAATAGTTGGAGAGCCCCCTGAAGAAAGGGGCAACAAAGATATTTATATTCCCGGATTAAAACATTTGAAGAAAGCTGATTTCTTTTTTTTAATTCAGATTATATTTCCCTATTGCCACAATTTTTCGTTCATTTGCACAAATTTTGTTAAAATGCCGGTTTCTACCCCAATGCAAAATTGACATCGAAAAATATAATTCCCTTTAAATTAATTTACATGAAACAAAAGCTATTCATCTTATTGCTGGCCTTTAGCCCGCTTCTGGGATTGTTTGCTCAAACCGGATCAATTACCGGAAGAATAACCGATTCGGAGAGCGGAAAGGCTATACCTTCTGTAACGGTGAAGGTAGCTACCCAGCAAACTGTTACTGATAATGAGGGGATTTTCAACCTCTCCGGCCTTACCCCCGGTGACTGTATGGTTGTATTCACAAGCTCTGGTTATCAGGATATTACCCAACAGATCACGGTCGCTGAAACAACGAACCTGGGTACTATTAAAATGCTGCCGACAATTGCTTCAGACGCTGCAAGCAGTGGTTTATCGGAAGTAAATGTTACCGCGCTAGACTCGGAAGACGATGGCAACGGCCAGGCTGTTTCAGGGCTGCTTACATCAGGCAGTGATGTTTTTGAGTCGGTTGCTGCTTATACTTTTGGTCCGGCTTATTTCAGGATGCGCGGTTATGACAACGATCTGAGTGGAACCTACATTGGCAATATTCCGATCAACGATGTCGAAACCGGGCGTACTACCTGGGCCTTATGGGGCGGACTGAACGATGCTACCCGCAACAAGGTTTCCGAAAATGGCCTTGCCCCCTCTTCGTTTTCATTCGGCAACCTGGGAGGTGTAACCAACATCATTGTGAGGGCTTCGCAACAGCGCGCTCAAACCAAATTAACCTATAGTCTCTCCAACCGGACAAATACGAACCGCCTGATGCTGACACATTCCACCGGTCTGATGGACAATGGATGGGCATTTACCTTCACGGGATCAAGACGTTGGGGACAGGAAGGATATATTGAAGGTACACCTTACGACGCATGGTCATGGTTTCTTGGTATTGAAAAGAAACTCAACGAGAAACACAGCCTGGCTTTCACAGCCTTTGCAGCGCCGGTTCGCCGTGGTATGCAGGGCGGTTCTTTTCAGGAAACCTACGACCTGACCGACAACAATTATTATAATCCAAACTGGGGATATCAGAACGGTGAAAAACGCAATGCACGCATGCGCATCATGAACCAGCCTGTGATGATTCTTAACCATTATTGGAAAATCAGTGATAAAACCCTGGTAACCAGTGCCGCCTCCTATTTGTTTGGGAAAACAGGAACTACAGCATTAAACTGGTACAACTCGTCCGATCCCCGACCGGACTACTACCGTTATCTGCCAAGCTATTATCCTTCAGTGGCTTCCTATCCCAATGAACCTGTTTACGACCCGGCCATTGCAGAAGCTCTTACAGAGTTATGGAAAAACGATCAATCGGTGAGCCAGATTAACTGGGACAAACTGTATCAGATCAATTACCTGGCGAATCTCGATGGTAAGCAAGCCCGTTACATCATCGAAAACCGCCACACCGATCAGCAGCAGATTAACCTGAATTCGGTGATTAACCACGCAATCAATGACCGTATTAAGTTTGATGGCGGTATTGAGTTAAATTCAACCATTGGTACCTATTATAAAACCATTGAAGATCTTTTAGGTGGTGAATATTGGGTCGATATTGACCAGTTTGCCGAACGTGATTTCCCGGGCAACGATACCACCGTTCAGAACGACCTGAACAATCCAAACCAGGTGGTAAAGGTCGACGATAAATTCGGCTATGACTATAAACTTCATCAGAATACCGGCAATCTCTGGGGTGTTGCTAATTTTTCATCCCCGAAAGTTGATTATTATGCCGGACTTCAATTGACATATACTTCCTTCTGGCGTGAAGGCTTTATGCGTAACGGGCGTTACCCTGAGACCTCTTATGGTACAGGCGAAAAACACAACTTCTTCGACTATGCAGTCAAAGCCGGGGCAACCTACAAGGTTACAGGCCGTCACTTTATTGAAGCCAATGCAACATACATGACCCGCGCTCCTTACATCCGCAATTCTTACCTTTCTTCAAGGGTGCGCGATGCTGTTGTTCCTGATCTGAAAAGTGAGGAAATCATCAGCGGAGAGTTGAGTTACCACTTCCGTTCCCCGATGGTGAAAGCCCGCATTACGGTTTATCATACGATCTTTAACAACCAGAACGAGATCAACAGTTTTTACCACGACTCTCTTCGCACATTCGTCAACCAGGCCATGTACAATATGAGCAAGGTTCACCAGGGAATAGAGGCAGGTGCTGAAGTAAAACTCAATGCTGCTTTCGCAGTGGTTGCTGCTGCCAATCTTGGCAACTACCGTTACACAAACCGCCCTGACGGCGTGTTGACTGTTGAAAACGGCTCATCGCCCGACAGGTACGGAAAAATTTATTCAAAGTATTTCTATGTTTCGGGTACACCGCAGACTGCGACTTCACTCGGACTTAAATATTCAGGCCCGGATTTCCTGTTTATCGACGTTAACGTGAACTATTACGACAACATATACCTTGATTTCAATCCCGAACGGCGTACCTCGATGGCCATTTCCAACCTTGGAGAAGGCGATCCGATGATCAGCGAAATTACCAAACAGGAAAAACTACCGGGCGGCCTTACACTCGATGCCTCTGTTGGAAAATCGTTCCGCCTGATGGATAAATACTACCTGAACCTCAACTTCAGCGTCTCCAATATTCTCAACAATATGGAAATCATTACAGGTGGCTATGAACAAATGCGTTTCGATTTTGTAAACAAGGACCTTAATAAATTTCCTCCCAAATACTATTACCTCAATGGCAGGACTTTCTTCCTGAACATCGGGTTCCGCTTCTAATTCCCAAAC
The DNA here is from genome assembly GCA_016709025.1 of Bacteroidales bacterium. Taxonomy (GTDB): domain Bacteria; phylum Bacteroidota; class Bacteroidia; order Bacteroidales; family Lentimicrobiaceae; genus Lentimicrobium. Next base: position 146,861 of record JADJEQ010000010.1, on the reverse strand, counting down.
AAGAAAAAACAATCAAAACATATGAAAAAAATCTGGCAACTTTTCGCAGGACTTTTCCTTATCCTTGCATCGACCACCTTTACCGCCTGTGTGGATGGCGAATTTGACGAACCCCCTATCAACATTCCGACGGTTGATTTTGACCGTAATACAACCATAGCTGAACTAAAGGCTTCCTATACAGCTTTCCAGCTGATTGAGGAAGACATCATCATCAGCGGTATTGTTACTGCAAACGATGAAAGTGGTAACCTCTACAAAAAAATGACCATTCAGGACGAAACCGCAGGGATTGAGCTTTCAATCGACAAGACTTCGCTCTACAATGAGTATAAACTCGGACAGCGCATTTTTATCAAATGCAAAGACATGTATATCGGCGACTACAACAATCTTATTCAATTGGGCTACCTCTATAATGGTGGAATTGGCCGTCTGCCGGAGGTTTATATTTCAGCGCATTTATTCCGCGACAGTCTTCCTGGTGCAGAAGTTGAACCTGAACTCATTACCCTGAATGATCTGAATATGGACCGGGTAAGTAAACTTGTTACCTTCGAGGACGTTCGTTTTGCCGAAGTCGGCGAAATCTGGGCTCCACAGGATGTATCAGCTACCGACCGCACCATGATGGATCAGAGCGGAAAATCAATGGTTGTCAGAACCAGTAGTTTCTCCAATTTTGCCAGCGATACCATTCCGGGCGGATATGGAAAAGTTACCGGAATCCTCGGCTTATTCGGCTCTACCTGGCAGCTTACTCTCCGCGATACAGCTGACATACAGGACTTCGGTGGTGTGGCTCCTCCTCCTCCTGGCAGTGGAACAGGTACTTTTGAAGATCCGTATGACGTTGTCCGTGGTATGGGTACATCAAGTGCAAACCCCGTTTGGGTTGAAGGTTACATTGTTGGTAACATCGAAGTCGGCACCGAAAACGTTCCGAATTTTGCCGGACCGTTCGTAACAAATTCAAACTTCCTGATTGCTGCTACTGCCGAAGAAACCAATGTTGCAAATTGTATTCCGGTACAATTACCTGCAGGTGCTATCCGCGATGCCCTCAGTCTGGTAACAGTTCCCGGAAATAAAGGTAAACTTGTTATGGTTCTGGGTACACTTGAGCCCTATTTTACTCAGCCTGGAATGAAAAATACCAGTGGCTACTGGCTCGACGGAAGCGGCATTGTTCCTGCTACCGGTTTCTTTACCGAAGAATTCAGCAGTACCCTAGGAACCTTCTCGCAATTCAGCGTTGCCGGTGATCAGGTTTGGGGTGGTGATACATTCGATGGAGGATGCGTAACCATGACAGGCTTTGTGAGCCCCACTTACTTCGTTAATGAAGACTGGTTGATTTCACCTTCCATCTCATTGGCCGGCAAAACCGGTGTAAAACTGATTTTCCGTGAAGCCGTAAATTATGTCGGAACGCTGGAAGAAACCAAAGCCTTCGTTTCCACCAATTACAGCGGCTCAGGCGACCCCAATAGCGCTACCTGGACCGAATTAACAGGCTATACACGCTCAGCCGGTAATGCCTGGACATTTGTTAACACCAGCGAGATCAGTTTGTCGGCATTCGAAGGGCAGAACATTCATATCGCGTTCAAATATGTAAGCACTGCCGTAAAAGCCGGAACCTGGGAAATCAGCAGGGTGGTTGTAAGTGCTGACTAACAGGATTGAAATTTTACTGCAATAATATAAAAGGCTGCCTTGCGGGCAGCCTTTTATATGTCAATATTTATCCGGATACTGACAGCAGGGTATGCACTATTTACCCGGATATTGACAGCAGTATATCCAATCCCTTTGTTTGAGGATATTTGATTTGCCCCATTGAGGAAACCGAATGAAAATAACGCTGATTTTTTTTATTTCAAGTGTTTTTTACGGCTGCTGCTGCAAAGTACAATGGCATAAAACTGATTTTCTGCTCAGGCAAATTACCGTACCGGGCATCGGAAAATACAAGTGCGGATTCAACATTTATAAATGTATCCAATAATAAATGCAGGCTTTTCAACCTGCCTGAACTTCCGCTTTTCACTTCAATGGGTATGATCTTCCCCTGTTTCTCTATCAGGAAATCTGTTTCGGCATTGCTGTTGCGCGCCTCTCTTGACCAATAGTAAAGCCCGCTTTCAGAAACAGCCCTGATTTCCTGACCAACAAATTGTTCAGCCAATGCCCCCCGGAAAATAGCCAGAAGGTCTGTCTTCATATATTCAGTTGGATAGGACAGCCCACTGAGGCTTGAAAGCAAACCTATATCCAGCATAATTGCCTTGAATTTTTTGTCGGAAGAACCCGCTCCAAGTGGAAGTCCGGCAGGAGATGTAGCTTTTACCCTGCTGATCAGACGGGCGGTTTCGAGAAGTTCAAATGACTTTTTAATGGTTGGATTGGTAAACCCATCGGCAAGGCTTGAGTATTTGATCTGCTGTCCTATATTCTGGGGAACGTTTGAAAGAACTGAATTAAGGCAGGTTTTATCTGTTCTCCCTCCGTATTTTGAGAAATCCTGCCTGAAGGTTTCGATCAAATCGGTTTGTATCTCAATAACAGACTGCATACTGTTCGTTTCAACGTATGTTTTCACGCATTCAGGCATACCACCGATAAAGAAGTACTTTTTCAACTCCTCTGTCAACAAGCTGTGTATGGTTTCTGACAAGGCTTTTGGTTCTTCTGAGATGACCTCAGCTGCCAATGATTTCCCGGTAGCCATCAGGAATTCCCTGAATGTCATCGGGCTCATGTTAATCAGATGTACCCGTCCGACCGGGAAGGAAATATCGCCGAGTACAAACTCAAGTAATGAACCTGCTGCAATTATATGTAACGCCGGGAATTGCTCATAAAAATACCTCAACGACACAATTGCTTTGGGGCAGGCCTGAATTTCATCAAAAATAATAAATCCTCACCTACCACAATTCTGCTGTTTAGCATCACTTCCAGTTCCGGAATGATTCTGGTAATGTCATAATTAAGGTCAAAAATCTTTGAATAATCCGGCCTCTTTTCGAAGTTTATAATATGCGTTTGACCTTTAAAATGGTTCTTCCCGAATTCAGATATCGAGTAAGACTTCCCGGTTTGCCTGGCTCCTCTCACTATCAATGGTTTACGGTCGGTCCTTTCTTTCCATTGAACAAATAAACTGGTAATATCCCTTTGCATATTTCTGACTTTTAATACCACAAAGATACGAAACATTTAAAATAACAAGGGTATTTTTATAGTTATCCTATAAAATAACAAGGGTATTTTTACATGTAACCTATAAAATAACAAGGGTACTCTCACTCTTCCGGGCGCAGGGCACGATTTTGAAAAGTTAGGATTCGTTTCTTTTGCAGCAGACAAGGGGACAAGGAGAAATGGGGACAAGGGGACAAAAATTGCTACAGGGAACAGAGCATAGGGCATGTGGCATGGAGCATGGTGCGTGGATCGTGGGGCAATGCTCAGCCATTCGTTCCTATGGATAAACTCCGCGGTGTCCCGGACATTTCGCCAGGAGAGCAAGGAAGACGTTTTACCACAGTAGGGACACGAATTGTCGTGTCCCTACTGTGGTAAAACCCAGTTTGGCTTCCCTCGTCCCTTACTACCGTCCCTCGCCCCCTACCACCATCTCCTCCAGCGGAACCAAAGCCTGTATTGCCTTCGAAACCGAATCCACATCACGGAAAGTGAGGCTCAGCTTGTCGTTCACCTCCTTCATACGGCAGGTTTTATGATAAATCTGAATAAACTGCAGCACCGTGTTGAAAATGTTACTCTGGTAAAATGGTGATTCTTTATTCGTGATAAAGGTAGCATTCATGATGCCGTTGCGCAGGCTGATTTTTTCAAAACCGAGACTGCGTGCCGCCCGGCGTAAACGGATGGTGTTCAATAGCTCCTGCGTTTGCTCCGGTACCTGCCCGAACCGGTCGATCAGTTTCTCCTGGAATTTCAGCAAATCCTCTTCCCGGCTGATTCCATCGAGTTCTTTATACAGGCTAAGCCTTTCGGTGATATTGGTTATATAACTGTCCGGCAACATAATTTCAAGGTCGGTCTCAATCAGGCATTCCTTTACATAGTCCTTTTGCGCAGGCACATAATCATCATACAATCCTTTGAAATCAGACTCCTTCAATTCCATAATGGCCTCATCGAGGATCCGCTGATACATCTCGAAGCCGATTTCCGAAATAAAGCCGCTTTGTTCTGCGCCGAGGATGTTTCCTGCTCCCCGGATGTCGAGATCGCGCATCGCGATGTTGAAACCGCTACCAAGTTCAGAAAACTCTTCAATGGCTTTCAGGCGCTTGCGGGCTTCATCGGTAAGCACCGACATGGGAGGAGCCAGCAGGTAGCAGAATGCCTTTTTATTGGTGCGCCCCACCCTGCCGCGCAACTGGTGCAGGTCGCTGAGACCATAATTCTGCGCCTCGTTGATGATGATGGTATTCACATTGGGAATATCCAACCCCGATTCGATGATGGTGGTGGCAACCAGCACATCATAGTAACCTTCCACAAAGTCGAGCATGATTTTTTCGAGCTTGTGCCCGTCAAGCTGACCGTGTCCGATGGCAATTTTCGCATCAGGGACCAGCCGCTGAATCATACCGGCAACCTCCTGAATATTGTTCACGCGGTTATTAACTACAAACACCTGTCCTCCGCGCGACAGTTCAAAATGAATGGCATCCCGGATGATTTCTTCTCCAAAAGCATGCAATTCAGTCTGAACAGGATATCGGTTGGGCGGCGGGGTGTTGATGACACTCAGGTCGCGGGCACCCATCAATGAAAATTGTAATGTTCGTGGAATCGGGGTGGCCGTGAGTGTCAGGGTGTCCACATTTACCTTCATCTTCTTCAGTTTCTCCTTGGTTGCCACGCCGAATTTCTGTTCTTCGTCGATGATCATCAGGCCAAGATCCTTGAATTTTACATCCTGGCTCACAATCCGGTGGGTTCCGATCAGAATGTCTATTTTCCCGTCGGCCAGGTCTTTCAGGGTTTGGGTTTGCTCTCTGGCACTCTTGAACCGGTTGATATAATCCACCCTGCAGGGAAATTCCTTCAGCCGTTCGCGAAAAGTTTTGTTATGTTGCAAGGCCAGAATGGTGGTCGGAACAAGCACTGCCACCTGTTTGCTGTCGGCCACTGCCTTGAAGGCCGCACGAATGGCGATTTCAGTCTTTCCGAAACCCACATCGCCGCATACCAGGCGGTCCATTGGATATGACTTCTCGAGGTCGCGCTTCACATCGGCCGTTGCCTTCACCTGGTCGGGCGTATCTTCATAAATAAAAGAGGCTTCCAGTTCATGCTGCATGTATGTATCCGGGTTAAAACTGAATCCGTCGGCAGCCTTTCGTTCGGCATACAGCTGTATCAGATCTTTGGCGATGTCCTTAACCCGTTGTTTGGTCTTGCTTTTCAGCTTGTTCCATGCATTGGAACCCAGCTTGTTGAGACCGGGAATGGTTCCCTCCTTGCCTACATATTTCGATATCCGGTGCAGCGAATGGATACTGACATACAGGATGTCGTTGTTCTGGTAAATCAGGCGGATGGCTTCCTGCTGACGGCCATTGTTTTCAATCTTTTCCAGTCCGTCGAACCGTCCCACACCATGGTCAATATGGGTTACATAATCGCCGGGTTGCAGGTCATAAATCTCCTTCATGGTGATGGCCTGTTTCCCGGCAAAACCATCGCGGATGCGGTATTTATGATAGCGTTCAAATATCTGGTGATCGGTGTAACAGGCCAGTTTGTTTTCAGGGTCAATGAACCCTTCGTGCAGCGACAGGTTGATGACCTCATAGTTCAGGTCTTTATCTGTCAGTCCACGGTTTGCTTTCAGGTCGCTGAAAATGGTCTGAATGCGCTCGGTCTGTTTGGGATTATCGGAAAGGATCAGATTGGAGATGCCGGCGGCAGAATTCTCGTCCAGATTCTGCAGAAGCAGGTCGAAATTCTTGTTGAATGAAGGCTGTGGTAACATATTGAAGGCAAACTGCCGGCCTTCCTTCATCAGAAAGTGGCTGCCGAATTCAACCAGGCTGTGCCGGAGGATGTCTGATTTAAAATCATCGGCCGTACAAAACAGCGCCGGAGGCTCCAGGTGTTTGATGTCGGAAGATAGCTCAGCAAAAGCCTTCACGGCTTTGTCAAATTCCTTGCCGGTTTGATCAATGGCAAAGGCAAAGTCCCGCATCCATACCACTGCATTGCGTCCCACATAGGCCAGGAAAGATTCGCGTTTCTCGTGCAGATTCCGGTCCTGCACATTCGGGGTGATGGTCACATGGTCGAGCTGGTCGATCGAAAGCTGGTTGGATGGATCGAAGGTCCTGATGGATTCCACATCGTCACCGAAAAATTCAATACGGTATGGCCGGTCGTTGGTAAACGAAAACACATCGACGATTCCACCACGGATAGAAAACTGCCCTGGTTCTATTACAAAATCAACCCGGTCAAAATTGTATTCCGTCAAAAGGTCGATCACAAAATCGATGGACAGGTTTTCACCCAGTCCCATGCGAAGGGTATTCTTTTTCAGGTAGGCTTTACTAACCACTTTTTCAGCCAATGCTTCGGGGTAGGTTACCACAAGGGTGCCACCATCGCGGGTACCGATACGCTTCATTACCTCAGTCCGCGAAAGCACATTGATGTTATCGGTTTTCTCAATTTCGTAGGGCCTGCGGTAGGTGGTCGGGAAAAATAAGACCTTTTTTTTATGAAACGGCGTTTCCTGTTCGCCCAGCAGATTTTCGAGATCGTTGAAGAAATAGGCGGCTTCTTCCTTTTCGGGAAGTACGATGAGGTGCAATGGCCCTGCATTGGTAAAAACCGAGGCAGCCACCACAGCGGTTGACGAGCCGGTGAGCCCTTTCAGGTTAATTCTGAAAGGTTCATTTGAGTTGCACAAAGCAACAATAGCCGCAACAGCCTCGCTTTTGCGGTAATGATCAATGAGTTGAGAAGCCTTCACTCCCTGCGTTTAGTAAGAATCAGGCTGCAAAGGTAAGCTTTATGGGGATAAATAGACATGTCGTGTCCCAACCGGATTTATTCAAGCCAGGTTTTATTCCGAATACAGCCGCATCATTTCCTCGGCCTTTTCGACCATGGCTTTTGATCCGACAAAGAAAGGCGCCCGTTGATGGAGCTCTGTTGGCTGAATATCAAGGATGCGTTCATACCCGGTTGAGGCTTTACCTCCGGCTTGTTCAGCAAGAAATGCAATGGGATTGCATTCATACAGCAGCCTCAGTTTTCCGTTGGGATTTTTCTTGGTTCCCGGATAAATATAGATGCCACCCATAATCAGGTTTCGGTGAAAATCGGCAACCAGCGAACCGATGTAACGGGTAGTGTAAGGGCGCAGTGTTGCCGGATCGTCCTGCTGGCAATATTTGATGTACTGTTTTACACCTTCGTGAAAATATATGTAATTGGCTTCGTTGATCGAATAAATATTGCCTCCGTCAGGGATTTTCATTTCGGGATGCGAAAGGAAAAACAACCCGACCGATGGATCGAGCGTAAAGCCGTTTACGCCATAGCCGGTTGAGTAAACGAGTATGGTGGAGGTGCCGTAAATAACATAGCCTGCCGCAATCTGTTTAACGCCCGGCTGAAGTAAATCCTGAACGGTTCCGGGTCCTGATTCGCTGATACGGCGGTAAATCGAAAAAATAGTGCCTATCGGAACGTTTACTTCTATGTTCGATGAGCCATCCAGCGGATCCATGGCCACCACATATTTTCCTTCCTGCGAAAATGCATTTTCGTAAGTGTAGAGATCGTCGTTTTCCTCAGAGGCTACGGCACAAACCATTCCTCCATGCCTCATGGCCGCCAGAAAACAATCGTTGGCAAAAACATCCAGCTTTTTCTGATCTTCGCCCTGAATGTTTTGCTGCCCGAAATAGCCGTTGATATCGGCCAGACCGGCTTTGTTGATTTCACGGTTCACCAGTTTGGCGGCAATGCCGATGTCGTTCAACAAACGGGTGAACTCGCCGGAAGCGTAAGCAAAATCGGCCTGTTTTTCGTTGATAAATTCTACAAGGGTTTTCATCATATTCAAAAGTTTCAGAATTTCAGAGTTTCAGAATTTCAGAGTTACAGAGTTACAGAATTACAAAGTTTCAGAGTTACAGAATTACACCCCCCGCACAGAATTGCACCCTGCTACACTTCCGGCTCCCCCTCGCCACTTGGAGAGGGGGTTGGGGGGTGAGGTCTCAGAGTTTCAGAGTTTCAGAATTACAGAATTACAGAATTGAATAGTTTGAAAATTTATGTACTTATTTCTTCTTGAGACCCTGATATTCTGAACCACCCAGATAATTGATAAATCCTTTTATCTGACCAGACAAATTAAGGCAATCTTCTATTAATTCTGCATATTTTTCTTCAGTAATGTAACCGGAATCAAAAATACGGTGAACCTGAGACCTTGTTTCACCAAGTGATCCTTTAGAATAGTAAAGAAAATTTAAGAATTCCTTCTTCCCATCCCGTTCAAAACCTTCCGCAATATTGTCCATTACGGAACCACTTGAATCAAGAATCTGGTTTCTAAGTCCGAAATCCTTTGATAATGAGGTCGAATCAGCAATCAGCCTGATCTTTTTACACAATTCCCTTGCTTTCTGCCAGATTTCGAGTTCTTCAAACCGTTTGATCGTCATACTCTCAGATTTGACTATTCGCATTAATACCTTCGTAATCCTGTGACCTTGTAATCCTAAAACCCTAAAACCCCTGAAACCTTGAAACCCTGAAACCTTGAAACCCTGAAACCTTGAAACCCTGAAACCTTGAAACCTTGAAACTTGAAACCTTATTTTGACAAAACGATGTAACAATAACAAATGTATTAAATTTGTATTACCAAACTACAAGGAATGAAAGTTTTCAAATTTGGCGGGGCTTCTGTTAAAGATGCCGAAGCTGTTAAAAATGTAAAAGAGATTCTCTCGCGTTATTCCGGTGAACCTTTATGCGTGGTGATTTCCGCGATGGGAAAAACGACCAATGCCCTTGAAAAATTAACCGAGGCATGGGTTAATCAGGATATGGTTGCACTTGAGTTACTTGGACAGCTTGAGGAATACCACAACAGCATTGCCGGGTCACTCATCGAAAATGGGTCTAAACCACTACAGTCAATATTTATTGAACTGAGAAAACTGCTTCAGGTTGCTCCTCCCGAAATTCACGATGCAGCTTACGACAGTATAGTCTCCTTTGGTGAGCTGCTTTCAACAGCCCTGGTCAGCGCTTACCTGAATGAACAAAACATGCCAAACAGGCTGCTGGATGCCAGGAGACTGGTGATTACAGACGAATCTTACCGCAACGGGCGAATCCAGTGGGAAGAAACCACCCGGAAGATTGTCAACGCTTTTACCGGTGAAGAACTATCCCAAAACAACCTGATCACCATTACCCAGGGCTTTATCGGCAGCAGCCTGAACGGCCACCCTGTTACACTCGGGCGTGAAGGTTCAGATTTCAGCGCAGCCGTTTTCGCCTATGCACTTGATGCGCAGGAAATGATCATATGGAAAGATGTTCCCGGCGTGCTGAATGCCGACCCACGCTTTTTCAACGATACAGTGAAACTTGACCAGATTACTTACCGTGATGCCATTGAACTGGCTTATTTCGGAGCTTCGGTCATTCATCCGAAAACCATTCAACCACTTCAGAATAAATCTATTCCACTTTACGTAAAATCATTTGAAAATCCGGATGAGCCGGGTACCGTGATCAATAATTCTGCGGAAAATCACAAACAAGTACCCTGCTATATTTTCAAACCCAACCAGGTGCTGCTCAGTATCTCAGCCAAAGACTTCTCGTTCATTGCTGAAGACGGGTTGCACAATATTTTCGGCCTCTTATCGCACATGGGTATCCGCATCAACCTGATGCAGAATTCAGCCATCAGCTTCTCCATTTGTATCGATGACAACCCGGCGAAACTTCACCGGGTACTTACCGCGCTCGGAGGTGACTTCTCTGTTAAGTATAACCAGGGCCTCGAACTGATCACCATCCGCTATTACAATCAGAAAACGATTGACAAGGTTGTAAACAAACGAAAAATCCTGCTGGAGCAGAAGAGCAGGCTAACGGTGCAACTGGTGGTGGAAGGGGAAAAGTCAGGTAAAAAGTCTAAAGTCTAAAGTAAAAAGTAAAATTGGATTTCTTATCAGGCATGGGAAATTAACCTTTGCCTCTCTAAAAAGACTACACTTAGCGTCCCGCTAAGGGTTGCTCATATTTCTCAACCATCGCTTACTATTGTAATTTCAGGGATTAAATATCTGAAATAGCTGTCCTGTTCGCAGAAAGCTTTCGGGCTATCTGAACCCCTTTTCGATGATAAGGTGAAATGAAATATAGATCAACTGGTTTATAAATTGTTTCAACATATAGCAACCCCTCCATTCGCCTCTCTAAAAACACGGCCCTTAGCGTCCCGCTAAGGGCTACTCAAACTTCCAAACCATCTATTCATCCCTGTTAGTGCACGTTTGCGGGCTCAAAATCGATACTTAAAAGTACCGGTTAGAATTAATGTAGGCCGTTTCCGCCGATATTTTTATATTTTTGCCCCTCACCCTGCAGCTAATTCTTTATGAGCAATACCCCCGCCCAAAAATCCGGCTTCAAATCCTTTCCGCGCAATTTCTGGACAGTTATCGTCATGGAGTTTTTCGAGCGCGGCTCGTATTACGGGGTTATGTCGGTGTTATCGATCTACCTGATTATGTCGCCGGGTGAAGGCGGGCTGGGGTTTTCGAAAGAGGGTGTCGGGGCGATTAAAAGTACCATTACCCCCCTGCTTTACCTTCTGCCCATTCTGGCCGGCGCCCTGGCCGATCGCTTTGGCTACCGCCGCACCCTGATGATGGCTTTTACCGTGATGAGCACCGGCTACTTCCTTACCAGCCTGTCCACTTCCTATAGCCTTGTTTTTATGAGCCTGATATTGATGGCTATAGGCGCCGGATTCTTTAAACCGGTCATTTCAGGCACCATCGCCAGGGTAACCGATGAAAGCAACTCCACCCTCGGGTTCGGCATTTTTTATTGGTCCATAAACCTGGGTGCTTTTATTTTCCCACTGATCCTGGTCCCATACCTGAAAGGCATCGGCTGGAATTACATCTTCATCATGGCCGCCGTTGGCACAGGTTCCATGCTTTTGCTCAACCTGTTTGTATATAAAGAACCTCCCCGCCCGGCAAACACCAAACCACTTTCCGAAGTGCTGAAAGGTATTCTTCTCGTTCTTAAAGATTATCGCTTTGTGCTGATGATCGTGATTTACAGTGGTTTCTGGATTTTATATTTCCAGATGTTCGATACGGTGCTCTGGTATTTAAAGGAGTACATGGACATGACCCCTGTGAACATTACCGTTAACAGGTTTCTGAGCCTCTTTGTTGAAAATCCCGACTGGAAGTTTGATACCGAACATGTTACCGTAATCAATGCCGGAGCGATCATCGCCCTTCAATTGGTTGTATCGAACATCGTGAAGAAAACCCCCGCCCTGCCAACCATGATTGTAGGCATTGCCATGGGAACCCTGGGAATGGGGATACTCGCCATTTCTACCTATGCCTGGGTATTTATTGCCGGCCTTATCGTATTCTCCATCGGTGAAATGACGGCCCATCCCAAGTTTATTTCTTACATTGGACTGATCGCCCCGCCCGACAAAAAGGCGCTTTACCTGGGCTATTCCTTCCTTTATGGGGTGATTGGCAGCGGCATCGGTGGTATTTTGGGGGCTACGCTCTATGTAAAATTTGTAGATGAGATGGGTCGACCGGGGCTGTTGTGGTTTATTTTCAGTATGATCGGGGTGGCAACCATTGTGGGGCTGCTGCTATTTAACCGGTATCTGAAACCGAAGCAATAATCGACTGAAATCATTTATTGATACAGGGACATGTCGTGTCCCTACATAAAATAATCTGGAGACATTCAGGCCAACTTTGGCGGAAAATTTCTTTTGATTTGCTTTATCCGCCCGAAAATTTCTGCATTTTTCAACCTTTCTTCTTCCAGGTCAAAATCGTTTTGTAAGCCAAGCCAGAAATTGGGCGAATTACCAAAATATAAGCTCAGGCGCAATGCTGTATCCGCAGTAATTCTTCGTGCTCCTTTTATGATCTGTGACAGCCTGGTCTGTGGAATCTCAATTTCTTTGGCCAACCTGTAAGCGGAAACGGACAGAGGCTTTAGAAACTCTTCAAGCAATACCTCACCGGGGTGAATATTAGGTAACTTTTCCATCTTTCTATGGATTTAATGATAATCAACAATTTCAACTTCAAGTGCTTGATTGTCTTCCCATTTTATTATAGGGAAACGTAATGTCATGGTCCTACAAAAATAAAACGAAAGGCTTGATTAGCAATAAATATTCAACTTTGGACTCGAATCCGCCTACCATTGACCTTCAAAATTTGTCAAAAAACCACAAATCTTTCTAAATTTGCGCTTCGCCTGAAAACCAGGACTTAAAAAATCAGCTCAACTAAAAATAATATCATACAATGAAAGGTTCAATTGCAATTCTGGCAGGGGGTGGTCCTGCACCCGGCATCAATTCAGTGATTTCATCCGTTGCAAAAGTTTTTTTGAAAGACGGTTACCGCGTTATCGGCCTGCATGAGGGATACAAAACCCTTTTTACCGACCAGCCCAACATGATGGAAATCGACTTTATACTGGCCGATCGCATCCACACCCAGGGAGGTTCGGCTTTAATCATGAGCCGTCACAAACCGAAAGACCAGGATTTCAATACCGGATTTTTCATAAATAATGATGTGAAACTGTTGGTCACCATTGGTGGTGACGATACAGCCTCCACCGCCAACCGGATCTCCAAATTCCTGGCAGCCAATAATGTTAAAATCCAGAATATTCACGTTCCTAAAACCATCGACAACGACCTGCCCCTGCCCGACGGAATCCCGACTTTCGGTTACCAGAGTGCCAAACAGGAAGGTGTACGCCTGGCCACCACTGTTTATGAGGATGCCCGCACCAGCGGAAACTGGTTTGTGGTTTCGGCCATGGGCCGCGAAGCCGGTCACCTGGCTTTCGGTATCGGGGCTGCCTGCCACTACCCGATGATCATCATCCCCGAGATGTTCAACAAGGTTGAAGTAACCTTCGACCGGATCCTGAGGATGATCATTTCTTCGATGATCAAACGCAAAATTCTGGGCATCGGCTATGGTGTAGCCATCATCAGTGAAGGCGTTTTTCATTTCATGACAGAAGCAGAAATAACTTCGACTAAAATCACTTTCACCTACGATGATCATGGTCACCCTGAGCTTGGGAATGTTAGTAAAGCCCATATTTTCAATCTTTTAATTCAGGAGAAGCTTAAAGATCTGAAATTGAATATAAAAAGCCGTCCTGTAGAACTCGGTTATGAACTCCGCTGCGTACAGCCCATTGCTTTCGACATGCTCTATTGTGCCCTGATGGGCATCGGTGTAAAACACCTGTTCGATCAGGGACTGACGAGTTGTATGGTGGTGAGCGGCCCCAACGGAGATATCAGCCCGCTGTACCTGAAAGATGTGGAAGACGAAAACGGTAAGGTAAAACCAAGGCTCGTAAACATGGAAGGCCAGAAATCAAAAATGGTGTTCGACGACAGTCTGCAATATATAGAACCTGCCGATTACGAAGCCGCAAAGAAATATGTTCCGGATCCGGAGAATTATGATTTCAGGAAAATTCTGAATTGGTAATTTTTTTAGACTAAGAGACTTAGGGACTTAGTGACTTAGAGACCGAGAGATGGAGGGGTTGGGAGATTGAGAGGCTAAGGGACATAGAGATAGAGGAATTGGGAGTTAGAGAGAGTGTGGGATTGAGGACTGAGTAACTGAGAGACATAGAGACCTAGGGACATAGAGAGAGTGGGACTCAGAGACTGTGAGACGGAGAAATTAAGATACTGATGGAATCGGAAGTTTGAATGATATTGTGATCAATAACTCCATTTTTCCGGGTACATGGACATGTTTACAAGTTTACCCAGAACCTGGTCGTATTTTTCATAAAGCTGAGTATAGAAGATTTCATCTATATATTTGCATTCCATTGCATATTCAAGCCAGACCTGGGTTTCGGCAGCTTCAGCTTCTGAATCTGATAGTTTGGAGACAAACGATTTTGGATACTTTCGTTTTCTGAATGCCTCAGCTAAATTTGCTGAAACCGATCTTGAGGATCTCCTGATCTGATCTGTAAGCGAATACATTTCCTCTTTCGGGAATTTCTTTGTCATTTCAAATATTTCCATTGATAAGGAAAATGCTAACTGGTAAGTATCCAGTTCCCTATGAGACCGTATTTTCATAGCTATACTTTTTTGTTTTTATTTCACTTCTTTTGCCTCTTTTTCACTCTGTATTACTTTCTAAGGCACTCTTCACTCACTCTCTATCATTTTGTCTCATTTCTCCGTCTCTTAGTCTCTTAGTCTCTCTGTCACTCAGTCCCTTCTTCTCCCCTTCTCTCACTCACCCTTTCTCTCAGTCCCACAGTCTCTTCGTCTCTTCCCCCCCCCCCCCCCCCCCCCCCCCCCCCCCTTCTTCCCCCCCCTCTTTCCTTCAGCTTTTTTTCTCTCCCTTTCCCCCTCCCCTTCTTTTTTTTCCCCTCTTCTCCCCCCCCCCCTTCTCTCTTTTTTTTTTTTTTTTTTTTCCCTCTGTCTCTCAGTCCCTTCTTCTCCCCTTCTCTCACTCTCCCCTTCTCTCACTCACCCTTTCTCTCAGTCCCACAGTCTCTTCGTCTCTCTCTATGACTTCTTCTAAAAATCTCTTAATTCTTTTAGCATCTCTGTCTCCTTTTCTCTTAGTCTCTTCGTCCCTTAGTCTCTTAGTCTCTTAGTCTCTCAGTCTCTTAGTCCCTAAGTCCCTCCGTCTTCCAACACAACTTAATCTTCTCCACCAGCGCCTTTGCCATTTTATAATTCGATTCATGCGTCCAGCCGGCAATATGCGGTGAAAGAATCACCTTGTTGCAATTGATCAGACGCCTGAACGGCTCAGGCAGGGAAGCGGCATCCAGGTTTTCAAATGATAGTTTCTCATACTCCAGTACATCCAGTGCTGCTCCCAGAACTTTCCCTTCATCGATGGCATCCATCAGGGAAGCCGTGTCAACACATTGCCCGCGGGCAGTATTGATCAGGTAAATGGGCTTGTTGAAACTATCAAGGTATGCTTTGTCAACCAGGTTGCGGGTTTCATCTGTCAGGGGAACATGCAGACTGAGGATATCAGCTTCCCTGAAAACGGTATCCATCTGAACTTCTTTCACATACAACTCGCTGAAGGCGGTCTTGTATTTATCATAAGCGATCACATTCGCCCCGAAACCACTCAGTTTCTCAGCAAAAGCACCTCCCGTATTGCCATAGCCTATAATTGCCACTGTCTTACCCTGAATTTCAGTCCCCCGGTTGCCTTCACGGATCCAGATGCCGTTACGGACTTCCTGGTTTACACTGCACAGGTGGTTCAGCATGGAAAGCAACATCCCCATTGCATGTTCACCCACAGCATCGCGGTTGCCTTCAGGTGCGTTGAGACAAACCACTCCTTTTGATTCAGCATATGCCTGATCGATGTTTTCCATACCGGCTCCTACCCTGGCAATAAACCTGAGCTTAACCGCCTTATCGAGCGCTTCACGATCAAGTTTTATCTTACTCCTGATAATAATTCCTTCATAATCATGTATTTTCATCAGGATTTCTTCCCTGCTATCCCCAGGGAAATGGCTGCAGGCGAATCCTTGCCGTGAAAGTTCTTCTTCCAGGTAAGGATGTGCAGTATCGATAAACAAAACCGAAGCTTTCATATAGACAATATTTTGTGACAAAGGTAATATTCAACTGCCAAATCCGGCTTAACAAAAATTGAAGCTTTTTACGGCATTCGCCTGAATTATTGTAACTTCGCCGTCTTATTTTTCAGTGGACAAAAACATAGATTATGTGGAATTTGCTGGTACGGCTTATACTCCGGAACAGGCCTGGAATACTGGTAGTTATCGGTATTTTAACCATCCTGATGGCCTGGCAGGGCCTGGGGGTTAAGCTTTCGTATGATGGAATGGGCATGCTGCCCACTGATGATACAGCTGTTATTGATTACAATGCCTTTAAAAAAAGGTTTGGTGAAGATGGAAGTGTAATCGTAATCGGCGTTCAAAACCCCGATATGTTCAGGCTGAATGAACTGTCGGCCTGGTACGACCTTACGGCTGATATGGCAAAGATCGACGGCGTTGCAGCTGTCACTTCCATTACAAAAGCCGCAAACATCGTTAAAAATGACAGCCTCCGGAAATTTGAATTTCTGCCACTGGTAGCCATCCGTCCTTCTACTCAGGCTGAAGCAGACTCACTGAAAAACAAGCTTGATAAACTTGAATTCTACAAGGGAATCCTCTACAATCCCGCAACCAGCACTTACCTGCTTGCCGTTACCCTCGACAAAAATAAAGTAAACGACAAAAGCCGGCTGAAGGTTAGCGACGATATCGTTGCACGGGCCAAAGCCTATTCCGCACAAACCGGGCATGAGCTTCATTATTCAGGTCTACCATACATCCGTACGGTGATGGTAAGGATGATCAAGAACGAGTTGTTCCTTTTTATCTTCATTTCCATCGGCATTGCTGCACTGATATTGTTCCTTTTCTTCCGGTCATATAAAGTAGTCCTGAGTTCGCTGATTGTTGTAACAGTGAGTATTGTTTTTACCCTGGGACTCATCGGACTGTTCGGATATAAAATCAGTATTCTCACCGGGGTGATTCCTTCGCTTATTGTCGTTATCGCCATCGAAAACTGTATTTACATTCTCAACAAGTACCACTGGGAATACCGTAACCATGGTAACCAGATCAAGGCATTGTCGCGGGTGGTTCAACGCATCGGATTTGCCTCATTGATGGTTAACACCGCAACTGCTGCCGGTTTCGCCGCTTTTATCCTGGTTTCAAACCAGATGCTGCGCGAGTTTGGAATCATCGCTTCCATCAGCATCATGATTGAGTACCTGCTGTGCATATTGTTGCTGCCGATCATTTTCAGCTACATGAAACCGCCTACAGAAAAGCATCTTGCCCATCTCGACAATAAAATCTTCAGTGCACTACTCGAAAAAATCATCTATTATATTCAGTACAGAAGGAAAGTCATCTTTCTGGTAGCCGGGCTTTCACTTGTGGGCGGAATCACAGGCATGCTCATGATGCGCACATCCGGTAAGGTGGTCGATGATATCGGCGAATCGAGTGTTTTGTATCAGGACCTTAAATTCTTCGAAAAACAGTTTGGTGGTGTGATGCCTTTTGAAATTTCGATTGACACCAAAAGAAAAAAGGGTGTCATGAAACTATCAACCATTGAAAAGATTGACGAACTGCAGATTGAAATTCTGAAAAACAAGGAATTTTCGAAACCCCTTTCAGTTGCTGAACTTTCTAAATTTGCCAAACAGGCATATTTCAATGGCAATCCTGAGATGTATGAAATTCCAAATTCACAGGAACGAAATTTCGTTTTCTCTTATTTCCCAACAAATGCAACCAGCCAGAAAGGTCTCTTAAACTCATTTATCGACTCTACCCAGCAATTTACCAGGGTTAGTTTCCAGATGGCCGATGTTGGCACCAAAGAGATGAACCGACTGCTTGACACCATCAGGCCAAAGGTTGCTGAAATATTCCCCGCCGACAAGTACGACGTCAATATTACCGGTAATAGTGTGGTTTACGCGCGCGGAACAGAGTTCCTGATTAAACACCTGTTCGAGAGTGTACTCATCGCCATCGGTTTTATTTCTCTGCTGATGGCCCTGATGTTTTCGAGTGTCAGAATGATTGCCGTCTCCATGCTTCCCAATATTATTCCTTTGATCATTACGGCGGCCATCATGGGTTTCACAGGAGTTCCGATAAAACCTTCAACCATCATTGTTTTCAGCATTGCCCTCGGGATTTCTGTCGACAATGCCATTCAGTACCTCTCCCGATACCGGCATGAGTTAAAAATTACGGGGAACGACATCAAGCAATCAACCATCAATGCCTTGCGCGAAGCAGGCTTTAGTATGATTTACACTTCGATTGTACTGGTGCTGGGATTCAGCGTCTTTATGGTTTCGGGGTTCGGTGGCACCAAAGCCCTGGGAATGCTTGTTTCAACGACCCTGTTTATTGCCATGTTTTTCAACATTATGGTATTGCCATCACTCTTGCTTGTTCTTGATAAATACGTGGTAACCAAAGCATTTGCGTCAGAACCTCTTATTGAGATTTACGATGGCGAAGATGCTGAAAGTGCCAAAGAAGTTAACCAATAAAGTCAGGTAAAAAGTAAAAAGCCTGCCCGCCACTTTTCCGGCGGGTAAAAAATAAAAAAATAGAAATTCGGATAGGTGTTGTAAGTTTCATTTCATTCGATGCGATATTTACACCTGACAATGCATTGGTGGGTTACAATCTTCAAATTCATGCATTAAATCTGGTAAGACTTCGATGGGCCCGTTTAACTTTTTTTTAATCCAAACGGTTTATGAAGAACTGCCTGAACCAATGTTGAATTTATAAAACGTAAAACATGAAAGGAATTATTCTTGCCGGTGGATCCGGAACACGCCTTCACCCCCTTACCCTCGCTGTAAGTAAACAGCTTATGCCGATTTACGACAAACCGATGATCTATTATCCTTTATCGGTGCTGATGATGGCCGGAATCAATGAGATTCTGATTATTTCCACGCCACACGACCTGCCGAATTTCGAAAAACTGCTGGGTGACGGAAAATCACTGGGGTGTCGTTTCAGTTATGTTGTGCAGCACGTTCCCAATGGTCTGGCCCAGGCATTTGTACTTGGAGCACCTTTTATTGGTAACGATGATGCAGCACTGATCCTCGGGGATAATATCTTTTATAGTTCGGGATTGCAGGGACTCTTAAATGAATGCCGTAAACCGGATGGCGGTATTGTATTCGCCTACCATGTGGCCGATCCCGAAAGATATGGAGTGGTAGAGTTTGACGCTTCAGGAACTGCCATATCGATTGAAGAGAAACCAAAACAACCGAAATCAAATTATGCTGTGCCGGGATTATATTTCTATGATAATTCCGTAGTTGAGGTTGCCAGGAATATTAAGCCCAGCGCGAGGGGTGAATACGAAATAACAGATGTTAACCGTTACTATCTTGAGAAAGGCCTGTTAAAAGTTAAGGTTATGAGCCGTGGAACAGCCTGGCTCGATACCGGAACATTTTCATCGCTTACCCAGGCTTCACAGTTTGTTGAAGTCATTGAAACCCGGCAGGGCCTTAAAATCGGTTGCATTGAAGAAGTCGCTTACCGCATGGGTTTTATCAATAAAAATCAGATGCACGAACTGGCCCGACCCCTGCTGAAGAGCGGTTACGGCGAGTATCTGATGCATTTATCTTAGCCTTTTACGAATGTTTTCAACTGAGGAATTACAGCAAAAGATCGCCGACTCGCTCAAACAATTGCCGGTTTACAATGACCCGGCAGGACTATACCAACCCATCAGTTACACCCTGGAACAAGGTGGGAAAAGGCTGCGTCCATTGCTTGCCCTTATTTCAACCCAGTGTTTTGGCGGAAACCCTGACCAAACGCTGCCGGCCGCAACAGCCATCGAAATATTTCACAATTTCACCCTGCTTCATGATGATATCATAGATCAGGCTCCCTTGCGAAGAGGCAGGGAAACTGTATATAAGAAATGGAACATCAATACAGCCATTCTGTCCGGTGATACCATGTTTGCCATCGCATTCGGAGAGTTGGCCAAATCTGATCCGGATAAGTTACCCGGATTGATGAAGGTTTTTACCAAAACTGCCATTGAAGTCTGTGAAGGACAGCAATATGATATCGATTTTGAGGAATCGGACAATGTCAGCATTGAAGGATACATCAATATGATCAGGCTGAAAACAGCTGTGTTGTTGGCGGCAAGTCTGAAAATCGGCGCTATGATTGCCGGTGCTCCGGAGGATGAATGTGAAAAAATATATCTATTCGGCGAAAACCTTGGGATTGCTTTCCAGTTACAGGACGATTTACTCGATGCTTTTGGCGATGAGGGTGTTTTCGGGAAAAAAACCGGCGGCGATATTGTTGCCAATAAAAAAACTTACCTATACCTGAAAGCCATTGAATGCGCCGGACCTGAAGATCTTGCAAAACTACAAACTCTTTACGGAACCCGTGATCAGAAAAACGGGGATAAGGTGATGGAAGTTCTGAAAATATTCACGGCCTGTGGCATCAGGTCATTAACCGATGGGGTTATTCGTGATTACTATGATAAAG
The DNA here is from genome assembly GCA_016709025.1 of Bacteroidales bacterium. Classification (GTDB taxonomy): domain Bacteria; phylum Bacteroidota; class Bacteroidia; order Bacteroidales; family Lentimicrobiaceae; genus Lentimicrobium. The sequence continues at coordinate 126,386 of JADJEQ010000010.1, read as the reverse complement.
CGATGCAAAACCTTAACGGAACCAGTCTGAGTGAAGAAAACAAGACCCCGTTGCTGAAACTTGCCGGGGGAATGTTGCATCGTAACTTCTGATCAATCAGTGTTACCCTGGCTGTTTTTCATTTCTTCCAGCTCAAAATGCAACTGCTCCCAGTTATCCATTTCCGTTTTGAGCTGCACTTTCAGGGCTTCATACTTTCTGTAAATACTTCCATCGGATATTTCAGCCATATGTTGCTCAGGCTCGGCCAGATAACGATCCATGACCGACATTTCCGTCTCTATCCGATGAATTTCATTTTCTGATTTTTCGATGCGGTTCGAAACTTTCCTCAGCTCTTTTTCCAGCAGTTTCTTTTTCTCATAACTAACTTTTTGCTGTGAAACCGCCTCTCCCCCATCTGAATTCCGGGCATTCAGGCGCTGCTGATTCAACTGGTCGAGGGTATCGAGCCGCCTTTTTTCAAGAAAATCGTAGATATCCCCGATGTGCTGCTTCACCCGTCCATCGCGGAACTCAAACACCTTATCGGTAAGTCCCTGCAGAAAGTCGCGATCGTGAGAAACCACAATCAGGGTTCCATCGTACATCAGGAGTGCATTCTTCAGAATGTCTTTCGACATCATATCGAGGTGGTTGGTCGGCTCATCAAGAACCAGCAAATTGACCGGCGAAAGCAATAGCTTAGCCAGGGCCAGTCGTGATTTTTCTCCCCCTGAAAGCACCTTAACTTTCTTTTCAATGTCCTCGCCACCAAAAAGAAAGCTACCGAGAATACCCCGTACTTTTGGCCGGATATCACCTACTGCTACATCGTCGATGGTCTGAAACACTGTTCTTTCAGGGTCGAGCAGATCGGCCTGGTTCTGGGCATAATAGCCCAGCTTAACATTGTACCCTATCTTACACTCACCGGTATGTGCCAGGTTTTCGGCAATAATTTTGGCAAGTGTGGTTTTACCTTCACCGTTCTTGCCGACAAAAGCTACAAAGTCGTTGCGCTCAATGGCGAAGTCTACTTTGCTGAATACTACGTTCGACCCGTATTTCTTTTCAAGATTGTTCGCTTCCACCACAATCTTTCCGGATGAAGGTGCGGGTGGAAACCTGAAATGGATGGATGATTTATCAATGTCTTCAACCTCTACCCGGTCGATTTTATCGAGCATCTTCTGCTTCGACTGAACCTGTCTTGCTTTGGTCGATTTATAACGAAACCGTTCAATAAACCGCTCAATATCTGCCAGTTGCCGCTGCTGGTTGTTGAAAGCTGCCTGTTGTTGTTCCTGCAATTCACTGCGCAGTTCAACGTAACCGGAATAGGATGTTTTAAAGTCAAATACCCGTCCAAGCGAGATTTCGATGGTCCGGTTGGTTACATTGTCGAGAAAAGCCCGGTCGTGCGAAACAAGTATCACCGCACCCCTGAATGATTGCAGGTACTCTTCGAGCCATTGTATTGATTCAATATCGAGGTGATTGGTCGGCTCATCGAGCAACAGCAGGCCTGGTTTCCTTAACAGCAGTTTGGCCAGTTCAACCCGCATGCGCCAGCCGCCGCTGAATTCACTGAGTTTACGGTTAAAATCGGTGGATTTAAAACCAAGTCCCATCAGAACCTTCTCCGTTTCGCCTTCCATCTGGTTTCCCCCGGCCAGCCTGAACTGCTCGTTGCAATCGTTCAACCGTTCGATCAGTTTCAGGTATTCGGCGCTGTGATAATCCTCCCGTTCTGTAATGTCATGGCTTAGGCGATCGCTTTCACTTTTTAGTTTCAGCACCCTTTCAAAGGCCTGCATGGTTTCAACGAAAACAGATCCGGCACCCGTTGTCACGACTTCCTGCGGCAGGTAGCCAATCAACAGATCTGAGGGCTTGGAAATGGTGCCGCTTTCGGCCTGCTGCTCACCGGTAATAATGCGCAGCAGGGTTGTCTTACCTGCCCCGTTTTTACCAACCAGTCCTACCCGGTCTCTTTCGGTGATCAGAAAACTGACATCATCGAAAAGGTACTTTCCGGTAAAATAAACTGAAAGGTTATTAACTGAGAGCATAATTATGGGCTGCTTTATTCGGGAGTGCAAAGGTATCATTTTTAGCCCTATGAAACCAGACCGGTTTATAAAGGCGTTCAACATTATCTTTTTTAAGACTAAAGTGTCACCAAAAGCCGGTTTTATGCTAAATACTTCCTTTTTTGGGATAATCTTGTCTGTATTTATACCAATTAAGGTTTTTTTTTTTTAAAATAAATAAAAAATGGTTTCGGCGATCACACCTTTTTGAAAAAAGGCCCACTTTTGATTAAAGCCGATTGAACGATTAGTGAGTAACCGCAACTTTTTTGGTGAAGCTTTCGCCAGAAGATGTAATAAACTTAATCAGGTAGGCTCCGGCCTCGTAATTACGTACGTTGAGCTGGATGCTCTTGTCTTTGGTGATCACCTGCTCATAAACAACCTGGCCAACAAAGTTGTAAACAACTAACTGGCTGATGTGGTTGGTAAGCATTATGTTAACAACATTGTTCGATGGGTTCGGGTAAATTTGTATTTCACTTTCATAATTGCTATTTATATTGTCTATATAAATACAAGCCTGATTTGTGTGTTCAGACTCACAATCCCCGTAAACTGCAGTAACAGTATAGCAGGGTTGGTCTCCGATTTCCATGGAATCATCGTAATAAATCGTTTCTGTAGTGCTTGCCAGAAACAAACCATCAAGCCATATATTATACCCTATGAATTCTCGTGAAGTATTATCAGGACTGTTTGACAACTCCGCGTGTTGTAAAGGAGGAAGATGCCCCTGTACCGGCTCTGAAGGTGGCCCATAAACAGAATTATCTGAAATTGGGAGCAATTGTGTCTGCTTACCGGCATATTCGAAATAACCCTGAAGATTCCAATTGTAATTTAGCGCGTATGCAGTTGCCATTGACTCCCATTCCAATCCATCCAATGATATCAGGTCGCCAAAACCTGCAACTGCCGGGCCTGCATCAGTGCCTGCAATAAACTGTTCATCTCCATGAGAAACGGTATAACCAATCCATAACTCCTCATTAACGGGAACCATTACCGGCATATTTAAAGGAATCTCATTCCATTCTCCGGCTACAAATGCTGCAATTGGTTGCATATGGATCAATTCAGCAGCATTTGACCCTCTCCATACTTTAAGGAATATTGTTCCACCCCCTTCGTAAGGGAAAAATCGTATCCTGGTAAGACTTGATCCGTAAACTTGTTGTAGCTGAGCCGGAGTAAACCTTGAAGCTACTGAAAATGAGCCTCCGCCTGTTAGTCCGACTGCATCGTGATTATAACCATCGTCCCATGCAAGCCATCTGCTGTTTGACATAACCGGTGCTTCCCAGGCAAGCCGGATCTCGTCTACGTGGGGAAAATTAACATCCGCAATCAGGTTTGCCGGAGGAGGACATTTACGATAAACCTGAATGTTGTCAACCATCCAGTTCAGGATATCCAAAGAGTTGGCCCCATGTGCCCTGAACCGTATATTAAAAATATTGCCCTTTGCCTGGTTTGATATTATAACACTCTTTCTCAACCAATCGAAGCTATTAACATTGGAGTATTCAGCAACCTTAATCCATGATGAACCATCAAATGCTTCAACAGCCAAAAACTCATTACCGGTTGGGTTTAACAGGGTGTGCTTCAGATCGAAATCCACCAGTATTATCCCATCTATGATGTCAGTACCAATCATAAAAAAGCTGGTAAGCGACTGCGAATAATCCAATGTATCGGGGCTGTTATAAAACTCAGCCGATGGAGCCTCGTTTCCGTTTAATCCGGATATTCTCCAGTTACCGGGATCAACCGTCCATTGATTTGTTTCAAATAATCCGGTATTAAAGTTTTCAATAAACGGCAATTCTCCACAACAAATAAAAGCCAGATCCACCGGACCTTCGGTCATGGATTCACCGGTTTCACCGGGAAAACCATATTCTGTTAAATCATAAACCGCTGTGATTTCATAAGTATGGAATCCGGGTATAAGATTGAGATCATAGTAAAATGCATCCGGGAACTCTACATAAGCAATTAAAATGTTGTTACGGTAGATGTTGTATCCTGATAGACCGGGAACTGTAATGCCCGGATTTATAAAATTATAAGGTTCATTCCACCAGAGTTGTGCATAATCAGTCATAACAGGTATTGTCCCCTGAAAGTCGAGCGGCGGAGAAAGGAATCCGTTTACAAACCGGATTGTATCCTGCTCTGAATAGCCTGAACTGTAAAGCGCTGATACTCCGGCCAGGTATTCCTGACCATAAACGAGATTCTGAAAAGTGTAAGTGGTATCACTGGTGCTATCGACAAATTCTTCATCAAGAAACAAAGCATAACTCAATACAGGAACAGTTGCTGAGGCAATTACAACATCATCAACTGCCCATCCGGAAGCCCAATGTCCCACATCGTCAGCATGAAATGCCAATAAAACATTGTTTAAGCCATTCTGCCCGGAATATTGCGACAGGTCAACCTCTATATTCTGCCAACCGTAAGGGAAAGGGGGCACCATGTAAATCATTTCCCAGTTTGTTCCGCCATCGGTACTTATTTCGATATATGCCAGTTGGCTATATGCCCCATTATAAAAACAGGCAAAATTCAACTTATGAGTAGTATGGTTTGTCAAATTCATTTCTGGCAGGATCAGATAATCGCAGCATCCATTTCCGTTATCAACTTCATCACTCACAACTGCATAGGTAGAATGTGGAGGAATAATGAATAATTCGCTACTGCCATCGGTAGTTGCATACCATCCTGTAAAATTTTGGGATAATGCTTGCCAGCCATTTGGCGGAAAAACAACACCTTCGAAATTTTCATTGACAAGGATTTCCCTGGGCTGCTCCCATTCAGCAATAAGACTGAGGCTGTCGACACTTAAATTCAGTGGTTTTTGCCTGAGCTCCTGCAATTGAATATCAATGACAGTGTTGGAATTTATGTCCGCTAAGAGCTCATAGACTTCGAATCCGGTTTTATGGGCCTGCAGTAAGTATTCCCCTTCAATTATTTCAGGGAAAATGACTATTCCTGTCTCAGTTGCCGTTTGAGTATAACTATTGAATGGAAATTCCTGACCGGTGAAATTTAAAACAGTGCCGGAAGGATCGCCTCCGGTGGTGAGGCTGATATTGCAGGTTACAACAGCAGAAAGGGCAGAACCGCCAGCAGACTCACCGGAATGAAGAAGTGGTGTCACTATCTCATCAGTGATTTCCATGGCCATAATGGGTTTGATCACGACTGAGAATAAAGCCAGTAATATAATCCATCCAAATCTTTTAAAATTCAAGCCTGTTGTCATAATCGATAAATTTGATAAAATGAATAATATTACAGGGCAGAAGTAAGGTTATTGCATAAACCCGGATATTTGACAGAATGCCGGCTCCGTTGAATAATACAAAACTAAAAATTATAAAAGGCCAATTATTTACAGCTATTTATGTTCAATATAATATAGACAATCGAAATATATTTTACCCCTACTCTGAATAGTGAAAATTGTGATAATTTCTATGGGCAGATATGCAGAATCGCTGTAGGGACAGGACATGTCGTGTACCTACTTTGATTCTGCCGGATGCCGGATAACAAAAAGGGCCCCTCGCGGAGCCCTTTTTAATTAAAACCGATTGAACGATTAGTGGGTAACAGCAACTTTTTTGGTGAAGCTTTCGCCTGAAGTGGTAATAAACTTAATCAGGTAAGCTCCGGCTTCGTAGTTGCGTACATTAAGCTGGATGGTCTTGTCCTTGGTAATCACCTGCTCATAAACAACCTGGCCAACAAAGTTGTAAACAACTAACTGGCTGATGTTGTTGGTAAGCTCGATGTTAACCACATTGTTCGACGGGTTCGGGTAAACCGAAACTGCACCGCTTTCTATAACAGGAACATTGTCGACCAGGATACAGACCTCATTCGAAGGATCTGATTCGCAGTCTTCGTAAACAGCCTGAACCTGATAACAATACAGATTGCCAATTTCAACTGTTTCGTCCAGGTAAGTGGTTTCAGTTGTTGTGCCAATGATTGTCTTAGGTTCAATGCCGATTGCGCGCCATACATTGTAGCCAACCAATTCACGGCCAGAACTGACAGCGGTGTTGGTAACAGTTGCATGTGGTGACATTGGCAGGTTGCCAAGTGCCAGTCGTGAAACAGGACCATAAACGGTATTGTCGTTGATTGGCTGAAGGGCAACAACGCCATCAACACTTTCAACATAACCATTGATGTTCCAGTTGTAGTTGAGTGCGTAAGCTGTAGCCATTGATTCCCAAACTGAACCGTCGAGTGAAATCATATCACCAAATCCGGCAACAGCAGGACCAGCATCAACACCAGCAGGGAAATCATTTGCTGCGTGTGTTACTGTATAACCAAACCACAATTCTTCAGCACCGGTTACCGGAACAGGAGTAGTAAGTGCTACTTCATTCCATTCACCGACTACGACGCTGGCAAGAGGTTGTGTAAGAACTAACTGACTGGCATTGGCGCCTGTCCATACTTTCAGTACAAAAGTACCTGCTGCATATGGGAAGAAACGCATTTTAGTCAGGCTGGTTCCGGCATATTCGCCAAGCTGTGCAGGAGTAAACCTTACAGCAACACTGAAGGTTCCACCACCGGTGAGACCAATCGCATCGTTGTTGGTTCCGTTATCCCATCCAAGCCATGCCGAAGGTCCGCCACCACCGCCACCGGTCGGAGCTTCCCAATTCAGGAGAACTTCGTCAACAGCCGGGAAGTTAATTGTAGCAGTCAGTTCGGTCGGAGGAGCACATACACGGTAGATGTGGATGTTATCAATCTGCCAGTTAAAGATATCGAGGGTATTCATACCCTTTGCGTTGAAACGAACGCGGAATACCTTGTTCTTGGCGGGGCTGGTAATATCAACATGTTTCATTTCCCATGCCATGTTACCTTCAGCAGTGTAAGTTGCGACGGTAACCCATGCAGAACCGTTGAAAACTTCAACCTGCAGGTTTTCTTCTCCGGTTTCATTTACATCCTGTAGTTTCAGGTCGAAATCGAGGTAGAATTTACCATCAATGTAACCATCCATTCCGATACCATTGATCCATGAACTGGTGAGTGAGAGTGCGTAGTCGGTTTGAACAGGGTTGTAGAAGAATTCGGCTGAAGGAGCCGGATTGCCTGTCTGACCTGCAATTCTCCAGTTATCACCGTCGATAGTCCACTGGTTGGTTTCAAATAAACCGGTATTCCAGTCTTCTGTAAACGGAAGATCATAACCATAGGTAACAGTAACATCAATCGGTCCTTCAATCATTGATTCACCGGTCTGGCCTGCAAATCCGTAAGGAGTCAGGTCATAAACAGCGGTAACATGATAACTGTAGGTACCCGGATCGAGGTTAAGGTCGAAATACTCGGTCGTAGGATGTTCAACATAAGCAGTAAGATCGCCATCCCTGTAAAGGTTGTAACCGATCAGACCCATTACGGAGCGGTTGGCATGCATTTGTGCATTTGCACCGCGTGCTGTATTGCCATCACGGGCAATGCGGTCGCTGCTGCTGCCACGGTTCGTGCTGTTACTGATTTTGGTAAGCGAATTTGCAGGGAACATGGTAACACCATCGGCATCACCAAATGCAATGTTATCAACAAACCAGATGTACCATAAACCGGCACCGTCACCGTCAATTGCCTGGAAGGCAATCTTGATGTCATCACCAGCGTAAGCGCTCAGATCAATCGAGTAAGGATAATCGTAGTAGTTCCAGCCGCCGCCACCTAAGGTAGAAGCATCCCATACAACATCCCAGTTAGCACCACCATCGGTGGAAACTTTTACATAATAGTGATCGAGGTAAGTTGACCCTTCATAAACTGTTGATTCAAATGTAAGGGTGGATGCAGCACCACAGGCAACTTCTGGCGTAATAAGCCATTCGTCCTGATGACCGTAATCCCACCACAAACCGGCGTGATATACACCAAATGGTGCAAAATCAGCTGATGAATAGTCATTGATCGTCCAGTGTGCAGGAGTTCCTCCACCGGCAGCAGTGTTGGTCTGGATAATTTCCCAACCATCACCGAGAACACCGGCTTCGAAATCTTCTATAAAACTACCACCGGCACCACCGCTGCCGCCACCTGGCTCTTGCCACCACAGGTGAGCGTAGTCGGTATTGTATGGGCTTTCACCCTGCAGTGAATCAGGAGGATAGAGGAAGAGTGACCTGAAACGGTAAGTATCAAGTTCTGAATAACCTGAACTGAACAGAGCTGCAACACCGGCGAGGTATTCCTGGCCATAGTTCAGATCCTGATAGGTATAGGTTTCTTCAGGGGTATTGTCAACGAGGGTTCCATCAAGGAATACACCGTATCCATTGAACGGAACGCCGCCAGATAAAATCTGTACATCGTCAACTGCCCAACCGGATGCCCAAACGCCATTGTCGTCGGCATGGAATGCAAGCCAAACGCTGGCTAATCCATTGACACCTGAGTATTGAGCAAGGTCAATTTCCAGATCAACCCATGTAGTTGCAGTTGCCAATGTGCTGATAACTGTCCAGGTAGCACCTGCATCGGTACTAATTTCAACATAAGCACTCTGACTGAAGGCACCATCGTAGAAGCTTGCGAAATTCAACCTGTATGACGGGAGGTTAGTCCAATCCATTTCAGGTGTGATCAGGTAATCGCAGCATCCGTCACCATTATCGGCGTCGTCGTTGGTTACAGCATACTTTGAGTGTGAAGGAATAGTCCAGCTTCCACTGCTTCCGTTGGTAGTTGCATACCAACCGGTCGTGTTCTGGGTAAGAGCCTGCCATCCGGCCGGTGGGAAGGTTGCGCCTTCGAAGTCTTCACCAACTGCAATTGCCAGCGGTTCATCCCATGTAGCAACAAGGGTGAGGGCGTCAACATAAAGGTTGCGTGGTTTGTACTTCTTCTCAGCAAGCATGATGTTAATGGTGCGGTCGCCGGTGATGTTAACATTGACAGTATAATCATCAAAGCCAACTTTCATAGCATCTACAACATAGTGTCCGTACCATACTTCCGGGAAGATAACCTGTCCGCTTTCAGGAACAGTTTCCATGTACATTTCATAAGGATAATCCTGTCCGGTAAGCATTACAACGGCGCCAGCAGGGCTGCCACCAGTGGTAAGTGTGACATTAACCGTAACTTCAGCAAGAATACCATGTCCTACGATATTGGAGATGATGGTATCGGATACGAAGTTGTTAGGATAATTGGCTGCAACACCATAAGCATACCATCCATTGGGAAGGCCGGCCCATGTTGCGCCACCATCGGTATAGGTATTTCCGCTAACTGCATTACCAAGTCCAACTTTTGTTCCCGTGCTGGGATCTCCGTTGGGATCAAAGTTACTGTAACGAATTACTCTGTAGCTGGTAACAGCCCTTGTGCCATCTTCGAAATCTACAGCAGCGCGATATTCAGCTTTGCCTTCAATTCCGCCCATAGCCAAAGGTGAATTGGCTGAGATCATGCCCCTTTGTTTCAGAACAAGATGAGCATCGCCTTGAGATGCAATAGCATCGGTTGGAGCCGGAGACCCAAATACAATAGCGCGCATCATCATATCCTGGAATGGAGATAAGCCCCAGTTTCCACCGGTTCCTACGTTACGTGAGTAACTACGGTAAAGGGTTGGAATATCCTCATCGATACCAATCGGTGCACAGTTTGGAGATAATGCACCCTGAACCATAACCAGGTAGAAGTCGCCTTCGGTAAGTTCAACATCCAGGCCGGTAAATGTTACCCAACCATAGTTGTTAACTGTTACTGAAATTGAATCGAGGGTTGTTCCGGGTAATCCATTGGTGCCATCGGCGGCTTTCACCATAGCTCCGAAGGTAGATCCCAGGAATCCGGTGTTGTTGTTCGGGAATGAACCGTCGCCAACATAGAACTTGCCACCAATTATGGTTGCAGGATATTCTGCAGGTGTGAACTTCACAGCGTTCATGTTGCCTGGAATTGCCCAAGCAGCGAAGTTTTCAGCTGAACCGTCATCGTAAACAACTTCATAAGGACCACTTCCGTCGCCCCATGTTACAACGCACTCAGTATCGTCAGCATTTACTTCAGCATACACGAATGAAGGAGGATAAGATTCTTCCCACAATTCGGCATCCAACGGGGTTACAATACCAGCCAAAGCTGTGGTATCATATTCAACATAAGTCTGGAAGCCAGTCTTCTCAAAACTTACATTGTAGAGACCTGGATCCACAAGCAATGAATATTCACCTTCTTCGTTTGTCATGGTCTGGAATGAAACCATGTCACGACCGTTGTCAGCATTCAACTGACTTCCTGCATTAGCAGAACCGGTAACAAGACTAAGTGAAGGTCTCATTTGGGTCCTATCCGCTGAAGGCATAACCTGTGTTGGATCAAGAACCATGTTAGCCATTGTAGTACCAGCAAATACATTGGCCCTGAGAATAAATACTCCGGCACCAAGATCGGTATTGCTCCATACGTCAGCTTCCATAATATAGCCTAAGCCGGATGCTGCGTTCGGACCATTGGTATCCCAGCTCATATAACGGATTCCTCCGGTAATATTCCAGTGAACCATGGCATAGAAAGGTCCATTGAATTCAACTCCCGGTACAGCTACGTTATACCAATCAGCTGCGGTAACAAGGAAGCTGCTTGATGTTCCGATGAGTACATGGTTGATATCAAAGAAATCTATGGTCAGAGGTGAGGTCATATCAACTCCGTAAGGTGGTATGAAATGAAGGTCGATTGAGTTGATGGTGCCAGACATTGCAACCGGGAAATAATTACCCAGGTATGCATCGTAGCCGGCATTAATGCCCCAACCAGACTCAGCTGTACCATCATCATAGGTAAGAGTAGAAAGAACACCTGACGGGTTAGCTGTTACCAGTACCCCGTTTAAAGGTTCACCATTCAGTGCGTTGGTTACGGTTCCGGCAAACTGAGCAGGTTGATAAACAACCATCGTAGCAGGAATCATAACAACTTCATTCGAAAGGTCATTGGTGTTCAGTTCCAGTTCAGCAGTGTAAGTGCCTACAGGGAAAGTTTCATCTTCTGAAGTGAAGGTGGCAACCACATCAACATATTCACCCGGAGCAACCTGGCCCTGAGCCGGAGTAACTGCAGTAATGAAAGTTGGAGGTGTTACACTCATATGAAGAGCCAGACTGTTGTGAACATAGGATGAGTTGTAATTTACATTGGTTGCAATGGTTCCGTCTGCATTCTCAATACCAACGGTTGCACTCAGGATATCAAGACCTCCGGTAATGGTATTGTAGTAAATTTTAACAGCACCCTGAGTGTTCAGACGAACCTGGGCAGTAATCTGGCCCGATCCACCATACTCATTGTAATTGGTAAACTGAATTACAAATTCGTTGCCAATTGTCTGATAATGAACAGTTCCTGAAACTGAAGGATTCAGGTCATCCCAGAACCAGGAGATCAGGTCGTTGGGAGTACTTGAACTCGGAATGTTTTGGTTTGAAAGTGAGGAACTGCCACTGCCAAATGAAAGGAATCCATTGGAGCTGACATAAACCTGGCTGTATGAATTTGCATAGAATGGGAAATTGATGCCGAGGTTAACAGGACCAACAAAACTGTCGTCTGTTAAACCTGTTAGCAGGGTTCCGGTTCCTGAAATATCATTCCAAACGTAATTAGGTCCGCCACTTTCGTCGCTGTCGATCCAGTAGTATCCGAATCCGTCAGGACCACCTGCACCACGAAGGTTGCGGTTACCCTGGTTGCTGGTAGGATCAACTTCACCCTTGGCTACTTCAACTTCCTTAACGGTTGAACGTACATTCGGGGTGAAACCGGGAGAACTTACGAGCTGACGGGCAACATACTCAGGGAATGAGAAAGCCAATGCACCTTCACCTGTATTACCAATGCGGAAGGTTACATTTTCACTGCTGTTGGTATACTGCTCGTTATAGAGGGAAGTCGGGTCTAAGAAAAGGATCGGATTAGGCCATTCCAGTTCAACTGGTCCGGCTGGTACTGAGAATCCTTCATCATAAACTGCCTGCACAGTGTAATAGTAGGTACCGTAAGCTGGCAACATATCGGTAAAGGTGTTACCTGCTGTTGTTCCCAGGGCAACTCCGTCGCGTTTAACAATAAAGTTGACGAAATCATCGGTTGGAACAAATGTCCAGCTAAGGCCAACCTGTCCTGTAATTGCGTTGGTCAGCATGGCAGTAAGGTCTTCCGGCATAGCCAATGGAGGTCCGGCAACTACCATAGTTACAGGTACAGTTACTGTGCCTACATCAGGATCAGAAGTGAATACGATATCGGCTGTGTAAACCTCACCTGCTTCAGTTCCTTCTGCATTAAAGAATACAGGGGCATCGAAGTTGGTGTAAGGGTTAACTATTCCTTCATACTCAGCCATGGTAAGCCAGCCTGTATTAGCACCGGCTCCTGACAGGCACATAGCCAGTCTCTCTGGTGCAAGGCTAACAGCATTTTGATAGGCACCACCGGTACCTGTCATGGTGTTCAGCCAGTAAAAGGTTGGAGAAGCAGTAGTAGCCTGAACTGAAATCCAGCCTGAAGCCATTTCGGTAGATGGCAGCTCAACAGTGAAATAATACGTAGCGTAACCGATTACGGGTACATTCGTATTCACCGGGGCAGCATCTACGTTCAACGATGTAATCACAGATCCCGGGGTTGCACCTGGGTTGCAGATTTCAATGTTGAAGTTCATGGTTGCCGGAGGAGCAGCGGTAAATATGGCCCAGAATGTCAGTGTGGTGAAGCTTCCATCAACGCCAACAAACTCCTGATAGCATTTATACCCTGCACCGGTTGTACTGGTGTAGCCATTGTCTGAACCAGACGGTGCGTTGCTGAACTTGCTCTCTTCAGGGCAATTCATGCCTTCACGGCTGCTCAGTGCCTGACCATTTCCAGCTCCGATCGTTGAAATTTCTCCGGCGGGCAGAGAACTGAATTCAACCAGTGGAATGTTTGGATCAATACCCGGAACCAGATCAGTTTCAGGGTAAACCACTTCAGCTGTCCAGGTCAGGGTTCCATCACCATTGTTATTGATGTTGAGGGCTCCCTGATACTGTTCGTTAGGATTAACGGTTACGCTGTAAGGATTGGGCGTAACTGCCATTGCCGGGCGTGGAAGTTCAAAATTCTGGTAAGTGGTTGTGCCATCAGAAATTACAACACCATCAATGGTTACCAAATTGTAACCATCTTTTACTGCGGCCATAGTGTAGGTACCTATGTTGATCGGATCGATCATATAGGCGCCGGTAGGCCCTGAAATGGTGGTGTAGGTTCCGTTATCGCCCTGTGCGGCAACAGTTGCATCAGGAACGGGAACACCAAATCCATTGGTTACAAATCCCTGTACGATGCCTGTTGGCAGAATACCAGAAGGTATAATCGTGAGGTATATGTTGGCTCTGACATCATATCCTGATGAAGGGGTTGTAAGATCAGTACACCCGTTACCTGTCGGAAGGTCAGTATGAGCATGAACAACCATACCAGGTAAAGTTGTTCCATACACCAGTGAACTATAATCACCATAGGCAGCATTGTTAAAGCAAACGCTTACCAGTATGTTAGAGGTACCATCCCAAACAAACGGGGTGGTCAGGTCGATGGTCTGAACACCGGTTCCGGGAACTGAATAAGTACCACTGAAAACATTTGTCCATCCGGTTGATTCGAATGCAGTAATTGTTGATCCTGCAAAATTCTTCATATCAACATTAAAGCCATTCATCACATATGGATCAGAAGTAGATACATTAAAGCCAATGGCTGTAATATCACCGGGAAGTCCGCCTGCAGCAAGTATTTCACTGGCTGTATAAAGATATTGAGAGCGGGAATCCATCCAGTATGTGTAGTAAGGATACTGTGAAGTTTCTGTACCTGTTCCAACCTGAACTGACAGAGGAGGAGGAGGAGGAGGACCGGTGTTAATGGTCATCTGGATATTTGGCCTGCTGGTCTGAGTAGATCCGACGGCCAAAGCACATCCGGCTGCACCGTCTGTATGCTGGTGCCATACTTTGTTGGTAGATGCCGTAGCATAAACATATGAGTTACCGCTCCATGCAGCATTGTCCCAGCATAGGTTTATCAATAGGTTTGAGGTTCCATCCCAGTCAAATGGAGTGGTAAGAGTGATTGTCTGCCAACCTGTCCCGGCTACTGTATATGATCCGGAATAAGTATTGGTCCAACCGGCATTTTCAAACGCGCCAAGGGTACTTCCCGAATAGTTCTGCATATCAAGGCTGAAACCATTCATTCCGGGTGAACCCATTGCTTGTACATTGAAAGCGATTGAAACAATTTCACCGGCTTCTCCGCCTGCGGCAATGATTTCAGATGCATCATAAATCATCTGCGTCCTTGAATCCTCATACAAAGTGTAATAAGGATAGCCGACGGTAGTAGTTCCCGTTCCAATTTCAACGGTAACCTGCGCAGCGATGTTCGAGGCGAAGCAGAGCGCAATTACTGTAAACAGCCAGGTGCGCCAGCCTTTTCTTTTTGTAATTTTTAGCATAATTTAAATTTTTAGGTAAAACATCAAGCTCAACTAATTAGCATTGGTATTCCATCAAGAGTCACACGGTATGTGTGTGTGTGGGATCATATTCTTTACTTCTAAAATTATCGGTTAAATATTATGCTTCTTGTCCCCCGCAATACCTCCTTTCTTTGGTTATAATGGTTTTACAATAAAATGAAAATATATCACTGATTAAAATTTCATCATGAAATGACTTTCGAAAGGATAACAGACCGCTGTTGGCGGAAATGCAAATGCCAGGATTATATTCAGAAGCGGAAAATATAATTTGTTGAAGGTTCGTCAGGAAGAGAACAAAAAAAGAAATAAAAGACAATATGGGGGGTACAAAACAATTTACCCACAGGAATAGAGAATTCACACCTGCAGGTAATAACCGGAGAATCGCCCCGGATAGATTTGATCCGACTTTCACTTTACTCATATAACCTATAGTAAGATCATTTTGACTTTCCCGGGGAAGGGTTTCAAAATGAATTGGTTAAGCAAAATAAACGGTCAATCCAATAAATCTGTAAACGAGTAAGGCAGTAATGCGCTGGTGTAGATCCTGTTGTAGTTAAATGAACACCATGTTTACTAAAAGTGTAATATTATTTTGAAAAAATGCCTGTATTCAAATGATTTTAGACAACTTCAGAGGCAAAAATAAAATAGCGTTATGCGAAGATATAATAATAGACAATTAAAAACCAGTTTACCCCTACTCTAAATCCAAAAAAAATTAACATTTTTTTGTTAATAACACGCCTCTGGCTGGTTAAAATCCCAGCCGTAGGACTGTTTATCTGGCAACTACAACTTCCCTGCTGAAACTTTCACCTGCACTATTTAAAAAATTAATTATGTATATACCTGTTTTATAATTACTTACATTCAATTGCATGAATTTTGCCTCTGGGATTGATTGTTCATAAACTACCTGGCCGGCGCAGCAATAAACGAGCACGTAACCTGTATCGGATCCGGGTTCAATGCTAATCAAATTTTCTGTCGGGCTGAGATAAACCACAAAGCTATCTGCCGGGATTTTCGTTATTCCATCTCTCACCAATATAAAATCAGGATCAATTGCTTCAGACTCGCAGTCCAAAGATCCGGATTAGAATCAGTGTAATCCTAATTAGGGCCTGCTGAAAAACCCGATAAAAACAGAGGTCGTTGTACGTTACGGTGCTCCTGTCTGCCTGGTTGCCCATGCAAACAGGCAGGCTGCACTTTAAAATCTTCTTAGTCTATCTCTTACTACCAACGTTCCGCCACTCCTGTCTGCCTGTTTACATGAGGCAATCAGGCAGGTCTTGATGCCAGGCAAACAGGCAGGCTTTGGCTTTAGCTGGATAAAAAGGGTGGAATTTTCAAACCAGATGCAATACTTTTTGAGGTTTCACAATATTCCCGTGCACCAAAATCTCATTTTCACCCCGTAATTGATGTATTCAGGAGTATATTTAAGTTTCTCATCAATCCCTAATTATATACCCTGCCATGGTGCCGGGCATTTGTGTGGTTGTATTTGAGCGTTGGGTAAAAAGGATTCTTGATATTGAGATAATAAAGGGGGCAGGGCTATTCTTTTATTATTTTCCCTGTATGTGTTTCCTCCCGATCAATCACCCGGAAAATATACACTCCCGGTGGAAAATCAGTCAGGTCAATCTGGGTTTTAGTATTGTTGATTTCTCCACTTATCAGCCCTTGCCCGTTCATATTATAGATTGAATAGCGGGCATCTGAAGAATACTTTGGCATTTCCAGCGTGAAGTAATCTCTGGCTGGATTTGGATATGCCTTACCACTAATAAATGGTATTTTTTCTTTTACTTCTACTACATGCCCTGAATCAGCTGATGTTAGTAATGTCCCATACGTTCCTGAAATATAGATTGTCCCTGATTCTGTTATGCAAACGGATTCTAAGGAGTTGTTCGTGTTGACATGCAAGAAATTCCAGGTTAGACCACAGTCTGTTGTTTTATAAACGAAACCATCTTTACCAAAAACATATCCTGTTTGGTTGTCCTGAAATGTTACTCCATTTAAACCAGGAGGGGAACCCAGGTCTTGTAATGACCAGTTTGAACCTCCATCAATTGTTTTCATTAAGAAGCCATTCCAGCCATCCTGACCACACGCAAAACCAGTGGAAGAGTCAATGAACCAAAGAGAATGAATGTCCCCGGGTGCAGTATGGGTTTCCCAGGAAACACCGCCATCGGAAGTTTTCATGATAATGCCGTCGCCTGCAATGTAACCTGTAAGCGGATCCGTATAGAAGATTGCACGGATGACATAACCATGAAATGTTTGATCCAATGCCCATAAATCCCCGGCATCGGTTGTTTTTAATATAAAAGCACCTCCGGATGACAAATCATATCCGCATGCAAAGCCATTTAGTGAATCTAAAAAGAAAAGAGAGATTAATTGTTTTTCCATATCCCAGTAAGTAATATTCCAGGATTCACCAGCATCTGTGCTTTTGAATATGAAGACGGAGTCATGAGGAAAATAAGCTGTTCCGGCCCCGAGGACATGAAGGGTAGTTTTACTTGACGCGCGCAATGAGCTAAGCCAGTAGTAGCTATCTCCGATATTGTTGTAACTCCATGTTAAACCTGCATCGGTCGTTTTCAGGAATCCGTCTTCTGAGACAAGACAGTATCCGTTTGATTCATCCGTAAAACAGATGGTTGAAAGATCTTTCAGGATTCCATGAGAAAGTGGCATCCAGGTGTTTTCATTGCTATTTTTCCTGAGTACTGTTCCATATCCACCCACAATGAATTGTGCATCCTGATTTCCGGCAAACAGGCAATAAAGATTTTGGTTTGTTCCGGAAGGGATGGTATCCCAATTTGTTCCGCCGTCGATTGTATTGATTATTAGTCCATTTCCTCCAACAACTGTTACACTATCAACACTATGGCAAAACACTGAATACAATCCATTATATCCACCCGTGGTATAGATTGTCGACCAGGTTTGGCCACCATCCGATGTTTTTATAATACCGTCATATCCAACAGCATATCCAATGGATTGATTGGCGAAACTCAGGGAAAGAACAGTTAAAGGGCAATAGGAAGCTACTGCCCAATGATTTCCGCCGTCAATGGTTTTAAGAATCAATCCATCATCGTCTCCACCAACGAAATGGTTCATTCCACCAATCCATCCAATATTTGAATCAAGAAAACAGATCGAATTTAAACTGTAAGTTAATTCTGTATCAAAGTATTCCCAATCAATCCCACCATTTGTTGTTTTAAATATTTTACCATTGTAGCATGTTAAAAATCCAATGTTTGGGTCAATAAAAAATACCTGATTTAATTCATAGGTATCATATGTAGCGTCAAATACCTGAATATCCCAGGTTGTACCCCCATTTTCAGTACTCAGAAGTACACCATTGAAAGAATTCCAATCCACTCCGGTACAAAAGCCTTTCAGCTCATTTATAAAGAATACAGAGGTCAGGTAAGCCTTAGTTCCGGAGTTTAGTGATCTCCAGGAAATTCCACCATCTGATGTTTTCATGATCAATCCGGCCTCTCCTACCGTATAGCCGATGTTTTCATCGACAAAATAACATGATCTAAGCTCGTTGCTGGTAGGATTAGGATTTGACCATTGCCAGGTCTGGGAAAAAGAAATTCCCGAAATCAGAACAAGACTGATTGCTAATAATATATTTTTCATAATTGATAGAAATTTGCTTGTTGTTAATGCCCCTGATATTCAGATATATCATTTATATATTTTCCAGTCTTTTTAGTTGAACCAGTTATTATATAGACAATCTAAATTCATTTTACCCCTATTCAGATAACAAAATAAGTCGGAGGCTGGAAGTCGGAAGTCAGAGGTCGGAGATCGGAGGTCAGAGGCCGGAGGTCGGAAGTAAGAGGTAAGAGGTAAGAAGTAAGAAAAGTATGAAGTAGTTAGTAGATAGTATGAAGTAATTAGCTTACATCCAATAAAGGTTAGTTGTTCATTTACAATTATCTAAGGTGGTAATTTGCTAATCAGCTAATTTGCTAATCAGCTAATCTGAAACGTAGCGAAGCGTAGTTCACCCAAGTTAAATCCGAAATCCGAAATCCGAAATTAGAAATTAGAAATTAGAAACCGACACTACCCTGTCACAATAAGGCATTAAAAAAGGGGCACCTCGCGGAGCCCCTTTTCAATTACATCGATTGAACGATTATTTGGTAACAACAACTTTTTTGGTGAAGCTTTCGCCTGCCCTGGTGATAAATTTAACCAGGTAAGCTCCGGATTCGTAGTTGCGTACATTCAGCTGAATGGTCTGTGATTTGGTAACGTTCTGCTCATAAACAACCTGACCAACATAGTTGTAAACAACTACCTGGCTGATGTCGCTGGTAAGCTCGATGTTAACCACACTGTTTGACGGGTTAGGATAAACCGAAACAGCGTTGGTTTCAACACCAGATACATTATCAACAAGGATACAGACTTCATTTGAAGGATCTGATTCACAATCTTCATAAACAGCCTGAACCTGATAACAATAGAGATTATTAACTACAACTGTCTCATCAAGATAGGTAGTTTCAGTTGTGGTAGCAATGATCTCTTTAGGATTGTTATCAATAGCGCGCCATACATTGTAACCAACGAGTTCACGACCGCTATTGGTAGTGGTATTGGTTACAGTTGCATTGGGTGACATTGGCAGGTTGCCGCGTACCAACTGTGAAACAGGACCGTAAACGGTATTGTCGCTGATTGGCTGAAGTGCAGTAACACCATCAATGGTTTCAACAAAGCCATTGAGGTTCCAGTTGTAGTTGAGCGCATAGGCAGTTGCCATTGATTCCCAAACTGAACCGTCGAGTGAAATCATATCACCAAATCCGGCAACAGCTGGACCAGCGTCAACACCTGCAGGGAAGTCATTTGCACCATGTGTAACAGTATAACCAATCCAAAGTTCACTGGTTCCGGTTACTGGAACAGGAGTGCTGATAGCTACTTCATTCCATTCACCAACGGTAACGCTGGCTACTGGCTGTGTAACAACCAACTGACTGGCATTGGCACCTAACCATACTTTCAGTACAAATGTACCTGCAGCATACGGGAAGAAACGAACTTTAGTCAGGCTGGTTCCGGCATATTCGCCAAGCTGTGCAGGAGTAAACCTTGCAGCAACACTGAAGGTTCCACCGCCGGTGAGACCAATAGCATCGTTGTTGGTTCCGTTATCCCATCCAAGCCATGCTGAAGGACCAGGACCAGTGCCACCGGGAGCTTCCCAACTCAGGAGAACCTCATCAACAGCCGGGAAGTTAATCTCAGCAGTCAAGTTTGTCGGAGGAGCACATACGCGGTAAATGCTTACGTTATCAACAAGCCAGTTAAAGATGTCGAGTGTGTTAGCACCATGAGCAGTAAAACGAACGCGGAATACTTTACCCTTGGCCTGACCGGTAATATCAACACTCTTTGTTGTCCAGTCTGAAGTTTCACCATTGGTGTATTCAGCAACTTTCACCCATGAACCACCATTGTTTACTTCAACAGCGAGGTATTCAGCTTCGGTTGGGTTAACGATGGTATTTTTCAGATCAAAGTCAAGCTTGATGTTACCATCAATGATACCTGAACCGATCAGATAGAAGCTGGTTAGCGACTGGGTATAGTCAGTAGCTACAGGGCTATAGTAGAATTCTGCAGAAGGAGCATCGTTGCCAACCTGGCCGGCAATCCTCCAGTTAGCACCGTCAACAGTCCACTGGTTGGTTTCAAACAAACCGGTGTTGAAGTTTTCGGTGAATGGCAGTTCGTATCCGTAAGTTACAGTAACATCAATCGGACCTTCAATCATAGATTCGCCGGTTTGGCCAGCAAAACCATAAGGAGTCAGATCATAAACAGCAGTGATATGATAGCTGTAAGTACCTGGCATCAGGTTAAGATCGGTGTATGTAATGGCAGGTTTTTCAACATAAGCTGTCATTTCATTGTCGCGGTAAATGTTGTAACCAAGAAGGTTGGCAACAGTCTGTCCGCCACCACCACCACTGTAGTCGGCAAGTTCGTATCCGAAAGCAATGTCAGGAGTTCCCTGAGCAGTACCACCAATGGTAACTTTACCAGTAACGAGGTCTGTAGTAACGTAAAGTCCGCCGGCAATGTAATCGCCAAAGTCGGCACTTACACTGTGCGAAACACCTGTCAGTGCATTTGCAGCAAGGTCGTATTGCTCAAGCTGGCAACCACCACCAGTGGTAGTTCCGGTGAAGAACCACAAGAATGGTCCACCTGCACTGTAGGTATCATAAGCTGCACCGTAGAGGCTTGGCATTCCGGTAAGAACGTCAAGTGTAGCTCCGGTTTCATCAAAGAGAATCATGTCGGTATCCCAGTTGTTGCCCCAGAATGCATCGGCATCTGAATCGTAAGCGATAGCGCGTACGGCTGTCGGAGCTGTGAAACTGGAAACCAGTGTATGGGCTGTGAAATCCATCTTATAAACGGTAGTAGCTGCTGCTGCACCATAAAAATGGGTACCATCGAAAGCAAGGTCACGTAAACCACTAACACCAGGAATTGAGAAGGTCTCAAGGAATGTTCCATCCATATCAAACTTAACAATTTCACTTCCTGCCCATTTGGTAGCATAAATGAATTCTCCGTCTGATTCAGCACCGGCAAGTCCGGTTAATCCTGAAGGACCATCAATGTCAAAATTAAACTGGACATCCCAGATCTCACGACCAGGAGCAACGATCCTTGGAGTAGCATTTACATCATTTTCTGAATTTGCAAAAGCAACTTCCGGAGTCAGACCAGGAGTACTCATTACCTGAGTCGGAACTACAGGAGCAAGCCATGACAGGTTAACATAGTCTGTCAAAGCAGGACTTTCACCCTGGAGGTTGGTCGGAGGAATGAGGTAAACGCTGGTAAACCTGTAAGTATCGAGTTCTGAATAGCCTGAGCTGAACAGAGCGGCAACACCTGCGAGGTATGACTGGCCGTAGTTTAAGTTGGTATAGGTAAATGTACGCTCAGGTGTATTGTCAACAAGTGTACCATCGAGGAACACGCCGTATCCCTGTAAAGGAACACCGCCTGATTGGATAACTACATCGTCAACAGCCCAACCTGATGCCCATGCACCATTGTCGTCGGCATGGAAAGCAATCCATACGCTGGCTAATCCATTGACACCTGAGTATTGAGCAAGGTCAATTTCCAGATCCTGCCATGAAGTAGCAGGTGAAAGGGTATTGATAACGGTCCATGTTGCACCGGCATCTGTACTGATTTCAACATAAGCACTCTGGCTGTATGAACCATCATAATAGCTGGCAAAATTCATCCTGTATGAAGGAAGATTTGTCCAATCCATTTCCGGAGTAATGAGGTAATCACAGCAACCGTCACCGTTGTCGGCGTCGTCGTTGGTTACAGCATACTTGGTATGTGAAGGGATTACGAATGCAGAACTGCTTCCGTTGGTAGTTGCATACCATCCGGTTGTGTTCTGGGTAAGTGCCTGCCATCCGGCTGGTGGGAAGGTTGCGCCTTCGAAGTCTTCACCAACTGCAATTGCAAGAGGCTCATCCCATGTAGCAACAAGGGTAAGTCCGTCAACATAAAGGTTGCGCGGTTTGTATTTGCGCTCAAGAAGAAGAATGTTGAAAGTACGGTTTGAAGTAATGTTCGGGGTAAGTACATAATCGTCGAAGCCAACTTTTAATGCCTCAAGTGTGTAATTGCCTTTCCATACATTTTCAAAAATCACAGTTCCGTCTTCAGGAACAGTTTCGAAGTATACTGCATAAGGATAATCCTGACCGTAGAGACCAACAGTTGCGCCAGCTGGGCTGCCACCGGTTGTGAGACTTACATTACAGGTTACAGTAACAAGCAGTTTATGACCTACGATGTTAGAGAATACTTTTGGAGACTCACCACCATTGGTATAATTGGCAGCAACTGCATAAGCATACCAGCCTTGTGGTAATGGACCATAAGCTGCGTCAGTATAGTTGGTAGTAGCAACAGTACCGCTTAACAGGGTAAGAGTGCCGGCTTCCGGACCACCATTGGGGTCGAAACCTGAAACACGCCAGATCTTGTAGCTGGTTACGTCGCGGTTTGAGGCGCCATCCTGAATTGCGAGGAACTGGCCTTTGCCTTCCACACCTGACTGAGCAGTAGCAGGAGACTGTGAAATCAGACCACGCTGTTTCAGCGGAGACCTTGTAACGGTTGAAGCGATGGCGTCATCACTTGCAATCGGGCCACTCATGAAAGCACGGATCATCATATCCTGGTATGGAGAAAGACCCCATGCACCGCCCGAAGACACATTGCGTGAATAGCTGCGGTAAACGGTTGGGATATTCTGGTCAATACCTACAGGAGCACAGTTTGGAGAAAGTGCACCCTGAACCATAACGAGGTAGAAACTACCTTCGGTAACGGTTGCATTGAGACCGGTAAAATCAACCCATCCAAGGTTATTTACAGTAACAGAAACCGAGTCTAAAGTAGTACCTGGCATTCCGTTCGTACCGTCAGCAGCTTTAACCATAGCGCCAAAAGTAGTTCCGATGAAACCTGTATTGTTGTTGGGGAAACTACCGTCGCCAACAAATACTCTACCACCGTAAACAGTTGCAGGATATCCGGCAGGGGTAAATTTAACAGCGTTCATGTTGCCTGGGAGAGCCCATGCAGCATAGTTTTCAGCTGTTCCATCATCATACAGTGCTTCGTAGCTTGGTTCGGGAACTCCCCAGGTAACATCAGTCTGGGTATCGTCAGCATTAACTACAGCATGAACAAGGGTCGGAGAATAGAATACTTCCTCAAGTTCAGCATCTACAACGGTTGTGTTGGTTTCAGTAACTACAACGCCTGCTACAATTTCCGAAGTAAATCCGGTTTTTGAGAAGGTCATTTCGTAGGTTCCGGCATCAGCAATGATGGAATAGTCACCATCTTCGTTGGTTGTGGCAGTATAAGAACCGGCAGTTACAACAGCACCATGAATAGGTGAACCATCAATCGCGCTGGTAACGTTTCCTGAAATCATACCCGGGTTGTAAACAACCATGGTGGCAGGAATCATTACAACTTCGTTTGCGAGGTCGTTGGTGTTGAGTTCAAGCTCTGTGTTATAGGTTCCAACAGGGAATACTTCATCATCAGAAGTGAAGGTAGCAGTTACATTAACAAATGAGCCGGCAGCAACCTGACCGGAGGCAGGAACTACAGAGGTAATAAAGGTTGGAGTTGGAAGACCAATCCAAACAGCTTTGTTAACGGCTACATATGAACTGTTGTAATTGATGTTGGTAGCAATGGTACCATCGGCATTTTCAATACCAACAGTTGCACTCAGAATGTCGAGTCCACCTGTGATGTTGTTGTAATAAATTGCGATATCACCATTCTGTTTCAAACGAACCTGTGCGGTAATCTGACCGGTTCCACCATATTCATTGTAATTGTTGAACTGGATTACAAATTCATTACCAATAGTCTGATAATAAATTGTTCCGGAAACTCCCGGGTTCAGGTCATCCCAGAACCAGGCGATCAGATCATTCGGGGTAGTTGAACTCGGGATATTCTGATTTGAAAGTGATGAATTACCGCTTCCAAATGAAAGGAATCCGTTTGAGCTAACAAATACCTGGCTGTAGGTATTGGCATAGAACGGGAAGCTGATACCAAGGTTAACAGGACCAACAAAACTGTCGTCTGTTAAACCGGTAAGAACGGTTCCGGTTGAAGTAATATCGTTCCATACAAAAGCAGGTCCGCCATCTTCGTCACTGTCAATCCACATGTAACCGAAACCGTCAGGTCCGCCTGCACCACGAAGGTTGCGGGTACCCTGGTTGCTGGTAGGATCAACTTCACCCTTGGCAACTTCAACTTCTTTAACGGTTGAACGTACATTCGGGGTAAAGCCTGGTGAATTGATAAGCTGACGTACAGCATATTCAGGGAATGAATAAGCAAGTGTTCCTTCACCAACGTTTGAAAGCTGGAAAGTAACTCCTTCGCTGGTGTTGGGATACTGCTCATTGTAAAGAGAAGTAGGATTCAACAGGAGGGTAGGATTAGCCCATTCAACTTCTTCTGGTCCGGCAGGAGCAGAAGCGCCTTCGTCGTAAACTGCCTGTACGGTATAGTTATATACGCCATAAGCAGGAAGCATATCGGTAAAGGTATTTCCGGCTGTTGTTCCAACAGAAACTCCGTCACGTTTTACAACGAAATTGATGAATGCATCAGTAGGAACAAAAGTCCAGCTTACGTTAACCTGTCCGGTAATGGCGTTGGCCAGAACAGCGGTCAGATCTTCGGGAATTCCGAGAGCAGGACCTGCAACGGTCATGGTAACAGGGATTGTAACAGTTCCAACGTCAGGAGTAGAGTGGAATACTACATCGGCAGTATAAACTTCACCTGCAACGGCACCGGTAGCATTGAAAAATGCAGGCTTGTCGAAATTGGTGTAAGGATTTACTGTTCCAAGATACTGACCTAAGGTAAGCCATCCGCTTGCGCCTGATGAACCTGAACCAGAAAGGCACATAGCCAGTTTCTCAGTCAGAAGGACTGCATTCTGATATGCAGTACCGGTTCCTGTAAAGGTGTTCAACCAGTAGAAGGTCGGTGAGGCAGTAGTAGCCTGTACTGAAATCCAGCCATCAGCCATATTGGTTTCAGGAACTTCAACGGTAAAGTAATAGGTATTGTAGCCTATAACCGGAACATTGGTGTTAACCGGAGCAGCATCAACATTTAATGATGAAACAACTGTTCCTGGTGTAGCACCCGGGTTCAGAATCTCAATGTTGAAGTTCATGGTTGCCGGAGGAGCAGCAGTAAAGATGGCCCAGAAAGTTACGGTATTGAAACTTCCGGTTGCACCAAGGAATTGCTGATAACATTTATAACCGGCAGTAGTTGTGCTGGTATAACCATTGTTAGAGCTAACAGGTGTGTTGCTGAATACACTTCCTTCGGGGCAGTTCATGCCTTCACGTGAACTCATCGCCTGACCATTACCTGGTCCGATGGTTGAAATCTGAGTGTGAGGAAGTGAATTGAAATCAACCTGAGGAATGTTCGGATCAATAACGGGAGCACTTGCTGTTGTAGGATAAATAACTTCAGCAGTCCAGTTAAGAAGACCATCACCATTGTTGTTAATGTTCAGAGCACCCTGATACTGTTCGTTAGGATTAACAGTTACACTGTATGGATTAGGTGTAACAGCCATTGCAGGACGATGCATGGTAATGTTCTGATATGTTGTGGTTGCGGGAGCAACGTAAATATTCATCACGTTGTCGTTGTAACCTGCGATTGATGCGGTAAGGGCATAATCTCCGGCTGAAATCAGTGCGAACTGATAAAAACCATTGGGGGCTGAAGTTGTACTCATAGTGGTGAGACCGTTAAACAGTTCAACACTAACACCACCTAAAGGAATACCAAAACCATTGATTGTATAACCTTCGAGTGTACCAACACCTAAGGTAGTTGTAAAACTCCAGGTAGCATTACCTGTTGCATTTCCAACTGTGTTGTAAGGAACAACCTGCCAGTTGTAGGTAGTTGCAGGATCAAGTGCAACTGCCGGGGTATATGTAAGTACGTTACCTACATCAACACCATTGGCAACAGTGGTCGGAGGAACGTCGGTTCCCATATAAACCAGGTAGCCTGCAGGAGCGCCGCCACCGTCGCCGGTATTCGGAGCCCAGTTAATGCTTACATTGGTTGGCATACCTGAAGAACCGTTGGCTGGTGAGCTGTAAGAAGCTGCCAAAGGAGCCATAGGACCAAAAGTGTAAGTAAGGCCTGAAGCAGGATAAATGGTCTGGCTCATTGCCATGGTTGACGCGTTGGAAGTTCCTGATGTGGAAGCTGACCAACTGGTAGTAGTCATCCTGTTTACAAATTCAGCGGGTACTGTTCCACCTAATCCAACCTGAGGCTCAGGTGAGAATGCTGAAACAATGGTCATCGCTCCGTAAACGAGATCAACTGTATTTGAAGTTTCGTTCAGGCGGATCTGGAAATTGATGATGTCGCCGGTTCCGGTTGTACCGTACCTTTTATAGTTTTGAAACTGAACAACACAAACCCTGTTGGGTGCGGCTCCAATTGTTTCAACGCGCAATGAAGCGCCAGCCTGGGCCTGAAGGTCACGGGCAAGTCCTGCTATCCTGTTGCGGTGAATTGCAACAGCGGGAACAGAAGTTGAACTCAGCGGGGTATAACCGCTGGATGAAACCATGTTAACCGATGGGGTGAGTGCACTTTGTCCGAAACCAATCCAGCCGTTGTTGTTTACACCAATACGGTCGAAGGTGATTGCGTTGAAAACAAAGTTAAACCCGATAGGAATACCAGGTCCTGTTGTACTTGATACAGTCGGAGCAGCAGGATTGGTAAAATACTGGTCGTCTGAGGTCGTAGTACCAAACACCGTACCCCCAGAAATTTCAGTATAGGTTCCGTTTGAAGGCATGAACCCATATGAAACAAACTGGGAATACGCGTTTCCGGCAAACATAACTGCCAGAAGCATAAGCGTAAGTAGTTTTCTCATTTTTGTTGTTTTACTTGTTTTAATTAAACATTAAATTTAATGGTAATCTATCTCATTACCGCTCTCACGGTATTATGAAATTTCTTTGTCTCGTTCGTCTTTTAACCCGGTCCTCCTTTCTGTCAAAACGACGTTTGATTTATATTAAAGTATTTTAAAAGCTGCTATTAATTGTTCATTCAAAGTAATCAGCATCAACTATTATTTACGATGTTCTCAAATTTCAACGAATCATTTGTTGAAGAGTTGCATTCAATTCATCAATTATTGTTATCAGGTTATAGAGATACTGATCTTTTTCAGACAGTAACCCCACATAAACAAAAATAACCTGTAGAGCCTGTTAATTCAAGCTTACTGGTTACAGTATTGTAAAGACTAAATTTGTAGAAGTTTGCCAAGTCAGTTGAGTGTCAATATAAATTTTGTATTAATAAATCGTTCAAAGTGTTTGAAAAAATGCCATTCATCAGTCCTGTATTCATATAAATTCAGGAACAATAAATGACGTATGATGGACTTATTTTTTTAACCGGATCATTGAAATTACTGCAAAGTATCTGAACTTCCGAAACTACCGAAAGCGAAAAATACGAACGCCTGAATATGGTTGTCATATCAGGCTGAACGAATCTTAAATTACTAAAATATGAAAGAATTACGGAGATGATGGTAGAAAATACCATCAGAATCAAACCAGCAAAGTATATGCCAGCGGGGATAAAGGGAATTAAATCCCTCTTCAGAAATGAAACCGAAATCAATTTACTCATAACTTTCTCATATTTCATCTGATTTGCCTGGGAAGGGCTTCAGAAGAACAAGTCAGGCCAATAATGGTCAATTCAAAAATTAAAAGCAATACAAGAAATGAAGTCAATATGTGTTTCTGTTAAGTAAGTATCAGGTTATATAATACTCATTTTAGCAAAAGGTAACACACCGTTGGTTCATGTTAGTTATTTCACCCGAATTGTTAATAAATATTCAGGAACTAGTTTGACTTTAGTTGTGCAAAGTTAAACTATAGACAATTAAAAATCATTTTACCCCTATTCAGAATTCAAATATTTTTTTAATATTTATTTATTAATCTGATTATCAATGTCATAAAGGCAATAAAAATTTTAAAATTCAAATAGATTATGACTAAAATCTGAGGTCTGGGATGAATCCTGACTAATAAAAATCCACTTCATGATTCTAATTCAATAATATTCAGGAAATTTATAAACAGGATGCTTTAATAAGCAAAAATAAAAAAAAGGGTCCCTCGCGGAACCCTTTTTCAATTACATCGATTTAACGATTATTTGGTAACAACAACTTTTTTGGTGAAGCTTTCGCCAGCCCTGGTAATGAATTTAACCAGGTAAGCACCAGATTCGTAGTTGCGTACATTCAGCTGAATGGTCTGTGATTTGGTAACATTCTGCTCATAAACAACCTGGCCTACATAGTTGTAAACAACTACCTGGCTGATGTCGCTTGTAAGCTCGATGTTAACCACACTGTTCGAAGGATTCGGGTAAACACTTACAGCACTGGTTTCAACTTCTGAAGTAGCAGTAAGGAGTTCACAATCTTCGTTTGAAGGAAGTGATTCGCAATCTTCATAAACTGCTGTTACAACATAGCAGTATGTAGAGCCAATCTCAAGTGCAGCGTCGTTGTCAACGTAGGTGGTTTCTGTAGTGTTAGCTACGAAAGCACCGTCGCGCCATACATTGTAACCGGTAAGTTCACGGCCATTGTTGGCAGTTGTGTTGGTTACGGTTGCATTGGGTGACATTGGAAGGAATCCACGTACAAGCTGAGAAACAGGACCGTAAACGGTATTGTCGCTGAGTGGCTGAAGTGCGGTAACACCATCAATGGTTTCAACAAAACCATTGAGGTTCCAGTTGTAGTTGAGCGCATAGGCAGTTGCCATTGATTCCCAAACTGAACCGTCGAGTGAAATCATATCACCAAATCCGGCAACAGCAGGACCAGCATCAACACCAGCAGGGAATGCATCAGCACCGTGAGTTACGGTATAACCAATCCAGATTTCCTCGCTACCGGTTACAGCAACAGGAGTATTAACAGCTATCTCGTTCCATTCACCAACAACTACGCTGGCAATCGGCTGAGTAACAACTAAAGTACTTGCGTTTGCACCTGTCCATACTTTGAGTACAAATGTACCTGCAGCATAAGGGAAGAAACGAACTTTAGTGAGGCTGGTTCCGGCATATTCGCCAAGCTGTGCAGGAGTAAACCTTACAGCAACACTGAAGGTTCCACCACCGGTGAGACCAATAGCATCGTTGTTGGTTCCGTTATCCCATCCAAGCCATGCAGAAGGACCAGGACCAGTTCCGGTTGGAGATTCCCAGTTCAGAATAATCTGATCAACTGCAGGGAAGTTAACATCGGCTACGAGGTTAACCGGAGGAGCACATACGCGATAGATGCTTACATTATCAACAAGCCAGTTAAAGATGTCGAGTGTGTTTACACCATTGGCCCTGAAGCGAACCTGGAATACATGACCCTTTGCAACATTGGTAAGTTCAACTGTTTTGGTTTCCCATTCAGTGTTGCTGGTATTTTTAAATTCACCTACTTTTATCCATGAACCACCATTTGAAACCTCTACAGTAATGAATTCTGCTTCTGTAGCGTTAACAAGGGTATGTTTAAGATCAAAGTCCATCATGATTTTACCATCAACAATGCCACTTCCGATAAGATAGAAGCTGGTGAGCGACTGGTTGTAGTTAGAAGCAACCGGGCTATAGTAGAATTCTGCGGAAGGAGCATCGTTGCCAACCTGGCCGGCGATTCTCCAGTTGTCACCACCGGTAACTGTCCACTGGTTGGTTTCAAACAAACCTGTGTTGAAGTTTTCGGTGAATGGCAGTTCGTATCCAAAGTAAACTTCTACATCAATCGGACCTTCTATCATTGATTCGGCAGTCTGACCTGCATAACCATAAGGAGTAAGGTCGTAGACAGCAGTTACATGATAGCTGTATGTAGCCGGCATCAGGTTGAGGTCGAAATACTCAGTTGTAGGATGTTCAACATATGCTGCGAGTTCATTGTCCCTGTAAAGGTTATAGCCAATGAGTCCCATAACTGCGCGGTTGGTGCGATCAGCATTGTTTGAAATACGTGCAGTGTTGCCATCACGGGCAATCCTGTCGCTGGTGCTTCTGTTGCTGCTGTTGCTGATTTTGGTAAGCGAACTTGCAGGGAACATGGTTACGCCGTCAGCATCACCAAAGGCGATGTTGTCAACAAACCAGATGTACCACAAACCGGCACCATCACCATCAATTGCATGGAAGGCAATTTTAATGTCTTCACCGGCAAAAGCACTGAGATCAATAGAGTAAGGGAAATCGTAATAGTTCCATGCACCACCGGTTAAGGTTGAAGCATCCCATACAACGGTCCATGTTGAACCACCATCGGTTGAAACTTTTACATAATAATGATCAGCATAGGTAGATCCTTCAAATACAGTAGTTTCGAAAGAAAGGGTTGAAGTTGCACCACAAGCGATTTCAGGGGTGATCAGCCATTCATCCTGATGGCTTTCAGACCACCATAAACCAGCATGATATGTACCAAATGGTGCAAAATCAGCAGATGAATAATCATTAACCGTGAAATATGAAGGTGTTCCACCTGCAGAAGTATTATTGGTCTGAATGATTTCCCAATCAGCGCTAAGAACTCCGGCTTCGAAATCTTCAACAAGGCTTCCACCTGCAGTACTGCCACCACTTGGTTGTTCCCAGGTAAGGTGAGCATAGTTGGTCTGTAACGGACTTTCTCCGGCAAGGTTGATCGGAGGAGGAAGGAAGGTACTTCTAAATCTGTAAGTATCGAGTTCTGAATAGCCTGAGCTGAACAGAGCAGCAACACCTGCAAGATATTCCTGTCCGAAAACAAGATTGGTGTAGGTATAGGTTTCTTCAGGAGTGTTGTCAACAAGGGTACCATCGAGGAATACGCCGTATCCGTCGAAAGGAATACCACCAGATAAAATCTGTACATCATCAACTGCCCAGCCTGATGCCCATTCGCCATTGTCATCAGCATGGAATGCTACCATTACGTTGCTGAGACCGGCTGCACCTGAATACTGTGCAAGGTCAATTTCGATGTCCTGCCATGAAGTTGCAGGTGAAAGAGTATTGATAACGGTCCATGTTGCACCGGCATCTGTACTGATTTCCACGTAAGCACTCTGGGTATAGGTACCATCATAGTAGCTTGCGAAATTCATCCTGTATGAAGGAAGGTTAGTCCAATCCATTTCCGGAGTAATGAGGTAATCACAGCAACCGTCGCCATTATCAGCGTCGTCGTTGGTTACAGCATACTTGGTATGTGAAGGAATAGCAAATCCGGAACTGCTTCCGTTGGTAGTTGCATACCATCCGGTTGTGTTCTGGGTAAGTGCCTGCCATCCGGCTGGTGGGAAGGTTGAACCTTCGAAGTCTTCACCAACTGCAATTGCAAGAGGCTCATCCCATGTAGCAACAAGGGTAAGTCCGTCAACATAAAGATTGCGCGGTTTGTATTTGCGCTCAAGAAGAAGAATGTTGAAAGTACGGTTTGAAGTAATGTTCGGGGTAAGTACATAATCGTCGAAGCCAACTTTTAATGCCTCAAGTGTGTAATTGCCTTTCCATACATTTTCAAAGATCACGGTTCCGTCTTCAGGAACAGTTTCGAAGTATACTGCGTAAGGATAATCCTGACCGTAAAGTCCAACAGTTGCGCCAGCTGGGCTGCCGCCGGTTGTGAGGCTTACATTAGCGGTTACAGTAACAAGAAGTTTATGACCTACGATGTTAGAGAATACTTTTGGAGACTCACCACCATTGGTATAATTGGTGGCAACTGCATAAGCATACCAGCCTTGTGGTAATGGACCATAAACTGCATCGGTGTAGTTGGTATTGGCAACTGTGCCGCTTAACAGGGTAAGAGTGCCGGCTTCCGGACCATCATTGGGGTCGAAACCTGAAACACGCCATACTTTATAGCTGGTTACGTCGCGGTTTGAAGCGCCGTCCTGAATTGCGAGGAACTGGCCTTTGCCTTCAACACCTGACTGAGCTGTAGCAGGAGACTGTGATATCAGACCACGCTGTTTAACAGGAGTCCTGGTTACGGTTGAAGCGATGACATCATCACTGGCAATCGGACCACTCATGAAAGCACGGATCATCATATCCTGGTATGGAGAAAGACCCCATGCACCACCGGCAGACACATTGCGTGAATAGCTGCGGTAAACGGTCGGGATATTCTGGTCAATACCAACAGGAGCGCAGTTTGGAGCAACAGCACCCTGAACCATAACGAGGTAGAAGCTACCTTCGGTAACGGTTGCATTGAGTCCGGTAAAATCAACCCATCCAAGGTTATTTACAGTAACAGAAATCGAGTCCAAAGTAGTACCCGGCATTCCGTTTGTACCGTCAGCAGCTTTAACCATTGCACCAAAAGTGGTTCCGATGAAACCTGTGGTGTTATTTGGGAAAGTACCGTCGCCAACGAATATTCTACCACCGTAAACAGTAGCAGGATAACCGGCAGGAGTAAATTTAACAGCGTTCATGTTGCCCGGGAGTGCCCATGCAGCATAGTTTTCAGCTGTTCCATCGTCATAAAGAGCTTCATAAGAAGGAGTTGGAACGCCCCAGGTAACATCAGTCTGGGTATCATCGTCGTTAACAACGGCATTTACCAGGGTCGGGGAATAGAATACTTCCTCGAGTTCAGCATCTACAACGGTTGTGTTGGTTTCAGTTACAACAACGCCTGCTACTATTTCCGAAGTGAATCCGGTTTTAGAGAAGGTCATTTCGTAGGTTCCTGCATCAACAATAATGGAATAGTTTCCATCTTCGTTGGTAGTCGCAGTGTAAGTACCGGCAGCAACAACAGCACCATGAATAGGTGAGCCATCAATCGCACTGGTAACGGTTCCTGAAAGCATACCCGGGTTGTAAACAACCATGGTGGCAGGAATCATAACAACCTCGTTTGCGAGATCGTTGGTGTTGAGTTCAAGCTGAGTATTGTGAGTTCCAACAGGCCATTCGTTTGAACCGAAAGTAACGGCTACATCAACGTATGAACCGGCAGCAACCTGTCCGGCAGCGGGAGTAACAGCAGTAATGAAAGTAGGATTAGCAACCATTACGGTATAATCTTCTACGTCACCAAATGAAGTGGTTCCACAAGAAGCAAGAGTTCCACCATACTGCAAACGTACCCTCATGCGGGTAGCACCGGTAAGTGCATCGCCAGGAACAGTAATGTTTGCGGTAAAAGTAGCTCCGCCGGCTGAAGTTGTGGTGAAGTATTCACCAGCTTCTAAAAACGACTCGTTTTTATTCCAGTCAATCCAAACACCAGTGATATCAGTTGAATAAGGAGTGGGATTGGTAACAGTAATAGGATATGTTTCGCCTTTTACAAGCTCGGTTGTGATCGAAGTAAAATCGGTATATCCGCCGCAGCCTGAGGTATTGTTAATTGTACCAAATTGCACGGTTCCGATGTACTCGTCGCATCCACCGCTGGCTGTACAGTAAGCAAGGGGAGCCCTTGATGTTGTGTTGTCATACTCGGGGAATGAATAAGCCAGAGTACCTAAACCAGTGTTTGAAATACGCATGGTTACATTTTCCTGTGTTTCAGGATATTGTTCATTGTAAAGTGAGGTTGGATTCAACACCAGGGTTGGGTTCGACCACTCTATAACAACAGGTCCTGCAGGAACAGAGTTACCTTCTTCGTAAACAGCAGTTACAGTATATGAATAAACACCAAAAGCTGGCAGAGTTTCAGTATAGGTTGTGCCGGTGGTTGTAGTAACCTGAACACCATTGCGTTTTACAACAAAGTTGCTGAAAGCACGGTTGGCTGCAAAATTCCATCCAACGTTAACAGTACCTTCAACAGGATTGGTAAGTGTAACAACCAGGTCGGTAGGCATGTTGAGAGCAACACCGCTAACGGTCATGGTAACGGGAACTACAACGCTTCCGATATTGGGGTTTGAAGTAGTAAACGTAATTTCCGCAGTTTTAACGGTTCCGGCAGCTAGTCCGTTAGCGTTAAAGATCATCGGAACATTGAAGTTTGCATAAGCTGCAACAGTACCTGAAGTCTGACCAGCGGTCAACCATGTATCAGGGCCCGGTGAAGTGTAAGCTATCGAAGCATTCCATGTAAGAAGACCATCGCCATTGTTGGCAACATTGATGGCACCCTGAAGATATTCATTCGGGTTAAGGCTTACACTGTATGGATTGGGAGTAACTGCCATGATAGGACGCAGCATAGCAACGTTCTGATAGGTCGTTGTTGAAGCAGCAACAGTTAAATTCAGTACTGTATTGTTGTAACCTGCGTATGATGCTGTAAGGGTATACGGAGCAGCAGGAACGAAAGTAAACTGATAGAATCCGCTAGGATCGCTTGTGGTGGTATAGTTGGTTATGGTATTGTCAATGTTGATGGAAACACCGCCCATAGGGATGCCGAATCCATTGGTGACATATCCTTCGAGAACACCAACTCCGAGTGAAGTAGAGAACGACCAGGTAGCATTGCCGGTAGCTTGTCCGTATGTATTGTAAGGAACAACCTGCCAGAAGTACTCAGTTGCATATTCAAGCGGAGTAACCGGAGTGTAAGTAAGAACGTTTCCTACGTCAACACCGTTGGCAATATTGGTAGGAGGATTGTCGGTACCCATGTAAACCAGGTATCCGGTTGCAGGACCACCACCAGTTGCGGGAGCCCAGTTAAGGCTGGTTGAAATGGGAACACCAGCTGAACCATTACCCGGAGCGCTGTATACAGCTGCTAATGGCAGTGGCGATGAACTGGTTACTGTAAGGTTAAAACTAGGGATACTGGCAGGTGAAGGCCATGTATCAACCATAATGTAATAAGTTCCTGCAGCAAGAGTCTGAGTGATTACCCTGGGAGTAGCTGTTGAACCAGAAGCTGTTGCCACACAAGTTGGGGTAGTCTGAGGACAAGCATCCATCAGGCCAACACCTGTCCAGGTGGTTCCCAGTGGGTCCATGGTAATGGTAATGATGCGGGCTTCAGTAAGGATAAGCTCATAGATGATGTCTTCGCCACCATCATAGAAGCCCATACAAGTCTCGCTGTATGTATTTCCCCTACCGGTAGTAGTGTTTACATCGCTGAAGGGGAATGAACTGATTACGATTGGGGTAATACAGTCATCACCGATAGCTCTGCTACTGCCTTCGGGCGAAATTGGCACCACAACAGTAGGTCCGTGCAGGTCAATTTCATATTGGGTTTTCACGATTTCCTCAAGTGTTTGTACCTGGGCAAATGAAAAACCAACGCTCAAAAGTACAGCCATCAAAGTAAGCGCGACAGCCTTAATTCTGCGAAAATTTGAGTTCATGTTAGTTTAATTAAGTAAAGTAAATAGTAATTAAGATGTTCAGGGTTTATTAAAAACAAAACCCGATACGTTATGAATTCTCAGTATGTTTCTCCTGTATTCCTCCTTTCTGCATTATGGTAATGCCTGTAAATATTAAACTTAAAATATTCAATGGTATCCGGCTGTTGACCGGCAATAATCACTTCATACCGATTTTAAATTAACCGGCAACGTGAAAGTAGAATAAGCATGTTTCATCGAAAAATCCGCACTGAGCGGTGAAGAAAGGCAATTGAATAAAAACAAAAAAGCCATACATAGATTGCAGTTTTGCAATCCGGTACAGCGAAATGTCAGCGTTCCGGTTAACCCGGTATTGTAGCAGTAGCAGTCTAATTCGTAGTTCAAGTCAGTCGAGTAAAAAAAGTAGAAATTCAGTTATTCCCAGTAAGTCACTTAGTTCAGTTTGTATTTTTTACCGGTATCAGGTTGTCAAAAAAGTTCAGATAAAAGCATTAATTACTCTCTTTAAGACAATCATAAACCGTTTTACCCCTACTGGATTATTGAACTTTTTGATTCTTTTTTCACGATTCATCACTTACGAGTTGAGAATCAGCAGTATCTGCCGGAAACATTTTATTTTCCAGCAAAAAAATATCAAAAGTCAATAAAAATAAAGGTCCCAAGGTGTTCATATACTTAAACCTCAATAAAATCAGGTTGTACGTAAGGCCTGGTTTCGTCGGGATTCAATGTTGAACAGCCGGCAAATATATCAAATTGTTTGATTTCTTCTCTCCAAAGAAAGCCCTTTAATCAGAAAAATCAGGATTTGAAGAAATGCTGTTGTTCACAGCCAGTTTTTATACCGAATACTCGTAGATTTAAAATGCGTTGCCAGATTATTCTCAGTGAAAACATTCAATCATTTAATCTACGACAGTAATCTTACTTTTATAGGAAGTTCCGTTGCCAGAAGTAATATAGCATATGTATAATCCAGGTTTCAGATCTGAAATATTGATAGATTCAGATGGGCTGCCCGGGGATTGACTAAAAGTTGCCTGTTTTATCTGCCTTCCGGATAAATCAACAAATCTGATTTCATAAAGTTGTGATTCTTCAGAAGCATTACCGTTGTACCATAGCCAATCCTTTGCCGGATTAGGATACAGGCCGGTAATCTGATTCATTGATTCATCAATGGGGATGCTTATTTCAATATTCTTTTGGCTTATTGTGAGTTGAATGCCTTCGACTTCATTATTTGCAGTAGATAGGGATATTACAGGAGAGAGACTGTTTGTATATCCTGCCTTCTCTCCCCACAGGCGATAATTGCCATAGGGCAGATTTTCGAATCGGAAAGAACCGTCAGAAGTAGTCAATGTCCATTCAAAGGTCCTGGTTAATTCAGTATTCATCAGCAAAACTACATGATTGGCTGCAGGGATGCCGGTACTGAAGCCCGATTGGTAAAAATTACCCGGAAACCAGGGTCTGCTGTATATACTGTCGTCATCACCCGACTTGCCCGAATAATTGAAAAAACCATTGATTGCACCCGTTCCTTCAGGCAATTGATTGCTAACCGGTACCAGGCTGATATCGATATCAAACACATCGGTATCAAGCGGCAACAAATAAGCAGTCTGCCATTGCAGACTCCGGGCATAATAGGAAGGTATCCAGCCGGGATTGATTTCCGGGTCGTTCAGGGCATACAAATAATAACTGCCATCGGTGAGGTTGGTAAAATTAAAACTTCCGTCTGCTTGTGTATTTTCAGTAGTAACAGCCTTTGGACCATCTGTACCTGTTTTGATGGCCACCACAACACCATCGGGAACTGCTGAGCCATCCCTGTGAATTTTACCACTGATGTTGTAACTTGGAATTATAAGCAGAATCAATGTATCACTCAGGTCACCACAATCGGATTGCAGGTGCAAAATAAGTTCAACCTCACCCGACGAGATATCGCTGATGCCCGGGATATATTGGGTGTTAAGTTCATTCGGATCGGTAAATGTTCCATCCCCGCTGCTAATCCAGTTAATTCCAGCATAATTGCCGGCATTGGCTGTAACTGTATAAAAATCATCCTGCCGGGTGATTGTTGTATCGTTGCCGGCATAAACAAAAGGAATTCCGCTGATCCCAAGCTCAACTTCATCGGTTAAAACAAAATCCCCGACCGATTGGCTGAGTGTTAGAATGACCGTTCCTGCAGCAACATCGCCCTCACCGGGATCATAGGTGGCTTTGAGTAAAGTCGGGTCAATGAAAGTCCCGTCTCCTGAGGTTGTCCATTGTAAACTCTGGTCATACAGGGATGTTGCCGTATTGATTTCAAAATTCACCCCCTGACAAACCCTGGCATCGTCACCCGCATAAGGTCCTGCAAGGGCATAACTGTAGGCACTCTCATGACCTTCCGGCTGATCGGAATAACCATCGGCATCGTTGTCGTAAGCCGTTACCGCGATGGGATCGGATAATAAGAGGTCATCAAATACAATTGTAGTATCAGCACCCACATCTACAAAACCATTAAATCCGTTTTGACCGGCTACCCCGAAATATGCTTTGTAACCGTCGAGATCCGGTTCGGTGTTGTTGATCCAGTCAACAAGAATCCGTGATCCGGCCTGGCGCTTGACAACCATCCGGGGCCTTGAAATCGGTGAAAGCGTGTCCGGGGAACCAAGCATTGGTTTATAAATTACTTCCCCGAAAATTCCGAGATCATGATGATCAAAGATCATGCTGTCGATCATGGTAGTATCGCTGGTCCCCCACCAATTAAGGGGTGCCTGGATGTCGGTTTCAAAATGATTTACAAATACTGCTGAATCCCTGGTGCCGGAAATTGAATTAAACGAAAGCGGCTGCTGAGGACCGGCTTCAAACAAAAAAGCCTCGTTCAGATTCCCAAAAAGTAAGTTATAAACAAAGGCGTTTTCTATCGAATACTTAAAATCCTTGTAGGTAACTTTTACCCCGCTTGTGTTGGAATAAATGCCGTTGGTTGATATATAATTCCGGGAAGATCCATCGGTAAGGGTTAATCCCCAATCCGTATTGTCTTGTATAATATTATTAATCAAATGATTATAGCTTGCCTTTGTCAACAATATACCGGTGACATTCGATTCAACCAGGTTTGCCCTCAATGTATCGGCATCCTGTGAAAGTTTGATACCAATATCGTTGTGTTGAACAATATTTGAGGTAATCAGGTTGAGCCCTGTATCATTAAGCCCTCCATTGCCTATGTGCAGTCCTATGTTATTATATGTCACAGTGTTACCTGCAATCAGGTTGTTCTGAATACTGCCCTGACCAATGCTCATAAACAAGGCTACATTCCGGTGATAGCTCAGGTTATTATTGGTAAATCGGTTGTATCGGCTGGTATTATTGGAAGGTAAGAAAATCCCGAAATCGCAGTTGGTGACAGAACAATTATCGATGATGTTAGTCCCTGAATTTTTAATGTACATTCCATAAATGCATTGATCAATGCTTGAATTGTACAAATGCAGGGTTGAACCTGATTCCAGGTAAACACCATAACTGGTATTGATAATATTAAGATGCCGTGCATAGATAAGGGCTGTGTCAGTCAATTCCAACCCTCTATTGGACATATCGATTGAAATATACTCAAGAATACTCCCGCTCAGGTAATTGCCATCTTCATCAAAAATCGTTTTGGATGCCGAGAAACGGATCCCGTCCCAATTTATATCGGTATGTGCCTGCATTGCAATTGGCAATGCCGGAAGTCCGCGGGCAATCAGGGTTCCCCCTTCCATTTTAATTGAACTGCTGAGCATGAAGTTCAGGTTGACGCCTGGTTCAATGGTGAGGGTAATCCCTTCAGGAACGATGATCGGCTCAACAACAATATAAGGATTGAGGGCAGGCGAAAAGACCGTATTCTCCAACAGCAAACCACCCACATACTCCTGGGCTGTAAGCTGAGGAAAGCCGGAGGCAATCATGGCTGTGAGCATTGTCAGAAATCTGGCAATCGATTTAATCATCCGCTAACGATTATAAAACCATTTATAGTTCAGGCAGATGCAACCGATTCTCCTGCGCATGAATACCAGCCATCAGATTAACAGCCGGTTGACGGAGTTCAAAAAAGGTGTATCGACCCGAAGGGTTCGTGCAAAGTTACTATAATTTATAGATTAACCCGGCCCTCAAACCAAATGCCCGGCTTCTGACCTCAACCGGGAAACCGGAAAGTACAGTGCTCATGTGTTGCCGGTAAGATATCCCGGCATCAAAAGTAAATTTTCCGCTTACCGGGATTAGAAGTCCGGCTGCGAAAGCAGAAGAAAAGACCAGTGGTTTAAACTCAACTTCAGCCATGCTGACAACCCCATCCTGATCAGAAGATATTAAATAGCCATCGCTGCCTGAGTGAATACCGGCAATCAGGCCGGCACTGGCATAGATCAGCATTTTCCTGAAAGGATGGTTGTATTGAAATGTAAACGGAATTTCGAAATACCGGTGACTACCTGATGTTTTGTAACTATAGGCTTCATTATCTATAGGCAGATAGACTGAATCAAGTACATAAAACCAGGCAGTATCAATACCTGTCAGGGTATAATAGGCATCAAGGGTATCTTTCAGAAAATAACCTCCTGTAGAAATCTGATAGGTATAATCGAGTTTCCCCTTAAAAGATGTGTACGAAACGCCGGTATTAAATGAGAATCGCGCAAAGCTCATGCGTAGATCCAGTCCGGCTGTTCCGGAGGATAAACCGGATGAATAGGAATCCCTGTATTCCTCCAGTTTTATAGAATAGTTATCGGATGCATCAAAAACCGGTGTTGCAAAAAGCCAGGTAACCGAGAAGCCAGCTTCAAACTTCAATTCCCTTGTTTGTTCTTCAGGCAAACTGGTTTGGTTGGAGAAAATATCTTTTCCGGTAATTGGATTGTCCCGGGTTACGGTTCGCATAATATAAACCGTATCAAACTTAACGATGGTATCGGTAAGAGCTACTGTATCACGTAAAATTTGGGTTTGGGTCAAGAAAACAGTATCGGGTGGAATCTGGGCCGGCTTATTCAAACGATTATCAGGCAAAGGGTTGTTTCCGGCATTCTCAGTCTGCGATGCGGAAGCCTTGCGGAAAATCACCACCTGATTGCCTGAAAACCTGAACCCGAATTTTTCCGGCGGAAGTATAACAGCAAGTATTTCTGACAGTTTTTTATTTGTCAGATTGACAGAAACCATGCGTGATGCTTCAATATGGTCAGGGTTGTACGAAAAGGTAATCCCTGTATTTCTCGAAAGGCGGTCTAATACCCGATCAACAGGTTCGTTAATGGCGGATAATGAGGTAATCTGATCAGGATTACCGGTTTGGGCATACGATAGGGAGAACGTAAGGCAGTTAAGCCATAGATACACAATGAAGAGTAAAAGTTTCTTCAACGAAAATTCCATCTTAAAAAAGCCACAAATCCGGCTCAGAAAAGAAAATCAGACGGGTTAATGAAGGATAACCTGTTGTCCATTATTTTCATAACTCAGGTTGAAAATGAGGGAGAGGGTTTCCAGAACATCTTCCAGCGATTCAGTCTCAAAGCGGGCAGTCAATCTTTGGTTTAACAATTCCGGGTTATCAACGACAAACCGGGTTTGATACTTGTTTTCAAGCGCTTTAAGAACATCGGCCAACCTGGATTCACGGAATGTTAAGATACCGGTTTTCCAACTGAGAACATTCAGGTCATCAATAACACCCCTTATAATACGGCCTGATTCAGGGCTGTAAGTAGCCATTTCACCTGCTGAAAGCAGCGTACCTGCCTTTTCAGCATCCTGTGCAGAGGTTCCTGACGGATACACCAGAACAACCCCGGTATTCACGGTAACCCGCACAAAGTC
The DNA here is from genome assembly GCA_016709025.1 of Bacteroidales bacterium. Classification (GTDB taxonomy): domain Bacteria; phylum Bacteroidota; class Bacteroidia; order Bacteroidales; family Lentimicrobiaceae; genus Lentimicrobium. The sequence continues at coordinate 84,669 of JADJEQ010000010.1, read as the reverse complement.
GTTGCCTGGCCTGGCTTCAACATTAAAGGAAGTCCCGACAACTTTGATGTCAAGACCTGAAGCATGAATCAGGAAAGGCATTTCACGATCGGGACTGATTTCAAAAAACGCTTCACCAAAAATAGATATTTCCCTGAAACTACCGGTAAATTGATCGGGATATTTAATAACTGAGTTTCTGTTAAGAACAACCGATGAGCCATCGGGAAGATTAACGGGAGCGGAAATAAGAGTGGTGGTGGATAATTGTTTAAGGTTGGGGGCTTGCTGCAGCGTTGAAAAAAGACCAACGGCAATCAGTAACATGGCAGCGATTCCTGCGGCCGCATAATATGGGACCAAACGTCGTGTCCGGTTTTTCAGCGGTTTTACCGGGGCATGTTTACCTGACTTTATCCTGGCCTGCAATTTATTCCAGGCTGCATCGGTATCAATGTTAACTTTCCCGGGCTCTGTCAAAACCAATAAACCCTTGTAAGTTTCATATAAACGCTTGTTAGCCGGATTTTTCTTAATCCAGGCTTCCGCCAATTGCTGCTCTTCAGGGGTTGTCTCCCCCTGAATATGCTTAATAATCAGCCGTTTATATTTATTTGTAGAAAATCGCATTTGATTTCAGGATCTTTTCCTCTGTTTATAGACAATTGAAAAGGGTTTTACCCCTATCGTACTAAAAAAAATATTTTATTAATTACAACATTCCACTCAAAATACTGTAAATTAACCACAGGGTCGGAAGGTAGTCACGAAGTTTCCCTCTCATAAACTCAAGGGCTTTCGACATCTGAATTTCCACTGTTTTCAGGCTGATGCCAAGTTTTTCAGCAATATCGTTGTAACGTAAACCCTCCAGCCGGCTCATTTCAAAGATCATCCTGCGTCGTTCGGGCATCGATTTCACCAAACTAATCAATTGTTTCTCCAGATCGGCATGTACAAGGGCATCGTGGGCAGAAACTGAAATATGTTCATCTGTTCTGAAACCGATATACTCCTGGTATTTCCGGGTATGACTCTGATATTTAATATAATTGAGGGCGTGATTGGTTACTGATTTGAAAAGATAAGCAGGCAGGGAAGTATTGATCACCAGCGAATCGCGGCGCTCCCACATTTTGAAAAACATTTCCTGTACCACTTCTTCTGCAGCCTCAGGCTCGATAAGATAGCGGCGTGCATGGATGCACAACGGGTTGTAAAACTCGCGGAATACCGATTCGAAGACCTTTTCGTCGCCCTGCTTTAATGCCAGAAGTTTGACTTTATCCGATTCAGTAATCATCTTTTAAGTTTACGGTAGCGAAAACAAAGTTACGAAAAATGAATTGTAATCACAGTATTTAAAATGAAGGGACACGATATAGTCGTGTCCCAAAAAGATGATCTGTTAAATAGATAATCAGTCCACATGACCGGCCTATTATATCATTGCTGAAATTTAAGAAACTCAAACAGAGTACAGATTAAATATTCAATAGGTTACCTTCCATGAAACTGAGCCGGTGCCACCACTCTGATCGGCGCTAATAATAACAATGGTCTCACCACCACCTTTAATATTTGCGAACCTGCCCTTCCCATTGCTAAAACTTTCTGTTATCGTTATAGATCCATCTGACTGTCTTTGTGAAGTTCCGGTGAATTATAGCTGTCGGAGGGATTCACGCCGGTGTAGGTTGTAATGAAATCTGTACCTTTACCCGTAACGAAATCAAATTTAAAAGTTGTTGCGATTGCCATGTTCCCCAATTCCGTAACATCTCCGGTTCCTGTCATGCTAATATTGGCAGACATTGGAATCTGGGTTACAGGATCAACCTCTATGGGGACAAAATTTGTTGTGACATAGACAAAATTGCCGGTCACCGATTTTTCTTCAGGCTTGTCTTCTTTATCGCAGGATAAAAAAATCCCGGATACGAGAAAAAAGTAAAATAGTCGGGCATAAGATGTTCCTTTCATGGCCGTAATTTTTAAGTGAATAGATCAGTTAAATAATTCATCCATTTAACAATTGTGGATAATAAAATATCGCGTAACTATGCTTATTAACAATACTTTAACATACTTTTCGTTAATCGTATCCTGAATACATAACAATCAGGTAAATTAATCTGAGTTCAATCACAACGCAATATGTAAAGATTCTCAACACTTACTTCGAATCTGAAGTGCATGCCCGGCGCTAGAAGGAACAAGGGACACACTTATTATTGGCAAAATCCTGCCACGAAGTATCTGACAAGGGGACAAGGGGACCAGGAGACAAGGGGAAAGAAAAGAAGGAACAAGGGACGCTCTATTCAAGGGAAAATCCTGCCATGATGTAACTGACAAGGAGACAAGGGGACCAGGAGACAAGGAGAAAGTAAAGAAGGAACGGGCGCAAGGGAGCCCCCCCCGAAGAGGGAAACAAAGAGAAAAAAAAAAAAAGAGAGAGGGGGGGGGGGGGGGGGGGGGGGCGGGAGAGATAAGAGAGAATAGTGAGTAGAGAGTAGTGAAGAAAGTGAAAAATGTCAAATCGAAATCAACGAAGAGGCGCATACAGAACAAAAATTCACGTCAAACCGGTCACCTTGTCCCCTTATCTCCATTTCGCCTTGTCTGTCGCTAAAGAGACGAAATTCCCCGGTTACTTCCATGCTCCATGCTCTTCGCTCTATGTCTATAATTTTGTCTTTTCCCCCCACGGGTGTCCCATTCCCCATTCCCTGTCCGTCGCTAAAGAGACGAAATTCCCCGGTTACGTCCATGCCCCATGCCCCATGCTCCATGCTCTGAGCCCTGTGCTCTGTGCCCTGTGCCCTGTGCCCTGCGCTTCTACGTCCCTTTAACGAGTATCCGGGGTTCCAGCATATCCATCATGGCATACTTCACCCCTTCCCTGCCCTGACCGGAGTCTTTAATCCCACCGTAAGGCATATGATCAACCCGGAAGGTTGGTACATCGTTTATAATCACTCCGCCTACTTCGAGGGCTTCGAACGCCCGGTTCATTTCCTGAATATCATTGGTAAATACGCCGGCCTGCAATCCAAACCGGGTGTTGTTCATCTGTTCAACCGCTGATTCAAAATCTTTGAATTGCTCCAGGGTAACAACCGGGCCAAACACTTCGCTGCTGCATACATTCATCGAAGCATTGGTATTGGTAAGCACTGTCGGGGAATACATTGTTCCTTCCCTTTTCCCTCCGCAAACCAGGCGAGCTCCCCCATCCAAAGCTTCATTTACCCAGTTTTCAACCCTCAGGGCATTTGCTTCATCGATCATCGAACTGAATTCAGTCTCAGCAGAAGCAGGGTCTCCGGTTTTGATTCCTTTTACCAAATCAGCAAACCTGTTGCTGAATTCAGGGAATATTTCCTGATGTATATATATTCGCTGGGTATGAATACACACCTGTCCGGAATAAGAAAACGCTCCCACCAGGCATTTTGATAAAGCCAGACCGATGTCGGCACTCCGTGAAACGATCACGCCCGCATTTCCACCCAATTCAAGCACCACTTTCTTTTTCCCGGCTCCGGCTTTCATTTTCCAGCCCACTTCCGGCGAACCGGTGAACGAAAGTAAAGCAATGCGTGGATCGGTTACCAGGCTGTTGCCGGTGGTCCTGTCCATCGGTAAAATAGAAACGGAACCTTCAGGCAGTCCCGTTTCGGAAATAATCTGCGCCAGCAATAAGGTTGATAACGGTGTTACAGATGAAGGTTTCAGAATTATCGGGCAACCGGCAGCGATGGCCGGTGCGATTTTGTGAACCGCCAGGTTCAGCGGAAAGTTAAACGGGGCAATTCCTGCAACAATCCCCACCGGGAAGTACTTAACCAGCCCCTCCTTCTTTTCACCGGCGGGCGTCCAATCCAGACTCAGGTATTCTTTTGGCAGGCGCTTTGATTCTTCGGCTGCTACGGTGAAAGTCTGGATAGAGCGGTCAATTTCGCCCAGCGCATAGCGGATGGGTTTCCCAGATTCGAGCATCAGCAATCGTCCGAACTCTTCCCTTCTTTCAGCAAGGCGGTTTCGGATAAGCATCAGGATTTCGTATCGCCTGAATGATGGCAGATTATGCATGGATTTCCTGGCGACCTGTGCTGCCGAAATTGCCATTTCCAGCTCCGGCTGTCCCGCCAGAAAGGTTGTTGCAACCAGCTGACCATTGTAAGGATTGGTAACCTTAAGCTCCGTGGAAGTTTTAATAAACTTTCCTGCAACAAATATTTCCATGACCAGCAATTTAATGAAACAAAGTTAATTCAGTTTAAAGGCATTCATGGGTTCACTCAGACATTTTTTCTTAACACGACTACATTGTCTGGTGTGGGATAGCTGATGAGTTTCGAGAAGTTCATTTTCCAGAAATCAAGATCGAGCAGGCGGTTGTTTTTGTCCTTCGTCAGTGTGATGATCACCTCCACCCCATCGGTGTCGGTATATTCCACCTGAATCAGGTCGCCATCGTAAAGGTCGGGATCACTTCCGGCCAGGTTTATGCTGCCCATGATGCCACCCTCATATTCGAAAACCTCCTCCGCAATGGGATATTCATTTTCTTCCAATCCGCACTGGGAAAGGAGAAATAAAATCAGACTTCTTTCTTCATTCCTGATTTTCCGGGTTTTATTCATGTCTTTCTTAAGGTTAAGGTTGAGGTTAAGGTTAAGTCTGGATGACAAATCAGTTTCATTGTTCCGAGATTCCAAAATTTCAGAGTTCCAGAATTTCAGAGTTCCAGAATTACAGAGTTCCAGAATTACAGAGTTTCAGAATTGCAACATTCCGACACTCCAATATTCCAATTTTCCAGATTTCCAACGTCCCATTATTTCAACTCTCCAACAATCCATCATTTAGAAATCCGAAATCCGCTAATCAGCTAATCTGCTAATCAGCTAATCTGCTAATCTAAAGTTTCCATCACTCCAATATTCCAAAATTCCATCATTCCACTATTCCAACTACACAACTGATTCTCTTTCACTGTTAGCCCAGTTTACCATGGCTTCGAGCACTTTTTGCAGTGCCCTGCCTGAACCGGTAAGACTGTATTCAACAAACGGAGGCACCACCGGCAATGCTTTTCGCAGAATGAGCCCATCGGCTTCAAGTTGTTTCAGTTGCTGAATCAACATCTTCTCGGTGATTGCCGGAATCAGCCTTTTCAGTTCGCTGTACCGCCGGGTACCTCCAAGCAGATTGTAGATGATAATAGGCTTCCATCGTCCGCCGATTTTTCCAAGGGTATAGGTTACCGGACAAACATTCAGTGCCCTGTTCTTGTTTAACTGATTGGTTGATGCTTCTTTGACTTTTGTCATCTTCACACACTTTCGGGTAAGTACTTGTATAAAAGTAAGTGCAAATATACCTTTGTTCCGTTAAACTTAAAATAAAAACAATGAAATTTATAGTAACAGGATCGCTCGGGCACATCAGCAGGCCCCTGGCAGAAAAATTAATTGCTGATAAACACGATGTAACCATCATCAGCAGCAAAACTGAAAAAATAAAAGAAATAGAAGCGCTGGGAGCGAAAGCAGCCATTGGTTCGGTAGAAGATGTAGCATTTCTGACAGCAACTTTCAAAGGTGCCGATGCGGTGTATACCATGGTGCCCCCGTTTTTCGGAGCTGCCGACTGGAAAAAGTACATCGCCGGAATCGGGGAAAACCTTGCAGCAGCCGTAAAAGCTTCAGGCGTGAAATACGTTGTAAACCTGAGCAGCATCGGTGCACACATGCCCGACGGATGTGGTCCGGTAAGCGGGCTATACTTTACCGAGCAAGCCCTGAATTCGCTTGAGGGTGTGAATGTAAAGCATCTTAGACCCGGCTTTTTCTACTATAACTTTTTCGGGAACATCGGTATGATAAAGCACATGGGAATTATCGGAGGTAACTACGGTACCGGGGCAAAGCTGGCAATTGTTCATCCGGCCGATATTGCCGCAGTTGCTGCATCCGAGTTATCGGCGCTTTCATTCAGCGGCAAAAGTATCCGATACATCGTTGGCGATGAGAAAACAACAGACGAAATAGCCGGAACTTTAGGAGCAGCCATTGGTAAACCCGATCTGAAATGGGTTGATTTTGCCGATAGTGATACCCTGGGGGCATTACAGCAAAACGGACTTCCGGCTGAAATAGCCAGTAACTATGTAGAAATGGGAAGTGCGATGCGCAGTGGCAAAATGGCGGCTGAATACAATGCACAAAAATCATTTACTTTCGAGAAAACCAAACTTGAGCACTTCGCAAAGGAATTTGCTGCAGTTTATTCTCAATAATAATCCAATGTCGTTTTTTCTGAATTGAAAAATGGAAATACCTTCGACTCCCCAGAATTCAACTAAACGACGTTAATCCAAGAATCCTGATAAACTTATGGCTGCACCGGAAATGTGATTAACATTTCCGGTGCAGCCTTGTTATATATTCCATCGTATGCATGAAGTTAAATATTACTTTTGACATTCCTGACCAGCCTGATTAACATTTCTTAAGTCTTTATTCAAAATGCCGAAATCAAAACCATGGCTGCCATGGTTAATCCTTTTCATACTTGCCATCACCTGGGGCAGCTCTTTCATACTTATCAAAAGAGGCCTTGAAGTTTTTTCGCCGGGAGAAGTCGGTGCATTGCGGATCGTTATAACCTGGATATTTCTCCTTCCGTTTGCACTCCTTAGGATCAAAGTGCTGAACAAAAGGCTTATAGTAATTTTTTTGATCGTTGGTATGGTTGGAAGTCTTGCACCGGCTTTCTTATTTGCTGCCGCTCAAAAAGGCATCGACAGTTCACTGGCCGGTATCCTGAACTCACTGACTCCTTTGTTTACCCTATTGGTTGGTATCCTGTTTTTCCGGTCCAGGCCAAAATGGTATAATATTGCAGGTGTTGTTATCGGACTTGCAGGCGCTATGGGGCTGGTGAGTGTAAGCGGATCCGGAAATTTTACGTTCAACATGGGCTTCGCGGTATTAATCATCATTGCAGCTTTTCTTTATGCTGTGAATGTTAATACCGTTAAGGCATACCTGAAGGGCATTCATCCGGTGACCATCACTGCCATGTCATTTTTCATGGTTGGACCGATTGGTGCGGTCTATTTGCTGGGTTTTACACCGTTTGTTCAATCTTTGTCGGGAAATCCTCAGGCATTGGCCGGAATCGGATATCTGGCATTACTGGCTATCGTAGGTACCGGGCTGGCGCTGATGTTGTTTAACCATTTGATACAGATGACCAGTGCGGTTTTTGCTTCTTCGGTTACATACTTTATACCGGTGGTAGCTGTTTTATGGGGAATCGCCGATGGCGAACATTTCAGGGCAGGTTTTCTGTTGTGGATTCTGCTGGTTATTGCGGGTGTGCTTCTGGTGAATACACACAGCCTGACAGACAACAGGTTTGCCAGGTTGGTGATGCGGGTGAAATCCGGGAAGAAAACAGACCCTATTCAAGCTCAAAGTCAAAAGTCTAAAGTCTAAAGTAAGATTGGATTTTAATATCAGGCCTGAGAAATTACGCGTCCCATTCGCTCATCAGCTAATCTGCTAATTTCTTTCTTCCATCATTCCAGTATTCCAACTTTCCATTATTCCATCATTCCAATGATTCAAGCTCAAAGTCTAAAGCTCAAAGTTTAAGTAAGATTTGATTTTAATATCAAGCCTGAGAAATTACGCGTTGCTTCTTTTTCCATCATTCCAACATTCCAATGATTCAAGCTCAAAGTCAAAAGTTTAAAGTCATAAGTATGATTCGTTTTTAATATCAGGTCGGAGAAATTACGCGCTGCTTTCTCTTCCCGTCATTCCATCATTCCATCTTTCCATTATTCCATTCGCTCATCAGCTAATCTAATCTGCTAATTCCCTTTCTTCCATCATTCCACTATTCCATTATTCCACTTTTATATACCTGCCAACCGACAGTCTGAATTCCATTTCTCCATCATAGAAATATTTCAAAAAAATAGTTTGGTGTTTTAAAATATTTATTACTTTTGCACCCCCTATAAAAGGGAAATCAAACCTGAAAAATCAGAAAGAATGTACGCAATCGTTGAAATCGCCGGCCAGCAACATAAAGTTGTAAAAGACCAGGTGATCTTCGTGCACCGTCTTGAAGGTGAAGAAGGCTCAACCGTTGATTTCAGCAACGTTATGTTGCTTGACAACGAAGGAGCAATCACTATCGGACAGCCGAATGTTACCGGCGCTGTAGTTACGGCTAAAATCCTGTCGCATTTACGTGGCGACAAGGTGATCGTCTTCAAAAAGAAGAGGAGAAAAGGTTATCAGAAATCTAACGGCCACAGGCAATACCTTACCAGGCTGCAAATTGATGCCATCACCGCCTGAAAAGGCTGAATCCAAATCAGTGTTTAACCGCTAAAAACAAAAAGATATGGCTCATAAAAAAGGTGCCGGTAGTTCAAGTAACGGTAGGGAATCACATAGCAAGCGCCTTGGCGTGAAGATTTATGGTGGACAGGCTGCACAGGCCGGCAACATCATTATCCGCCAGCGTGGAACGGTTCACAATCCAGGCCTCAATGTAGGCATGGGTAAGGACCACACCCTGTTTGCCCTTATTGATGGTGTTGTTGAATTCCGCAAACGGAAAAACGACAAATCATACGTTTCCATCATGCCGCTGACTGCTGCTGAATAATCTGTAAATCAGATCATACTGGCAATAAAATAGTAACTCCCGGTCATTGGCCGGGAGTTTTTTTGTATATATTTTGAGTTTAATAAAAAAACTTGTTGAATCAAATAAAAAACAACCCCCATTTTCCTTACCTTTGCACCTCCAAAACGAATCCCATGCTTGAACTGAATTATATCCGTGAAAACGCGGCCGAAGTTGCCGCCCGGCTGGCCATTAAAAACATTGATGCCGCAGCTTCACTTCAAAAAATCATTGACATTGATGCCCGCCGTCGTGAGGCCCAGAAACAGCTGGACGACAACCTGGCCGAATCCAATGCCATTGCCCGGCAGGTTGGCGATCTGTTTAAATCGGGGAAAGCTGCCGAAGCCGGTGAACTGAAAGCCCGCACTGCAGAACTGAAGATTCTTGCCAAAGATCTCGCCGAAAGTCTTGATAACCTCACTGTTGAACAAAACAACCTATTGGTGCTGTTGCCCAATGTCCCCCACCCTTCCGTACCAAAAGGTAAAACCCCTGAAGACAATGAAATCGTGCACAGTGAAGGCGAAATGCCAAAACTCTATGAAGGAGCAGTTCCTCACTGGGACCTGGCTTCAAAATACGACATCATCGATTTTGAGTTAGGCAACAAAGTCACGGGAGCCGGATTCCCTTTCTACAAAGGACAAGGTGCCAGGCTGCAGCGCGCCCTCATCAATTTCTTCCTCGACAATGCCGTGGAAGCCGGATACCGGGAAATTCAGCCCCCATTGGTTGTGAATGAGGCTTCCGGTTACGGTACAGGGCAACTTCCTGACAAAGACGGACAGATGTATTTTTGCGAAGTGGATAAACTCTATCTGATCCCGACTGCAGAAGTTCCTATAACAAATATTTACCGCGATGTGATTGTGAAGGCAGCCGATTTCCCGATAAAAAATGCTGCCTATTCAAACTGTTTCCGCCGCGAGGCAGGTTCATATGGAAAGGATGTGCGTGGCCTCAACCGTTTGCACCAGTTCGATAAAGTGGAGATTGTCCAGATACAACATCCCGACAATTCATACCAGACCCTGGAAGAGATGCGCGAATATGTTGCCGGTCTGCTCAGGAAACTCGAATTGCCTTTCCGCGTTCTGAAACTGTGTGGTGGCGATATGAGTTTTACCTCGTCTCTCACTTACGACTTTGAAGTATACTCGGCTGCCCAGCAGCGCTGGCTGGAAGTAAGCTCGGTATCGAATTTTGAATCGTTCCAGGCCAACCGGATGAAACTCAGGTTTAAAGATGAAAGTGGTAAAACCCGCCTGTGCCATACACTAAACGGAAGTGCCCTGGCGTTACCCCGTATAGTTGCCTCACTGCTCGAAAACAACCAGACGGCCGATGGCATCAGAATGCCCGCTGCTTTGGTTAAATACACCGGTTTTGAGATGATAAAATAGTCTGGCTTTCGTTCGGATGCTGTAAAACTGATTACGGTTATTGGCAAAAGCAGGCAGTTACTTATTGATGTGTCGAAACATTGACGCTTGTTCCATGTTACATTCAATTGAATAGTTACATCCCGGATTTTAACCACATTTATGAAGAAAAAGTTGCTGTCTGCCTTGCTGTTGATTCTGGCTCTGACCGGCCCGGTCGGTCATGTGGTGGCACAGGCAGTGACCGACGAGCAACTGGGCCTGCAATACTTCAACAATCGCGAATACGATAAGGCCGCTGCCCTTTTTGAACGACTGTTTGATGAAAAACCCGGTGTTTACAATTATACCTATCTTCTTCAGAGTCTGCTCGAACTGAACGACCTGGATAAAGCCGAGAAAATCGTTAAAAAGCAGGCCAAACGGAATCCCGGAGATCCCCGTTACATCATCGACCAGGGTTATGTGCTTATCAGAGGCAATCAGAGCAACAAAGCAACAAAACTTTTTGACCAGGCCATCAGGGACCTTCCGGCCGACCAGCGTAAAATCAGCGAACTGGCCAATGCTTTTCAGGTGAGGCGTGAAAATGACTACGCCGTGAAAACTTACCTGAAAGGCCGGCAGTTACTGTCACCCAATTACACTTTCGGATTCGAACTGGCCCTGCTTTACGAAAACCAGGGCAATTACGATAAAATGGTAAATGAATACCTCGATCTGCTTGAAACCAATCCCGAGATGCAGAATCAGATTCAGGACCGCTTACAAAACTCCCTGAACAATGACCCCGAAGGTCAAAAAAGTGAAATGGTAAGGGTTGCGCTTTTGAAGAAAGTGCAGAAATCGCCCAACGATGTCATGCTGTCAGAAATGATGCTTTGGCTGATGGTGCAACTAAAGGATTTCGAAGCTGCTTTTATTCAGGCGAAAGCGCTCGATCGCCGGCTGGACGAAAATGGAAGCAGGGTTTTTGCGCTTGCTTCACTCTGTATCAGTAATAATAACTTCATTACAGCCATTGAAGCCTACAATTATGTGATCGAAAAATCGAATGATATTCCGTTGGTAATCCAGTCGAAAGTTGAGATACTGAAGGCTGAATATGAACAGGTTACCAGGGTTTACCCAGTGAATCAGGCTGACCTTGTAAAACTGGAGGAAAAATACAACAAAACCCTTGCAGAAGCCGGCCGGAATCCGTTGATCTTCCCTCTGATGCGAAACCTGGCTCATTTACAGGCTTTTTACCTCAACAATACCGGATCGGCCATCACCCTGCTTGAAGAGCTAACCGGGCTGACTTCGGCCGACCGGGCACTTCAGGCAGAAAGCAAACTCGAACTGGCCGATATCTACCTTTTCACGGGTGATCCATGGGAAGCAACCCTGCTTTATTCCCAGGTTGATAAAACCTTTAAAAACGAGCCCATCGGACACGAAGCCCGTTTCAGGAATGCACGTCTGTCTTTTTACATTGGTGAGTTTGACTGGGCGCTGGCGCAGCTTGATGTGCTGAAAGCAGCTACTTCCAAACTGATTGCCAACGACGCCATGGCCCTATCCCTGCTGATCAGCGACAACATCGACATGGATAGTTCGACCGTTCAGCTGGGCACCTATGCCAGGGCCGACCTGTTGCTCTACCGCAATAAACCCGAAGAAGCACTGGCTGTACTCGATTCTTTAATGACAGCCTATCCCGGCCACCTGATTACCGATGATGCCCTGATGAAAAAAGCGGAAATCAGGGTAAAACAAGGAAACTTTTCAGAAGCTGCAACACTCTTTAAAAAGGTAGTTGAAGAACACGGGGATGACATACTGGGTGACGATGCCCTTTTCAGGCTCGCCTTGCTATACGATCAACCTGAAACAGGCATTTCCGATATTTCATCCTTCTCCTCGGCTGATCTGTTTTTTCTGAATATATCTGACCCTGCAAGCAAAGACAAAGAAAAAGCAATGGCCGCCTACCAGGAACTTTTGATAAAATATCCGGGGAGTTTGTTTACCGTGGATGCCCGGAAGCGATTCAGGGCGCTCAGGGGAGATCAGGTTAACTAATTGCACAGGGCTCAGGGCACAGGGCTCAGAGCATGGGGCATGGAGCATGGAAATACTTTCTCGTTTCTCACTAGCGTCCCCTGTCCTTTCTTTAACACCGGGCTCACTTAGTGAAGTGAAGTCCCGAACACCTTGTCGGGAGGGCGTGGAGCAAGAAATCAGCTAATCTTCTAATCTGCTAATCCGCTAATCCGCAATCCGCAATCAAAAATCCGAAATCCGAAATTCTCATGGAACCCATCAGAGCAAAGAAGCACCTTGGACAACATTTTCTGAAAGATGAAAACATTGCCAGGAATATTGTTGAAAGCCTCACCATGCCCTGTGATGCCGTGCTGGAAATCGGCCCCGGAACCGGTGTTTTGACCAAATACCTGATCAAATTACCCATCGGAAAATTCATCGCGATGGATGTTGACCGCGACTCCATCCCCTTCCTTAAAAACACCTTTCCGGAAGCTGCCGATAGTTTTATAGAGGGCGATTTTTTGCGTATGCCGGTCGATGAAATGATGCCCGGGAATTTTTCGATCATCGGAAATTTTCCATACAACATCTCATCCCAGATATTTTTTAAGGTGCTTGAAAACCGCAACCGGGTTCCGGAAGTGGTTGGGATGCTTCAGAAGGAGGTAGCTGAGCGCATTGCCGCACCTCCGGGTAGCAAAACCTACGGCATTATGAGTGTGTTGCTTCAGGCCTGGTACGACATTGAATATCTCTTCACTGTAGAACCCCATGTTTTTGTTCCACCGCCCAAAGTGAAATCGGGCGTTATCAGGATTAAACGCAACCAGGTGCAATCGCTGGGCTGTGATGAGAAACTCTTTATGACCATTGTAAAAACCGCATTCAACCAGCGCAGGAAAACCCTTCGAAACGGATTGAAATCGTTTCAGTTTAAAGAGGAAGAAAAACTTACGCTCCTGTTCACAAAACGGGCTGAGCAACTTGGCGTGGCTGAGTTTGTATATATCACGCAAATGGCAATTACTGAATAATCGGGAATTTCGATAACTTCCCCAATTCAAAGAGTACTCCCTCCCCCCCCCCCCCCCCGAAACAAAAGCGAGGGGATAAAATCCGATACTGATAAATGCAGAAAGTCCTTGGAAACACCCCCAGTGAAGAAACCGATCAGAAAACTTATTTGAAGAAGTTATTTTGATCTTTTTACTAAGGCCGGTTTTTGTATCTGCCCTTAAATAAATGGCAGTGGTACCATTTACCTTGTTTGGCACCAATCTGTTTTTTACGTTACTTTGCCCCCTGAACCGGGAGCTTGCCAGATATCTATAATCCATCGTTATTTTCTGCCTGAACCCCGGAAATCCGGTACCATGAACCTGAAAAACCACAAACCAGTTCCGCCTGCACCCAAACCGGTGAAACCTGAAGCCGGGAAAAATACTTCCAACAGGTTATATTACCTGCTGATCCTTGTCTATTCGTTTATCCTTTACGGGAATACCATCAGTAACCGGTATTCGATTGACGATTTTTATGTCACCGGCAGCAACCCGCTCGTTCAACAGGGGATCAAAGCCATTCCCGCAATTTTTTCAACATACTACATATCCATCAATGCCGAAGAAGGCGGACAGCACAATTTCGGTTACCGGCCGATTGCGAAAACCACCTTCGCCATTGAGCGACAGTTTTTCGGCGACAACCCGCATGTAAGTCATTTCTTCAATATCCTGCTTTATGCTTTGACAGGCATACTTCTGTTTCAGTTGTTGCGCCGGTTGCTGAAGAATTATCATATTTTCTTTCCCTTTCTGACCGTTATGCTATTCCTGGCTCATCCGCTGCATACCGAAGTGGTGGCCAGTCTGAAAAACCGTGAGGAGATACTCAGTTTCCTGGGTGTTCTGCTTGCGCTGAAGTACTTCCTGAAATTTCACGACACAGGAAAGAAGCTCAATGTTCTGTGGGGTGTCCTGGCTTTTGGTCTGGGGTTCCTCTCAAAGGCCAACATCATGACTTTCCTGGTGGTGATTCCGCTGGTTATGTATTTCTTTACCGATATCAGTCCTAAGAAAAACATACTATTGGCAGGTTCGATGACGCTGATGCTATTGGCTGCGCTGGTCATACCCCGGCTGTTCCTGGGTGATGCGAGCAGGCCTATGCAGTTCATCGAAAATCCTTTGCTTTTTAATGTCGCTTTCAGCGAACGCATCGGGACCGCTATGATGGGATTGCTCTTTTACCTGAAAATGCTCGTTTTTCCACATCCGTTGGTCTATTATTACGGTTTCAACATGATTCCGGTCACAGGACTGGCAAATCCGCTGGTCTGGGTTTCAATCATCCTCCACCTGGGTCTTCTTGGATTTGCTATATGGAAAATCAGGGAAAAGCACCTGCTTTCGTTTGCCATACTTTTTTACCTGGTCAACATTTCGCTTTATTCAAACCTGGTATCACCCCTTACGGGAATGGTTGCCGAAAGGTCGCTCTACATCGCCTTGCTGGGGCTGTGCCTGGCCCTGGTTTATGGTTTATTCCGCCTTTCCGGATCAGAGCCTTCCAATCCAAAAATCAGTAAAAAAACATTAAACTATGTGCTGATTGGCTCAGTCATCCTGGCCATTCCGGCTACAGCCAGAACCATCGACCGGAACGGCGACTGGAAAGATGAACTTACCCTTTATGCGGCCGATGCACCCAACCAGGAAAACTCGGCTAAAGCGAATTTCATTTATGCGACCAACCTGAGGACTTCGGTGGTTGAGCGTCTGAAATCAGGGGTTCCCCGCTCACAGGTTACCGGCGATGCAAATATCTGCATCACCCATTTTAAAAGAGCAACAAAGGTTTACCCACAATATGCCGATGCCTGGAACAACCTGGGTGAAGTTTATCTGCTGATCCTGAACGAGCCGGATTCAGCCATCCGTTATTTTAAAAAAGCGGTGAATACCAATCCCCGGTTCACTGCAGCTTTTTACAACCTGGGATATACCTACCAGGTTACCGATCAGCCCGAAAAAGCAATTCCTGAATATGAGAAAGCCCTCGAACTGGAGCCCTATGAAATCAGGGCCATGTCGAACCTTGCCCAGCTTTACCACAAGACCGGGCAGGATGAAAAAGCCATACAGCTGAACGAGGACATTATTTTAATTGAGCCCGGCTTAGACCTTCCATACATCAACCTGGGCACCTATGCCATGCGGAGCGGGGATGCAGAAAAAGCACTCGGATACTTCGAAAAAGCCATTGAGATCAATCCGAATAATTTTGACCTCAACATGAAGCTCAGAAACTATTTCCAGAAAGTAGGTGACTCAACCAGGGCCGACTATTACCTTGATCTGGCCCGTCGCTCGGGGAAACCGCAACAGTAAGCCTGACCAATGCCTGCACCATCCACATATTATCATCCGGAACTTACCCTGCCCGGTTTGCTGAAAAGGGCTGCCAGCTCACCAGATAACCTTTTTACGGGTTTTATGAATGAGCAAGGTGAAACCGTTTATCAGACCTATCATTCGCTGCTGGAGGAGGCCAGGCTGATTGCTTCAGGAATGGAGAAAATTGGCATGAAACAGGGCGACAAAGCCATCATTGCGACCCTGCACAACCAGGAAACCATCGGCTTGCTCTGGGGATGCTTTCTGCTGGGGGTAGTGCCAACGGTATTACAGCCCCCGATGACCTTTTCGGGATACAACCCGGCCGTCGTTAAACTGATGAATGTCTTCCATCAGCTGGATGAACCTTTTATCTTTATGAGTGCTGAAATGAAGGATACCGGCGGCCTTCCGGAAGATAAAGTCAGGCATGCAGGAGATTTTGACTATACCGGAATGTATGCGGAACCCTTGCTATCACCGGACGACCTGGCTTTTATCCAGTTTTCATCGGGCAGTACCGGCGATCCGAAAGGCATTATGCTGACCCACCGCAACCTGATGGTGAATATGGATGCCATCCGCATCGGGCTCGACCTGCATTTTCCCGACCATACCGGCAACTGGATGCCCCTTTTTCATGACATGGGACTGATCGGTTATCATCTGACCCCGCTCTACTGCATGATTTACCAGCACCACATCGAAACCATCGATTTTATTAAGAATCCGGGCCTGTGGCTGGACCTGATGAGTGAGGCCGGAATTGGTGTAACAGGCTGCCCGAATTTCGGCCTGGCACTGGTGCAGCGATACCTGAAACGGCGGAAAACCATGCCCGCCTGGAACTTTTCAGCCATGAAGGCCATGCTGAACGGCGCCGAGCCCATTTCGGTGCAGATTATGAATGATTTTGTTGAAGCACTTAAACCCTTTGGATTCAGACCGGAAGCCATGATGCCGGTGTATGGCATGGCAGAGGCAACCCTGGCCATCTCGTTCACGCCGTTGATGGAGAATTCGGTGATTACCGCATTTGAAGCCAATTCCCTTGATCTTGAAAACAAAGCCATCCGGGTTGACCCTGCTCACCCCATGGCCAGGTTACTATCGGGTGTTGGTCTGGCGCTGAACGATACGGAAATCAGGATTGTTGACAGCTACGACCACCCTTTGGGTGATGGTTTGGCAGGGCATATTCAACTCAAAGGAGAAGGCATCACCAAAGGATATTATAACAAACCGGATGAAACTACTGCTGCATTCTGCGATGGCTGGCTGCGAACCGGCGATATTGGCTTTTTCTTTGAGGGAAATCTCTATGTAAGCGGTCGTCACAAAGACATTATTTTCAAAAATGGCAGAAATTATTTCGCGAACGACCTGGAGGTGATGGCCTGCACCATAGATGATATCAGCTACGGAAAGGTGTGTTTCGGGGGAGCAACCAACAAGGAAACCGGACATGATAAGGTGATTGCATTTCTTGCCGGATCTCCGGGTGAAAAAGCTATGGAAACCTTCAGGCAACTGCGGAACCTGCTGCGCGCCAACCTCGGCATTACCGTGGATGAACTGGTGATGGTAAAATCGAATGAGATTCCGAAAACCTCCAGCGGGAAACTGCAGCGGTATAAGCTGATGCAGCGGTATAATGCAGGTGATTTTAATGAAACGACAATATCGGCAGATAAGCTTTATCAATGAACTACAGATATTCTTAAGTTATGAGCAAGTAAAGGGAGCATACTTATGAGAGAAGTCAACCAATTATTATTAATAGTATTACTTTTCCTACAATTTCCATTAACCCTTTTATCGCAAAACAAGCTACACTATATTGAAAAACCTACAGTTGTTATTTTTATAAGAGCGTTAGAGTCATTTATATTGGTCCGCAAAGGGTTTCAATAATTGGCAAGTTCACCACAGAATTTGTAAATAATTTATCATCAGCATTTGAGACAAATGGTATTGAAGTTCACAAAAATTTTAGAACAGCCAATGCTGACCCTGATTTAGCCGGTAAACGGCTTGACTCAATTTTACAAAATTATGACCCTAATGGAATTATAATTCTGAGAATTATGGGTTCAGGAATAATGAAAAGCTCTCTTTGGCAATACGATCATGTTTCATATTCAATTCCAATACTCATATAGGAAAATGACAAAATTCTTCGTATATCTCATTTGTGTAGACATTAAAAAATTGACTTTGCGATACCATCAAATTTTGAAGATTTCAACAAATTTAAAAAAGTATTTAAATTTCATCAAATTTCTCCTATGCCCAATAGCCTATGAAAGAGCAACTTTAAACAGAGTACTCTGCAGAAACATTGTACCAAGTGACAATAACGAGGCGCTCAAAAATGATAATTGGCATAGCTGCCTAACGCTTTTACATCTTAACCAGCTTCCTGACCTCAACAGTATTCGCCGTTTCAATACGCAAAAG
The DNA here is from genome assembly GCA_016709025.1 of Bacteroidales bacterium. Lineage (GTDB taxonomy): Bacteria > Bacteroidota > Bacteroidia > Bacteroidales > Lentimicrobiaceae > Lentimicrobium. The sequence continues at coordinate 66,692 of JADJEQ010000010.1, read as the reverse complement.
GTAAATCCCGGTTGAAAGAGCACTGATGTCCATCTGAACAGGCATATTCCGGTACTTTCTTTTCATCACCTGCATTCCGTTACAGCTTAAAACCGTGATATCAACTGGCAAGCCATTTGCAATATCCGCAGTGTTAATTGTAATGGTTGAATTTGCTGGATTCGGGAATAATGAAATTTTTGATTCTTTTAAAGGATGTGCCTCTGAAAATACCAGACCGCCATTGGTGGTTTTGAGGATTTTACCATTGCCACCAACAATATAACCATTGAGATCATCGGTAAACCAAACTGAATTCGACCAATTATTCGAAAAATAATCGAGCCTGGTCCAGTTCAATCCACCATTGTCGGTCTGGAAAAAAGTATAACCATCGCCACATACATAGCCTGTATTCTCATCAACAAAATACATACTCAGCAATGAATAGGAAAACTGAGTTGGCAATTTTATCCAGTTTTCCCCACCATCAGTTGTTTTATAAAAATCACCCATAAATCCTGAGACATAACCAACATTTTGATTTACAAAAAATACATCAAGCAACAGACCATCATTTTCAAGGAGTGTTTCGGTCCAATCTGTTCCACCGTTAACGGTTTTAAGAACAGAATTTAATAAAATGGCAAACCCGTTATTCTCATCAATAAAATGAATTCCTTTGACCGCCCCGACATTTTCATATATGGTAGTCCATGTTAAACCCGCATCAGTTGTTTTAAGAATTGATCCACTGAGGCCTTGTCCGCTGATAAAACCTGTATTCTGATTCACAAAAACTATTTCATTAAAAAAATATCATAGTTATTCGCCAGGGTATCCCATACAAATCCGCCATCTGTTGTTTTGTATATTTTCCCATAACCGCATACCATATACCCTGTATTTACATCGGTAAAATGAACGGAAGTCAGGCGGCCAAAGTCACCATCGGCAGTTACCTGCCAGGTTTCACCAGCGTCCGTAGTTTTCAGAACCTGTCCATAGCGCAAACCTGTTGAAACGTCATACTGACTAACGATATAGCCGGTATTTGCATCAGGGAAATGAACATCTTCCAGATCGGCATCTGTAACCGAAGTGGTATAATTGCCGGATGTTACACCTGCATCCTCCGATTTTAATAATCTGCCGGAATAGCCTACCCCGAATACAGTATTACTGTTGGCAAAACTATAGGACAGGCAATCTGTCATTCCCAAAGGAGTCCAGGTAGTTCCACCATTGGTGGTTTTAACCAGTTCGTCGTATGATAGTCCATATCCGGTCGACTCGTTGATAAACTGCATTTGTTCGATCGGGCGATTGCTCTGGAAATGCGTCCATGAAAAACCTCCGTTGGTAGTTTTCATCATGAAATTGCTACTACCGGAAACGTAACCCTCCATAGCATCAAGAAAAAAAATACTTCTCAGATTAAGGTATGGATCGCCTGAGGTACTTGACCAGGTATCCCCACCATCGACAGTTTTAAAAACGGTTCGCATGGAAGCGGCGGCATAGCCTGTATTTTCATCGACAAAGTGCACCGAATAAACGTCGCTGTATATATCTATAAATGCCCGCTGCCAGGTTTCCCCGCCATCGGTGGTTCGCAGTAGTTGTCCGTTCATACCTGCAATAAACCCGAGTGTTTCATTGTAAAAATAGAGGTCGTTGAATTCTTCTGTGGTACCGCTTTGCAACTCCTGCCAGGTTTCGCCACCATCGGTGGTTTTCATGATAAAGCCGCTGTCGCTGGTAACAAAGCCGGTTTCAGCATTGGTGAACCACACCATCTCAAGTCTGCGTAAAGTGCCTGAAGGCATAAAGTTCCAGCTCGTCCCCGCATCCGTTGTTTTTAGAACAGTTCCCTTCTCACCGACAATATACCCTGTGTTTTCGTCCGGGAAATGAACATCAGATAAATGATATCCGAATGGAGTCGGGTTTGACCAGTTCCACTGGGAAAAAGAAGCGAGTGCCGAAAGAATCATCACTACAGTGATAAATAACTTCTTCATGATAAATGGATAAATTGATGAATGTATGTATTGATCGGTATGACAAATCAAGCTATTGAATTAGTATGTGAAGCCCAGCGACAAACCCATGGGCATTTACATTTTTACCATTTTTTTTGTTTCGACCGATTTCGCTGTTTCAATTCGTACGAAATAGATTCCGGAAGCCAGATTACTGATATCCACCTGAACGGGAAAATCATTATGACTTACTGTTTTTACGAGTATTCCGTTACAATTTAAAATAGTGATATCTACAGACAAGCTGTTTGTATTATCAGCAGCTTTAATTGTAATGGTTGAATTTGCCGGATTCGGGAACAATGAATATCCGGATTCAGGTTTTATATTTGTCTTTGCAGAAACAAGACCGCCATTGGTTGTTTTGAAAATCCGGCCATCCTCACCGACGACATAACCAGTTAATTCATTGGTAAAAAATATTGTTCCATAACCTATACATGATAAATAATCAATACTCGTCCAATTAATTCCTCCATTGGCGGTCTGATAAAAACTACAGTTATCCCCACACATGTAACCGATATTCTCATCAACAAAGTAAACTGACATGAAAGTGTCGCCAAAATTCTGGTGGAAATCAACCCAGGATTCCCCTCCATCAGTTGTTTTTAATAATGTCCCTGAAGAACCGCATGCATAACCGACATTCGCGTTCACAAAAAAGATATCAAGCAGAATCCAAAAATTACCATCATTATACTCAGTCCATGAAATTCCGCCATTTGTCGTTTTAACAATGTAGTAATCTGTTATACCGAAACCAAGATTCTCATCAACAAAATGAATACCTCTGACATCAAAGCCATTATAAACACTATTCCATGAAATACCTCCATCGTTTGTTTTGAAAACAGAACCTGTTCCCAGGCTGGATCCCGCGACAAAGCCGGTATTTTCATTTACAAATGTAAGGTCCCTCAGAGCAGTTCCGGGAATATGAAACAAAGTGTCCCAGGTATAACCCCCATCTGTTGTTTTAAATATTTTGCCAGACAGATTTGACATGTATCCTATATCTTCATTAGAAAAATAAACAGAAAACAAGTGGCCATAACTACCTTCGCTAACTATTTGCCACGATTCCCCGGCATCTGCAGTTCTTAAAACCTGACCAAAACTCAATCCCGATTCATCATAGTAATGACTAACTGCATACCCGATATTTTCATTTATAAAATGAAGATCCCTGAAACCAGCTTCGGTGACAGATGTTGTATAATTGACATAGGTAACGCCGGCATCTGTTGATTTGTAAATTTTACCGGGGTAGGCAGCACCGAATACTGTATTAATGCTGGTAAAAAAGTAAGACACGCAGTGATCCATTCCCACCGGAATCCATGTTGAACCCCCATTGGTTGTTTTGACCAATTGAGATATCCCAATGAAAGTGTCATATGAAAGTGCATATCCTGTCTGATCATTAATAAATTGCATTTGTTCGATCGGGCAGTTGCTCTGGAAATGAGTCCATGAAGCCCCGCCATTGGTTGTTTTCATCATGAAATTATGATTTCCGGCTACATACCCTGTGTTTGGAGTCAGAAAAAAGATGCTGTATAAATCAAGATATGGGTCGCCGGAAGTGCTGGTCCACGAATCGCCTCCATCAACAGTTTTATAAACAGTCCCCATTGAAGCTGCAGCATAGCCTACATTCTCATTGACAAAGTGAACCGAATATACATCGCTGTAAATATCTATAAATGCCCGTTCCCAGGTTACACCACCATCGGTGGTACGCCGAAGCTGCCCATTCATGCCGGCAATAAAGCCAGTTGATGAATTAATAAAGAAAATATCATTGATTTCTTCCGTGGTTCCGCTTTGCAGTTCCATCCAGGTTTCGCCCCCATCGGTGGTTTTCATGATAAAGCCGCTGTCGCTGGTAACATAACCGGTTTCAACATTGGTAAACCAAAGCATTTTCAGGTTGCGCAAAGTGCCAGTGGATTTGATTTCCCAACTTGTTCCGGCATCCGTAGTTTTGAGAACCACGCCTTTTTCACCGGCTATATAGCCTGTTTGCTCATCAGGAAAATGAACATCATATAAATACCAACCAAAAGGCGAAGGATTTGACCAGTTCCATTGTGAATAAGTGAAACAGGCAATCATGGTTAACATTGCAGTTATAACTAACTTTTTCATAGGGAATATATTAAATGGATAACAATCTATTTTATCAGAAAATATAATACATCAAAGCTATTAAATTATGATAATAAAAGTCAACGGAAACAAAATTAACTTAACTGAATATTATTGTTGCACTCAATCCATTTTTATTAAACCTTAAATCTGTTGACCCTCGTCAGTTTGCCGGGGCACTGCAGCAATCTTCATGACTGTCTGCTTCAGACAGACAGGGCTTCAGGCCGTAAATTAACTCCGGCTACTCTTTTTGACTTTATCATCAATATTCCTGAGCATTTTCTTCCACGAAAGTGCATAAAAAAGCATGATTGCAAAATCAGTCAGACGGAGATAGATGCTTTTGGGGCGGTTTTTCCAGTACAAGGAAGCATTTAAACCATCGGGATGGTGCAGAATAACATCTTCGAGTGCGATGCGCCCGTAGCTGTGGTTGGATGCATAAGCCCAATAAGTGGCTGACAGACTCCTGGTACGCCATAGGGTTTTAAACATCATCCTGCGGATATTCTCTTTGTTGTAAATGCTCAGCCAGATTTCCTTCATTGCAGCCTCAATTTCAGTTGTGCTCATGGAAGCGGTCCCGATGGAAGGATGCATAAAGTGAAAGTGGCTCCAGTCTTCCGGAAAATTAGTGAATACAATCCTGTTTTGATCCTTCATGCGTGCAAACAGGCTGGTGCCTGGCAAGGGTGTAAGTATGGATGACTGTACGGCATCTATTCCGCTGTGAAGAATAAAGTCGCGACGTTTGAAGAGGGCTTCCCTGGTATCACTTTCGAAGCCAAAAATCATGGTTCCCAATACACCGATGCCATATTTGTTCATTTTACTGAAAACCTGACTGAAAGAATCAACTCCACGCTTCAGGTTCAGTCGTTTTTTGGCATCTCCAAGCGCTTCGGGGTTGTCGGCTTCAACACCCATCAGAATCAGTTTACAGCCACTTTTTCCGGCCCAGTACAAAACCTCCTCATTATCAGCGAAATTGATTGAAGCCTGTGAAAACCACATCTTATTGATACCCCGGCTTACCATGCCCTTAAACAGGCGGATGGCCCTTTCCTGGGCTCCTTTGGTGTTGTTGACCAGGTGGTCGTCAACAAAAAACAGCAATGGCCGGGTTGTTTGACTGAGTTCATCGAGCACATCCTCAACATCTCTTTCCCGGTAGCTTTTTCCACACATCTGGGTAACAGAACAAAAATCGCAGCCCATCGGACATCCACGCGAAGTCTGAACCAGGTCGTACACATAAGGGTACCTGAATATATCGCGCCGTACAAACGGAATTGCCTTAATATCTGCAATACCGCCATTATAAACGGATTTCATTGTCCCATTAGCAAAATCTTTCAGCAAGGCAGGCCATGATGTTTCGGCTTCGCCTACTACTGCAGAATCAACATATCGAATAACCTCTTCCGTTATCATGCTGGCATGAATACCGCCCATAACAGTTGGAATTCCTGCTTCCCTGTATTGCGCAGCGATTTCGTATGCCCGGGGTGCATTTGCAGTAAAAGCAGTCAGGCCAACCAGATCGGCTGATCTGAACGAAAATTCTTCAAAACTTTCGTCAATCAATTCAACATCCCACTCTTCAGGAGTAAGTGCCGCAACAATTCCAAGCCCTATCGGCATAAAACTGGTGGAAGGATCATTGGAAAATCCCCTTCTTGTTCTATTAACCGGATTGATCAACAGCAGTTTTTTCTTTTTCTCAGACATTTCTTAATTGCAAGTATTGATAATTTGGTTCAGCCCCGGTTTTATTCAGCTACGTCCTTTAAAACGATCCACCATTTTATTCCATGAAACAGCATACAAAATCATGAGGATGTAATCGGTTAATTTTAAGTAAAGTGATCTTTTCCCCGAATTCGATTCCATATTGCGGGTAAGACCTCCGGGCTCATCGTTGATCAGTTGCTGCAGGGTCATGCGGCCATAGTTATGGTTTGCCCCGTAAACCCAATAGGCGGCCTTCAGATTCCGGGTCTTCCATAATGTTTTGAACATCATTTTACGAATAATATCCTTGTTATACATGCTCAGCCAGATTTCCTCCATGGTTTCCTGAAGTTCTTCCTGCGATAGTTTTGAGGTGCCCATGGTAGCATGCATAAAGTGGTAATATTCCCAATCTTCGGGATAGTTGTTAAGAACAATTTTATTTTCGGCTTTCCTCCGGTTGAAAAGACCCGTCCCGGGCAATGGAGTCATGATGCTGGCCTGAATGGCATCGATCCCGCTGTTAAGAATAAAATCGCGGCGGGCCAGCAATTCATCACGGCCATCACTTTCCATACCAAAAATCATAGCGCCAAGTATTGCAATCCCATGGCGGTGAATCTTACTGAATGATGCCCGGTATGAATCAACACCCATTTTCAGATTTAACCGTTTTTTAACCTCGGTCAGTGCTTCGGTAGTTTCAGCTTCAATCCCAAGGAGGATGAGTGTACAACCACTTTTAGCAGCCCAATAAAGCACTTCATCATCATCTGCAAAGTTCATGGAAGCCTGACCAAGCCAAAGCTTATTTAATTTACGCGCAACCATCCCTTTAAAAAGCCGGATGGCCCTTTCTCTGGCAGCCTTGGTATTATTCACGAGGTGGTCGTCCACAATAAAAACCAGGGGGCGCGACAATTCTTCCATTTCATCCAATACATCTTCCACATCCCGCTCACGGTATTGCTTGCCACAGAGTTCGGTAACCGAACAGAAATCACATCCCATCGGGCAGCCACGGGAGGTCTGTATCAGATCATTTACATAGGGGTATTTGAAAATATCGCGTCTTACATGGGGAATCAGGTTTACGGGCGTAATTCCACCCTGATATAATGGCCTGGGCTTCCCGGATTCAAAATCACTCAAAAATACTGGCCAGACAGTTTCGGCTTCACCTGTTATCACGGTGTCGACATATTGCATCACTTCTTCAGTCATCATACTGGCATGTATACCTCCCATAACCGTATAAATACCTTGTGCACGGCATATGGCAGCAATCTCATATGCTCTTGGTGCATTGGTGGTGAAGGCAGTTAAACCAACCAGTTTTGCCGGCCTGGGGGAGAACTCCTCAAAACTTTCATCAATAAAATCAATGTCCCAGTGGTCAGGTGTCAGTGCAGCGATAATTCCAAGTCCAAGTGGCATAAAACTGCTGCTTGGATCGCAAACCAGTCCCTTTATACCCGGGTTCACCGGGTTAATCAGAAGTAGTTTTAATCCTTTACCCTCCATTGGTCAATAGTTATAAGTAACTTTTCGAGTTCTCAGCAGCAATAATAACAATATCAACTGAATAATAGATGTCCCTGATTAAAATTCCCATTAAAAAAGGCCCTTTCACTGGAAACTTTTTACCTTTGTTCACTAAATCCAATGAAGATGAATATTGATGATTTTATCACCCACATTGAAGAGGAGTTTGACGATATAACCCCAGGAACCCTGAATCCCGGAAGTATTTTCAGGGAAGTTTTTGAATGGAATTCCATCAATGCACTGATTCTGATCGCCATGGTAAAAACAGAGTATGATGTGGCCATCAATGCCGAGGATATTGCCGGTTCCAGGACCATACAGGATATCTACAGTATTATTGAAGCCAGGGTAGCTTAAAAGGGACGAGGGGCGCTCTATTCAATTGGCAAATCCTGCCATGAAGTATCCGACAAGGAGACAGGCCTGCCCGCCGAAACGGAGTGAAGGAGGGGGGACAAGGAGACAAGGGGAGAATTTCTAATGTCTAATGTCTAATGTCCAATTACCAATTACTCTTGTAAGTATGGGATTGTTAAAGATTGTGATTTAAAGAACCTGGCTGAGTATGTTCTTAACCTCAACCTTAAACTTAGCCTCAACCTAAAAGTCAGTCATCTCCCTGGTTCATTTAACCCACAGTTTTGAGCATCATTCTCACAAAACCAGGCCCCTGAATTAAAATTAAAGTATTTTTGTGTGGGATCCGTTTGCTTCTGATATGAATGCTCTTTTCTGATTTCAGGAATTGCTGAAAATTATAGTATTCATTTATTAATTCAGAAATGCGGCCGGATTGCAAATTTATTTTCACAGAATATGGCCATTTTTGAAATACCTGATATTCGGATTGCCGGCCTTTCGGCTTGCGTCCCTCAGAAAACCCTTTCGAATCACGACTATAAATGGGTCAGTCAGAAAGACCGCGATCAGATCATTAAAACCATTGGAGTAGAAACCCGCCATGTGGCTGAGGCCGGTCAAACCACCTCTGATCTCTGTTTTCAGGCGGCAGAGCAATTGCTTGGCGAACTTAATTGGGAACGCAGTGAAATAAACCTGCTCATTTTTGTTTCCCAAAGCCGCGACTACATCATCCCCTCAACTTCCACCATTCTACAGGACAGGCTTAAGCTTAATCACAGCTGCATGGCCATTGATATAAACCTGGGTTGTTCCGGGTATGTATATGGTCTTTCGGTGATCAGCAGTATGATGAAAGCCACCGGAATACAGAAAGCGCTGTTGCTGGTAGGCGACCTCTCCAATGTCACATCTGCCTATCGCGACAAGAGCACCTATCCCCTTTTTGGTGATGCCGGAACTGCAACAGCTCTTGAGCTCAAACCCGGTCATCCGGCAATGCAGTTTAATCTGCAGTCGGATGGCAGCGGTTACGAAGCAATTATTATTTACGATGGCGGTGTACGCAATCTGGCAAGCAGGAAATCATTTGTCACCAAAAAATACGGGGAAGGGATCTATCGCAACCGGCTTCAGATTTCACTCAATGGCATTGAAGTCTTCAACTTTTCCCTGCGTGAAGTGGTCCCCAACATCAAAACCACACTCAGGCATTTTTCGCGTGAACTTGGAGAGTTTGACTATCTGCTTTTCCACCAGGCCAACCGGCTGATCAATGAAACCCTGCGCAAAATGCTGAAGGTTGATCCCTCAAAAGTGCCCTATTCCCTTCGTGAATTCGGCAATACGAGTTGCGCTTCCATCCCCCTGACCATGGTCAGCCAGATCAGGGAAACACTTCAGGAAAAACCGCAGAAGTTGTTGCTCTCGGCCTTTGGGATCGGTTTATCCTGGGGTACAGTATTGATTGGAACCGACGGGATTGTCGTTCCGCCATTGACGGAATTGGCCCCCTCTGAATCTTCCCCAAACGGGGGAGACTTTATTGGATAATGCAAGACTGAGACATTCATTTTTATTGGTATTTACACCCTGTTTCCTTTTTAACTTTGAGCTTTTTACTTTAAACTTTGAGCTTTACTTAATGAATGCATTTGATCTGACAGGAAAAACAATACTTATCACCGGCGCTTCTTCCGGACTTGGCAGGCAAACAGCCCTCACGGTAAGTGAGTTTGGAGCAAAAGTTGTGATAACCGGTCGCGACAAAAAGCGGCTGGATGAAACCTTCCAATTACTGAAAGGCGACGGGCACCTTCAACTTCTGGCCGATCTCACAGTTCAGCCGGAGTTGGATCAATTGGTTGCCTCACTTCCGGTTTTGAACGGGGTTGTCCACAGTACCGGCATTTCCGATTTGTCGCCGGCCAGGTATATCACCGCTGATACCATTGCAAAAACCTTCCGGATCAGTTTTGATGCCTCCGTTTTGCTGACAGCAGGACTTCTTGGTAAGAAGAAACTGGCCAAAGGCAATTGTTCAGTGGTGTTCATCTCTTCAATTTCAACGCGGTATCCATTCGTTGGCGGTGCGATGTACATCAGTGCCAAGGCTGCCCTCGAAGCCTATGCCCGGGTGCTGGCGCTCGAACTGGCACCTAAAAAAATCAGGGTCAATTGTGTGGCACCGGCTTTTGTAAGAACGCCCATGCTCGATGAAACAGCCGCCAATTATTCACAGGAAGCCGTAAATATGATCGAAGCCCGGCAGATACTCGGCCTGGGCGACCCGGTAGACGTAGCGAATTCTATTGTTTATTACCTGTCTGATGCTTCAAAATGGGTGAGTGCCACAAGCCTGGTACTTGGAGGCGGGTAGAATTTTTGATTGCGGATTGCGGATTGCGGATTACATGCAGTGAACTCCCTTCGGTCGGTTGGGCTATTAGATAATCCACTTTTTGAAAATCCGGACTATTGACCTTTAAGTCGATACAGTACCATCTTTATTAATCCAATGTCAGGAAAGTAGTAAATCAATCCGAAATCAAAATTCCGAAATCCGAAATTAACATGCCCGATTATTCCATCATAGTCCCGGTATTCAACAGCAGTCAGTCACTGGATGAATTGTTCAGCAGGATTGACCAGACCATGACCAGTATCCGGAAAACCTACCGGGTGATTTTTGTAGATGATGCCAGCCTGGACAACAGCTGGGCGAAACTGGAAGCCCTGCAGAAAGAAAATCCCGACAGGATATCAGCCATCCGGCTGGCTAAAAATTTCGGGCAGCACAACGCCACCCTCTGCGGCATTGCACAGGCCGACGGAGAATTCATCATCACCATCGATGATGACCTGCAGCATCCACCGGAAGAGATTCTAAAACTGATCGCCACCATGAATGAAACCGATGCCGACCTGGTTTATGGTATATCGGGCGACAGGCAACATTCAACAGCGAGAAATATGGGTAGTGCAGTGCTAAAAAGCGGTTCAAAACATATCTTCCGGACCAAGGGCAACGGATCGTCCTTCCGGCTGATGAAGTCGGCACTGGGTAAGAGCCTGATGAACCACCAGATCAACTTCATTTATCTCGACGAACTCTTTAACTGGTACACCAGCCATATTTTCTTTGTTGAGGTTGAGCATAAAAAACGCCCCTACCAGCAATCAACCTACACGCCGCGTTCCCTGTTTTCTTTGTTGACCAACCTGGTAATCTACTACACAGCCATTCCATTGAAGCTGATGGTTTACGGAGGTTTTATTTCGGCTTTGCTGAGCTTTGTCTTCGGTATGTTTTTTATCTACCGTAAGATTGTGATGGATGTCCCCCTGGGATTTACCGCGCTGATCGTGGCTATTCTCTTCTCAACAAGCATTATCCTGCTGTCGCTGGGCGTTATCGGCGAATACCTGAGCCGGATTTATATGGTTCAGAACCGGAAACCGCCATTCGCGATTAAGGAGATAGTGAAACAATAAGAATCACGCAAGGACGCAATGACGCAAAGAATATCTTAATTGGTTTTGGACACGAAATGAGTTACAAACCGTTAGATCAATACGATAATACAGGAGTATTTATATTAAACCTTGCGTCTTTGCGTCTTCGCGTGAGATCTTTTTTTACAAGCCATTTAAATGAAACTATATAAATACGGAGTTATTCTGGAACGCCTGAAAGAGGTAGATATTGAGCTGGTGCGGCAGTGGCGCAATTCCGACCCGGTGCGGCTCAATATGGAGTACCGCGAAATGATCAGCCCGGAGCAGCAGCTTGAATGGTTTAAATCCATCGACAATCTTCAGAACAACTACCTGATGATTCATTACAAGGGTGAAAAGATAGGGCTGCTGAACGATAAAAAGGTAGACTGGGAAACCCGTACTTCTGAATCGGGCCTGTTTCTTGGTAAAACTGAGTATTATGCCACTTTTGTCCCCTACCTTGTTTCCGTGGCCGGAATCGAAACTACCTTCTATTACCTCGATTGGAACAAACAATTTGCCCATATACTGAAATCCAATCAAAACGCCATCAGATACAATACGCAGCTGGGCTACAGGCTGAGTGAAGGTCAGGAAGCGATGGAAAATCAACAATACGAAATGAACCGGGAAAGTTTTGAGCAGAAAGCCGGAAAAATCCGGAAAGCGGTCAGGTTATTGGCTGGGACAGAGCTAAATATGAGCCTCTTGCTGGAACCCGGGGACTATGATTCCGGCCTCGCGCAGAAGTTTGAAGAGTTGTTTAGTTGCCACCTCGATTTGCTTATACAGGAGGAAACCCGGGAGGGAATCTGGTACCGGGAGAAATAACCAGGTAAAAAGTCTAAAGTAAAAAGTCTAGAGTAAAAAGTCTAGAGTAAAAAGCCTGCCAGCCGCTTTTTAGGCGGGTAAAAAGTAAAAATAATAAATCATACTTGTGCAGGTTGAAGCCCAGGGGTAATGAATGCTAACCTAAACCTCAACCTTAACCTTAACCTTAGCCTCAACCTTATTTCTCACCGCTTTTTCACATCAATCTCCAGCCCTCCTCCGGCTTTGGCTGCTTTGTTGATCCTGTATTTGAATGAAAGCATCAGGTAACGCCCGATCACATTCGAACGGGTTTCGCGCAGGTAATTCATTTCGCTGATGCGGTCGATTCCGTTGTTTTTATCCAGCAGGTCAAATCCTTCCAACGTAAGCATCGCCCGCTTGTTTTTCAGGAAATTATAGCTGATTTCGGCACTGAGCAGAGGTATGTTCACCGCATCCGGGAAACTTCCCGAGCTATAGTTCACCACATCGGCAACAACCCCAAATCTCCAGGTGTCGTTGGGTGTAAATGCCAGTTCAGTATAGTAGTTCAGATTGAGGTAGCGATCGTCGAGCGATTCCTGAATCGAATATTTTGCATGGGTAATGGTAACCTCCCCGCCAAAATCCAGCTCCCATTTATCCTTCTTCCGGTTGTCGAAACTCAGACTGTAACTATGCGACAGGTTGGTATTGATGTTCTCTTCCATGTTGACAAATGTCTGCCCCTGATTCCACCGGCCATCTATCGCCAGGTGTATATTGAGTCCTGCAAATCTGAGCGGGGTGGTGAACTCTGCATTGCCATCCATCCGCACTTCATTCCTGGTATTCAGCAGGTGAACCGTTTGTACAAGGTTATCTGAGATGGTCGTTGAATAGCCCACCCTGCCATCGGTGTAGGTAGCCCCTGCCCTGGCAAAGACCGAAGTCTGCGAAAACTGATCAAACAGCAGCCAGTTGGCATATAAATAATGACTGGTTTCTGGTTTCAGCCTGCGATTCCCGTAAAGAAGAGATTGGGGATTTGAATTGTCAACCACAGGTACCATAAACGATAATTGAGGTTCATCAACGGACGCGTTGTAATCAAGGCTGACTCTATGGCCGGTTTTGTAATCAAACTCCCAGCTGAACGATGGTAATAGCTTCATATAACTGCTGTTGTAAGTTGACGTATCGTTCAGGACATTCCTGCATTCGGCCATGGCAAGGGCAAGTCCAAATACGATTTTTGAATTTTTTAAGTTCTTTTTGAAGTTCAAACCGGGGGTAAAGCGAAGCGATGTCCTCCCGAAGAGCGGGCTAAGGCTGTCGATGGCTGTTTCTCCGTCGCCGGGGATTCCCTGTTCCCTTTTCAGGGATTCGATGATGGCACTGGTATTCAGTTCGGGCTCGAGGTAGAGCCCACTCCCAATCCTCACCAATGAACTGAACGATAAACCATATCGTTGGCTGTTGTTATCTTTATCCCGGTACTGCAGTTCTGTCAAAGGAATCTCCGATCCAAGGTAACTGCTGATATTTATGCGGTCGCTGGTGCTGAGGCCCGAAGAAAAGCCTGCATTGGCTTTTAAGGTATAAAGTTTGAAAGCGCCTTTCCCTCTCTGCATATATGAAAATGATCCGTTACCGGTAAGGCTGTTTCGTTCCAGCCTGGCCTGAGATTCGAGGTTGTTGATCAGATTTCCTGATTCATAAGCCTTAGCCATTGAAACAGCATCCTCCCCGGCACCCGTGAGGCCAATGCCACCATTAAAAAGCAGTGTCCGGGTGCTGTCGGATTTGTCCTTCCATCCGAGGTTCAGGCGATGGGTAAAATTCCGGCTTTGCTCATCACTTTCTTCCTGTTCAATAAATTCTCCCTCAGGCATATAATTCCTTTGTGAAACTGTCTGTTGTAAATGACGGTCACTTCCATTTACCAGGTAACTCCCATAAAACCGGTTGTTTTTTTCAGGTTCAAATGAATAGTTTAATCCACCGGCTCCGGAGGTTACCAGGCCGTTGATGCTCTGGCCGAAATTTACAGGCATCTCGTTGTCGGAGGTGATGGATAATTTCATGGAACCATTGCCCATCATAGCCGGCAGCCCGCCGTTGAAATCAATGTAATCCTGAAAACTGAATCCAAACTGGTTGATGTTGTTCAGCATACCCAACGCTGCAAACTGATTTCCGGCGGTGAAGCGGTAAACTTTTGCAGAGGCCGTATAGCGGTTATCTGTTCCGGCCCCGGCCTTTACATCACCCAGCCAGGCCTGCTTTTTACCATCCTTCAGCAATAAATTAATGGTTTTCTCCCTTGCATTATCCTCTATTCCGGCCAGTTCGGACGATTCCGATTTTTTATCATACACCTGAACCTTGTCGATGGCATCAGCCGGAAGGTTTTTAGTGGCCACCTTGGGGTCGGAGCTGAAGAATTCCTTGCCATCGACCATCACATTCTTCACATCCTCACCCATCGCCCTGATGTTGCCTGCCCGGTCAACTTCAACACCGGGCAGTTTCTTCAGCAGATCTTCGGCTACAGCATCGGGTTTTATTTTAAAGGCTCCGGCATTGTATTCGATGGTATCCTTTTTCATCACAATGGGAATATGCTCAGCAACCACTTCGGCAGAGGCAAGATCAAGCGGTTTTATTCTGAGTACTACAATCCCATAATCTCCTGCCTGTTCAGGCATTTTTAATGTCTGGTAAAATGTCTGATAACCGATAAATGCCACCTGCATCAGGTAATTGCCGCGGCTTATCTTTTTAACATCGAAAGCCCCTTTATCATTGGTGATTCCAAAAAATGCCAGGGTAGAATCGGCAGGCTTCAGCAATGCTACCGTAGCATATGGCAATGGCTTACCGGCTTCATCCAGAACCAATCCGGTTAGACTGGTCTGCGAAAGCAGCGCCAAAGGGAGCAATAGAAGCAAGGTAGTAATGGCTTTCTTCATGTTATTTTAGTTAAGCTGATACTGTCCGGTAACGCCCGGGATTGTTCAGGTTTGTCCTTTTATGCTTGTGGAATTGAGACGCAAGCATTGCGTCTCTCCTAAAACTCCTTCTCATTTCGGTTGATTGCTGAACAAGGAGAAGCCAATGCTTCACTTTTCATTTCCGATAACTATCGGGATCACTTTTCACTTTCTTCAATATGCACTTCACATTTCATTTTTTCTAAAACCTAACAGGTTAAAAGAAAACCTGTTAGGTTTATTTTCATTTCAAACTCCTGATATTTCATCTCTCACACGCTTCGTATTCACTTTCACTTTTCACTCCTTCACCCCTTCTCTCACTCTCCCCTTCACCTTTCTCACACTCACTACTCATCTTTTAACTTTTTTCACTCACTTTTCACTCCTCAATGCCTGATTTTGATCATAATTACATCACCACCTTCACCCTGATTTTCACCGGTTTTTTCTTCTACGATTTTATCAAATTCTTCACGGGTTACTTTTTTTCCCTGTTTCGGCTTTATGATCAGAGACGCTACATCACCGGTGGTAACTGAAGCAACTGAGATTATCCTCTTGCCGTTATCCACATTCACTTCCAGGATCATCCCGGGCAATCCATGGTATTTTCCGGGTCCTGAATAGATAGGAATGGCCGGCGTAAACCAGGCAATCGTTTTAACGGTATCCTTCATATAAAAAGCTTCCAGGCATGGATAGCCCACGATTTCACGCCGGTTTCCGGTTAGTTTCCACGAGATGGAGTCAACGGCTGACTCAATCAGGAACATCCTCGACATAAAATCGCGCTGTTCAATAACCTTCTGGTTTTTGATATCAAAATAGAGCTGTTAATCCGGTTCATCCATTTTAATGACCATCGTGCCTCCGCCGGCCATTTCTTCTGTTACCTCCTGGTCTTCTTTCTGCTTCCCGTTAAGGTATATGGAAGCATCCGGGGTATAGTGAAGCAGTTTTTCCGATATACGCTCCTTCGGGAGCATATCGGCCATGTCGGCCCCCATGCCATCAATGTGGATTTCAAGCTTCATGGTTTCATTGTAAACTATTGTACCCTGCTGTGCTGAAGCTGTAAGGGAAAGTGCAAGCGCACCAAAGAAAATCAATGTCTTTTTCATATTTTTATGTTTTATGGAGCAAAAATAGGGCGGCTGGTCACCGGGTATGGTTAACCTGCGGCCAATTAAGGTTAATTAAGGTTAATGGAAAGCCGGTTTATCTGATTATCAGCTATTTTTGTGCTGAAAACGATCAAAGACGCCACCAGGGGAAGTAGCAATCGTGTAAATGGGTTAAGTCCTTTAAGGTGGGTTTCAAAAAAATATCATACGCAAAGGCTTACTGGACGGCCCTATTGAAAATTGAATTAAAATTTAAACTGTTTAAAAACATTGAAAAGATTTTCAAAACTTGCCCTGATCAGGTTGATGATGATTGCGACCCTTATCCTTTTAACAGGCTTTGCAATGCATTGGCTGAATATGCAATATAAGGAACGCCAGTCAATGCTTTTCAAAGAAATCGGTGAAGCCTGGTCTGATTCGCAAAAGCAGATGATCGACTCGATGCTTCTGAAAGAATATATTGAACCGGCCATGGACACTTCAACAAAGTTCGATTTCCGGTTTGAATTCAATACCGATTCTATACATACCATGATTCAGGGAAAGGAATCAACAACTGCCGGTCAAAAAAAGCCTTCCCTCACGCTGCCGGCCGGTAAAAGTCAGATTATTGTCAAGATTACAGATTCTGTTGATGTTCAAGGCATAGAAACGAAATCCGGGCAATCGTATGTAACCCGTGACCTGGTGTTGCAGGGCGTGAAACTTTTTGTAAACAGCCATGCTGACTCCAGCGGAAACCGGCCTGATCTTTCGGCTGCCTGGGACCTGAAACCTGATACTTCACAATTGAGGAATTCCTTTGTCAGCCGGCTGAAAAACATTGATCCGCATATAAAAATTGATTGGGTAGTTGATAGCAGCAGCGATGGTACCGGCCGCAGACAAACAATAAAAAATACACGATGGTTACCGGAAACACCCGTATTGATGCAGGCGTGGAAGGCTACAGACTGGTGATCCTGCGTGGTATCTGGCCCCAGTTTATCTTTGCATTGTTGCTGGTTTTGCTCACTGCCAGTGCCTTTATTCTGAGTTTCAGAAGCCTGAAGGCGCAGGTGCTGTTGAATGAACAGCGCAATGATTTTATCCGGAACATGTCGCACGAGTTGAAAACACCCGTGGCTACGGTGAAAGTCGCGCTCGAAGCCCTCAAAAACTTCAACCGCCGCAACGATCCGGTATTGATGGACGAATATTTGGATATGGCCACAGCCGAAACCAACCGTCTCGAAATGCTGATCAGCCGCGTGATGAATATTTCAGCAAGCAATGGCGAACTGATTAAACCCAATCCTGAGCAAACCGATATGGGTGACCTGATCCGGGAAGTTCTACAGGCTTTCAAGCCCCGGATTGAAGCTGAAAAGGCCATCGTTACCGTGAACCTTCCGGATGAAAGCATCACAGAGAACATCGACCGCCTGCATTTGCAGGGTGTAATACTTAATCTCATCGACAACAGCCTGAAATATAGTATCCCGCCGGCAGAGATAGAAATCGTGCTGAGTTCAGATAAAAATGGTATCAGAATAACGGTTGCCGACCGGGGCATCGGCATACCTGCGGAATACCGCTCCCGGATCTTTGAAAAGTTCTTCCGGGTCCCGACCGGCGACCGGCACAATGTGAAAGGCTACGGACTCGGCCTGAGTTATGCTGAAATGGTGATGAAGCAACATGGGGGAAGCATCACTTATGCTGAACGTTCCGGAGGTGGCAGCATCTTCTCACTCACCTTACCCATCAGAAAAATATGAAGACACGGGTACTCTACATTGAAGACGAGCCGTTTCTTGGAAGGATCGTAAGCGAAACCCTTCAGCAACAAGGATTCGAACTTCGCCTGGTGGCCGATGGCGCCCAGGTAATGAAAGCATTGCAGTCGTTTCATCCGGATATCTGCGTGCTCGACATCATGCTTCCCAATGTGGATGGCTATACTCTTTGCAAAGAAATCAGAGCACAGAAGCCCGGCCTTCCGGTGATTTTCCTGACGGCCCGCAGTGAAACCGCCGACCTGGTAAAGGGTTTTGAAGCCGGGGGTACCGACTACATCAAAAAACCCTTCAGCATGGAGGAACTGATTGTCCGCATCAACAACCAGTTGCAGCTGCTGTCTTCGAAAAAGAAACCGGATGCGGAAGCAGACATGATCATCGGGAAATACCGTCTTTCAGCCAGCCGTTACGAACTGATTTCTCCAACCACCACCCATAAGCTCTCAGCCCGTGAAATGGAGATTCTTCAGCTGCTCACTTCCGGCAACAACCGGGTGGTTGAACGCCGCGACCTGTTGATGCAGGTGTGGGGTGATGATTCCTTCTTCAACTCCCGCACCCTGGATGTATATGTCAGAAAGTTAAGATCCCTTTTCGAAGAAGACCCGAATATTGAACTGGTGACCTTGAAAGGGAAGGGGTATTTATTTCTGGTGAAATAATTTTAATCATTCTTCCGGTGAATCGCACCAGAGAACCGCTCCTTGATCCGGGCTATAAAACTCCAGTCTTCCATACTGAACCGCAATATCTCCCTCACCCGCATTCCACTTATCCGTGAATAGGCAAACAGGTAAATCACCGATCCCAGGGTGTAACTGATGTTGGTGGCCATCACCGCTCCGTTGGCCCCATAGCCGGGAATCCATATATAGTTCAGGATAACATTCAGGATAAGCGCCGGGATAAATGCCTTCAGCGCCACTTCGGGCCGGCCCATTCCGGACAATTGTCCGCTGAGAATCCTGAAAAATATCACCATCAGAATACCGGGAAGGATGGTTTGCATGACCAGGATGCTGTCGCGGAATTTTTCACCGAAAACCAGGGGAACTACCCAGGGTGCCAGCAATACAATGAACGTGGAAATGATCAGACCGAAAACCATGGAAATCCGCAACAGGCGGGCAGTACTCTGATTTATTGCAGTCTGGTCGGTGGCATTGGCAGAGCGGCTCATCACCACAACACTGATGGCCAGCGGTACCTGCCAGAGCAACTCTGCCACTGAAACCCCCAATGAGTAAATACCAACTTCCACTGGTGTTGAAAGTGCTTTCAGCAGCAGGATATCAATCCTGTAATTCAATTGTATCACCAGGAACGAGAGGGCATACACCACACCTGTCTGCAGCAGTTTCCCGATCAATGGATTCGCGAAAGAGATCCTGATGGTGAACTGCCTGAATAGTTTCACAAGAGCAACAATTGCCACTATCAGATTGGAAAGAAGCATTGAAAGTAGTGCTCCGTTGAGCCCCAGTTTTAATGCCAGAACAAAGATCATGGCAAATATCAGCATCAGCAGTCCGGCCAGCCAGTTCATCAGGTTGGATGAGGGTATTTCTTCCTTTCCCAGGAACACCCCACCCGCATAAACAGCCGTCAGCCTCAGCGGGATAACGATCAGTGCCATCCCCATCAACAGCCGGGTGTAACCGGCAGTATTGACAAAAAAGTAAGCCAGTCCGCTGAAGAGAATTCCTGCGAAGGAAGTCAGCAAAAGAATGGTCAAAACCGACGAAACAATGCTGTTGTCATCGTATTTTCCCGAACCGATCAGGTGAACTGTAGTTGCCCGGATACCCATCTGGAAAAAGCTGACCACCAGCATAGGCACGACAAGAACCGAGGTGTAAAGCCCGTAATTGGCCGGCCCCAGCAGTCTTACCAGCACTACGACCAGCAACAGGTTCGAGGCCAGGGTAAAAACGTTGGTGCCAAACACACTGGCGATATCCTGAAAGTAACTTCTTTTGGCCAATTTATAATTTTTAATATTTGAGGTCAGAGGTCGGAGGTCGGAGGTCAGAGGTCAGGAAAATATCCACGTAAAGTCCTTGCTTCTATGCTCCCCTTGTCCCCATCTCCCCCTCCTTCACTCCGTTGCGGCGGGCAGGCGTGTCCCCTTGTCTGTCGATTCGAAGACGTAAATTTCCCGGTTACGTCCATGCCCCATGCTCTGAGCCCTGAGCCCTGTGTGCCCTGTGCCCTGCGCCCTGTGTAAAGAAGGGACGAGGGACGCAAAAGGGACGAGGGACATTGCCTCTGTTTTCAATTCCATGCCCCATGCTCCATGCTCCATGCCCCCCTGTGCCCTGTGCCCTGTGCCCTGAGCCCTGTGCCCTGCGCTACTCCACTTCATTCATCTTCGCAAACGCCCGTTCACAGAGCTCCTTCACCGTGATTTTATCGAAGAAAACATAAGGTGGAATGTTGACCCCGAATTTGGTCAGTACATCCTGCTGGAGTTGAACGGCTTTCATCGAATTGAGGCCATACGCGGATATTGACCTGGATTGATCGATGCGGTCGAAGGGTATTTTCAGGTGAATGTGTATCCACGCGATGAGCCAGGCCTGCAGGGATGTCAGATCCAATGCAGAAGTGGCCAATGCCGGTTCTTTCATTTCCTGCACCGACTCACCCACAATTTCAAGTGATTTCTGCAGAAAGCCTTCTCTGCATGCCTTCCGCTGTATTTTTCCGCTGGAAGTCTTTAATATACTGGCAGTCCTCAGCAGCTGAATGGCATAAACTTCCTGCTCGAATTCTTCAGCCACCTGCTGACGGATGGCATCACAAACAGCCTCCACATCAAGATTTCTGATGGCAGAGCGTTCAACTTCCGCAACAATCACCAGCTTTTCATCGTCGTTAACATCGATTGAAAAAGCAGCGCTGGCGTTTAACCGGAGGGCCGGATGACTGGCTTCTGCAACAAATTCAATGTCCTGGGGATAATAATTTCTGCCCTGAAGGATGATCATATCCTTTAAGCGGCCGGTTATATAAAGTTCACCCTGATCGAAAAAACCCAGATCCCCGGTACGGAAGTATTTTGAAGATAAATCTCCGTCTATGGAGGCTTCATAGGATTCCCTGGTTTCTGCTTCCTTATTCCAGTATCCGGCAGTCACAATGGAACCTGAAACCCAGATCTCCCCGACTTCATCATCATTGCAGAGGGAAAGTGTCTCAGGATTCACGATTTTTACTTCAGTATCGAGCCAGGGATATCCAACTCCCACCAGGTATCTTGCATCTGAATCATTTTCAGTGACTTTTTTTATTCTATTCTGCTCTAGCAAATCTCCAGAGATACAAAGGTAAACTGGTCCGCGATCAGCGGACGGTCCGGAAATAATCAGGGTTGTTTCTGCCATCCCGTAGCAGGGATATAGCATAGAGGTTTTAAATCCATAATCCTTATAGGTTTCTATAAACCTTGCAAAAGTCGATTTACGGATAGGTTCGGCGCCACAATACAAGGTACTGAGAGAAGATAAATCCAGTCCTTCTCTTTCCGTTTCCGAAATACCATCCACACAGTGATCAAAAGCAAAATTCGGAGCCCCACCATGGGTGCCTTTGTATTTTGTAATGGCTTTTAACCATCGCAAAGGTTTCTGGATAAAGGCAACCGGTGGTATCACTATGCCCGGACATCCGTTGAATACCGGTTCGATGATGCCGTCAATCAGTCCCATATCATGGAAACTGGGCAGCCAGGTAACGGAGACACTCTTCCGGGAAAGGCTGAAACTCGTGCGGATAAACATGGCATTCCGCAGGATATTCCGGTGTGTAACCATCACGCCTTTCGGCTTACCTGTAGAGCCCGAGGTATATTGCAGCAGTGCGACATTATCAGGGTCAGAAAATTCCAAAGAAACCTTTTGTGCATTACCGCTGTTCAAACAATCCTCAACAAGCACCCATCTTAAACCCTTTAATTCTTCAAGATCTGAAAAGGAACGTTCAAAAGACTGGAATATATCAGCAATACAAAGCACAATAGTAGCCCCGGAGTCAACAACCAACGTCTTTATCCTTTCAAGTGAGCGGTTTTTGCGGGGTGCATAGGCCGGAACAGCTATGATACCGGCGTAAAAACATCCGTAGAGCGACTTCACAAACTCCAGCCCGGGAGGGAACAACATCAGGGCTCTTTCACCCCTTACATTGCTTTCGGTCAATTTACCCGCAATTGCCCTGGCAGCCCGGTCCAACTCAAAGTAGGTGATTCTTTCCTCGTCATCTTCACCATCCCTTAGGAAGATATAGGCTGTTTCATCAGGTGTTTGAATCGCCCTTGTCTGAAGAATCTCAGGAAGAGTATAATTGTAAGTATCCTGCTCAGTTATTGAATCGTAAAAAAAGTTATCCAGTGCCATAGAAATTCCGGGTGGTTAGTGCCGTACAAAAATAGGAAACTCCGGGGGAATCGGTGAACAATTTACATTGAACGGTGAACTATTCATTGAATGTGGCCGGAAGTCGGAGGTCAGAGGTCAGAGGTCGGAAGTCAGAAGTCGGAAGTCAGAAGTCAGAAGTAAGAGGTTGGAGGTAAGAGGTAAGAAGACGACCGAGAGACCGAGAGACGGAGTGACTGAGTGACGAAGAGACTGAGAGAAAAGGGGAAGCCCTGAAAGGGCGAAACATCTTAACCGTGGGCGAAGCGAAGCGAAGCCCACGGATACTCAAACCAATAAGAAAAAAAGCCCTGAAAGGGCGAAACAATCCGAAGATACAATGATACATGGGGACATGGAGAAAGGAGAATAAAGTGCCTGAGAGACAGGGTGACATAGTAGCTGGGAGACGAAGTGATGTAGTGGTTCGGAGGGCGTGAAGCAAGAAACCAGTTACCAGAAATCCGAAGTCAGAAGTCAGAAGTCAGAAGTAAGAGGTAAGAGGTAAGAAGTAGGAAGTAGGAAAATCCGAAATCCGAGGTCAGAAGTCAGAAAGGAGTAAAAGAATGAAGAGTGAAAAGTGTGAGACGGAGGTAAGAAGTAAGAAGTAGGAAGTAGGAAGCAGGATTCTTCTACAATCCGAAATTTACCAATTGGTGGTCGAGCGGAGTCGAGACCAACCAATGTGACGAAATCAGCAATCCGAAATCCGCATTCCGAAATCCGAAATTTCACTTCAAAGGTTTTACCTTCCTTTTATTCAACTTCCAATACACTTTCAGGAAAATACCCAGAAAACGTCCCAACGAATTACGCAGGCGATAGGGCAAATGATCACCTAGGAGAAGCATCTGATACATCAGATAGCCATAAGCCTGCATGGGCAGTGACTGAAGCCAGAGCCAGAGGCTAAAGCCGGGATATTCGCGTTCGTAACCCGCCATTTCCCCGGTTTTTCCGGCAACGATTTCAGCTATTTGAATCTGTTTCGGGGTCATCTGTGTTTTCCACAGGTTCATTCTTGAAGTTGAAATCGGATTAAGCAGGCTTTTGTGGATAACATTGATGTCGTTTGAACCTGCATAGGCCTTTTCAACTTCGGGTTTCTTTTCGTAAAACTTCATCACCGATGGGTCAAACTCAATGCCCAGGAAATTACAGAGTTTACCAAACTCAGTTTCAGGATTGACCGCCAGATCTTCGTACCTGAGTGAATACACCAATCCGGGTTGCTGTTTCTTCAGTTTATTGGCCAGGCGCCAGGCAAACTTCCAGCGGTAAACCACAAGGGGAACAATGGGCACCTCGAAATTAACATTGATCAGCGAAAGATAGTTATCGCGGTAGTCGCGGGTAAGATGTATGATTTTCGCCTTCGGAAACAGCCTGTGGATACGGCGGATATAAAGCGAATAATACGGGTTTTTGTCGCCGATCAGCTGAATCTGCTGTTTGTTGTACACCGATTGATAAGCCAGGCAGACCTGTTTCACCATGGTTTGAAATGTACATTCCCCCCTGACTTTCAACAGGTGAGCCAAAAGCTCCTCTTTCGAAACCAGCCATTTGTCGAAATAACGCTGTTTCATCAGATCATCGGTAAACGACTGAATAACAGCATCATTCCAGAATTTAACTTTCCCGTATTTCTTGTAAAGGCTGATAATAAAGGGACTTTCAGGAGGTATAATCACATGCGGATGCGCTTCAAAAAGCATCCTCAGCATGGTCGTGCCCGAACGTGGACGACCGATGATAAAAAACATCGGAACATCCGACAACGACTGATTAACGGGGGAACTAACCATAAACAGATTCTGCATTTCGTGCAGGTGGCAAATTTAGGAATATTCTGGCAGGGATTTCTTTACGAAGGTGTACTCACCGGGAATCTATAAATTGGATGGCCTGCATGTGTGATTAGATATGCAAGGTATGGTGAATTCTGAGAAAAACAATTCAGCCCAGCCCTTTTCCGCTCTTTACGACCAAAAGATTACACAAGCCATTTCATGTACTTTTTCAGAATCTCATCGTGAGGAATAACCTCTTCATTCAACGCTTCTTCCAGCCCCTGCTTAATTTCAATACGTTCTTCTTCGCTGATTGTATTCCACCAGTCAGCCTGTTTTGATACTTTGTGCGAAAGAAGGGTTTTCAATGCCTGAAGTACTTCAATATCACTGATGGATTCGATAAGTGCTGATATTTCCCTTTTTAAAACGATTGCATCCATAATTTTTCGGTTTTCCTGGAGGTATCACAAGATAACAATTTTATCAACCGGATAAGGTTACTGTTTTCTTTCAATCCTTTTTCCTGCAGTATTTTTATTGAAAACTGGAAAACAAGCATTCAGGATGTAACGTATCATTGCTGATGCGCTTCAGGAAGCATCCTCAGCCAGACATCGGTACACAAATTAACATGAATTCGTATACCATGGTATATGTATTTCGAATTTCCTGGTAAAATCCTTTAAAAAATGAGCAAACTTAAGATAATTGATAGCTGTAAGGATAAGCCACAAAAATTCTATTCGAAAATATACGCCTATTTTTTCGATTATAATCTAAATATTAGGCCTATATTTTGGATTTTCAGTATATAATATCTATTTTTGTTCAAAATAAAATCACATGATTGACCGTATTTTATTGGATAAGATAAAATCCCAATGCTTCAAAAACAAAGTAATCCTCCTTTTAGGCGCGCGACAAGTAGGAAAAACCACGCTTCTGAAAAAACTCGTGGAAACCCTGCAGGTCAATACGAAATGGTTAAATGCCGATGAAGCTGATATTTTTACCGAACTTGCTGCTGCCAATACCAGCACCCGCTTATTGCAGCTTATAGGGAACGATACCCGCCTGGTAATCATTGACGAGGCTCAGCAAATCAGCGATATTGGCTTAAAACTAAAGTTGTTGCATGACAACAAACCAGAGCTACAGATTATTGCAACAGGGTCATCCGCTTTTGACTTGCTCAACAGAACCAATGAACCCTTAACGGGAAGAAAACGAACCTTTTATCTTTATCCTGTCAGTTATCAGGAACTGGTGAACAGTTCAAATATCCTTGAGGCACGACGCACCCTGGAGAACAGGTTAATATTCGGTTCTTATCCCGAAGTGATCAATAATCCCGGCAATGAAAAGGAAATACTGATTGAAATAGCCCAAAGTTACCTCTACAAGGACATCCTTCAGGTGGAAGGAATCAGAAAATCCAGCCATTTGGAAAAACTATTGCAGGCATTGGCTTTTCAGGTAGGCAGCGAAGTAAATTACCATGAACTATCCAAAACCATCGGGAATATTGACAACAGTACAGTTGAAAAATACCTGGATCTGCTGGAAAAGACCTTTGTGATTTATAAACTACCTGCCCTGAACAGAAATATGCGCAGCGAAATAAAAAAGGGCAAAAAGTATTACTTCTATGATAATGGAATCAGAAACGTGCTGATCAGCAACTATTCCCCGGTTGAGATGAGGTTTGACAAAGGAGCCCTGTGGGAAAATTTCCTGCTTTCAGAGCGCATGAAAGCGAACCACTACCAATCGAAATTCCCGAATACCTACTTCTGGAGGACCCATGATCAGGCTGAAATTGATTATGTTGAGGAACAGGAGGGCATGATGAATGCCTTTGAATTTAAATGGAAAGAGACCAGTACCAGGTTTCCCAAATCATTTCTAAAGGCTTACCCCAACCATCAAACCCTGATAGTACACCAGGGTAATTTTGAGGCATTTCTTTGGGAGGAACCTGAAATTAAAGGCAAAGCATAACCCGAAATTGTTTTATTTTGCATCCCCGAACCCGGATGATCCATGTTATTTAATTCCTTCGAATATCTTCTTTTTCTACCTCTTGTCGTTGCCCTGTACTTTACCATTCCGGTAAAATGGAGGTGGCTGCTGCTCCTGCTTGCCAGTTATTTTTTCTATATGTGCTGGAAGGCAGAATATGCCATCCTGATCCTTTTCACCACATTGGTCGATTATTTTGTGGCATTGAAAATGGGCAGCGAACCTTCCCGAAAAAGAAAAAAACGCTGGCTGGTGATGAGTATCCTGGTCAATCTCGGGATGCTGGCCGGATTTAAATACCTGAATTTCTTCTCCGAAAGTGTGAATGCCCTGTTGCAGATCACCAACAGCGGATATTCATTCCCTTTGTATCATATCTTACTGCCGGTCGGTATTTCGTTCTATATTTTCCAGTCGCTCAGCTATACCATCGATGTTTACCGGGGCATTCAGCCACCTGAAAAACATTTCGGGAAATTCGCCCTCTATGTTTCGTTTTTCCCGCAACTGGTTGCCGGGCCCATTGAGCGGTCGACCAGCCTGCTGCCACAGATCAATGCACCGCGTCCTTTTAATCAGCAAAACCTTGTCAGCGGATTAAAGCTTATTTTGTGGGGTTTCTTCAAAAAGCTGGTGATTGCTGACCGCCTGGGGATGTTTGTAGGCCTGGTTTACGAGAATCCGGGAGAATTCAACGGCCTGCCGGTAATCCTTGCTACCGTGCTGTTTGCCTTTCAGCTTTACTGCGATTTTTCAGGTTATACCGACATTGCCCGCGGGTCGGCCCGCATCATGGGGTATGAACTGATGATCAACTTTAACCGGCCATTGATTGCCACTTCCCTACGCGATTTCTGGAACCGCTGGCATATTTCGCTGACCACCTGGTTCCGCGATTACCTGCTGTATTCATTGCCCTATATCAGGGATAGAAAGATTGTTCAGTCAAAAATCTACCGAAACCTTGTGCTCACGTTTCTTTTGATGGGCCTCTGGCATGGCGCTGCCTGGACGTTTATACTCTTCGGGCTATTTCATGGGTTAATGCTGGTGGTCGAAAGCATGGCAGAAAAACCGGTCGCCCGGTTTCATGAAATAACCGGAATCAGCAATTATCCGGGATTTTTAAAAGCACTTGGCATCACCTATATGTTTACGATTCTGGTATTTTCCCTGTTTTTTTTCAGGGCAAGTAGTCTGGACAACAGCCTGCTTTTGTTATCGGATGCATTTGATTTCAGCAACACGGCCGGATCGGTTAAAGCCCTGCTCCGGAATCTTGAATTTGTCTTCGGGATATTGATGGTGGCTGTTTTGCTTATTGCGGAACATGTTCATGCAAAATACAACCTGGTGAAAGTCATAGCAGCCAGGCCATCCATTGTCCGTTGGCCGGTATACATCGGCTTTATCTTTTTTGTATTGCTGTTTGGCGTGCTGCATCAGCAGAAATTTATTTATTTTCAGTTCTGATTTCACAATAGTCCGTTAATATTTGGTCTCATGCAAAGACGCAATGACGCAAAGACGCAAAGACAATACTGGAACCCAATTGGAATCAAAATTATTGATGAATTATTGGATTCAAATTAAGTGGTTATGTTTAGTCGATTGTTTTGCAATCCATTGACAGAATCTGACTCATAATTATTGAATCCAAAAAAAACCTTTGCGTCTTCGCGTCCCTGCCTGCCGCAGGCAAGGTGAGACAAGGAATGACGACATAAACTGATTTATGAAAGGCAAATCAATAAAACGCTTCATCCTGTTCGCCGCACTTATTGTGATGGTGAACATCGCCCTGGATCAGTCTTTCAAGGCTTTTTCGGTGCACAATATCCTGAACCGCAGGATGGATGAGCAGTTTGCAGCTTACAACGACACACTAAAATACCTTGCTCTTGGCAACTCGCACAACTGCATCAACACCTATATTCTTGAGAATAGTTTCAATTACGGGTCACCGAGCGAAAATTACATTCAGTCGTATTACAAGCTGAAACACATCCTTGAGAAAACGGATAAAAAACCGGAGTATGTTATCCTGCAGGCCGACATTTCAACTTACGGGCCGAAAATTGCCGATCGTTACGAGTACAATTCCTATTGGATTGATTACATCGATTATCCTGAGCTGGCAAGGATTAAAGGCGACAGAACCATACTGACCAAATGGCTGGAAGGCAATTTCTTTTCATATGCAGGCAACTACAAGGATGTTCAGCTTTCTATCCTTTACAGGATTAAGATCCGGAAGCTTGAAATGCACAACGGTTACCGTCCGCATAGGGACTACCGGAATTTTGCGGAGGAGACCAATAAGCGGAAACTGGCATGGGACAAAGCCAATCTTTTTCTTTCGAAGGATGCCTATTTCGACCCTTCAATTAAAGCCTATTTTGAAAAAATCCTGCAGCTTTGCGAGGCTCACCAGGTGAAAGTGATTATGGTCCGGTATCCGATGACAAAGGAATTTCATGAAGAAGAGATGAAAATTGTACCGGCAGACAAACTGTTCTCAGAAATCAATACCATTGCCAGCCGTTATCCGGTTTTCGAAGGTCTTTTTGACTATCACAGCCTCTTTTTCGATCATCCCGAATACTTCTTCGATCCTGACCACCTGAATATCAAAGGATCAGATCTCTTTACCAGGAAGTTTGCGGCCGATATGAAGCTCCTTGAATCAGGACTTTTTACGGAACAGCCCGGAAAATAGTTTTGCAATCATCAGCGGGCCTTTGCTCAGGATTTTTTCGCGTATCCGGTAAGGGAACCGGTCGACCAGATAGGTTAAAAGGTAAATGCATTCTGCATAGAAAACCCCGGGAAACGCCAATAAAGCGATATACAGATTAAAGCTTTTGTACTTCCGCTCATAACCCGCCTGTTCAGCATATTTGCCGGCAACGAGATCCGCAATTTTAACCTGGGTTTCACTCATCGACTTTTTCCAGAGCCCGAGCCGGCTGGTGTTGATGGGATTGAACAGGCTTTTGTGGTGTTTTTCAAGGACATCGGTCGGGTAAGTTTCTTCGGCCTTCCCTTTCATCTTATAGAAGTCGAAGACCTCTGGTAAAAAAGGAATGTTGAGAAAATCCGAGATCTTCCTGAAATACTTTTCCGGTTCGGATACCAGGTCCTCATACCGGATGAAAAAGAATGAATCAGGGTACTTTTTGCTGGCCCGTAGAGCTTTCCTGTAAAAATATTTCCACTTAAAAACAACCAGCGAAACGATGGGTACTTCGAAGTCCACCCGTTTTACCGAATCGAAGTTATCGCGGTAATCGCGTAGCATATAAATAAACTTCGCCTCAGGGTATATTTTCCGTAAACGGGAAGTATAAATAGTGTAACCGTGGTTCTTATCACCGATCAGGCTAATCCTATCCTTCGGATAGAATGAAATAAAGTTCAAATAAACTACCTGGCAGACGTCACGATAAGAATTATCTCCGGTACAATTCAGCAGATCGGTATTTAACTTTTCATGGTCAATGTTCCATGAACTGAATTGCCACTGATTCAACAGGTCTGCATAAAATGCTTTAAGTTGATCAGTACTCCAGTGAGTTATCTTTCCGTAGGCGGGATAGAGATTGAGCACAAACTGGCACTCCCAGGGAATACTGATGCCGGGATGCGCATCAAACAGGGACTGCAGCAAGGTAGTACCCGTCCGGGGCCGGCCAATGATAAAAAAAACAGGAATCTGGGATTTTTGCTCCATCGGGAATGTAAAGGGTGGCAAAGATAATGCATTGACGGCGATTCATCCAATCATAGGATGACAGATTAACTGTATTATCGGATTCATGGAATTCTCTGAATTTACCAATTAACGTATTCTGTTTAAATTTACTAACTGCTTATCTGCATCAAACAAATAAAAATATCAGGTAGTTAGTTTTAAGTAATTTTATTGTTGAGTAAACTTATGGCATTGAGATCGCATACTACAGAGATTCTATCAGACTTGTTAATCAAACACATAGGCACATAGAGCACAATAGAAAAACACATAGATATAGTACAAAGCAACAAACCAGGGGAAAACCATGATCGCCATTGCCGAAAATCAAAAACCACAGATGAAATATCTGTGGCTTCCAAATCAGCACCGGCTGAAATTCCTGAAACTATTTTGACGGCACTCCGGTGGTTCTCGTCCAGATAAGGGTTTTGCTCATCAGCGACATTCCTGCCATGGCGGTTACTTCCATTGAATCATTGTTCTTAATAAGTTTTGCTTTGCAGTTATATGTCTTGCCGGTCTGAGGCAGATAGGCTTTACCTCCTTCATAGGTCTTTGTTTTGGCGTTATACTTCAGGTTTGAAACCATCTGAGTGCCAACAATCTGATTCTTCCGTTTTGATTTATCCGGATTATTGACATCGGTCAATGGTTTCCCGTTCTTGTCTTTATTCCTGGTCCAGACTATTTTACCCTGATAAACATCGCCGACTTTGTAAAACTGGATAATGTTTGCCTTGTTGGCGGTAAGCCAGTAACCGGTAATATCTTTGGGAGTTGCTGCCGGAGTACTTTTAGGGGGAACTACAGACGGTTTGACCGGATTAACAGGTGTAACCGGCGCCTTCTGGTTTGATGGGGTGACTGTTTTGGTCGGTTGTTTCTGCGGAGTCGTCTTCTGGGTGGAAGGTGTGACCTGTTGGGTAGATGTCTTTTTTGCAGTTGAGGGCTGGGTTGTCTGGGCAAAAATTGTTGAAAAAGAAAAAATAAAAGCCAGAAAGAAAATGCTGTATTTCATATTCAAAGAGATTTAAAAGATGACTATTTGCGTGAAATTTTTAACCGGGAAATCACCCTGCAAATATAACGCCATAATTCAAACCCTAAAAATCAAAAAGGCAGAATCCTGATGAATATCACTCATTATTCGTGCTAAAAGCGCCAAATTTCAAATGCGTTGCTGAGTATTCTTCAAAGAAATTCCTTTTCAGTGACTGCAATCATTCTCATCTGATCAAAAATAAGGAGAATTGGTTATTTTAGCGGTCTGAACGCATCCGGCATGAAAATTCCTTTTAACAAACCACATTTTACCGGGCGCGAAGCCTTTCACCTGTCCCAGGCTGCTTACAAAGGCAAACTTTCGGGCAATGGGGATTATACCCGTGATTGCCAGTTGTTTTTTGAGAAGAAATATGGGTTCAAAAAAACCCTCTTTACCACCAGTTGCTCCGATGCGCTGGAAATGGCCGCTCTACTGCTCGGTATCGGGCCCGGTGATGAAGTTATCATGCCCTCCTATACATTCGTATCAACAGCCAATGCCTTTGCTTTAAGGGGAGCATCCATTGTTTTCGCCGACAGCAACCCACTGAATCCGAACATCGACACTGAACTGATTGAATCCCTTATCACACCAAAAACCAGGGCAATTGTGGTTGTTCATTATGGTGGTATAGCCTGTGATATGGACCGGATTATGCAGGTAGCCAATCCCCACAACATTGCCGTTGTGGAAGATGCCGCCCAGGGAATTGATGCATTTTACAAGGATAAGCCCCTGGGAGGGATAGGTAAACTGGGGACTTTCTCATTTCATGAAACCAAAAATATTACCTCCGGGGAAGGAGGAATGCTGATTGTAAACGATTCGTCACTAACCGGGAAAGCAGAAATTATCTGGGAAAAAGGCACCAATAGGGCAGCCTTTGCCCGTGGAGAGGTTGAAAAATATGAGTGGGTGAGTCTCGGCAGCTCCTTTTTACCCAATGAATTAACCGCAGCATTTCTTTATGGTCAGTTGGAGCATCTGGAAGCCATACAACAGAAAAGACTGGAAATCTGGAAGGAATACTACCGGCAACTGACTCCGCTGTCTCAGTCCGGCTTCCTGTCACTACCTCACGTGCCAGAATATGCCAGACACAATGGGCATCTGTTCTATGTTGTTACCCGTTCGTCTACCGAGCGTGATCAGTTGCTGGGTTTTCTGCAAAAAAATGGTATTCATGCTGTTTTTCACTACCTTACCCTGCACAATTCACCCTACTACAAAGGCCGGCACGATGGCCGTATCCTTCATCAGGCCGACCGCTATGCAGCAACTTTGCTGAGACTCCCGTTTTATTATGGCCTTCAGACCTCAGAAATTGAGTATATTTCAGAAGTAATCAGTAGATTCTATAGTAATTAATCTATGTCGGGTACCATCGTTTTCCGGTCAAAACGCTCCGCCTGGTTCTCCCTGGCAACCATACTTCCGGTGGCATTCACCATCGTCATCTCTTTTAATGACCCCTGGTATCTTTCATTGGTTATGTTGCCGGTTATTTTGATCATTGTACCGATCTATTTCAGAACCACCTACACCATTCATGATATCGATCAGCTGACTGTGGTTTGCGGCCTGCTTTACAAAAAGACCTTCAATATAAATGATATTGCAGGCATAAGGCCCAGCAGCAACGTAATCTCCTCTCCTGCCCTTTCGCTCGACAGGCTGGAAATAAAATTCAAAAACAAAGAATGGCTGCTGATTTCACCGGTGTTGCCTGAACGGTTTATTGAGGTTTTACAGGCAATCAATCCGGGGATTGAGGTGAAGAAAAAATAACTCCGGAAGCTGGTAAAAAAATCGAAAAATCCATTTTACACAGAAACACGACATGTCTTATTCAATGGAGTAGGGACACGACATGTCGTGTCCCTACTCCATTGAATACCTTTCCATGCCTTTTTACAAAAATCCAAGATCCAGCATCGCCTCTTCCGACATCATATCCTTGTCCCAGGGTGGCTCAAAGGTGAGCTCAACCTCACAGTCACTGATACCCTGAATTTCTTTGACTGTATCCTTCACCTCTACCGGCAGCGATTCTGCTACCGGGCAGTTGGGTGCTGTGAGCGTCATGGTAATGTGGGCGACAGAATTATCGTCAATGCTGATGTTGTATATAAGGCCCAGATCGTATATGTTGACAGGGATTTCAGGATCAAAAACGCGTTTGAGGCGTTCGATGATCTGGTCTCCAAGTAAAAGTGTTTTTTCGTGATCCATCATGAGGTGGAAGTAAAAAGTAAAAAGTTTAAAGTCTAAAGTAAAAAGTAAAGTTCAAAGTAATCAGAATTTCAGACCTCACCCCCCAACCCCCTCTCTACCTCATCCGCCCGGCCCTTCTCCCAGCTTCTTGGCGAGGGGGAGCCCGAAGTGTTGTAAGATCTCAGAGTTTCAGAGTTTCAGGGTTTCAGGGTTTCAGGGTTTCAGGGTTTCAGGGTTTCAGAATTACAGGGTTTATCTGGCAGCGATCGTGGCCATCATTCCATCGTCCCATCATTCCATTATTCCATCTTTCTATTCTTCCATCTTACCAAATCCTTCCTGAAAAAGGAGATGCTTAGGTCATCCCATCGCCTGCTTTGTCTTATACGCAAGCGCGTACATTTTAACCTGCTTAATCATCGAAAGAAGTCCGTTTGAACGTGTTGGTGAGAGGTGCTGGGTAAGGCCGATTTCGTTCAGGAACTCGGTGGAAGAATCGAGGATTTCCTGCGGGGTGTGTCCGGAATAGGCCCTGATAAGCAGATTCGCAATACCCTTGGTGATGACGGCGTCGCTGTCGGCAGTAAAGTGTATGTTGGTGCCGTCGAACTCAGCGTGCAGCCATACCCTCGACTGGCATCCCTCAATCAGGTTACTTTCAACTTTGAATTTTTCATCGATCAAAGGCAATGATTTCCCCAACTCAATCAGGTAGTTGTACTTATCCATCCAATCATCGAAAATGTCAAATTCGCTCACGATGGCACTGGTGCTCTCCTCAATCTTTATCATTTTCTCAGTTTTTCTTCTACGAATTTAAAGAAAAAGTTCTTCAACTTTTGAAATGGCTTCCATTAATTTATCAATTTCTTCCCTTGTGTTGTAAAATGCAAAGGAAGCCCTGATGGTACCCGGTATTCCCAGGCTATCCATCAACGGCTGGGTACAGTGCGTTCCGGTCCTCACAGCGATGCCAAACTGATCGATGATGGTACCGGCATCGTAGGGATGAATTTTATCGATCATGAATGAGATCAGGCTGGCTTTTTCAGGCGCATTCCCGATGATGCGAATCAGCGGATCGCCTTTAAAACGCTCAGTGGCGTATGCCAGTAATTCATGCTCACGGGCTGCAATCTGGTCGAGCCCGATGTTGCTGATATAATCGAGTGCCACGCCGAATCCGATGGCATCGCCCACATTGGGGGTTCCGGCTTCAAACTTGAATGGTAGTTCGTTGTAGATGGTTTTCTCAAAAGTTACTGACCTGATCATCTCTCCTCCACCCTGATAGGGAGGCATAGCATTCAGCACCTCTTCCCTGCCGTAGAGGCCACCAATGCCCATCGGGCCATAAACCTTGTGTCCTGAAAAAGCATAAAAGTCACAACCAATGTCCTGAACATCAACCTTCATATGCGACAGGGCCTGGGCTCCGTCAATCAACACCACGATTCCCTTTTCATGCGCCATCCGGGTAATTTCCTTCACAGGATTGATGGTTCCCAGGGTATTGGAAATGTGGGTGACCGCCACCAGCCTGACGGCTGTTGTCAGCATTTGCGAAAGGGCAGCCATATCCAGTGAGCCATCTTCAAGTATTGGGCAGACTTTCAGCTTTGCGCCCTTTTCTTCGCACAACATTTGCCATGGAACTATGTTGGAATGATGCTCAAGCGCTGTAATAAGAATTTCATCACCGGCATGTATGTTTGCCCGTCCCCACGACCCGGCAACCAGGTTAATGGATTCCGTGCATCCACGGGTATAGATGATCTCGTAATTGTACCTGGCATTCAAGAACTTCCTGATTTTTTCCCTGGCTTCCTCAAACGCAGTGGTTGCCTGCTGGCTGAGGAAATGCACACCCCGGTGGACATTGGAATTCAGGTTGGTATAATAGTCAACCAATGCGTCAATCACTACCTGCGGTTTCTGGGTTGTAGCAGCGTTGTCAAAATAAACCAGGGGTTTGTTATGTACGCTACGACCCAGAATCGGGAATTCAGACCTGATTTTGTCAATATCCATATTCAATGTTGCAATATCCTGTTTCGTATTCATTGTCTCATTTACAAAGAGCAGGTTGAAAAGAGAAAAGAGTGATTTAATATTTCAGACGTTTGATCCGGAAATTTATGCAGTTTCGCCCAAAATCTAAAATCCGCAATCTGCAATCATAAATCAGAAATTAAATCTTACTCATGTCAATTTCAAAAGCTACCTTCTGTTCTTTCGCGTTGCAGTGAAGCACGCACTGATCACAAACCGACAACTCACCCCTGAGCCTTTTCTTGACAAGATCGTCAATCCTGAGCTGTAGTTGCGGAATCGAAATCTTGTTTACTATTTCCGCGGCGAAGGCGTACATCAGCAACATCCGGGCGTTTTCCATGCTGATTCCCCTCGACCGGAGATAAAACATGGCCTCACTGTCGAGCTGACCAACGGTAGCTCCGTGACTGCATTTTACATCATCGGCGTAAATTTCCAGAAATGGCTTGGTATCAATGACTGCCTTATCCGAAATCAGGATGTTTTTGTTGTTCTGATAAGCGTTTGTGCGCTGTGCATCGGGGCGTACCAGGATATGGCCATTGAACACCCCGCTGGCATGATCATCGAGTATCCCTTTGAACAATTCATTGCTGGTGCAATCGGGCTGAGCATGGTCAACAAATACCTGGTTGTCGATGTGCTGGTTGCGGTCCATCAGGTAAACGCCTAAAATATCGGCATGACCACCCCTGCCATTCAGCGTAACATTTGCTTCATTTCTGATCAGTCCCCCATTCAGGCTGATGGCATTGGTCGAAAGGTTGGCGCCCGCACCTACATGAAAGTAGATATTGTTGATCAGGGCTGAACGGTCATTTTTATTCTGAAGTTTATAATGGTCGAGCCTGGCATTGTCTGCCAGAACAACCTCTGTTACCGAGTTTATGAATCCAATGTGATCATCAATGGAATCGTCGCACTGAACGAGCCGTAAAACGCTGTTCTGACCGATTACCACCAGGTTGCGGGTTTGCAGAAATACTCCGTCGGTGGCATTGATCAGGTTCACCATCTGCACGGTCTCTGCAACATCGGTATTGTCGGGCACATAGATAAAAACCCCGTCGCGGGCAAAGGCCGTATTCAGCGCTGTCAGGCTGTTATCAGCAACCGGCGCATATTTTCCGAAAGCATCTTCGATCAGTCGGGGATATTTAACAAAGGCTTCGGCAAGGCTGCAGACGATCACACCTTCAGCTGCCTGCTTCAGTTGATTTCCCCTGTCGATAAACCATCCGTTGTATTGGGCAACCATGTAGGTTTCAAATCCAGGTACATCGCATCTGAAAACTTCGTTTAAATCAACATTCTCAAGATCCGGCTCCAGCGGAAAGTTGTAAGGATGGTTGAGCATTTTGCTCAGGTCGGTATTTCTCCACTTCTCCTGTTTGGTGTTCGGGAATCCCTTCTGTGCAAATATCCGGATAGACTCTTTCCTGAGTTCTTTAATCCTGGCACTGTCGTTCATGCAGATGCGGGCACTGTTGTCATCCCAGAGCCCGAGAAGCGTGTCTTTGATGTTATAGTTGGCTACGATTGTTCCGTCCATAGTTTATTGAAATTTAAACAGGTTTAAACCAGTTCGGCTCTGATCCATTCGTATCCTTTTTCTTCAAGCTCAATGGCGAGTTCCTTACCTCCGGAGCGCACAATGCGGCCATCGAAAAGTACATGCACAATGTCGGGAACAATGTACTCAAGCAGGCGCTGATAATGTGTAATCACAACGAATGCGTTGTCTGGTCTTCTGAGTTTATTCACGCCATTGGCCACAATCTTCAGGGCGTCGATATCGAGGCCTGAATCGGTTTCATCAAGAATGGCCAGAGCCGGCTCCAGCATGGCCATCTGAAAAATTTCATTCTTTTTCTTTTCTCCGCCCGAAAAACCTTCGTTTACAGAACGGTTTGCAAGTTTTGCGTGTATTTCAAGCAAATTCTTTTTAGCCTCCATCTTTGCCAGGAATTCATTGGCTGGCATGGGATCAAGGCCACGGTATTTGCGTTGTTCATTCACCGCCGTACGCATGAAATTGGTAATGCTAACCCCCGGAATTTCAACAGGGTACTGAAACCCCAGAAAAATCCCTTCACTGGCCCGGTCTTCGATCGGCATCTCAAGCAGATTCTTCCCCTTATACAGGATCTCCCCCTCGGTAACTTCAAAAATATCACGCCCGGCAATAACCGAAGCCAAAGTACTTTTACCGGTTCCGTTCGGACCCATAATCGCATGAACTTCACCTGGTTTTACTTCAAGGTTAATGCCTCTCAGTATCTCTTTATTGTTGATCGAAACCCTTAAATTTTTAATGCTAAGCATGGTTTGTTTGGTTGTTTTAGTTTTTGAGAAGTCCTGGAAGAAAGAAAATTTCTAATTTCTAATTTCTAATTTCCAATACCTTCTTTTTTTGAACCCGGCCTGCCGGTGGGCAGGTTTAAACTTTTTACTTTTTTCTTTAGGCTTTTTACTTCTAACCGACGCTTCCTTCCAGGCTGATTGACAGCAACTTCTGTGCTTCAACAGCAAATTCCATCGGCAATTGTTTGAGCACTTCACGGGCGTAGCCATTAACAATCAAGCCAATTGCACTCTCGGTGCTGATACCACGCTGATTGCAGTAGAACAACTGGTCATCGGAAATTTTTGAAGTGGTTGCCTCGTGCTCAACGATTGAGGTTTTGTTCTCTGTTTTGATGTATGGGAATGTATGTGCACCGCATTTATCGCCGAGTAACAGCGAATCGCATTGAGAAAAATTCCGGGAATTTTCTGCCCGTTTGGTCATTTTAACCAGCCCGCGGTAACTGTTGCTGCTGTGGCCGGCTGAAATCCCTTTCGAAATGATGGTACTTTTCGTATTCTTTCCAAGGTGAATCATCTTGCTGCCGGTGTCGGCCTGCTGATAGTTGTTGGTAACGGCAACCGAATAAAACTCACCTACCGAATGATCTCCCATCAGCACTACACTTGGATACTTCCAGGTGATGGCCGAGCCGGTTTCAACCTGTGTCCAGGATATTTTTGAATTGTTTCCTTTACAGATCCCCCTTTTGGTGACGAAATTGTAAATCCCGCCCTCACCCTTTTTATTCCCCGGATACCAGTTCTGAACGGTGGAGTATTTGACTTCGGCTTCTTTAAGGGCAATAATTTCAACAATGGCCGCATGGAGCTGGTTCTCGTCGCGCATGGGTGCGGTACAGCCTTCCATGTAACTGACATAACTGTTTTCATCACCGATGATCAGGGTGCGTTCAAACTGACCGGTATTGGCTGCGTTGATGCGGAAATAGGTCGAAAGCTCAATGGGGCAGCGAACCCCTTTCGGGATGTAACAGAAAGAACCATCGCTGAATACCGCTGAATTCAAAGCAGCGAAGTAGTTATCGTCTGAGGGTACGACAGTTCCCAGGTATTGTTTTACGAGGTCTGGTACTTTTTGCACTGCTTCGCTGAATGAACAGAATATAATTCCCTGTTTTTCAAGCGTTTCAGAAAAAGTTGTTTTCACTGAAACGGAATCAATTACGGCATCCACGGCTACCCCGCTGAGGCGTTTCTGCTCTTCGAGTGAGATGCCGAGTTTATTGAAGGTGGCAACCAATTCAGGATCAACTTCATCGAGGCTGGTCAGTTCCTTTTTACGTTTTGGCGCAGCATAATAAATGATCTCCTGATAATTGATCGGCGGATGATGCAGATGCGCCCAGGTGGGTTCGGTCATACCAAGCCATTTGTGGTATGCATCCAACCTGTATTGCAACAGCCATTCCGGTTCATTCTTTTTTGCTGAAATAAACCTTACAGTATCTTCATTTAGCCCCATGGGGGCTGTATCCATTTCAATATCAGTGTAAAAGCCGTATTTATAGTCACCCTGGGTTACTTCTTCGAGTATGTTGTTCTGGTCTTTTTCCATCGCCCTTAGGCTTATTTAAGTACTTAATTAGATTAAATTAAGACAAGCCGCAAATATACGAATATTTCGCCTGTCAGGAAACCCATGACCAATTGCAAACTTGCCGGATAATGACATAAAGTAAGCAAATCAGGCCGGTACTGCATTTCCTGAAAATATAACAACCGGCAGGGGGATAAGTTGCAATACTTTGCTTGTTTAGAAATGAGGCATGCGGTAAATTGAGGTACGACCTCTGTTTCATGTGAATTGGTCGGACAACCCGATCGCTATCACATAAAACATAACATTGAGTGATTGTAATCGATAAATAGTCTGATAATGTGCGATTTCATGGTCTCATTTCTGATCAATCAGCAATCCTGAAAATTCAGCTTCGGTCCAATAATGAAATCAGCCCGCTGATAATGTTTACCTTTGCACCCCTTATTTAAATGAATCAAACCATGACAGACAACACCACTCCGCAACGTACCGAACTTTCAGCCCTGGGCGAATTCGGCCTGATCGATCACCTGACTTCCGGAATAAAAATCTTCCACAAAAGCACACTAAAAGGCGTCGGTGACGATGCAGCGGTCATCGACAATGGCGACTCTGTTACCCTGGTTTCCAAAGATCTGCTGGTTGAAGGGGTTCATTTTGACCTGACCTATACCCCGCTGAGACACCTGGGTTATAAGGCAGCAGTAGTAAATATATCCGATATCGTAGCCATGAACGGAACAGCTACACAAATGCTGGTTGGGATTTCCGTATCAAACCGCTTCTCAGTAGAAGCACTCGATGAATTGTATGCTGGTATCCGCCTGGCATGCGAAAAATACAAAGTTGACCTTGTTGGTGGTGACACTACTTCTTCCGTTTCGGGCTTGTTCCTGTCAATAACAGTTATCGGCAAAGTAAAAAAGGAAGACGTTGTATATCGCAGCACTGCCCGCGAAAACGACCTGATCTGCGTGAGCGGGGACCTGGGAGGTGCCTACATCGGTCTGTTGCTGCTTGAAAGGGAGAAACAGGTATATAAAGCCAATCCTCAGATGCAACCTGAGCTCGAAGGTAACGATTATGTTCTTGAACGCCAGCTTAAACCGGAAGCAAGGGTGGATGTGCTTGTTAAACTGAGGGAAGCCGGTGTAAAACCCACCGCGATGATTGATATTTCAGATGGGCTGGCCAGTGAGGTGCTTCACCTCGCCAAAGACTCCGGCCTGGGTTGCCGGATTTTTGAAGACAAAATCCCTGTTGATGTGGTTACGGCAGACATCGCTGCAGAGTTTCAGATTGACCCGACCACCGCAGCCATGAACGGAGGTGAGGACTACGAACTGCTGTTTACGGTGGATGTAAACGATTTTGAAAAGGTGAAGTCAATCAAAGACATTCACATCATCGGTCACATGCTTGAAAAAGCGGAGGGGGAATACCTTATCAGCAACGGAGGAAGCATGTATCCGATTGAGGCACAAGGGTTCAACCATATGAGGGAAGATTAAGCTCAAAGCTTAAAGTGCAAAGCTTAAAGTGCATTCAAATTAAAGATCAGCTACGATGGAATCCGTGAATTGTTAAATAAGTATCTTTAAAGCCTAAAGTTAATTTGAAATTACGCTTATAAGATGGTGTCTTTTATTATTAAATTTGTGATTTAATGAGTGAAAGTCATTTATTTTAAATAACATATTTATAATTAAACACATGAATTAAAATGGCAACTTATGATTTAATCCTGAAAGATTACCAAATTTGCTGTTGATGTTATTTAACTGAGCAGAAAGCTTGACAATTCAATTGAGAATAAGATCATCAAACATCAACTTATTAAATCATCTACTTCATCTGGTGCAAATTACGAAGAGAGTCAAGGATCCTGTACAACGCCGGATTTCATCTATAAAGTTAAGATTTCACTTAAGGAAATGCGTGAATCCAACTATTGGTTAAGAGTTATCAAAAGAACTGTTGTTAATGTTGGAAGTTCTGAGGAGATAGACTGGCTGATTGATGAATCTGACCAGCTTAGAAAAATACTTGGATCAATTGTTCAAAAGAAAATGGCTCAGACAATTGATCCGGAACACCAGAACTAATGTAGCTTTCATAAAAGGTTTAAATCGTTCATTAATTTTTTTTTTTTGACGTCTGGCTTAAATGAATATCCGGCTTTTTTGAATTTTTCCCAACCGCCCGGGCTTTTTACTTTAGCTTTGAACTTTCAACTTTGAGCTTCACAAAATGAAATCTTCACCTCACTCCTCCATACTGAAGACACTACCCTCTAACCCTGGAGTGTATCAGTATTTCGATAAGGATGGGAAGATCATTTACATCGGGAAAGCGAAGAATCTGAAAAAAAGGGTTCTTTCCTACTTCAATAAAAATGCTTCGCTCCCGGGGAAGGTAAGGGTATTGGTTGCAAAGATCGCTGATATCCGATGGATTGCAGTTGAGAGTGAATCCGATGCCCTGCTGCTTGAAAACAACATGATCAAGGAGTACCAGCCGCGTTACAACATCATGTTGAAGGATGATAAAACCTACCCGTGGATTTGCATCAAAAATGAACCTTTCCCCCGTGTTTTCCGACCCGCAACCTGATAAAGGATGGCAGTGAATATTTCGGGCCTTATGCTTCGGTAAAACTGATGAATACCCTGCTCGACCTGATCAGGCAGTTATATCCTTTGCGTAATTGCAACCTGAACCTGACCCAACAAAATATAAAAGCCGGGAAATTCAAAATCTGTCTTGAGAACCACATCGGCAACTGTCTTGGTCCCTGCGAAGGGCATCAGAGCGAGGAAGACTACACCGAAACCATCAAAGGCATCCGGGGAATCATCAAGGGCAACATCGGCATGGTAAAAAACCAGCTTACCGCACTTATGAAGCAATACGCCGGGGAATCTTTTGAATTTGAAAAAGCCCATGTGGTAAAAGAGAAGATTGAATTGCTGGACAGATTCCAGAGCAAGTCGCTGGTGGTGAATCCGTCCATCAACAATGTGGACGTCTTCTCTATTATTGAGGATGAACATTCTGCCTATGTAAATTTTGTGAAAGTCGCTTCGGGTGCCATCATTCAGTCACATACGGTTGAGCTGAAAAAGAAACTGGATGAAACAACCGAAGAATTGCTCACCATGGCCATTGCCGACCTTCACCAGCGATTCAGCAGTGGAGTGGCAGAAATCATCGTCCCCCTTATGCCCGAATTCAGGTTGCCTGATCTCACTTACACGGTTCCGCAGAGAGGCGACAAAAAACAATTACTTGAACTTTCGGAACGCAATGCAAAGTATTACCAGCTCGATAAACAGCGGCAAAAAGAGCTCGTTGATCCCGAAAGGCGCACAAAACGAATTCTCGATACCATGAAAAAGGATCTGGGGTTGAAAGAGCAACCGGTTCATATGGAATGCTTCGACAATTCAAATATCCAGGGGTCATATCCGGTTGCAGCCATGGTGGTGTTCCGGAATGCCAGGCCGGAAAAGAAAGATTATCGCCATTTCAATATAAAAACGGTAGAAGGCCCCAATGATTTTGCCTCAATGGAAGAGGTGGTATACCGGCGCTACAGCCGCCTGCTTGAGGAAGGACAGGAATTGCCTCAACTTGTATTAATTGACGGAGGAAAAGGGCAGCTCAGCTCGGCTATGATCAGCATTGAGAAACTTGGTCTTCAGAACACCATTCAACTGGTTGGCATTGCAAAACGGCTTGAGGAACTTTATTTCCCGGGCGATTCACTTCCACTGCATCTTGACAAGAAATCCGAAACCCTGAAAGTGATCCAGCAAATGCGCGATGAAGCCCATCGTTTTGGCATCACCCATCACCGCAAACGGCGTGAAAAAGGCACCATCAAAACCAGCCTGAGCGACATTGAAGGCATTGGCCCGGCAACTTCACAGATGTTGCTACGCAAATTCAAATCGGTAAAAAACATCAGGCAGGCTACGATGGAAGAGCTGGAAGCTGTGATCGGCAAATCAAAAGCTGCAGTTGTTTTCAATCATTTCCTGCAATAAACGCATCTGACATACAATGAAATCATGAATCTACACCAATGCGTTGATTATCTGCTACTATGATGTTAATTTGGTGTTGATAAATTTTTTTACAGCCCCATTCTGTATGCCTGAAAATGAGTTACATTCGCATTAAAAGTTGCTCTGATCATCATTTCCAGGGATCGTGATTCAGATCAACCGGTATAAAAATCACAGTAATAGATTTTATTATGAAAACGAATCTGAAAGCACTTGCATTCATATTGCTTGTATCGGTATTTTTTACTGCCAATGCACAGACTCAGATCAATGGCCTCGAAAAGCTGGCACCGGAAATAAAGACCACTTTTCAGAAAAAATATCCCGGCACTTCCGAGGAAAGCTGGTCCAGGATCGATAAAACCATCCTGATCTCTTTTAAAACCGGAACTGAGTATTATGATGCATTTTTTGATGAAAAAGGAGCCTGGCTGAGTACTGAAACTTCCATCCTTTACGATCAGCTTCCACAACCGGTTCGCGACAGCCTGAAATCAGGCGAATTCAGTACCTGGGAAAAAGGAAGTGTTTTGAAAGTTGAGTATCCGGGTGCTGCTGAAAATTACAAGGTATATGTTTACAGTAAGGATTGGAATGAAATGGAAGTCCGTTTTGATAAGTCCGGAAAGCGGATTCAATAATTTGGTATAAGGATGAAAAACCTTACCAGACCTGCCGACAGGTATAAATCTGAGATGAGAGAATTGCAGATTGAGCTGATCAAGCTGCAGAAATGGATACAGGATCAACAGCTCA
The DNA here is from genome assembly GCA_016709025.1 of Bacteroidales bacterium. Classification (GTDB taxonomy): domain Bacteria; phylum Bacteroidota; class Bacteroidia; order Bacteroidales; family Lentimicrobiaceae; genus Lentimicrobium. The sequence continues at coordinate 22,629 of JADJEQ010000010.1, read as the reverse complement.
GGCTGGCCATTATTTTTGAAGGACGTGATACAGCCGGCAAAGGAGGTGCCATATACCGTTTTACGAGGTACCTTAACCCACGGGCCATGCGGGTAGTGGCACTTCCCAAACCAAATGATGTAGAAAAAGGCCAGTGGTACTTTCAGCGGTACATCAAAGAACTGCCCAATCCCGGTGAAATTGTATTTTTCGACCGAAGTTGGTACAACCGCGCAGTGGTTGAGCCGGTTATGGGTTTTTGCACCAAAGAGCAGTATGAACTTTTTCTGAAACAGGCTCCGCTTTTTGAGCAAATGTTGCTCGATGACGGTATTATTCTGATTAAATTCTGGTTTTCAATCAACATTACTGAACAGAAAGTCCGCATCGAAGACCGTATCCAGAACCCTTTGAAAATGTGGAAACTCAGCACTGTTGACCTGAAAGCCCAGCAGATGTGGGATGAGTTTACCAATTACAAAAATGAAATGTTTCTGCACACCCACAGTGCCAACAACCCCTGGGTAATCGTAAAAGGGCAACCACAAACCAACCGCCCGCATTGAAACCATGCGCTATTTGCTGGCGCAGATGGATTATCCTGAAAAGGCTGAAGCAAAAGTATCCTTTAAACCGGATCCGGAGATTATCAATGTGTTTGATCCTTCCATGATTTGAGAAGGGACGGGGGACGAAGGGGACGAGGGACGGAGTTTGCTGAGAATTACATGGAGATTGAGAGAATTTCTAATTTCTAATGTCTAATTTCCAAAGGCATTTTACTACATTTTGAAATTTGGCAGGACGGGAGGGCAAGGGACGGAGTCTTCTGAGAATTACATGGAGATTGAGAGAATTTCTAATGTCTAATGTCTAATTTCCAAAGGCATTTTACTCCATTTTGAGTTTTTGGAGAGGACGGGAGCCCCGCGGGCCCCCCCCCCCCCCCCAACTAATTTCCAAAACATTGTACTTCATCTTGTAGATGCCTAGAGGAGTGCTGATTTTCTGTGCCATGAGATTTCTTGATTCTTCAGATGTTAGTGTATTGAGAAGCTTTTATAGACCCTTAGCGGGACGCTAAGGGTAGTTTAATGTGTTACTCCCATGCTTAATGCTTTTGTTCTCCTTGTCCCCATTTCCCCTTGTCCCCTTGTCTGTTGATTCGAAGACGAAAATATCCCAGTTAAGTCCATGCTCTATGCTCCATGCTCTTTGCCCTGCGCCCTGCGCCCTGTGCTACTCCAGGTAACTTCCTACCACGATTTATCAGACAAGGGGACAAGGGGACAAGGAGACTAGGAGAAAGAAAATAAAAGTAGGAAAGGGATGCTTCTATGTTCCATGCCCTGCGCCCTGCGCCCTGTGCCCTGTGCCAAATCACCGGAACACATACACCTGAATCTTCTCCCCTTTCTTTACATAACCTCTGAACATTCCATTTGTATTGAATGGCATAGCAATATTTCCGTCTTTATCCAATGCGATTAGTCCTCCTGCGGCACCTTGATTTTTTAGCTTTTCATTAATGATATATCCGGAAGCTTTTTCTACAGTTTCACCCAGGTAGAGCATCCGCGCAGAGACATCAAAAGCCACTGAGTTTCGGATAAAGAATTCACCATGACCGGTGCACGAAACAGCGCAGCTTTCGTTGTTTGCATAGGTGCCCGCACCAATGATAGGGGAATCGCCGATGCGGCCGTATTTCTTGTATATCATACCGCCTGTGGATGTAGCCGCAGCCAGGTTCCCCTTCATATCAAGGGCTACCGCACCGACGGTACCTTTCCGGCCTTCTGTTTCTATTCTTGCTTTAACTTTCAGATACTCCTGCCAGCTTTCTTCGGTGTAGAAATAAGACGGGTCAACGATTTCAAGGCCCTGAACCCGTGCAAATTCCTCTGCACCACGGCCGGCCAACATCACATGGGCCGATGAATCAATTACGCGTCTGGCGGCTTCTACAGGGCTTTTTATGGTCATCACACCGGCCACGGCACCGGCTTTCATGGTTTTGCCATCCATGATGGAAGCATCCAGTTCATTCTTTCCTTCTGCATTAAAAACAGCACCTTTCCCGGAATTAAACAGGGGGCATTCTTCCATCACCTGAACTGCAGCAACCACAGCATCCAGGGCACAGCCACCGGCTGAAAGGACTTTTTCACCTGCCGCCAGAGCTTCTTCAAGCTTTTGCTCAAACAGAACCTTTTTTTCAGGAGTTATTCTTTCGGGAGTTATATTGCCCGCTCCGCCATGAATCACCAGCACATAGCCGGGCTTCTGGGCATTGGAAATATTTGCAGATAGTATAATTGCTGTGACAAAAAAGCAGATCAGCCGTTTCATAGTGGTGGATTTAAGAACAATAATACGAAAATCATACGAAAGAATGCAAATGCTGCCCTGAAAAACCGAGGTAGAGTAGTTAAACGATGACAATTAGCTGATTCGATAATTAGCTGATTAGCTAATTGTTATGATTCGTCAATTTGGCTCAACCCTGATCCTTCATTCAACATTCATCATTCTGAATTCGTCATTCGTCATTCAGTTGGCAGTTGGCAATTTGCAGTTGGCAAAAAAAACAAACGCAACTTCACGAATGATGTCAATCGTAAACCGTAAATTTTCATTCATTCTTCATTCTATATTCGTCATTAGACAAGGGAAGGGAGTCGCGGGTCGAATGCAATCGTAAATCGTCAACCGTAAATCGTAAATTTTATCCTTCATTAGTCATTCGTTATTCGTTTCGTGTGTCACCCTGAGCGGAGTATAAGGGCGTCATTCAAAATTCGTCATTCGTATTACCTCACCCCCGAACCCCTCTCCACCTCATCCGCCCTACGGGCACCTTCTCCTCAAGGAGAAGGAAATCGGACTTTTTGCTTTATTGACGAGGGGACCTGAATCATAGTCGAGGTAACGTATTCGTAAATCGTAAACCGTAAATCGTAAATATTATTCTACATTCGTCATTCGTCATTCGTCATTCGTCATTCGTCATTCGTCATTCATCATATCCCAAATTTATAAATCAGTATAATCTATATCGTAAATTCTATATATTGCAATATATTTGACCAAACAAATACTTCATTATATGAAACGATTTCTGTTTTGCCTCATCGCTGCTATTGCAATAATAATCAGTGCAAATGCGCAAAACACATCCCTGATGTGGCAGCAGGGTGTTTATGGATTGTATATGACCAGAGCGATGCACACAATTGATATTGACGGCGATTCGCTCAACGAGGTCATTATCGGAAATCATAATAGCTGGTATATTATGCGATATGATCCGCAGCTAAATGATTATGTGATCCACTGGATGAGCAGATACTACAGCCAGACGGCAATGCTGGATGTTCTTGAACTGTATGATTATGATGAAGATAATGTAGTGGAGATCGCGGTAGCATCAGGAGATGGCCTGATCGAGTTCTATGACCCGCATACACTCACTGTTGAAGATTCAGTACGACTACCGGAATATGCCTATACACCCCAGTCTATGGATTTCGCGAATGCCGACAGCGACAGTGATACAGAACTCATTATTCAGACACTTAACGATACTTACATTTACAGCCGGGAAAGCGGTACATACCAGCTTGAGTATTCATTTTATGAAAGGGCAGGGAAAGTGATGTGCGCCGACGTAGATGGTGACACACAGCCAGAGTTGGTATTTACAAACGGAAATTTAATGCGGATACAGGCAGATACCCTTGCCCTGGTATGGCAGTTTTTTGATAACAGCTATGGAACCTTTGGCAATCTCCTGCTTGAAGATGTTGACAACGATGGGCTTAAAGAGATCATTCTGGCTGATAATTATACCCATATGGGCGTTTATGATGCCGATGTGCAGCAACCCAAATGGGAGCGCAATGTCGGCTCGGGCATCGATGAGATGATTATGGCCGATACCGACGGAAACGGCATCCGTGAGATCGTGTATGGTCAGGATCAGTGGGGCAGTATTATCAGCCTCAATCCGATCAATGGCGAACCCTATTGGAGCGTCGAAAATCCCGACAATGGCGTCGGCGGACTGAATGTTGCAGATACGGATAACGACGGTGCTCCGGAATTGATTTGGGCTGATGGCGGCGCATCATCCGGCGCGCTTCACATGTTTGTATACAGCCTCCCGGAAAAAACAGAAGAGTGGGTCAGCAAGCATTTGGTCGGACCATTTTCACAACTTGCAGTTACCGATGTTGATGACGATTCAGAACCAGAGATTGTTACCCTAACTGCAGAAAGCGAAAACAGCGGAAGCGGCATCATCACGGTCTTTGATGCACTTACACGCGAACGTGAATGGCAGAGCAGTCCTGACCTGATGTCGGAAATGGATAACTGGGAAGGCAACTTTGCGATGGAGATCACTGATGTGGATGGTGATAATGAGACGGAGATAATAATTGCAGGCGGGAAAATATATTCCGGTGCCATGTGGGTATTCAATGGGGCTACCCACCAACTGGAATCCAGTCATGACTGGCCTATGGGCTCCGATTACGGTACTTTTTTCGATATCGACATTGCAGATATTGACAATGATGGAACCTTAGAGTACATTGCAACCTCTGATTACTATGTATATGCCTTTAATACGTCTGATTACTCAACCATATGGACATCAGCCAGATTCGAGGGGTATGCCTATACCAAGGCTGAAGCTGAGAATATAGACAACGACCCGGATACAGAGATCATCTGCGCTCATAACAGAATCACTGTTTACGATGGGGTTTCCAACGAAGCCTGGGAAACGGAAGAACTTGGAATTTACCTGTTTGACCTGTTTGACATGGATGGCGACAATATTCCTGACATTGTTGCGGGAACAACGGGTGGAAAAGTAGCCATCATCAATGGTATCAGTCATTTAGTGACCTATTTGCCTATTCAGTTGCCCGATCGCGTGACTGGTATAAAAGTGGGTAATTTTACCGGAAATGATGAACCTGAGATCGCGCTGATGAGCGAAGGCGTTGCTTATTTCAGCAAGCTCGACGGCACCATGATACATTCAGAACAACACGGATATGAAGGAGAGGGAAGAACACCCATTGAGATCAGTGATTACGATAACGACGGTGTCCCGGGAATCTTTATCGGCACCTGGATCAAAGCCGCTGAATTTGATCCGCAAAGCTACGCCTGCATGGACTTCCGGGCCACGACCATGTCCGGTACTGCCACCTGCCAGGCGGCCGATGGCAGCGCATCGGTGATCGCTCAAAACGGATTTGAGCCTTATACTTACAGTTGGTCATCGGGCGATACAACAGCTGAAGTAACGATGCTGTTAACAGGCGAATATAGTGTTTCGGTAACTGACCGCATCGGTTGCGTTGTCACAGAAACGGTGTATGTGCCGATGACCGACCCTTTCGTAATCGGCAATCTGCAGACTTTACCTGATAACATCAATACAACCTTATGTGAGGGGATGGCACGGATCTTTCCGGAAAACGGGCTACCTCCTTACCACTATATTCTTGAAGGAGATACGCTGAGCATGGATGGCGACACGATCCCTGACCTTTGTTCCGGCACATACGACCTGACGGTTCTTGATTCAATCGGCTGCTCTGAAACAATTCAGTTTGAAATTGAAAACAGTTTAGGATTGGCTGAACCGTTGATGCATGATTACCGGATATATCCGGTTCCTGCAAGAGAGGAGATTTATGTTGAGTTTATAAATGCTGAGTATAAAAGAGCGGTTGCAGAAATCCGTAATCTCAAGGGCGGAAAGGTTCAGGAGTACAACCTTGTGAACCAGATTACAAGGCTCGACATTGCCGACCTGGCTCCCGGTATTTATATTTTGCACATTGAGGCCGATGAAGAGAAGTCGGAATCGAAGATCATTAAAATCAAATAAAATTCGGTATTCAGGAAGGTAGTTGGCAGTTAGCAAAAGGCAGTTGGCAATAACCCAATGCAACATTCTAAATTCGTCATTCTACATTCGTCATTCTACATTCGTCATTCGTAATACCTCACCCCCGTACTCCTCTCCACCTCATCCGCCCTCCGGGCACCGTCTCCTCATTAGGAGAAGGATTTCTGACATTTCCCATAGTTTGCGAGGGGAGCCGGAATCATCGTTGAGGTTTCGTATTCGTTAATTGTAAATAATCCGTCATTCGTGTGTCACCCTGAGCGGAGTCGAAGGGCGTCATTCGTCATTCGTCATTCGTCATTCGTCATTCTCATTCGTCATTCGTCAAACATTCCCCCTGATATCTATAATCCCGAACAAATCTGCCGAAGTAACAAAGATGATAACGATAATAAACCAGCGGATAAAGTTAGCACCCCAGGTCACGGCATAGCGGGAAGCAACAAAGGCGCCGATGATATTGCCGATGGCATGAACCAGGCCGAACTGCCAGTTGACTTTGTCGTTATAGACGAATACTGCCAGGGCGAAAATTGTATAGAGTAAGACGATGAAAACCTTGATGGCATTGGCCCTTACCAGGTCGTAACCGGCGCCCAGCACTATACCGGCCAGCAGGAAATAGCCAACACCCACCTGAACAAAACCGCCATAAATGCCTATGGCAAAGAAGATCAGCATCTGGAGCGGACTCACTTTTTTCAACTGTAAAGACTTTTGCCCTTTCAGCCATTTGTCTGGTTTCGAAAGGATAAAGAATATCATCATCAGCATCACCACCCCTATGGCCTTGCGGAAGGTTGCTTCATCAATCTGAACCGAAAGCTGAGCGCCGATGATGGAACCCAAAACGGTTGGAATGGATAGCCAGAGTGCTTTTTTCGTATCAAGTAACTTTTGCTGCCTGAAGGTAGCTACCGAAGTCATGTTCTGCAGGATCACCGCGATGCGGTTGGTGCCGTTGGCAATGTCGGCCGGAAGTCCCATAAACATAAACAACGACAGTGAAATGATGGTACCACCACCAGCAAGGGTATTGATAAACCCGACAAAAACACCTGAAACAATCAGGGCAATGACTTCAAGACTCGACATAGTTGGTACTTGGGTAGGCAAAGTTAGAAAAAGCTCAAAGAAAAATTACAGAGTTACAGAATTACAGAGTTTCAGAATTTCAGGGTTTCAATTACAGGGTTTCAGAATTACAGGGTTACAGAATTACAGGGTTTCAGAATTTCAGGGTTACAGAATTACAGGGTTACAGAATTGCAGGGTTACAGAATTACAGAGTTTCAGAGTTTCAGGGTTACAGGGTTACAGGGTTACAGAGTTTCAGAATTTCAGGGTTTCAGGATTCCAGGTGGCTGAGTGAAAAGGGGCTTCCGGCTCCCCCTCGCCTCTTGGAGAGGGGGTTGGGGGGTGAGGTTACAGGGTTACAGAATTTCAGATTATCAGATTCCGGGATTCAGGTTTTATTCTTTTTCAAATTCATCACAGTATTTTTACCTTTGACCGCTTGTAAGAAACTATACTTGAATCCAGAATCCTTCACTCAAAGACTTCATCGCTGTGTAAAAACCGCTTTACCCAAAGGCCTGAAAACCGCGTGGTGGCTGATTAAGATCACGGTTCCGGTTTCGTTCGGCGTTATGCTGCTTGATTTTTTCGGAGTGCTGAACCTGATTGCCGGCTACACCGGACCTTTCTTCAACCTGCTTGGCCTGCCCGGTGTTTCAGCCATTGTATTTATCACCAGCATATTTACCAATATATACTCCGTTGTGGCAATCCTGGCCATGCTCGATCTGCCGCTACGCGAAGGAACCATACTGGCAACCATGTGCCTGGTGTCGCATGGCTTTCTGATTGAATCGGCCGTAATGAAACGAACGGGTTCTTCGGTTGTAAGAATGTTACTTTTACGCCTGGGTGGAAGTTTTGTTGTTGCATGGGTGCTGAATCTGGTGATGCCAGGCACCATGTCTCCCGAAACCATTACCATCGCTGCAACTCAGGTTGATTTTATGGCCGCGCTTCTGCATTGGTTCACCTCGATAACTTCAACCGTGATCAAAATTCTGATTCTGGTGAATTTACTGTTGGTTTTCCAGCAGATAATGGAAGAGTTCGGCTGGATCGATGCCATCAACAAGCCTTTGTCACCGTTGATGAAAGTCTTTGGCCTGCCCGGAAGCACCACACTTTCGTGGGTGGTTGCCAACCTGATTGGTCTGGCATATGGCTCGGCCATCATGATCGACCAGCGTGAAAAAGGTAAAATGAGCCGCAACGATGCCGACCTTCTCAACCACCATGTGGCTGTTTCACATTCACAACTGGAAGATCCGTTGCTGTTTATAACCCTGGGATATACCCTCCACTGGCTGATCTGGCCAAGGTTGCTCGTGGCAGTGATGGCTGTCTGGCTGAGGAAGGGAGAGTTAAAAGTGAGAAGTATAAAGTCTCAAGTAAAAAGTCCAAAGTCTAAAGTTAAGTAGTATATTTCACCTGTTGCGCTGACCGATAGTGTTCTCAAACCGAGACATACAGATACCCTAATAAAATTCGCAGCATGATGCAGATGCTCAAGACAGGCGTTAAGAGCATCATTCCATCATTACAATCGTCACCCTGAGTCCCGCACATGCGGGCCATCATTCCATCATTCCAAGATCTTTCCTGAGTCTTTCAATGTCAATGGTTTCCAGCAACCTGAGAATACCCGGGAACCATCCTTTGTGAAACCCGAATCCACCATCCAGAAACTCTTTAATGGCTTCCTCCCTTGTCCATCCACATTTTACCATCCGGTAAACTGCCACGAGGCATCCGGTCCTGTCGGAACCATGAAGGCAATGTACCAACACCGGTTTATCTGATTTCAGCAGAATGTTCGTCCCGGTTAGGATGTCCTCATACGAAATGTCAAAGGCATCCATTTTAATCTGTTGCAGCCCCAATCCAGTGCCTTTCGCTTCATGTTTATCATTGCTGAATTTTCTCAGATTCACAATTGTTCTGATTCCCAGGCTGTCGAGCAATAACATTTCCCGACTATCGGGTTGTTCAGATCTGTATAGATCTTTGTCAACTTTATATAAGTTGTCAAACCCGCTGAGTTCAACCTTATCTGCCCATTCATTTGGTCTGACAGATAACACTGTTTGCTGAACATGGCACCCATATATCCCAAAGGAGAAAGCAATTAAAATTGATATTCTGAATAATTTATTCATCCTTTTTTTTCTGGTGCGGGTCTTTTGCCCCTTGTCCCCATTTCTCCTGGTCACCTTGTCGCTTACTATGATTCATTTGCCTGCTTCCTCAAACGACTATGTCTGCTCCCATAAACAAAATAAAGGGTTAGCCCGATCACCAGCCAGATCAGGAATCTTAACCAATTGGTGATGCCCAGCTGTGACATCAGGTAGAAATTGGTAATAAGTCCCAGGGCCGGAATCAGCGATAATTGCTGCTTAATGGCCAGAAAAGTAACAACTACCGCAACAATAAGGAACGAAAAGTGGGGAATCTTATGCTGAAATACATCCCAGAACGATTCGCCGGGCAAACGGTGGAAGTCTATTAATGAAAATAAATCTTCGGGGTCGAGGTTGCGCATCAGCAGAAAAACTCCCAGCCAGATAAGCGGAAGCCAATAACGGCTGTTCAGGTAAGGAACCCTGAATTTCCCGGTGCCCCGCCTGCCCAGGTTGCCTACCGGAGTTTTCTTGCCGTCGAGAATTAAAATACCACCTGAGACCAGCACAAAGGCAAAGAGTGTTCCTATACTGGTCAGGTCGGTAACTTCGGTCAGGTTCATAAACAGCGTTGGAACAGCTACCAGGATTCCGGTAACAATGGTCGCAAAACCGGGGGTGTGATAACGCGGGTGCAGTTTCGAAAAAACCGGAGGCAGCAATCCATCGCGGCTCATGCTCATCCAGATGCGGGGTTGACCCATCTGAAAAACCAGCAACACGCTGGCCATGGCAATCACTGCACTCAGGGCAATGATTCCGGAGAGTTTGGTCAGGTGCAGTTTGTCGAATACAAAAGCAAGGGGATCGCTCACACCCAGCAGGTGATAACTGACCATTCCGGTCAGCACGAGGCTGATGGCGACATACAAAATGGTGGTGATAATCAGCGAATAGATCATCGACCGCGGCAGATCACGTTGTGGATTTTTACACTCTTCAGCCGTCGTAGAAATGGCATCAAAACCGATGTAGGCAAAGAAAACACCCGAAACACCCTTCAATACTCCACCGATTCCATTGGGGGCAAAGGGGCTCCAGTTGCCCGGATCGACATAAAATGCACCGACTGCAATTACCATCAGCAAAATCGCGACTTTCAACAAAACCATGATGTTTCCTGCCCGTTTTGATTCACGTATACCCCTGTATACCAGCCATGTAATTAGTATTACAATGGCAAAAGCAGGCAGATCGGCTATCATTCTCAGTCCGCCGATGGCAGGCGCCTGGGTCCACGCACGGAATGCCTCGGTCAATCCAACCGGCAGTTCAGTCAGAGGAATTCCAGTCGCCATCAGGGCTGTAGCTTCCTTAAACCCCCGGGAAGCGCTCAGGTAATCAATTGCCAGAAAATCGGGAACATTGATGCCCAGACCTGAAAGCAGGCCGCAGAAATAGCCCGACCAGGAAATTGCCACGGCTACATTACCAACCGCATATTCCATAATCAGGTCCCAGCCTATGATCCAGGCAACGAGCTCTCCAAAACTGGCATAGGCGTAGGTGTATGCGCTTCCGCTCAGCGGGATGGAAGAGGCGAACTGTGCATAACACAACGCCGAAAAGCCGCAGGCAATGGCTGAAAAAACGAAGAGCAGTGAAACAGCCGGGCCACCGGCGGCCGCGGCGTTGCCGATGGTGCTGAAGATGCCGGCCCCGATGATGGCAGCTATCCCGAATGAGGTAAGATCGCGCACACCCAGGTCCTTGCGCATGGAGTGGCCGGCATCCTGCTCTCTTTGCGAATGCGCCAGGATCATTTCAATGGATTTCCGCCGGAACAGTTGTTTGAATTGCACAGACTAAAGGTTATTTTTAAAACCAAAAGTATAATTTATAATCAACGCAGAAGAATCTATATTTTCAGGTCCTTTGATAGTTTTGCCGGATATTGACTAAAATTCAAAACCTTGTGAAAACCAGATCCGACGCCATCCGGCACTTTGCTGTACATCCTACTTGCCGATCTGCACACCAAGCCGCACAATAATATTGCGTGATGGCATATTCGGAACGATTCCCGGTCCCATCTGGTAATCGATATTAAAATACACATTTCTGCGATTGCGGAATTTTCCTGCTACCCCTGCTCCGATTGCAAATCCGAAATCAACATTGCCGAAAGGATATGATTTGCTGTTTTCAAATAAAAACTCAACATTGTTAACAAAAACGTGGTAATCAAAGACATTGCTAAAGTAATAATCCAGGAAAAAACCTGCCTGAAATGCAGGAATTATTTTTTTACCCGGAAATTCATATCTGAACATCAGCGTATTATCAAAAGCAAATTGGGAAAAATCAAATGTTTCATGAACCAGTGCTGTTGTGTCCTGAATACCCTGATAATCGGAGATCATTGAAAAGCTTCTTTTACCAAGCGATCCGCTATAATGTAAATACATACGTTCATTCAAAGTGGGTATTCCGATTTTAGCAAAGATTCCGGCAGAAGGGAAAACTGATTTGTCAAATCCGGTCGTTTCGAACATGATCTGAGGTTGTACTGCATCATCCCTGTAAATGATGGAATTTACATTCAACCCCAAAAGAAATCCTACGGTGATCCGGACTATGGGCAGGTTTTTCTCATAAATAATACAATCCCGGTCAGAACACACTTCAGCATGGTAATCCTTTGCTACCCGAATCAACGATTTGTGGTCCAGTGAAATACGTTCAACCTCCTTGCTCACAGTGGGGCTATCCTTGAAAATATATTTCAGAATTCCGACATATGGCTTATTGGCACGCACATACTGTATGTCGTCCACAACAACCTCTTTTTCTTTATCATCAAGTAGCATGAATTTACCGTCACCCTTGTCGATCAGGTAGTGTTCGCCGGTATTGCTGCGATAATAGTACACATCCACCATACCATCTATTAGAAATTCCAGAAACAAAGGCGCTTCCTCATCATCTGCATTCAGCTTTTTTGATACATAGTACTTGCCATCGATAAACCGGTACGATTTGATATCCGCAGGTGTATATCGTATTGCATCTGATCCGGAATTGTATTTAAAAAGGCAGATTTCAGCACTGGCTTTGTTGCCTTTGTAATCAATCAGCCCGGATATCGTGTCATTTTCAGTGTTGATAACATAACCCGGTCTGAAATCAGTCTGCGAAAATAAGCTGGCCCCGGAAAAGATAAACAACAGGAACAACAGTAGCAATTTCTTCATACCAATCTCATTTACATTCCATTACGTTATAAATTCACATCGATCATTTCAATGATATACTGACAGAATAATTATTTATGTTATCGTCGTGGCTGGTCGGTTTTCAATCCCAAATGTAGTGTTTTTTAAAGAATCCGGTAATTTTTTACTGGTTGGCAAACCGGAGTAATACTTCCCGTGAATTTCAAACATGATTTATTTTACCTTTGTTAAAAACAACAACGTAAAAAATGAAAAACCTACTTTTACTGTTTACCGCCTTTGCCTTCGCATGCAGCAGCCCTACAACCCTCGTTAAAAGCTGGCGGGTGCCTGAATCAACCTTTACACCTGAAGAGTTTAAAAAAGTAATGGTTGTGGCTTTTGTTAAAGACGAAGCAAGCAGAAAGATTGCCGAAGACAGGGTTTCCTCCATCCATGAAAATTTCTTTCCTTCCTACCCGGTTTTTTCAGGACAGGAAGTAATGGAGGATAAAGAACAGGTTCTGGCTACCCTGAAAGAACAGGGGTATGATGCTGTGATCACCATGAGCCTGCTGCTGAAAGCGGCGGACGATAAGTGGGTTGCTGAAAAATATCAGGGTGGTTATTATGATTATCACAACAGCTATATGACCGACTATTACCGTCCGGGATACTATGTAGATGGTTCGAAATACTACATCATAACCAATGTATTTTCGATTAAAAGCAACAAACTCGTCTGGTCTGGCCACCACTGTAACACCCGAACCGGCGTCTTTACAGGAGGGCATCGATAGCATTCTTTACACAGTGGTAAAACAGATGAAAAAGATGGATTCCTGCCGGCCAGGAAAAACGGTAAATAAAATACCCGTTCATCAAGTGTTTGAAAAGTCCAGGTTTAATCTAAGTCCGGACTTTTTCATGTTTGGGGCGTTCCTTTTTTATGTTTGTACCAGTATTATTATAATTTTACTCATCGTAAAATCGTAATTCCATGAAAATCCTTTCTGCTCTGCTACTTATGCTGGGATTGAGTTTTGAGTCCAATGCACAGCAAAATACCAAAGATGATTACCAACAATACTTCACCGGTGAAACCATGCGGGTTGACTATTTCCACACCGGCACAGCTACTGAAGAGCATTTCTCCCTGGACCATATCCTGAACGATGGAGCGTGGCCCGGCAGCAAGACCCTGTTGCTTGACAATCTGAACCGGGGATTGTATTTCTATAAAATTACCGATCAGGCAACCAACAAACTGATTTACAGCCGGGGGTTTGCCAGTGTATTCGGTGAATGGCAGACCATACCCGAGGCTGCTGAAAACTGGGGAACTTTTCATGAGTCGCTGCGATTCCCCTGGCCCAAAATGCCGGTAACCCTGACCATCGAAAAACGGGATGCAAAAAACAATTTCATCCCCATCTGGAGCACTACCATTGACCCTAAATCCAGAATCGTAAATCCTTCTGTCTTAAAAAGCCCTTTCAAAACAGTTACCATTGTTGAAAATGGCAAAGCCAGTGACCATGTTGATATTGTAATATTAGGTGATGGTTATACGGCCGGTGAAATGGACAAATTTCACAACGATGTGACGACACTGACCGCCGAACTTTTTAATGTAGAGCCATTCAAATCGCGGAAATCTGATTTTAATGTCAGGGCAGTGGAAACACCTTCAGCAAGCAGCGGTGTAAACAAACCGCATCCGGGGGTTTTCAACCGCACACCGCTCTCCATGTCGTATGGTGCTTTCGATTCGGAAAGGTATGCCCTCACCTACGACAATCGCACCGTACGCGATGTGGCTGCCACGGTGCCCTATGATTATATGTATATTCTCATCAATGAAAGAACCTATGGCGGCGGCGGAATTTATAATCTGTATTCTACTGTTGCGGCAGACAACAAATTCTCCCCATACATTTTCGTTCATGAATTCGGACATTCTTTCGCCGCGCTGGCCGATGAATACTATACTTCCGATGTTTCCTATCAAACGCCTGAGATTACCGTTGAGCCCTGGGAGCCCAATGTTACCGCACTTTTCGATCCTGCTCACCTGAAATGGAAGGATATTGTAACACCTGGAACCCCCATTCCTACCCCATGGGTTAAAACAGAATTCGACAATTTCAGCTACGATATTCAGAAGGAACGACGTGCCCTGCGTGCGGCCAATGTCCCGGAAACGGAGATGGAACAGCTGTTTGAACGTGAAAAGCAAACCTCACTTAAAATGTTTGAAAAAGCCAATACAAGGATGCTACCGGTGCTTTCGAAGGCGGTAACTACTTTCAGTTTGGCATTTACCGCTCGGCCCAGGATTGCATTATGTTTACCCGTAACAAACAGGAATTCTGCCCGGCTTGCAGAAAGGCAATTTCAGAAGTGATCGATTTGTATTCCAGGTAATTCAGCGACAACATCCGGACAATGAAGCAATAATAACAGAAAGCTGCCAGACCATAATTTTCATTGATGAACAGGTAGTTTTTTTCATTTCAGCTGGATTTTCGTCGTATAAAGCTACATTTACCTAATTATATAATTCTTAATCCTTGTATTTTATTACCGGACAGCCTTGACATTCTAAATAAAATTCAAGAATTTGATACCATAGTGAATGACTTATAGCAAATTAAATTCTATTTTTAGGGGTTCCAAATGTAGTGCCCTTTCTGTTTATTTTGTTCCCGGTAACGATCAGGATGGTAGATGAGAAAATTTTTCACCCTTCCGCGGCGGTTGCTAAAACACATTGCTGATAGCTATACGGATTCTAAAGAATTGATTTTAATATATTGATTTTTAGAAACTTATTTACTTTGAAATTAATCAAACTCACGATATTATAATCATTTTTAAATTGCACCTGGTAAAAACCCATCCCGTATGAATTACAGATTTACTTTTATGCTAACCCTTATTATTATCAGCTTTTCATCCCTCAAAGCAACATCTCAGAAATACATCAGACCACTTTCACTCGAGGTATTTGTTGGAGGTGGAATTGGGGAAGAAGTCAAGACAGGCATCGTTACCTCCGATTTTTACGATATTATGTTATCAGTAGGTGGCGGAAGAACCCTGGGCCTGAGAGCAGGTTACAGATTTTCCTGTGGCATTGAAGCTTTCCTGGGCTATTATAGTCAGAAATCTTTTCTTGACCCTCCGGTCTCAAACGGATCGGGAAGCTTTTCAAAATCGATTATTCACCCCATGGTTACGTTTTCGTTTCAGTTGAATGAACGTCATTTTATCAATACCGGCGCAGGATTGCGAATATCATACAACAACCTGGTAGATCTGGATGCCTCTGAGATGAATAATCCTGTTCATAATAAGTTTTATTATAATACCTCATTTGGCCCTTCCGTTTACCTGGCTTATCAATTGTATTTTAATAAATGGTCCTCTTTTATACTATCGTCTACCGTGTATTATCATAAGTACAAATTGAACAGCTTAAATAAGGATGGCATTGACATGGATATAAGTACTATACCGGATAATGTCAGGTCTTCCATTGATAATCTCAATGGCAGTGGTATTGAAATTACGGCAGGCCTCCGGTTTCATCTGTAATTGAAAGTTTACGCTTTATCAGCGTGTTCATTGCTTCTGGTGATGAAACTCAGGATAATCTTTTTTCAAGTGCATTGGTTGTTTTGCCATTTTGAGTCTATTATAAATAACATTGTTTACTGCCCGAAGTTATTTATTGCTATCATTCAGATTTACCAAGGGAATCAAGTTTATTAATTCCGGAATTATCAGATACAATCAAACCAGGAAATGATTTTACATGAAAATCAAAACATTGCGACTGGTAATTCAAGTGCCGACAATTGCTAATTCCGATTGAAACGAGAATTGGTTTCTCAATACAGCAAGGTTAATTTCCCTGCGGCGTATCCTTGTCGAAATCAAAGTCTTTAAACAAAAAGGAACTGATTGAGAAGTAAAAAATGTGCGATTCGAGGCCGGCATAAGGTTTATTTCCGGCACCATCCGTATATCCCTGGTTGTGAAACTCACTTACATAGTACTTGAATTTGAGGTTTAATCCATAAGGGAACTGAATCCCGGCAAAGAATCCATGTTGGAATAACTCCTGCCTGGGGCTGAACCAACCGGTAATTTTGTCGATTTTATCTCCCCCGTCAAAGGTTTTTTCCTTGTACACGAAAGGAAGTTCAACCTCATATCCGGCATAAAAAAATATGTTATCCAGGTTCCCGATTTTTAAGCCAACCGGCACACCCAGGTTATAGGACCGGAATTTCTTTTTATAGGTAAACTCCCCTTCATCGATTCCCCTGACCTCGCTGTTTGTAGAATAATCGCCATAGATATAACCAACATTTCGAAGGGCTATTCCAGTGAATATCCCAACATGCTCGCTAAAATCGGCATTCACCATGGATTGAAAATTAAAAACCGGCGTCCAACGCATAATAGAACTGCCATCCTTTCCATTGTCATCGATGCTGGCAAAAGAGAAAATCATTTCACCTCCGGAGGTGAAGTAGGGTTTCGTCTGGCTATAGCCGGAAATGGTGATAAGTGCTGTGAAAATGATTAAAGTAAAGATGTTTTTCATATGTTTATAATTTTAGGTTTAACATGTTCTACAAAAATTTTACCGTTTTAGGTTTAAATACTGGATTTAAACGCTAATATATTAAAATAGTTTATCTGTTCAACAAACCCATTTATTTTTTATCACGGCGTGGCTTTTCGGACTTCTTCCCTGCCACAAACAACCCCGCTGTATATTTATCGTACAATTCGAACAAATACTCAATCCGTTTGGTTTCGTTTTCAAAAGGCTGGGGCGGTATGCCAGGTCAACCGCTTTATCCAGTTCGTTGTGGGCCTTCACCAGGGCGGGTGGCATGGTAAGCGGGTTGTACAAATCGGCCAGGCTGCTACCTGGGAATTCAGACCGCACATCCAGCACTTTTTGTGCGGCAGCTTCAATGACTTCCTTTTGCTTTTCGGATGGGTTTTCGGGCCAGGGATAAGTATTATAAGTATATAATGCTGAATAGCGAAAATCGCTTTTTAAACGGCCGCAGGTATATTTTACCCATGACATATGCATTAAACTTGTTAATATACCAAATGAATAAAGAGTGCCCTTTGGAACAATTTGAAAGATCACTTGCAATAATACCAGAGTCAAAACATCCAATTGGAATATATTTCGATCTTTCTGATGATTCGGGGAATTACTATATAGAATCCTTCCGGGCTGCCTGTCTTCAGCAAACAATGAAGGGATTTCACCTTTTTTTTGAGTTGCAATTTTTGTGCTTTTAAGCCGCATTTCTCTAACCCGATTAACACGTTTTAAAACCTCTGGCATCAACTTTAACTGATCAGGAGGGCAATTTTTTAGCCACAGGCAATATCCTTTCCCCGTTTAAAAACCCTTCTCCACCAAGGTATTCTCTGATCCACCCACAAGAAGATTCATTTGTTCTTTCAATATTATCTTTTTCTTCCTTTGATAAGATTAAATTTCCTCCATCTGCTGGTACACTTCCATTTACCAACTTATTGATCGGCCCAAGTGGATTTGATCTTCCGGGGATAATTAGGTCTGTTGAATCAATTAAATATGAATTATTTTTTTAACTTTATTTCATGCGGTTCGCCATTAATATCTTCGTATTCAAAAATTTTCTTTTCATGAATATCAAAATTAGAAAACCAATAATTACAACATGCACCGCAGCTTTTGCGCGGGCTTCGTTGCCCCATTTAAAAGTACGGTGTGCGAAATGAATTTTATCTGGAATCTATTGAAAAGTTCATTCCAAAATGCACCAACCTGTTCTCCTTGTGTAATTGAATTAGTTGAAACAAAGGCAACGCGGGTTTTCCGTCGGAACTGATCTCTTCAATATTTATAAACTTTAAATAGCTAGCAGCTTTGATGTACCATGCAGAAACGTAATCTAGAACACCCAATCCTTTAATACCGCTAAATATTAATTCCATGTCACTTTTTTGCGATGCGTTTTGAAATTGATGTCCAACAAAAGGCGGATTCCCCAAAATAAAATCGAACCGGTTGGCGCTTTCCCATGGCAATGCCTCCACCAGGCTTCCCCAATCGGTGCGCAGGGCGTTTCCATGCGTAATTTTAGCCGATTTTTTCAGCGGCAGGCGCACAAAGTATTCGCCAAATTCAGCAGAAACCTGCATATTCATCTGGTGGTCGGTAAGCCACAGGGCAACCTGGGCTATCTGCGCCGGGAAGTCCTCGTATTCAATGCCATAAAAGCGGTCCACATCACATAGCAACAGTTGCGAAATATCCGAAACCATTTGTCCGCGCTGCAGCACTTTCAGTATTTCCAGTTCGAGCATGCGCAATTCGCGGTAGGTAATTACCAGGAAATTACCGCAGCCACAGGCCGGGTCCAGAAAGCGCAGCGAAGCTATCTTTTTGTGAAATGCCTTCAGTTTACCGGTGCTGGTTTTGGAAGCTTCAAACTCCTGCCAGAGTGCATCGAGAAAAAGCGGTTTTATAAGTTTCAGTATGTTTTTCTCCGAAGTATAATGTGCCCCAAGGTTCCGGCGCTCGGTTTCATTCATCACACTCTGAAACATGCTGCCGAAGATGGCCGGTGAAATTTTGTTCCAGTCGAGCGATGAGCACTGCATCAAGGTTGCACGCATCCGGCTGTTGAACGAGGCAAATGGCAATTGCTGCTCAAACAAATGGCCGTTGATATAAGGAAACTGCGCCAGGCTTTCATCCAGCGTTTTCTGCCGGCTTCCGCTGGGCGTATTCAGCACCTGGAAAAGCTGGGCGAGATGCATCCCAAGGTCCGAGCCATCGGAATTGGTTTTTTGCTGCAGATATTCAATGAAAATACCCCGTCGAAGATGCCGGTATCATCGGCAAACAGGCAGAACAGCAACCTGACAAGATAAATTTCGAGGTCCCGCCCTGTATATCCGGCTTCTTTCAGCGCATCGTGAAGTATGCCCATATGATAGGCTGCTTCAATGTTAACAGGATCTTCCTCTTTGTAGGTTCGTTTCTGATAGCCGGCAATAAATCCGAACAACTGCACATGGCTCACCAGGTCGCGCTTAAAAGGGCGAACTCCCCCTCGTGGGGTTGGGTTCGTCGAGGTCGTAAAGCCGGAAGTTGGCAAAGTCTGAAACCAGAATGTATTTGGGAAGCTCGGCTTCTTTCAGTCCGTGGGTGTAATCAATGGATTGCTGGTAGGCTTTGTCGAGGTTTTTGCCCCTGCTCTTCATTTCCACCAGCATGGTACCTTTCCATAACAGGTCGATATAACCGTCGGTATCGCCCAGTTTTTTCACCCGATGTTCAAAGGTTGCCACCCGGCGGTTGCTGATACCGAAAACATTGAAAAATTCGATCAGGAATTGCTTGGCATCGGCCTCTTCGTTAAATGCATTTTCCCACTCTTTCGAGAAATTTAATGCTCTGTCTTTTATTTCGTTCCAGCTTAAAGCCATGGGGTGTTTTCAGTTAGTTTGTTTATGATGATTATTTCTTCAATGGCAGAGTTTAGCTGCAGTAAAGGCTTGCAGGCTTCGTCCCTGTCCTGTTCCACGGCCGTTGTTGTGGGCTTCGGACCTTAATGTACACACGAAACCGGCAATTAATTATAGCGTTTTGGTTTTTCTATTTTATCGAATAATTGGTTCCAGGCCCGGTTCCAAATTTCTCAACCAGGTTTTTCTCAATTAAATCAGGTAAAATCCGCTTAACCGTCGGATTCGGAATCCCAAGTTTTTTTGCAATATCACCTGATTTACATCCGGCATTGTTTTCTATGAAGGTCAAAATTGCTTTTTCCCGTGGAGACAATCTTGTTTCAACCCCTTTGGATTCTAATTTAATCATTAATTGTTTCTGTATATTTCCAAGGGCATCGAAGAAAAATCTGATCCAGTCTGTAACATCCTCATTGGGTCTTTGAGCCTGACAACTTCTCAGAACCCTGTAATATTCAGTTTTCCTGTTTTCAATCTCATGCTCAAAACTGACGTACTGAATCCATTTGTAACCGTGTTTTAACAAAAGTAAAGTAGAGAGTAATCTGCTCAATCGTCCGTTTCCATCCTGAAATGGATGAATACTTACAAATTCATAAGCAAACAAAGCACATTTCACCAGTGAATGTGTTTCCTTGTCATTTATATACCAATCAATTAATAACCTCATTGCATCCTGTGTCGGAAATCCGGCTTCAGTTGTCCGAAAAATAATTTTCCGTGTTCCACCGGGAAGTTTTGCTTCGACTGCATTGCTGTGTTGTTTGTAATCACCTTTGTGCCATTCGTCTTTTTTACTGTGTTTCAACAAAATGTTGTGCAGGTTTTTCAAGCTACTTTGATATTGGAATATCTTCGTGTGATTCTGAAATTAATTCCAGTGTTTCAAAGTATCCTACAACTTCCTGTGAATCTCTGTCAACGATTTTAGTAATGTCAATTCCCTTTAGCAAAACTTCAACTTCTTCATCAGACATTTTGAGCCTTCAATACGAGTCGATGCCCCAACGCTGCGAACAGTTGCAATTGTTTTTAACTGCTTCAGACTTTGTCCTTCTTTCTTTTCAATTGAAGTCCATGAAGCATCAAATCTGTCGATCTGGCTGATCAGTCGGATAAGCTCCCAGTCAATATTCATACTAAAATTATGTACGATGTTTTCCATATCACAAATATATCACTAAAACCCCAATTTGATACGATATGATTCGTTTTTATCCGATAAATATCCGAAAGCCTTGATACGATATGAGCTTATATTATACGATAAAGGTTCGGTTAAAATGCCCTGCAATGATTATGTAACGCAATATCGCTTATTATCCAGCTTATTATAACAAGAAAAGTAATTGCCTGAAAACCAGTATTAAAAATTGGCCAACAATGAAAAAGGCACTTAAGCTTTGAGAAATAGAATTTTGAGTCCGCTCCGAAAAGTCATTTGACCCCCCTATTCCCCAAGGGGAACTTCCTAATTCAATGATTTTCAGATGTTCCCCTTTGTGGTCAGGGGTCAAACATCTGAAAATCTTTGAATTTCCTACTTTTCGGAGCAGGCTCACTATTGATTTTAAAAAACGGAAACATTTTAGCAGAATTGTCTTTGATAAATGGAAATATTCATGAGTTATGGGCTTTGAATGAATGATCCGAAAGAGAAAACCCGCTGAACATTCAGGAAATTACAGGAACCAAAAAGTATTTTATTTTATAAATTCTTTCCTTTTAATGCGGTTTCTGCCTTATTTTTTCGTATTTTTATAAAAGTATATGATTACCATTTTGATTATTTAAAACTGGTTTTACAATGATTCGCAGCGGTGCGGAAATTATATCAACAGGTTGATTTTTCAAATGAAAGTGAAATAATAACCTGAAAAATATGATTTAAGCCTGATGCAAAAAGGATAATGCCTGCTTCATCAATCCTTCTTCGTTCGAAATACCGAAATCTGATTTTTTCCGGGCATTTGATTAAACCCTTTTTAACAAACCCATTTATAACCTTTTAACCATTAAAGCCATGAGTAAAGTAAATGTAGTAATCGGTGCAATGGCAGGCTTAGCTGTCGGCGCATTGCTGGGTGTTTTGTTCGCACCTGACAAAGGAAGTGAAACACGCAAAAAGATTGCAAAAACCAAAGACACGAAGAACTCTCTGAAGCATAAAATTGATGAGTTCGTCGAAAACATTACGGAGCATTTTGAAAAAGCAAAAGAGGAGGCTTCGGAAGCGAAAGAGACGGCTGAAGAAGCGATGAAATGAGCAATTTCAGAATTTCCTCCTATAATATTCCAGGGAAGAGTTCAGTGCATTCTTAAATAATTCCATGATTGCCCAGTTTCCGGTTATTACATGAAATCGGGCTGCAGTGATTTTTTTGTGTTCAGTTTGAAGGTAATATCAATATAATATCATGCTTGCCTGGTTGAGTTTTAACTATAAATGTTGAGCCTGCTCCGAAAAGTCAAAAAAGAAGGTTAGACACCAGGGCGCTAAGGCACCAAACTATGTATGATATTGTATATCAACACATAAAATTGGTGAGTTCCCTGTCTGCTTGACGCAGTCAGGCAGGCTGATTGCCTCAGGCAGACAGGTTAGTGGCTTTGTGTTTTGGTGTCAAAAGAAATAGTTTTCGGAGTGGACTCAATGTTGCCTCCAAACGAGAGAATATTGGGCAGAAATTCATCAGCTCAAATTCCGGGAAACTGCAATTTCAACATAAGACGC
>JADJEQ010000009.1 GCA_016709025.1 Bacteroidales bacterium | reverse complement strand
GAAGGGTTGGGTGTTGGGATGCGGGAACATAAATGGTTTTGTCGGGACCGGATACCCGGATTCCTTCCTGACCTATCAGAAAATGAAGGTTGTAACGCTGTTTGGAGCGGCATACATTGTAATTTGAATAAAGAAGTTTACATTCTTCAACTTTGTTCCGGAGGTTGGTATTTGTTTCGAGTAAGCCGGTAATTGTTTTGTGGGCGCTGATGCAGGTGGAATGGGATTTCTTGCCGAAATAGGCGGCTATCTGCGGATAAGACTTTTTCAGCAGTTCTTTCTGGAGGTACATGGCGGTGAGGCGGGCATCGGTGACCGCGCGTTTGGTGGATGGACTGTGGATATCACTGACCTTTATTTCGAATACCTTGCTGATGACGGTGTCCAGGCGGCGCTGTGCCCTGTCAGAACGGGGGTTTTTCGTTGTCTTCGGGTTCATTGGTAGCTGCTGGTTTTGTTGAGATGTAGAAACATTCCATGGATCTGCCATCGACGGACTTAATAATGCGCCGGTTTGTGTCGTTGCTGCTGCCGGTGCAGAGTTGAATTGGGTTCAGCTCGAAACCATAGTAATCGCACCATGCCTGGATGTGGTTCTTGAATTTTCCGGATCGGTAATCAATCTGCTGCTTCCTGGATAGCCTGGCTTTGAGGGCCTCGAAGGCATTCTCCCGGATGACGAGGGTGTTGAACCAACCCTGATCCGCAGGTGAGAACGATGGTTTTTCCTGCAGGGGGCAATTGGTGAAGTAATCGTTGGCCCAGTTGAAGAAGTCCTCGTCCTTGCCCAGGCCCTGCGACATTGCCCGGCGGAGCTGGCGCTTTTCGAGGTTCATCATGGGCGGCTGTATCTTGTAAAAGCGCATGGTGAGCTGGATGCAGTAGGCTATGAGGTTATAGAATTTGATCCATTCTTCATCGGTGAAATCGTCATAAAGCCGCCGACCGAATTTGGTGAGGGGTGTGCGTGTTTCTTTGTAATCGTTGAATTTGGTGGCTTCGTGGTAGTAATCGGACACCCCGCAATTCAGCAGCCTGGCCACGGTGCTGGAGTCCACGTTCTGAAGCTCGAAGTTCGAGCTGATGAGCATCTTCCCGGAGTCTTCATATTCCAGGGTAAACGGTGTGTAGTTCTTCGGATTTACTTCCCGCTTGCCGGTGACCTGGGTGTAGAAGAAGGCAAAATCGGCATACTCGTGCATGTCGTCGATCTCGATGAAATCGTGGAATTCGGTGAGGCCATCGTAGAAAAACTGGTACTGGTTTTTGTCATCAAGGCTGCGTCCGCCTTTATAGAAGGATGCCCGGACATGGGTGATGGCCTGGGAGAGGAGGCTTTTCCCGGACCGGCCGGAGCTCTGGCCAATCTCGGTGATGCGCATATCCTGAAGGAAGGTGAGCCAGGGTTTGCCGGGATCCTTGTACTGGCTGCAGTGGTACCCGAGAACAAAGAGGTAGTTGGCCAGTGCAAGATCCTGTTCTTTCTTTTCCTCCGGAGTGAGGGGAATGCGTTTCTCCAGTTCCTTGCGCCAGTGAAGACGGGAGAGATCGCGCAGGAAGCGGACGAAGATGAAATCTTCATCGTGGATGGTGAGCTGGTATTTGTCAAGATCGGAGAGCTGGGCAAGCTGAGCATTGTGCAGTTCACGTTCTTCATCGGATTTGGCAGCGGAAAGCTGATCCAGAAGTTTCTGATAAACCTGCGAAGCTCCAACCGTGATGGGCGGCTTGTCCAGGACACGGATATCACGGTCGATGAGGTGACTGATCCGTTCTTTTTTGACTTCCAGAAATCCCAGGATGTAGTTAGGGAGGTCATCGTGTTTAACACGTTCAATTTTATCCTTTGTAATGCGGATGGAGCCGTTCCGGAAGTTCAGGTATTCGGTGAACCGGTTGTGGTTTTTGAAGCTGACTTTAATCTCGTCTATGGTTTCCAGGTTTCCCTCGGTGAGCTGGTTGCTGGTGTTGATCTTGTTGAGCAGGTCGATGGCATCCATGAGGTTCTTGCTCTTGATCCATTCCTTTGTGAAGCGTTTGATGATGCGTTTGATGGCATCGGGGGCGATAAGGTCGATGGCTTTACCTTTTATCCAGGCATAGCAATAGTTCGCACCCTTGTGATAAATGGATTCCATTTGATAGAATCCGTTGGCCCGGAGGAAGAAGAAGAAAAACTCCATGTTCAGGGCGTAGGTGGTTTTGCCGGATTTCTCTTCAACGGTCTTTTGCCAGAATTTGATGCGGCGGGCATTGCGTTTAAGGACAAGAAAATTATAATAGGTCTGTTCCTGGTTCTCACCGGACAGGTTGATGAAATCCTTGAGGTCTTTACAGGGGTTGCCGCGGAAATCCTTTTTAGCCCTGAGCCAGGCCGGTAGTTCAATGCTGTAAATGTTGATGTGCTTGAGGGCGTTCCGGAGGGCCTGAGCCAGGCCGGTGGCATCGAGGTCCATGATCTGGTAGTGATTTTCGCAGAGATCGTCCAGAAGTTTAAACTGCTCGTAAGTGAATTCAGCAGATTCGCTGTTGAGCCAATAAACATGGAAACCGAGGCTGTGCAGGTTTAAGGCATCGCTCTCCCCGGAACAGCGGAAAAGATCCCGGACTTTTGCTGTTGGTTTATCCTGGGGAGGAGCGATATCTGCCTCTACTTCATCGAGAAATTCGTTATTACATTCCATGAGCTGTTCAAGGCCGTAGATAAAATCTTTGGGTTTCTGCCCGATGTACAAAAACCTGTTTTTCTTTTCCATTTCATGCGGACGGTAGAGCTTCCTGAAGGTGCCGTAATCGAACAGGAAGATGGGATAGTTCTTATTGGATTTGAAGATGTGAACGACATCTCGGTTAAGCCATTTTGATTTTCCGCAGTACTCATATTGTTCGACCACCCGGCAATGAAAGTACTCCAGGGTGTCCGTTGTGACATATCGGCCGATGGCATTAAGGTCTTCCAGGGCGGGCTTTTCTTTAAAGACGAAATTGTAATTTCCTTTTTTGTCAGAAGGCTGTAGTTCCCGCATGGCATAGTCGGGGGCCCACTTGATTTTCTGAAATTCCTTCCCTTCAATGGTTCGGCCGATAACAACCTGTTCAACATAGATAAGAGCCTCATAAAAGTTAAGGTTTTCACGCCACATGACGAAATCGACAGCTTTAAGGCCATTGACTTCGGACTGGTTGCCGAAATCGGTGATGCGCCAGTGGTGATCATACCATGTTACCCGGGCCGATGGGGTGCCGTCATTGTCACGGATTGAGAAAAATGCTTTTGGGTTGTTGAGATCGACATTTGGGAAATAGTACTGAAATACAGACAAACCGCCGTCGGTCGCCTCGTAAATCTTATCCTGGTCGATGTAGCGCATGTTACCCCAGCGTTTCGCATTCCTGGTTTATGAGTTTGGCAAGGCTCCGCAGGGAGCGTTTTTGCTCCTTTGAGAGATCGTTGTGGATATGGGGTGTTGACTGTGTTTCCAGGGCTTCCCTGACTGCCGGCATGAGTTCGGCAGGAATGTCAATGATGTTGTAGCCTTCCGGTGTTTGTTCGACGTACATGGTTAGAATAGTAATAACAGGATGAAGAGTTCAGCGAGTGCAATGAGGATAGTCAGGATAAGAAAACAGGCAATCCTGCGCCTGTTATTGAATAATGCATCATTATTCATGAATGGCCTGAGATCATAGCGGCCGCTGCAGGGCGGGCTTCGGGTCCTGGTTTTGC
The DNA here is from genome assembly GCA_016709025.1 of Bacteroidales bacterium. Taxonomy (GTDB): domain Bacteria; phylum Bacteroidota; class Bacteroidia; order Bacteroidales; family Lentimicrobiaceae; genus Lentimicrobium. Next base: position 236,464 of record JADJEQ010000009.1, on the reverse strand, counting down.
GGGTTGATGGCAGCATGACAAGTTCGTGTTGGTTGATACCTGGGGAGGTAATTTTAGTTTTAAGAGTAAGGGGAACTTGTCAGCAGAGTTGTGCCAGTTTTTGTGATCGTACTATTTCTTTGGCTTTTTCCTCTTCAAGGATTTCCAGGGCGGCATCGACGACCTCGATAACTATCAGCTCGCTTCTTTCGTGGAATGTTTTGAAAATGGAGCTGTATGACTTGCCGGTCCTTTCTTTTATTTGCTTCGCATAGTGCTTTGGCAGTAGGGTTTTTAGCTTTTGCAGTTCAGCTTTTGTCATTTTTTTATTGGTTTAGTATTGCATTAGTGTTGAAAAAGTATTATCTTTGTACAGCAAATCAAAATGATTGTACAGCAAATTTATGTACATATTCTCAACTTTATCATAGTTTGGTAAAATAAATTTTGCATGATTGAAGAAATATCTCTTAATCAGCGTGTTGACCAATTCTTTAAAACTAAGGATATTTCTCAGCAGCAAATTGCGAAACGACTCGGAGTGTCAAGACAAGCTGTCAACAACTGGTTCAGCGGCAACCACCCGATTCCTTCAAGGCATTTGATAAAGATGCTTTCGGATTTTGAGAAGCTTAATCCACAGTGGCTCCTGAACGGGGTTGGCGAAATGGAGGGTAATGAGCAGTCCCTGCCGTTAGAAAGCCTGGTTCTGACAAGGAAGGAAATTACGATTGAATTAATGACGGCTCAAATACGGGAAAAAGATGCCCTTATCTCAGAGCTTCAAAAAGAGATTGGAAGGATGGATGAGCGACTGAAACAATTTTCAAAATGAAGTTTTCATGCTGATTTTCAAGGCGAAAAAAGGCATAAAATCTATACAAAAACCTATACAAAACGTCAAATTTTCCCCAAAAAAGCGAACTTATACAGAAATTGCGAACTGATAATCAGGTAGTTATGTGGCTGGTGATCGTCTCGTCCCCGCTACAAACAAAAAAAGCCCGGTCACCGGGCTTTTTTATTTTCAGATTTATTCTATTCAATCACCTGAAATTCCTCCCTATATACCACCCCTCTCCTTCTCAACCCTTCCAGCAAAAAGCTGACGATTTTCGGATCTTTTCCTAGGAATTCGGGCGCTGAAACACCTTTATGGGTATAGAGTCCCTGGGCCAGCATCCGGGCAGCCATGGTGGCGGTATAGCCGGTGGTGCGGGCCATGGAGTGAATACCACTGATAGGATCGTAACGGTCATGCAGGTTCCAGGTATAGCGCTGCCGTTGGCCATCCTTCAGCCCTTCGGTGATCACCTGCATAATGGTCAGGTCCTCCTCCCCTTCCTGAAGTTTCCATTTGGGGAACAACAATTTTGAAGTAAACTCCAGGGGACTGATCATGACGCCGTTGATATTCATCGGCTCCTTGTTGAAGAAGCCCGTATCGCGCAGCACGGCCATTTTTTCGATATGACCCTTGTAGCGCAGGGTTTTCTCAATCATATAATCCCCCTTGATGGTAGTTGCCAGGGTACGGAGACCGTCGCTGTTAAAGGCTTCAAGGGTTCCGATGCCCGGAAATTCGAGCAGTTCGGGATCAGAAAGGGCTTCACGAACCACCATTCTGCCACCATCGATATAGCGGGCCGGACGGGTGTATTCTTCAATGACGTCGATGGGTGAAAAAACCGCCTTGTATTCGTAAGGCCAGGTTCTTACCACAGGCAGGCCGCCCACGTAAGGCGTTCCACCGTGCGGTAGCCCATAAAGCCCGGAACAGCATTGATAACAAGGTCTTTGCCTTCTGCCAGGAATTTGATGGTCTGCGGATTGTCCAGATCGGCCCTGACGGTTTCAATGCCCGGATATGCCGACAGTTTTGCCAGGGCTTCGGGGTTAACATCTGCCGAAGTAACTTCGAATTCACCATCTTTTGCAAGATCAATGGCCATCGGACCACCAACAAGGCCTGCGCCTAAAACCAGTACTTTCATAATTTCAATGATTTGGTTTGTATGTTCTTTTTCTCAAAGAGTCTCTAATCTGCCTTCAGGAAGGGACACAAAGATGCAAAAAAATAGCTCACATTGGAAATCGGAAATCAGAGATAAGAGGTAGGAAGTAGGAGGTCGGAAGTCAGAAGTCAGAAGTCGGAAGTCGGAAGTCGGAAGTCGGAAGTCAGATAGAAGTATGAAGTAAGAAGATTGAGTGACGAAGAGACTCAGAGACGAAGAGACTGAGAACCAGCTATCAGCTATCAGCTATCAGTAACCAGTAACCAGTAACCAGTAACCAGTAACCAGTAACCAGTAACCAGGAACCAGGAATCATGAACCAGAGATCGGAGGCCGGAAGTCGGAAGTCAGACAGAAGTATGAAGTAAGAAGTAAGGATGTGAAAAGTGAATCGGTAATCCCCATTATTCCACTATTCCATTATTCCACTATTCCATCAAATCACTTGATCACAATCTCCCCATACTCACAAATGCCCATTCGCTAATCAACTAATTGGCTAATCTGCATTATTCCATTATTCCATTTAAAAACCAATCTCCCCATACTCACAAATGCCCATTTGCTAATCAACAAATTGGCTAATTGGCTAATCCGCATTATTCCATTATTCCATTTAAAAACCAATCTCCCCATACTCACAAATGCTCATTCGCTAATCAACTAATTGGCTAATCCGAAATCCGAAATCCGAAATCCGAATTCTCTCATTGTCTCCCACTCTCCTTGTCCCTTTGTCTCTTCCCCACCATCAACTGCCTGATTTCCCTGGTCTGTGAAACAACAATTCCCATAACTACCAACACAATGCCAGCTATTTTCTGAACTGAAAAGATTTCATTCAGCACAAAATACGCGGCAACTGCGGTAAATACCGGAATCAGGTTGGTGAAAATATTGGCTTTAATCATACCCAACTTAGCCACGGCCATGATAAAAAACAGGTAGGCCAGACAGGAACCAAAAAAAGCCAGTTGCAGGAGAGCCAGGATCAGTTTCATATCAGGTATAACCACAGAAAATCCCTGAAAATCAAAAATAAGAAAAAGCGGTAAAAAGTAAAATGCCCCTATCAGGTTCTGCCGGGAGATGATGGTTAAAGCCGAATACTTATGGGTGAGTTTTTTGACAATCACCGAATAAACAACGGCCGAAAACACGGCAATAAAAAGCAATAGTATTCCTTTGGGTGCTGCATTCAGGCTCAGGTCTGGGTTAATCAGCATCACCACAATCCCGGCAAATGAAACCACAATTCCTGAAATGGTAAACAGGTTGATTTTTTCTCGGGTAAACCACATCGCGGCCAGCGGACTGAACAAGGGAATGGTCGCGATGATGGCAGATGAGATGGTGGAAGAAACATATTTCAGCCCGTAACTTTCCCCGAGAAAGTAGAAAAACGGCTGGCTGAGGGCAAGCAAAGCATACCACTTATAGTCTTCCTTCTGAATGCTTTCATTTTTGTTCGAAATTCTGATAAAACCAAACAACATCGCTGATGAAAGCAGCAACCTGATAAAAATAATGCTGATGGGTTCATAATATGCCACAGCAATTTTAAACCATACAAAGGTCAGCCCCCAGAAGAGCATGGATAAGACAGCAAAGATGTAGTACTTCAGTAGTTCGGCTTTCAAGGCAGTTTGTAGATTGGCATGTAATGGGAATGTAAAAAATCAGGCAAATTTAGGTAAATGGATATTCAGCCCGGATTATTGATTGAATCTTGATCGACCTTTTGGTTGCCCGACCAACCCACATTTGATGGAATGATGGAGGATATTCTCTGAAAATGGAATGATGATCTTTTAAAAGAAGCGTAATTTCTTAGGCTGAATATTAAAACAATCATTCTAAACTTTAACCTAAGAGAGAAGGAAAACAATCAAAACGCAACAAATCCAGCGACCAACCCCCGGCAATCCGAAATCCGAAATCCGCAATCCGAAATTAAAAATTGGAAATTGAAAATTGAAAAATTATCTTCGAAAGTGTAACAATTTCTCCCGGCTCAGGTCTTAACTATACATCAAAAGCAAAATGGATCAGGACGACATACTGGTTGAGGGATGCAAGGCCGGGAATCAGCAGGCACAGATCGGGGTGTACCGCAAGTACTACCGGCAGGTGTACAATACCTGCCTGAGAATCGTCAACAATACAGCCGATGCCGAAGACCTGATGCAGAATTCCTTTATTGATGCATTCAACAGAATTAAATCCTACAAAGGTCCCTCGGCTTTTGCCGGATGGTTGAAGAAAATAGCAGTTAACAATGCCATTGATCACCTTGCCAAACGCAGACCACAGGAAGAAATCCACGCATCATTGCCGGATATTGCCGATTACAGCGAATCTGAAAGCGAAGAGTTCATTGAATACAGGGTTGAACAGATTAAAAAAGCAATGAACGAAATACATGACGAATACCGTGTAATCCTGTCGCTTTGCCTGTTTGAAGGTTACGATCACGAAGAAATCGGCCAGATACTGAATATCAGCCAGGCCAATGTGAGAACACGGATATCGAGAGCTAAACAGTCGCTTTTAAAGCACATCAGCACGATGCAAAGCCGAAACGGAATGGTGGTTTCAGCGACCGGGAATGGGAGAATAATATTATGAAAAAACTTGAAGAATACATCAACGAACACAGGGACCAGTTTGATGACGGTCTGCCAGGCAGGCAGCACGAAGAGAAATTTATCGGGCTGTTGAACGATCAGCAAAGCATCGGAAAGGGAAACCGTTTTTCAACGATCAACAATTGGTTAAAGATTGCAGCAGTTGCCATCGCGCTGGTGGGTTTAAGTGCCGGAATCATTGCAATACTGGGACATCCGGTCAGTTTACCAGAAAGTGCTGATAGCGGGCTACCACCTGAACTGATTGAAATGGAACAGTATTATGCGATACAAACCCGTGAGAAAATAGACCGGATTGAAACGCTGGCCGGTTCAGGCCCCGAAGCAATGCAGGTGAAAGCATCACTGAATGAAGAGATCAACAGCCTGAACGAATCATCAAATACACTGAAAAACGAGTACCTCAACGGCAACCGGGATGAAAGGCTGGTTGACGCCATCAGGAACAACTATAGGATATTGAGTGGTCTGCTGGATAAAGTAGTGGAACAGCTCTCCAAACCGGCATACGAATCATCTGTAAACAAGGAAAATGAAAACTTTAAAATTCAGAAAAATGAAAGCACTTTCGCTTAAGACACTGGTAATTTCCGCATTCATTCTGACCATGCCGGCATTTACCAGTCAGGCACAAACCGGAACAAAAACCAAAACGATTAAAAAAGAGTTTGTAGTTGGCCAGGATGTGAAACTGAATGTTGAAACCAGTTTTGGAAAAGTTCACTGCAATGTGTGGGATAAAAACCTGATGACCATTGACGTGCTTGTAACCGCCGACGCCCGCACCGACAAGGATGCCACTAATCTCCTCAACCAGATAACCCCGGTTATTACCGGCAACAGTTCATTGGTTGAAATAACCACAAAATTTGGGAAAACCGGGGAGAACCACAAGTCAAAATCATTCAGTGTCGATTATACCATCAATATGCCCAGATCGACCAGCATTACTGTCAACAATCGCTTCGGGGACCTGTATATTGACGAAACAACTTCCCCGGCCAACATTACCATTGAATATGGAAATATGACGATTAACCGGCTCACCAACCCGGCTTCTGCGATAACACTGAAGTTCAGCAGCGGGACAATCAATACCATGGGTGATGCAAAACTGAACCTGGAATACAGTACCATGAAAGTTAAGAATGCTTCCGACATTAACAGTGAAACAAAGTTTACGACCCTCGACCTTGACGAACTCAACAATCTGGTGATCGATTCCGAATACGACACCTATAATATTGGCTCTATTAAAACCCTGACCGGAAGTGGAAAATTCAGCACACTGGATATCGATAAACTGATTCAGAAACTGGATTTGAATGTGGAATACGGAGGGCTGGATGTTAAATTAGTCGACCCCGCCTTTACCCTCATTAATCTGGTTGCCTCCTTCAATGGCATCGACCTGGGTATCCCATCCACTGCATCTTATTCACTGAATGCGGACATGAGTTTCGGCGATTGCAAGTATCCCAAAGAATCTTCTGTAACGGTAACCGAGAAATCATATACTTCAAAATTGCTGACCGGCAAAGTAGGCCCGTCAAAATCACCCACATCAAAAGTAAATATCAAAGGAAAAAACTGTGATGTTAAACTTTATTGAGTCTGAAAAAACGATTACCTGATTAAGCAGAATGTTCATTTAAGTGTTTTTTAACCTTAATCACCAGATTATTTGAATTAAATCAATTTACAAACAGATAACCCAAAACCATATCCCTATGAAAACAATCACCGCTCAAAAGAACTTAGCCATGCAGTTGATACTGCTTATAGTTCTGGTTGCAACCATTTCATTAAATGCCATGGCATCAAAACAGGAAAGAACTGTTAAAAACTTCAATAAGATTGAGGTCAGTGGAGGATTTAAAGTAATTCTGACACAAGGCAGTACTGAAAAGCTCATGATTGAAGCAGACGACGATGTTCTTCCGAAGATCATTACCGAGGTGAGATCAGGTACCCTGATCATAAAACTTGAAAACAATACGCATATAAGCAATGGTAAGGACCTATCACCGGAACGAATCCGATGAAATTTTCAAACCTGGAAATTGATGGAAGCGGAGCCACGAAAATCAGCCTCAACCTATCGGCAGTAAAACTAGCATGCGACTTCAGCGGTGCTTCAGAAATCACCCTGAAAGGCAATGCGCCGGAATTTGAAGCTGACCTCAGCGGAGCCAGTGAAATTGAAGCAGCAGAATTTCTGACACGAAGGTGCAACATCGAATGTAGTGGCGCTTCCAATGCCAGGGTGAATGTCACCGAGTCTCTAGCAGTTGAAGGCAGTGGTGCTTCCAAAATCTCATATACGGGGAATCCGGCAAGCGTAGATACAGATATAAGTGGCGCCAGTAAAATCAGTAAATTTTAGTATTGGTTCCTTAACGAAAAAAGAGGCTTTCTGCAAAGTGAGCCTCTTTTTTTGATATTAACCCGGTTTGTGCGCGTCTTATTTTCTGATGCGTGCACACGCGAACTACCCCAGCATTTGCGTAAATTCCTGCTCCGAAATGATTTTAACATCAAGGTCTTCAGCCTTTCTGCGCTTTTCCGGTCCCATATTTTCGCCGGCAACCAAAAAGTCGGTTTTCGAAGAAACCGAACTGCTCACCTTACCACCATTTAATTCAATGGTTTCTTTAATTCCTTCACGGGAATAATTGGCGAAAACCCCGCTTACAACGAATGACTTGCCTGCCAATGCATTGCCTTTTGCTCCCGGTTTTTCATGGATTTCGAATTTCAATCCGCTGTTTCTAAGTCTTTCAATCAAAGACATGTTTGCCGGATCTGAGAAATATCCGACCACACTACCCGCAATTTTATCCCCGATTTCATCAACTGTTATCAACTCAGTGAGGCTGGCCTTTCTCAGATTTTCGATATTCCTGTAATGAAATGCCAGTTTTTTCGCCACTGTTTCACCTACGAACCTGATGCCAAGGGCGAACAGAACCTTTTCAAACACAACACTTTTCGACTTCTCAAGTCCTGATAGAATATTACTCACCGTTTTCTCACGGAAACTTATTCGTTTCTCCTTTTTGTCCTCTTCCTGAATGATTTTTTCCAGCCCGATCAGTTTGTCGTAAGTCAGGTCGTATAAATCGGCAAGGCTTTTAACCAGTCCGTTTTCGTATAAAACTTCTATTTTACCTTCTCCCAGACTGTCAATGTTCATCGCCTTCCGGCTGATAAAATGAACCAGGCGTCCTTTTATCTGGGGAGGACAGCTAAGTTCATTCGGACAATACCAGGCTGCCTCTCCTTCAGCACGTAAAAGAGGAGTGTTGCATTCCGGGCAATTTTGTATAAAAAGGGTTTCCGGGGTACCGGCAACCCGTTGAGCATAATCTACCGCTTTGATTTTGGGGATAATCTCACCGCCTTTTTCAATAAAAACACTATCCCCTACCCTGATATCGAGCGCTTCCATTACATCCGCATTGTGAAGGGTAGCCCTCTTTACGGTTGTCCCGGCAAGGAAAACAGGTTCAAGATTGGCAACGGGGGTAACAGCCCCTGTTCTGCCAACCTGGTAGTCGATGGATAAAAGCCTGGTCATGGCTTCTTCCGCCTTGAATTTGTACGCAATGGCCCAGCGGGGCGATTTTGCCGTATAACCGAGTTTTTCCTGTTGAGCAATTGAATTAACCTTTATAACAACACCATCTATATCAAAATCGAGTTGCGCCCTGTCGCGCCCTACATCCTCAATAAAAGCAAGCACCTGATCTATACCAGCACACCTGGCTTTGATATCGCTGACCTTAAATCCCCATGATTTCAGCATGGTAAGACGTTCATAATGAGATTCTCCTGCAACATCCTCGCCAATCAGATAATAAACAAAAGAGTCAAGCGGGCGACGGGCAACCAATTGAGAGTCCTGGGTTTTGAGTGTTCCGGCAGTTGCATTCCGGGGATTGGCAAATGCCACTTCACCTTCTTCTTCCCGTAAACGGTTCATCTGGTCAAACCCTGCCCTTGGCATGAAAATTTCACCCCTGACCTCAAATTCAGATGGATAATTACCTGGTGTTAATCTTAAAGGAATGGTTCTGATGGTTCTGATATTCGTTGTAACATCGTCTCCCCTGACCCCATCACCACGGGTGATAGCCCTGACCAGCAAACCATCCTGATAAATAAGGCTTATGGAAACCCCATCAATTTTTAACTCACAAACATATTCGTAAGATCCTTGTAAAAGGCGGTTAACCCTTGCATCAAAGTCACGCAACTCAGATTCTGAGTAGGTATTCTCGAGCGAAAGCATCGGATAACGGTGAAAAACTGTTTCAAATTCCCTGGTAATTTCACCCCCAACCCTTTGAGAGGGACTATTGGGACTTAGCAATTCAGGAAACTCCCTTTCAAGGGTTTCAAGTTCCTTAAGAAGTAAATCGAACTCAAAATCGCTGATGCTGGGATTGGCAAGTTGATAATAACGATAATTGTGCCCGTTGATCTCGGCGATCAGATGATCTATCCGGGCTCTTGCTTCATCCCTGGTCATAAACTCAGTCGTATTGAACGCATTAAGCCATTATATCCTAAAATGGTTTATTTCTGCTGATTTTCGTTACACCTGAATGTACAAAGATGCTCAATTTCTAAAAGATTTGCCTGTTTGCGCTGCTCACGCAGGTTACGGGCAGATTCTGTAAAGTATTGATGCTTTTTTAGAAAATCCATCTGAATGATATACCATTCGCACAAATTGATTTTGTTTCCGGCAAGTTCCCATTCAAAACGCAGTTTCTGACCGATGATGAAAAAATCACCTCTTCCCAGGTAATCCAGATCTGCATCACATAAAATCTGTGCTTCAATGTTAGTCGCTGACTGAGGCAGTTTGGTGGTAATGATCATTTGCTTGATCTTCTCAATCTCTTCTGGTTTAAACCCGAACGAAGGAAGATATTTTTCAGCAATTTCAGCAGAGATGTCTTCATGATTTTTAAAACTGACAGTTATTCCTGAATCATGTAACAAGGCAGCGGCACTTACAAGCCTGGTTGAAGCTTCATCAAGTCCTTCAAGCTCTGCAAGCCTGATTGCGGCCTGATGAACATCAAGTGTGTGTTCAACGCTATGATATACAACATATTCAGGCAGCTCCCGCCTCATTTTCTCAACGATGAATTCTGTCAGATTGGTCAGACTCATAAGAATATTTATTCTTCAGATAAAACTCCTGCAAAACACTAGAAGTTGGCACCTGTGGATAAAAAAAACTCCGGCAAGCCGGAGCATGAAACATATAAATATCTGATTACAGCTTCAATATCTCGTAGTTGAATTTACGGGGATTGATGCACATAACGGGAATCTGGCTGGTATTGAAGATGATATCCTCATCATAACTACCAAGCAGGAATTTCCCAAAGCCTTTATCAGGATTCGTCATGATCATGATAAGATCTGAATTTGTTGTTGTGGCGTAATCAATCACCTGTTTGGAGAAATTACCACTCTTTTCAGCAGTTCTTTCGGTGTATTTAACATTATTCTTGGCAAGGTAACCAGCAATTTGTTTTGAAGCGTTGTATACGGCTTCGTTTGCTTCACCTGCCAGGAAAATGTGAATGGTCGCATTGAATTTTTTGGCAATGTAAACTGCCCATCTTGTTTTATCAAGCGGGCCGGCTTCACTCGTCATCGGAAGAACAATCTGTTTATATCCTTCTGAAAAAGCTCTTTTCTGAACCACAATGGTCGGGGCTTCTGAAGAAGTGACAACCTTTAATGCAAAACTGCCGGTTAGATGCTGCAAACCAACTTTGCCATGAGTACCAAGATAAACCAGGCTAACTCCCAGATCTTTTACAACTTCACCTATTTCCGTGAAAATACTTCCCTCACGGGTCATAAACTCAACGGTTACCTGGTATTTTGCCGCAAGATGTGAAGCAAGTTCCTGTAATTTTTCTTCAAGGGATCCTGCAGTCAGATTTTCATTTTTTAAAAACGCTTTTGTATCGCTGTTGATGATGTGCAGCAATATAACTTTCATATTCAGCAATTTTGCAGCTTCTGCTGCCTGGCTTGCGGCATTCGTACAGACTTCTGAAAAGTCAGTTGGAACCAGGATAATGTCATTCATTTTTGTATCCATAAAAACATTACGTTTTGGGTTGTTTTTCCGATTCTCTCAGTAACATTTAACACGTTGACAAAGTTAAGAGAATTTCAGACAATTATGTCTGGCACACAAAATAAAAAATATCAATAAATATAACACCTGAAAGTTCAATATTGTTGAAGCATTCTTATCAATTCGCTTTTTAAGAAAACAACGCTTATTTAACGCAATCGGCATCACGGAATCAGCTGAAATTTGTCATTTATTTTCAAAACCGCAATACTCAGATTTTATATTCATTCTGCCTGGAACGTGGGGAATTCACATGAAAAAAACTCCCGGCATTAAAGCAGGCCAACAGATTACAAATCATTACTTTTTTCATTAATATAACAAGGCGACATCCCGTATGCCGTTCTTTAACAAAAATTAATAGCATTTCCCGGGAACTTCAGAAATGGATTTGGACTTCAATTATATATCATGGATTCTTTTCTTCAATTTTATGATTGCAGCAGGGATTTCCATTTTCAGTTTTTTGAAAGGTTATTCAAGAAGTCATCTCTACTTTACCTTAATGATGCTTACGATTGCCGAATGGTCATTTGCAGCAACCATCGAATCGGCTGTTGCCAGCGTTCATTTAAAAGTATTGTGGTCGCAAATAGAATACATCGGCGCATGTGCCACTTCAGTGTTTTTTCTGAAGTATTCATTCGGGTTTTCAAATAGCAGGAGTAAGAGGCTCCGTAAATATTTTCCCATCTTTTGGTTGATCCCATCAGTGATCGTTTTGTTGGCATTCACCAACAGGGTACATCATTTTGTGTGGACAGATTTTAACTGGAGTCCTGCTGGTAACAACATTCTTTCTTATGCACACGGGCCTGCATTTTATGTAATGATTGCCTACTCGCTGGGACTGGTGCTGATAGGGATTGTCTTTATAATTACTTCTTTGCCATTAATGCCACTGGCTTTTAAATCTCAGGCAAAATCAGTTCTTTTAGCAAGCGTATTTCCTTTTATTGCCACCTTTATTTATGCAGTCGGATTAACTCCTGTGGAAGGGCTTGATATTACGGTGATCAGTTTCGTTGTTACAGGACTTGTACTGATATTCGGTATTTCCCGCTACAACATCTTTAGCATACTGCCGCTGGCCAGAAATAAAATAGCCGAAAAAATGCACGATGGCGTTGTGATTACTGATGCGGAATTTAAAATCATTTTCTACAATCCTGCAGCTAAAAAAATGCTGAATCTCAACAATGATCTGCACTTTACCGACCTGAGGGAAACAGAATGGCTCTTCAACCATTGCTACCATAACAACAATGAACCGGATATAGAAACCGAACTACAAATGGGTGGAAATACAGGAAGATGGTTCAGTGTTTCAGTCATTTCAATAGGAAAAGAAAATGATTCAACAAAAGGAAATCTGGTAGTTCTAAGGGATATTACCAACAGAAAAACATTGGAAACCGAAACCAGGAACCTGATTTCGGAATTGCATCAATCCCAGAAAGAATTGCAGGAACTCAATAGTCAGAAGGATAAATTAATGTCGATTATTGCGCATGATTTGCGAACACCATTTCATCAGATACTTAGTTTTGCCAGGATGCTTTCCGAAGATCTTGAAATATTTACGCAAGATGAAATTAAATCAATGGCCGATGGCATACTACAGGCTGGTGAACAGGGTGCTGTAATTCTTGAAGACCTGTTATCCTGGGCACGCACTCAAAGAAACACCACTGAAGTTACTCCGTCTGAGTTTTCACCAGCCATCCTGCTCGAAGAAATTATCCCCGTTTTTGCCATTCCGGCCAGGGATAAACAATTGAAAATTTCCATCAATGGCGACATTGATGCATTGGTAATTGCCAACAGGAATATGGCCGGAATAGTTTTCCGCAATCTGATAGCCAATGCGCTCAAGTTTTCTCTTCAGGGGGGTGAAATTCAATTGAATATTAAAAAGGGAGTAGATTTTCACTTAATTGAAGTCAGGGATTTTGGCATTGGGATTCCTGAAAACGACCTGCCGAAACTGTTCAACATTGATATTAAATATACCCGCACCGGTACTTCCGGGGAACCTGGAACAGGTCTTGGGCTTATCCTGTGCAAAGATTTGGTAACAAGGAATAAGGGTGAACTTAAAGTTAGCAGCATACAAGGTGACGGCAGTACCTTTACTGTTATACTTCCTGCCTATAATCCATAATTCAATTTCTGTTAATGGCTTTGTAATATTTCTCTTTAAAACCAGGAGACCATATTCTGGTTAACAGGCCAGCAACCTGTTCTGAATCCATACTGAAAATCCGTAACTTCTGTCATGCAAATTACACTTGATTTTTATCTACATTTGTGAACTATAATCTCCTAACCTGCTGAAAACGAATTTACATAAACCCCTTTAACTTTTCTATTGCCAGAAGTGAAGGCTAAATCCATAATTTAACAAAATGAAAGCAAGATTCACCATTTTAACTACTTTTTCACTCCTTCTCCTCTCGGGGATAGCAAACGCTCAGCTTATTACCACCAATCCTGCTTTCCCTGCAGACAACAGTGCGGTAGAAATAATTTTTAATGCTGCACTCGGCAATGCAGGTTTAGCCGGTTATACCGGTGATGTTTATGCACATACAGGGGTCATAACCAACCTCAGTTCCGGCACCTCCGACTGGAAATATGTTAAGACCAACTGGGGAGTCAATTCACCTGCAACCAAGCTTGAAAGGATTGGTCAGGACCTCTACAAATTAATCATTAACCCTGATATCAGGCAGTACTATGTCGTACCCGCTTCAGAGCAAATACTGCAGATGGCCTTTGTTTTCAGGAGTGGCGTTCAGGTTGGAGGCTCCTGGCTGGAAGGAAAGACTGAAACCGGTGGAGATATCTTTGCCGATGTCTACCCGTCAGGTTTGTTTACGAGGATCAACCTGCCTTCTGAAGAAGCATTGCTTATAAATTCAGGAGTTCAGTTCAATTTGGAAGCAGCCTCTAATACTGCTGATTCTATGTTTTTGTATATCAATGATATACTACGTAAATCGGTTCAAGGAAACAGCCTTACAGAGGTTATTATTGCAGAAGGTTCCGGTAAATTCAGATTAAAGATAACAGCAAAAAACAGCACCGAAACCGCTTCCGATTCCATGTACTATTATATTATGTCACCTGTAACAGTGATGGAACTACCTGCAGGAATAGCTGATGGCATCAACTATATCAGTGATACAGAGGCTACTTTGTGTTTGTATGCACCTGAAAAAGAGAATGCATTTATTATCGGCGATTTCAACAACTGGGAATTTGATGAATCAGGTTTTATGTACCGCACCCCTGATGGAAACAGGTACTGGCGTACACTTCAGAACCTGACACCGGGAACCGAATATATATTTCAGTACGTAGTGGATGGCTCTATCCGGATAGGCGACCCATATGCTGAAAAAGTATCAGATCCATGGAATGACAAATATATTTCGGAATCAACCTACCCGGGAATCCTTGATTACCCTTCAGGAAAGGCAATGGGAGTGGCCACTGTTCTTCAGACCGGACAGGAACCATATCAATGGGTGAACAACAATTTCCCGGCTCCTGAAAAAGAAGATCTTATCATTTATGAACTGCTCGTTCGTGACTTCCTGGCTAAACATGATTATCAGACCCTGATTGATACGCTTGGCTACCTCAAAAGACTAGGCGTAAATGCCATTGAACTGATGCCGGTCAGTGAATTTGAAGGCAACCTGAGCTGGGGTTATAATCCAAATTTTTACTTCGCACCTGATAAGTATTATGGTCCGGAAAACGATCTGAAACGATTCATCGATGAGTGCCATGCTCAAGGTTTTGCAGTAATTATTGATATGGTGCTGAATCACTCTTTCGGGACCTCTCCTATGGTAATGCTATACTGGGATGCTGCCAACAACCGCCCGGCAGCGAACAATCCATGGTTCAACCCGGTTGCAAAACATGATTATAACGTAGGCTTCGACTTTAATCATGAGAGCCCAGCTACCGCATACCTGGTCGACCGGGTGGTAAAATACTGGATCGATGAATACAAAGTAGATGGTTACCGGTTTGATCTGTCAAAAGGCTTTACTCAAAAAAACACCCTTGGTAATGTTGGTGCCTGGGGACAATACGATGCTTCAAGAATCGCGATCTGGAAGCGTATCGCAGATTCAATCTGGACGGCCAAATCTGATGCTTATGTTATTCTTGAGCATTTTGCTGACAATACAGAAGAAAAAGAACTTGCTACTTATGGCATGATGATATGGGGCAACAGCAACGGCAACTTTGCAGATGCCGCCAAAGGGTCTGCTTCCAACACAAACTTCTCATGGGCATCTTATAAAGCCAGGGGATGGTCAGTGCCCAACCTGGTTTCCTATATGGAAAGTCACGACGAGGAGAGGATCATGGTGAAAGTATTGAAAGAAGGAAATACATCCAATCCGGCGTATAACCTTCGGGATTCTACAAATGCAATGGAACGGATGCAACTGGCGAGCGTTTTCCTTTACTGTATTCCGGGGCCCAAGATGATCTGGCAGTTTGGTGAGCTTGGATATGACTACCCCATTGAATTCAATGGCCGTACTGGCGAAAAGCCCATCCGCTGGGATTACCTGAATGATTACAGACGTAAAACACTCTTCAATGTGGTTGCTGAAATACTCAAACTGAGAAAAGAACACAATGCATTCTCCACTACAGATTACACATTAAATGTATCAGGATATCAGAAAAAGATCAACCTGAACCATCCTGATATGTCGGTTGTATTACTTGGAAATTTTAATGTTGTAGAGGGTGAAATCGTGCCGGGTTTCCCACAGACAGGAAAATGGTATGAATATTTTACCGGTGATTCCATTGATGTAGTTTCCGGCAATGACCCGATCAGCCTGCAGGGAGGTGAATACCGGCTGTATACCAGCAGGAAGCTGGCAAAACCGGAAACAGGGCTTGCAGTCGAAGAAATCAGGCCTGACGGCACTACCATGCTTGGCAAAGCATTCCCAAATCCTTCAACATCTGTTTTTACAATTCCGGTCAGCATCAGGCAGTCTACTTTTACTCATATTAATGTATATGATATTAACGGAAGGCTGATAACCGATGTTTATAAAGGAATTCTTCAACCGGGTCAACGTACGTTTGAATGGAATGCCGAAGGTCAAAAGCCGGGTTTATATTTGCTTAAACTTGTAACAGACACTGGAGTGCAATCTACCGTTCTAATTCTAAGGTAATTATCACATTTCACTTAACAAAGGGACAGTTGTCAAAGATAAACTGTCCCTTTGAGTTATAATAAAGATGGTTAATCTGGGGTTTCCCTGGCGGGAAATCAGCAGATTTGTCCACTCCTGCATAATACTAAGTACAAATCCGAAGAAATTTCATTCGTTAACTCTTTGATGCTTAACAGATATTAATTGAGCATGAAGTTTATTTTAAATTTTCTTTAAGAAACGCTTGTCAGAATAAAAAAAGGTTATACTTTTGCAATCCCGTTAGACGAAAAGGCGAGTAAAGAGGAGAGAAAGGCGGGCGATCATTGACATAAAAAGTTTTGAAAAAATATTTTTCAAAAAAGTTGCGAGATTCAAAATAGTTTGTAATTTTGCAGCCCCAAACGAGAGGAAAACTTTGCAGTTTGACTTTGGAGCGGGAAAAAAGAGAGTTCTTTGAACTATTGGAGCAAACGAAAATAAGCAACAATGCGGTATTATATGTGAATATGATACTGAGAGTACATCTAGAGAACATTTTTAAATTTTTCATTACAATGGAGAGTTTGATCCTGGCTCAGGATGAACGCTAGCGGCAGGCTTAATACATGCAAGTCGAACGGGATTCGAGGTAGCAATACTTTGATGAGAGTGGCGCACGGGTGCGTAACGCGTATGCAACCTACCTTTAACAGGTGAATAGCCCCGAGAAATCGGGATTAATACTCCGTAACATTGCGGGATGGCATCACAGTGCAATTAAAGATTTATCGGTTAAAGATGGGCATGCGTGACATTAGCTTGTTGGTGAGGTAACGGCTCACCAAGGCAACGATGTCTAGGGGTCCTGAGAGGACTGACCCCCACACTGGTACTGAGACACGGACCAGACTCCTACGGGAGGCAGCAGTGAGGAATATTGGTCAATGGGCGCAAGCCTGAACCAGCCATGCCGCGTGCAGGAAGACGGCCCTATGGGTTGTAAACTGCTTTTGTCAGGGAATAAACCTGTCTACGTGTAGACAGCTGAAGGTACCTGAAGAATAAGCATCGGCTAACTCCGTGCCAGCAGCCGCGGTAATACGGAGGATGCAAGCGTTATCCGGATTCATTGGGTTTAAAGGGTGCGCAGGCGGATTGCTAAGTCAGGGGTGAAATCCCACAGCTCAACTGTGGAACTGCCCTTGATACTGTCAGTCTAGAGTATAGTTGAAGTTGGCGGAATGTGTCATGTAGCGGTGAAATGCTTAGATATGACACAGAACACCGATCGCGAAGGCAGCTAGCTAAGCTATAACTGACGCTCATGCACGAAAGCGTGGGGATCAAACAGGATTAGATACCCTGGTAGTCCACGCTGTAAACGATGATTACTCGATGTTGGCGATACACAGTCAGCGTCTAAGGAAACCAATAAGTAATCCACCTGGGGAGTACGATCGCAAGATTGAAACTCAAAGGAATTGACGGGGGCCCGCACAAGCGGAGGAGCATGTGGTTTAATTCGATGATACGCGAGGAACCTTACCTGGGCTAGAACGTAGAGAGACTATAGGAGAAATCTTATATCCCTTCGGGGCTGTCTACGAGGTGCTGCATGGTTGTCGTCAGCTCGTGCCGTGAGGTGTCGGGTTAAGTCCCATAACGAGCGCAACCCCTATCTTTAGTTGCCAACAGGTCAAGCTGGGGACTCTAAAGAAACTGCCTACGCAAGTAGTGAGGAAGGCGGGGATGACGTCAAATCAGCACGGCCCTTACGTCCAGGGCTACACACGTGCTACAATGGCCGATACAGAGGGCAGCTACCAGGTGACTGGATGCAAATCTCCAAAGTCGGTCTCAGTTCGGATCGGAGTCTGCAACCCGACTCCGTGAAGTTGGATTCGCTAGTAATCGCGCATCAGCCATGGCGCGGTGAATACGTTCCCGGGCCTTGTACACACCGCCCGTCAAGCCATGGAAGCTGGGGGACCTAAAGTCGATAACCGTAAGGAGTCGCCTAGGGTAAAACCAGTGACTGGGGCTAAGTCGTAACAAGGTAGCCGTACCGGAAGGTGTGGCTGGAATACCTCCTTTCTAGAGTAGATTTACTCGTCTCCCACGTTATCGGGGATTCATTGTTGCTTATTGCTTTGCTTCATTACTTACATATACATACCTTGAACGATACGAGTGAGGGCTCTTTCCCTGAATAACTGAGGAACAGGAATCTTAAGAGAAATTTTATAGTCCCGTAGCTCAGTTGGTTAGAGCACTACACTGATAATGTAGGGGTCCGCAGTTCAAATCTGCGCGGGACTACATAATACAAAAAAAGCATCGTTTGGGGGATTAGCTCAGCTGGCTAGAGCACCTGCCTTGCACGCAGGGGGTCAACGGTTCGAATCCGTTATTCTCCACTTACCATTGCGGATTGCAGATTGCTGATTTTAGATTTAAAAATAATCCGAAATCCGAAATCCGAAATCCGAAATTACAAGAGTTCTTTAAAATACTTACAGTTGAATTAGCCCGTTGGGGGCGCTCCAAAGTTTAAAAAGACTGGAGAGATTGGTTCGAGACCAATATTCATCACAAACTGATTGACGATTTCAGTTTTACGATTGGGGGTTTTTACAATCCGCAATCCGAAATTAGAAATCCGAAATTGGGTAAGTTCTTTGACATGTTGGAAGAAGAGAAACTATTATGAAGATGAGATGGTGTAAAAGCTGTCGATAGTAATCTTCAGGTAGAAGAGTACAAATCGAGTACAATTTTGAATAAAAATAATTAAGAAAGTTAATAAGGGCGCAGGGTGGATGCCTTGGCTCTCAGAGGCTATGAAGGACGTGATAAGCTGCGAAAAGCTTCGGGGAGGTGCAAATAACCTTTGATCCGGAGATATCCGAATGGGGCAACCCGGTACGTTGAAGACGTATCATCTGTAGTAATACGGAAGCAAACGCGGAGAACTGAAACATCTAAGTACCCGCAGGAGAAGAAAACAAAAGTGATTCCCCAAGTAGTGGCGAGCGAACGGGGAACAGCCCAAACCGTTGATGTTACGGCATTAGCGGGGTTGTAGGACTGCAATAGTTGACTATAAATTTGTAGCAGAAGCGCACTGGAAAGTGCTACCATAGGGGGTGATAGTCCCGTAGGCGAAACGAATTTATTACACGAGCAGTATCCTGAGTACCGCGGGACCGGAGAAATCCTGTGGGAATCTGCCAGCACCATCTGGTAAGGCTAAATACTCCTGAGAGACCGATAGTGAACCAGTACTGTGAAGGAAAGGTGAAAAGAACCGCGAACAGCGGAGTGAAATAGAACCTGAAACCGTGCGCCTACAAACGGTCAGAGCCTCGAAAGGGGTGATGGCGTGCCTTTTGCATAATGAGCCTACGAGTTACTCCTCTCTGGCAAGGTTAAGTACTTAAAAGTACGGAGCCGAAGCGAAAGCGAGTCTGAATAGGGCGAGCAGTCAGAGGGGGGTAGACGCGAAACTTTGTGATCTACCCATGACCAGGTTGAAGGTCCGGTAACACGGACTGAAGGACCGAACCAGTTGACGTTGAAAAGTCTTTGGATGAGTTGTGGGTAGGGGGTGAAAGGCTAATCAAACTGAGAGATAGCTCGTACTCCCCGGAAATGCCTTTAGGGGCAGCCTCGAGGTTGAGTTTTATAGAGGTAGAGCTACTGATAGGATGCGGGGGCTTCACCGCCTACCAATTCCTGACAAACTCCGAATGCTATAAAATATACTCGGGAGTGAGGCGCTGGGTGCTAAGGTCCAGCGCCGAGAGGGAAAGAACCCAGACCATCAGTTAAGGTCCCCAAATGTATGCTAAGTTGATCTAACGAAGTTCGATTGCACTGACAGCTAGGATGTTGGCTCGGAAGCAGCCATTCATTTAAAGAGTGCGTAACAGCTCACTAGTCGAGCGATCGGGCGTGGATGATAATCGGGCATAAAGCATACTACCGAAACTGTGGATTGATGCGCTTGCGTATCACTGGTAGGGGAGCATTCCAGTCAGCACAGAAGGTGTGTCGTAAGGCATGCTGGAGCGTCTGGAAAAGCAAATGTAGGCATGAGTAACGATAATGAGGGTGGGAAACCCTCACACCGTAAGACCAAGGTTTCCTGATCAACGCTAATCGGATCAGGGTTAGTCGGGGCCTAAGACGAAGCCGAAGGGCGTAAGTCGATGGACAACATGTTAATATTCATGTACCGGCAATAACTGCGATGGGGTGACGGAGTAGTGAAAGGCATGCGTACTGACGGAATAGTACGTTGAAGGGTGTAGATATATTTTTTGCAGGTAAATCCGCAGAGAATGTCGAACCTGATAGTACCGTGAGGCTTCGGCCAGGCGGATAATTGCCCTAAACAGACTTCCAGGAAAAACCTCTAAGCATCAGGTTATTGGCGCCCGTACCGGAAACCGACACAGGTGGTCGAGGAGAGTATCCAAAGGTGCTCGAGTGAATCATAGTTAAGGAACTAGGCAAATTAGTCCTGTAACTTCGGGAGAAAGGACGCCCCGAGCAATCGGGGCCGCAGAGAAATGGCCCAGGCGACTGTTTATCAAAAACACATGGCTTTGCTAAATCGCAAGATGACGTATAAGGCCTGACACCTGCCCGGTGCTGGAAGGTTAAGAGGAGATGTCATTCGCAAGGAGAAGCATTGAATTGAAGCCCCAGTAAACGGCGGCCGTAACTATAACGGTCCTAAGGTAGCGAAATTCCTTGTCGGGTAAGTTCCGACCTGCACGAATGGTGTAACGATCTGGGCACTGTCTCAACTATGAGCTCGGTGAAATTGTAGTTCCGGTGAAGATGCCGGATACCCGCAACGGGACGGAAAGACCCCGTGCACCTTCACTATAGCTTAACATTGACATTGAATAAACGATGTGTAGGATAGGTGGGAGATTGTGAAGCGGCTTCGCCAGAGTCGTGGAATCATCCTTGAAATACCACCCTTTGTTTATTCGGTGCCTAATCCCAGGAATGCGGGGGACATTGTTTGGTGGGTAGTTTGACTGGGGTGGTCGCCTCCAAAAGAGTAACGGAGGCTTTCAAAGGTACCCTCAGCACGCTTGGTAACCGTGCGTAGAGTGCAATGGCATAAGGGTGCTTGACTGTGAGACCAACAAGTCGATCAGGTACGAAAGTAGGACATAGTGATCCGGTGGTTCCGCATGGAAGGGCCATCGCTCAAAGGATAAAAGGTACGCCGGGGATAACAGGCTGATCACTCCCAAGAGCTCACATCGACGGAGTGGTTTGGCACCTCGATGTCGGCTCGTCACATCCTGGGGCTGGAGAAGGTCCCAAGGGTTCGGCTGTTCGCCGATTAAAGTGGCACGTGAGCTGGGTTCAGAACGTCGCGAGACAGTTCGGTCCCTATCTGTTGTGGGCGTTAGAAGTTTGAGAGCACCTGACTCTAGTACGAGAGGACCGAGTCGGACATACCTCTGGTGGACCTGTTGTTGCGCCAGCTGCATCGCAGGGTAGCCACGTATGGATGAGATAAGCGCTGAAAGCATCTAAGTGCGAAACTCAGCTCAAGATGAGACTTCTTTTAAGGGTCGTTGTAGACGACAACGTTGATAGGTCACAGGTGTAAAGACAGTAATGTCAAAGCCGAGTGATACTAATTACCCGTAGACTTTCTTAAGTACAACTCTTTTATTTCATTTTACTTCATAAGAAATTTTCTTCTTCCAATAACATGTCAATCTTTGCCTAAAAACAAAGATAACCGTATTCCAAAAGAATTATGGTGACTTTAGCGGCGGTGTCCACCTCTTCCCATTCCGAACAGAGAAGTTAAGCCCGCCAGCGCCGATGGTACTGCCAAACCCGGTGGGAGAGTAGGTCGTCGCCAAACTTACAACACAAGGGCTATCCGAAAGGGTAGCCTTTTGTGGTTTCTGGCTTTGCCGAAGTCGGAGGTCGGAAGTAAGAAGTAAGAAGTCAGAGGTCAGAAGTCAGAAGTAAGAAGTCAGAAAGTGACTTAGAGACTGAGAGACTGAGAGACTGAGAGACTAAGAGATGAGTAGTGAGTTGAGAGAGAGAGAGAGAGTTTGTGTGTGAGAGAAGGGGAGAATCAACTAATCAACGAATTTGCTAATTGGCTAATCCACAATCCGAAACCCGAAATCCGCAATTCTCTGGTAGATCCTAAGTTGAACACAGATGACACGGATCATACGGATTTAGAAGGATTTAATAATTTTATCCGTGACCATCCCTGTCAGCCGACAGGCAGTCGTAATATCTGTGTCTTCCGAGTTCTTATTTTTGAATGCTGATGTTTCCGAAATCCGCAATCCGCAGTCCGGAATGTTTCGCCCTCCTGTCCCCGTCCCTTCTTTCCACAAATCCGCAATCCGCAATCTTAGGTCGAATCGGAAAAAGAGGGGGATAAGACAAGAGACGGGATAAGTGTGAATTGATGAGAAGGGAGAATCAACTAATCAACGAATTTGCTAATTGGCTAATTCACAATCCGAAATCCGAAATCCGAAATTAGAATATTTCATTAACTTTATTGCATCTAATTAATTCCAGGATTATGTCCGGACCAATTTCAAAAAACAGCTTCAGAAAATCTCTTCTTGCAGCTTTCAGAGGAATTATTATAGCGGGTAATGAAAGAAATATCAGGATTCATCTTATTGCCGCAGTTCTTGTTACCATTGCCGGTTTTATTTTAAAAATCAGCCTCACTAAATGGATGATTATCCTGATTCTATTTGCTGTGGTTATTTCTGCTGAACTTATAAACAGTGCGCTTGAAAGACTTGCCAACCTGGTCGAACCCAATGTGAATTCCCACATCAGAGATCTGAAAGATATCGCTGCCGGTGCTGTATTATTAACATCTATAGTGTCTGTTATCATTGGAATCATTATTTTTGCACCTGAAATTTTAAAATTTTTTAAAAACATCCCCTTTCATTAGTATAAAATAAACTGATCATATGATTCTAATTGCAGATAGCGGATCCACAAAGACAGACTGGTGCTTGATTGATACGAATGGTGATAGAAAAACAATTCAAACAATTGGTATCAATCCTTACCATATGAATTCGATAGCCATAAGGGAAGTCCTTGATAAAGAACTGTATCCTTTCATATATCCTGACAAAGTAAAAGAAATCTTCTACTATGGAGCTGGATGTTCCACTGAAAGAAAATGCCAGACCATCGACAATGTACTCCATGATTTTTTTAACCTTGCAAGTATTGAAGTTCACCACGATCTGCTGGGTGCCGCGAGAGCTTTATGCGGTCATGAAGCTGGCATAGCCTGCATTTTGGGTACAGGTTCCAACTCCTGTTATTTTGATGGTTATGAAATTACCGATAATGTCGTATCCCTGGGATACCTCCTCGGCGACGAAGGAAGTGGAGCCTACATGGGAAAACAATTGCTCATTGATTATTTTCAGGGGAAAATTCCGGGAGATATCATAGAAAAATTCAATCATCAATTCAAGCCAACAGTTGAAACAATCCTCGATGCCTTATACAATCAACCAAGGCCAAACCGCTTTCTTGCTTCTTTCAGCCCATTCATTCTCGAAAATATCCATCATTCATACATGAAGGAGCTTGTTACGAATTGCTTTGATGACTTTTTCAGAATCAATGTCAGCAAATACAATAACTATAAATCAGTCAATGTAAATTTTCTTGGTTCTGTTGCTTATTACTTTCGTGATATTCTCCAGGTATCGGCAGAAAAAGCAGGGATTAAAACAAATAAAATATACAGGTCAGCCATTGATGGGCTTATCGGTTTCCACGCAAATTAAGCATTATCTCGTTATGAACCAGCTACTCAGATTATTTCTGTTCATTGGTTTTTTATTATCAGGCTGCCTTGACGTTTCTGCTCAGGATATCCAAAAGTCTGACAAACTGGATTCTTACTTCAATGCTGCATTGGTAAAATGGGAAGTTCCCGGAATGGCCGTAGCAATCATAAAAAATGACAGTATTGTACTACTCAAAGGCTATGGCGTAAGAGAAACCGAAAAGAAAAGTAAAATCGATGAAAACACTTCTTTTGCAGTAGCATCCAACACAAAATCTTTTACAGCAACAGCCTTAGGTATATTGGTGGATGAGGGAAA
This sequence comes from Bacteroidales bacterium, assembly GCA_016709025.1. Lineage (GTDB taxonomy): Bacteria > Bacteroidota > Bacteroidia > Bacteroidales > Lentimicrobiaceae > Lentimicrobium. Next base: position 212,293 of record JADJEQ010000009.1, on the reverse strand, counting down.
AATTAAATGGGACGACAAAGTAGTTGATTACCTTCCATGGTTCCGGCTTTACGATCCTTATGTTACTCAAAACATGACCATCAGAGACCTGCTTTCACACCGGTCAGGGCTTGAAACTTTTAGTGGTGATCTTATATGGTACGGAAGTGTCTGGTCAAGAGATGAAGTTATTAAAAGGGCTGCCTTACTGAAACCAAAATATGGTTTCAGAACTAATTTCGGTTATTCCAATATTATGTACCTGGCTGCCGGACAAATAGTTGCATCAGTCAGTGGAACAACGTGGGATGATTTTCTCAGTCAACGAATTTTCAAACCACTGGGCATGAATCATACCACCACAAGCATAAAACAACTTGATTTAAAAGGGAATACAGCCCTCCCCCACAACGATGTGGACGGGCAGGTCATCAGCATAGATTATTTAAACTGGGACAATATAGGTCCGGCAGGATCAATTAACAGCACTGCTGCCGATATGATCAAATGGATTCAACTGCAACTGCACAAAGGAAAATGGGGTGACGAAACCATTGTCAGTGAAAAATCCCTGAGGGAACTCTGGACACCACAAACCATTCAACGTGTTTCAGCCTTTTCCGAAAATTTATGGCCATCCACCCATTTTAAAAGTTATGGTATGGGATGGGGCCTGATGGATTACCATGGGAAAAAAGTGATTTCACACTCAGGTGGCTATGATGGAATGATTTCATTTACTGCCTTCGTACCGGAAGCTGGTCTGGGATTCGTTATTCTGACCAATAAGAATTCATCATTGTATTACCCTCTCTCATACAAAATCCTTGACACTTATCTTTCAAACGATACAACAGATTGGAGTACCACATTTTATGATCTGATTGAGAAGAATAAAGATGCTGAAAATAAAAAGCTGGAAGAAGAAGCGTTAAAGCTTATTACCGGCACCTCTCCTACCCTGCCGCTTGAAAAATACACCGGCACCTACTTAAGTGATGTTTATGGTGAAATTAAAGTGGAAATAAGGAATAATCTGCTTTATCTTAGTTTTATTCCTACGCCCATGTTCCATAGTTCATTGAAGCATTGGCAATACAATACCTTCAAAATAAAATTTCAGGATGTTCCATCATTACCGGAAGGGAAAGCGGCATTTATCATTGATACAGATCAGGTTGCGAAACTGCTGATCGATGTCCCGAATCCTGATTTTGATTTCACAGAACTCGAGTTTATTCACCTGAAATAGCGGTTGAATCAGATCCGGAAACTGACTTTTGTTCCTTCTCAATCTGAGCCGCACTCTTAAAAACAAGTGAAGCTGAGTTTATACAATACCGCAAACCCGTAGGAGGAGGACCATCATTAAACACATGTCCCAGGTGACCACCACAGCGTGAGCAAACAACCTCTGTTCTTACCATTCCAAAGCTTATGTCCTTGTTCTCATCAATGCTTCCTTTCACCGAAGGCTCACTGAAACTCGGCCATCCGCATCCTGCATCAAACTTTGAACCGGATTCAAATAGTTCGAGTCCGCAAGCTGCACAAAAGTAGGCTCCCTTTACAAAATGCTGATCGTAAAGGCCTGTATGCGGTCGCTCAGTCCCTTTCTGACGTAAAACATTGTATTGCTCCGGTGTAAGTAGTTTTTTCCACTCCTCATCGCTTTTCAGAACCTTCTCAGTTACTTTAATGGTATTATCCTTCATCACAGCTTCATTTTGTGGTTTTTGTGCACAGGACTGCATGGCAATTGCGAAACACAATAAGCCAGCAATGATGGTCAGCTTTCCTTCGTTTGAAATATCTTTATTTTTCATAGCCTCAAATGTTTAAACAACAACAAAATCAAGCTTATTGTTTAATCTCTGCCGCTGTCTGGTAGTTGTATATTGTTAAAATTGTGATTTTTTAGGAAATTATTCTGAGAGGTATAGGGATATCCCGGACTTGCATATATTTACAGAACTAATTATGCATAATGAATCAGAATTCTTATGAAACCCCCATGAATTGCGAACGTGAGATACTATGTAATTATTTTCAGAATTGCGGGCCTGACTGACTGCTGTTTTCAGGCAGGAATGCACTCCCACCTGAGCGGGACGGGCTATTTGTCCAATAAAATCAAAATTGATAAAAGATGAAATTAAAAATTAACCTGCTGGTTTTTATACTATTCCTGATGTTTATTACAACAGGTTGTAATAATTCTAAAGTTGAAGGCAATGACCAGGGTCTTCTAAAATGGCTTACAGGAAATCGCGCTGACACTTCTTTGGGTTTTTATGAGGGATGGAAAACATCCGGGGACACCCTTTTAACCGGATATGGATACCAACTGGTGAATAAAGATACCATCTTCAGGGAATCTTTGTCGATCAGGAAAACCGGCGCAACCTGGAACTACATTGTCCGTCATGGAAATGAAGAAACTTCTTTCAGGCTCATAAATACCCCCGGAGATAGTCTGGTTTTCGATAATCCCGGCAATGAATTTCCTAAAAGAATAACCTATTTGAACCAGCCGGAAGGAAATATTATGGTCATCATCGAAAATCCGGGTGATGATAACAAAATCACCCGGTTTAATTTTGTTCCCTTAAAATAGCACATATGGACTGGATTTGGATATCACTTGGGGTTGTATTAACCATTGCCGGAATTGCCGGTTGCATTTTGCCTTTCATTCCGGGTCCTCCCCTGAGCTATATAGCCCTGCTGACTTTGCTTGCAGTCAATGAAGAAATATTCAGTTTCCGGTTTCTTGGAGTCTGGCTCCTTGTTGTTATTGCAGTTACCCTACTCGACTATTATGTGCCAATCTGGGGCACAAAAAAATTCGGCGGAAGCCGCAGTGGTGTTTGGGGTGCTACCATCGGTCTGATAACAGGTATTTTCTTCTTCCCTCCTTTCGGTATGATAGCAGGTCCTTTTATCGGTGCAGTTATTGGTGAATTGATTGGTGGTAAAAATTCCGCAACTGCATTGCGATCAGGGTTTGGCTCATTTATCGGATTCATTGCCGGAACCATAATGAAACTAACCACTTCAATTATCCTCGCATTCTACTTCTTCAGGGCAATAATCTGATATCCGGCGGATACTCAATATCTTCCAAAAAAAGGCCGCAGGCCGGAACCGACATACCGGCGTCTGATCGTGTCCCCTTCTCAATGATCCCCCTTAACCGGGCTGAATCTATAGTCCCTTTTCCCACTTCAATCATAGTACCAACAATGGCCCTGACCATATTGCGCAGGAACCGGTTAGCCTTCACATGATAGATCAGCATGGATCCCTCTTCCATAAAATTGGATTCATAAATCAGGCAATCGTTGGTTAGTGTTTGTGTGTGCGATTTTGTAAAACAGGTAAAGTCCTTGTATTCCAACAATGTTTCTGCGGCAATTTTCATTGAATCAACATCGAGCTTTGCAGTATAATTCCATGAAAAATCAACCGAAAACGGATCTTTCTTCCTGGAAATATAGTAACGATAAGTGCGTGACAAAGCCGAAAAACGGGCGTGAATATCCGGTTTTACACTGTAGGCATTATATATTGCTATGGATGAGGGAAGAAACCTGTTAAGCCTTGCAACCAGGAGCGCGAGCGCGGTAACATCCATCCATTCCCCTGAATCGAAATGGGCGAAAAAACAGCGTGCATGTACACCCGTATCGGTTCTTCCGGCTCCAGTAAGCATTACCGGATTTCCTAAAATCATGGACAATGCATGTTGCATTTGTTCCTGCACAGTATGAGCATTCGGTTGCATCTGCCAGCCATGAAACCCGGAACCATTGTAAGCAAATTCAAGAAAATATCTGAAACTTTCCATGTCATGACAAAAATAGAAATATCCGGGACATGATTACCCGAATTGGCCGATTTGGTGAAAAATGCTCTGCACTGGTGCTTCATGATTCTATGTACAGGTATACTCTTATAATCCGATGTTTAGAACTATTATAAATTGAGTTGCCGGACAAAAAAAACATGAGTATTGTGAATGCTTTCACAAAAGAATTTTTATTTTTGACCCTGAATTGTTAATCAATTCACAGGTCACACTCAAAATACCAATTAATCAGTATGTTACACTAAAATTTGGAGGAATTCAATGTTAACAACAGAAGCATTAGTTAAAGAACTTGTTGAAAAGAATGGCAAAACCCGAAACAGCCTGATGCCTGTTTTGCAGGGGATTGTGCAAAAAGAGCATTACCTTTCAGAAGAAGCTCTTTTAAGTGTTGCCAGGGAACTGGATCTTTCAGCAGCAGATGTTTACGGAACAGCTTCATTCTACACCTTTCTCGACACGGTTCCAAGAGGTAAAAACATCATAAGGGTATGTAAAACAATCACCTGCCATATGAAGGGTAAGGATGAGGTTATTAAAGTACTCAGCAATGCCCTGAAAGTAAAGGTTGGGGAAACAACACATGATAAGAAATTCACATTACTGACCGCCAATTGCCTGGGCTGGTGCCACAAAGGCCCTGTAATGCTGGTGAACGACGAGATTTATCCAGATCTGACTCCCCAGAAAGCCCTGGAAATTATTGAAGAATACGCTAAAGAAGAAAAGAAAGCTTAAGATTGGCCACAAACATAAACATGAACTCAGATGGAAAATAACCTTAAAAAAGTCGATATTATTTTCGAGATAGACGATAAGTGCACACCTTTGGATGTAGTGGTCAAAACCTTGAAGCGACCGGCTGATGAAATTATACTTGACCTGATTGACAGTGGATTAAAAGGGCGTGGCGGTGCCGGTTTCCCGACCGGATTGAAATGGAAATTCGCCCGCAATGAAGACAGTGATGTAAAGTATGTTATCTGTAACGCCGATGAAGGCGAACCAGGAACTTTTAAAGATCGCGAAATCCTTGACCGTGTACCTGAGAAAATATTTACCGGGATGGCAATCTGCGGATATGTTGTTGGTGCAAAGGAAGGATATATCTACCTTAGAGGTGAATACAACTTTTTATTGAAGCCTTTGACTAAGAAACTTGAAGAATACAACCTCTTCCTGAAAAAGAACAACATTGATTTCAACATTTATCTTAAGTCAGGTTCAGGCGCTTACGTATGCGGTGAAGAAAGTGCGCTGTTTGAATCGATGGAAGGCAAGCGCGGCGAACCACGCAACAAGCCCCCCTACCCTACTGTAGCGGGGTACAACAGTAAACCAACTGTTATCAACAATGTTGAGACACTGGTGTACACGACCATGATTTGCCGGATAGGACCTGAAAAATTCAGGGAACTGGGGACCAAAGACTCACGCGGATCAAAAGTTTTCTCTGTATCAGGCGATACACCTGTTCCGGGTATTTACGAACTGGAACTTGGAATGCCTTTGCATGAATTCGTGAATGAATTTGGCGATGGTGACGTTAAAGCCGTCCAGGTTGGAGGCGCTTCAGGCCATTGCGTTCCCCGTAAAAAGTTCAACGACACCATTATAGGCTTCGAAGGTATCCCTACCGGAGGCTCAATGATGATCTTCAACAGTTCACGTTCAATGTATAATGTGCTGCACGATTACCTTGAATTCTTCGCCGAAGAGTCCTGTGGTCAGTGCACCCCTTGCCGGGTCGGATGCCAGCAACTGTTAAAAGGAATAGAAGCGGTTAAAAAGGGCGAGCGTTCGCCTGCTTACCTCGATGACCTGAAAAAACTTACAGGAACCATGAAAATCGCCGCCAAATGCGGACTTGGTCAATCGGTTGGAAATCCTTTTAACTCCATTATTGATAACTTCAGGGAAGAGATCATATATTAAGTACAAAGTACAAAGTAAAAAGTACATGGAACAGTTGTTTGCCAATCAGGCTGAATGAGCAGGAGAGCATACAACGGACCGTATCAAACTTAAAAAGCAAGCGAAAAAATGAGCAAATATTTAGTAAACCTTAAGATTAACAATATGCCCATCGCGGTGGAAGAGGGCACAACCATTCTTGAGGCAGCGAAAAAACTGAATTTCAGAGTCCCCACCCTTTGTAATCATCCTGACCTGACTGTAGCCGGCAATTGCCGGGTTTGCGTTGTCGAAGTCAAAGGTGCCAGACTACTGGCTGCAGCGTGTGCCACACCAGTCTCAGAAGGCATGGAAGTGTTTACCAACAGCGAAAAAGTCCGGGTTTCAAGGAAGCATATTGTTGAGTTGTTGCTTTCGGAGCACAATGCAGACTGCACCAAGTGTTTCAAGAATGGCCATTGCGAATTACAGGATCTCGCCAGTGAATATCGCATTGGTGACCATGTTTTTCTTGACCTTGTCAAGCCGGAATCCAAAATTCAGGACATCTCCTCTCCTTCTATAGTGAAGGACGACAGTAAATGTATCCGCTGTCAGCGTTGTGTCAGGACCTGTACCGAATTACAGGGTGTCAGCGCGCTGGCCGTAATTAACAAAGGTGATCATCAGAAGATCTCCACATTTCTTAACAAGCCTTTGCACGAAGTAGTCTGCACCAACTGCGGACAGTGTATCAACCGCTGTCCTACCGGAGCGCTGACTGAACGCAACTACATTGAAGAAGTTTGGAATGCCATTTACAATCCTTCAAAATTTGTAGTCGTACAGACTGCCCCTGCTACACGAATTGCTTTGGGAGAAGATCTGGGAATACAGGTTGGCGAGCGGGTAACCGGTAAAATGGTTGCTGCATTGAAAAAACTTGGATTCAACAAGGTTTTGGATACAGACTTCACCGCCGACCTGACCATTATGGAGGAAGGTACAGAATTGCTGACCAGGCTTAAGAGAGCCCTTGTTGACAAAGATGAGACTGTCGTATTGCCGATGATGACTTCCTGTTCACCGGGCTGGATCAAGTTCCAGGAACACATGTACCCTGAACTTCTTGATAACCTTTCAACCTGTAAATCGCCGCAACAGATGTTTGGTGCCGTAGCCAAAACCTATTATGCCGATAAAATCAACATCAAGGCACAGGATATGATTGTTGTTTCCATCATGCCTTGTGTGGCGAAAAAGTTCGAATGCGAAAGGCCTGAAATGCGTGACAGTGGCTACCAGGATGTTGACTACGTTTTGACAACCAGGGAACTCGCCATGATGATCAAGCAGGCTGGTATTGATTTTGACAAACTCGAAGATGAGCACTACGACAGCATATTGGGTGAATCAACAGGAGCCGCCGTAATTTTCGGTGCAACCGGTGGCGTAATGGAAGCAGCCCTTCGTACTGCATACGAAATTGTTACAGGAAGGGAAGTGCCGTTTACCAACCTCAACATCAAACCGGTGCGTGGAATGGAAGGCATTAAGGAAGCATCGATTAAAATCAAGAATGTAAAGCCCGAATGGAGTTTCCTTGAGGGTGTAGAGTTAAATGTTGCTATAGCACATGGTTTGGCAAATGCCAGGGCACTGATGGAAAAAGTAAAAAAAGGTGAAGCAGCCTACCATTTTATCGAAATCATGGGATGCCCCGGTGGATGCCTTGGAGGTGGTGGTCAACCCATTCCGACTTCACCTGAAATCAGGAAGAAACGCGCTGAAGCAATTTACAGTGAAGATGCTGAAATGACGATCAGGAAATCGCATGAGAATCCGGAAGTTGCAGAAATCTACAGCGAATTCCTGGGTGAACCCCTTGGCCATAAATCACATGACCTGCTTCACACACATTACAAACCCAGAAAACGTTACTAGGTTTTTAATAAAACCAGCTGGTGGAGGATGGCTATGCCATCCTCTTTCAGTTAATATTACATTGTTTAATTGCTATTATTCAAATATTTAAGCATTCTTATTTAGAATAAAATTAAATTGGTTGTTATTATATTCACAATGTGAATTAAATAACAATAAAACTTGTTTGAAACTTTTAAAGTATTTACTTTTGCAGCTTCATAGAGCGTGAATGTTGGCGAGCATACATCGAATAACTTGTGCTTAAAATAAGAAAGAATGAAAATAAAGAAGGTTGTAGAATTATTGAATGCAAAAGTTGTTTCAGGTCATGACCATCTTGAAGCCGAAGTTGAATTTTGTTTTGCTTCGGACCTTATGAGTGATGTGCTTACTGTTGAAACTGAAAATCTGCTGTTGTTGACCGGACTGGCGAATTTACAGACCATCCGCACTTCGGAAATGTCAGATATTTCAAAGATAATTTTTGTTAGAAAAAAGAATGCAACCGAAGAGATGATCCGATTAGCTGCTGAGAATGAAATGATACTGATTGAGTGTGACTACTCCATGTTCAAAACCAGCGGAATTCTGTTTAGTGCCGGGCTTAAACCGGTTTATTGATGTACCATGATGCATTTTGAATTTCACGTAGAAGGAGGTAATTTTTTGAAGGCAGGGGCTGCTTCAAGTCAATTGAAAAAGATTCTGAAACAGCTAAATGTCGACCCTAAGACAATTAAACGGGTGGTTGTGGCCATGTATGAAGCAGAAGTGAATATCGTTGCCCATGCATACAAAGGCGATATTTACATCGACATTGATACAAAGAAGATCGAAATTACCCTGATTGATGAAGGACCTGGTATCCCTGATATTGACCTCGCAATGAAACAGGGATTCTCCACGGCATCATCGGTCGTTCGTGAAATGGGATTTGGCGCAGGTATGGGCCTGCCAAATATTAAAAACAACAGTGATGAACTGACAATTACATCAGAGGTGAACAAGGGAACCACAGTAAAATTTGCAACATACCTTAACCAGTAACAACAAATAATGGAAGCCGGCAATTTTCATCATGCACTTAAAATTCGTGAGGACCTCTGTATCGGGTGCTCACATTGCATGAATGTTTGTCCTACCGAAGCCATAAGGGTGAAAAACGGCAAATCGGTTCTGTTTGCCGACCGTTGCGTTGATTGCGGAGAGTGTTTCAGGGTATGTCCTGTAAGTGCAATCATCATCGACCATGATGACTTTAACTACATTTTTGATTACAAATACCGTGTTGCGCTTGTTCCTGCTGTATTCACAGGTCAATTCCCTGAAGACATTTCATTACGTCAGATACACAGCGTAATGCTTGATCTTGGGTTTACCCATATTTATGAAGTTGAGAATGGAGTTGAGATTCTTGCTGAATCAATCAATGAATATACTACTGTTCACAGGGATATTAAACCCCTGATCTCTTCTTTCTGCCCGGCTATTGTCAGACTAATACAGGTAAAATTCCCTGCTTTGGTCGATAATATCATCCGGTTGCAACCTCCGCTTGACATTTCTGCCGCTTTTCTTAAGAAAGAGATGCTTGCGCAAGGTATTCCTTCAGAAGAGATCGGAATTTTTTACGTTACGCCCTGTGCGGCAAAAATTGCTGCTATCAAAGACCCTGTAGGGGAATCCTCCTCTCACATAACAGGTGTTATCAATATGGATTTCCTGTTCAATAAAGTTTTCAGACAGGTAAAACAAAAAAACAATCAGTCATGTGCTGTCCCCCTTTCGGGAAAGCTCTCAGGCAAAGCCACGTGCTGGGCACTTACAAATGGTGAAGCCAGGCATGTTCAGGGCCGATGCCTGGCCATTGATGAAATTCACAATGTTATCGAGTTTCTGGAAAGAATTGAAAACGAAGAAATCACAGATATTGACTTTCTCGAACTGAGAGCCTGCGATGAGAGTTGCGCCGGCGGTGTGCTTACAACCAGCAACCGGTTTCTCACAGTTGAACGGCTCAGAAATCATGCTGACTTATACAGGGAGGAAAATGAACCTCTTCATCCGGATGCTTTCCGGAAAATATCCAGTGAAAAAGAGTATCTGAAGAACAGAATTACGATTGATCCTATTAAACCCCGATCTATTCTGAAGCTTGATGAGAACATGGCCGAAGCCATGAAAAAAATGGAGAAAGTAAACCGTATCATGCTGCTGCTGCCAATGGTGGATTGCGGAATATGCGGCGCTCCGAGTTGTCAGGCCCTTGCACAGGATATAGCACAGGGTGAAGCCGGTATTCAACAGTGCATTTTCATCCAGAAAATAATGGAGCAAAAAGGTGAAATGAGCCTTGAAGATAGTGTTGAAGTGATGCGAAGCATCTGGGGATTTGGTAAAACAAACAAATACAGGGATATTAAAGGTATTTAACATGAAGGTTTCTGAATTGGTTGAAAAACTCGGACTGAAGGTTTATTGCGGCAACAATGGCCTTGAAAATGAAATCAGCAACGGCTATACATCCGATCTGCTGAGCGATGTTATGGGGCATGCTGATGCAGGCTGTGCCTGGATCACTCTTCAAACTCACAAAAATGTTATGGCAATTGCGTCGCTGAAAGACCTTTCTGCAGTTATCCTGGTTAAAGGTTTTGAACCTGAAACTGATATGGCGGCTCAAAGCGATGAAGAAGGTATTCCGGTGTTGGGAACCAGTGAAGAAGCCTTTACCATATCAGGAAAATTGTTTAACTTGCTAATCAATTGTAAATGATTCATTGATGAAGGTTTTTAAGGCAGATCTTCACATCCACACGGTTCTTTCCCCTTGCGGGAGCCTCGAAATGAGCCCGAAAATAATCGTGCAGACAGCCCTGGAGAGAAAACTTGACATCATTGGCATTACTGACCACAATTCAACCAGGCAATGCAGGGTTGTGGCAGATGAAGCGAAAAAGACCGGGCTTACCGTATACTGCGGTGCTGAAGTCACTACAAAAGAGGAGGTTCATTGCCTGGCGTTCTTTGAAAATTTTGAGAAACTGGATGAATTTCAGCAATTCCTTGAAAAACACCTTCCTGATATTGAAAATAATATTGATTTGTTTGGATATCAAATAGTTGTAAATGAAAAGGAAGAAATTGTTTACGAAGAAAACAAGCTGTTGATCTCGGCACTGAATCAGAATATCGATCAGGTGGTTAAGGAAGTTCACAGGCTGGATGGTATTTTTATCCCGGCACATGTTAACCGTTCAAAATTTAGTCTGATCAGCCAACTTGGATTTATTCCGCCTGATCTGAAATTTGATGCACTTGAATTGACGAAGCACATGGAAACAGGTTCATTCCGCAAAGTTTGGCCCTACCTGAAAATGGCGACCATCATCAGAAGTTCAGATGCCCATCAGCCTGAACTGATCGGTGAATCATTTTCAGAATTCTTCATGGAGAGTCCTGAATTCAGCGAATTCAGACTTGCACTCAGTAAAACTGAAGGAAGGGAGGTGAAAGGGCAATGAAAGATCTTTCGATGCATATTCTGGATATAGTCCAGAATTCTATTACGGCTGATGCAAAACGAATTGAAGTAGAAATCACAGAAAATGTCAGTTCTGATATATACAGGATTGTGATTTCTGACGATGGCAAGGGGATGACGGCGGATTTTGTTGAGAAGGTTACCGATCCATATGTAACCAGCAGGACAACGCGTAAAGTCGGACTGGGATTACCCCTTTTAAAACAAAATGCCGAACGTACCGGGGGGAATCTGGCAATAACCAGCGAAGTTGGCAAAGGCACTGTAGTAAAAGCGGAATTTCGCTTTGGCAACATCGACAGGCTCCCCTTGGGTGATATTGCCGGAACTATTGTATTGCTTGCGGCAGCCAATTTGAATATCCGTTTCATTTACAAGCACATCACTGAAAAGGACAAGTACTGTTTTGACACCAAAGAAGTAAATGAAATGCTTGAAGGAATGCCCATCAGTGAGCCTGGTGTAATCCGGTTTCTAAAAGAGATGATCAAAGAGAACCTGCAGGAAATCAATATCGCAGGATAATCTTTCACAATATGAATTGTCAACACAAACACTAAACATCAGAAAAATTAACAAAACATGGGACAAGTAAAATCATTGGCAGACCTGCGGAAAATAAAAGATGACCTGCGGGTAAAAATGAGCCTCAGGGAAAACAGCAACAACCCCGAGAGTCTTGTACAGATTAAGGTAGCTATGGCAACCTGTGGAATTGCATCCGGAGCCAAACAGGTAATGGACTTCTTTATTGAAGAACTTGAAAAAAGGAACATACAGGCAGTTGTTACCCAGACTGGTTGCATGGGCTATTGTTTCGCCGAACCGACTGTTGAAATAACACTACCTGGGCAGGCACCGGTTGTTTATGGTTATGTCGATACCAAAAAAGCCGATGATATCATCGAAAAGTACATAAAGAGCGGAGAGTTGGTAGATGGAATCATCCCGGTGAATTATGAAACCATTGAAAATAATAAGGAGGAAAAATAATGGCAAAATATAAAATGCATTTGTTGGTTTGTGGTGGTACCGGATGCCATGCATCGGAAAGCGAATCATTGCTCAGTCACCTGAAGGCCATTGTTACCGACAAGGGACTTGATAACGAAGTACAGGTGATCGCTACCGGCTGTTTTGGTTTTTGCGAAAAAGGCCCGATCGTTAAAATTATGCCTGACAACACGTTTTACACCCAGGTTACTCCTGCCGATGCCCGCGAAATCATCGAAGAACATGTGATAAAAGGGCGTAAGGTAAACAGGCTTTTGTATGTTAATCCTGAAAATAAAGAGCACATTGCCGATTCGAAGCATATGGGCTTTTATAAAAAACAGATCCGAATTGCCTTACGAAACTGTGGATTTATAGATCCCGAAAATATTGACGAGTACATTTCACGCGATGGTTACGAAGCTTTGGCCAAGTGCCTGACTGAGATGACCCCACAGCAGGTGATTGAAATCATGAAAAAATCAGGCCTGCGTGGTCGTGGAGGTGGAGGTTTCCCTACCGGTTTGAAGTGGGAGATCACCAGCAAGTCGGTTTCTGATGTAAAATATGTGGTATGCAATGCCGATGAAGGTGACCCGGGAGCATTTATGGACCGCTCAATTCTTGAAGGCGATCCGCATTCAGTCATTGAGGCTATGATCATATGCGGTTATTGCATCGGCGCATCAAACGGACTGGTATACATCCGTGCAGAATACCCGCTTGCCATCGACCGTTTGAAGACAGCGATTGGACAGGCACGTGAATATGGCCTGCTCGGTAATGATGTATTGGGAACAGGTTTTGCTTTCGACATTGAACTACGATACGGAGCCGGCGCCTTTGTCTGTGGTGAAGAAACTGCCCTGATCCACTCAATGGAAGGCCTCAGGGGTGAACCAACCATGAAACCTCCATTCCCATCTGTTTCAGGATATTATGGAAAACCAACCAATGTAAACAATGTTGAAACCTTCGCCAATGTTCCTGTTATTATCAATAAAGGCGCCGATTGGTTTGCGAGCATCGGAACTGAGAAATCAAAAGGCACCAAAGTTTTTGCTCTTGCGGGTAAAATCAACAATGTTGGACTGATTGAAGTCCCCATGGGAACCACCCTTCGGGAAGTAATCTATGAAATCGGTGGTGGCATCAAAGACGGTAAGAAATTTAAAGCTGTACAAACCGGCGGACCTTCCGGAGGTTGCCTCACTGAAAAGCATCTGGATTTCCCGATTGATTATGATAACCTGATCGCTGCAGGTTCCATGATGGGATCCGGTGGTATGATTGTCATGGATGAAGACGATTGTATGGTGTCCATTGCGAAGTTTTACCTTGAATTTACTGTTGAGGAATCCTGCGGTAAATGTTCCCCCTGCCGTATAGGGAATAAACGCCTTCATGAAATCCTTGATAAACTGACCAAGGGCAACGGAACGCGCGAAGATATTGACAGGCTGCGCAACCTTGGTCACGTTATCAAAGACACTGCCCTGTGTGGCCTTGGGCAGACTTCGCCCAATCCTGTACTTTCAACCATTGATAATTTCTGGGATGAATACATGGAACATGTGAACGAAAAGAAATGTCGTTCAGGTCAGTGTAAAGCCCTTCTTCAATATGTTATTGATCCTGAGAACTGCGTCGGATGCACTGCTTGTGCCCGAAATTGCCCTGTCAATGCCATTGCCGGCGAACGCAAGGGAATTCATGTAATTGATCAGACCACCTGTATCAAGTGCGGTGCGTGTCTTGAAAAGTGCAAGTTCAATGCAGTTTTTATCAAATAATTAAACCAGGAGAAGAAAATGGAAACGATTAAATTAAATATAGACAATAAAGTTGTTGAGGTTGCAAAAGGGACGACTATTCTAAAGGCTGCCAAAGAAGCAGGCATCCATATTCCTACACTCTGCTACCTTCACCTTGAAGATCTGAATATAGAAAACAAGCCCGCAGGTTGCCGGATCTGTGTTGTTGAAGTTGAAGGCCGCCGTAATCTGGCTCCTGCATGCGTAACGGAATGCATGGAAGGTATGGTTGTCAATACACACAACATCCGGGTGCTGAATTCAAGAAAAACAGTTCTTGAACTGATTCTTTCTGATCATCCGACTGACTGTCTGATCTGCGCCAAAAACGGCACATGTGATTTGCAATCAATGGCCCAGGAATTTGGCATCAGGAAGATTCACTACGAAGGTGAAATGTCGACCTACCGCGAAGACACCTCCCCTGCCATCATCCGCGACATTGATAAATGTATTATGTGCCGTCGTTGTGAAATGATGTGTAATGAAGTTCAGACAGTTGGTGTGTTATCTGCAGTAAATCGCGGATTTATGTCGGTAGTTGCCCCCGCTTTTGAAAGGAACCTCGATCACAGTGAATGCACCTATTGCGGACAATGTGTTGCAGTTTGCCCGACCGGAGCTTTAACTGAAGTTGACCATACCAACAACGTCATCAGAGCCCTGGCTGATCCTACCAAGACAGTTATTGTTCAAACAGCTCCTGCAGTAAGAGCAGCTTTGGGTGAAGAGTTTGGCATGGAAGCCGGCACCCTGGTAACCGGAAAACTGGCAGCAGCATTGCGCAGGCTTGGTTTTAATTTTGTTTTCGACACCGATTTTGCAGCCGACCTTACCATTATGGAAGAGGGCACGGAATTACTTGACCGGCTTGGCAGATTCCTGGGTGGTGACAAAACAGTACCACTTCCGATGCTGACATCCTGCTGTCCGGGCTGGGTCAGCTTTTTTGAACATCAGTTCCCGGAAATGCGCGATATCCCTTCAACAGCAAGAAGCCCACAGCAAATGTTCGGCGCCATCGCGAAAACATATTTCGCAGATAAAATCGGCGTGAAACGCGAAAACCTGGTTGTTGTTTCGATTATGCCATGCCTGGCAAAGAAATACGAATGTCAGCGCGATGAATTTGGGACCGATGGGAATCCGGATGTTGATTTTTCGATTTCAACCAGGGAACTTGCCCATCTGATCAAACAATCAAATATTGACTTTGACTCCCTGCCGGACGAAGACTTTGACAACCCGCTGGGTGAGTCGACCGGCGCCGCTGTAATCTTCGGAACTACCGGTGGTGTAATTGAAGCTGCCTGCCGCACTGCTTCTGAATTATATACCGGTAAAAAACTTGAGAAAATTGATTTCATGGAACTCAGGGGAATGGAGTATATCCGTGAAGCTACCATCGATTTTGACGGTCTGCCTCTCAAAATTGGTATTGCCCATGGACTCGGCAATGCACGTAAATTACTCCAGGACATTAAGGATGGAAAGTCCCAATTTCATGCCATTGAAATTATGGCCTGCCCGGGTGGATGCATCGGAGGCGGTGGCCAGCCACTTCACCATGGCAATTCATCCATTATCAAAGCCCGCCAGAAAGCTATTTACCGCGAAGATGCAGGGAAAGTCATCCGGAAATCACATGAAAATCCTTTTATCGTAAAGCTTTACGAAGAATTCCTTGGCAAACCGCTGAGCGAAAGATCGCACCACCTGCTCCATACGCACTATTTTGATAAGAGCAAGGATATTACGATTCAATAAGGGGTAGTTTGCCGGTCGGCTGATAATCTGTGCTGCCGCCGGCACAATTTTTCAAAAACAAAAAAGTATTCAGATCATGGCAATTATAAAATTATCAGAAAGCAAACTCGAGGAACTTCGTAACGTTTGCAAATCGTTCAACAACGAAAAGGGGGAATTGATTAATGTGTTGCACAAGGCGCAGGGAATTTTTGGATATCTGCCTGCCGAAGTTCAGGAAGTGATAGCCAAAGAATTAAACATTTCAGTCGCCCATGTTTATGGTGTAGTTACATTTTATTCTTTCTTCACCATGCTTCCCAAAGGCGAGCACCCGGTATCCATCTGCCTGGGAACAGCCTGCTATGTGCGTGGCGCCGAAAAGGTTATTGAGGAATTTAAGCGTATCCTGAATGTTAATGTTGGCGAAACCACCCCGGATGGAAAATTCTCTCTGGCCTGTCTTCGTTGCGTCGGGGCTTGCGGACTTGCACCAGTAGTGCTGGTAGGCGATAAAGTATACGGGCGTGTTGCACCTGATGGTGTAAAGGATATTATAGCAGAATACGCAAAGTAATTGTTTTCATGTTTAGTGTTCAAAGCGGCCGGTGAATAACCGGCTGCTTTTGTTTAAAAAAATATTCCAAATGTGAATACTACCTCCAACTTATAAATTTACTGATAACAAATGTTTAATATTAATTTAACTATCATGCACAAAAACATACCTAATTTTATGCTCAACGACAAAATGGCATAAAGTCCATTTATTTTTCTCAACAAGAAATCAACTTCCTAAATCCATAGTATTTCCACTTAGTATTATAGTGGTTATATATAATTGATTTACTGTTAACTGTAAATATGAAAAAGGCTTTAAATATTTTCGTATCCGGCACACTTAAGAAAACCGGGTTCAGGTTCTATTGCATGCAGAAAGCTGTAGAACTGGGTATAAAAGGAACTGTGTCATACACCGGCAGCAAAAACATCATTGTTATTATCGCTGAAGGGGAAGAGAAAGACCTGAAGAAATTTCTGGAGTGGTGCTCAACAGGTACGCCTTCCTGCAGAGTTACAGAAATAGAAACACATGAGATTGGTTTAAAAAATTATTCAGGTTTTGATATCGTTAATAAATAAAAGCCTGACTATCCCTACGAATAAGCTGATGAGTATTTTGCGTGAGTTCGGTTTATATTTTGATAAATTATCAACTATTCGTAAAGTATAAAGTTATTAACCTGGTGGGGGTTTGTTTGCACGTCTGCCGTCGCGAGATGTTTAAAAGCAAATTGTTCCGTGCCTGGCTATGGGTTCGATATCATGATAGATAAATTCAAATTTATATTTAGCCATTTATGGCTGAGTTACTGAATATGTGAATATTGTAAATTATCGGTTTAATAATATAACACTTTTCGAACCGGCTGAAGCTAATTTTACCTTCCCGAATTTACTGATACGACTAGACTAGTTGTTACTACTCCCTACTACAAACGACCCTGTTTGGTTTTGTCTTTTTTTGCTAAAATAAATCAAATTACACGGTCATGAAAAAATGTTTTTACCTGATTCTCGTCTTTCTCCTTCCTGTTTTTAGCAACGCTCAAAGCCTTTTCAGAAGTGGAACTTTTTTACACCATTCTACCGGTGGAAATATCTGGGGGCCAAATGGCTCCTCAACCAGTATCCCTCAACAAATAGCAATTTACAATACAAATCATGGATATACCGGAACCAATGCGGTAACTATGAGTGAACAATGGTGGCCGAACGGGGATAACAATGAATGGGGATACTGGCATCAGATTTTTGACAACCAGATTCCTGATGCCAATATAGAGGTTATCATGGCAAGCAATAAAATTGTAGTTGTAAAATCCTGTTACCCCAGTTCTGCAATGACCGGCCTTGGAGAAGCATCCGATACTTTAAATTATTCAATTAAAACAGATTACAACTATAAATGGCACTGGAGGTTTATGATTAATTTCATGGCGCAGCATCCTGAGAATTTCTTTGTAATCTGGACGAATGCGCCTCTGGTGGCCGGTGCGACAAATGCAGCTTCTGCCACATACTCCAAAAATTTTTGTGCCTGGGCAAAAAATACCCTTGCAGAAGGTCTTGACCCGATGACCGGAGATTTTCCACCCAACATATTTGTGTTTGACTATTTTTCAAAACTGACTGATACAAATGGTTACGAATTGCTGCAATATGCTGAAAGCAATTCGGACAGCCATCCCAATTCAGCAGCTACTGCATTGATTGCACCGCAGTTTGTCAATGAAATATTCAATGCAGCTTACGCATACGAACAAGGCAGTGAAACTTTAAGTGTTACTCCGGCAAATCAGGAAATCGGAAGTTCCGGAGGGAATACCAGTTTTCAGGTAACCTATTCTGAATCATGGACGTCAATAAGTAATGCTGATTGGTGTACTGTAAGTCCATCAGGTAGCGGTGACGGGGATATCATAGCTACCTATACCGAGAATTTCGCCGGAGCACGGAGTGCCAATATTACAGTATCAGCAGATGGCACCCCATCAGTGATAGCAACCTTGTCTCAGGATGCTGCTTCAACTAAAACATTATCCCTCAGCGTGCTGATAGAAGGTCTTTTTGCCGGTAATGGAACCATGAATCAGGCAAACGATGAAACAGGTCCTCATTTTGAACCAGGTATTGCAGATTTAGTAACCGTTGAGTTGCATAATGCCGCTAATTATAGCAGTGTTGAGTATACTGCTTCGGGAATTGAATTGCATACTACCGGAACAGCTGTAGTAAGTATCCCGTCTGAATTAACCGGAAGTTATTACATTACGCTTAAGCACCGGAATTCCATTGAAACTACATCGGCAATTCCGGTTTCTTTTGAACCAACTGATGTCAGCTTTGCTTTTAATCTGCCGTCAAAAGTTTATAACGGAAACCTGCTGCTATCAGATGGATATTATGTCATTTACAGTGGTGATGTCAACCAGGATGGTACCATTGATACGGCTGATTTGACAATGGCAGACAATGATTCTGCAAACTTTGTTTCTGGCTATCTGGCAACAGATGTTAATTGCGATGGCATCATCGATACAGGAGATACAACCATTATTGACAACAACAGCGCTGCATATATTATAGCAGCAACTCCATAAGTGAGCCGTTGCATAAGAGAAAATATTTCCTTGACAGAATGCTTTATTAAAACCAACAAAAATAAAACCCCATGAGAAATCAACTAAAGAATTCATTTAAGGTTTCGCTTTCGCTGATCCTGATTCTCTATATTTTACCAGTTGAAGCACAGCGACCATCTGAGACACAGGGCCAAAGAATTTTTCAAGAATTTGAACTCTCCATCAGAAATGTGGTACAAACCACCGACCGCATTCTTGAATTTGACATTTTCCTTCTTGATGCTGCCGGGGACCAGGATTTTGAACTGGCTTCGTTTCAGGCGGGCATTCTGATAAACTCTGATATATTTTCCGGTGGAACTATTTCAGCAAGCCTTATTTCCGGGAGTTCAACGCTCAATTCGCAGGAAACCCCCAAATCCACTGATGTGGTTTATGCTCTGCCAGCCCATCCCAACCAGTCAATGATCAGACTTGCAGGCAGGGCTGCACCAGGAACCGGCAACGGAACCGTTCTATCCAGTTCATTTCCAGGTAGCTGTATTATACGTTTGCGCCTGATCAGTTCTATTCCTTTCACTTCCAACTCTACTGCTGACCTCACTTTTACATCAGACACGGATACAAACCCATTGTACGCAACCCGTGTTGCCCGATATATCTCTGATGTTAATGTTCAACTAAAGGTTACTCGTGGTGAAAACGCAATGGTTCCAGAAAACCCTTTGCTAAATCCAACTATAACTGACCACGAGTCACTTTTATCAGCTTCTTCAAACAATGCCTTTAAAGTATATAGTTATGACAAAGCAATTTTGATTGAAAACAATGTCGGCATGACCGGTATTGTTTTTATTTTTGACATTACCGGACGTGAAATTAATTCATATATTCTTACCAACCAAACCTTAACCCGAATCCCGGTTTTGGCAGAGAGTGGTGCATACATCGTTAAAATCTGTTCAGTAAAAAGTCCTTTTATTACGAAAGTATTTCTTTAATAAATACTACATTGATTCATTTTATAATTCAGTTCATGTGACTAGTTTGCTGGGAATTTTACGATTCTTAACCTGAAAAGTGGGCTAATAATATCAACAATTACAGCTCAAAACATAACATAAAAAAAGCCCGGACAAATGTCCGGGCTTTTTCATTTTTATGACTGTAATTCTTCAACTTTATTTCTGGCATCATATACTTTCTTCAATCCATAGCCTGCTGCCATGGAGATAAGTATGAAGATACCGCCGCCGATGGGTGCGGTTCCGCCACCACCACCGATGGGATCACCACCAACGGGAGTGCCGTTGCCGTTACCACCCGGGTTGGGTTGGGCAAACATAAAGAGCGGTGCTGCTATAAAAGCGCCTGTTACGATTATCTGAACGATTCTTTTTTTCATATAGATGATTTTTTGAGTTTGTTTTTGAGTTTGTTGTTAACAAAAGGTCTGATTAACTCCCCCCTTGGGGAAAGGGGGAGTTGCATCAGTAAAACCTATTTTACATAAACCTTTTGATTAACAGTGCCCTGGGCAGTAGTAACCTTCACGATGTAGGTACCAACAGCAACCTGCAAAGGAAGGCGGGTTTCTGAGGTGGCGCTCATGCTGGCGTCTTTCAGTTCACGACCGGTCATGTCGAAGATCCTGATTTCGCCATTGAGGTTGGTGGTGTTGTTGATAACCACGGTGTGCTCATAGCTGTATACGAAGATTCCGCTGTTGGCAGGATCAGCAATGCCTGTAGCTGCTTTGAAGTGCAGTTTGAAACGGGCTTCGCTGTCGCTGGTAGCATAGTTGAAGCTATAAACAGGGTTCAGCCTGAGGTCCTGAAGGATATTGAGTTTCAGGTCTTCGAGCAGGATCGGGGTTGATGAGTTGAAGCTTTCCATACCTGAAGCATTCAGGCTGTAAGTTCCGGCAACACCGCATTTGAAACCAAGATCTACCACTTCGTTGCCTTCCATCGGGAGTTCGTTGATGCTGAGGTTGTAACCGGCAGCCATGTTGTAAAGCTGAGGTGCAGTTTCGAGACCTTCAAGTTTGAAGGCATCGTACTGGTTGTCGAAATCAGCAGTAGCATTGCTGTTGAAATGTACAAAGGTAGCATCGTAGTAATTGTTACCATTGGCGCGCAATTCAGAGAGCATTGGCAACGGCGTCTTTGTAGAAAGCCATTGGGCTGTGTACCTGTGCTGCCAACGGAATGGTCAGGGCTGCACCATTGGTTGCTGTTTTTACGAAGAAACCGTTCTGTGCAGGGATAATACCATTGGTAAGACTACCAACAGTTCCGTTCCAGTAAATGTAGTTACCGGCTCCGGCCTGATCCCATACAGCAACCTGAGCATCGTAAGCTCCGGTTGAGAATGCATCCCAATCGATAGCTGATGGGAATGGATTGCCAAGCAGGTTCCAGCCAACGCGGTTAAGATCGCTGCTGGTGTTCATTGTTCGATAAAGTGCGTGTTACATCATAACCATTGAGCATACCGGTGAAGGTAGCAGTCTGAGGAGCAGTGGTCATCTGTACTGAGTAACCCTGGCCAACGTTGAGGTTATCGGCGATAAAACGATTAACCCAGTCGCCTGAAGGTTCATCATATTCGCGTGCCCATACTTCAAACCAGTAAGCAGGAAGAATACATCTCCGAAAGTAACGGCATCAACCGGTGATGAGATCAGGTGGAAGTTTGAGTTCCCAATAGAACGCTCAACAACGGCATCATTCAACACACAGAGGTATTGCTGGCCAATCAAAGAAGCACCATCCTGATGGTGAGGTTAGTATGGTAACCAGACAAGCAACAGAATTGAGTGGCTGTGGGATTGTCGGATAATTCGGGCAACCGTCAGGAATGGTCACGCGTGTGGTTTCGCATGGAACAAGCGCAGGTGTCCAGTTGGCAGCAGTAAACCAATCAGTGCTAACACTTCCGTTCCAGGTTGAAAGAACAGGACATGGAACAACAACGTTGATGGTCAAATGCAGGATATAGGTAACACATTCGTCAACAAATGTATAATCACCGCTGGCAGTATAAGTCACGCCATTGACAGCCCATGTGTATGAATCGTCGGCAACAACGGTTTCTTCAACTGTGCTGCTTGGGGTGATGGTCAGGTGCAGGATACTGGTAACGCATCCGTCAACATAAGTATAATCGCCACTGGCATAATAGGTTAAACCATCAACTGCCCAGATGTAAGAGTCGCAGGCTGCAACTGTAGATTCAACAATGCTGCTTGGGGTGATGGTCAGGTGCAGAATACTGGTAACACATCCATCAACATAAGAATAATCACCACTGGCGGTGTAAGTCATGCCATTGAGAGCCCATGTGTAGGTGTCGCAAGCTGAAGCTGTGAATTCAACTGTGCTGCTTGGGGTGATGGTCAGGTGAAGGACATTGGTTGAACAGCCGTTCACAAAGGTATAATCACCACTAACGGTATAGGTTTCACCACTTACAGCCCATGTGTATGAATCACAAGCACTTACTGTGTACTCATTGTTTCCGCTCGGGGTAATGGTCAGGTGCAGGATATAGGTAACACAACCGTCAACAAAGGTGTAATCTCCGCTGGCAGTATATGTCGTACCATTGACTGACCATGTGTATGAATCGCAGGCAGCTTCAGTGAATTCCTCGGTGCTGCTTGGGGTGATGGTCAGGTGCAGGATACTGGTTACACATCCGGATACATAGGTATAATCACCGCTGGCAGTATAGGTCATGCCATTGACATCCCATATGTAAGAGCCGCAAGCTGTGGCTGTATATTCTACAGTGCTGCTCGGGGTGATGGTCAGGTGAAGGATATTGGTAACACATCCAACAACATAAGTATAATCACCGCTGGCGTTATAGGTTATACCATTGAGCGCCCAGGTGTATGTATCACAGGCACTTTCAGTGAATTCAACTGTACTGCTTGGGGTGATGGTCAGGTGCAGGATATGGGTAACACATCCGGCAAAATATGTATAGTCACCACTTACATAATAAGTCTCGCCATTAAGAGCCCATAGGTAGGAATCACAGGCACTTTCAGTGTGTTCCATGGTGCTGCTTGGGGTAATGGTCAGGTGCAGGATATTGGTAACACAACCTACAACATAGTTATAATCACCGCTAGCAGTATAAGTCTGTCCATTGAGCGCCCAGGTGTATGTATCACAGGCACTTTCAGTGAATTCAACAGTAGAAACGGGGGTTGCAGTTACATCTGCTCCACCGGTCATATTTACGGGATCAGTACAGATAGCCGGATTGGTACCATCGCTGGTAGCAACTACTGTGTAACTTCCTGCAAGCTGGTTGCCGAAAGTGATGGGGTTACCATCACCAGGCACAACAAGGGTACCGGGTACAATTGCATAGTTTACACCAACCTGTGAACCATCAAGTCCAACAGGAACACCAACACCACCTTCGCAGTATGAACCACCACCGGTTACGGTGAATACAGTGGGATCAACGCAGGTAACCTGAGGGTTTAAAATCGGGTTTCCATCTATAATGGCATTAACACCAGGTACTACCGCCAACTGAACATTTGTACAGGCAGGATTGTACCATGCAAAACGGGTTGCATACGAAGGGTTGGTTGCGGTATTTGCTGTAAATACAAAGTTAGGGGTTGAATTGGGAGCAAACGGAACTGAACTGGTAAACCTGAACCTGTTGGCACGGGTACCCGGAGCTGCATTTGAAATAGGAAAACCATCCAGACAGCCAGGGGCTGCACGGCCGGCTATCCTGATCAGGCCTGAAGCCAGGGTGCTGGCACCATTGGGAGCCATTGAAGAAGGCAGGTCGGAGAAACCTTCAGCGTAAGGAAGAGCAACAGTCATTCCTGTGGTGGTTGCTGCGCCGTTGAGAATCCCAAGATTGAAGTTAATCCCAAACTGGGCGGTAGCCATCGGAAGAACCTGTGAAGGATCCGTGTCTAAAATGTAAAGATCAAACTCAATAACATTGTTGGTCCCGGCGGGCTGCACAATATTCTGCATAGTAATCTGAAAATCAGTCTCAGCCAATGGTCCGTAAGGCCGCTGTGCACTGGTGTGGGCAAAGGAGAGTACCAATGCAAGCAGGGGCACTATCCTCAGCATTCTGTGGAGTCGTTTTCTCATAATTGTTGTTTTTGGGTTATTGATTTGTATTTATTGATTGCTAATTGGTGTTCTTATAAGCAGAATCAGAGGTAAATCACCTTAAAGGTTTGCTTCCTCTATGAGTATGAATTATGGTAGAATTGCCGAGATATAATTGAGCTGATTGTTGTCAATAATGGTTCCGTCACCTGAGTCGATTATAGCATCTCCGTTGATATCAGTGGTAACGTATCCAACTACATAGTTAAACTGGTCGTTGTCGAACGGGGTTACATCACCACCATCAACAGAACCATCCTGGTTAGCATCACCACCGTAGATAGCAAAACCACCATCAAGCATCAGCAGCAGGTTGCCGCCATATACATTGGCCGGGTTAGCAAAACTCTGGCTGATAACCGCACCGGAAAATGAAACCGGGTCTGCAGTTGTGATCTCAATCGAGTTACGGTGTTTAACAGTTATGTAATAGGCATTGTTCAATTCAGCAGGAATATCACTAACATTTGCAGTACCGGTTGTGCTCAGCAATACAACAGCAGTATGTTCTATCGTGCTGTAAGAAGTTGCATTGTGAAGTTCTACGATGATAGCATCGGCCATGCCGGGAAATTGTGGTTCTAATTCATTGAATGCCTGGTTTAGTAAACCTCCGCCGGCATAAAGACCCTCAGGCAACACGGATGTGAGGTTGAGGGTTTTGGTTGCGGGGGCACCGTTTACTGCTCCATTGATTGGTGTTGTGGGTATGAGGAGCAAGTTAACATCATAGAACTCATTCCTGGTATAAACCAAAGAACTGCTTCCACCATTATAGGTAAACCTGATGTAAAACAATGTGGTTCCATCAGGAAAAGCCACATCGGTCGTATAAGTAGGTTCTGCCCAATTGGCGAATACTGTGCCCCCGGTCCCATTGGTTACCCATTCGGAAGAGGCAGTCAATGGTGTAAAGTTGAACAGTCCGTTGTAAGTAAGCACTTCCTGATCAAAGGCAATATTCATATCACATGCGCTGATAGGCGTACCACTTTCACCCGCACCGGTAAGAATAACAGGTACATCTATTGTCTGCCCAATGGCAGGCGCTGAAAGGGTTGAAACTTCGATGGTGATTTCCTGTGCAAAAGCTATCACCCCGGCAAAAAAAAGAGATAAGATTAAAATTGTTTGTTTCATAAGTCAAGTGTTTTAGGTTAAAAAAATTTTAGGTTAAACCTCTAATATGCTGTAGTTCTGCCTGGCCGATATTTCAATCAGGTAAACGTTAACAGCAATTATTGAGAAATACGGGCAATAGCAACGGCAATACCAGTGACTTTTGAGCCGATGGTATTTTAGTTTAAGAGCAAAACTTTTTTTGTGAAAATTCCTTCAGCCGTTCTGATTTTTAGAATAGCGATCCCCCCGGAACACTCTTCTGCTCTGATTACTGATGGAGTGGTAATATTATCGAATGAACCAAGCAATGAACCAGCAACTGAGTAAAGTTCTGTTTGCTCAATAAATCTTTGGCGTTCCGACTCAATATGAATAAAACCATTGCTTGCATAAACCTTAAAATAATCAGCTGGTAACTCATCGATACCAACCGATTTAAAGTGTAAAACATAGCGGTTGTTGGTAATTTCATTTTCTGTGAGATTAAAGGAGATTGAAGGTGTAATCCTGATATTCCATATACTTGCTGCATCCTGAGTATCTTCGAGGTAAAGTGGAATTTCATTGTTAACAGTTTCAATACCAGAAACCGTTAGTTTATATTCCCCTGAATTTCCAGCCTTAAGAGTAATCGGTATGCTGTTGTCTGTACCGGGCTGAGTGTTGACTGCAAGCGTAATATTATCTGCAGATTTGGAAAATACCTGAGGATAATCAGGATTCCCCATAAGTTTAATAACGTCAGATTCAGAGGAATAGTTATTAACAGAACCTTCAAAAACATGAATATATGCTTCGTCAAAATGATCCGGGTCATCTTTCTTTTCAAATCTGAAAATCAATTGATTTTGCACATCAAGGTTACTTTCTTTATAGAATTCAGCATTGCTGTGAACACGTGCAGTACCGGGAATTTCAATACTAGCTCCGGACTGGTCAGCCCTTACAAAAAACCCTTGCATTGCTGGTATCAGACCATCGGCCAGGTTACCGGTTTTTCCGTTCCAGTATCGGAACTTATATCCATCCCAAACATAAACACTGTTACTTGAACCAGTTTTGGTCCAAAGTGAGAGATCAGCAACAAGCGATGAAGGAAATGGATTGCCCATAAGATTCAAACCTCTGAATTCCAAATCATTAGATGATGTATAACTAAGATTGGCTGATACGCTCTGCGAATTAAAAGGGCCATTATATACCATTGTAACCGGTGCCACGGATGAAGAAATCCTGACACCACCGGCATTTTGCAGCATATCACTTTCACTAAGATTTTGCCAGACAGCGGTTGATTCATTAAATATTGCAGGTGAAAGGTTGTTAAGTGGTGAAGATACCAGGTGTGCTTCCTTGCTGCTAAAATCAACATACTGTTCAGTAGTGTAACTACCTGTACCTGATGTATTTCCATTTGATATAACAGATCCGGTGCCTGATTCATCTGATTCCACAATAAAACTCCCATTATTTTCGATTCCTTCTGAAACAGTGAATGCAAAACCCGGCATAACCCTGACAATGGACCCATTGTTGACCAATAAAGATTTGCAATTTGCATTCGAAAGGATCTGCAAATTGCCAGATGCAATAACTGCTATTGTGTTTAACCCGGGAACCCCGTTGCTCCAGTTCTCCGAAGTATTCCAGTCGCCATCGCCATTCCAGACAGATTGCTCCGAGCCGGCCGAGGGGGTAATAACGCCATCAATTACGATTGCAACAGGTATATTGGTCGTATTGGCATCAACCAGGTAACATCTCACTGAATCAAGATCAAGGTTAGCTATACCTCCAAAATAATCAAAAACAATTTCAAATAAAACTGTACCATCCGGGAAACTTACCGGCAACAAATTGTCATCAATCCAGCTGGTTCCGTATTCAGTTCCAGAAGAGCCGAAACTCCATTCAGAAGCAGGAGTGATACCAGAGAAATTTGAGGTAGTATCATACTCTGCATTCAGGTTACTATAAAAAACATGGAACTCAGCAGCAATAATGGGAATTCCTCCATTGGCAGCATCTAAACCTGTTACTGTTAAAGGAATGGATACTTTTGTTCCAGATTCAACTTCCAGTGCACTTCCCAGTGCTACAGTTACCTGGGCCCTTGCATAACTCATGCTGAAGGCGACAATGATCATCAGTATTGTTTTTTTCATTTTTTCGAATCTGGTTATTTTTGAAGGCTCAATGATGTCAAATTAAATTATTTGATGAACCTTGAATTGTTGGTTTAATTATTTTGAAAAGCTTTACCATACATAGTATAACCATATATGGTAAAGCTTTCTTGAACTTATCCGGTTTCCTGTTTAAATGGAACCCGGAAGGAATTTATTCTGTGACTTTGCCTGAATAGACTTTTTTTACTGCATAACCTGCTCCCATTGCAATCAGGAAGAGCATACCGCTTCCTATGGGTGCAGTGCCACCTCCCATTGGTTTGTCACCAGGGTTGTTGCCACCTGTTGAAGGAGTTGCGGGGGGTTGTGCAGAAGCACCATTGGATAAGCAAACACCTGCAAAAACAGCTGCAGAAAACATCAGTATTTTTATGAATTTTTTCATGATATCAATTTTTTCTTTGTTTACGGATTGATTATTTCACAAGCACTTTCGAAACAATGCTGCCATTGCTGTTGAGTACCTTCACAACATAAACTCCTTCACTGGCGTTATGCAGATTGATGATGTTCATATCTCCAGCTGCAATTCTCTGTGAAGTAATCAGTTGTCCGCTCAGGTTATAAATCATGGCATCGCCGGCAAGGTTTTCGATGAAAACATTTTTTCCACTTGCATAAACAAAACCGTTTGAAGCCGGATCATTAATTCCGGATGAGGTGTTGAACAACACTTTGAAGCGATCACTGGTTCCTGCTATAGCGCTGAAAGAATAGGAAGGGGAATCATTCAGATTAACTATTGTGTTGAGCTCAGTATCTTCGAGATAAATGGCCACGTTTTCAGAAAAAGTGCCCAAATCAGAGGCATGGATGGTATATTCACCATCTACCCCGATCATTACAGAAACCGGTACCTCAACTTCAGAAGCTAATTCAGGCAATGTGTTGATGGAATAATCGGCATCACTTTTTGAATATATCTGTCCGACTTCAACATTGAGCGACATGAGTTTGTAAGCATCGAAATCAACATCGAATGATGAGCTGGCTTCATTTGCGAAACGAATAGCTGTTTCATCATTGTATCCATTTCCCGAAAGGGTAAGACGTAAGATGTTATCAGTGGCTTCAGTCTCTTTGTAGTACTGCTGGTTGCTGTGCACTGCAGATGCCCGTGGAATGGTAAGTCTTGGGCTTGCTGCATTTGCATGGACAAAGAACCCCTGGCTGGCCGGAATAAATTGTGTTCCGCCATTTACACCAATACCATTGACAAAGGAACTATAACCAGTCCCATTGTAGAAGTATATGCCATTGTCGATATTGGTTTTAGTCCAACCGCTTCCCAGCCAATCGATTGCAGAAGGGAAAGGATTTCCAACAAGATTCCATCCATTGCTGTTCGAAAAGGTCAGCGTCGGAGCAACTGTAGAGTTTATATTGAAAGGCTGTGCATTGGTTGAGATGAAGGAGAGTAACTGATTGTTGGTGTAGTTGAGCAGATAACCATAACCTACATAAACATCTTCAAGCAGACCCCACATATTAACCCATTCAGCGGTTGGTTCATTGTAGCGATATATCCAGCCAGGGTTTCCCTGATAGATAATGCTGCTTAATTCAATCGTATTCCTGAGGGGATTGGAAATAATATGGTGTTCTCCACCGCTCAACCAACGTTTCACATTACTGGTTCCATTAACCGTCAGGGTACCACCATTGTTGATGAAAGAACCGGTAGCATCGTTGTTGGCTGATGAATTCAGAATGAATCCGGAAACCTCAAGTGAGATCAGACTGTTTAATGTTAATGAAGCGTTAGGCTCAACTGTGAGGATTGCAGCAAATGAAGGAACACTTGCAGTTACAGTACCTGTTGCAATGCTGACATTGGTTAATGCACCCGGGAGCCCGTTGCTCCAGTTGGCAACCTGCGTCCAATCACCAGTTCCGTTCCATACAGATACAGCAGGAGACGGAGGAACCGTCACAGAGCCATTGATAAACACAGCAGACGGTATTAAAGAATAATCGGTATCGTACATCTGGTTCTCACCGTTGAATGTAAGTGATCCCGTTCCTCCGGCATTGGGGGCAAACTGCATTTCGAAAAGAACGGTGCCATCGGGAATACTGAGTGGATTGGCATATGTAGGCTCTACCCAGTTGGCTGCCATCGTGCTGAAATTGCCGGAATAAACCCAGTCAGCAGCAGGCATACCTGCATAGAAATTGGTCAGACCAACAAAACTCACAACATTATTGTATGAAATAAAGAACTGCATTGCTGTCAATGGAATTCCGCCAGTGCTAAGATCACAACCATTGATGGTAACAGGCACATTCACGATATTGCCTGGTGTTCCGGTTATGTTCCCCACAGTTAAAGTTGGCTGGGCAAGCAGTCCCATAGAAACTGCCAGAACCATTACTATTGAAAATATAAACTTTTTCATTTTATCTTTTTTTGAGATGGTTGCTGATTATTGAACTGCAGGGGTATAACTCTTATCAACATCACCACCTGATAGTACAATGATATTCTGTATTACACCGCTTCCACTGATGGATACTGATGGTTTCAGAAAGACGAAGTCTTTGATCTGCCATTGGATCGGATTCTGATTGGAAAGTTTCCTGCGCATCGTAACGGCATCAATAACTGATACTGATAATCCGCCACCACTAAGGTCAACATCACCGGCGGTCAGAGACAGGGCATCAAGGGTTATCTGGGAAGCAATATGCTGACGTACTTTAACAACATCAACAACTGAAAGTCCGCCCCTTGGTTTATTAACTTCGGCATCGAGAAGGTAATTTCCATCTACTGCATAAAGTGTATAATCACCGGTTGCGTTTGTGGTTGCTGATGAAACTGTAGCACTGCCGGTAGAGTTTTTCAGCAATACTGTTGAATTTGAAACCGGAACATCGGTGGTTGGCTTGTCGTACAGTAATTTACCACTGATGGTTCTTGACCATACAGCTTTGCCCCATACCGGTGATGATGACAAGGGCATGAAATTAGGCGAAGTAAGGTTGAAGGGATCCACAATCTGAACTGCAGCAATGCTATAAGTATCGCTGTTGTTACGGGTAGCCGATTGGAAATAATCCTGAACATTTGTTGCAGTCCAGTTAAGAGGAGCACCGGGATTTCCGGCAGCATAACCAGCAGTGAATCCGGAAATAAAACAATTCTCAACTTTCAGGTCATTGTCGTTGGCATTTACATGGGTCAGAGCACCATCTATGTCCAAACCTGTTGGCCATCCCAGGAAGATTGAATTGTGGATATCGAGTTGGGTATTTCTGCGAAGGTGCATCGATCGCCTGAAGAGGTTGTTGTAACCAGGATTTGCAGCAGGATTTGGACCGAAACTACTTACATTGCTGAATGTAGCGTTTGTTTCAGGAAGTACCTGAGTACCACTGGCGTTGTTATCAGATTCAAAAGAGTTGGACTGTGAAACGTCGGCAACAGCAGGATCCCTAAGGGAAACGGCAAACTGCACTTTACCACTGTAACCATTATCTGTATCGAAATCATCGTCTTTGCCTCTGAAAGCAACAAGGTGTTTTGCGTTAACAGTACCACCGAACCATTCATATGAGTCATCCTGATTGTATGAAATCTGTACATAATCAATGGTGGTTCCACGACCAACTCCACCCATGGTCAAACCATTGATTTCGTTGTTTGAAGCGAAGTCGTAACCAGAAAATTCAGAACGGAGATATTTGATTGAACCTGAGTTATCATCATCGTTGGGGCTTGCACCACCTCCGAAAACTGAACCTACTCCACCTTCAATGGTGCCGGTACCACCCGGAAGGTTAACTGTAGCATTACCACACACAATAATTCCACCCCAATCGCCATAACCTCTGGCGCCTGCTGATTCACCTGAAGTAAATACGATCGGCTCATTGAGGGTTCCGTTGGCGATCAGTTTCCCGCCACGTTCAATGATCAAAGCACTTTTTGAAGTCTTGTCACCACGGATGATAACACCCGGGTCAATAGTAAGTGTTGCGCCACTGCGAACGTAAACCCATCCATAAAGTTTATAGGTGGTCTTTGCCGCAAGGAAATTGGGAGCCGTAAGGTTAAAAGGATCCTGCAACTGAAGATCACTGTTGTTTGCATAGGTAGCATTGTTGCGGTCAGGTGAAGAGGAAGAATTGAACCAGTTTCCAACTTCGGTAGCAGTCCAGTTAAGTGGAGCGCCGGTTGACTGGGCTCTGAAGTTATTGGTAACCATACCAGTCAGGAAAACATTCTCAATCTGAAGCACATTGTTGTTGGCATTTGTTTGGGTTGCAACACCATCGAGGTTGAGGCCATAAGGATAACCACTAATCGTAGTGTTATATATGCTGCATGCAGTGTTGCGACGAAGGTGCATACCATTGCGGTAGAGGCTGTTTTAATGGTTGTACCGGTTGTAACATCAGGACCAAAAACACTTACATTTGAGAAAACAGGCATGGTTATCGGAGTAGCTGTGGAACCAGCAGAGTTGTTGTCTGATTCAAAAGCATTTGATTCCGAAATATCAGCAACAGCCGGATCGCGCAATGAAACAGCAAACTGAACTTTTCCTACAAAACCATTGTCGGTATCGAAATCATCATCCAGACCGCGCAGGGCAATCAGGTGTTTCGCATTTACAGTTCCACCGAACCATTCAAAGGAGTCGTCTCCGCTATATGAAACCTGAACATAATCAATGGTAGTTCCTGCACCAACACCACCCAGGGTAAGACCATTGATTTCGTTGTTGGCTGAAAAAGCGATACCCGGGAATTCGATGCGGACATACGTAAGGATACCTGAATTGTCATTTACATCCGGAGAAGCTCCGCCACCAAATGCAGAACCAACACCACCTTCAATAACACCCTGTCCTCCTGCCAAATTGACGGCTGAACGACCGCAAATGATCAATCCTCCCCAGTCACCATAGGTACGTGATCCGGGAGCAACATTTGAAGTGAAAACAATCGGCTGATCAACTGTACCATTGGCAATCAGTTTACCACCGCGCTCAATAATAAGCGCACCCTGGTTAACCTTTGAACCGCGAATGATGGTTCCGGGCTGAATGGTCAGGGTTACAGCATTGTCAATATAAACCCATCCATCAAGAAGGTAGGTGTTGCCCGAAGTCCAGGTCTGATTCGTAGTGATGTGACCTGCCGGAATTGCAACGGTTGTAGCCGGGTATACAGCATTCTGAGGGTCAAATTCTGACCAGCCCTCTGTCCAGTCGTAAGTACCAAATGCGCCTACATAACCAACCTGTTCAAAAAATGGATCCTGAAGGCGGGAGTTGGTAAATAAGCCGGCACCAATAACAGGCGAGTTGCTTGAAGCAAGACGGGTATCGGTAGTAATTTCACTGTTTGCACCACTGATGTTTCCAATGGTTGCATTGTGGGTCGGGTAAACAGTGTTCTGAGGATCCCAGTTGGTCCAGTCCTGGGTCCAGTCTGTGGTACCAAAGGCGCCAATGTAAGTTGTTTTTTCAAAAAACGGGTCTGTGATTTGCGCAAAGCCCGCAATTGAAGCCCACAACATAAGGGCAATCAGCATGGATTTTTTTTTCATAAAGGTTTTGGGTTTAAAATTTGTTTATGGGGTTTTCTCTGAGAATCAAAATTAGACCTGGTATGTTAAGCATTCAATAAGGGCAAATTAAATGTTGGTGAATCTTGTATTAAAGGAATGTTAACTAATTGGTATTTTAATGTTGACAAAATGATTACAGCCAACTTATATACTTGTTTATTAGCGATTTAATAAATATAAATTTCTATAAACCGGACAAAAGAGAATGCAATAACAATGGTTTCCTATTCTTAACCAGGTATTACTTTGTCCGTTAAATACGATAAAACTATTAGAAAAATTATTTTTAGTTACGCCCGTATAGAACCATGTGATTGATTGAGATCTTTATTTTTTTCCTTGTCGGGACAGCCGGAGCTATTTCATTATTGCAATGGATTAATAAAGATGGAGGCTGTAAAAATACAATAACCGGTATCATTTAAATTAAGACAATACTCCTGTTCACCGAAACCATCATAAAGAGATTCGGGTGCACTGGTATTGGATGTCCAAAAATTTGTTTTTGGAAATTATCAACATCTGGTGTTACCGGAAACTGGGAACAAGAATCACAAACTTCAAAGAATTAACAGGTTTATTTTACAATTACCAGTTTTTCTCTCAGTTGCAGTCCGTTTGTTTTGTTCCTGATATTTACCAGGTAAATGCCTGGTAAATAATCCATTGTTGATATGTTGATTATTTGACTTCCCGGCATATAAGTTTTTTCAACCAAACTGGTCTGAACTTCACCCAGTAAATTAAAAACCGAAATTGAAATTGAGCTGAGCTCACTTACCTCGAAACTTATATTTATTTCTTCTTTGGCCGGGTTAGGAAAAATATTCAATCCGGGTTTTGCAGGGTCTATAAGAGCAACATCGGTAGGGCAAGGTTCACAGGAAGCAAAGCAAACCTCCGTAAGCACTATGTTCTGATCAGGTACTGTCAAATAACGATGATCGCCTACAGCACAGTCGAAAGGTACAATTTCATAACCTGAAGCTGAATTCCCGTTTACAAATCTAAACTCCTGGTATGAACCAACCGGCAATGATAATGTAGCACTGAAAATATTGAAATCGCCTTCTGTCATTGGTGTTGAATCTGGGTCCCAACCCTGAAAAGAACCTGCCAGATGAACCCCATCCGGTGAAATTACAATTCCTTCACCTGATAGATCTACCCTGAATGTAACCATTATTTCAGGTTGCTGACAGGTATCGCAGGCAGAAAAACAAACAACTGGTAAAATTGTATCTGCAGATATTGTGTTAAAAAACCTGTTTCCATTTGTATTGCATTCAGCCGGTACAATTTCATAGCCGGAAGCATCATTGCCGTTAACAAATCGATATTCTACGGATGATCCTTCCAAAAGTGTGAGCGAATAAGAATAAATATAATTTCCTTCGTCTGTCATTTCAGTTGTTCCCGGCAGCCATCCCTGAAAAGAACCGGCAATGTGAATGCCTTCAGGCGATACTGTTTCGTTTTTCATATCCACAAGGAAAGTGAGGTCGAAAAACTCAGGAAGACTTCCGCATTCGACACATTCACTAAAACAGATAGCATCGAGGTTAAGGTTGGTTACAGGTACCGTAAAATAGCGGTTCCCATTGTTCGAACAGCCGGAAGGAACAATTTCAGCATCGCCAACTGCATTTCCGTTAATAAATTTATACTCAGAATAAGTGCCTTCTTCCAATTGAAGTGTAACTTCGTAAACAGCCCCTGCTCCGGTAAGTAACATTTGAGTTGAATTGTAACTCCAGTTATTGAAGGATCCTGCCAGATGCATCCCATTGACAGATACATCTTCATTGATCATGTCGACCCTGAAAGTAATAGCATGTAGTGGTGGACAGATTTCGCAACGGCTGAAACAGACGCTGTCGAGCAGAATAGGTTCTGAACCTACAGAAAGCGCTCTTTCATACTCTCCTGAACCGTTTATAACACCACATCCGGCTGGTACATCTTCAAGTCCGGAAGCATCGTTACCATTCACAAAACGGAAAGTATGAGTGCTATTCTCCTCGAGTTGCATAGTTGCAGAAAAAATACCGGTTCCATCGTTGGTCATTGGGTTTACCGTATAATCCCAGTTGTTAAAACTTCCGGCAAGGTGCACACCCGATGGAGAAACATCTTCACGGGACATATCGACACTAAATGTTACATCGTGCAAAACAATGTTTGAATTTACTGCACCGTCGATGGTGGTTGTAGGAATCAGTGAATATTCCGAATCATAAAATTCATTTTTACTGAAAACAAGGGGAGAATTGCCACCGTTGTAGGTAAACTGCATATCAAAAAGTACCGTACCATCAGGTACTGCTTCTGTCAGCAAAGCCGCGTCAATCCAGTTGGCCGCAACAATACTGATATTGCCCGAATATACCCATTCACCGGCGGGCATGCCTGAATAGAAATTAGCCAACCCGATAAATGTGAGAACCTCATCATCATAATTAATATTAAGATCGCAGGCTCCTATGGGTGTGCCTGAACTACTTGCACCCGACATAAGGGTAACAGGTACATTGATAACATCACCAGGATTGGCAGTTAATACAGGTACACTCACGTTTATCATCTGTGCTTTCAGGCTAAAAACGAAAGCAATCAATATAAGACCAAGAAGTAGTTTTTTCATGTAAGGGTTTTAAAAATTCTTTAAAATGCATAATTTACGCCCAGGGAGATTGATTGGCCCGGTCGGTATGATTTAATTTCCATCACCTGGTCAGGGGACGATTCAGCGGAAAATGTCTGGCTATAAAGCACTTTCTGGTTTAAAATGTCCTTTGCACCAAATTTCAACTGAAGATGCCTGTTTACCTGTTTGATGATTGTCAGGTCAAGATTGTGGCGCGGCATCTCATAGGTATTGGGGGTATCGGTGGTGCCGACACCCTGGATTCTTTTACCTATAATATTATACAAAAGGCTTACCGAAAGGCCTGCTTTTTCCGACTGATAGTAAAAACCTGCATTAACAATAAACGGTGACTGACCGAACATGGAGCGGTTCAAATCACGCAGAAACAGGTAGGTGGAATCATTCTCGACCCTGCTGCGGATTATTGATGCATTTGCAACAACCGTAAGGTTTTTAAAATGTCTCAGTAAGTTATTATAGTCTTCCCATATATTCAGGTTTTTCCTGACATCGATTTCCACACCAAGACTGGTTGCCCTCACCGCATTCAGGTATTTGAGGTCCCAGCCACCACTGGAAACCGGAAGCCAGGTAGCCTCTATCGGATCGTCAAATTGTTTATAGAATCCCCCAATGGTTATAATCTCTCCGGATGAGGGATACCATTCATATCTGAGGTCGAAATTATTAATGTAAGATGATTTAAGGGTATCGTTCCCATACACAATAACATTTTCGTCAAAATCGTAGAATGCAAACCTGACTTTCTCCCTGAATTCAGGCCTGTTAATTGTTTTACCATATGCCAGCCTTATAAGATTTTTTGGATTCAAATTAATCGTTAAAGAAACAGAAGGAAACAAATCGAGTGTATCAGACTCATTTCGATATTGAGGTGTATAGTCATCAGAGCCCAATAGTATAAGGTTATATTTTTCCATTCTCAGTCCGCCATACAGCGTTACAAAACTGGTAACCGGAATCTTCAGTGAAAGGTAAGCGGCAAATAATTTGCTTTCAATATCATATTCATAAGTATCCTTGAAATCTTCCCGATAAATAACTCCCTGATTATCAAAATTAAAATTAGGATCATAGTATACACTGTCAATGGGCATGTAAAGTAAATCCCGGTTGTAGAAAGGTGTAGACCAGACTATCCCAAAAGGCCGGATAAAAAAGGTGCGGTTCTTGTTCTCGTAAAATACTCCTGTTTTGATTTCAGGATTGAAATCCCCAAAATTCAGCACCGATTTATAGTTTAGCCCCCCGGTATATATATTTTCCCTGACACGGGAAAACAGTTTCGAATTCGTACCTGAATTAACCGAAGTACTGTAATCTAGCTGATATGGCTCATAAGTGAGTGAATCCTGATTTCTTACAGGTGCAAAATAGGTTATTGTGGTTTGATCGGGTTCGTTGTTATTGGCATAAGAGTAACCCATTAACCAGTTGAAGCTATGATTGTCATTTAATTTATGATCTCCGCTCAATGTTCCTGAATAAATAGTCCGGCTTGTATAAGCCATATCAGTTTTATATAACTTCTGGTCACCCCGGTAATGATTTACCCCATACCGTTCAGTAATTTTTGAAATCCCAGACTGATTTAACAGATTCCGAAACTCAAAAATATTTTTTCGATAAGCTACAGACCAATTATGAAGAGCACCAAGCTGGACAGCACTGCTATAAACGTTGTCGTTGAGATGCTCCGAATAGACAGTACCGGATGCTGAATAGTTCTCGATGCCTGTACGGTAAATATCATCTAAATCATGAATGGTTTTGTAACTGATACTGGTAGTATTCCCAATGCTAACATTGCCGGGCTTAAACAGCTTTGTAAAGTCCACATTGAACTTATGATCAGGAAACGCGGTTCTTTCATTGAGTGCGGCATTGTCATTAAATGACCTCGAAATTTCGGTAATTTTACCTTTCCTGTAGGCGATGGTAGAACTGTCAAGCCCTTCTGCGCCATAATCCTGAAGAATTTTCATTTCTTCCGTTGTTGGAATATTACCTGGCAGTTTATGCAACCCATTATCAAATCCAAGCCAATCAGTCTTGCTTTTATTCTGGTATTTAAAATTCTCAAAAGTTGTACCTATATTATAGGTCATGGTATATCCGGCTGAAATCTTGTTCTCTTCAGGCTGATTTTTGGTAAAAATCTGAATATGGGCACCGGCAAAATCTGCAGGAATCTCAGGAGCAGGGGTCTTGTAAATCAGGATATTGTTGATAAGATTGCTTGGAATCACATCAAACGAGAACGCTCTTCTGTCAGTTTCGGTACTGGGGGCAGGTGCATTGTTCAACCAGACAGAATTGTACCTTTCGACCAGTCCACGCACGATCACAAAGCGCCCATCGGTGATCGTCACCCCGGGCAGTCTGCGGATTACTTCAGAAGCATCCTTGTCCTGAGATTTGGCAATCTGCTGCGATGATACACCTACAACAATCTGATTGCTTTGTTTAACTGACGAAATCATGGATATGTCGGTATCCGTCTTTTTTCGTTCCGTGATGGTTACTCCGGTCAACTGGGTTGTAACCTCCTCGATTGAGAAGTCAAGCTGGGTAGTTTTGCCTTCCTGAACCCTTACCGATGACAACGTATCTGTTTTGTACGAAATGAAAGAAACTACAACCCTGTATACCCCGGTTTTTAGATTGTCTAATTTGTAAAACCCTTCCATATTGGTCGATTGACCGGTTGTGGTTCCTAACAGGTAAACATTGGCACCTACAATACTTTCTTTTGTCTTCTTATCCCGCACAATTCCCTGGATTGAACCCTGTCCGAATGCAAATGAACAATATGCTAAAAAACAAAGAAGAAAGATCGTATTTTTTTTCATTTGCAAAATTTTCGGCAAAGTTAGGGTGCTGATTTTTCATGTGTGTTAACCACATATTAAAAGTGTGTTTGCTATGTGTTAAGTTTTGAATCTCTTTATTGGTCCATTCTTTCGCCCTGACAGGTAACGTACACCAAATTTTGAAAGATGAATGCTCTATCACAGGTTTGCAAATGCAAATCAACCGGGGATCAAAAGGCTTTACAAAATCCATGAACTAATAAATTGTTCTTTAATCGGGTAATCAGGGCTTGATGAGAATAATCTATATACTTAAAAATAAAACAATTTCAAGGTGGAACAAAGTTTTAGGAGCATGGGAATATGGTAATAACATCAGAAACCCTTGCACCTCGAATGTGAATTCCACTTCTTTCTATTCAGGTTTAGCCACAGCCTGCCTGTTTGCCTGACTGCATCATACAAACAGGCAGACAGGAGTGGCGGAAAGTTGGTGGTAAATAATAGACGACGAGGATTTTAAGGTGCAGCCTTCCCCGCCAGCGGAGGCAGAGCACCGTTAAGTGATACAGCTTCTGTTTCCATCGGGTTTTTCACGAGGCCTTAATTGTACAGGATTGGGTGAAGTAAAATGATTACACAACCTTAATATTGGATTTACATTCCCTTCATTTTGTCAGATTAAATTTGGTTGGATTTATATTATTTAAATGGAAGCAGAAAATGTGAATATTCTTTTGGTCGATGATGAGCCGGATATTCTGGAATTCCTGAGTTATAATCTGAAAAAAGAAGGATATAATGTATTTTGTGCTTCCAATGGAAAGGATGCACTTCAAATAGCCCGTAAAATTCGGCCACACCTTTTTATTCTTGACATAATGATGCCTCAACCTGATGGTTATGAGATATGCCGGGAAATAAGAAAGGATGATCAGTTAAAGAATTCAGTAGTTGCATTTCTTTCAGCCAAATCTGAAGAAGTTTCACAACTGGAAGGATTTGAAGTTGGAGCAGATGATTTTATAAGCAAGCCGGTAAAACCAAAAGTATTTCTATTCAGGGTACAGGCATTATTAAGACGACAAAGGAGTGAAATGCAACCAATTACCAAAGTCTATTTTGCAGATCTGATGATCGATAAGGAAAGTTATACTATTACCAGGAGTGGCATTACAATAGAATTATCAAAGAAAGAATTTGAATTACTGATTTTACTTACTTCAAGGCCGGGGAAAGTCTTCACCCGAGAGGAAATTTTCCTCAAGGTATGGGGCCCACAGGTAATTGTTGGTGAACGAACCATTGATGTGCATATACGAAAAATACGTGAAAAAATAGGTTTGGAAAATATCAAGACCATTAAAGGCGTTGGATATTACTTTTCATGATCATATATGTAATCCTGTTTATTATTCAAGGGTAAAAGCTATTAAATCCTATGAGTTTTTAAACGGATATATCAAAACCAGTTTCAGGTTTTTCAGGTCAGAGGCTTAACGTTTTGGGGTCTTCCTGTATATCGAAGGCTATTTTTCTGATGACAGCGAAGTTTCGTTTAGAGTGTTTGCGGCTCCGACTACAAGACATCTTTTCTCCCGGAAAACATCACCATTAGTTTACGTTCATCCCAGGCAAAAAAAAAACCCGGACTTGCGTCCGGGCAATTTTTTTATGACTATAATTATTCGACTTTATTTCTGGCGTCGAAGACTTTCTTCATGCCATAGCCGGTTGCCATAGAGAGCAGAAGAACGATACCACCGCCGATTGGCGCGGTACCGCCACCACCACCGATGGGATCACCACCAACGGGTGTGCCATTGCCGTTACCACCCGGATTGGGTTGGGCAAACATAAATAGCGGTGCTGCTATAAAAGCGCCTGCTAAGATTATCTGAACGATTCTTTTTTTCATATTGATGAATATGTCTTGGTTGTTTTTAATAAGTGGTTGTTAAAAGGGCTAAACCGCTTCCCCCCCTTTGGGAAAGGGGGAAGCAAGTCAGCGCAATCTATTTAACAAATACCTTTTGATTAACTGTACCCAGGGCAGTAGTTACCTTCACGATATAAGTACCAACAGCAACCTGCAAAGGAAGGCGGGTTTCTGAAGCAGCGCTCATGTTGGCATCTTTCAGTTCACGACCCGTCATGTCGAAGATCCTGATTTCACCATTGAGGTTGGTGGTGTTGTTGATTACCACGGTGTGCTCATAACTGTAAACGAAGATTCCGCTGTTGGCAGGATCAGCAATGCCTGTAGCTGCTTTGAAGTGCAGTTTGAAACGGGCTTCGCTGTCGTTGGTAGCGTAGTTGAAGCTGTAAACAGGGTTCAACCTGAGGTCCTGAAGAATATTGAGTTTCAGGTCTTCGAGCAGGATTGGGGTTGATGAGTTAAAACTTTCCACCCCTGAAGCATTCAGGCTGTAAGTTCCGGCAACACCGCATTTGAAACCAAGGTTAACCACTTCATTGCCTTCGAACGGCAGTTCGTTGATGCTGAGCACCTCGTTGGGTATTATGCTGTACAATTGCGGAGCATTTTCAAGACCCCAAAGTTTGTAAGCATCGTGGTTTCCATCAAATAACGGGGTAGCTTCCTCATTGAAACGGATAAAGGTTTCATCATTATATCCGTTACCTTCAGAGCGAAGTTGCAGCAGGTTGGCAAGGTTTTCTTTATAGAAAGGTATATTGCTGTGAACGCGCGCTGCAAGCGGGATGTTAAAGGAGAACCCGGGAGCAATGGCTTTTACAAAGAAACCGTTCTGTGGTGGAATGATACCACCGGTCAGGCTACCTGTAAATCCGTTCCATGAAACATACTGCACGCCATTCCAGACATAGGCAGACGCTTCTACAATCGGGATCGGGCCACCTGCATTCAGAATAATGTTCCAGCTCAAGGCGCTCTGGAATGGGTTACCGAGCAGGTTCCAGCCTACGCGGTTGGGATCACCACCGGTATTGGCATAAGAGAGGGGTTTGGTAACATTTGTGCTGTTAAAGATCCCCGGGAATGTTGCCAGTTGTGGCTCTGTCATCTGGATAGAGTAACCCTTGCCGACTTCCATATAGTCTGCAATAAACAGGTTAACCCAGTCGCCTAATGATTCATTATATTCACGAGCCCAGACTGCATCCTGATTCAGCGGAAATACTGTTCCGAAATTAATGGAGGTAACCGGTGAAGAGAGGAAATGGAAATCTGAGTTTGCAAAATAACGCTGAACTTCAGCCTGAGCTACGTCAAGACGTTCAGCACCTATGAATGAGCCGCCATCCTGAATAAGAATGCTGGCACAACTTGCGTTGAAATATAATGTCGGGAAATTGGGAACGCCACCCGGGATGGTAACGGCAGTCTCAGAGGTTGGAACACAGGGATTCCAGTTGGCCGGATTAAACCAGTTTCCATCTTCCACACCTGTCCAGATAGTCGCTGTACATGTAGTTCCTGCCGGTTCAACCGTAATGCTTAAAAATGAGTAATCGCCATTCCCGCAGGAATTGGCACCATAGACGAATAGTGAACCACTGGTAGCACCAACGGCAAAATCGAGGGTAACAGCAGCGCCTGAACCGTTAATGGTAACGCCTGTTCCGGAATATGCCCAAACATAAGAATCAGCATTGGCAATAGTACCCACACTGTAAGCTATGCCTGCATCACCTTCGGTTACGATAGCAAGGCCGGAGATGGCGCCTGCTGCATCGGGTAACGGGGTGATGGTCAGGTTCAGCACATTGGTTACGCAACCAACAACATAGGTATAAACACCGCTTTCGGAATAGGTTACACCATTGAGGGCCCATGTGTATGAAGCACAGGCACTTTCAGTGAATTCAACGGTGCTGCTTGGGGTAATGGTCAGGTGAAGGATATTGGTATGACATTCAAATTCAGGATCAACATATGTATAATCGCCGCTTTCAGTATATGTTACACCATTAAGCCATGTGAATGAGTCGCAGGCACTAATAGCTATTTCATTTGTAGTGCTGGGTGTAATGGTCAGGTGAAGGACATTGGATGAACAGCCATTAACAAAGGTATAATCACCACTGACGGTATAGGTTAAACCGCTGACAGCCCAGGTATATGAATCACAGGCACTGACTGTGTATTCATTGTTTCCGCTCGGTGTAATGGTCAGGTGCAGGATATTGGTAACACAACCCACAACATAAGTATAATCACCACTGGTGTTGTATGTCATACCTGATACTGCCCATGTGTATGAATCGCAGGCAGCTTCGGTGAATTCAATGGTACTGCCTGGTGTTATGGTCAGGTGCAGGATATGGGTAACACATCCGTCAACATAGGTGTAATCACCACTGGTAGTATAGGTCATACCATTGAGCGCCCAGGTATATGAATCACAAGCACTTTCAGTGTGTTCCATGGTGCTGCTTGGGGTGATGGTCAGGTGCAGAATATTGGTAACACATCCGACAACATAAGTATAATCACCGCTAACGGTATAGGTCTCACCATTGAGCGCCCAAGTGTAGGTATCACAGGCACTTTCAGTGAATTCAACAGTAGAAACAGGGGTTGCAGTTACATCTGCTCCACCGGTCATATTTACGGGATCAGTACAGATAGCCGGATTGGTACCATCGCTGGTAGCAACTACTGTGTAACTTCCTGCAAGCTGGTTGCCGAAAGTGATCGGGTTACCATCACCAGGTACAACAAGGGTGCCGGGTACAATTGCATAGTTTACACCAACCTGTGAACCATCAAGTCCAACAGGAACCCCAACGCCACCTTCGCAGTATGAACCACCGCCGGTTACGGTGAATACAGTGGGATCAACGCAGGTAACCTGAGGGTTTAAAACCGGGTTTCCATCTACAATGGCGTTAACACCAGGTACTACCGGCAACTGAACATTCGTACAGGCAGGATTGTACCATGCAAAACGGGTTGCATATGAAGGATTGGTTGCAGTGCTTGCGGTAAAAACAAAGTTAGGGGTTGAATTGGGCGCAAACGGAGCAGAACTGGTAAACCTGAACCTGTTGGCACGGGTACCCGGAGCTGCATTTGAAATTGGGAAACCATCCAAACAACCTGGGGCCGCACGGCCGGCTATCCTGATAAGGCCTGAAGCCAGTGTGCTGGCGCCATTGGGAGCCATTGAAGAAGGCAGGTCGGAGAAACCTTCACTGTAGGGAAGAGCGACGGTCATTCCGGTGGTGGTTGCTGCGCCGTTGAGAATCCCAAGATTGAAGTTAATTCCAAACTGGGCGGTAGCCATCGGAAGAACCTGTGAAGGATCTGTGTCTAGAATGTAAAGATCAAACTCAATAATATTGTTGGTCCCGGCAGGCTGCACAATGTTTGTCATTGTGAATTGAAAATCAGTTTCAGCCAATGGTCCGTAAGGCCGCTGTGCACTGGTTTGTGCAAAGGAGAAGACCAATGCAAGCAAGGGTACCATCCTGAGCATTCTGTTGAGTAGTTTTCTCATAATTGTTGCGCTTTTGGGTTATTGATTTACATTCATTGATTTCTAAAT
This sequence comes from Bacteroidales bacterium, assembly GCA_016709025.1. GTDB lineage: Bacteria > Bacteroidota > Bacteroidia > Bacteroidales > Lentimicrobiaceae > Lentimicrobium. Next base: position 168,306 of record JADJEQ010000009.1, on the reverse strand, counting down.
GGGGGTTTTATAAGTAAAAATAAAGGAAAATACCTTATAAAAAGGAGTTTCCTCTTCAATATATATGTGAAAGAACTGCAAAATATAGTTGAACCGGTTATTATTGATCAGGGTTCATTCGTATGCGTGAATAAAAATATCTTCGTTTATATCTGTTGTGACATAAACGGAAATATAGTTGAACGGTCGTTGTCAAACGGGGTAACAACACCGCAGCCAACAGTGCCATCCTGATTAAAATTACCACAACAGATGTCAGACACTGTCGGGCATCATCAATAGATCAGCGCCAAACAAACCGGTCACGATTGCACCACCCAGGCTGGTAACCCCACCAGAAGATGAAATAGCATCTGAATCGTTGGTCTGAATCAAGTCACTAAGTTAAACAATTATTTAACAGGCATTGTTCAATTCAGCAGGAATATCATTAAAAGTTTCAGTATTTGCTGTGCCCATCAATGAAACAGCAATTGTACTGTAATAAGTTGAAAGTTCAGTTCAATGGAGATTTCAAGTCACATTTTCATGTATTTAAAAATAGCAAACTGAATTATCTGCCAATAACAGGTCAGTTATTTATAAAAACCAGATAATTTTAAACCATAAATTAAACAAGTGTAAAAAAATAGTATTCTGGCTTTGCAAAAGAAGCGTTACTTTTTGTTGTTGCCAGACAATTGCAAAAACATGCTATCCATTTTCTTTTATTAAATTCACAATGAGATGTCAGTCCTGAAGGCTGTTTCTGTTTTGGGTATGATCTGCTGCGGGGAGAAAGTAAGCCACATATTATAAAAAACCCGGGAACCCGCATTAATAATACAATGATTTGTTTTGAATGAAGGCATATTAACAGGGAAACTCTTCCGCCAAAATATCCCCCCCAAAAAAAAGCCCGGACTTTCGCCCGGGCCTTTTCATTTTCATGACTATAATTCTTCAACCTTATTCCTGGCGTCGAAGACTTTCTTCATGCCATAGCCGGCGGCCATGGAAATCAGAAGAACGATACCGCCGCCGATGGGTGCGGTTCCGCCACCACCACCGATTGGGTCGCCACCAACGGGAGTGCCGTTGCCGTTACCACCCGGGTTGGGTTGGGCAAACATAAAGAGCGGTGCTGCTATAAAAGCGCCTGTTACGATTATCTGAACGATTCTTTTTTTCATATAGATGATTTTTTGAGTTTGTTTTATGAGTTTGTTGTTAACAAAAGGTCTGATTAACTCCCCCTTGGGGAAAGGGGGAGTTGCATCAGTAAAACCTATTTTACATAAACCTTTTTGATTAACAGTGCTCTGGGCAGTAGTAACCTTCACGATGTAGGTACCAACAGCAACCTGCAAAGGAAGGCGGGTTTCTGAGGTAGCGCTCATGTTGGCATCTTTCAGTTCACGACCGGTCATGTCGAAGATCCTGATTTCACCATTGAGGTTGGTGGTGTTGTTGATAACCACGGTGTGCTCATAGCTGTATACAAAGATTCCGCTGTTGGCAGGATCAGCAATGCCGGTAGCTGCCTTGAAGTGCAGTTTGAAACGGGCTTCGCTGTCGTTGGTAGCGTAGTTGAAGCTGTAAACAGGATTCAGCCTGAGGTCCTGAAGGATATTGAGTTTCAGGTCTTCGAGCAGGATCGGGGTTGATGAGTTGAAGCTTTCCATACCTGAAGCATTCAGGCTGTAAGTTCCGGCAACACCGCATTTGAAACCAAGGTTAACCACTTCATTGCCTTCGAACGGCAGTTCGTTGATGCTGAGGTTGTAACCGGCAGCCATGTTGTACAACTGAGGTGCAGTTTCGAGACCTTCCAATTTGAAAGCATCGTACTGGTTGTCGAAATCAGCAGTAGCATTGCTGTTGAAATGTACAAAGGTAGCATCGTAGTAATTGTTACCATTGGCGCGCAATTCAAGTGCATTGGCAACGGCGTCTTTGTAGAGAGCCATTGGGCTGTGTACCTGTGCTGCCATCGGAATGGTCAGGGCTGCACCATTGGTTGCTGTTTTTACGAAGAAACCGTTCTGTGCAGGGATAATACCATTGGTAAGACTACCAACAGTTCCGTTCCAGTAAATGTAGTTACCGGCTCCGGCCTGATCCCATACGGCAACCTGAGCATCGTAAGCTCCGGTTGAGAATGCATCCCAATCGATAGCTGATGGGAATGGATTGCCAAGCAGGTTCCAGCCAACGCGGTTAACATCGCTGCTGGTGTTCATGTTCGATAAAGTGCGTGTTACATCATAACCATTGAGCATACCGGTGAAGGTAGCAGTCTGAGGAGCAGTGGTCATCTGTACTGAGTAACCCTGGCCAACATTGAGGTTATCGGCGATAAAACGATTAACCCAGTCGCCTGACGGTTCGTCATATTCGCGTGCCCATACTTCAAACCAGTAAGCAGGAAGGAATACATCTCCGAAAGTAACAGCATCAACCGGTGATGAGATCAGGTGGAAGTTTGAGTTCACGATAGAACGCTCAACAACTGCATCATTCAACACACAGAGGTATTGCTGGCCAATGAGTGATCCGCCATCAGCAATGGTGAGGTTGTTAATGGTTACCAAACAAGCAACTGATGTAGTAGGAGGAGTAGCGATTGTTGGGTAATTCGGGCAACCGGCAGGAATGGTCACGCTTGTAGTTTCACAAGGAACAAGCGCAGGTGTCCAGTTGGCAGCATTGAACCAATCAGTGCTAACACTTCCGTTCCAGGTTGAAAGAACAGGACATGGAACAACAACGTTGATGGTCAGGTGCAGGATATAAGTAACACATCCATCAACAAAAGTGTAATCACCACTAACGGTGTATGTTTGACCATTGACAGCCCAGGTGTATGAATCGTCGGCAACAACGGTTTCTTCAACTGTGCTGCTGTAGGTAATGGTCAGGTGAAGGATATTGGTAACACATCCGTCAACAAAAGTGTAATCACCGCTGTCGGTATAAGTCCAATTAGTATAACCATACCATGTATACAAATCACAAGCAGTTACGGTAAATTCTACGATGCTGCTTGGGGTGATGGTCAGGTGCAGAATACTGGTAACACATCCATCAACATAAGTATAATCACCACTGGCGGTGTAAGTCATGCCATTGAGAGCCCATGTGTATGTGTCGCAAGCACTTTCTGTGAATTCAACAGTGCTGCTTGGGGTGATGGTCAGGTGAAGGACATTGGTTGAACAGCCGTTCACGAAGGTATAATCGCCACTGACGGTATAGGTTTCACCGCTTACAGCCCATGTATAAGAATCACAGGCACTGGCAGTGTATTCATTGTTTCCGCTCGGGGTGATGGTCAGGTACAGGATATTGGTAACACAACCTACAACATATGTGTAGTCACCGCTGGTGGTATAAGTTTCACCATTGAGTGCCCAGGTGTATGTATCACAGGCGGCAGCTGTAAATTCAACGATGCTACCCGGGGTGATGGTGAGGTGCAGGATATTGGTAACACATCCGACAACATAGGAGAAATCACCGCTGGCGTAGTAAGTCTGGCCATTGAGTGCCCAGGTGTATTCGTCACAAGCTGATGCAGTAAATTCAACAATACTGCTCGGGGTAATGGTCAGGTTGAGAACATGGGTAACGCAGGCATTCACAAAGGTGTAAACACCGGTAGCCGTGTAAGTTTCTCCATTGACAAGCCAGAAATATGAATCGCAGGCAGCTTCGGTGTAATTAATGGTGCTGCTTGGGGTAATATCCAGGAACAGTCTGTGGGTAACACAACCATCTACGAAGTCATAAACACCGCTGGCGGTATAAGTTAACCCGCTGATAGCCCAGAAGTATGAATCACAGGCTGTGGCTTCATGGGTCATGATGCTGCTTGGGGTGATGGTCAGGTGCAGAATATTGGTAACACATCCGGCAACATAGGTGTAATCACCGCTAACGGTATATGTCTGTCCATTGAGCGCCCAGGTGTATGTATCACAGGCACTTTCAGTGAATTCAACGGTGCTGCTCGGAGTGATGGTCAGGTGAAGGATATTGGTAACACATCCGACAACATAAGTATAATCACCGCTGACGGTATAAGTCTGTCCATTAAGCGCCCAGGTGTATGTATCACAGGCACTTTCAGTGAATTCAACAGTAGAAACGGGGGTTGCAGTTACATCTGCTCCACCGGTCATATTTACGGGATCAGTACAGATAGCCGGATTGGTACCATCACTGGTAGCTACTACTGTAACTTCCTGCAAGCTGGTTGCCGAAAGTGATCGGGTTACCATCACCAGGTACAACAAGGGTTCCGGGTAAAATTGCATAGTTTACACCAACCTGTGAACCATCAAGTCCAACAGGAACACCAACACCACCTTCGCAGTATGAACCACCACCGGTTACGTTGTAAACAGTGGGATCAACGCAGGTAACCTGAGGTTTAAAATCGGGTTTCCATCTATAATGGCATTAACACCAGGTACTACCGCCAACTGAACATTTGTACAGCCAGGATTGTACCATGCAAAACGGGTTGCATATGAAGGATTGGTTGCACTGCTTGAGGTAAAAACAAAGTTAGGGGTTGAATTGGGAGCAAACGGAACAGAACTGGTAAACCTGAACCTGTTGGCACGGGTACCCGGAGCTGCATTTGAAATAGGAAAACCATCCAAACAGCCAGGGGCCGCACGGCCGGCTATCCTGATCAGGCCTGAAGCCAGGGTGCTGGCACCATTGGGAGCCATTGAAGATGGCAGATCGGAGAAACCTTCACTGTAAGGAAGAGCGACGGTCATCCCTGTGGTGGTTGCTGCGCCGTTGAGAATCCCAAGATTGAAGTTAATCCCAAACTGGGCGGTAGCCATCGGAAGAACCTGTGAAGGATCCGTGTCTAAAATGTAAAGATCAAACTCAATAATATTGTTGGTCCCTGCGGGCTGCACAATATTTGTCATAGTAATCTGGAAATCAGTCTCAGCCATTGGTCCGTAGGGCCGCTGTGCACTGGTGTGGGCAAAAGAGAGTACCAATGCAAGCAAGGGTACCATCCTGAGCATTCTGTTGAGTAGTTTTCTCATAATTGTTGTTTTTGGGTTATTGATTTGTATTGATTGATTTCAATTTAGGGTTTTATAGGTTAAATAAGAGGAAACCCCCTATAAAAAGGAGTTTCCTCTTAAGAATGTATTAAGGCAGAATTGCCGAGATGTAATTGAACTGATTGTTGTCAATAATGGTTCCGTCACCGGAGTCGATGGTTGCATCTCCGTTTATATCCGTTACAACATAACCTGTAACATAATTAAACTGGTCATTGTCAAATGGAGTAACATCACCACCATCTACAGAACCATCCTGATTAACATCACCACCGTAGATAGCATAGCCACCATCAATCATCAGCAACAGGTTGCCTCCAAAAACATTGGCAGGGGTTGCAAAACTCTGAGTGATAACTGCGTCTGTAAATGAAACCGGATCGGCAGTTGTTGTTTCAATCGAGTTGCGATGTTTAACAGTAATATAATAGTCTCCGTTTAATGCAGCGGGAATATCAGTTACCGTCACGGTACCGGTTGTGCTCAGCATAACAACTGCAGTGTACTCAATTGTGCTGTATGAAGCTGAATTGTGCAGCTCAACGGTGATTTCATCTGCAAAACCGGGGAATTCGGGAGCTAACTCATTGTATGACATGTTCAATAAACCACCACCGGCATAAAGACCTTCAGGCAATACGGAAGTAAGGTTGAGGGTCCTGGTTGCAGGGGCTTGTTCTTCAACGACGATATCATCAACAGCAATGGGTGGCTGTTCGCCTACAGAGTTGTCATTTCTCCATGAGAAGACCAAACGCCAGGTTTGACCGGCATAGGTAGCATTGTCAAGTTCTAAAACAACATCCTGCCAGTTGGCCTGAAGGAGATAACTCGTACCAACCTGACCGGCAGCTAATTGTGTACCAGCAACAGGAACAGTCGTGGTAGGAACTACAAAAACGCGGAGATAGTCATATAATGTGGTTGTACCTTCTCCCATACCTTTCCAGCTGAATTTCAGATTGAACGGATTGGTACCAGCAGGGAAAGTAACATCACGATATAAATGTGCTACACTTGTTGTAAGGATGTTATAGGCATTTGAAACTCCACCATCGTTTGAAACATAAGCAGATTGAGTTCCTGTTTTCGCTGTGGCAGTTCCGACAAACCATTGGTTGGTTTGTCCTGAATTCACAATAGTCCAGTCACCAAGTCCTGATTCAAATCCTTCGGTTAAAGGCATGGTAGCAGCTGGAATAGCGTTAACGGTTAAAACACCCGATACATTAGTGGTGCCATTCCAGGGACCACTATTGAATCCACCATAAGTGTAAGGACCTGAGAGATACCTGAAGCGGCTGGCAAAGTAATAAGTTCCTGGTGCCAAACCCTGGGCTGCTCCGAGAGAAGCCTGGTATTCATCGTTGTTGTTTGGATCTGCTCCATAATTGTAAGTAGCAGGCACCCAGTTGGTCCATGTATTAGGATTGGCGAGGGGATCTGTACTATAGCCAATCCAGCACTCGATACCAGTTCCAGGCCCCGGGGCTTCGGTAACGCCTGACTCCCAGCACTGTGCATACACATTTACATTCTGGTTGGCTAAAGATTGTTGCAGTTGGAGGCCATTGAAGGTTGTACCATGATAAAGTAGCGGTTGGTATAACAGTCCACTCAACATCGTCGATCAGGGCACTGTAACCAGGGGTAGGAGGCATTCTGAATGCGATGGTTGTGCTTGCACCCGGTAAGTTACCCGGCTCAACAACACATTCCTGATAAACAGAAGTTGATGTTGTTGTAAACGATTGTAACATTACAAAGCTTGCAGGATCGGTGCGATCGGTCATATAACCAACCTGAACAACTCCTCCAACGCTGGAATTAGCACGCAGTCTGAATTTTAACCGGTGTGTGGCTGCACCCAGATTTGTTAACTCAGTCATAGCAACTGTGGCGCCATAAGTGCCGCTGAAAGCATATATATACATGCAATTCGGTGCAGAAAGACTACCACTTGTTTGAGTAGAAGCAGATCCTTCGGTTCCGACTTTTGTCCAGCATTGTGGAAGAGCCGGGGTTGTAACCAGGTCAAAATTCTCAGCAAAGGTGGCTACAGCATCACAGGGTGAAGAACCATTAACACTTACATTAACATCAGGTGCAGAACCACCTGAGTTGGCAATTACACCAGAATAGTTGGTTGCAGCAGTTGTTGGTTTGAATACTGCATATACAATTGTTGAAAGGGCACCACCTGTATATGGTACATCTATAGCCACTGCACTGTAAGGACCACCCGATACCGTTGACACTTCAAAATTCGCCGGTGGGGTGATGGTTACATTTCCTGAGGAGGGGCTTAGATTCGCGCCAGTAAGACTATAATTGAATTCATCTGAAGTACCACCGGAAACTACTGAGCCGAAACTGATTAAAGTAGGGTCAGCAGTTAAAGAAGGTGCAGTAGCATCTTCAATGGAGATATCATCCACATGGAAATCATAATCAGCTGTATTGTCTACCGGTCCATCAGTAGCATGGAAAGCTACGATAATATTTTGTCCGGCATAGGCACTCAGGTCGATGGTTTGCTCTGTTAATACATTGCTTACTCCTGCCGTTGTAGTGGCATCAAATGTATATACGGTTGAAAAGGTCAGACCACAATCCGTGGAAACCTTCACCATCACTTTATCATCTGTAACTGCCATACCTTCCGGATCAACAGTGGTACCATTCCAGTCGGTTATGGCAATTTTCAGCCTTAGCTGTGCATAAGTGCTGGCAGTAAACTGAGGTCCGACCAGCCATTCATTTCTGGATGTCGTGTATAAGTTAATTCTGGCAGATGTTACACCCATTGTCCCATTAACCCATGCACTGGTTGTTCCGGTAGGAATAGCAGTACCAACGGCTTCATACCAATTCGGGAAAACAGTTGTAAGGTTTGCACCGGTGAATCCGGTAAAATCAACGGCTACATCAGGAGCAGTTACAATTGATAAAACAGTCCGGTTTGCAGGTGCCATGGCGTCATTCACTGCATTTCCGTCTCCGGTTACGGTTGTATGTGCATTGAAAGTATATATTCCGCCAACGGTCATATCGAGTACTCCGGCCATATTGACATTTTGACTGAGACCTGGAGCAAGTGTGCCTGAGTTTAACACAAAACTCATGGTTTGTGTAACAGCACCTGTTACTTCAGTGGTAACTGTAACAGGATTAACAGCAAAATTAATTGCCAGAGTTCCATAGTTTTTAACGGTAACTGTAACTGTTTCAGATGCTGAATAGCAACCTCCGGAAACAGGAGCAACCAATGCTGTAGCTCCCATATCAAGGGTTGCGAGGTTTGGATTGATTCCAGAGAACTCGTCAGCTCCGATATCGGTTGATACTCCGCTTCCTGAGTAACCCGGATTACCCTGACGGATATCTCCGTCAAAGTCACTGGTTATACCCGTAATGTTTAATCCTCCACTTTCTGCAACAGTGGTAGTGCTGTTGGCAATATGAAGATTATATGGTGAAACACCGGAAACAAAAGTAACGTTTTCCGTCACAGATAAGTTTTCACGGGGCGTTACGAAAGTCTGATATTCACCCAGGGTCGGATATGCGGTTGTACCGTTGTAATGAATCAGGTTTTTGGCTCCGGGAATACCTGCAAAGAACAGGTTGTTGTTGTTACCGGTACTCAGGTTGGTAAGTGAAGTACTTGATTTGTAGAAAGCTACCGCCCTGGTTCCAACCGTCATATCACATTTGTTGATGAATATGTTGTTATTCATATTCAGGGTAGTCGGGCTGGTGGTTACATAAAGTGCAGCACTCTGATTTGTTGCAACAGTTGATACATAATCAATGTAAACAGTGTTGTAATAAACATTTGCAGTGGTACCACCATTCAGATTGAAGGCCCTGGTTCCAGGTGTGGTGGTTGAAGCTGGCGCTTTAATATCATATACATAGTTATTGTATATATTATTGGTAGTACCTCCCGATGAACTCAAGCCATAGGCAATATAGGAAGAAGTGCCGGTATATGCAACATTGGATACCTTATTTCTGAATACATTGTTAACAGAACCTGCACCTACATATAGTCCGTATACATTGTATTTATGATCAAGACCATAAATGCTATTTCCGGAGATCTCTGCTGAAGCTGTAGAATTGGGAGAATAATAAAGTCCATACATGGTTGAACTTGTGGATGTGCCAACGATTCCTGTTACAATATTACCTGAAATCAGGTTGTTTGAACCGGATAATGATGAAAAATACATCCCATACATCGTACTGGCGCCGGTCACATTGCTGACAGAGTTGTCTGTAGCGATTATGTCTGACTGATATGTTGCATATAATGGATAAATAGCAGTTGACAGATTGCTTCCGATATTCTGGATCAAATTGCTGTTAACAAAGTTATTTACATCAGGGAATGAACTGTTGCCAGATAGATAAATACCATTGTATGCATCCTGAACGGTATTGCCTCTGAAGGTATTATTGCTGTTTCCATTGGCAGAAGAAGTCGGGGCGTTAGAATAGGCATAAATCCCTCTTGAACTGGTATTGGCCATATTGAGGTCAATTACGCAATTCTGGATGGATGCATATTTACAGTTATCATCAACAGGTCCCTGAAGATAATAGCCATAATCAAGATAATCTGCTGAGGTTGTGCCTGCATCAGAAATATCGATTCCATCAAATGAAATATAATCTGTACCATAAAGGAACATTCCTATGTCATTTAAAGCAGCTGATCCAAGCACACTGATAACAGGATTAGCTCCGCCTCCGTTTTTCTGGAATGTAATGGTGTTGGTCGCAGTACCTATGTTTAGAATTGCATAACCATAATTGTATGGTGCAGCAGGAACTGTGCTGCTGAACGTTTGACCGGAAGTAACATTATAAACAACCGGACCTGTGAGTGGCAGGCTGTTCAGATCATTGATAGCATCGGTAAAATTGTTGTAATTGGTACCTGAAGTAGGTGCTGTATTGTCAATGGTATAAGTTCCGGAAAGAGCAGTTCTTATGGTTCTGCTTCCGGCCGGATCTGTTACTGTTGGAGTGCGGGTTGCAGGTTCAGAGGTAATGAACTCTGTACAAGTACCATCTACGACATTGAAAAGTATTGCTGAATTGCTAATGTCATAACACAACCAGAAATAATTTGCGCCGCCGTTCAGAGGACGTGTACCGGAAAATGTGAGTGTTCCGCTGGGATTAGAGATGGCTGAACCAAATTGATTGGCAGTTGAGAAAGATGTAGTGGAGGTATAATAAACCTTTGCAGATGTTAAATCAGCAGCGTTTGTCGTACCTGTTGTATTGAAAGTTACAGAGGTCAGATCGAAAGGATTGAGGGTTCCGGTTGTATTTACCTGCAGAACAACTACCGGCTGATCTGTTGAGCCCGGCAAAACCGGAAGGGTTGTTGCTGTCAGGGTTGTTGCAGAGCTAAATGCCATGTTGGCCGGTGAAGAGGTAATCTGAATATTTGGCCTGTTTGAACTGGTTGTACCATTGCCTGTAGGTGGGTTGGTATCAGCCTGCCAGTATTCATGCTGTGTTGTTGCAGTGCTGTATCGCACAGCTACTCCTGTTGAAGGTAATGTACCTCCACCGCCGTAGTTGGTTTCAACCATTACAACCAGATTATTTGAACCTCCATAAGAAAATGAACTTGTAAGTACAAATTCATTCCAGGCATTCGCAGTAATGGAAGTGTTGCTGGCATCCCATACCAGTGTTGCATCTGAAATCATGCTTGCCCAGGTGCCAGCTGTAAAAGCAGATGAAGATGTTTCCTTAATGTATATCTTCATAGGTACAACGGTGGCTCTGGCTGCTGTGGCATACCAGGCAAGTTTTGAGATCACACCAGCCTGCCCTATCTCGGCTGCAGTGTATATTGAAGCACTTCTTTCATAACCAAAATAGGCCCCCAACGGATACCTTTGGGTTGAGGTACCCGTACCAATGGTTACAGTCTGCGCCCATGAGCTCCCGGCCCAAAGACTCAACAAGATCAATAATGTGAAAAGCTTTCTCATAATGTGTTTGTTTGTTTAAAATTGATTAGACATGGTAATTATACAACTGATAATGTGATAGTTATGTCGACAAATGATTTTTTCGGTTAATTTTTTTACACTTGATGGTTTTAGTCGCAATAGATGTATTACTAGTAAATTATTGATAATAATGTAGTTAAGGAGCAGTTAGCACAGCAATTCGCCTGCTAAAATAGAGTCGGAAAAGTACAGTGCTTTTAGACACATGTCAATTGAAACAGGTTCAGATTTATAAATCAGGTCATGTATGATTAAATTTATAATTCCAAACCATCAGAATTTTCCGCTCATCAGTTTTAGCATTTATCGGAAAACCCGCTACAGGGCTGAATTCAGGAAAAATAAATTGGCAATAGCATATTTTTATACATGCTTTATTACATTATTTATACCATTATATTCGTATTTTTTCTAATGCCTATCATTGTACTTTTAACAACGATATAATATTTGTTATCAAGCATTTATAAAATCGAAAATTTGATTACTAATAAATTTCTGTTCTAAATAAAATTTTTCTAAATAGTTCTGATCAATTAATTTTAAGAACCTGTTAAATTCTTTAAGCCATGCCTTGATAAAGAACCAAATCATTTTATAATTGTATTCTAACTTGCAATAATTTATCCTCCTGTCTTTTAAAACAAATATTAATTTGACTGCATTCGCATGTTGAGCAATTTAAAACCTTGCCACCATAGAATGCGATTAGAATAGAACTCCTTCAATTCAGAATACCTGAATTTTTAATTTATGTAATATATTGATAAACAGCTTTTTAAATAATTAAACTTTTCCTTAATTTGTTTAGGTAAGTTTACTTTTTCTTAAATTATGTAAGCTAATAAACAGGTTATCTGTGATTTAGCATAAATTATAATATTGGGGTTCATTTATTTCAATTTTTAGAAATTGGAGTTCGAAATTATAAATTAAGGTCGTTTTTCCCGATTTAATATTTCAAACCATTGGTGTGATGTTTCTTTTGAGGAATAAAAAACATGGATTTAAAGGAGTCCAAAATAGCATCTATTTAATTAATAATAAAGCCTTTGCGCAATTATACCACCATATAAGTCAAAAAAATCAATCTCTTTTGTCAAAAATAATTACTACCAGCTTTATGAGGGTCGCTATTTTATTTTAAATACAACTGAGTGTACCTATTTTGTACTATTGATTGACCGGTAATCTTATGAACTACTTCAAAAAATTAAAATGTTTCATCAGCAGACCGGAAATTTCTATCCGCCAAAGCATCTAAAGAAAAAACAGAAAAGCCCTTGTATAAAAAGCGGATTAGAAAAGATTGTCACTGGATATTGCAAAATCAGGTAAACAGAATTGACAGCTTCTGCTTTATCATGAGCACAAAGAAGTGAGAATAAGATTTAAAGCTAATGATTACCAGTCAATTGTGGATCAAAATCAGAAAATTTTCCTCAGCAGTACCTGGGTTTTTTCAGCCCTGAAACCCAGTGTGCTGAATGCTTCATTGATTTCCTCTACGTTTTGTCCGCTGGTTATGGCTTCAACCCTGGCGGCTCCCCGTTTAACCAGTGCATCGATGACTGCAGCCTCCAGCATGGAAGCATAAGCCGGGGTATTGTGTGTGCTATTCATAAAACGATAAAAATACCTGACTGATTTTTTAGTTGTAAACTCTCCGTTGCGGAATCCGGCAAGTTCACCGGTATGATGGTTTACCAGCCCATAAATAAATTCATTCTTCACAGTGGTGATTGACTTTTTCAGGTAAAGTTCCAGTCTTTTCAATGAAGCGCCGGCCGGTATCAGTGGATCACGTGAAAAACGATCATCGGCCGGGTAGCTGCGAATAATATTGTAAAGCGCCGGTAAAGATTCTTCGTCCAACTGGACTGCTTCGTAAGGAAAAAATGAATGGGAGCCCATTTGCATGTTTTCAATCTTCAATTCGCGGAACATTCGAAGTTCAACAAACCTGAAACCCAGCTCTTCAAAAGCATGAATCGTCTTTAAATCGTTGGCGTCACACAAGCGGTTTACATACCATGGATGCTCGTCCTGTATCAGTTTTTTAAGACCGGCACTATATTCTTCCGGAGATGTTCCTTCATCAAGAACCAGCACTTTTCGGCCAAATAGTTCAGTCTCAACATTCAATACAGCATATTCCATAGCCTGTGTTTTAAGATGTTCATTGTATCATTCAAAGAATCAGCAATAGACGGAAGAAACAGATTCCAATTTGATTTATTCAGGATGAGCATGTAAAGTTCATCAATTTATCGGATTTTTGCAATTAAAGTATTCATTATTATCCTGCTGAGGAATAAAATACAGCAAAAGCCGCCCTCTCAGGCAGCTTTTACACAAATTTTGTTACTTAAACAATTTCAATTACCGAGCACTGTTGTAACTAATCCGGCGGCTTCCTGCAGCAATGTAGCCGAATAAACTTTCAGGCCTGATTTTTCAATCAGTAGTTTTGCTTCTTCGGCATTGGTACCCTGCAGCCTGACGATGATCGGAATATCAATAGTTCCAATATTCCTGTATGCATCAACGATTCCCTGGGCTACACGGTCACAACGGACTATTCCGCCGAAAATATTGACCAGGATAACCTTTACATTCGGATCTTTCATGATGATACGGAAAGCCTGTTCTACGCGCTCTGCATTGGCTGTGCCACCAACATCGAGGAAGTTGGCCGGTTCGCCACCGGAGAGCTTAATAATATCCATGGTTGCCATTGCCAATCCGGCTCCGTTGACCATACATCCGACATTTCCGTTAAGTTTCACATAATTCAGGTGATATTTACCGGCTTCGACTTCGGCAGGATCTTCTTCAGTCAAATCGCGCATAGCAGCATAGTCTGCATGGCGGTACAAGGCATTGTCATCAAGACGCATTTTGCAGTCGGCTGCCATAATCAGGTTATCCGATGTTTTAAACACCGGATTTATTTCCAGCATAGAAGCGTCGGTGCCCATATAAGCATTGTACAACGCCTTTACAAACTGGATCATATTCTTGTGCGCGGTGCCATCGAGTTTGAGGTTGTATGCAATCTTACGGCACTGGAAATCCCGCAGCCCGACTTTGGGATCAATCTCTTCAGTAAAAATAAGGTGAGGTGTATGAGCCGCCACTTCCTCTATATCCATCCCCCCCTCTGTTGAATACATCACCATAACTTTTCCTGAAGCACGGTTAAGCAACATACTCATATAAAATTCCTTTATTTCACTTTCACCGGGGTAAAAGATATTCTGTTCAACAAGAACTTTACCTACAAGCTTTCCGCCGGGACCGGTTTGAGGTGTTATCAGCGTCATCCCGATAATCTGCGAGCTCTTTTCCCACACTTCGTGCAGCGACTGGGCGATTTTAACACCACCACCCTTTCCCCTGCCACCTGCATGAATCTGGGCTTTCACGGCCCATCGGTCAGAATTGGTGGCCTGCTGTATTTCTTCGGCAGCTTTAACGGCCAGTTCAGGGGTTTCGGCAACAATGCCTTTTGGCACAGGAACTCCAAATGACCGGAGTATCTGTTTAGCCTGATATTCATGAAGATTCATATATATGTTGTTTAAAATTCGTCATTATTACCTGATCGCTTTCATTTTTTTTACACAGCGTATATAAAAACTGTTATTTTTGCTACTAGCTCTACCTGTATCAAAGAAAAAAATCTGACAGCCGAGCAAAGATATAAGAAATTCGATATTTGAACAATTTTTATCGCAACTGACCCGGAATTTGGCTCAGCGCAATTATTCAAGGAATAAATACAGATGAGAATTTTACGCATCCCTTCTTTATATAACAACCTGAAAGATAATTTCTTGCAAATAGTTGCATTTGTTTTATTTCTATTTTCTGGTTCTGCTGTTTTATCAGGCAATGTTCCGACAGCCAGAATCACCAGAACAGAGATTGCACCGCGAATCGATGGCAATATCAACGACAAAGTCTGGGAAAATGCTACAGTTCTGACTGAGTTCAGGGAATATGAGCCGGTTTTGAATGCCAATCCCAGAATGCCAACCAAAGTAATGTTACTCTACGACAACGAAGCAATCTATGTTGCAGCCATTATGAGTGACAGAGCGCCCGACAGTATTGCCAGGCAATTGGGAGAACGCGACAACGAAGACCTGAACGCTGACTATTTCGGGATTGGGTTCGACACTTACTGTAATCAGCAGGATGCTTATTATTTCCTGGTATCCGCATCAGGAGTTCAGGTTGATGGCCGGGAGCTTGATGACTTATACAATGCTGTGTGGGAAAGTTCTGTTAAAATTACTTCCGCTGGTTGGGTGGCTGAACTTCGCATTCCTTATTCGGCACTCAGGTTTCCTAAAAAAGAAACCCAGGAATGGGGATTACAGGTGGTTAGAAAAATAAGAAGATACCGGGAAGAAATTCAATGGGCCCCTGAGGAAAAAGGGTCAGGTAATTCATTGGTTTACTGGGGAAAACTTTCAGGCTTTGACAATATTGAGCCACCGCTCAGGCTGAGTTTTACACCCTATGTGTCTGGTAATTTCCAACACAATAGTGATAAAGCTTTTAAAAACGATCCCATCACCTATGCTTATAATGGCGGAATGGATATCAAACTGGGGCTTAATGAAAGTTTTACCATGGATATGATCCTGTTGCCGGATTTCAGCCAGGTGCAATCTGATAAAATCCAGAAGAATCTTACTGCTTACGAACTGATTTATGATGAAAACCGGACTTTTTTCAATGAAGGAACTGACCTTTTTCAAAAAGGGAACCTGTTTTATTCAAGACGGATAGGTCGCACACCTTTATTATATTACTCGGCAAGCAGTCAGCTTCTTGATAATGAAATAATTACAAACAATCCCGTTAATGCCAGGTTGCTGAATGCAACAAAATTATCGGGGCGCACCGCCAACGGCCTTGGTATTGGTTTTTTCAATGCGATAACCGGTAATACTTCGGCTACTGCAACCGATACCATTACAGGCGAAAAAAGAGAAATCCTGACTGATCCGTTAACTAACTATAATATCGTAGTTGTTGATCAGGCGCTGCCGAATAATTCATCCGTATATTTTATCAATACCAATGTGACCAGGCCATCAGGGTGGGATGATTCAAATGTGACCGGTGGAGGGGCAAACCTAGGAGACAGATCCAAAACCTATTTCCTTGGAATGAATTTCGCAGCCTCAAAATGGAACAAAGCAGGATCTGAGGTGCTCTATTCATCTGGCGAAAACTATCCTGGCTACAACTATGGCATTTACCTGATGAAAAGCAGGGGGAAATTTCAGTTCAGTGTGTATCAGAGTGCGATGGATAAACACTTTAACATAAATGATCTTGGCATAAACCGGACAAATAACCAACAAAACAGGGGCGTTTACCTGAGTTACCGGATTTATGAACCCTTCGGAATATTTCTGAATTTTTCACAGAGTTTTGGTATTGACCAGATCAGAAGGCTGGATGGAAAAGAAAATGTGAATGCAACATTCACTTACAAGGGTAATTCAAACTTCAGAAATTATCTGACAGTTTGGTGGGGAATTACAGTATCGCCCATTGATCGGTATGATTTTTACGAGCCTCGCCGCGACGGATGGTATTATATTGCGCCGGGCTACACCCAGGAATGGATAGGCTATTCAAGTGATTACCGTAAAAAATTTGCCCTTGACGGACAGTTTTACTATACAAGGGATTTCGATCAGATGCACTCAACCTGGTTTGAAATTGAACCCATTTTCAGGTTTAACAATCGTTTCTCTATAAGGATTAAAAACGGCATCGGCTCAAATCCGGATGACATTGGATATATATGGCAAAATACTGAAACAATCTGGTTTGGGAAAAGAGACATCAAAACCCTCGAAAATTCATTCTCGGGTAAGTATATGATCAGCCGGTTGATATCCGTCAGCTTGTGGCTCAGGCACTACTGGCAGAAAGGAGACTACTCCGAATTCTACACACTGAATGACAAAGGCATATTGTTAACCAACAACGATTTTGTTTACAAAGACTATGTAGATTTCAATTATAATTCATTTAATATTGATATGGTACTGGGATGGGAGTTTGCGCCGGGCAGCATGCTCAGCGTAGTATGGAAAAACGCCATTGAAACCGAGAATCAGTTATATCAGACAGATTATCTGAATAACCTCGATCATATGTTTGCAGCACCTCAACTCAATATGATCAGTATAAAGGCACTTTATCATCTCGATTACCTTTCGTTGAAAAGAAAGAAAAAATAAGCAGGCAGATAGTTGTAAATTTTATTCCCGGGACTGTTATAATCTCAGGTTCAGTCGGCTTTCCCAAAAAACGAGTTGAATTATTACAATAATCCTCATAATCAATTATATGCATTCTATGTATATGTTCTAAGATTTTTAATTCCGCTTATAAAACAATTCCATTCAACATGGAAAATACCGGGTAGTACGGATACGTCCCGCCTTTTATGAAAAATTTATGTATAATCCTTGATTTTTTGTCAGTTACATTTTACCTAAAACGAAATAAATACCTAAAAGCAGCATTTAGAATTCAGGAGTGCTGATACAAAAACTTTAAAACTGATATTATGTTAGCTACACTTAAATATCCTGTAATGGGATACGTAAAGATCAGACTGATCGTAAAACATGGATACAAATGGCTTGCTGAGCTCGTAGGTGCTGACCTGCAGATTGAGGTTTACGAAGATGATTTCGTAGTGGATGCTCAATAACACGATAGCAGTTAAATTAATTTTTCTTTTAACAGGGACAAAATCCCTGTCAATTGATATGCATCGGTTTTTAAGATGAGTTGAAACTTTCTGCAAATAATATTAGGATAAGTATACCATCAAATCAGTCACCATCAGTTATTAATTGAAATTATAACCAATCCGGTTTCTGTTTTTTTATCTAAAGTCAGAAGAAATCTTATCTGACAAACCGGTATGCCCGGCTGAAACTCAGGAGTAAAACGATTTTCATTTATCGTGCCTGACACCAAAGCTCCTTCTATGATTCCAATACCCTGCATCTTTCCAGCATATTACAAGTCATTTAAATTGTTTAAATTTGCCGGGTATTCAATCTCCTATGATAAAAGCCCGTGACATTACTAAATCATACGACAGTTTAAAAGTGCTGAAAGGCATTTCGCTGGATATCAGCCGGGGTGAAATTGTTTCAATTACGGGAGCATCCGGTGCCGGCAAATCTACCCTGTTGCACATACTCAGCACCCTCGACCGGGCTGATGGCGGGAAAGTGATGGTAGACGGCATTGATACAGGAAACCTGAATGACCGCAAACTTGCTGAATTCCGCAATAAAAAGATCGGTTTTGTTTTTCAGTTTCATCATTTACTGCCCGAATTTACAGCCCTCGAGAATGTTTGCATTCCGGCCTTTATTGCCAGAACAGGTAAAAAGGATGCAGAAAACCGTGCAAAGCAACTTCTCGACTTTCTGAACCTTGGAGACCGTGCATCCCACAAACCTTCAGAACTTTCAGGAGGTGAACAGCAAAGGGTTGCCGTAGCCCGTGCACTGGTTAACCAACCGGCTGTGCTGATGGCAGATGAACCATCGGGCAACCTTGATTCGGCCAATGCACGGCAATTACACCAGCTCTTTTTCGACCTGCGAAAGCAGTTTCATCAAACCATTGTTATTGTTACGCACAATGAAGAGCTTGCTGAAATGGCCGACAGGAGGCTGGTGATGAAAGACGGTTTACTGACAGACTAAGGCTGTTGTTGTAATTCAGCTGATTCAAAATTGAATCGGTGGTTTGAGACTGAATTAATTCCATAAGATAGAAGAGCAATCGGCATTGCAATTTAAAATAAAACCCGGATAGCTGCGTTTTCAGATAGTCTGATTCATCCCGGACCAGTTTTGTATTCCTGTTAATTTAAGTGAATGTAATGAAATCTACTCCCTCCATCATGTTTTCACCTGTTAAAAAGATATTTCTTGTTTTCCTGATATTGTCAGTTTATACCATTCTGCCCCTTGCAGCGCAAGTAACGGGATCAGATGACAAGGCAAAACTTCAGCTATTTGAAGATGCCATCACGAAAGGAGAAGAATTTCTTACCAATAAAGAGTACGCAAAAGCCAAAGCTGAGTATCAGAAAGCACTTATCATAGACCCTTCAGCCAAATACCCGAAAGATAAACTGGCAATCATCCGGAAATTTTATGTTGATCCTGCTGACGAAACCAGATTTTCAGAGGCAATGGAAAGCGGGAACCGGTTGATAGCAGCCTCCGATTACGCTGCTGCGCGCGCCCAGTTTGAAATTGCTGTCAATATTAAGCCGGAAGATAAAACAGCCAGGGATAAAATGGTGGAGGCCGAAAAGCTTAACCAGTCAAAACAGGAGACCATCAAACAGTACAATAAGCTGATTGCGGATGCTGACAAACTTTTTGCTGCTAAAGATGTGACCGGTGCAAGAGCAGCCTATGAAGCTGCCTCAAAAACCGATCCGACTGCCTCATATCCAAGGCAGCGGATAGGTGAAATAGATTCCAGGGCATCTTCTGACAAAGCAATAAAAGAATCGTACGACAAAGCCCTTTTGGAAGGAGATGAAGCTTACTCGAACCGGGATTACACGACTGCAAAGCTGAAGTATGAACAGGCACTGAAGATAAAACCAGGAGAAAATTACCCAAAAAGCATGCTGGAGCGGGTTTCACAGGGATCGGCCAATCTGAAGGACGCACAGCAGAATTACCAGGCTGCCCTTGCCAGTGCAGATAAGTTGTTCAACAACAAAGATTATGAAACAGCCTTAACCGCTTATCAGAATGCTTCCAAAATCCTTCCGGGAGAGACCTACCCTGCTCAACAGATTGAAAAGATCAATGCGATTAAATTGCAGCAGCAAAAGCTGGATGAGGAATATGCCGGAATCATCGAATCGGGAAACAGGTTCTTCGATGCAAAGCAATATGCTGAAGCAAAAACCGAATTCCAGCATGCCAACGACCTGAAACCTGCAGAAGCATATCCGAAACAGAAAATCGAAGAAATAGCCGGTCTGTTGCTGGCGCTTAAGGAAGCAGACAGGATTAAAGCATACAACACAGTTGTTGGGGAAGCCGATCAGCTTTTCAGCTCAAAAGACTTTCAGAAAGCACTGGCAAAGTATCAGGAAGCCGCAGAAATAAAGCCTGAGGAATCTTATCCAAAAGAGAGAGTTATTTCGATCAATAAGCAGATTGCCGAGGAACAGGCATTAAAAACTGCATATGAAAAAGCCATTTCCGATGGGGATCTCAGATTTGCATCTGGTACCTGGGAGGAAGCAATTACATTTTACCAGACTGCGTTGACACAGAAACCAGGCGAGTCCTACCCTACCGCACAGATTGCGCGTGCACAGGAGGCAATTGCCCTGATAAAACAAAAGGAAGAAGCGTACAATCAGGCGGTGGCTACGGCTGATAAATTGCTCGAATCAGGCGATTACAGCGGAGCGCTGGCCGGATATAACCAGGCACTGACCGCAAAGCCAGGCAGCAAATATCCCCAGGATCAGATAGCAAGTATCAATACAACACTTGCAGCCAATAAATCGAAGGATGAACAATACCAGAAACTGATTGGCGATGCCGATCAACTGTATTCATCGGGATCTCTTGAAAAAGCAATAACAACGTATAACCAGGCATTGGCTCTGAAATCACAGGAAAAATATCCTTCAGATCAGATCGTGAAAATCAATAAACAAATTGAAGAACAGAAAGCAAAACAAGCTGCCTATGACCTTCAGATTGCAGAGGGCGATAAACTTCTGGGTGAAGTAAAATATGAGCAGGCACTTACCAGATATCGGGAAGCGCTGGCGATCCTTCCCGATGAAAAGTATCCACAGGAAAAAATCGCCGGCATCAATTCTATCCTTGAACAGCTAAAATCACTGGAAGAAAATTACACGAAGAATATCAGTCAGGGTGACCAGAACTTCAATGCCAATGAACTGGAAAATGCCCTGAGTTTTTACAGGCAGGCTAAAGCACTGAAACCGGAAGAAAAATATCCGCAGGAACAAATTGTGATCATCGAAAAGAAAATCGGTGAACTCAGTGCGCTCAATGCTAACTACCAGGAAATCATCAATGGTGCCGATCAAAAGTTCAATGCTGCTGCATACGATGAGGCCATCAATCTCTATCAATCGGCGCTGAAACTTAAGCCTGGCGAAGCATATCCGACGGAACAGATCACGAAAGCACAGAAAGAACTGGCATCGCTCAGGCAAAAAGAAGAATCTTACAATCTGTCTATTTCGCTGGCTGACAAGCAGATGCAATCGAATGAACTTGAAGAAGCAATCAAAAACTATGAAAAGGCTGTTGAAATAAAGCCTGGCAGCTCATATCCACAGGAACAAATAACGAAAATAAATGCCACCTTATCGGCCAACCGCTCAAAAGATGAGCAATATCAGAAACTGATCACCGATGCCGACCAGTTAACCCAGTCAGGTTCACTGGAAAAGGCTGTAGCAACTTATAACCAGGCGCTTGCAATTAAATCGCAGGAAAAATATCCCACTGATCAGATCATAAAAATCAATAAACAAATTGAAGATCTGAAAGCGAAACAGGCGGCCTATGACCTTTTCCTGGCCGATGGAGATAAATTATCGGGTGAAGCAAAATACGAACAGGCATTAACCAAATATCAGCAGGCATTGCTGATTATGCCAGATGAAGAGGTTGTACAGGAAAAAATCAATTCGATCAACAACATTCTTGAACAACGGAAATCGTTGGAGGAAAATTACACCCGTAACATTAGTGAAGGTGATAAAGCCCTGAATTCAGGCAACCTGGAAGTGGCAATTGGTTTTTACAAAGATGCTGTTTCGTTGAAACCTGCTGAAAAATATCCGAAGGAAAAGGTCAGCCTGATCGAAAAGGAACTGGCCGAACAGAGATCCAATGATGAAAATTATCAGCAAGTGATTGCGGACGCGGATCGTTTGTACAATTCAGGAGGGCTGGATGCTGCAACGCTTAAATACAGGGAGGCCGCTGATCTGAAACCGGCAGAAATCTATCCTCAGGATCAGATTAAGATGATTGCAAACATGATCGCCAAAAACAAGGAAAATGCAGAATCGTACAGAACCTTGATTGCCGATGCAGATCGACTATTTAATCAACAGGCTTACGATCAGGCCCTCGAAAAGTACAGTCAGGCCGGACTGTTGATTCCATCTGAAACCTATCCGCAACAACAGGTTGATAAAATCAATCTGAAAAAAGCAGAAATCGCCAAAGCCGGACAGGCATATGCTGATGCAGTAGCACAGGCCGACGATCTTTTTAATGCCGGTACATTTGACGAAGCTAAGACAACATACCAGCGTGCGCTTGAATTGAAACCTTCAGAGCAATATCCAAAGGATCAGATTGCACTGATAGAAACGAAGATTTCGGAGAAGAGATCGCAGGAGGATAATTATAAGGCAGCCATAGCAGAAGCTGACCGGCTGTTTGAGGCGAAAGACTACCCGAATGCACTTCCGGTTTACCAGAAAGCCTTAGCATTGAAACCGTCTGAAACACATCCACAGGAGCGCATCAACACAATAAACAATATCCTTGAAGAGCAAAGGCAACTGGCTGACAAGGATTACAACGAGGCCATTGAAAATGCCAACAGGCAGTTTTCGCTTCAGGACTATACCAGTGCCATGAGAAGCTATGAAACTGCAGCAGCATTGAAACCTGCCGAAGCCTATCCAAAAAACAAACTGATAGAAATCAACTCCATTTTGATGGAACGTTCGCGCAATCAGATGGATGCTTACAACAAGATCATCATGAAAGCCGATCTGGCGTATCAGGATAAAATTTACGATCAGGCCATTGATGCCTATGAAGAAGCAGGTCTTGCAAAGCCGGATGAAGCCTACCCGGGTGAAATGATCCGCAAGATCAGGAAATACATGGAAGATCATGCCATGGTTGACCTGGTTTCAGTTCCTCTAGTCGTTGCAACCGATACGGAGCAAAAATTTAAATTCAAACCCATCGAAATGCGTTTGAGGAAAAACAACTACATCATCATCAAGGCCCGGAAAACCAGTGAAATTGAGCCTAAGGTCTATATAAACTACGGTATCGACGGGCAAAAGAGCGGTGGCATCGTACTCAGAAGCATTAAATCGCAGGAAACCGGTGATTACATCGTGAGGGTCAGCATTCAGGACCGCTGGTACCGGCTTGATAACAACTGGATAAGTGTCTATTCGGAAGGTGGGGAGGTTGAAATATCAAAGATGCAGGTTGCACAGGGGGACTGAGAGATGAGTGAAGAGTGAAAGAGTGAAGAGTGAAGAGTGAAGAGCGCAGAGTAATGTGAAAGAGAGAGAGTCAGATTTGAACGGGGACTAAGAATCTAGAACCTTGACAAATCAATCTAAATTAGAAGGTTCTTCTCCTTGAGGAGAAGATGCCGAAGGCAGATGAGGTGGCAAAGAGACTGAGAGACGAAGTGACTGAGAGACGAAGTGACAAAGACGCAGCATGCTCCGTCTTAGGGACTGAGCATAGAATAGGTACCGCTATTCCTGATTAAAGGGAATTGTTTGACACGGGCACCCGGCAATTGCATGAATTTTTGCAGGGCATATTATTATTTCAGAAAATTCATGTAGGTTTGGACGACAATAAAAAGTCGTTTCAAACAGCGTTCCCAGATGAAGCAAAAGTTCAAATATCTTTTCCGGATCGGCCTGTTTTCCGGAATTGCCCTGGTAAGCATTCTGCACACCCTGGATTATTATGGCATTTGGGAAATACCCCCGGTTCTTCTGCTGGTAAGCCGTTGGCTGGTAGTTGGGATGCTGATCTGGCGGTCATTTCTTAAAAAATCACTCACCACCTGGATTCTTACCAGCATGGTGATCGGTGTTGAATTCGGCTTCGACCTTCCGCAAGTGGCCATCCATCTTAATCTTTTCAGCAAGATCTTCCTTCAGCTGGTGAAGACCATCATAGCTCCGCTTATTTTCGCCACGCTGGTTGTCGGGATTGCCGGCCACGCCAACCTGAAGCAAATCGGACGAATGGGTTGGAAATCCATCCTTTACTTCGAAGTAGTTTCAACCATCGCACTATTTATCGGCCTTGCGGCCATCAACCTGAGCAAGGCAGGAATTGGGGTTGTTATCCCCAAAGAAATTGCCCTTCAGGATGCTCCGTCAGGAAAAGCCCAGACATTTGAGGAAATAATTCTGCACATATTTCCGGAAAACATTGCCAAATCGATTTACGAGGGACAAGTGCTCCAGATTGTGGTTTTCAGCATTCTTTTCGGAATTGCGGTTGCCATGCTCAAAGAAAACCAGCGGGTTAAAATGGTCTCCTTTACCGATGCGCTGGCCAATACCATGTTTAAATTTACCAACCT
This sequence comes from Bacteroidales bacterium, assembly GCA_016709025.1. Taxonomy (GTDB): domain Bacteria; phylum Bacteroidota; class Bacteroidia; order Bacteroidales; family Lentimicrobiaceae; genus Lentimicrobium. The sequence continues at coordinate 143,726 of JADJEQ010000009.1, read as the reverse complement.
GGTGATGCTGTTTGCACCTGTGGCTGTTTTTGCCGCAATTGCCTACTCTGTAGGGCATATGGGACTGGGAATCCTGACCAACCTGATACAGCTTCTTGCAACGCTGTATGCGGCCCTGATCATTTTTGTTCTGCTGGTATTGCTTCCGGTTTTGTTGTTTTTGAAAATCCCGATCAGGAATTTCATCCGGGCTGTTTCAGAACCAGCCACCATTGCTTTTGCAACCACAAGTTCTGAATCGGCTTTGCCAAAAGCAATAGAAAATATGGAGCAATTTGGTGTTCCCCGCAAAATCGTTGCTTTTGTTATTCCAACCGGTTATAGCTTTAACCTTGACGGGACATCTCTATACCTGTCGCTTGCCACCATCTTTGTTGCACAGGTTGCCGGAATTCATCTGTCGTTTGAGAAACAGTTGATTATCGTTCTCACCCTGATGTTAACCAGCAAAGGTGTGGCGGGTGTTCCACGGGCCTCGCTCGTTATCCTGTTGGGAACTGCGGAAAGCTTTGGTTTGCCTACCTGGCCGATTTTTATCATTCTGGGAATTGATGAATTGATGGATATGGCCAGAACAGCAGTCAATGTAATCGGAAATTGCCTGGCAACCGTTGTCATCGCGAAATGGGAAAACGAGTTTGATGAAACCAAAGCCCTGAATTATCCGGGAAGCCCAATTGATAACATTCAAAGCTTAAATTGATTACTTCAATTAAACGAAGCAGGAATTCCAATTGATTCAGGTTAATTGAAGTTTGAATTTTGATTTATTGAAAATTTACTGACATTTGCAGCAACCTGATCAGACCAAAAATCCTATGGAAAGCTACTTTGAAGAATTCAGAAAAAATACTATTGGCCATGACCTGGAGTATGAAACACCTTATGGCCGGCAAAAACTAATCTATGCGGACTGGATTGCCAGCGGCAGGCTTTACAAACCAATAGAGGACAGGTTAACCAATGATATCGGGCCTTTTATAGGCAATACCCATACTGAAACATCGGAAACCGGAACATCGATGACCAAAGCCTATCACGAGGCTCATAAAAGAATCAAGAAGCATGTGAATGCAGGTCCTGATGATGTTATTATCACCGCAGGATTTGGTATGACGGGCGTTATCGTTAAGTTTCAGCGAATGCTTGGATTGAAGATGTGTGGTCAGCTAACCGATAGTAAATGTTTTAAGGACAAAGAAAAACCGGTGGTCTTTGTCACCCACATGGAGCACCACAGCAACCAGACTTCCTGGTTCGAGACCATGACGGATGTGGTTGTACTTACCCCTGATAAGGATCTTCTGGTTGACCCGGATGAGCTGAACAGGCAACTTGAAATATATAAGGACAGAACGCTTAAAATCGGCGCCTTTACGGCTTGTTCAAATGTTACCGGTGTTTGCACCCCATACCATCAACTTGCCAAAATCATGCATGAGCATGGCGGTGTTTGTTTTATAGATTTTGCTGCGTCAGCTCCATACAAAGAAATCAATATGCACCCCGAAGATCCCCTGGAGAAACTGGATGCAGTGCTGTTTTCACCACACAAATTTCTCGGCGGGCCTGGAGCCTCCGGGGTTTTGGTATTTGATCGTTCTATGTATCACAGCCGTACGCCTGATCAACCGGGTGGAGGTACTGTTGACTGGACAAACCCCTGGGGAGAATACAAGTATGTTGACGACATTGAATTGCGCGAAGACGGTGGTACACCAGGTTTTATGCAGGCTATCCGCACAGCGTTGTGTATTGAACTGAAAGAGAAAATGAGAGTTGAAAACATGGCCAGGCGCGAGGAAGAACTGCTTGAAAAAGCATTTGCCGGCATGGACAAAATCAATGGTCTGCACATCCTGGCCGATAAACAACGGAAGAGGCTGGGCATTATCTCTTTTTATTTCAACGACATACATTATAACCTGGTCGTGAAACTATTGAGTGACCGCTATGGCATCCAGGTACGCGGCGGATGCGCATGTGCAGGTACTTATGGGCATTACCTGCTCGATGTAAGCCATGAACATTCCAGAACCATCACCGAACTCATCAACCATGGCGACCTTTCCCAAAAGCCCGGCTGGATCAGACTTTCGTTGCATCCAACCATGACCAATGCAGAACTGGATATCATTCTCAAAGCCCTGGCTGCAATCAGTAAAAATCACAAAAAGTGGAGCGAAGATTACATGTATAACAAGCATACCAACGAGTTTAAGCATGTAAAAGACAACTGCCAGATCGCCGACAGGGTGAATGGATGGTTTGAGATATAGCACAGGGCACAGGGCACAGGGCTCAGGGCACAGGGCATGGCGTTAATTGGGAAATTACGTCTCTTTAGCAACTGACAAGGGGAGATGGAGACAAGGAGAACCCATCAATTTGGTGTTCATTTTTCTCTTTGTTGCAGAGGGGTAGTCGAAGTATTATTCTTCAATTCTTCCAGCTTCACATTTTAATTGTACACTCTTCACTCAATAACTCTTAACATTTCACTTTTACTCTCCTTGTCCCCCACTCTCCTTGTCCCCTTGTCTGATAAATCGTGGCAGGAGTTCCCCGGGATAGCACAGGGCACAGAGCACAGGGCACAGGGCATGGCGTTAATTGGGAAATCACGTCTCTTTAGCAACTGACAAGGGGACAAGGGGATATGGAGACAAGGAGAACCCATCAATTTGGTGTTCATTTTTCTCTTTGTTGCAGAGGGGTAGTCAAGTATTATTCTTCAATTCTTCCAGCTTCACATTTTAATTGTACACTCTTCACTCAATAACTCTTAACATTTCACTTTTACTCTCCTTGTCCCCCACTCTCCTTGTCCCCTTGTCTGATAAATCGTGGCAGGAGTTCCCCGGGATAGCACAGGGCACAGGGCACAGAGCACAGAGCATGGGTCATGGTAGTGAGGTCATTCCGCCCAGACGAGCGTTTAAGTGCGTCCCCCGTCCCCTTCTTGCGTCCCTCGTCCCTCCTTATTTATAATCATCAAATCGGCTTATTATTCAGCTACAATCCACGGCTAAGCGTTAGCAGGGTAATTTCCGGCAGTATCCCTACCCTTCCGGGATAACCAATATGGCCAAGGCCACGGTTGATGTAAAGGTAACTGACGCCACCATAGGATGTGTTGTAGGTATACAATCCTGCCCATTCCTTGTATAAATATTGCGAAGGACTCCATTTGATCCCTGCCGTTTCTATGCCCATCTGCATGCCATGGGTATGGCCACTCAGCGTAAGAGCAAACTCTGTATAACTGTCTGTTAATTCTGCATCCCAGTGTGTTGGGTCATGCGAAAGCAGAATATTAAGATCTGCATAAGGGTGGCCGCTAAGGGTGGTTTTCATATCCCCGTATTTTCTGAATCTTGAGGTGGCACTCCAGTTCTCAACACCGGCAAGCAACAGCGTAGCACTATCAACCGTGATCAAATCAGATTCATTGCGCAACAACTTCCAACCGATTTCTTTGTAAAAAGCAACCATATCGGTCATGTTTTTTGCTTTGGCCGAATCGCTTTCCCAGGGGGTGTAATCCCCGTAATCGTGGTTGCCGAGAATTGCGTAAACACCCATCGGCGCTTTGAGTTGAGCAAGGGTTGATTCAAAACCAACCACTTCATCGGTACTGTAATTTACCATGTCACCGGTAAAAGCGATCAAATCGGGGTTCAAAGCCATTACCTGATCAACCGCCCGTTGAAGTGGTTTTGTTGAGACCCAGCTACCCAAATGAATATCAGACAACTGAACAATTCTAAAGCCTTCAAACTGAGGCGGCAAATCCTTAATTACAACCTTTACTTCATGCACTTTAAACCGGTAAACCCAGTAAACGCTTCCGATGGTCATCAGGAAAAGTACAATACCCGCCAGAAACATGCCTGTGACCCTGAAAAATTTTTCAATACCCAAAAATCGGTAACTGCCCTTCTTCCTGAAAAGACCAACGATAAACGATAATAACCGAATGATATAAGAGGGCAACAGTCCGGCAAACATTGCGATTTTCGACACAATCATAATGAGCGCAGCCCCCGGCAGATAAATCCGTGGCCAGTCGTTCCATTCCTGCAATGGCATGAATACCGTGCCAATCAGAAAAGCAAACAAAAGCGAAACGGGCAGCCACCAGAAAAGGGCAAAAATAAACCTGACCCATGCCGGTTTTTGTAGCATGAATTGTTTTAAATCCCTGTAAACAACCCAGTCGATCAGAAAAAGAACTGCCAGAAACGGAACGCGTCCGGCGTATTTTGGCAACGCAGTCAACAGCGCCACATAAAGAACAGATACCACAATAAGCACAATTCCGGGGAAAAGGAACTTAGCATAACGGCGGTTTAACTTATTTTCCATTGGATCATATATCGGTATAAACAAAAACCGGCTGCAAAGGTTCCCCCACAACAGCCGGTTCAGCATGATTTAACGATTTTTATGCATTGGCCTTCACATAGTTTACAAGCCCTTTTGCATCAAATATGCCCATCAACTTGGTGGGCAGCGGAGAAAACCTGAATTCTTTTCCTGCTACCTTCACCAGCCCGGTGGCAAAATCAATTTCAACCTTATCGCCTTGCTTATAGGCATCTACTGCTTCTGGCAGTAAAATGATCGGGAGGCCCTGATTTACCGATGAACGGTAGAAAATCCGGTTAACCGACTTGCAGATTACAGCTTTAACACCGGCAAATGCCAGACCAACACATGGATGTTCCCTGGAACTTCCGCACCCGAAATTGGCACCTGCAACCAGGATATCACCTTCTTTCACCCTATCGGAGAAGCTATCGTCAAAACCCTTGAACAGGTAAGGCATAATTTTTTCGGCTTCCGAACTGTTGATCTCATAGGTGAACTTACCGGCAAACATCTGATCGGTGTTCAGGTTGTCCACATCGGCATAATTCCAGGAACCTTCCGCATAACGGTCTTCCCCCTGGGCAATGTCAACAGTCTTGCTTTGCTCGGCTACAAACGGGAATTTATCGGTAAAGTTATCTCCACGCGGATCAGCAATTTCGCCTTTCAGGGCAGAATAAGCCACCACAGCCGGGGAAGCCAGATAGATGGCTGATTCCTTGTTTCCCATTCTTCCCTTGAAGTTACGGTTGGCAGTTGAAATCACGGTATAACCATCTGCAGGTATCCCCTGCCCTGTTCCCAGGCATGGTCCGCAACTTGGAGCCAGCACATTGGCGCCGGTTTCCATAAAAAGCCGGATCAGACCTTCTTCCATTGCCTGCAGGTAGATTTCCTGTGAAGCAGGGATAATCAGCAACTGGAAACCATCGGGCAACTTTTTCCCATTCAGGATTCTGGCGGCTTCACGGAGATCCTCAATACGACCATTGGTGCATGTGCCAATCAATGCCTGGTTCAGTTTCACACCCTTCACTTCTGCCAGGGCCTTCACATTGTCAACATGATGCGGGGCAGCAACTACAGGGAACAATTCATTCAGGTTGATCACGATCTCGCGGGCATATTCAGCGTCTGCATCGGCCCAGGTGCCTTCGGTTTTATGGCCGAGCCATTCTTCAAGTACCTCATCGGCAGGAAAAACAGCATTCTTGGCACCCATTTCCGAAGCAAGGTTCGCTACCGTCATGCGGTCGGCAACATTTAAGGTTTTTACACCATCACCGTGGTATTCAATCGACATGTAATCGGCACCACTCGAACCGATCATTCCGATAATCCACAACGAAAGGTCCTTGGCATAAACACCTTCGGGCAGTTTACCATTCAGGGTAATTTTAATGCTTTCAGGGACACGGAACCAGGTTTCACCCTGTTTCCACAAACCTGCTGTTTCGGTACGGTCGATGCCGGCTGCAAATGAATTGAAAGCGCCTGCGGTACAGGTATGGCTGTCGCTGCCAACCACAATCATGTTCGGGCGGGCATATTGTGAAACGATCTGATGGCAGATTCCCTTTCCTACATCATGAAATTTTTTAATTCCCTGCTGCTTTACGATATCGCGGATTTTCTGGTAGTCGTTGGCCAGTTTGGCGTTGGTTGGCGGGGCATTGTGATCGAGCACAATCAGCAGCTGATCCGGATCAAAGACGCTGACACCTCCCATCTTATTGAAGGTACTGCCAATGCTTGAAGTGTTGTCGTGTGTGAGAATAATGTCCGGTTTACGGAATACAATGGCGCCTGCTTCGGCACCCAGAATTTTTTCTGCAAAAGTCTTGCCTTTCATGGAGTTGCTTTTGTTTTCCTGGTTGATATTCATGATAAATGTGATGCATAATTTTCAACGAAAATAGGAGATTTCCTTCAGTGGAAAGCGAATGTGGAAAAATAATTTTGAGTCCACTCCGAAAGCATTTTTTTTGACACCAAAACACAGAATCACAAAAATTCACCAATTTCTTTTTAATGATATACAACACTTTGTGTAACCCGCGCCGCGGCGCCGATTGGTATCTTGCTGACCTGGTGTCTAATCTGCTTTATTGACTTTTCGGAGCAGACTCAATTTTTAATCTTAAAACCTGGCGGGATTAAGCAATATCTGCCAGCCAGGCTTTGATTAGATCATTCCTTAAACCCTTGAATACAGTAGTTTTGACGGGTTTGAAAAATGTATTGGTTAAAGGCAGGCGCACGCTCCTGCCTGACGAAATGCAATGAAAGCGCGATAAGACGTGCGCAATCCTGCGCTTCGACTACGCTCAGCGTGACATTGTTTTTGATACAAGGTATTTATCTACAATTTCTTACTTCCCTTTTCAAATTGTCATACTGAGCGTAGTCGAAGGATGGATACTTCGTTATACCTTCAATACTCAGCACTGTCAATTTTTCCTGATCTTCATTCATTAGCATGTCATACTTATAAATGTCATCCTAAGTCGAAGACACCATTCTTAAATAAACAACATTGAATTATAATCTCAGATCACAGACATATATTTTTGTCCGATTGAATAACAAGATCAATGGAACACATTTGCGGATGATTAAGCAGAACCAGGCTTGAATTTACTGACCTTCCATCTGCTCGTCCAGCCTTTCCTGTTGTCTTATCCTGGTTTCCAGCTGCTCAATATAATACCGGGCTTTCTTTAGCCCATGCTGTTGCCATGCGCGGTTGGCCCATTCAAGCGCGATGGACAGGTTGCCTTCCACTTCACTGGCGAGTGCCATATTGAAACAGGCCCTTCCGGCAATCTCATGATCAGCATCCACGGCGTATCTTTTCCAGATGGCGATGGCTTCATTCCAGTTCTCCTGCTTTACAAACTTACCGGCGATTTTGAAATCATCGTTTCCTTTACGATAATAGGAACGGCTTTCGGTGACCCAGGTTGGTGAAATTCTCACCGCATACTGTTCTCCTGAAAAATAGCCGGATTGATTGATGGCCCTGCGTTTTGAAGGTAAGTCAGACATTGCCTGTTCTGGTGTGTCACCACTTCCGCTCCAGCGCATCTCATCGTAAAATGCATTCCGGTCGATGATCTGCTTTCCGGTGGGTTTATATATGGTCCAGCCGGAACGCACATTCATGCGGAGATCGGTATAATATTCAGTAACAATGACTTTCTTTTTGTCGATGGTTCTTTCAACATCTGCTGATCGTTTCCGCAATTCCAGATCCGAATCGAAGGATTCAAGTGCAATCAGCGCATCAACCCTGAAACGTTCGCACAGTTCCTCAACCTGCTGCCAGTCGAGGAATTCAGGCCATTCCCTGGTGCCTGTTCCACGCAGGTCTACCCCTTCGATCACGACCGCATTAAAACGGGGTGCCTGGTTCAGGCCTTCGGCCAGTCCCCGCTGGCATTCCATTGAGCCTTCCCTGTCGGCTGCAATCGATTCGCCGGTAATCAAACCTTCGAGAATGTTGTTAAATCCCTGACCTTTCGCAGGCAGTGAACGGTTTACAATGCCAACTTGTTTGATATCTGCCGGCAGCGTTATTGTTCCGGGCTTCAGAATCTGCATCTGATGTGAGGCAGTCTTGCAGGAGGTAAACATCAATGGAAGGAGAATAACCGGGATAGCAAGGATCTTAATGATTTTCATAGAATAATTTTTTGGAGGTTTTTACTATTCAATTATTGTACCATATGCCTTGAATATGCTCATCTTTTACACTGATTCAGCTATAATTCATTTTAATTCCAGTAAAAGTAAAATAATATTTGCGAATATTAAATGAATTTGTACTTTTGCACTCCCATTTGGTGAGGTGGGTGAGTGGCTGAAACCAACAGTTTGCTAAACTGTCGTACTGGAAACGGTACCGGGGGTTCGAATCCCCCCTTCACCGCAGAGAGGATCAGAGGATCTTTTTTAGTGAAAAAAATTGTCCGGGGTGTAGTACAGTTGGTAGTATGCTTGGTTTGGGACCAAGAGGTCGTCGGTTCGAGTCCGGCCACCCCGACAGAAAGAGAGTCAGTTTTGGCTCTCTTTTTAATTTTACCCTCTTTCAAGATGTTGTCTGGTTTGGCCCCGCCAACGGCGGGGGTCGTTCGAGTCCCCCCACCTTGCCCCGTGGTTCGAGTCCGGCCACCCCGACAGAGAGAGAGTCAGTGATGGCTCTCTTTTTTTATTTTCCGGTTTTGGGGGTAATTCGTTGATTGATTTGCTGAATAATTTATAAGCATTAATCATTACCATGTTGAAAAGCAGGCAATGTTACCCGACATTGATTTTTAAAGTGTTATTCATTAAATTTTAATGCATTGCATCTGATTTCTCTCCTTCGTTGAAAATACATTCTAAGTATTTATTAATGAGCACTTATATACTTTCTGTACCTTTTGCTTGATCAAAAGGTACCCAAAAATCAAGGCTTCGGAAGAATGGCTAAAATCAGGCGCGCAATTTTGGTAGGAAGAAATGAGGTTGAACCATGCCTCGCTCTACTTAATTTTCTTGTACACTAATTTTCAGAGCTCCGCTACACATCATCGGTTGCATTTCTTCCTTCTTTTATGCGGCCTGATTTTTTAACGCCATTCTTCCAAGGCCGGTCCTTCTGCCATTTTGGTTACAAGCTTTAAATTGTATAATTTTTATGATTGATTTTCCATGTACATCTTAAATTTGGTTAGAATATACTGAAAGCTGTTAAATATAAAATATTAGTGAAAGGAATTTTAGGTGTGGGGGAATATAGTGGTAATATCAAAAAATATTGTTTTTTCAGAGTGAATTTCACCTCTTTTAAATTGGTATGATCACAGCCTGCCTGATTGCCTCAGGTAGACAGGAGCACCGTAACGTAAAAAGGCTGGAGATTTTATTGAGATTTTCTCCAAAAACTATTAAAAACAAAAGAAATTTGTCTGGCATTTTCTTTCAAACAGTATTTTAATTTTAATCCATGCGCATCAAATACTGAATAGCCCGTTTTCGGCAACCTCCATATTAGGAATTTCAATCCGTTTTGACTATATTTGCTCTGATCAGAACAAAAAACCATGACAAACCATACATCAGAAATGCCCCTGAGCACCCTTGAACGCGATTTCAATGAATTGAAAATGCGTGGAGATGACTTCTTTAAGATTGAGCTCTTAAGGCCTGCAAAAAGCTGGTATCAGAAGGCTTTGGTTTTGAAACCGGAGGCCGGAGAAGTAAAGCACCTGATGGATGAGTGCGACAGGTTGCTTAAATTTGAAACAAAAGTGATCAGGATACTTTTGGGATTAGCAACAATTTGCTTTCTGGCTTATCTGCTAATTTTCTGAAAAACCTCTGCTAATTCTACCGCAGGTACCCGGCAAAAAAAAGAAAAGGCAGCCCCCTAAGCCGCCTCTTTAGTTTTCCGAGTAGTAATAGTTACGAAATTCTGGAAAGTGTTTTCAAAACACCAGCGCCCAGGACGGCTCCCAGTTTCTCGAGTAGTAAGTTCTTATCAATCGGTTTTGAGATATAATCTGAACAACCGGATGCATAACATAATTGTACTTCATTGTCGTGAACGTATGCTGTCTGGGCAATTACCGGCAGATCAGGCATAATACTGTGAATGGCAATCGTAGCATCAAATCCGTTGATTCCGGGCATGTTGATGTCCATCAAAACCACATCTATTTCTTCACGGTGCTCACGTGCCATGTTTATTGCCTCTTGTCCTGAAGAAGCCCATAAAACCGTGGCTTCTGTATTTCTTAGAATTGTTTTCAGATAAAGAAAACTGCAATCGGTGTCTTCTGCTATCAGTATTGTTTTTCCCTTCCAATGATAAACTTTCCCGGGAGTAGAATTCGTAAAGTTAGTAAACATCAAATCGTTCATGAGTTGACCAGTTATGTGAAAGTATCGTTTCACGGGTTGTTGACATTTGTTTATCACGATAAGCTATAAAAGTAACCGCTGCATAAAAAAATAAATACCACTTTTTTTATGACAATTCCTACAGGTTGATTTATCAAAGCAAGGCTGGTTTCCGAAACTTTTTTATACCTTTGCACCCGCTTAGAGGAGAGCTCCGATTTCAGAGCAATCCCGATGGTGACATAAAAGCATAAATGGTCAGTTATAAGCCATTTCTGGTCCGGTAGCTCAGTTGGATAGAGCAGCAGCCTTCTAAGCTGCGGGTCAGGCGTTCGAACCGCCTCCGGATCACTCCTTTAAATGCAACCGCTTGTAAATAATATTCCGTTTTATATAAATCATTACAGGCATTGGGTTCGTTCTGGGTGTGCTGGCGCCCCATGTTCGTGAGTGAAACGAACACCGAATAAATAAGATTGCTCCCCAAATCCGTGAGAGTAGAGAATACCAACAATTTATTAATACTGAATGAGCCATTGCTCAGCTATAAACAGGTACTGTCACCGAACCGGATATGCTTTACTAAATCTCCATGGTAAGCTGTTAATCCTATCTTTCAGGTTATTTACCCCTGTTATTATTTCATCAAAGGATGGAGCATTTTCTTCATAGATCATCTGTTCCAGCATCGTATTGTAATCTGCTCTCCAGGCTTCAAATACTTCCGGTATTGGGATTGGATCAATTGTTTGTGGTTGATGTTGGTTGTAATTAACACCCCCAACATGTGCGAAACTAAAACGATGATTTACAATTGTCTCATATAGTTCGTGATCATTCAACGCTTTATCTGCAAACTCCGTTTTTGAAATATGATAAATATCATACAAATGACGACTAAGCCGATCTACCCGCACTTTCTCAATAGGCCTGTGAAACTCTTCGTGCAGGAGAAATATTTTTTCCAAAAAGGTACGCTCCGGATTGACAGCAGGTATATTTACCGGTGGTTGTGAAAATTCCATTTCCGCATATTCTTCATCGACCAAAGATCTAAAGGTTCTCATTGTAAACGGTTCTCTGAGAGAACGGCAGCCGATTTCTAACTGTAATCTCGGTTGCAGATACCCGGGTGTTTCTATGACATTGGGATAAAACACTTCAATAATGCGTGGATCCTGATCGCTGTCTTTTGCAGGGACCAAATTAAATGTCACCCCGATATTTGCCTTTTCTTCAAACTTTACCTTTAATGCGCTGAAGAAACTACCGATGTAAAGCGCTCGCAGTTTTTTTAATTCCGTCCTCGTTTTTAGTCAGTCCCCATTAAAACCAAAACTTCCTGTCAAGCGCCAGATCGATGTCTTCCGAGAATCTTTCAATGAGGTTCCAGGCTTTGCTTAAGGAAGTCCCCTTTAAAACCAGGTGCCCGGCAACGTCCATTTCAAAATGATGGATAATGTTTGACAATCCACCAATCTTTTCCACAGCAAATGCAGGCATATTTGTTTTATTGCCTATTTGCTGAAAAATAGCCTATCAGGTGCCGGTATATCAATGAATCTGATTTTTGCCATCACAAAGCTTTTCTCATTATTTTTTGAATCCATACCGGCGCTAAAGCTATGTCGTGCAAAAGATCCCGGTGGTCTTCCTTTTTCAGCAATTCGATAATTCTCTGTTCTTCTTGAGTGGTCTGCTTGTTTGTTCCAATTTCTTTCAGTGCCTGAATCACCAATCTGCTTATTTTGCCCTTTGCCGACAAATTTTTAGGTGTTGTCTTTTTGAATTTTATGGTACGTTTTCCCACTTTTATCTCTCTGGGCGAACCATCGGTAAGCAGTACAATCTTCATCGGAACCTGCGTACTTAAACCTAAGGCATTGAGCGCATAAGCACCTGTAGGCAGTGTGCGGATCTTATCTCTCTTTGCTATTCCCATAGCTATTTCTTCAGCAGACGGTAATACTTCACCAATATACTTACTTATTTTAGGGCGCAAATAAATGCCCTGGGCAACTCTGGTGATAATGTTGTCTTTTTCTAACCTGTGAAGAGCTAAACGAACAGCTTCTGAAGACCCGATGCCATAAAAATAATCAGGAAATATCAAGTTACCACGCTTGATTTTTTTAACTCTTTCCAATATCTGATATTCAATACTTTGCATAATCATTTTAACATTAAATCTGTAACAAAAGTAGTAAATATTTGTTACAAATATTATATTTATTCAATCGTTTAGTCAAGGGTTGGGATTTAAAAAATAAAAATGAAGTTAACTTTGACGCTAAGACTGACTGTCAGACTAAGCATTGATGACTTCAATCATTAAGTTAATGCCCTATACCTGTGAGTGAATCGAATATTGTTTAAAACAGCGAACCCCTTCCCGCTTTTCTAATTTTTATATGTATTTTATCTTCAATGCTTTGAATCAGTCTTTGATTGATTATTTGTCGCATAAATAGCTAATATTTGCGACATAAATGCTCAGCCCTGGGCAGCGCACAAAAAAGGAGGCGAAAGCCCCCATCAATCATTCCCTTAACCACTCTTCATATTGCTGATCAAACAACTTTGAATCAAAGCGAAGGATTAACAATCCAACGGTTTGTTTCTGCCAGGCTTATTTGATCTCACCCACTGAACAAAATCTGCAACGTTCCTGGTCTGTCAGGCAAAACAATTGTTCAGTTACACTTTCAATATCCAACCCGGCATAAACACGGTTAAGGTTTTGCTCGTATCTGATCTTTGATTTCTTCATGTTGCCTGACTTTTGTTCAAAGCTCAGGCAATATTAAGAAAATCTTTTTGATGCCGGCCTGGTATCAGATGAAACAGAATATCTTTCCTGTGAGTTCTTGATGAAATAATAATCTGTTGTTATACAGGTATTTATATGCCATTTATTGCTAGAATGAATTGCCAATGAAATAAGCCTGATCCCAGAAAGGGCTATAGGTTGCATACTTTTTCGATCTATTACCAGATTAGCGGATTTGATAAGACAGGCTGGCAGGGTCAGGCAGGCAGATGGGCGTATACAAACGGAAACTATTTTGAATTCCTTTATGATTGATCATAGTCTATTTCAATTATAGCCCCTTGTAAATTTCAGTTTGTCGCAGATTATTGCCGGCTGCGTCATACTGGTATTCAATGATGGTATCAACCTGCTTGTCCAACTGAACGGGGAGATTCCGGTAACTGTAGCTGGTATTGAAAATTCATTTGTTCACAACCACCTCCAGATCACCCTTCCTTAAAACCCTTGCTATAATTGAATAGCAGGGGTCTTTCTTTTAAACATACATTCAGAACCAAAGAAAAATCATTTTCCCCGGCTTGCGCCATTTCCCAAACATTTGTACATTTATAGTCCCTAATCTACAGGCGCAACAAGCGTTTCCCGAAAGTTTATTTATATGGACCACCAGAATTTTAAGCTAAAAGAACTAAAAATCTACAATAGCAAAGAATCAGGAGCCTGTGCCGAACGTAAATACCGCACTGTTTTTGATCGCTCGGAATTAAATTCACTGGTTGCTGAGCTCACACTCTACAACAAAAAGTTTGATGAAGAATACTGGTCAGAGGAAGTTGAACTGTATTGTTCAGGGAAGCTTGAGAATGGAGGACCAGGCGTTGGATACATCCTCAACGAGGAACTCGAAGCCCATGAAGACGAAAATATTCTGAAGATTGATTTTTATATCAATGTCAGCAATCCATATGAATACATAGCCGGGGATTATTACCTGGAAGTCACCATCGGCGAAAGTAAGGTTGCGTATACGGAATTCCGGCTTGAAGATTCAGGGGTATTAAAAGATGGGCACAATCCATATTTTGAGATATTCGGCCTGAAACTGTTTGAAGACACCTCCACACCTGAACCCAAACACATTGAGCGGTCGTACTACAAGCAGTTTCAGCGCAACGCGACCCGGCTTATATGGGCTGAGCTTGCGCTGAGAAACACACATACGCATGAGGAGTGGAAAGGTGAATTCTTTTTCAATTATTACAATGACCTGCGCCAACTTGTGCGACAGGAGGTAAAAATTATGACTGTCAGTACCAGATCTCCCAACAATGAGTTCTTTGTTGAAGCAGGCTGGGGTCATCCGGATAATGTGAGCTGGGAAGAAGGTAAATATACGATTGAGATTGTCTTTATGGGCAAGGTAATCGTTGTTGCCTACTTTACTGTTTCAGATACAATTGACCGCGGAAAAGTTGAGTATTCAATCTTATGGAAGGCTGAAAAGATCAGCCTTCCGGCCATTGATCCGGGCACTGAAGCTGAGGAACAGATGTTCAGTGAACTGGATAAACTGATTGGACTTGAGAATATTAAGAAACGGCTTCATGATTATGTAGGTTATATTAAGTACCTGCGGCTGCGCGATCAAATGGGCATTGAACCGATAAAGGCCATCAACCTGCACGCTGTCTTCAGTGGAAATCCCGGCACCGGTAAAACCACCATTGCCAAAATGCTGGGGAAGATATACAAGAATCTTAACCTGCTTTCAAAAGACACGGTTTACGAAGCCAGCAGGGCCAACCTGGTAGGCCGGTACATTGGCGAAACGGCTCCGATGACCAAAGAGGTAATTGAGAAAGCCCGGGGTGGCATTCTGCTGATTGATGAAGCTTATTCACTGACCGTTAAATCTGATGACAACAAAGATTACGGCCGTGAGGTCATAGAAGCTTTGCTAACTGAAATGTCGGATGGGCCGGGGGATATTGCCATCATCGTTTGCGGTTATCCCAGGGAGATGGAAGGGTTTCTGGGTTTTAATCCTGGCCTGCCCTCACGTTTCAAATACATCTATGATTTCCCGGACTACACGCCTCAGGAACTGATGGAAATAGCCAGGCTTACGGCTGCACAGAAACAGCTGACCTTCTCGGAGGAAGTATCGGCGCTGATGTACAAATACCTGGAAGACCAATACCGTTCGCGTACCAGGAGTTTCGGGAATGCCAGGGTTGTAAAGTCAATGCTTGAAGAGGCTCAGCTTAACCTCGGAATCAGGGTGATCAACTCGGACCATCAGCAGTTTACCAAGGAGGAGTTGTGTACCATATTGCCGGTTGATATGAAAAATGTCCTCAACAGGCAAAAGCGGAAATCCGTGCAGATTAATCCGGATGAGGAGCTTCTGGAGAGTGCGCTCGGGGAACTGAAAGATATGGTTGGTATTGAAAAAGTTAAAACTGAAATTAGCGAACTTGCGAAGCTTGCAAAGTATTACCGGGAGATTGGCAAGGATACGGTCAGCGCGTTTTCACTCAACAATATTTTCACCGGAAATCCCGGCACCGGCAAAACAAGCGTAGCGAGGCTTCTCGCAAAAATCTACAAAGCCCTTGGGTTGCTTGAACGCGGTCACCTCGTTGAATGCGCCCGTGAAGACCTGGTAGGGACTTTTGTCGGAGAGACCGCCCCGAAGACACTTGCAAAGATTGAGGAGGCCATGGGTGGAATTCTCTTTATTGACGAGGCCTATGCATTAACCAATGGCAACAGCAACGATTACGGCAAAGAAGCGGTGGAGGTGATTATCCGTCAGATGGAGGCCCGCAGGGGTGAATTTGCGTTGATTGTAGCCGGTTATTCAAAGGAAATGGATCATTTCCTGGACTCCAACCCTGGATTACGCTCCCGCTTCGACAACTACCTTGAATTTTCAGATTTCACCGCGGATGACCTGATCCGGATAGCACATGTTTTTATGAACAAAGCAGAGCTACATTTTGAAGCGCCGGTGATTGAACATCTTAATGCCTATTTCAGTTACCATGCCGGAAACAGAAACCAGTATTTCGGGAACGGCCGTTTTGTGAGAAAAGTAATTGAGAAAGCCATCCGCAACCAGAACCTGCGTCTCAGCCAGATACCCAAAGAAGAAAGAAGCGAAACCCTGATCAAAACCATGACCCTGGACGATGTTCAGGAATTCAGGCTGGATTCGGATCTGCTGGTGAAAAGGCAGCTGGGTTTTAAGAATTAAGCAGTTGGCGAAAAATTTAGACTCTTCTATCAAAAATAAGCCTCATTGGTATGTCCTCCCTTTGATGCTTCGACTCCGCTCAGCATGACAGAGGGAGACAGAGGGGGTAAAGAATCATCATCAATTTACACAGACTCCAGGTGGCATTCTTACCTGTAAAGCCTGACTAATTGTATCAGGAGCCGCATGGATGTATTTATTCAAGTCTTATAACGGAGATCGAATCCAGAAAGGCAGTGTTGACCTCCCCATTCATGTTCGCATTCTGTGGATTCAGCAATTCGAGCGAAAGTTCATTGTTTCCTGTAATCAGATGAACTTTCAAAGAATTACCTGACCCCCAGTTCGACCACTCCCCGAGCCCACGCTGTGGCATGACAACCGTGCCGGTTTCAGCGCCATTAACCATAAGGGTTCTGATCGCACATTTATTATCGGTATTCACCGGGCCTGAACCATTTGAGTAGCGGAAACTGATCAGATAGTCCCCACCGGATTTAACAGGAACTGTAAAAGCAAACCTGGTATTTTCCGTGGTGGTAAGTTCAACAAAACCGGGGCCGGTAAAGCCCTTACATGGCTGGATGGAAGCCGGAGCAAATGTTTCAGCCTCCTGCAAGGTCTCATTCACAGGCATGTGCCGGATTACCGGTAAAGCTGAAAATGATTCATAACCAGCCTCATCGGTTACCGAAATCATATATTCAGTATAAAATGAATCTAAGGGAAGTTGAATGCGGTTATCACTGGTTTCAAGCCATTTCTGTCCATTCCTGTAGATGTTGAATTTATGCTGCCCGTCAACCGGGTTGATGAAGAGTGAATCGCCAACCAGCCTGTATTCCGGCTCAGGCAATGAATACCTGACCTCCTGCATATTCACCGTTGATGAAAGCACATTGTTTTCCTCCAGGAAAATCTCAATTTTATGATTTCCTTTCAGGTTACCAGGAATAAACGACTGGCTTTCTACCCCATCCAGGATAAATGATCTGATGCTGATTTCCGGTACCTGAGATAGCAATATCAAGGACTGCATCGCGGTATCTGAATCCTTTCAGCTCTTTCACTCCGACCATAGATGCTGGAACGAAGGGTGAAAACATGAGTCCATCGGGTTTGAATTCCATCCCGAAATAGATTTTATAAACAATTGCCAGGTTGGCGGCCACACTCCACAGCTGCCGGTCGGAGTTGATGGCCGTTCCCTTGAAATCGCCATTGGTTGCTACGAAGTTTTCCTTATTTGTAAGAAACAGGGATGCCTGCCGGTAAATGGCCGCAATACTCTGCATAACGGATTCTTCATTCCCGGTTTTGGCTGAAGCCAGCGCCCAGTAAGCCTGCACAAAAGGCCATACAGCATCGTTGTGATAAGGCTTGATATGAGGAATCTGCGGATAGATGCACGGGATGCCGAATGCTGTAACCGGCACCGATGCTACCATCTTCCCTGCTCTCTCGTCACCGGCAATTCCTGAAAGTACACACAAAGCCTCACCCAACGATTCACTACGGGGTGACAATATGCGGAAGTAATTTCCATAAGCATATTGGGCATAAAATCCCTTGTCCTCCATCCACAGTACTTTATTGATAGCAATTGAAAGTTCTTTAGAAGCTTTCCTATACTGTTCATCCGGGTGGCCCAGTATCTCCGCCATTTCAGCGAGGATATTGCATACCTGGTAATGAATGGCATTGGTACCGAGATTGACAGATTGAAAGATATGAACCGGTTCCATCCATTTGGGATAAGTCTGCTCACGCCAATCCAGGAATGAGGATTCTCCGAAGTACAATCCCGTCCGGGCATCAAATGCCGTTTTACGATCATCCTCCCAGGTATTCTTAATGATTTCATAAGATTGCAAGAGCCATTCATGGTCGCCGGTGACTTTGTAAATTTCCCAGGCTGCGACGGCCCAAACGACCCGGTCGGTTGAGACCGGCCAGGAGCCACCGGAGCCGGTATCCTGGATAATCCGTTTGTTCTTCACCTTACGCATCAGGCTTTGCTTCGCGGTTTCAGGTTTAAGGATTGCCAGCGCGAGGTGAATGGAATAGCTGATGTCGCGCGTCCACACTCCCTCCCACTCTTTTCCGGCCATGAATGCGCCATCAGGCCGGATGTCATGCAGCATCTCTTCCAGCGACAGCTTATACAAGGCCTCTGAAATCAGATTTCCTGACCTGAATTCAGGAAACTCCTTAATATCAGCACTTAATTTCCATTCATCCGGGCCTTTGATCTCATGGTGAGGATTCAGCAACAAGGTGGTGGTATAGATTCCATCGCCATCCGGGTCTTTCAATTCCAAGGCCGGAACAGTATACAGGTTTTCAAAATCCCACGAAAGTGGCTTTGCGCTTCCGGCAATATATACACCTTTAAAATCGGCCTTATAAAATTTCTGTCCGTTAAACAGGGTGAAGTAGCCTTCTTTCTCAAAAGCTGCCAGCACATGACGCATATCGAGTTTTACCTCCCAGGTCACATTTTCGGGTAAAGCTTCTGAATTTCCGGTTGTATCGATAAACCTCCGGCCAAAGACAACCGGACCGGTAACAGCGTTATTGTTTTCCGGATGTAGGGTTACGAGGTGATCAAATCCTGAAAGCATCTCATTGTCGCGACTGTTCAGGCTGAACTTGAATTGAATATCAGCACTGTAATTCAGATTTGCAGGACTCTGATAATCAGAAATCAGGTGTGTTGACGACAAAGCCACGGCCTTGTACGGAGGCTGCTCAACCCGGTTGCCGTAGATTGAGAACTTCTCTGACTGATACAACGCTTTTTCCTGCGCTATAGCCGGTATTACAGCCAGTAGCGCCAAAGCTGCGAATAAACTCTTCATACTTTTATTGATTAATTACAATTTCATTCTCATTACCTGGACCTGCGAACTTTATTGTACAAATCCCTTTCGGTTCGTCCCAGCTCCAGGTTGTGTTTTCCGAATTCTCATACCAGGAAGATTCCAGTTTTTCAGGGTTTGTTTTCTTTGATTTTACCTTGTTGAAAACCACGGAAGAGGGGCATTTCTCCAGGTAAACCCTGAAGCCTTCATTCCGTGAAAGATCAGATTTATATCCATTTTCATTTTCCCGCACAAGGTTGATTGTCCATGATTCAGCAGTGGTTGTGCATTTCACCTTTGTCCACCGGCAGATGTTTTGTTTATAATCATTTGACTCACCGTCGTCTTCATAGAGTTCGAAGGTTGCTGTTCTGCCTTCGGAAGCCGGGAATACCTCAAAAATAACCGGATAGTTCTCCACCTGTCCAATGTACTGCATCACAGGCATGGTTGGGATGATAGACCCTCTTTTTACGAATACAGGTACCACATTCAGTGGCGCGGGATAGGTTATCCATTGCCTGCCGCGATAGATGGTCTTCCCATTGTTGTAATCAATCCATTCACCCTGTGGCAGATAAATTTCTTTAGTGACAGCTTCCTTTTCAACGACCGGAGCAACCAGCAATTCCTTGCCGATCAGAAATTCTCCATCGGCCTTATAAGTTTCCGTATCATCGGGATATTCCAGCAAAAGGGCTCTCATCAGCGGAAGGCCTGTATCCCAGGCATTGCGGGCATAGGAATAGATGTAGGGGTGTAATTTGTATTTCAGGTTGATGGCTTCGCGGCAGAGCTTCTCCGCTGTGGGTCCGAAAGTCCAGGGTTCTGCCGCGTTGTTGCCTTCGTGGTGCGCACGGCTCAACGGGTTAAATACGCCGAACTGCATCCAGCGGATATAAAGTTCAGCCATGGCTTCGTGGTCGTGAATGTCGCCGCAATATCCTGAAATATCTGTAGTCCAGAAAGGTATGAGGCCCATGCCTGCTGATAAGGCCAGCGGCACCTGTCCGGCCAGTTTATCCCAGCCATTCAGCACATCATTTCCATCGCCTGAGTCGCCCGACCATCCGAAAGTGTATCGTTGCATTCCTGCAAAGGCAGCGCGGGTCATCTGAAATACACGCTTTCCGGGGTTATGCTTTTCAAACTGTTCCGTTACAACTTTATCCCAGGTAAGCCCGTAAACATTGTGAATTTCGTTGTGCATCCCCAGGTGGTGTTTCATAAAGAGGCGGTCGGTGCTTTCCTCGTTGCTCCAGGCCGGCTCTCCCATATCCGTCCAGAATCCCCTGACGCCATCAGCTATGGCTTTTTGCTGATATTTGCCCCACCAGGCATCAACCCCCGGCTTCGTAAAATCAACTACGCCGCAGTTGCCGCCCCAGGGCCAGGGCATATCGTAAGACCCGCCGTTGCGGACATCGGTGGCAAAAAATCCCAACGAATCCGCCTCTTTCCATTGACGTGCATTCTGACGCGAAATCACCGGATCCTGTGACACAATGACCTTAAATCCCTGCTTATCCAGATCTTTCAACATTCGCTGCGGGTCAGTATAATTGCTTTTCCGCCATTCAAAATCCTGCAAATGCTCTGTCCATCCGATGTCCTGATAAATGATATCGCATGGTATCTGCCTTTTGCGGAATTCTCCTGCAATTTCACGCGTCAGCGACTCATTGGTGAGCAATCCGCGGCACTGCGAAAAGCCAAGCGCCCAGGCGGGCGGGATGATCGGCTTCCCCGTAAGGCCGGTATATCGTTCTATAATCTGCTTGTAGGATGGTCCGAAAATAAAATAGTAAATCATTTCGCCGCCGGGAGCGCCAAAAGAGAAGTAGTTATTGGATTCAGCCCCGAAATTGAACTCAGATTTGAACGTATTGTCGAAAAAAGATTCCGTAACCGTAATTGCTCATAAAAAACGGAATGCTCTTGTACAACGGGTCTTCATTTATTCCATAGCAGGGTTTATCGCTGTTCCACATGCTGAATGACTTCCCCCTGCGGTCGAGGCTACCGGTTTTTTCGCCCAGCCCAAAAAAATGCTCATCCGGGCGAAGGGTTTTGCAGGTTTTCTGAAATGATGAATCCTTTACAAATCCCAGTTCGGTATAGTCTTCGAGCAGCAATTTCTGGTATTTGTCGTAAAACCTTACCTGAAATGGCTTCCTGTTGATGCGTATGATCAGATTGCCTGTAAAAATTTCATAACTCCCGGGCTGCTCCGAAAGGTTGACCTTATCAGTTCCGGCGGAACCGTCATCAACAACAGCAAATGATGAATTGGTCCGGTTAAATTCACCCTGTTCGTACCAGAGTTTTACGACCGAAGAACCGACGATGGTAATACGGACATTGATGTTGTTTTCGCAGCTGAAAACCACTTCATTCCCTGTTACCTGCGCGCCGAGGCAATTTCCCGGGGTTATTTTCTGTGGGTTTAACTGCGCAAAAAGCGCTGTGACAGCTATTAGCTGGCAAAGAAGCAATATGGATTTTTTCATTTTTTAGCCTGGATAAAAATTACAATGGCCGGCAGTCTAATTGTATTCAACTACAATCATATCCCAGTATTTCAGACCCGGAACCGTGAAGGTTACTTTGCCGGCAGTTTCAACAAAATCAAGCGTTTCAGGGATTCCCATGTTTCTATCGGGTGAAGCAATCCAGATTTGACTGACTGTTTTTCCGGCATCAAGAGCAAGGTTCAGATTTTTCAACTCCGTTGGTTCGGGCTGGGTTCCCCGGTTATCGCGCCATTTCATGGAGGTTGCTCTTGAGAAATTCACCAGGTGTATGACCTGCAGGTGTTCAAATTCACGTCCTGTAAAGGCTACTTTACCCGGTTGAGCCGGCCAGGAATCGAAAGAAACATCTGTATTGCTGCAGCTCAAATCAGGCGTATTTAACTGACCTCCATCGCGCAACAGGTTCTGATAAGCAACCAGGAAGTCGTAATAAGATATCAAAGCATCCCTTAGTTGCCCTGAAATCTGAAGATTGTTGTTGGGGAAATATTCCGTGGCGAGCATGTGCTCACCCAATTCCAGGTGGGAACCACCAAACGCAAAGATTACCGAATTGGTGAGCAAAACCCCCGGCGTATTGAAGTATCCGGAAGAACCGGCCATATCGTAGTTGAGGTAGGCCGCCAGCACGGTACTCTTTGAATTGTTGCTGAACGCATTGTTGTCGTTAATAATCCGGGCCAGATCCTCAAAATCATCGTTGGGCCCCCAAACTTCCGTGTACAGAAAATCTACCGGTGATGAAGCGATGTTTTGCTGCCCATATTGATTTACTGCATTCATTATCAATTTCTTATCCGGCATATCAGCTTTCATGGCGTTGATAAACTCCTGATATGCAGCCGGTAAACCGACCGTTTGCCCGGAATAATCGTATAAAGTCCGGTCACGGTTGCCAAGCTGATCGATGTGATACCCATCAAAATCAAAAACCTGGTAAACATCCCTGTTTCGCTGCGCGAGATATTGCTGCCATCCGGAGTTTGAAGGATCGGTGAGGTAAATATTGCTTTTAAACATCGGTGACGAAAGGTGAAGAAATTCCTTATTGGTATGATTCTGATCGGTAAACAGATACCATTGATCTGAAACACCATCGGCAAAAGCGTTGCTGAGGGCACCATAAGCCAGGTTATAAAACATCGCTTTCATGTTGAACGAATGAGCAGTTTCGATGTATGATCTCACTGTTGTCAGGTAGGTATCACGGTTGGCAATGTCTTTCCAGACTGCGGCCGGATTTTCAACCGTACCGGCCAGTGGTTTGTGGTGATCAAAATGCCAGTCGTAAAACTGTATTCCATTGATATGATACCGGGAAAGGTTGCTGACAACATAATTAATTGAAGCTGAAGTCATTTCAGGATAAGCGGAAAGAAATCCGTACCTGGGAAAGCGGGTCCAGTCAGATGAAACATCCACCGCGATGCTCCCCAGAATTGTTTCGGTCCCATCCTTTACCACCGAAACTTCGGCCAGGTAGCCGGTAAAATCGGTTGAAGGTGGTTGCCAGCTCCATGTATTTCCGGCAACGGGGGATTCTTCCAGTATCAGGTTTAAATGCCTGTACCTGACAGTTGCACCGGCAGAGATTGATTTATCGGAATTAAAAACGACCGTTTCGCCGGGTGTATAGCATGACTTATCCGTAGAAAGCATGACTTTATTTACACCGGGGCCCGACGGATCGTCCGGTTCATCCTTCTTTTTGTCGCAGGATACCGGCAATAAAAGAATCAAAGCAAAACATAAGAATAAGCTGAATCTCATCACTTTTAGCATCCGGGTTAACCTTTAGAAGACAATATTTTTGGAGTAAAAGGGTTGCCGGCAACCGGCAACCCTCTACCACACACTAACCAACCAACCACCTCTACTGTTTCTGGATACTTATGCCCAAAGTTTCAATATTCGCAATGATCACATAATCACCATCCACAGTAATATTCCATTTATTATCGTCGGGGGCACCACCGACATGCCTGTACATTTCGGTATCGCTCACGCGCATGTACATATCCTGGCCCCAGTCAGAATTCCTGTTAACAGGAAATTTAAATTCACCTGCAACCATCGGACCTGAATAAGTAAAGATACACCCATCGGTTGCGTCTTCAACAAGCTCAATGGCATCGGTGATGGTCCAGCCAATCGGAGTTGCACTGCCTACCATATAGAGTTTAGTTCTTTTCATGGAAATGGTATTGTCCGAAAGATTCAGGGTAATGATATAATAACCTTTCTTTTCGATGGTCCATTTATTATCATCCGGATCGCCGCCGTGATGCAGGTACATGGTAGAATCCGTCAAACGCATAAACATATCCTGACTCCAGTCGCTGTTTCTGTTTACCGGGAACTTAAACTCCCCGGCGTTCATCACACCTGAGTAGGTGAAAATCGATGGATTGTCAGGATCCTGAACCAGCTCGGTTGCGTTGGTAATATCCCAGCCGTTGGGAGCAGCACCACCCACCATGTAAATATGCTCGTAAGCCGGTAAATCGAGCTTTACAACTTCAATGGTCAGATCGAGTAAACTAACGACGATGTTGTAAACCCCTGCTTCGGTGACAGAGAACTTATTATCGGGCTGACTTTCAGCAGTGCGGTAAACCAGGTGATTTTCGTCTGCCCCGCGTTGGTAGGCCGGGAGAAGACTACCCAGGGTGGTTATAAATTTGAATTCACCAACGCCAAAAGCACCTCTGAAACTGAAGATTGTCGGATTCTCAGCATCAGGAGTCATCACGAGGGCATTGTCAGCTTCCCAGCCCGTCGGCAAAACAGTGCCCAGCAGGTAGAGTGTAGTTGTTACAGGTTCGTATGGAGTTACCTTGAATGTGATTACATCCGAAACATCGTTCTTCGCCGGTGTATCATAGATGGTGGATATAACCCGGCTTTCAAGAACAGCTTCTGTTCCGGCTGCAACATTGAAAGTTCCCAGCAACGTGGCATTCAAGCCTGAAACTGTGAACGCTTTTTCATAAACGGCTTTACCCATTTCGAAAGTCAAAGGATCGGCAAAATTATTGCCCTGCCTGTCAATTTCAAGTTTGTAGGATATAGAAGCACCGGATCCGTTGTTGGTACCGGTAGTCCAGCTGAGTGTCAGGGCCGTGTTGGCATCGTTAATCTGTTCAAGCACCAGGTCGGCAGAGGAAGCTGAAAGTGCCAATTCACCAGCCAGTGCAATGTCAGTTTCTTCTTCATTCACGCATGATGTCAGGAATGACATTGAGAAAACCACCAGCACTGATAATACCAGACTTAAACCAACACCATAATAGTTGCCATGTCCGGACGGGGAGTTTATTTTATTTTGATTTTTCATTTTTTCAAATTTACCGTGTTAGACCATTGTTAATTTAAAGCGGTTAGTAACCGGGATTTTGTGTCAGATTCGGGTTGGCGTCCCTTTCCTTCTGAGGGATAGGAAATAACAGGTACTTTGAAGTCATGTTCGTTTTCCCGATGCTGTTCAGAAAGTCGATGGCAAACTGTCCGTTGTTCACCCTGATAAGGTCGAACCAGCGCTGACCTTCAAAGGCAAGTTCCAAACGACGCTCCTGAAGCACCTTTTCGCGGAACTCATCTTTTGAGAGTCCTGACACACTTTCCAAACCTGCCCTGTTGCGCACTTCGTTCAATGGAACTTCGGCCAACGAGGTATTTCCAAGTTCATTCAATGCTTCAGCCTTCATCAGTAAGACATCGGCATACCTCATTACGGGGAAATCCATAGGGCTGTTGTTGTAGTCAGGTGCCAGAGATTTGTTAACCAGAAACTTGCGCAGATTATAGCCTGTCATGGAATACGATTGTGAATAATCCTTACCATCGAACTGAGGGCCACCTTCATATAAAACGGTAACATCTTTCCTGAGATCACCGGTTTCATATGTATTTATGAATTCTTCGGTAGGTTGATTCCAGCCCCATCCGCCGGCAACCATTTCCGAGCCACGTGGACCGGTGAATGTGCTTAGCCATGAAGCCTGATTTTCATTTGACCAGAAATCGTAACCTGCATTTCCGATGTATTGAATTTCAAACAGGGATTCAACAGAATTCTTTTTTGTCGGATCGAAATTATCAGCATAATCGGTATTGAGCGCGTAACCCAGATCAGCAACCGTATTGCAAAGGTCGACCGTGCTCTGGTAATTGCCACGGGTGAGGTAAACACTTGCCAGCATTCCGGCAGCAGAGCCTTTCGAAGCCCTTCCGACATCAGAGGCACCATATGTTTCACGGGCAGGCAGCAATTCAATGGCCTTCGTTAGATCTTCAATAATCTGGCTGTAAACTTCATCTGCCGGATTGCGGCTAGGTCTCAGATCATCGCCTGGATAAACAGGTGTTAATACCAGGGGAACATCTCCGAAATACCTGACCAGAATATAATAGTAATGGGCACGGAGAAAATAAGCTTCACCAAGAATTCTGTTTTTCAAAGTCTCGTTGATGTCCATTCCGGGAACTTTCTCAAAAATGATGTTGCATCTTAATATCCCGGGCCATGGGCCGCGCCACAGGTCAAGAACACCCTGATTATCGGTGGCCGTGACGAAATTGGCCATATCCTGCGTCTCCTGTCCGTCGGATCCTCCGCCAGCTCCCACGATGCTGTTGCCGGCCATAATGTCGGACGTCCACATACGCATGTTGTAAAGTTTTGGCCACTGCAAAGGCTGGTAAGCACCGTTGATGGCAGCAATTGCATCACTTTCGGTGATGTAAAAATTGTCTGTATTCACAGAATCTTCAGGCGATTTATCCAGAAAATCCTTGCTGCATCCTGATATCAGTGTGATCAGGAGAAATGCTGATAGATATATTTTGAATTTCATAATTCTGTCGTTTAGAAGATTAGAAACCTATGTTAATACCAAAACTGTAAGTACTGGTCACCGGATACACATTGTTATCGATGCCACTGGTACCCACCTCAGGGTCAAAACCGGTGTACTTTGTAAATGTGAAAAGGTTAAGTGCCGTTGTATATACCCTGACCGAACTAAGGTGAACCTTTTTAATCAATGATTCAGGCAATGTATAACCAAGGGTAACACTTTTGATTCTCAGATAGGAACCATCCTCAACATAACGGTTGCTGGGCCGGGTGTTTTTATTGGGATCGTTGTAAATGGCCCTGGGCATTTCATAACTTGTTCCTTCGCCTGTCCAGCGATCGAGTGTTTCGATGGTCTGATTCTGTGCTATCGACATAGCCTCGCTCCAGATACGATTGGCATTCAGAATTTTATTTCCGGCAACACCCTGAAGGAAGATGCTCAGATCGAATCCTTTGTATGCAAATGTATTGTTGAGTGCGAAAATAAAGGTAGGATTGGGATTGCCGGTAAATACCCTGTCCAGATCGTTGATTACTCCATCGTTGTTCTGATCAACAAAACGTATATCACCAGGTGAAGTACGGTTGTAGGGGTCGCTGCCACTAACCTGAACAGCATGGTTGTCAACTTCTTCCTGAGTCTGGAAGATTCCATCGGTTTCAAAACCGTAAAATTCATTGATCGGGTAACCTGCCTGAATCAGCGCGAGATTGTAATTCAGACCAATACTGCCGCTCGTCATGGGAACTGTATCATTCAGGCTGACAACTTTATTTTTGTTGTAGGAAAAATTAAAGGAGGTGTTCCAGGTGAAATCACCGGTAAGATTTCTTGAATTCAAGGCGATCTCTATACCCTTGTTTTCCATCTTGCCAGCATTGATAGAAGGCACATAAACATCAGAATAACCAGTCGTTGCAGGCACTGACATCGGAACAAGCATTTCATCGGTATTTTTGATATAACCATCGAGGGCAATTTCAATCCGGTGATCAAACAAGGAAGCATCCACCCCAAGGTTGGCCTGTTTTTGCTCTTCCCACTGCACATTGGGATTGGGCATAACACTTGGCACAACTGCAGTTACGATGTTGCCATTCAGATTATACCTGATTGTCTGCAATGCCGATGCAAAAGTATAGTTGCCGATTTCCTGATTACCGGTAACCCCATACCCTGCACGGACTTTCATATCATCGATAAAGCTGAGTGATTCCATGAAAGATTCTTCAGAGATACGCCATGCAACACTGGCTGATGGGAAAATACCCCATTTGTTACCTTCCCCGAACCGGGAAGAACCATCACGCCTTATTGTACCGGTAAACAGATACTTGTCGTTATAGGTATAATTGGCTCGTCCCATATAAGAGAACAACGACCATGAACTGGTACTTCCGCCAACTGTGGGCTGTGTGGTTCCATTGTTGAGCTGTTGTGTCAGATTGCTTGCAAAGGTTTGAATGGAACCTTTCATATAGTTGTACCTGTTCTCCTGGGCACTGGTACCGGCCATGAGGGTCAGCTTATGCTTTTCAATTGATTTTTCCCAGGTCAGCGTATTGTCCCAAACCCAGGTTGTGTTGTTGTTATACTGTTCGAAGAGGTAAGAATTCTCTTTCGAACTGGAGTTCCAGTGATAGCTCGGAGCCCAGGTGCGTGAATTCCAGAAGTTTGCCTGCATCCCGAAAGTGGATTTGAACTTCAGGTTATCGATGATTTCGTACTCTCCGTAAACAGAGCCCAGCAGGTTGTGACCTTTGGTAGAATTATCAACTGTTTGTGCCAGACCGATTGGGTTTACAAGGTCGCCGTCCCACATTGGCTGGGCAACAGGCCCTGAAAAATTTCCATCCTCCTGGTATATGCTTTGTGTCGGCAGGGCAAGCATGGTGTTGCGGATGTTGTAGTCACCGCTGGTTTTTACATCATGGTTGAGCGTAAGACTGTTGCCGAATTTAAGGTTTTCAAATACTTTGGTATCTGCGTTGAACTGAACGGTATAACGATTGTATCCGGTATTCATCACAATACCATCCTGATTGAGGATATTTCCGGATACATAATAGTTGGTTTTTTCGCTGTTTCCGGAATAGGACATCGAATAATTGCTCATCGGTGCCACATCAAAAAGACTACCCAGCCAGTCGGTACCGGCTCCCAGAGAAGTAGGGTCGGCATACGCCGGATTTAATGACAGACCGGCATTCGACATAATTTCGTTGTGAAGCGTTGCAAATTGAGATGCATCCAGCATTTCAACCATTTTTGAGGCTCTTTGCAGTCCATAGAAATAGTTGAAATCAAGGTGCGATTTATCGCCCTTCCCCCTTTTGGTGGTTACAATCAAAACTCCGTTTGCACCACGTGATCCGTAAATGGCAGTTGCAGAAGCATCCTTCAAAACCTGGATTGATTCAATGTCGTTCATATTCAACTGATTAAGTCCACTTGACACCGGAACTCCATCGATAACAAGCAATGGATCGTTGTTGTTTATCGTCCCAACACCACGAATCCGGATGGTTGCATCACTTCCGGGGACGCCGGAAGAAATAACCTGAACCCCTGCAGCCCTGCCCTGAATGGCATCGCTGACACTCGGAACAGGCAGTGAACCTATCTCTTTTGTCGGGACCACAGATACAGAACCGGTCAGATCTTTCTTCAGCTGAACACCATATCCGATCACCACCACTTCACTCAGTGTCCCAACTGAAGGAACCAGCTTGATGTCGACTTTTTTCCTGCCGGCAAGTGCAATCCGCTGGGTTTGGTAACCGATAAATGAAAACACCAGGGTAACATTCTCTTCAGGAACGTCGATTGTGTATTTTCCGGCCATATCGGTAACCGTTCCGGTAGTGGTGCCTTCTATCAAAACATTCACACCGGGAATTGATATCCCGGTCTCAGCATCTGTGATGGTACCGGTTACAGTGTGTTGTTGTCTTGGCGCCAGAACGATCAGATTTTCATTCACAAGGGTGTATGCAATCTCCGTATTCTTTAAAAGGTCAGTCAATAACTTTTCAATTGTATTGGTGCCTTTCACTTCAAGGTTGGAGAGTTTGTCAATGTCGATCAAATCAGACCTGTAGAGAAATTTGAAATCGGTCTTTTTCTCAATCTGGGCGAATGCCTCTTTCAAAGGAACATTTTTAAGAGAGAGATCAATTTTAATGTTTTGAGAGAATACTGAAGCGTAAATATTGGAAAAACCCAATATGATCAAAAATAGAGCTATTCTCATGATTCTCAGTGTTTTTGAATGCCAGGCCGGGGACAACCAGGCAAAGCAATTATGTAACTTTTTTTTCATAATTTTGCTTTGATTACTTTTTACAATCGGTTCGGTTTTCTTCCTTGCTCAATGCAAGGGGAGTCCGGGGATGGTGCTTATTCGCAGTAAGCATGATCGACCCACGAACTGCTGAAGGCCGGGCACTTTGTCTGGCCTTTGGTTTTTCTTTATCCTGACGGCATAGGGCTTTCTGGTTAGTTGGTTTGTGGTGTGTTATTTGGTTTTCAAATAGATATCCCTGAAAACAATCTCATATTCATAAGACTTCTGAGACGATAGTTTGAGGGCTTCCATGGCCTGATTTACCGTTTCTTTGTTGAAAGAGCCGGTGAACTTGTAATTCCTGATGCCTGAGTCAACAAAATGAATCTTCACATCATACCAGCGTTCAAGCTTAACGGCCAGTTCATCGAATGACTCGTCTTCAAAGATCATTTTACCATTTTTCCACTGCGCTTCTACCGCTGTACTGATGTTCTTTCTGATTATAAATTTAGGATTGGTATTGGTCTCCCTTGATTCATTCACAGCAGAACTTTTCTCCCCGGACTCCAGCCGCATCTCCTTCGTACCTCTGACATAAATGCACTTTTCGTTTGGCTTTAAGAATATTTCCCGACCCGGTTCACCATGTGATTTTATAGGTGTTACGCTCAGTTTGCCTTCTATCAGGGTAGTTTCAATTCTGTTCTCATCAGGAAATGCTTTTACATTGAATGAAGTGCCGTAAACCTTAACCCTCACCTCATTAGCCAGCACATAAAAAGGCTTATCAGGATTCTTGTGTACTTCAAAAAAGGCTTCACCACTGGTCGTTACTTCCCTGACCTTGTGGTTGTAATCGGTTGAGTACCTGAGCGAGGATTCTGAATTGAGCCATACTTTTGTACTATCGGGCAGAATGACGGAAGTTCGCTGACCCCGGGGCGAGAAAATATAAGTTGAGCCTTCCGATACCTGCTCCTTCATAAGCCTTGAAAAAGATGTATAGTAGAAAGTCAGCGATAAGGTCATCAGCAAAAATACTGCAGCTGCAGCCGATGACAGGTAAACCAGTCGTCTTTTGCTTACTGAATATTTTCGGGTAGCTGGCTGCTCAATCCTGCTGAGCAGATGTTGCCATTGCCTGCTGTTATCATCCCATTTACCGTTGATAATCAACGACATGAAACGTTCGTTGCTGAAGACTTCCTCATAAATCAACCGGTTCAGTTCAGCCTTGCTACGCCAGAACTCCAGTTCAAGTTCTTCAATTTCACTTATCTCCTTCCGGAGTTTCTTTGTAAATAAATTCCAGGGGATATCGGGTCGCATATATCTGCTTATTTCAGACAATGGCACCTGAAAAGCAACTTACCACCAAAACAAAATGAAAAAAAAATCAGGAGAGAATCAATAATTTAAAATAAACAGGCTTCAGGGCCGAACGCAGTTTCTTCAGTGCAATACTCATCTGTCCTTCCACAGTATTTGTAGAGACCTTCAGGTATTCGGCTATTTGCCTGTAGGTCATGTCTTCTTCTCTGCTCAATCTGAAAATTTGCTGACACCGGGGAGGTAAGGTTGAAATGGCTTCTTCGATTAACTTTTCCAGCTCCTTCTTTTCATAGGCCAGGTCTGCAGAAGCTTCATCGTGTCCCGGTGAAGATAGTTTTTCCCTGACAGCTTCCTGTAGCCTCGCGTTACGCAGCTGATTCAGTGCTTTATACCGACCCGCAGTGTAGATGTATGATTCAAGAGAGACATTTATTTCAATCTCTGAACGGTTTTCCCACAAATAGATAAAAATATCCTGGGCAACGTGTTCAACCAGCAGTTCATTTTTAAACAGAAGCAGGAGATAGCGGCTAAGATTGTTGTAGTGCTTGTTAAAGATAACTTCCAGGGCATGAATATCTCCTTCCTTCAACTTCTGTAAAAGAAACAGATCTTCGCTGGTGAGCATGGTATATTCTGGTTTTAAGCAACAACACCTGCCGGCAAATATATTGAACTTTTTATAAGATTGATATTTATATCAATGGTTCGGTAAGGTTAAGAATCACGTTGGAGAAATATTACTATCATATAATAACAACCCTGAAACTGAGATGCTCAAAATGATTCCTCCCTTATTTCGCAGTAAAAATTAAATACTTCAAAGTAATACCATTTTATTTTTATAGTTCTTATATTTGCCTGATCAATATATTTAGCCATGAAGAATATAGCAGGTACACTTCTGCTCCTGGCAATTGCCCTGATATGGGAACCAGCAGACACAACAGCACAACCGGTAAACCGGTCGGAAGCCATTTCCGTTGCCGGAAATTATTTGAATTTAAGGCACCCGGGACAAAGCACCGGGATGACCGAGCCCTTAAAATCAGGCAGCGATACCCTGGCCTGGCTGGTGAATTGCAAACCTCACGGGTTTATTATAATATCCAATAATACAAGCCTATCACCGGTGATTGCATGGTCGGAAGAAGGGAATTTTGCAGAAGGGGAAGCCTGGGTTGATTTTTTACCTGTTTTGATGTACGATCTGAAGACCAGAAACGAATTTGTAAGACAAGGAACTCCAGAAGCCCTTGCGAACCAGCAGAAATGGTCTTACTGGATGAATCCGCAGGAAAACACCACGAATTTCCAGCAATGGCCACCTGAGGGATGGTCATCAACCGGAGGCTGGCTGTTTACCAATTGGACACAGTCCTCGCCCTACAACGCCCTTTGCCCCATCGACGGGCAAACCCAGGTCAGGAGTTATGCCGGATGTCCGGCTACTGCTATGGCCCAGATATTAAATTTTCAGCATAACATTCACCAGACCCGGTTTGATGATGCCGATGACTATTACCATAATTACGGATCCGGAAACAGTTACTGGATCGACAATGACTGGGAGAACCACGGTTTCCCTTCCTGGAACCAGTTAAATGTCTATCTTGATACTTTGGAAACCCATTTTCAGTATGGTATTCCTTTAAGCAACACCGATATGGCTGCCCTCACCTTTGCATGCGGTGTAGCGGCAAGACAGGTATACAGTTCTGCAGGCTCAGGAACATTTGGTGTTGATCAGGCTTACGATGCATTCATAAGGTTCGGATTCTCTGATGCCCGGTTGGATGGCCCTTTAAATCCCGAGCTGAACATGCAGCTTGCCCAAAACATCATGCTGGCTCTACCTGCGCACCTGGCCCTGGTAAATCCCGAATGGACGGTTGGTCACAATGTGGTTGTGGATGGTTACAACACCGATGGGCTTTTTCATTTCAATTTCGGGTGGGGAGGTTCGGCCAATGGATGGTACACCATGCCGCCCGCGGATATTCCTTATGATCTTACAGTCATTGAGGGAATTGTACTGGACATTAACCTGAGCAGCCCACCAGTAGGAACCAACGAAAACGCACAGGTTCAGTATCAATCAACGATGAACTACAGCAATGAAACCGGCTTTCTTTATATCCGGTTACCTGAAAGTTCAAAACAGGCAATACTTACTGTTTTCGACCAAACGGGCAAAATAGTTATGCAAAATAATCTATGTGGTGACTCAGGGGATATTACCTCCGGATTGCCGGTGAAGCACCTGCCAAAGGGATTGTTCATAGCCACCATGGTAACTGAAACAGGATCCCGCAGCGTTTGCAAGTTTATTCGTTAACAGCTGATAATCAACAGCTAACCGAATCAGATTTCAAGCATCAAAAATCTCCGGGAAATTTTATCAACAAAACCGGTTCATAACCTCTTGCAATAACAAGTCAGGCTTAGGGTGCAAAATCGTATTTTTGCAAAAGCGCTGTTCATTAATTTCAGGATAAAAAAGCATAATTTCCTTTACGGGCTTTTACATTTTGTAAAGGCTTGCAGGGTTGTGCGTGCCAATATTATCCGGCCGGATGAACAATAAACCATCGGTATATAAACCTACCTGAACCCTTGTTGATGATATCACACAGAAAAGCCAGACTAATCCTTGAAGATGGCACTGCCTTTACCGGCAGTTCATTTGGTTTTGAACAATCAGTTTCAGGCGAAGTGGTGTTCAATACCGCGATGACCGGTTATCCTGAAAGCCTGACCGATCCTTCATACGCCGGACAACTGCTGGTGGCCACCTATCCCCTGATCGGCAATTACGGGGTTCCCGACGATGCCGTGGTGGATGGGTTACCCTCTAACTTTGAATCAGACCGGGTGCAGGTTACCGCATTGATTGTATCGGAATATTCGGAGCAATACAGCCATTGGAACGCAAAGCTAAGCCTCGGTGAATGGCTGAAACAGCACAAAGTGCCAGGATTATTTGGCATCGACACCCGTGCGCTGACCAAAATTATCCGTGAAAAGGGATCCATCATGGGCAAAATTGTCTTCGACAACGATGACCCCGGTTTCCGCGATCCCAACCTGGAAAACCTGGTTGCCGGAGTCAGCACGGACAAAGTAATCACCTATGGAAGCGGAAAAACCCGGATATTGCTGGTCGATTGCGGAGTTAAATTCAATATCATCAGGCACTTTGTCAGCAGGGGCAATACGGTTATCAGAGTGCCCTGGGATTACGATTATTCTAATGAGCAGTACGATGGATTGTTTATTTCAAACGGCCCGGGCGATCCCAAACAATGCGGAACGACCATCGGTCATTTAAGCCGTTCACTGAATCAGGAACTCCCGATTTTCGGCATTTGCCTGGGGAATCAGTTACTTGCACTGGCTTCGGGCGCTGACACCTTTAAACTGAAGTATGGCCACCGGAGCCACAATCAGCCTGTATTGCAGGTGGGAACCAACAAAGCCCTGATCACTTCACAAAACCACGGTTTCGCCATTGACCCCCGTTCGCTACCGGAGGAATGGGAACCCTACTTCATCAACCTGAACGATGGCACCAACGAAGGTATCCGGCACAAAACCAAATCTGTTTTTTCGGTACAGTTTCATCCGGAAGCATCCAGCGGACCGACTGACAGTGAGTATCTGTTTGATGAGTTTCTGAAGACAGTGAAGAGTGAAAAGTGAAGAGTGAAGAGTGAAGAGTGAGTTTTGAGAGGATGAGTAGTGAGTAGTGAGTAAGACATAGAGACTTAGAGACTTAGAGACTTAGAGACTGAGAGACTGAGAGACTAAGAGACTGAGGGACTGAGGGACAATTCAGATTGACTGAGAGACTGAGAGACAAAGAGTATAGAACAGGGACAACTTCTTTAAGTTAGAAGGTTCTTCTCCTTGAGGAGAAGATGCCGAAGGCAGATGAGGTGGCAAAAGAGACTAAGAGACTGAGGGACTGAGGGAACATTCAGATTGACTGAGAGACTGAGAACGAAAGGCTAGAGACGACAAGCAAAGTAACAGCTAAAAAACAAGAGGTTAGAAACTTCAATAAACCTAACATGTTTTCTTCTAATCTGGAAGTGTTTAAGGAGAAAGTAAATGCGAAGTAGATATCGTGGAAATGTAGACAAGGTAAATCAAACAGAAAAACCAAAGAATGAAAAAAATACTGATCCTTGGCTCGGGGGCTCTCAAGATTGGCGAGGCCGGTGAATTTGATTACAGCGGATCACAGGCGCTCAAAGCCTTGCGGGAAGAGGGTATTACAACCGTTCTGATCAACCCGAACATCGCCACGGTTCAAACCTCGGAAGGTGTGGCCGACCATATTTACTTTCTGCCCGTTACCCCGTTTTTTGTTGAAAAAGTCATTCAGAAAGAAAAACCTGAAGGTATTTTGCTGTCGTTTGGAGGACAGACTGCCCTGAATTGCGGGATTGAGCTTTACAAACATGGAATCCTGGAAAAGTATGGTGTTGAAGTGCTCGGAACCCCGGTACAGTCCATCATCAATACGGAAGACCGCGAGATTTTTGCCGACAACCTTCGCAGGATCCATGTCAAAACGCCCCAAAGCATTGCCGTTACCAGTATAGATGATGCATTGGAAGCAGCCGGCAAACTGGGCTTCCCGATCATCGTCAGGGCAGCCTATACCCTTGGTGGGCAGGGTTCCGGATTCTGCGACAATATGGAAGAATTGAGAACCCTTGCCGGAAATGCTTTCTCCTATTCGAATCAGATCCTGGTCGAAGAATCGCTGAAAGGCTGGAAAGAGGTGGAATATGAGGTGGTGCGCGACCGTTACGACAATTGCATCACCGTCTGCAATATGGAGAATTTTGACCCGCTGGGCATTCACACCGGAGAAAGCATTGTGGTAGCACCTTCGCAAACACTGACCAACCGGGAATACCATAAATTACGCAGCCTGGCGATTCAGATTGTACGCGAAGTAGGCATCGTTGGTGAATGTAATGTTCAATATGCCCTGGACCCCAACAGCGAGGATTACCGGGTAATCGAAGTCAATGCACGCCTGTCGAGGTCATCGGCCCTGGCATCGAAAGCTACCGGTTACCCCCTGGCCTTTGTAGCAGCAAAACTTGCCCTCGGCTATGGACTTCATGAACTGAAAAATGCGGTTACCAAAACAACCACCGCCTTTTTCGAACCGGCACTCGATTACGTGGTGGTGAAAATCCCACGCTGGGACCTGAATAAGTTTATCGGGGTTTCGAAAGAGATTGGCAGCAGCATGAAGAGTGTGGGTGAGATCATGGCCATCGGGCGTACCTTTGAAGAAGCCATTCAAAAAGGACTGCGCATGGTCGGGCAGGGCACCCATGGCTTTACCGGAAATACCGACATAGAATTCCCTGATGTCGAAAAAGCGCTTTCAGAACCGACGGATATGCGCATCTATTCAATAGAAACCGCTTTTGATGCGGGTTATACCGTTGAGCAGGTTCACGAACTGACACGCATCGACCTTTGGTTCCTGGTTAAGCTTAAATCTATCCATGACCTGAGCATACAATTGAAGACCTATAACCGGCTTGAAGAACTTACACCCGAAATACTGTTACAGGCGAAACAAAAAGGATTCTCCGATTTTCAACTCGCCCGGTTCATTCTTAAAAATGCAGGCAATCTGCGTGAGGATATCCTGAAAGTGAGGGCTTTCCGCAAATCGCTGGGGGTTGTCCCGTACATCAAACAAATAGACACCCTGGCGGCTGAGTATCCGGCGCAGACCAACTATCTGTACCTCACCTATTCGGGCAGCACCCATGACATTGAGCCCGAAAAAGACGGAAATTCTGTGATCGTATTGGGTTCAGGGGCCTATCGCATCGGCAGTTCCGTGGAATTTGACTGGTGTTCGGTAAATGCCCTTGCCACCGCCCGCAAAGAAGGATACCGGGGTGTAATGATCAATTACAATCCCGAAACGGTAAGCACCGATTATGACACCTGCGACCGCCTGTATTTTGATGAGCTGTCGTTTGAGCGGACCATGGACATCATTGAACTGGAACAGCCGAAAGGTGTCATCGTAAGCACCGGCGGGCAGATTGCCAACAACCTGGCCATGCGGCTATTCCGGCAGCAGGTACCCATTCTGGGAACTTCACCTGAAAACATCGACATGGCTGAGAACCGCCATAAATTTTCTTCATTGCTTGACGAGCTGAAGATTGACCAGCCACGCTGGAGCGAACTAACCGAGATTGAACAGATTTACCGGTTTGCCGATGAAGTAGGGTTTCCTGTGCTTATCCGCCCGTCGTACGTGCTTTCCGGTGCTGCCATGAATGTTGTGAGTAACCGTCAGGAGCTGGATTACTTCCTGGCCCTGGCAACAAAGGTTTCGAAAGAATTCCCGGTCGTTGTTTCGGAGTTTATCCAGAATGCCAAGGAAATTGAAATTGATGCCGTAGCCGACCATGGTGAAATTGTGGCTTATGCGATTTCCGAGCACATTGAGTTCGCCGGAGTGCATTCCGGCGATGCCACCATCGTTTTTCCGGCCCAGAAAATGTATTTCGAGACCGCCCGCCGCATCAAACGTATTTCACGTGACATTGCCCGTGCATTGAAGATTTCCGGGCCGTTTAACATGCAGTTGCTTGCCCGCGACAATGAAATCAAGGTCATTGAATGCAACCTCAGGGCCTCGCGCAGTTTTCCGTTCGTTTCAAAAGTACTGAAGATCAATCTGATTGAATTGGCAACTCAGATTATGCTGGGTCTGAAGGTTGAAAAGCCGGGAAAATCAGCCTTCGACCTTGATTACGTAGGCATCAAGGCTTCACAATTCTCGTTTGCCCGACTTCAGGCTGCTGACCCCGTGCTAGGCGTTGAAATGGCCAGTACCGGCGAAGTTGGCTGTATCGGCGAAAACTACTATGAAGCTTTGCTTACCGCTATGCTTTCTGTGGGCTACAGGATTCCTGAAAAGAACATCCTGCTTTCAACCGGAGATGCACGGTCGAAGATTGAACTGCTGCAGAGTGCCAGGATGCTGATTGAACGGGGCTACCATCTTTTTGCCACGCCCGGCTCATCAAAATTCCTGATCGACAATGGTTTACAGGTTACTACCCTTTTCTGGCCCGACGACGAAGCTCAACCCAATACACTTGAATACCTGCGTAGCCGAAAAATTGACCTGGTGATCAACATTCCGAAAAACCTGTCGAAATCTGAATTATACAACGACTACCAGATCAGGCGCTCGGCCGTGGATTTTAACATTCCACTGATTACCAATGCACGGCTTGCCAGTGCATTTATCTATGCCATCTGCAGGCTGAAACCCGATGATATCGAAATCAAAAGCTGGGGAGAATATTGAGAGTGAAGAGTGAAGAGAGTGAAAAGTGAAAAGTGAAAGAGTTAGAAATGAAAATAAACCTAACAGGTTTTCTTCCAACCTGTTAGGTTTAGGGGTTAAAGATGAAGGAAAGTGAACCATTGAATAAAGGGGAGAAAGTGAAATGAGAGTGAAAAGGGGAAAGGGAGTTTGAAATGAAAATAAACCTAACAGGTTTTCTTCCAACCTGTTAGGTTTCAAACAAACTTCAATTCCTTTCTTCAATTGTTCCATCCAGATGGGTTGCAAACCTCCCTTTTTCACGGGGATGCACCTGATCGTAACGGGGCCAGGGCCAGCCACCAAATTCAGTACGGCGGTATTCTTCAAATGCTTCCTGGATTTCTTTCCGGGTATTCATCACGAAAGGGCCATATTGCTCTACGGGCTCGTTGATGGGCTTGCCCTGTAATAAAAGCAGATAGCCTTCCTGATCTCCGTTTTTCAGGATGAGTTCTTTGCCAGGATTTACCTCAATGGCTGAATCCGGTTCCACCTGTGATCCATTGATGCTGATAGAAGAACCCCGGTAAAAATAAAGATTGCGGTTTAATTGCTTACCGGCTGCCGGTAATGTCCAAACCGCACCCGCTTCCATTCTGATGATCCAAATGGCTAATTCATTCTGTGGATCAGCAGCCCAGGAATCGGGAGCAGGCGGCAAGGCTTCAATATCCCCAAGACGACCGGCTATAATCGTAATCTCCGTTTTCCTTCCGTTCTCGTCTTTTGAAATAACCAGTGGAATATCTTCAGACCAGAGCATCTTAAAGTGCGGCCGGGCAAACTTCTTAACCCGGGGCAGATTAATCCAAACCTGGAACAATTCGCAGGTATTCCCGGTATCCTTGTTGAGCAGGGGAAACATCTCGCTGTGCTGCAAACCGGAGCCGGCAGTCATCCACTGAACATCCCCGTTGCCATACCTGCCGGCCTGTCCGTGCGAATCGGCATGATCAACCAGCCCTTTTACAACAATAGTAACCGTTTCAAATCCCCGATGCGGATGTCCCGGAAAACCCGGAACAGTTTCACCATGGTACATGCGCCAGCCGTCTTTCAGGGCAAAATCCTGGCCTAAATTTCTGCCTTCGAGTGAAGCGGCGGGTCCCATCTGGTCGTTTCCAGCAGGATACTTGTCGAGGTGATGGGCACAAAAAAGAAAAGGATCTGCAACGGGAAGCATAAATCCCATCGGTTTTATACTGAGGATGGCGTCGTTATTCATGCGTAGTTAAGGGTTAAGATGAATACTATTTCTATATTTTCCAGAACGGCAATTAAAACGCACAACTGCCAGAAGCTGTTCAAATATTAATTTCATATCAAACAGGCAAGTATAATATGTAACAACAATCAAAAAGATAAAATCCCGAAAAATATGTAAATTAATGATGAATTCTTCACGAATGTGCAAATATCAGTAATCATCCCCTCGAAACCCAACCTGATGAATTCATGAAATTAAAAAGAAACAGGTTCAAAAATTCTTTAAGATTCTCCAACAAGCAAATTTGACATTTACCTTATATCTCTTTATCTTCGTGACTGCTTTGGCAGTGTTACCTTTGATATGCCAAGTACCTGATCTGAAAG
The DNA here is from genome assembly GCA_016709025.1 of Bacteroidales bacterium. Taxonomy (GTDB): domain Bacteria; phylum Bacteroidota; class Bacteroidia; order Bacteroidales; family Lentimicrobiaceae; genus Lentimicrobium. The sequence goes on along the minus strand of JADJEQ010000009.1, from coordinate 103,564 downwards.
ATGGCAGAACACCTTCTAATGCTGATTCGTTTAAACCAAAAATGCATACATTCCCGGTCTTAAAAATCCAAGAATATGAAAAACCTCTGGTTTCGCAAAGTACTCGGCGGATTGAGTTTTACCTCAGCCCTTTTTATTTTTCAGGCTTGCTACGGAACCCCTCAGGATATGGAGCCTGACATGCAACTGGAAGGCAAAGTTGTTTCCCGCGCCTCGGGCCTGCCGGTAACAGGAATTAAAGTTACGCTGGAAGGCGTAAATCTGGTCGACACAACAAATCAGAATGGCGAATTCTCCATTTTCACCAATTTTGCCAACTCTTACAAACTTATCTTTGAGGATGTGGATTCAACCTTAAACGGAGCCTACCTCAGGTACGACACCATCATTTCAGGTGATAACGATTATGCTTTCGTCAATGTGCTCCTTGACAACAGATAAATGTCAGACTGGTTAAGGAAATACCTCTTTCTTAGGTTTAAAAAGAATGAAACAAAAGTTCATGAACTGAACTATTTGTTCTGGGAGTGCACCACCCGGTGCAACCTCAATTGCCTGCATTGCGGTAGTGATTGTGCCAAAGACAGCTCCTTTCAGGATATGCCCCTTATCGACTTCCTGACTGCCATTGATACCCTTAAATTTGAAAAAAATCAGATAACAGTGGTGCTTACCGGCGGAGAACCCTTGCTCCGGAATGACCTGGAAGCATGTGGCCGGGCCATCAGAAAAAAAGGTTTGCGCTGGGGCATGGTTTCAAACGGATATCTTTATACTGCAGAGAGACAGGCTTCCTTGCTGAGTGCCGGAATGGGTTCACTCACTTTCAGCCTCGATGGAATGGAGGAAACACACAACTGGCTGCGAAATGCAAAACAAAGTTATTCCAGGGTAATGGCTGCAATTGATCTGGCAGTGAGTTCATCACGGTTGAATTTTGACGTGGTAACCTGTGTGAACCAGCGTAACCTGAATGAATTGCCGGCCATCCTGAAGCTTCTGACTGAACAGGGCGTTAAAGCATGGCGTCTCTTTACCATTGCACCAATCGGCAGGGCGAAGGATAATCCGGAGTTGTTGCTCACCGATGCTCAGTTTAAAGAATTGATGGAATTTATTGTTGCCAGCCGCAAGCAAAAACTGATTGATGTAAAATTCAGTTGCGAAGGTTTTACCGGGCCCTATGAATTTAAAGTCAGGGATGGTGGTTTCTTCTGCAGGGCAGGCATCAACATTGGCTCTGTGCTGATCGACGGTTCAATTTCAGCATGCCCCAATATTGACCGGAGTTTTGCACAAGGGAACATTTACACTGACAATCTGGGCGAAGTCTGGGAAACACGATTTCAGTATTTCCGCAACAGGGATTGGGCGCGCAGAGGGCAATGTGAACATTGTTCCGATTTTAAGTATTGCCATGGCAACGGAATGCATTTATGGCATGGGGATAAGGAAAATGTGCTGGTATGTCATGCCGAAAAAATCAGGAAATAATTCAGTGTCAAACTCCAGCATACTTCAATAATATCAGAAACCCCTTCCGCCAGAATAATATAGAACCGGGGTGCAACCTTTCTTATAAATACACTCAGTTGTTAAGAGTCTGTTTAAATTTTGTTACACCCGATGAATAGGCCCGTCCTTTATGGCGGGTTTCCAATAAAATATCACAGTTGATGGCAAAATCCTGAAAAATTTATTATGAATTTACAAATTTTTCAGGATTTTGCCCCTGGGTTTGTTGTTTCCAACTAAACCCGCCCTAAAGGACGGGCCTATTGAAAATGGAAATAAAAATTAAACAGTATCTAAATCTCTTCTTTTGATTTAAAAATTATCCGGAAAGGTCACCAGGGAAGTTTCAACTGCTTAACTTCATCCCGGTAAAAATCCTCCAGCTTTTCAATCAGTTCCCCTGAGATCGGGTTATTTACGCTTTCTACATTACTTTTTAGCTGGGCTGAATTTATATTCCCCGGAATTACGGTAGAAACAGCATCATAACCCAGGCAAAACGAAATTGATGTTTGTGCCAGATCATCTTTTGCCTGAACTATTTCTTTTACTCTGCTGACCAGATGGGCCCTGGTTTGAATATCCTGCCTGCTCCAGCGGCTTCTGATGTCATGAAAGGTGCTATCGGCATTGTACTTTCCCGACAACCAACCTGAATCCAGGGGAATTTTAGCGATGATGCCAACTTCTTTCTCTTTTCCCAGATCAAATGCCCGGGAAGCATCCTGATGCAGGATATTGAAAAATGCTTCAATTACTTTGGCATTTGTGGTATTCATTAACAGCTTCATCTCTTCGTAAGTGTCTAAAGACGCTCCATATGCTTTTATTTTACCTTCTTCAATCAATCGTTCGAGCACCTCATAATGGTCGTTTTTATTACCATCCAGATATCCGAATGGAGGACTGTGCATAAGGAGGGAATCAATACAATCAACACCCAGTCGTTTGAGGCTTCCTTCCAACGATTCCCGGATATAACCTGAGCTATAATCGATGATTCCCGAAGCCGATCGTCCGAATTTTGTATTGATTACAATTTTACTTCTATCCTTACCTTTCAAGGCTTTGCCAAGCCTTTCTTCGCTGGCTCCATTTCCATAATTTGGTGCTGTATCAAAAAAATTGATGCCATAATCCAATGAACTGTGAACCAGATCAACAGCATCTTTTTCTGACATTCCCTTCCACGAGGAATCATTTCCCAGCTGCCATGCACCAAGTCCGATTTCAGAAACCAGGGGTGAATCTTTGATATATTTATTGTATTTCATATGATAAAAAGATTGATTTAGTCGTTGGGAAGTTAACAAGGAATATCAGAAACCCCTCCCCCCTGTGAGAATGCCATAAAAACCCGGCACAAACCTTCGCAACAAGGCACCAAGTCCAACCGATAATCCGATGATGGTCAATGGCAGGAAAATAAAGGTGAGCATCCGGTAACCATAAAAGTGGTCCATATAACTGAAAACCGCGTTTGACGCGTAGGCCACCAAAGGTGCGTGAAAGGCGTAGATTATAAACGAAAATGCGGATAGCCAGACAAACCAGGCCTTTTTCATGAAAAATGCAACAAGAGCGTTGCCGCCGTACCAGGCAGTAATCAGGCCACTTACAATTACCAGTTTGTGCATGATTGTCAGAACCGGATAAACTGAATTTCCAATCAAAGGCTGACCATTAAAAGCCAGCCAGGTTTTGGTTGCTGACAGGGTTAAAAAGGTAATACCCCAGAAGACCGGATTCAGTAAGCGTTTCGGATTGTCGATGTCGAAATTCCGTTTTTGCATCCACACCCCCAGTGAGAAAAACAGCAGCCCCTCCCCTTCTACAATAACAAATCCTGCAGTGCCAAGCCAGAGCAGGAAGGCAAATCCAAAGAAAATCCATCTGCCCACCGGGTGCAGCACACACCAACGGATTGCCGGGTAAGCAATGTTATAAATCAGGAGCACCCTGATAAACCACATCTGGTATGTTACAGGGAAAAATAACCACCGGCCGAGTATCTCATACCATTTATAATCGTGGAGCAACATGCGGGTATCGTCGATCTGAACGATGTGCGAACCTGCAACAACTTCACGGGTCAAAGGGTGAAATTCAAGAACCCAGGTCAGGATCAGGCCAAAACTACTCCAGATCAGGTAAGGAACCAGCAGGGTACGAAGTCTTTTGCGTGTTCGTTGTCCGTAAGGCCGGTAATCGTGCATTGCGAAGAGGTATCCCGAAATAATAAACAGCATCGGAATGCGAAATCTGAAGATGCCATTGGCCAGAAAATACTCTGTAAAGGCTGTAAAAGTGAGCGGTTCACCCGGGACGGTCCAGGGTTGCATGTAGTTATCGTTCAGATTATAGCCGTGAACAAAAACAAGCAGAAACATCGCTGCAAATGACCAGAACCTGAATTTCAGGCTGTTGAATTCAGAAACCCGCGATGGTTGAAATTCTTGTGTCATTGATAGTGTATTTTTCGGATCGGGATTCGGTTTGAGGTTGAGGTTGAGGTTGAGGTTGAGGTTGACCCTTCGACTACGCTCAGGGTGACAGGTTAACGTTAAGGTTAAGGTTAAGGTTAAGGTTAAGGTTAAGGTTAAGGTTGAGCAAAAAAGATTAAGTATGTATGGTGATTGTTGTAGAAAATCAGCATGGAATTCGTAATAATTTGCTTATTCATGAAGCTGGGATTAACGGGGATTAAAAGCTGATAATGCCTCCTGAAACCGCTGTTTTTACCAGGATAGCTGTATTTTTCGCATTGAACTTAAGCAACAGATTTTTCCGGTGGCTATCGACCGTCCAGGTGCTGATGAATAACTTATCGGCTATTTCCTGGTTGGTTAGGCCGTCGGCAATCAGTTTTAAAACTTCGACTTCGCGGCGGGTCAGAACAGGCAGGTTCCCATTTGCTGGATTTCTGCCCCTGAGCAATTCTTTTACACTGGAACTGATAAACACCTTTCCTGCAATTACCTGCCGGATGGCATCCAGAATTTCGCCTGTGTCGGAACTTTTGAGAATAAAACCGTTGGCGCCTGCGGCCATCATCTGATCCACAACATGTCGTTGTTCAATGGATGTAATCGCGAGAATTTTAAGATCCGGAAACCGGAGTCCGGCCTCTCTGCAAAAATCAATCCCGCTTCCATCGGGCAGATTGATATCGAGAAGAATAATCACCGGTTTATGACCATTCAGCCAGGCCAGGGCACTTTGAGATGTTGAAACAACAAAGCATTCCAGATCGAGATCAGCACCGGATATCAGGCGGTTAAGGCTATCGCTTACAATGGGATGGTCCTCAACAATCAGTGCTTTTTGCATACAGGCAGTGGTTTACTGCCGCTAAGATACAGGAAATTCTATTGAAATCTCGGTTCCGTCACCCGGTTTTGATTCAAGATCAAAACGTCCGTTATAAGCCTGTACCCTCTCACGAATGCTTACCAGCCCTTTCCCGTTTTTCCCGGCTTCGCCGGGTATAAATCCCCTGCCATTGTCAACCACCTGAATACAAACACGGTCAGTCGAAGCAATCAGTTGAAGATCAACAGTACCGGCTCCGGCATGCTTAAGAGCATTATTAACCAGTTCCTGTGCAATGCGGTAGACTGTAAGTTCCAATTGACCATTATACCGGAGATCCTCTCCGAATGACCTGAAATTCAGCCTGGTATCCGGAACAGTACCAATTTCGCTGACAAAATCGTTAAGTGCCGTTTTTAACCCGTAATGGTTAAGGGTTTCGGGCATCAGGTTGTGCGCTACCCGGCGCAATTCACTGATAGAAGTATCGAGCAGCCGGATGGCATGATCGAATGCCTGGGCATTTTCGCTGGTAATAATTGAATTTCCTTTCATCGACGACAAATTTATTTTAACACCTGAAAGCAATCCGCCAAGGCCATCGTGCAGATCACGTGCCATACGTGAACGCTCGGATTCCTCGCCCTGAAGCACCGAGCGGGTAGCAAGCAATTCACGCTCCTTCCGCAATTCACTCAGTTGCTGCTCTTTGATTTTTATATGCTGCTCAGCAATGTTACGCTTATAACGGGAGTTTCTGAAAACCAGAATAACCAGCAGGATCGCCATCGTGAGCACTACAGCCAATCCAAGGAGCCATGTTTGCTGCCTCCTCAGTTTCAACTGTTGAATCAGTTTCTCGTTTTCCAGTTCCCTGATCTGATGATCACGTTCTGCCGCTTTAAATCTTGCATTCAGGTAATTAACCTGTTGCTGGTCTTCGTGCGAAAAATCCTGTAAACAACGTCAACATATTGATTCAGATAGGTGTAAGCTTTTTTATAGTCGCCGGCTGATTCCTCAACTGAATAAAGTACATCCAGAACATTTCGTTTCAGTATATCCGATTGAAGGCTGCCGGCAATTTCCATGGCCTGTAACAGCGTCACTCTTGCCTGAACCAGGTTCTCAAGGTAATACCACATAAGTCCAACCTTGTAAAGTGCATCCCCTTCATCAGCCAGGTTATTGTTTTCTCTGGCAACTTCAAGAGATTCATTGTACATGACCAGAGCCTGCTGATAATTCCCCTGACGGCTGTAAGTAAATCCCAAATCATAAAGGATGGTATGTACAAGGTGCAGGTCGTTGATACTGCGTGCCAGAACCAGTGTTTTATTATACAGGTCAATCGCTTCAGGGTAATGTTTATCGTTGGCCAGATTGTTTGCCTGGGCGGTAAATGCTTTGCATTTTGCAACCACATCAATGGTTTTAGACGCCAGATTGAAAGCTTTTGCATTATAAACCTTTCTTTTCAGCGGCTGATTAAGTTTGTCGTACAGATCGCCCAGGCTTGAATAAACCCTGATCAGGCCCGCGTTGTCGTGCAAATGCATAAAAATGCTTTCTGATTCAAAATACAAGCTCAGCGCGGGTTCAAAATCGCCGCTGCCATGATAGACTGCACCTAAACTCAGGAGTGATCCGGCAAGAACGGAGCGGCCTTCTTCACCGGGAATTTTCCTTGAAAGATCAATTGCTTTGCCCAACAAAATAAAAGCATTTGCAAAATCTGCATAGTTGTTTGCCATCCTTCCGGATAGGTGAAAGGCATTGGCTTGTTCAACCCGCGTTCCGTTTGTGCCGGCAAGAAACACCAGTTCATTGCAATACCGTTTCAATTGAACAGTATCTGCACCCTGCATCTTATCACATAGCAACATGAGTGTATGAAATCTTACTTCCGGGTTCTTTTCAGTGGTAAGAATCCGTTTCAGAGAATCAATGTCGGGTGATGCCTGAACCGGAAAATCAATACACACTGTTAAGATGCAGGCTATCAGTATGGTTTTCAAAAAGAATCTCATCGGCAACCTTAATTATTGAATATCACTAAAGCAAATGTATAGCATTCGTGTCGATAATAAATCCCTGATTTCAGGGATATCATTAAAAAATCACCGGGTTAATTTTGCGGTTCCACATCATGAATAGTTTTATACATTTATACAATCTAAAACCGAAACAATGAAAACACTGAAAACAATGAAAGCTTTATTGATTATTTGCGCCATCGTTGGCCTGAATTTGTCCGGCTTCTCACAGGAAACCATGCAGACATACTCCAAATTTGATTTTATTCCGGGCGAAAAAGTATTGTATTTTGATGATTTCACAACAACTGCAGTTGGTGATTTTCCGCCAAACTGGAATACGACTGCTTCGGGAGAGGTAATTACCAATAACCGTTATCCGGGCAACTGGTTTAAAATGATTGGTGAAGGATGTGTTGCTATTGAGGAAGGGATTATGTTACCTGAAAATTATACCATTGAATTTGATATAATTCCGTATGCGGTTGATGAAAGTAACGTAAGTTTTGAATACGGCTTTTATTTGTACAGTGCGCAGAATCCGAAGGATCTGAATGAAGGTGGAGCTGTGCCCGGACTCAATGGAGGTATAAAAATGAGTTTTGGTTACCGTGCTACTTACAGTGCCTACAATGAAGAGGGATATACCATTAACGGAGAAAATGAAAATGCGACCATGGAAGCTGGTAAAAAATACCGGCTCTCTTTCTGGGTTCAGAAAACAAGGCTCAGGGTTTATCAGGATCAGGTAAAGATTTTCGACCTGCCCAAAGTATTCAAGCCTGGTTTTCAGACCAATCAGATGCGTTTTGAATTGTGGGGAGAATCAGGCCCGATTATTTCAAATTTCAGGGTAGCTGCAGGGATGCCGGACATGCGCAATAAACTTCTTACCGAAGGCAAACTTGTGAGTTATGGCATTTATTTCGATGTAAACAAGGATGTGGTGAAACCCGAATCCTACGGAACACTAAAAGGCATTGCCGATGTGCTGAAAGAAAACCCGGATGTTCGTATTAAGATAGTTGGATATACTGACAGCGACGGAGCTGATGCTGCCAACCTCGACCTTTCAAAACGCCGCGATGCATCCGTAAAAAATGAACTCATTAAAACTTTTGGGATTGATGCCTCCCGCCTGGAATCGGATGGTCTGGGCGAAACTAAGCCGGTAGCAGCCAATGATACGCCCTCTAACAAAGCCATGAACAGGAGGGTAGAGTTTATAAAGTTGTAAACATTATCCACCAGGATGCGATATCCTGTCAGACTACATTGTACAATTTACCATTTCAATCTTCTGGCCTGACCATCACGGCAATCTTCACCAGGATTGCCGTTCTTTTTTAAAGGAGTTAAAGCACTTAAAAAACTCAAGCCATCATTAAATTGCCTTAAAAAACAATCAGAAATAGTTTGACTCAGGCAAGAAGTTCTATACATTTACATATAAGTTGCCATGAGATTATCTTTGAAATAAAAACCCCTTAAAACAGGGATGCTTGTCGGAGTTGCATGAATTAGTTTTGTTGTCATCAAAATAATACAACCCTAATACTAACTCATTAAACTTAAAACCATGAAAACGCTGGATGGAGTATTCTTATCCGTTTTTTCCCTTGGGCTGGCTATCAATGGTTCGCCCCAGATCATCAATGTCCCGAAAAGAGTTGAAACCAAAACGGTTAACCGGGTAAATCAAAACATCGACAAAGGCATTGATAAAGGACTGGACGCGGTTGAAGACGGAGTTACCGGGAAAAACAAGAAAAATGATAAAGATCAGACAGGCACTCCTGAAACCGGCAAAGCAGATCAGAAAAAATCCGCTGATGTTCCTTCAACTGAAAGTAAATCCGAAAATCCGCAGGAACAGACTTCGCTGCAATCGTACTCAAAGTATGATTTTATCCCTGGTGAAACAGTGATATTTTATGATGATTTCAGCCAGGATGCAATTGGCGACTTTCCGGCATTGTGGAATACCAATGGTTCGGCCGAAGTGGTAACCACCAATCTGTACCCTGGTCAATGGATGAAATTCGTGATGAATGAATGTGTTTGGACAGATGCCCTTCTCAATTTGCCCGACAACTATACCATTGAATTTGATATCGTTCCGATAGGTGGATTAGAGGGCGATAGAATGTCAGGCTGGAATATGCGGTTGATGCAGTCAAAAAATGCTAAAGCCTGGGATGGAGGCTCTGCTCCGGGGAAAGGAGGATTTAAGTTTGGGATTGAGTATTTCGGAAGACCGGGATATTCGACCTGGCTTTATGGAGATGAGTGCATGGCAGCGAAAATTTCAGGGTTTAAGGAAGGAGATGAGTTTAAAGAAAAAATAAATACGAAATACCATATCGCGATATGGGTCCAGAAATCGAGGGTTCGTCTCTACCAGAACCAGAATAAGCTTTTTGATGCTGCAAAGGCTTTCCCTACCGGTTGCGTAAAACCTGACAGGCTCCGGTTTGAATATGGTGCTGCCATGATCACCAACGTGCGTATTGCCGTAGGGGCCCCCGATATGCGCAACAAACTGATGACCGACGGCAAACTGGTTACCTACGGCATCTATTTCGATGTGAACAAGGATGTTGTGAAGCCTGAATCATATGGAACACTTAAGAGTATCGCCGATATTTTGAATGAAGTACCCGACGTAAAAGTTAAAATACTGGGTTTTACCGACAGCGATGGAGCCGATGCGGCCAACCTCGACCTGTCGAAGCGACGGGCAGCTGCCGTTAAAAATGAGCTGGTTAAATCATTCAATGTAAAAGGGGATCGGCTGGTTACCGATGGTCTGGGCGAAGGTCAGCCCGTTGCACCCAATGATACGCCTGCCAATAAAGCCCTGAACCGCAGAGTTGAGTTTATAAAGATGTAATCAAAGTTAAGTTGTTCTGTAAAAATTCTCAAAATGAAAAACTTTGTTCTGACAATCATCACCTTGTGTCTTACACAGGTATTATCTGCACAAACCACCGCTGCCGGATACATGAAAAAGGCTCCCGGTGTTCCGGCAGACATATGTAAATCAAAAGGCGGAATTCAGGATGCTTTTGAAGGCAGTGTTAAAGAACTTTCGTCTGTAATACATGAGGATGCTCAAAACCGAAGCGAGGAGACAGAGAAATACATGAAAGGTAATGAGGAGCAGATGAAATCCAATATGATGAAGAATTCCGGCATGTCGGACGAAGACATCAAAAGGTTGCAAAACGGGGAAGAAATGACGGATGCTGAAGTTCAGGCTATGGCCAATAAAATGATGCAACAGCAAACCAACATATCGCTCGATGAAGCCAAAAACCTCAGCAATAAAAGTGAAGCAGAAAAGGAGGCATGGGCCCAGGGCTATACTGCTGAGCAAATGGCTGCAGCCCAGGCCAATCCCGGACAGAATCAGGGTGTAAATCAGACAAATATGATGCTGTACGAATTGGTCTCGGAACAATCAACGCTGAGGAGTAAAGTTTCAGAGATGGAGAATCAACTCAGGCAGCAATACAAAGCCCTTGATCAGGAAGCAGAAGTTGCAAAAGCGGCATTGGAGAACAGTCTTAAGCCTCTGTACACCGAGCTCAACAGCATCAACGACGGCGAAGGCTCCACACAGGCCGATGTTGACCATGCTGAAAGAGTAATAAAGCAAATTCATGAAAAGCAGGATGCCTTCTGTCTGAAATTCACACCAAGGATGCTTGAATTTATCGCTCAGAGTAAAGAATCTTATACCAAAGCATTGCCAGATTACGACAGACTTGAGGAAATCCAGTTTCAGGTAACCGCGGCACAAACAGGTACTGCTCTGATGACAACCGGGAAAGGAATGTATTCCATTCAGGCTGTTGAGCAATACCTTGGCTACCTGATGGAAGCATACAGGTATAAACTTTACCGCACTGAATAACCGGCTGAGGCTGATTTGAATTCCTGCAGGAACCAATATTTATTCTTTTTTCCAATTTAAAGCATTTTCATGGCATAGGTGAATTGCAACAAATTCCAAATCGGGATGACAATGTTTGACAGTTCCCAATAAAAGTAGCCTTGATGTTTAATACCCAGACTATGAAGAAAATTCTATTGACTCTGCTCGGAACAATTTGCACTATTTCAGCCGTTCAGGCACAGGATTACCCGCTTATTACTGACCATCCGGGCACTTTCAGGTTAATCGACTGGGGTGTTTACACGCACTACGATTGTGGATTCACGAAAGCAGAAACAACCGCCAATTATCAGAAAATTACAACCATTACCGAATTTGTCCGTAAGAATCCGGTATTTGTTGATCAGAAAGGATTTAACTGTGAAACCTATGTTTTTGCAGAAAACTGCCCGGATAAATTTGGATATGGAATTCCCTGTCTGATTCGGTTTGGATTTGGTGATTGGTTTATGGATAAAGGGCAGGCTCAGTTTTATAAAATTGAACCACCCAGCTGGAGTATTAAAGTAAATAGCCTGAACAATGTTTTCGGTGGCAACTATAGCCTCGGGGCTTCTAAACCAACCGAAAAAACCAAAGAGGGCTTTAATTACGAAAAATGGAAGAGCGTTAGCGATAAACTTAGTGATTTCATATACATTGAGGGAGAAAAGGAGGAACTTGGAAATGGGATTGACAGGTACGGCAGCGAAAAGATTGTTGTTTATAATCCAGAGCGGCCTCCGTATTACCTGCCGGTTAAATTTCGTGAGCTGGCTGAATTGCTGATCGAATACTGGCAACTTCACCCTGATAAATTTCAATCCGATATGGTCTTAGAATATATTGAAGCTGAATATGCTAAGTTTTCAGAATCGGAACGTGATGGATGGGCTTATAACAATACTTATGACGAACGCAGCCCATTTTTAAAAATTACACCAATACCCGGTCCTCAGCCAGTCGTAAAGTTAAATCCTGAATACTGGAATAAAAAGCTTCCCCGCTCATCCATCCAGTTGCTTACTTTTAACCGTTTGTCCGAAACCCAACGATATACCAGTCAGAAAGAAGAATGGCTGAAAAATAACGCACCGGGGTATAGCCTTCAGAGGTTCCTGGAAGCATTGGATATTCATTTGTTTATTCCGCTTATAGACAAATAGCTGTATATAACTATATACAAATCACTTGTATTACGAGCAGTCGTTGTGCTGCAGGAAACCGCCCCTTACCTTGAACAGGCACCGTCTGATTTTTACGATTGGCAGCAACAACCCACCAATTGCCTTCCAGGTTTTATATACCTTTGATGACCAGCTTTGTTTCTAATATTTAATGCCTACCTTTGCACCCCTTAAATATTACATTGCCACAATTTATAATTAACACAATCATAAATGATTACAGTTTCAAACCTGGGCATACAGTTCGGGAAACGCATACTCTTTCAGGATGTAAACATGAATTTTACGCCCGGCAACTGCTACGGTATTATCGGTGCAAACGGAGCAGGGAAATCAACCTTTATAAAGATGCTTTCGGGTGATATTGACAATATGAAAGGCACCGTAAGCATGGCTCCAGGTGAAAGAATGTCGGTGCTTAAGCAGAACCACTCCGAATTTGATGAATACACAGTAATTTCCACTGTTTTAATGGGTCATACAGAACTTTGGAGGGTAATGCATGAGAAGGATGCCCTCTATTCGAAAACTGATTTTACCGAAGACGATGGCCACCGGGCATCTGAGCTGGAAGAAAAGTTCGCTGAAATGAACGGATGGAACGCCGAAAGTGAAGCTGGTAGCCTTTTGAGCGGTTTAGGTATCAAAGAGCACCTTCATGAGAAATTAGTCAGCGAGCTCGATGGTAAAGAAAAGGTGAAGGTACTGCTTGCCCAGGCACTTTTCGGCAAACCCGACAATCTCCTGCTCGATGAGCCTACCAACGATCTTGACCTCGAAACTGTTAACTGGCTTGAAGGATACCTTTCAAATTTTGATAACACGGTTCTGGTAGTCTCTCACGACAGGCATTTCCTGGACTCCATTTGTACACATATTGTCGATATTGATTTCAGCAGGGTGCAGATGTTTGCAGGAAATTATACCTTCTGGTATGAATCGAGTCAATTGGCGCTCAGGCAACTTCAAACCCAGAATAAAAAAGCGGAAGAACGCAAAAAAGAGCTTCAGGAATTCATAGCCCGTTTCAGCGCCAATGCTTCGAAATCGAAGCAGACCACCAGCCGCAAAAAGATGATCGAAAAGTTGAATATTGAAGAAATAAAACCATCTACCCGCAAATATCCGGGCATTATTTTTACTCCGGAACGCGAGCCGGGCAACAACATACTTGAGGTTAAAAACCTGACTAAGAGCATAAACGGCGCCCTGTTGTTCAAAGACTTGAATTTCACCATGATGAAGGATGACAAGATTGTATTTCTTTCAAGGGACACCCGGGCCATGACTGCTCTTTTCGAGATACTGAAGGGTCATGATGAGCCTGACAGTGGCTCTTTTATATGGGGACAAACCATTCTGAAGGCTTATCTGCCACTGGAATACGAAGACCTGTTCAAAAATGACCTCACCCTGACCGATTGGCTTGGACAGTTCTCGCAGGATACTACAGAGCTTTACCTGCGCGGTTTTCTGGGCAAAATGCTCTTCTCAGGTGAAGAAATCTACAAAAAAGCCAATGTACTTTCGGGTGGAGAGAAAGTGCGCTGTATGATTGCCCGCATGATGATCCGGAATGCCAATGTGATGTTACTTGATACCCCATCCAACCATCTTGACCTTGAGTCGATTCAGGCGTTCAACAATACGCTCATCAAATTTAAAGGCAATATCCTGATGTCGTCGCACGACCACGAGTTTATCCAGACTGTCTGTAACCGGATTATTGAAATCGGGCCTAAAGGCATGATCGACAAACTGATGGATTACGATGACTACATTTCGGACGAGAAGCTGAAAGAGCAACGGAATAAGCTTTATAATTAGCTCAGGGCGCAGGGCGCAGGGCACAGAGCTCAGGGCAAAAGGGCTTGCACTGATTGCGGATTTTGGATTGCAGATTTTGGATTTCAGATCGAGGATTGAGGATTAGTCAATTAGCAAGCCAATTAGCTGATTAGCAAATTTATCGATTAGCTGGGAGCTGATTTGTTGATTCTTCTCAAGTTCTCCTATTCCCTCCCTCACTCACTCACTCACTTTACTCACCACTCACTCTCACTACTCATCTCTTATTCTCTCAGTCCCTCAGTCTCTCAGTCTCTCAGTCTCTTAGTCTCTTAGTCTCTTAGTCTCTTAGTCCCTTAGTCTCTTAGTCCCTCAGTTTCTTAGTCCTGTCTCCCCTCCTTCACTCCGTTGCGGCGGGCAGGCTTGTCTCCTTGTCTCCTTGTCTCCTTGTCTGCTAAATTGGAGTAGGATTTTCCTATGTAAATCGTCCCTCGTCCCCATTTTGCGTCCCTCGTCCCTTCTTCGCAATGGGCATAGTGCTCAAGGCATGTGTAGTAAAATTGTAAATTAAAGTTTCCCCTGGTCTCCCATCCCCCCACCTCACGCTGTTTCGGCGGGCAGGTTTGTCACCTTGTCTGATATATTGTGACAGGAGTTACCTGAATCGTCATAACAAGCTAAAAATACACGCTGTTATGATAAAAAGCAACAGGGATGCGATATGTCGCATCCCTGTTGCTTTTCATCAGGAAATCCGTGAAAATAAATATTCCCGTAAATATACCTGCATTTCATCAGAAGGAAGTCACATTTTTCCTAATGTATAAAAAAGACAACCGGGACTAATCAGCTTCCTATTCTCTTTGAAGTTACTTTTCCTACAGGCTGTTTCAGGTCAGGGTGCATTGGTCTTATTGATAATGATTGTCAATTAAAACCTGCATCTGAATTTGTATTTAATTGGAAATTAGATATTAGAAATTAGAAATTCCCATCCTCCCCAATCTACTTTTATTAACGGCCTCTTCTCTGGTTGTATCTTTCAATCGTTTCGGCTTCCAGACTTTTATCCGAAATAAAGATTGTTGTTTTTCCACCATCCAGAACAACAGCATACTTCCCTTTGATAGAGCCGCAGGTAGCGGAAATCTGGGGGGTGATTGACTGTATCGTTTTCTGGTTCTGTCCTTGCAAGGACCTGACTTTCTTCATGTTTTTCATATATTCTGAAAAGATACAGATAATTTATGGATAAACCGGGACTTATTTTCATCATAGGGGTTAATTTATAGAATTTTAACATTACGAATTTAAGGAGCTGAATAATGCTTCCGGATTCAAATTAGGATAATCTGCAGGGATATTAGTATTTTTGAAGTCTCAAAACTTTTTGGACTTTCTTTACCTATGAGAATCCTTCAGAATATTCTTGCTTCACTGATTTATGGACTGCTTCGGTTATCGGGACATCTGCCATTGAAAGTTCTGTATTTTAAAACCGGAGCGTTTCGTTACCTTGCTGAAAAAGTTTTTCACTACCGGTATGGAGTAATTATCCAGAATCTCACCCGGGCATTCCCTGAGAAAAACTATGCTGAAATCAGAATACTTGCACATCAGTTTTACCGTCATTTTTTCGGAGTCTTCGCAGAAGTGATTAAAAGCCAGGCGATGCAGCCGGAGGAGGCCCGCCAGCGGTTTAAGATTGAAAACCCGGATCTGATCAATGATCTTCACAATAGAGGAATTAACATCATTGCGCTGGGAGGTCATTGGGGAAACTGGGAATGGCTGATCATGACACCATTGTTCTTCGATTTCAGCATCTATACGCTTTACAAACCATTGAGCGGCATTGTATCTGAAATGTTGATGGGCAAATTAAGGAAGAGGTTCGGATTAAAACTTCTTCCTATGCAACAGGCCGGCAGGTTTATCCTTAGCAGGAAAGACTACCCTGCGCTCTATTTCTTTATCGGAGATCAGTCCCCATCACATAAGGACCCTGACTATTGTTTTAATTTCCTCAATCAGCCGAGCCTCTTTTTTACTGGAGGAGCCAAACTGGCAAAAGCAACCAAATCTGCAGTAATTTATCAATCAATCAGTAAAATCAACCCCGGGTATTATTCTGTATCATACCAGCTGATCTCTGAACCGGGCGATGATCAGAATGAACAGGACATCCTGAGAAAGTTTACACAACTCCTGGAAGCCGACATCAGGAGTAAACCGGCTTTCTGGTTATGGTCGCACAAGCGATGGAAACACAAGGCGGTTGATAAGTAGTAGTGACAGAGGGACTGAGGGACTGAGAGACTTAGAGACGAAGAGACTTAGAGACGAAGAGACTCAGAGACGAAGAGACTTAGAGACGAAGGGACTTAGAGACGAAGGGACATAGAGACGGAGAGACAATGAGACATTTAGTTAAAATTGAAAAGTCCTTCTCCTCGTGGTGCCTGAGTTGGTAGGTAAGTTTTTATCCAACCATCGTCGAAGGCAGGAGAAGGTGCCGACCAGTAACCAGCTACCAGAAACCAGTAACCAGCTACCATTAACCAGTAACCAGCAACCAGCAACCAGTATCCCATATCCAGTAACAAGAAACCAGCCGCCAGCAACCGGTTATTTAAAAAAGGCCCAGGTTACCTTACTTCTGACCTCAAATCCCAGGCTTCGGAATAAGTTCAGTGAGGGGAAATTCACCGGTTCAATATGCGCAAAAACCGGCCTGTTTATTTTCCTCACTTCACCCGACATTGCAAGTACCAGCAATCTGGCATAACCTAACCCGCGATATTGATCGAGTACATGCAACATTCCCACAGAACCATCGTCGTGGGTCATAGCCCAGGCTACCGGCTGTCCATCCCGCTCAATGCAGAAACCTCCACCAAGTTGAAGGCGCATGTTAAGGTATTCCAATGAAAGAAACTGTTGGTACTTTGAATTATCATAAACAACCTGGAGGTGTTCCGGCCTGATTATTTGCAATCCAGGGTATTCCTGAAGGGAATGATCATCGTCCTGAAAAAGCCGGTAACAGGCTATGGACCAAGCCTTACGATGATCCTGCTGAACCTGGTCAAAAACCTTATCATCTGAAATCACCACATATTGCCCGCGATTGTATTGCCTGAAAAATGATTTGATAAAAGAATGAGTACTGTTATGACTGAAATGGCACCATTCTTCATCCGACTGAAACCGACACATCAGCATCGTACCTTCCTGTATAACTTCCAGCAAAGGATATTCCTCCGCCAGGCATAACAACGCAACGTTGTGATCTTGTTCAGAAAGCAACAGTTGTTTTTGAATTTCGGTTAGTGTCAGAGGTTTCAGGGTTTCAGAGTTTCAGAGTTTCAGAGTTTCAGGGTTTCAGGGTTTCAGGGTTACAGGGTTACAGGGTTTCAGGGTTTCAGGGTTTCAGGGTTCCAGAGTTACAAGATTCCAGAATTTCAGAATTCCGGGGTTACAGAATTTCAGAGTTTCAGGGTTACAGAGTTTCAGGGTTCCAGGGTTACAGAATTTCAGAATTTCAGGGTTTCAGAATTTCAGAATTACGGAAAAGCAGGCCAATAAATTCAGGTTAGACATTAGAAATTAGAAATTAGAAATTCAAGTATTCCCCATGCCCCATGCTCCATGCTCCATGCCCTGAGCCCTGTGCTCTGAGCCCTGAGCCCTGAGCCCTGAGCCCTGCGCCCTGAGCCCTGCGCCCTGAGCCCTGTGCCATCACCCCAGCCACTCCTTAAACCTGGTCACCTTATCGCGGCTTACAAATACTTCCCTGTTGGCAGCAGGGAGAAGTTCCAGCTTAAGGCGGCTTTTCGGGTAGATATGAACGTTTTTTATCGATTTTAACTTTACCAGAAACTGGCGGTTAATCCTGAAGAATTCCTTAGGATTGAGTTGAACGCTTAGATCGTCAAGACTAAAATCAATGGGGTACTGATGGTTATCATTTACTACCATGAAAGTTATTCCTTCTTCGGAATAAAACCAGGCTATGTCATCGGTTGAATAACTCTTTATCTTCTGTCCTACAGTTATAGAAAACCTCTCCTTGTATGATGGAACCCCGGTTGTGATCATCCGGAATAATGCTTCCATGTCCGGTTGACGGCGTGCCGATGAAAACTCCCTGAACTTCTCCAGGCTATGGGCAAGTTCCTCTTTTACGATGGGTTTAAGCAGATAGTCGATACTACGCATTTTGAAAGCACGGATGGCATATTCATCATAAGCTGTAGTGAAGATGATGGGTGATTCGACCTTCACTTTTTCAAAAATGGTAAAACTCAGATCATCTTCAAGGTGAATATCCAGAAAGATCAGTTCGGGGGCGGGATTGCCACGAAACCATGCAATGGCATCCTCAACCGATTCAAGCCGGGCAACTACCTCGCTGTCAGGAGCGCATTCTTTAATCAATGTTTCTAACCGGCGTGCTGCCAGTTCTTCGTCTTCAATAATAACGACTTTCATACCGTTCATTTTAATGTTCGAGGTTAAACAATTTCAGGGTTTCAGGGTTTCAGGGTTTCAGGGTTTCAGGTTTCCAGAGTTTCAGAGTTTCAGGGTTTCAGAGTTCCAGGATTCCAGACCTATACGACTGATTAATAAAATGCCAAAATTGAGCATAATCTATGTCTGTCAGGCGGGATTACAGTCTATTAATCTTAGGTTAGACATTAGAAATTAGAAATTCAATTATTCCCCATGCCCCCAGGGCCCCCCCCCCCCCCCCATGCCCGCCCTCCATACACTCTCTGTGTCTCTTTGTCCCCTTGTCCCCATTTCTCCTGGTCTCCTTGTCTGTTGCATAAGAAACGGGATTTCCCAATTAAGCTCCATGCCCCATGCCCCTTACCCTGTGCTCTGTGCCCTGAGCTCTGTGCCAAAAAGGGACGAGGGACGCAAAAGGGACGAGGGACGAATCCTCAGTTTTCAATTCAAAGCACCATGCTCCATACACTCTCTTTGTCTCTTTGTCCCCTTGTCCCCATTTCTCCCGGTCTCCTTGTCTGTTTCATAAGAGATGGGATTCCCCCATTAAGCTCCATGCCCCATGCCCCATGCTCCATGCCCATGTGCCCTGTGCCCTGTGCCCTGCGCCCTGTGCCCTGAGCCCTGCGCCCTGTGCCCTGAGCCCTGTGCCCTGCGCTAAAGAAGAGGTATCTTCACCACAAACTTCTCCCCTTCCACACCTGAAATCGTTTTCCGGTCAGTAAAATATGTGTACCTGCTGGCAATATTGTTGAGTCCAACCCCGGTTGACTGAACGTGTGATTCACGAACCTGCAGGTTATTCTCAACTACCAGATAATCGCCTTCACTAAATACATTCACCAGCAAAGGCTGCTTTTTCGAGAATGTATTATGCTTTATGGCATTTTCAATCAATAACTGCAGGGCAAGCGGAACCACTTTCATCTGTAATTTTTCCGGTAAAAGGGATACCACAACCTTCATTTTACCTGAAAACCTTATGTCGAGCAGAAATGTGTATGCTTTCAGAAAATCAAGTTCGGTTTCCAGGCTTACCACTTCTTTATCTTTATTTTCAAGTACATAACGATATACCATCGATAGGCGAAGTGTAAACTGTTCGGCCAGATCGGGTTCTATTTTTATCAGCGAGGTGAGTACATTCAGGCTGTTGAATAAAAAGTGCGGATTAACCTGGCTTCTGAGCGTTTCAAACTGAGATTGCAGATTTTCCTTTTGAAGTCGTAGCAACTCATTCTTGCGCGTTTCAAGTTCAACTGAATAGGTTTGAACTTTAATCTTCGATTCAGAGTAATTTTTCTCCAGGACAGTAACATATTTTTCAAGCTCGGCTTCCAGCATTTTCTGTTCGGTAATATCCTGCACCAGCGACGCCAGGCCTATAACCCTGCCGGTATGGTCTTTCAGCGGGGTGTTGTACCAGTTACAGATGATTGTATGACCCTGCTTTGAAATGTTTTCATTTGTATTGCGCTGTCCACCTGTTTGATTGAGGATGCTTTCCGATAAACGACTGATTTCGGCCTGTACTTTTAACGGAACAATCAATTTGAAAGCATGTTTGCCCAGAACTTCTTCACGGGTATAGCCGAAAATGCTTTCAGCAGCCGGGTTCCAGTCGGTAACCTCAAGGTGTTCATTCCATTCAATGTAAGCCAGCGGTGTCTGTCTGAAATGAAGTGTAAGCCGCTCGTTTACCCGGCGCAACTCTTCTTCTGCATTTTTTCGGTCAGTGATGTCAATCACGATACCACGGTTTCCGGCTACTTTGCCGTCGCGCAAAACAGCCGAACCATAAATTAGTATGGGAAATTCAGTACCATCGGTCCGCAATCCCCTGTATTCATTCTCAAGCTCACCATACTTCAGATTCATTACCTGATTAAAATTGTTTAGCAAGCGGTTGCGTTGCTCTGGCACCACCATGGATGAAGCAGGAAGACCTTTTCTGATATCGGCCTCAGATATCCCAAACATCTACTTGCCAGTGCGGTTTAAAAAGGTAATGAAACCATGATTGTCAAGTTCATATATCAGTTGTGGCAACAGGTCTGTGATTTCGCGGAATTTGGTTTCGATTTCACGCAAAGCATGTTCTGCTTTTTTCCTTTGCGTGATGTCGTGTACCATGGCTATGATGTATGGCCTGTCTTCCATCACGATATAGCTAGCCGAAATCTCTACCAGCACAATCTCCCCGTCTTTACGTACTGATCTGCGTTGTGCCACATGATGAAACCGGTTAGTTGTATTGAGCACTTCTACTGTGTCATCCGGTTCATCGGCAAGTTGCCCGATCTTCATAGTAAGCAGTTCATCCATCGTGTACCCATAAATCCGGACAGCCGGCTGATTTACATCCACTATAGCCCCGGTTGCCTTATCTATAAGAAAAATGGCATCTGCGGCTGTATTAAAGATACTGCGGTAACGGGCTTCGCTCTCACGAAGTTTCTCTTCCGATTTACGCCTTTCGGTGATATCCATGTGTGACCCTGCCAGCCTGTATGCCTTACCGTTGCTGTCGCGCAGACAAACGCCCCTGGAAAGAATCCAGCGGTAGTCTCCATTGCGGTGCCGAAGCCGGTATTCGGGGTTATACACCGAAACATGACCATTGATGTAATCCTGGTTAGCCTTTAATACCCGCTCTTTGTCATCAGGATGAATGCGCGATTCCCATTCCGGCAAATCGTTTTTCATCTCTTCAGGGGTGAGACCAAGGATGGCTTTGTAATTATTTGAGAAATAGACCTCATTGGTTTCGAGGTTCCAATCAAAAATACCTTCGTTCACCCCTTCAACTGCAAGTGCATAGCGCTGTTCACTTTCAACAAGTGCCTTCTCGGCTGCTTTGCGTTCGGTAATATCCCTGATATAAGTTTGGGTAGCTATCTGACCATTGTAGTTAATAATTCCATTGTTGAATTCCACCGGCTTTAATGAACCATCTTTTCGAACCAGCATGGATTCATAAATCTGTGGTAAATTCTCACCTGCCTGCCTTTTACGGTAAAATTCACGGATCTTTTCCTTTTCAGATTCCGCAAGATAATTGACAAAGGGCGTATTGAGTATTTCCTCAACCTGATAACCAAGAATATTGGCCATCATCTGGTTGATAAACTTAACATTTCCATCCTGCAGGATAACAATGCCATCGTTCGCTCTTTCGACCAGTGAGCGGTATTTCTCTTCACTTTCGCGGATAAGCCGGGCAACTTCCATTTGCTCTGTATTATCCCGCATAATCACAAACGAAGCAGGCCGGCCATCAAATTCAATGGTACTGCTATTGAACTCAAGGTTAACCCTCCGGCCAGTTTTAGATATGCCGATGGTTGAGTACTTATCAGGGACTTTCTCTCCAGCCATGCGACGACGGTGAATCTCAATCAAAACAGGCCTCTCTTCTTCTGCAATCAATTCAATAAAAGGCTTCCCGTTTAATTCTGCGGTTGAATATTCTGTAATATCGCAAAAAGCCTGGTTTACAAACCTGAAAACGCCGTCCTGGGTAATAAAAATACCGTCGTTGGCCTGACTGATCAGGGTACGGTACTTTTCTTCTGATTCACGTAATGCCTGTTCAGCCTTCCGGCGCCCGGTAATATTGCGCGAAACACCCAGCATTTCAGCCAGTTCACCATTTTCGTCTAAAATAAGCGTAGCAGCTACTTCAATCCACACAGTAGAACCATCCCGGCAATACTGCTCCAATTCCCCTACAGCAAATGAGGTAACATCTTTCCCATCCCTGAACTCCTGTACCACTCCTCCCAGCAATTCCTTCACCTTAGCGGCACTTTTCGGGGTAAAAGAATCCTCAAAAGGCATACGGATAACTTCTTCGGCTGTGAAACCACGAAGTTTTTCAACCGAAGGACTGACGAAAGAAAACCTGAGCGTGCGCATATCAAGTGTCCATACCACATCCTGCATATGCTCGGTCAGAATTCGGTAACGATCGTCGCTGGTGCGTGCTGCCTTCCGCGCTGAAAATACAGTTGCTGCTGACTGATTATTGGCAAATGCAACCAGAACGCCAAGTATAAAAAAAACCAGCAAAAACATAACAATGCCAGCCATTTGCATCAGGCTGTATTTGTCGTCATTTAATACTCTTATAAATGCTGTATAAATTAAAAGAAAGATCAGTCCATGTAATACCTGTCTTGAAAACCTGAAGGGGATGAATGCAAACCAGATGGTGATGAGCAGTGCCGGGCCGGTAAGGTAAAGAAATCCGGCCGGACCGGATAAACCGGGAACCAGAGCGCTGAATAGAATCCAGATATAGAAACCAATACAGGTAAATAGCTTTCTGCGATAGTGGTAGCGTGTACCCAAAGCCAGTGCCAGATTAACAAGCAAAGCTGCCGAGGTAGGAATACTCCATTCGAGTAACTGTTGTGATCCCGGAAGGGCTTGTATTAAGAGAACAATATTTACCAGCCAGAGTAATACTAAACCCAGCAGGGTGATCAGGGTGAAGGTGCTGCGCAGGTCGCTTTCACGATACCGGATAAAATCCTGATCCTCGTTAAAAGTTTCCAGATCATGAATGAATTTTAAAATCGGATTCAGCACCATAGTCTGATCATGATTTATCTTGAATCATCAAATTTAATAAGTACGGCTAAATGTATTGCTAAATAGATCAACTTATTTTTTCAGCCAGCTGTTTTTGCTAAACCAAAAGCAAATTCACCGGGATATTCGACCACACCGGTAACTCCTGATAGTCCATCGGGCCTGAGTTCCATTGCAAAAAACACATCATCGGGAACCTCAAACGGAGGCACAATTCCAAACCTTGAAGCTGGTTTGAATCCGAATCTTGGATAATAATCCCGGTGTCCCAGAACTATGACTGAGTCAAACTTACCTGCTTTCGCTTCATCCAGCCCGGCAGATATAAGTGCTGAACCAATGCCTTTTCCCTGGAAACCCGGCAAAACGGACATAGGGGCCAATGCAAGGGAACGAAAAACCTTGTTCTCACTTCTGATCAACACCGGGGAAAACAGAATATGGCCTACGATCTCACCTCTGATAATTGCCACCAATGACAATCCTTTTATAAACAAGGGATTCAAACGCAAAGCTTCAATGAGTTTTCCCTCGCCGGGCTGCCCGAAAGCAAGATCGTTTAATCGGGTAATTTTGGCGTAATCACCGCTTAATTCAGGTCTGATGATTAATCCTGCTGGTAGTTCCATGGATCAGGTGTATTCGTTATAAGAGCAATATTACGGGTTGATTTGAAATTGCCGGTTATTCCGGGCAGTCAGGGTAAAGAATTAATGTCCTGAATTTTCAGCCTTTCCTCCGAAACCTGCCGGTTTCCGAAACGTAAGACAATAAACTTTCTGATCAAAAAAGTATCTCACCTCAATTTCTTTCATCCCCGGAGGTAAAAGGTGTATTGGCACAGAAAGATCCCGGTCGGCCAGTTGGTATAGATTTCTGGTGAAAGGGTTTTTCTGGTATGTATTTACCACCATTGATTCGGTTTCATCAGCCACCAGCAATTTGCTGCCGGGTTTGGCTACCCGGATCATTTCAGTAAGAGCCTTGTGTTTGTCGTTGAAAAAGTTGATACCACCCACATGAAAAACCACATCAAAACTATTGTCAGGGAAAGGCAGGTGTTCTGCTTCACCCTGGCAGAGACTGGCCTTTATCTTCCACCTTTTAAGCTGTCGCCTGGCCATGGTAAGCATCCCGAAAGAAATATCAATACCGGTGTAGCTCGCATCCGGCTTCAGGTGCTTCAGATTGTCGGCAGAACCCACCGACACTTCCAATACCATGCTGCCTTTTTTGATTTCCAGCTGATCGAGGTACAACGACTTGACTTTCTTTTCAGTAGTCCCCTTAAGCCAACAATAAAATACTGAAGAAATACGGTAGAACCGGCTGATCCGATCGTAAAAACGGGAATATTTAAGGTTGTCACCGGTCATCTGATTCTCGGTCAGAAATACCGGGATTCCACTGTTGATATAATATTTTTCACCCGATACCGGATTGAACAGGTATCCTTTCCCCATTTGCAACGGCTCCTTCGTATAAGGGTCAAGCAGATTCACCAGTTCGTATGAGAAACTCATCGCAGATTATTTTATTGCTGTGCCGGTACAGAGAAAATTGGTAGGGCCAGAGGCCAAAATATCCACCATTCCAAATCTGCTCTTTTTCACCAGCCTGGTTACCCAGGCAGGGCTGTATATTCGGCTGTCATTGCTGCGTCCGTATTGTTGAAGCAGGTTGGCAAACATCGGGCCGGTGCGGCGAAACCACTGGTCGGCAATGATTACTTTTCCTCCCGGGATTAGCAAACGGTGAATTTCAGCCATTGTTCCGGAATGATCTTTCATCAGATTGAAGATGCCCAGGCAAATTATCACATCAAAGGAACCATCAACCCAGGATGCCCTGTTTTGAGAATTTCCATTTCCAAAACCGGTTTCCGTTTCGGAAATTCCGAATAATAAAGGTTTACCGCCCATGGGGTCGGGATGTACACCATGAATAATCGCCTGAACTTCAGGTCTGCCTTCATCAGGACAACTCAACTCAAGAACCACCTGCCCCGATTTGAGCGTAATATTGTTCAATACCTGCTGATACAAAGCAGTCTTGTGTTTATAACTTCCCGGAACTCCGAATGAATAAGTGCCAGGAGTGTTGGAACGGCTGTTTGTAAATGTGAGTTCCTGCATTTTTCTCAATTTTGGATTATCAATTATTCTACTAAATTTCGCAGTTATACGCAAAGCAGGTTTAAACCAAATAACTTACCTTGCATACCTCTGTATTTCTGATGATTTACCGGTCCCGGTCAGCGAACTACCGAAAGCCGTTTTTCAGACAACTTGCTGTTATGCCAGGAAATTGTTTTTATCCACGTCTTTTTTGTAGTTCTTCATAATTTTTCCGAAAACTTTCTCTTTTCTCCGTCTCTCTGCGATGGTTGATTCAAAATGCTCTACTTCTCTGCCCATTTTCAGGTAATTTTCATAGGAGGTTCGATCAATTTCTCCCTTTTCAACCTGTTCAAGAACAAAACAACCAATTTCACTGGTATGGGTACAGTCTTTGAATTTGCAGTTCCGGGATAATGCGGCAATCATATCAAATGTAATTTCCAATCCATTTGTTGAATCGCCTACGCCAACTTCTCTCATTCCCGGATTGTCAATCAGAATCGCACCATTCTCAAGCACAATCAACTCCCTGTGACTGGTAACGTGCCTTCCCTTATTGTTACTCTGGCTTATTGTTCCTGTTTTCATAACAGTTGCGCCTGACAGATTATTTAACAGGCTGGATTTCCCGACTCCTGAAGAGCCAAGCAAACAATAAGTTTTACCCTTCTCAATAAACTGCATGATTTCGTCGTAACCATTCTGTGTTTCATTACTTATCGCAACAATTGGCACATTTTTAATCCGTGCAGTTATTTTTTCCTTTATTGCATTGATCTGCAATTCTTCTGTCAGATCCGTTTTACTCATTATGATGACAGGAATAACTTTAGCTGAATGGCAGATGGTCAGGTATCTTTCAAGTCTGTTGATGTTAAAATCCCTGTCAATGGCCTGAACTATGAAAGCATAATCAATGTTTGCTGCTATAACCTGAGTCTCACCCAGATGTCCGGCTGCCTGTCTTTGAATTGTAGAAAATCTAGGTAAAATCCGGTGAATCACCGCGAACTCAGATTCATAGGTTGTCAATGCAACCCAATCCCCGACTGCAGGAAAATCTAAGCGACTTTTTGCCGTAAAACGCATATTGCCTGTAATTTCACCTTCGAATTCTCCTTTTTCAGTTCTGACAATGTAGCGTTCTTTATGTTCTGCAATGACTCTTCCAATCTCATACCTGCCCAGGTTATTCTCAATTATGAAATTCTCAAACTGATTATTAAAGCCAAAGTCTTCTAATTTCATTTCAGTTTCTTTTTGATCATGAAGCCTTTTAATAACAGGCTTAACAGAAAATTTCATCAATTATTATCCTGCGATGGACTTATATGCACAAAGCGAATCATCATGTATACCTTATCCAGCTTTTCAGAATACACCAAGTTTGAGGTTAACAGAGCATGATAGTCCGTTCAGCAAATGTTCCCTGCTGCCCTCCATTTTGATGGCATTGGTGAACCGATAACTGACTCCGGCGCCCATCCTCATAAACTGCGACAGGTTAAACTCGAGTTCTACGCCCGGCTCAACAACGAAATATGCATCACTTGCAATTACATTCCTGTCGTCATCGTATTCCCAATCGTTCCAGTCATTTCCGTCACTGTCTTCGGCAAAGGCGACTCCACCTGCTCCAATAAGAATGGGAAAAGACAGGTGCACCGGAAATTTTGGAGCGAAAACCGGTTCCAGGAGCAATCCGCCATATCCGCCTTCAATAAAATATCCATCCGGGCTAAGTCCTGGCCGGTCGTGGTTCAATCCATACAGCCAGTCAGAAAATCCGGCACCGGCAATACCAATTGAAAAGCTATGGCCCAATCGTGCTGCAAGCCTGAACTGTCCCATGACAGCATTGTTGTCTTTTATTATTGTATTGCCGAGTCCGAATGATATATAACCTCCTACAGCATTTGATTGATTTCCGAAAACAGTTGAAAATTGTTCATTCTGTCCATTGTCAGGCTGCTGGGCGCCTACGGGCCCTGCCAGCAGCAAGGTTGCTATCATAAGCAATAAAAATCCCGTTTTCATGATTGTTCGGTTTTGAGTGATGAAGCAAAAGTAGGATGTACCCGGACTATGCAAAATAAATATTCGATAAACCGTGGTATTCACATGGTGAATGGTAGATATTGCTGGATGAAGGGAGCGAGAAGTTTAAAGTAAAAAGTCTAAAGTCTAAAGGTTTCAGGGTTTCAGAGTTTCAGGGTTTCAGGGTTTCAGGGTTTCAGGGTTTCAGGGTTTCAGGGTTTCAGGGTTTCAGAGTTTCAGAGTTTCAGGGTTTCAGGGTTCAGGGTTTCAGAATTTCAGGGTTATAGAATTACAGAATTTTCAGAATTACTGAATTGCAGAATCGCATTAGTGTTGCTGAGAGACTTCTATTTGATCGATTCCTTGAACTTTGATTCTTGTTTTCACTTTAAACTTTTTACTTTTTACTTCTCTTTGCCAACTGCCATTTGCCAACTTCTGTTTGAACCTTGAACCCTGACCTACTTTTCTTTTCTGCACCATTGCCAACTTCTTTTGAACTCTTGAACTCTTGAACCTTTGAACTCTTGAACTTCTTTCTTTACTTTTTACTTTTTACTTCTCTTTGCCAACTGCCATTTGCCAACTTCTTGTTTGAACCCTTGAACTCTTGAACTCTTGAACTTTTGAACTTTGAACTTCTTTCTTTTACTTTTTACTTCTCTTTGCCAACTGCCATTTGCCAACTTCTTTTTGAACTCTTGAACCCTTGAACTTTTGAACTCTAGAACTTCTTTCTTTACTTTTTACTTTTTACTTCTCTTTTGCCAACTGCCAACTGCCATTTGCCAACTTCTTGTTTGAACCTATAAACCTTTTGAACCCCCCATCCTCAATTAAAATCTATAGCTTTGTCAGAAAAATAACCGTTGAGCATTAATTTCAATAAAAACCTGTTCAATAACCCATCGGCATCGGCTATCCGGTCGCTCAGGCACCGCAATTACAGACTCTATTTCTTTGGGCAGCTGATTTCCCTGCCAGGCAACTGGATACAAAACATCGCCCTGGGCTGGCTGGTTTACAGGCTCACCGATTCTGCCCTACTACTCGGAGTCGTCGGGTTTGCAGGCCAGATTCCATCGCTGCTGCTGACTCCGCTGGCAGGTGTTTATGCCGACCGGATTGACCGCCGGAAAGTACTGATCGTAACCCAGACCATCTCGATGCTGATCGCTCTGACAGTTGCATCACTTATTTTTTCCGGAAGGATACAGGTATGGCACATTCTTGTATCTGCAGCCCTGAATGGCATTTCCGTCGCCTTCGACACGCCTTTCCGCCATGCATTTCTGGTTAACATGGTTACCGACCGTACTGATCTTCAGAATGCCATTGCCCTAAACTCAACCCTTTTCAACACCGCCCGCTTTGCCGGACCTCCCCTCGGGGGATTGCTGATCGCCCTTTCAGGGGAAGGGGTCTGTTTTATGATCAACGGGTTGAGCTACCTGGCCGTAATCGCCTCTCTGATGGCCATGCACATTGATACGCGGGTTGAGTCTACAAAACATGCATCGGTATTTTCCGAGCTGATG
This sequence comes from Bacteroidales bacterium, assembly GCA_016709025.1. Classification (GTDB taxonomy): domain Bacteria; phylum Bacteroidota; class Bacteroidia; order Bacteroidales; family Lentimicrobiaceae; genus Lentimicrobium. The sequence goes on along the minus strand of JADJEQ010000009.1, from coordinate 74,980 downwards.
AGTGGCCTGAGTTATGCCTACAAAGCCCTTCCAATCAGATATTTGCTGATTATGGTAATTACCACCAGTCTGCTCGGACTTCCATTTCAGGTGTTTATGCCTGTATTTGCCCGCGAGGTGCTGCATGGCAACGCACAAACACTTGGGTACCTGATTGGAGCCATCGGTGCCGGTGCCTTAATAGGCGCTGTTTACCTTGCGACCCGGAAATCGCTGAATGGCATTCCCATGATAATTTTCATTTCAGCAACCATGTTTAGTATTGGTTTGATGGCCTTTTCGGTTTCAACCGGACTGCTGATTTCGATTGCCCTGTTAATAATCACCGGATTTGGCATGGTGGTGGAGTTTGCCTCGAGTAACACGCTGCTTCAAACCATGGTTGATGATCAGATGCGGGGCAGGATTGTAGCGCTTTACAGCATGTCATTTATGGGATTTACTCCACTGGGCAGCCTGTTAATGGGTAGCCTGGCAGAAATGGCAGGCGTTCAGGTAACTGTATTTGCGGCCGGGGCCTGTTGCCTGTTGGCTGCAATACTTTTCTACAAAAAGTTACCGGAAATAAAAAAAGCAGTCGCCGGAATTTCATTCTGAAATTATGTATCAATCTATTTTATTGATAGTTATCTAGTTGTAGTTCAAATAGTAAATAAATAAAAGTTCATTTTTTTGAAATGACGTTTTAGGGTTGGTTATCGACGATTTCAGACATTAATGAAATTTATATAAGATAATTTTTGAAATCAAAGAATGTTATTAAATTTGGCGCACTTCTTATTTCAGAAAATATAGCTTTTACAATAATTCCGGAAAATTGATCCTACTATATAAAATCAGATCATCCATGTATTAGACAACCATAAATCACAAGAAAATGCAACAAAAGTTCACCATTGCTATTTTATTTATTTTACAATGTGTTTTCCATAGCCTTTATGCACAGTCAGACAGCACCCGCAATGATTCGTGGTACTTCGATGATGGTGGTATATCTGTTTCGAAAAACATTTTAAAAATCAATGTTCTATCTGTAATAACCGGTGATCTGCCTCTTTATTATGAAAGAGTAATCACCAGATCATTCACCATAGAGGTTGGAGCAGGTTTACTTTTTCCCTATTTTATTCCAAATTCCATTCAAAATGAATTTGATATTGAACCTTTGGAAAGTCCGGATATCGGTTACAGCATCTGGATACATCCTAAATTCTATCTCAGTCAGCAGGCACCGGAACTCGATTATATCGGGGTTCAATACCGAAGAAGAACTTACAGGCAGGGTGGTGAGTCAAATTCTCTTACTGATATAACATTAAACGGTGGATTGCAGATTATGCCATTAAGCCGGATGGTATTTGATTTTAATATTGGCCTGGGAATCAGCTTTAATGACGATAATTCCACAGCACCTGAGGACAGGATTGCCGGAGTATCATTCCCCATAGGAGTCAAAATAGGGTATATTTTTTAACAAAAAACATTGTATGAAAAAGAAGATTTCATTTTTATTTTGGTTCTCTCTTGTTGCACTACTATCGTTCGGACAGGTAAAATCGAAAAAAGTCACCATCCTTTGGGGTGCAGAACAAAAAGAATCAAAAAAGTCGACACTCAGCGATATTGTTGGCTACGACAAGACCGGATTTTATGCAATCAAGAGAGAAAAGAAAGTCTTAACGATTGAACATTTCAATATGCAAATGAACAAGACCAAATCGGTTGAGTTGAATCTGGAGGAACAAAACAAAGAAAAGGAATTTGAATTTATCATTAATCTGAATAAGAAATTGTATTTGTTTAGTTCATTCAGAAACCAAAAGCTGAAGAAGAATTTCCTGTTTATGCAAACCATCGATAACAAATCGCTTTTGCTGAATAAGGACCTTAAAATGATCGCAGAAATTGACTATTCTGAAAACAGCAGGTACAATTCAGGCACTTACAGTTATGAATTATCCCGCGATAGCTCAAGGGTGCTTATATACTACAATTTGCCCTACAATAAAGGAGAGAGTGAAAAATTCGGTTTTCATGTTTTTGACAATAACTTCAATCAGGTGTGGGAAAAGAAAGTGGTTCTTCCTTATAAGGATGAGTTGTTCGAAATCCAGGATTATAAAGTGGACGATACCGGGAATGTGTACCTGCTTGGTGTCATTTTTAAAGGAAAACGGGTTGAACGCCGCAAAGGCGAGCCGAACTATAAATACCAGATATTAAGCTATACCGGAAATGGTTCTGAAATGAGAGAATATCCTGTCGAAATACCGGGAACTTTTCTGACAGATATGCAGATTGCAATAAACGATGATCAGGATATTATCTGTGGTGGATTTTACTCCGCGGAAGGCACTTTCAGTATCAAGGGCAGTTATTTCCTGAAAATAAATTCCGAAACAAAGGAAATCCTTACAAAAGAATTCAAGGAATTCGGAATCGACTTTATTACTCAGAACATGACCGAAAAAAAAGAAGAAAAAGCCAAAAAGAGAGCTGAAAGTGGAAAAGACATTGAGTTATACCAGTATGACCTGAAGGATATCATCTTAAGAGATGATGGCGGAGCAGTTTTAATCGGAGAACAGTTTTATGTTATGACAACAACGATTAAGATGAGCAACGGTAACGGAGGAACAACCACCTCGAGTACCTCCCAATATTATTACAATGATATAATTGTAATCAGCATATCGCCTGACGGCAGCATCGACTGGAACGAAAAAATTCCGAAAAAGCAGGTAACGGTAAATGATGGTGGCTTTTATTCATCTTTCGCTGTTTCGGTTGTAAAAGACAAATTGTATTTCGTATTCAACGACCACCCCAACAATCTGTTCTACAAAAAGCAAGGTAAACTCAGCAATTTCAATAAAGGTCCTGACTCTGTTATGGTGCTGGTTGAGCTTGACAGCCAGGGCAATCAGACAAGAGAAGCTTTATACAATGCAAAAAAATCAGGAATATTAACACGCCCGAAAGTATGCGAGCAAATCTCTGATAATGAAATGATTTTGTTTGGCCAGGATAATAAAATTCACCGTTTTGCCAGATTAACTTTTAAGAACTAACCATTTTCGGCCCGAAAAGAGAAAAGTATTAAGGCAGTCTGAGATTCAGACTGCCTTTTTTGTTAAGGTTTTGACGAATGTTGGTTATTGAAACCTGCTATAAAATTCCTCACCGGCCATTGTTCGTGTTTTGAACAACAGACCTGATACATTACATTAAAAAGTATATTTTTGCAGGCCACGCCTCCGGAAAGGAAAATAATTTGGTCCGGGATACAATACTACTCTTGTTTATGTGCAAACTAAAACTTTATATAACCTGCATTCTCTTCTGGGGTGCAACTCTGTCATCATTTTCCCAGAACATTGAGGATCTTTCCTTCGGCACCGATTCAACCCTCGAAGTCATTACCTGGAACCTTGAAAATTTCCCAAAAGAGGACCAGACCACCATGGACTATGTCTCACAGATTGTAACCGCGCTGGATGCCGATATAATTGCATTACAGGAAATATATGATCTTTATTTGTTTAACCAGATGTTGGAAGACTTAGATGGATACAGCGGATTTATTGTTCCCGGAAACTATACGGATCTTGCCTACATTTACAAATCGTCATCCGTTGAAATCAACGATATATACGAGATCTATACGTCTTCCGCTTACTGGACCCCATTTCCCAGACCTCCCCTGGTAATTGACTTTAATTTTAAAGGGTACAATTTTTTTGTGATCAACAACCATTTAAAATGCTGTGGTGATGGTGTAATGGATCCAGGCGACCCCGATGACGAAGAAACAAGGCGGTTCAGGGCTAATAACCTGATAAAACAATACATTGATGAGTATTTTCCGGACAAGATGGTATTTATTGTCGGCGATATGAACGATGAACTGACCGATGAAGCATCTGACAATGTTTTCAGAATTATGCTGGAAGATCCGGATAATTATCTGTATGCCGATTATGAAATAGCAACCGGAAACAGCAACAACTGGTCGTACCCAACCTGGCCATCGCACCTGGATCACATTGCAATCACCAACGACCTTTTTCCGGCATTCGAAAATGAAGGTTCCGGTATTCAGGTTCTTAAAATCGAGGAGTCGATTCCCGGTGGATGGTGGGAATATGACGATAACATTTCGGACCACCGTCCGGTTGCCATAAAACTTTCGCTACCAGCTGACCTGGGTATTGGAGGGCCTGCTGCTGCTGCTGCAGGCCGCCTTGTGTGCTATCCAAATCCCATGAATCAGGCAACAACCATCACCCTGCCATCATACAGCGGGTCGGCTGAAATCAGCATTTCCAATATACATGGGCAAATCATTTATAAAGAAACGCTCCAAAAAAATCAGAAATCCATATCCCTGGACACAAAAAGCATTCGTGAAGGGATCTATTTTGCCCGTCTGTTGGTTAACAATAGCCTGGCAGCAAGTACTAAGCTCGTTGTGGTCAGATAAGAACCCGTTCCGGAAAAATTGTTGATAAGAATAGGGACACGACATATCGTGTCCCTTCAATCATAAACAACCAGGGCCCAGCGCTCATAAACAATTAAGTTTCCCCACGAAATTCATCTGGTCCTTACGAATTCATATAGGCCCTACAAATTATAATAGTCATGTCCTGATAATTTTTTCAGGTAGGGACACGACATGTCGTGTCCCTACCTGAAAAAATAAAAGAACTTTGGAAAATTCAGGATAATAATTAGAAAATCAACCCTGCTTTAACCTGAATAAAAAACCCGGCTCTTTTAAGAAGCCGGGCTCATTTCTATTAAATTACGAACTACCTGGAAATCACAAAACGTGAGGTTGTATTTTTAGGAGTTCCGTTTACACGGATAATATACATTCCTGCAGGAAGATCACTAACATTGATCCCTGCCTGGCCACGGCTGTTGGGAAAATCTTCGATTGATTTTACCAGATTACCGACAACACTGTAGATTTCAACCTTGTTTATACCGGCAATATTGCTGATGTACAACATATTGTTGGCCGGGTTGGGGTATATCTTCACATCAGTGGAAGGAGTTTCTATAACACCAACATTGAGGGCAGTTGTGAAATTCCTGTTAACCGGAAGTGTCTGAACACCGGCATAATTCTCAACCGGCATCAGCTTGAAGGCATAGCGCTGAAAGTATTTAAGGTCAGGATTGGGAGTTACCACAATCTGGGTTTTAGCGGCATTGATGGTTGCCGTAAATCCTGCATCCGGACCGGTAATACTGCCTTCTTTAAACATGATCAGGGAAGCTACATTGCTGTTGGTAATTGCCTGACCACCAACCATACGGACTGCCTGACTGAAATCAAGAACGATCTGCTCATCAACAGGAACACCGGTGGCACCTTCATCGATGCTGGCAGTAACAAAAGCACCTACTTCAACAGAATAGCCTGATTGGTATATTCCCTTGGTTGAATTATCCTGGATGAAAATGGCAAGCAATAAATCATCCATTTCTTCAACATTTGTTGCTGACATGTTCTGATTAAACTTAAGGTTCAAAGGCTGTCCGGAAACCAGGTTAGCTGTAGTACCACTTGCATCGGGAACCATTTTCATCATAACATTATGAAATTCAGTCTCACCGTTGGTAGCAACATTCTGTGTGGTTACATGTTCAACAATTGCCATATGAACTTTTACATTGGGATAATTTGCAAAAGGCTCAATATTGGCATCAATAATAACGTTGTTGCCCTGAATTTCATGCTGAGAAACAATGTTAACATAAGTCATGGTACCATAGGTAGCATTAAATCCACCATTCACACCTGCACTGCTGGTTGCAACTTTCTTACCATCGATGTACATATCGGGAACGGCATTTACGCCGTAATAAGTTCTGCGCACACCACCTTCAGCGGTATAATAAGGATCTCCGGAACCCGGCCAGTTCATCTGGTATTTCACAAGGGTAATATCATCCTCGTGCTGTGCTATAAATGGATTGAGTGTTGAATTGTTGAAACTGGCACAAGGAGCGCAGGTTGAGCTGGTAAATTCTTCGAAGAAAGGCCTGTAGTAAATCAATTGGGTTGGAATTGATAGTGTTTTGACCATGGTGTCGTTGGCTGGATTATCGTCGCCTGATCCGGCGTTCAGATTCGAAATCCAGACTTTAAGATCGTAAACACCTGAAGGAAGATCAAGTGAATCAGCACATTCGAAGGAAGCATTTCCACCGGTAACAATATTCAAGCCCGAAAGTGAAGTGGTGAAAACATCTCCGTCATTGGCCTGATAACTGACATCTGCAGAAGTGACGGCTGTCTGGCCCAGGTTTGATATTTTACCCTTTACAGCCTGCTTTCCAACAAATAATGGAGGAATGTCAATGGAGGCCATAGCACCATCCAATGGAAGTGGGTTCAGCACTTCAATGTCATCAATATACCAGCTTTTAAAATTTGCACTGTTCCCATTAACTATAAGGCTAAATTGAAAACTTGCAGAGCCCACGTTAGCATTGTTAACCAAAATGGTCACTGTTTCTGCAGCAACATCAGCAGTAGCAGCCTTGGTCCAGACATTCGACCATGCACCGTTGGCCGAACGGGTATCAACACCAATGGTGAAAGCAGCACCGCCGTCGGCATGATCGTACATGTGTTTAAACCTGATGATTACCTGTGTAAGCCCGGAAGTGTTTACCTGCGGAGAGATAATTCTCATTGAGCTGTTGAAATTAGGGGTATTGGAAACCTTCATTTCAGGAATGGTTCCACTGGCTGTATTGGTCGCAGAATTAGACCAGTTGGCCATGTTACCCATCACCATCCAGCCGGATGGAGGCATTGTTCCGGAACTGAAGTCCTGCTGAAGCAGCACCTGGGCAGAAACGCCAAAACTTAAAAATAAGCCAAAGAGAATGAGTAAGTTTCTTTTCATAATGTGTTGTTTTATAGTTAATTAATTCAGCGTTCAATCTTCGTTTTCAAGAATCTAAATATAGATATAATTGCAACCCAAATCAATATTCGGATCAAATTTAACTGTAAGATCGAAATAATTGGTTTAATCCGAAGAAGTGTTGCAAATACAATATTTCCAGGTTCATCAAAACAAAATTCAGCATGCTGAACAGGTTTACAATCACAAAAATACATATATTAAAATTATTCCATGCAAAAAAAGAAAAGTTTTTAAAAAATTTTTCTAACATTTTTATAGCCTCTGGTTCTGGGCAGATATTTAGAAAAGTTCTAAATTAGCCGTTCAATAACAGGCGCAACCGGATACAGAATTTCCATCTGGTAAGAAAGTGAACGGGGCTGCCAGGCATTGATCATTCCAACGTAGATCCGGCGATAAGAAGACAAAGACTACTATATGACATTTCATTCCCATCATCATGGGGAAAAGGCCCACGATAAACACGAACAATCAAATATTGCAATAGCATTTGCACTGAATGCCGTTTTCACCATCATCGAGATTATTGGGGGAATTCTGACCAATTCAATCGCTATTCTTTCTGATGCGGTGCATGATCTGGGCGATACCTTTTCGCTGGGTTTTGCATGGTATGCAGAAGGCCTGGCACACCGTAAGCCTGACAGCAAATTTACCTATGGTTATAAACGATTTCCGGTTCTGGCAGCATTGGTAAACTCGGTTTTTCTTTTAGCTGCATCTGTTTTTGTTCTCAGTCAGGCTGTGCCCTTATTATTTACTCCTGAAAAAGTAAATGAAACCGGTATGATCTGGTTGGCCTTACTGGGAATTCTCTTTAACGGAGCAGCCGTATTAAAACTCAGGGGTGGGTCTTCGCTGAACCAGAGAGTAGTCAGGTTGTATCTGCTTGAGGACACACTCGGCTGGATGGCTGTGCTGGTGGGTGCCATCATCATGAAATTTACAGGTTTTGGATGGATCGACCCGCTTCTCGGTGTTTTGATTGCATTCTATATCATCTATAATGCCCTGAAAAACCTTAAGGATGCCCTGAGGATTTTTTTGCAGGCCTTCCCTGACAATGCCAACCGGGAAGAGTTAGAAGCATCCCTGCTATCAATCTCAGGTATAGAAAGCCTGCACGACATCAGAACATGGAGCATTGATGGAACCACGCATGTTTACACCCTGCACATCGTCACCAGCCCGGGCATAAGATCAGGCGACTACCCGCTGCTGAAACAGAAAGTACGCGACCGGCTTGCTTTGTCAGGTTTTGAATATGTAACCATCGAAATTGATGGTTACGATGAATACTGTGAATTAAAAAATCAAGAACACTGATTCAACTTCATTGAGAGACTGTTTAAATTTTATTTAACCCTATGAATAGGCGGGCCCGAATAAAATATCATTGGATTTTGCTCTTGATTTTCCTGTTCATTGTTTCAGTCGTCCTAAAGGACGGGCCTATTGAAAATCGAATTAGAAATTTTGAACAGCCTCTAAGTGATTAATAATAATAATAAAAAAAAAACATGAAAATACTGAGCTTTAAAACCACCCTGAAATGCAACGGCTGCATTGCCGCTGTAAAACCTGCTCTCGACAGCATCGATGGAATAACTAAATGGGAAGTAGACCTTACAACACCTGACAGGATACTATCTGTTGAAACAGAGTCGGAAGATGCAGCAGCAAAAATAGCTGCAGCATTTAAAAAGGCTGGGTACGAGGCAATTCCCCTGTAATCCGAACAGTTCAGAAACATAAGGGACGAGGGACGTTGCCTCAGTTTTCAATTCAAAGCCCAATGCCCCATGCACTGTGCTCTGAGCCCTGAGCCCTGTGCCAAAAAGGGACGAGGGACGTGAAGAAGGGACGAGGGACGATTTACATAGGAGAATCCTGCCACGCTTCAGCAGACAAGGAAAATGGGAGACAAGGAAAGCAGACTAAGAGACTAAGAGACTAAGGGACTAAGAGACTAAGAGACTAAGAGACTAAGAGACTAAGAGACTAAGAGACTAAGAGACTAAGGGACTTACAGACTTACAGACTTGCAGACTTAGAGACTTAAAGGCAAGGAGTCAGGGAGACTGAGAGACTCATGGACGTAGAAAAGATGAGACAATAAAATTAGAAGTCATACCAAAAGGGATTCAGATCAATCCTCCCCTTGTCCCCATCTCCCCTTGTCCCCGTGTCTGTTGCATTAGAAGACGAATTTTCCAAATAAGCTTGAGCCCTGAGCCCTGTGCTCTGTGCTCTGCGCCTTTACCCCATTCGCTCAGCTACTTTTTCCCAGTTAACCAGATCCCAGAAAGCTTTTACATAATCGGGGCGCCTGTTTTGAAAATCCAGATAATAGGCATGCTCCCATACATCACAGGTAAACAGGGGTTTCAAACCATCGCGCATGGGATTGCCGGCATTTGAGGTAGAGGTAATAGCCAGTTTCCCATCCTTATTTACCACCAGCCATGCCCATCCTGAGCCAAATTGCTTAACAGCTGCATCGGCAAATAACTCTTTAAAGCTTTCGAATGAGCCAAAAGCCTCTATCATCATCTGTAATAGCTTTCCGGCAGGTTTCGATGATTTGCCACCCAATCCATCCCAATAGAAGGTGTGGTTCCATACCTGGGCACCATTGTTGAAAACCCCACCTTCAGCCTTCAGGATAATCTCTTCAAGTGTACTGTTCTCAAAGGGCGTTCCCGGGACCAGGTTGTTCAGGTTGTTCACATATGCCTGGTGATGTTTCCCATAATGAAATCCAATGGTTTTGGCACTGATCACTGGTTCAAGTGCTTCCGGCGCATAGGGAAGCGGAGGTAATTCAAATTTCATACTGCTTTTGTTTAGGATTAATTCGTATTAAAGTTACGCAATTTTTATTGTTTTCAGGCAAAAAAAATCCTCCGGAAAATGGAGGATCAAAAAATTTGAATAGGTCTGTTCTCAGAGCATGAGAAAATTGACATCTGAACCCGGATTAACCTCACGGGGTGACATACCCTGTCTGAAAACCCGCATAGGGTGACGCCCGACAAGTTTTAACTGTCCATCTTCATAGATCAGAGAAGTAGCTTCGCGCAATCCGACAACATAAAGTTTGGGATTAATAGCCAGAAATTCTTCTATGCGCTGTTCGCGGGTTTCACCACCATGACCTTCCGGATGGGCATCCAGGTAATGGGGATTAATCTGAAAAGGAACAATTCCCATACAGTCGAAACTCGAAGGCTCAATAATGGGCATATCGTTCGTGGTGCGAAGTGTAGGGCAGGCTATATTTGATCCGGCACTCCAACCCATGTATGGAATTCCCGCAAGTGCCCGTCCGCGGATTGCCTGCATAACACCGGTTCGGTGTAATTCATGCACCAGGTGGTATGTATTGCCCCCACCAACAGCAATGGCTTGTGCTTCAGATACTGCATGAACCGGATCAGCTTCATGATGAATGGAATACAAATCATAACCCAGTTGAGCAAAGACAGTCCTGACTTTCGCTTCGTATGCATTGTAGGAAACGGATACTCCGGCATAGGGAATAAAAAGAACCCGTTTTACCCCTGTTCCTTCAAGGAAATTTTTAATATCGTTGCGTGGCCAGCCAAGGTATTCCTCGCCTGCATTGGTTGAATTGCTTATGAGCAAGAGTTTCATAACAGTTTTGTTAAAATAAATTTAAGCTTTTTGATTAATCAATTGCAAACATAATAAAACATTTGGAAACACGGCACAGGACTTACATTTCCTACCTGTTCTCAATATGAAACCTGTAAACTTCGTCAAAACGGCGATACCACTTATCCCCGCCGGTGTATGTTTTTAGCATTACTTTCACGTTGAGCATTTCTGTTTCAGCTACATCTTGTCCGGCCAATCCCCGCGCCAGGCTCTCCTGTAATTCCTCAGCATCTGCCTCACTGGCTCCTCTTAAGCGCATTCTTTCAAGCAGTTGAAGAGATTGATCGTAGTTACCACGGGTTAAATAATACCCTGTTGCATGCCTGATCAGCGGAAGATAATCAGAAGAAATGGCTATTTCGAATAAACCGGTATTCAATAGCCCCAGCGTGTCGAGACGGTAGTAGGTAAATAAAGCTGCGGCCTGTTGTATCAATTCAATACCCTGGAAATAGTCGCCGGCAACTATCAGTGCATTTGCACCTTCAACCATTTCATTCCATCGTACCGGATGCTGATATTTTTCTGTAAGCCTGTTCAGTTCGACGGTATTCAACCCGCATGCAGCCCTTGAATAGATAAGTTCCCTTGCCTGATACACATATTCTGAAGCATCGTTAAACTTATTTTGCGAAAAACTTTCGTCAGCCCTGTTGATCAGGGAGGACAATTCACCTTTCACCCGGTTACATAGCGTTTCATCGGCTATCTCCATAACGGAAAAATACTGTTGTTTAATTTCCGGCCTTCCTGAAATACCAAATGCCGATGCCAGTTGCATCGCCTCTCCGGCCTTAAGTAACGCAACTTCAGGTTCACCTGCCCATAATTTCAGCCTGCTTTCGGATAACAGTTCACCTATTCTCGGAATCCCGGCTTTGATCACCACACTATCATACAGAGCTGTTTCGGCAATTGAGTATTCATGACTTAGTTCATTTGCCCTTAACAGTAATTTTACCGCATCTTCATAACTATGGCCTTTGGCCGACTCTGCCGCTTCGATTAACAGGGAGTTATAGGAGGCCACTGCAATTTTGTTTTTCAGGCTGTCGACAGAAACCGGATCCGGCCTGTAAACAGGGTAAGCACGGGCAAACTCCCCGGCTTCAGCCAGCAATAAAACTGCTTCAGCAGGCTTCCCATCACTGAGGGCACGGGCGGCATCATCAAACATCCCATTGTAAATCATGTTTACTGCCCTGGCCTGACCCTCTTCAGCCTGCTTTAAAACCTGCTCCAATCTAAACTGAGAAGCAATGCTAACCGCTTTGTCGAATTCAGTAAGGGCTGAAGCGTAATTGCTTTTAGCAAGGAAGTTGTTGCCTGACTGAATATTCTTTCCGGAAAGCAATCCATACAAACCGGCAAATCCTGCCGAATCAGCCGGACTCATACCATAACGTCGCGAATAAAGCATAGCTTCCGACAGGTACTTATCTGCCAGGGTAGGCAGGTTATTGTCGAGCGATTTCTGGACAATGCGGATGTAGGAAGCAGTAAGTCCGCTGCGGGCAATTGAAAGCCGGGTTGCCAACCTGTCCTGAACGGAGATGGCCGGATTGACCTTACAAAACCGGTTTGCCGACGACAACAGATCGACGGCTTCGGCATAACGCCCTTCATCCATCATGATTTGCCCCATTCGCAGATATTCATCCAGTATGCGAATCGACATCAATTTGAAATCAACATCTTTTAGCCCCCTCTTTTCTGCAAATCGAAGCAGGACTTTTGATGCCTGCAAAATCTGCCCGTTGGTTGTGCTGTTTGAAAAAAGCCGGTAGTAAAACGGACTGCTGTAATAATCAACCTTCTGCGATAATTTCAAAGCATCTGACAATGCATTACCAAATGCTGATGACAGATTAAAGTAAACATTCCCTGCAACCGGACCCGCTATCCCTTCACGAATCAGAAAATCGGACAGGTCGTTGAATTGAAAAGCCACCACCGGCACTTTGCCTGATAAACCACGGGGATCATTGCCTGGTACTATTTCCGTTTTGGTTTTAAGAGATTCTTTGAGGAGAAACAAACCTTTGTTACAGAAAACATAAGTTCTGAAAGCATCTTCAGGGGTGGTCTGCCTGATGCGGGCAAGTCTTATCTTCTTCTCAAGCGTATCGGCCAGGGTGGCTGCTGCATCATAGTCGCGGATGGCATACAACTCCTTTTCAATTCTTTTGTAACCCGGTTCATCAAAGACAAAACCCTTAAACTCCACTTCAACTCTGCAACCGGCCGACCACAATGAATCGGGAAAAGTGGCCAGGGTATATCCCGCCAGCAAATCTGTTAACCGGATACTGTCATGATTCGAAGCGAAAACCTCACCTTTGAGGGGATTTATCATGGAAAGCCTTATGCTGCAACTTGCAGGAACCAGCAACTGCTGAAGATTGAAATCCCGCACCGCCACATCGCCTGTGCATATTGAGGGGGTAAGTGCCAGTGAAATATTCAACTGATTGCCCTGCTGAAAACTTATCGAAGCCCCGTAACTGTAGTAAAATATAAAACTGGTTTTCTCCGGCACCTTCAGGTGAGCAAGCGCCAGTTGTTTTATAACCTGGTTGGTATAAGATGATGCCTTTCGGGATGAAGAGAACCTGAACTCCCAGGATGCATCCTGTTGTATTGAATAAATAGATTGCCCCTGCGTAATCTGCAGAAAAACAAGAATCAAAGATATCAGGAACAACACTCGGCGCATAGTAGAAGTTGGGCAGTTAACCGGGCGCAAAGTTAACAATATGCCCTGATTGGGAAGCACAATGAAGAACTGTATTCCGCTAAAAGATTTTTTCAGACAATAATTTTCACGATCTAAATTTTTTACTTTTGATGACCCATATATAAGCTATAGACCTGATGATCATTTTGAGTTAATCCATTACGATTGTTTGTTGAAATAATAAGTTAATATCAGAAATAATGAAAAGATTCAGCTTTACACTACAATTACTCCTGCTACTTTTATTAATTCAGTCATGCGAATATCCATTGAATGATGAGTATAGCAGAACAGTGGAACAAGTTGACCCCGAATCACTTTCAATCAGACTCAGCCCGGTCGATTCAGTCTATTACCTCACCGGCCTGACTCATTTCAGTTGCAAAGCACTGACAGAAGGGCTTATCCTGTATGATGTTCATGTATTTATAGATACGACCGAAATTACAACCTATACAAACGATGACAATTCACGGTTCTACCTTGACTGCAAAGATTATCAGGACGGCGAGTATTCCCTGAATCTGGTTGTTACTACCAATACGACTTCAAACAGTCTCGCCGATATGCTGGGTGCTGAAGGATTTATTCATTCCGGATCATGGAAGTTGATCGTTGACAAATCACCACCAACGCCTGTTCAGATGACAGGAATATTTAATGACAATGGTATTTTAAAAATTGAGTGGGAAAAGTATTCAAAGAAAAATTTCGGATGTTATAAAGTTGTAAAAACCGTTATTACAGAATACGGCACAGCTGTTACAAACGTTGTTGAAGTTGTATCAGATTCCAACAGAACGTACTTCTATGATTCCACTTTTGCAGGTGGCTGGGCCGAGTACGTAGTGAGGGTAGAGACACCGATTTTTAAAGCTGCCAGTAGCGAGAAAAAGGTTTACAGTGATGAATATCCTGAAATAAAAGCCGACTGGAAGTATGATAACCTGGTTGAAGTAAGCTGGAATAAATGCAAATATCCGAAGGCATTCGTGAAATATGCGCTGGTTATTAATCATCAGGAAACCATTGAGATAGATGATATTAATACAACATCATTATCGGGTAATTATGGCATTCTCAGCCATGAATCATCATTCAGGCTTAGTGTCAAATCGAGAAATGCCAGGGTCGACAACGGTAGTGTTTATAATCTGATTTCTAATACAACGAGTATCGTAGGTGAAGAATTTACAGCCTTTTCAAGTGCCATGAAAAATCAGGTAAACGGCTACATCTTTTTTGTGGATGCTACCAAATTGTATAGTTACAATCCATTATCAGGCCGGATTGAAACAATTATGCTTCATCCGACTACCTACCCCGATTACGTTCTTTCACCGAATTTTGACAAATTATTTTTCGGTTCAAATACCAAATATATAAACCCAACAACATTTATGATTAATACTGTCCCCCCATTCAATTATCTTATCAGCAATCTATCGTTGACAAACTACGGGATAGGCAATGTTTCAGGATCACTCAGAATGTATGACTACAATAATTTCGTCCATGGAATAAATCTGAATATCAACTCCTACTCCAAGTTATCAATTTCCGAAAACGATAAATACATATTTGATTTTGACAAATATGGATATGTGCTCGACTGTTATGAAATCAGCAATGGCCTGATATCAAAGATATGGACTATTCCTGCCAAACAATATATGCTAATTCCAGGTGAACCCGAAAAGATTATTGTCAGTAATTCGACTTCTGTTGAAATCAGGAGTGTCGGCAATAACCAGGTATTACTTTCGTTGCCGGCTGGTACGCACTTTCTTAATGATGTTTATTCACCACAGAAGCTATTTCTGATTTACGACTACGTGAATGATAACCTTGAGTTTTACAATTATGAAACAGGAGAAAAACTTAAGTCAATTTATGGAGAATCAGCAAATTATTGTTATTCAGGAAATACGCTGTTTTCGTCCTTAGGCTATAAAATTCCTATAAACTGGTAGCAAAAATGAGAAAACCCATCCTGATTATTCTCCTGATTCTATGTGTATCCGGGGTAAAATCCCAGGTCAGCCTTAGTTATCGTCCCGGATACGGCACCTATATGTTTACCAACCTACGTCAGTTCCAGGAGGATATTTTGAGCGAAAGCGAATTCCCGGCAGAGATTGTTACTCAGTTCCCTGGTTATATCAACCATAAAATTTTCGTTGGTTTTCCTTCACTTTCCGGAGGCAATGGCTTATTTCTCGGCTATGTAACAACCGGAGGAAGGATAAGCCTGACCGACTATTCCGGAAAATGGCTTTTTGACATGGAACTCAACGGATTTAAGGCAGGATATCACAAAGAATTCCCTGCTAAAGAATCCGGAAATTTTTCAATAAATACTTACCTTGATTTTGGCACGACACTGACTTACATGAACATGATTGAATACCTTAAGATTGGAGATGAAGAAGTTGAAGAATCCTACCTTTTTATCGGACATGGAATTGATATTGAGCCCGGGGTTACAGCCATGATTAAACGAAAAGCATTCAACATTGGAATATTTGTTGGCTATGAACTTTCTCTTTCATTGCCCTTTTATCAAAAAGGCGCCTTTCAGGGGGAAATTGACCACACTTTCAGGTCAGTTGGTCAGAGCCAACTGGTCGGGATTAAGGACCGGGATACAGATTAACTTCAAATTCAAGGGGGATAGCAAATAGGCTTGAATTTTCACTTTTCAATATTCACTTCACAATTCATTCTTCTTAAAACCTAACAGGTTAGAAGAAAACCTGTTAGGTCTATTTTCATTTCTCACTTTTCATTTTTCAACTCTTTCTGCACTATTCACTATTCACTATTCACTTTCGTCCACTTCACATTGCATTTTTATTAAAACCTAACAGGTTAGAAGAAAACCTGTTAGGTTTATTTCCATTTCTAACTTCCCATTTTTCAACGCTTTCTGCACTTTTCACTTTTCACTCTTCATTTCGACCACTTACATGCATTCTTAAAACCTAACAGGTTGAAGAAAACCTGTTAGGTTTGTCTTCACTTTCTTACTTTTCATTCTTCACTCTTCACTTTTCACTTTTCACTCTTCACTTTTCACTTCCTTTCACTCTTCACTTATCACTTTACTCCCAGAACCTTAAACTCTGTTCTTCGGTTTATTGCTCTGCCTTCCGGGGATGAATTATCAGCAACCGGTTTTGTGGCCCCAAACCCTTTGTAACTCAACCTTTGAAATGCAATCCCTTTCCCGGTAAGGTACCGGTATACCGACCCTGCTCTTTTTTCTGACAATAGCTGGTTATAAGATTCTCCTCCGGTATTGTCAGTGTGGCCGCTGATCTCTATCCTGAGACCCGGATTCTGGTTCAGCAGGTCATGGAGGCTGTTCAGCTCGGTTTCAGACTCAGGCAACAAACGGGAACTATCGGTTTCGAAGAAGATATTTCTCATCACGATGGTTTCTCCTTCGCGGATTGGCTTTAACCTGATATTTTGCAGATATGGCTCCCTGATACCGGCTTCCCCTTCGAGCGCAAAATGTGCTGAATAGAAAAGATAGCCTGGTTTCTCAACTGCAAGTGCATATTTCTTCCCTGAAGGAATGCAGATAAGAAACTCCCCGTTCACAGGATCTGATACAGAATGCGCCACTGGTTTACCGCTCCCGATATCAGTCAGTTTGAATGAAGCAGAAAGAAACCGCCCGGTTAGGCTGTCAGTAACAATTCCTTTCATATAGGTTACAGGCAAAGGCCTGATTTTCTCCGGCACAATTACACGATAAATATCCTGTAACCCGGAACCTCCTTCTGCTGCAGACGAATAGTAAGCATATTTCCCCGCATTGTCAACTACAAAGGTTACTTCATCGGCCTCAGTGTTCAGCGGATAACCAATATTAGCCGGTTTCGACCAACGGCCTTCCTCATCAAGCGAAGCAAAGAAAATGTCGCCCTCCCCCATTCCGGTGTGTCCTTTTGATGAGAAATAAAGGGTTTTGCCATCAGGATGGATAAAAGGTCCGCGTTCTGATTCCTGCGTATTAATTGAAGTTCCGGGGTTTTCAGGTTCCGACCAGTTGCCGGAATCATCGAGACGGCTTAACCAGATATCGCTGCTCCCGATACCACCCGACCGGTTACTTACGAAATAGAGCGTCTTGCCATCGGGAGCAAAACTTGGCTGTGTTTCCCAAAATGAACTGTTAACGCCTGGACCGAGGTTCTCAGGCTTGCCCCAGCGATCACCTTCACGTTTCGAAACATAAATGTCGCAACTTCCATAACCATCTGGCCGGTTGCAGGCGGAATAAAACAAATACTGCCCATCCGGTGAGATACACAGCGCCCCTTCATCACCCGGTGAATTCACAGGTGCACCAAGTTCTACTGCCGGACGCCAGGTTGTGTCGTTTTCTCTTGCCGAGAAAAAAAAGTTCTCATCACGGGTATCACCACTGGTCATTCGGCGGGTAAAATAAAGATGCTCCACATCGGGACTAATGTAGTTTACAAACTCGTAACCCGCAGTATTCACAGCAATACCCAAATTAACCGGTTTAACCGGTTGCGGGTTTGCCATAGCATCCAGCCTGAAACTTGCTGTTCCCAGGTTTTTCAGGCATTTATTCTTTTCGGCCTGTCTGGCTTCCGGATATTGGAGATATCCTTCATAATTGCTGATACAGGCAGCATACTGTTTTTCCTCAAACTGAAGGTTTGCAAGAATGTAAACAGCCGGAGGAAAGAAGTTGTGATCGATGGAAATGGCCTTTGAGTAACTTCGGATAGCTTCCTGATTATTTCCTTTCAGCGCATAGATGTCGCCGGCAAGAAGCCAGGATTCTATGTACCTGTCATTGATTTTCAATGCTTTTTGAACTTCTTCAAGTGCTTCATCATAAGCTGAAGCATTGTAATACATCAGGGCTTTGCTGTGAAACTTTTCAACCCTGCCCGACGGCTGGCCCTGTGAAAACATCGTCGAAGGCACATACAGGAACAGTAAGATAAAAAACAGCCGGAAACCTAAGTTCATCAGAAAAGAAATTTAAATGCTAAAATTATTGATATCCAGGTATTAAACGGGCATTTGCTTATTAAATTGCCGGAGAACAGCAGCAGGGATAATAATTAACTGAATCTTTTCAATTGGATTCTACCCAGGGTCCGATATCAACTTTAAAGAGAGAAGCCGGACTTACCATGGTTTTTTCTGAGGAAATCACCACTTCTGAATCACTCAGAAAGGAAACGCCTTCTGTTTGGGTGCCAGCCATTGCTGAGAAGTTAAAACGACGTTTGTTGCCCTGAAAGAAATTTGCTTCCCTGAAATCAAAAATCACCCATATAAAAGGACTATAATTTTTATAACCGCACATTACCATCTCCCTGCCCGAAGGACTCAGATCGGCCCCGGTGATCAGCCCATCGGCCAAAAGAGTATCGATGGGTGAAACTCTGTATGATCCGGCAGTTTTGGGAATGGCATAAAGCCGCGACTGCTGATCAGCCCAGTTTTTCGAAAAAAGATAAAGACTATCGCCCAATGCCACCATCGCTTCACAATCAAAATTGTTATTGCGGTTGGCCGGAGTAAAGTCCTGCTGATCTGCGTAGCTGAAGTTAATGACCGAAGCATTCACTTCACCGTTCGAATCACCGGGTATATCTCTTTTGGAAACTGAATAAATCCTTAAATCTTTCCGGTTACCCAGGTTGTTTCCAAAATCGCCGATATAAATAGTTGACTCATCCTGCGCAATTTCTTCCCAATCAATATTCACGGCATTGAGCAGGGTAACGGTTTGAATAACCTTACCTGTAAGTGTATCCAGCTTATACAAAACCGGCTCCCCGCCGCTGTCGTTGTGTGTCCACAAACCTTTGCTCCAGAATATAAGGCCGGATGTTTCTCTCACGGTTAAAGGCAATGACTTTACAATCTTTAACGGTGTAATGGAAGTTGGTGGGTACTGGCAGGAGCCATCGTTCACGACAGCTAGTGAGTCAAAGTTGATTGACTGGGGATCGGTGCAGCCTGCAACCTGCGCCTGCAAATGGATTCCCGGGCCGGTTAAAAGTAAAAACAGAAGAAAGATCCTGTAATTCATAGCTGGCATTTCAGGAAATACTAACGAAAGAAGAATGTGGCTGAGCTACTGCTTCGGGTATATCTCCGCGTTGTATGCTTTGAAGGTATTCAGCAGCAGACTGACAATGGTCATAAGTCCCACACCACCGGGAACTGGTGTTATAAAGCTGCATTTTGGCGCTACCTGCTCAAAGTCAACGTCACCGCAGATATAGTAGCCTTTTTCACTGTCATCGCTGATGCGGTGAATTCCAACATCAATAACCACTGCGCCGGTCTTAACCATATCGGCTTTAACAAAACCCGGCTGCCCGATGGCAGCAATCAGGATATCGGCCTGGCGGGTAATTTCAGGCAAATTGACTGTCTTGCTGTGACAAAGGGTAACAGTGCTGTTCCCTGGTTTTGCTTTGCGCGACATCAGCAGGCTTATGGGGGTACCTACAATATTGCTACGGCCCAGTACAACACAATGTTTACCTTCAGTTTCAATACCGTATTTCTCAAACAGAAGCATGATTCCGGCAGGAGTAGCGGGCAGGTATGAAGGAAGGCCAAGGGCAAGCCGGCCAACGTTTACCGGATGAAAACCGTCAACGTCCTTTTCAGGTTTAATCCGTTGCAGAATCTTATCAGCATCAATATGTTTTGGTAGCGGCAATTGAACAATAAAACCATTGACATCCGGGTCATTGTTCAAAAAATCAACTACTTCAAGAAGTTTCTTTTCTGTAATATCCGGTTCATACCTGTAAACACTCGAAGTAAATCCAACAGCCTTGCAGGCTCTTTCCTTGCTGGCAATATAAGTCTGACTAGCCGCATCATCGCCGACCAATACTGCAGCCAGGTGAGGAGGTTCACCACCGGCATCAATGATTGCTGCCACTTTGGCAGCTATCTCCTTTTTTATCCCTTCAGCGATACTTTTCCCGTCGATCAGTTCCATTGCAATCTTTTACTTTAAAATTTAACGTTTCCGTCCGGATGACATTTTAGACATATTTCGCATGGCATGCAGGGCATTTTTGCCGCCTCCGCCTGAAACCAGTTTCATCATTTTCCGGGTATCTTCAAATTGCTTGATCAGGCGGTTTACCTCTGCAATGTCTTTTCCGCTTCCCTGTGCGATGCGCTTGCGTCGGCTGCCGTTTAACAGGGCCGGGGTTTCACGTTCAGCAGGGGTCATGGACGAAATAATGGCTTCAATACCTTTGAAGGCATTTTCGTCAATATCCACATCCTTCAACGCTTTGCCCATGCCAGGAATCATTCCCAGCAGGTCCTTCACGTTCCCCATCTTCTTTATCTGCTTGATCTGGCTGACAAAATCGTTGAAGTTGAACTGGTCTTTGGCCAATTTCTGCTGCAGTTTCTTTGCTTCTTCCTCATCGAATTGTTCCTGAGCACGTTCCACCAGTGAAACGATGTCACCCATCCCAAGTATCCGGTCGGCCATCCGTGAAGGGTAGAACACATCAATGGCATCCATTTTTTCACCCAATCCGACAAACTTCACCGGTTTGTCTACCACAGATCTGATGGTTAAAGCAGCTCCGCCCCTGGTATCCCCATCAAGTTTGGTAAGCACTACGCCATCATAGTCAAGCTTGTCGTTAAAAGCCTTTGCAGTATTTACAGCATCCTGCCCGGTCATTGAATCCACCACGAAAAGAATTTCCTGTGGACTGACAGCCTGTTTTACTGCAGCAATCTCATTCATCATTTGTTCATCGATGGCCAACCGGCCGGCGGTATCGATTATTACCGGGTTATAACCATACTCCCGGGCATGTGAAACTGCTTTGCGGGCAATCTCTACGGGACTTTTATTATCGTCGATGGTAAAAACCTGAACACCAATCTGCTGGCCCAAAACCTTTAACTGTTCAATTGCTGCAGGACGGTAAACGTCGCCGGCAACCAGCAATGGTTTGCTGCCTTTTTTCGTATGCAGATAATTCGCAAGTTTAGCCGAGAATGTTGTTTTACCCGAACCCTGAAGTCCGGCGATGAGTATTACAGCAGGCGTTCCTTTCAGATTTATATCTGTCTGGGTACCGCCCATCAGATCAGCCAGTTCATCGTGAACTATCTTAACCATTAGTTGTCCGGGTGAAACAGCAGTAAGTACCTGCTGTCCGAGAGCTTTCTCCTTTACCGTATCGGTAAATTGTTTCGCTACTTTGTAACTAACATCGGCATCGAGCAAAGCTTTACGTACGTCCTTCAACGTTTCAGCAACGTTAATCTCGGTAATATGACCTTGTCCCTTTAGGGTTTTGAATGCCCTTTCGAGCTTTTCGCTTAAATTTTCAAACATAAATATGGTACAATTGTATTTTTCAGCGATGCAAAAGTAAGGATTTTAGGCGCTTCGAAGCAAAAACACCTGAAAGGATTCAGGGAATTCAACCGGACATGGCCAGATATTGAATTCACAATCCACTGATCGTATGCATTTTAAACATAATAATTCCTGCATTTTCCAGTGGTTTGTTGGTAAATTATTATCAATAATTATTAATAATTCCGTGAAACATTACCAGCATTACCTATATTTGCAGGTAATAGAACCTAATGTCAAACCAATAAAACAACATGATGAAAAAGTTCTTTACCCTTATAGCCTTTGTGGCTATTTCATTCAGCAGTATGGCTCAGTGGCTTCCCCAGGCCTCAGGGTTTGCAGCTGCTTCGCGCGGCATAAAATATATGCACGCGGTTTCCGATCAGATTGTATGGGCAACAGCCTATGATGGCAGTGGCGCAGCCGCTGTTGTTCAGGAATTTACCAAAACTGTGAATGGTGGTGACACATGGACACCCGGATTTATTAACGGTACCACCGGGATGGAACCAGGAATGGTCTTCGCTATTGATGCAAATACTGCTTATGTACCTATGTACAGAATGTCAGGAAGTATTCCTCAGGGCATTTATGTAACTACCAACGGTGGGACCACATGGGCCCGTCAGACTACAGCAACTTTCAGCAATGCAGCTTCTTTTCCCAACATCGTTCATTTCTTCGATGCAAACAACGGATGGTGTCAGGGCGATCCCATCAGCGGTGACTTCGAAATGTACACCACTACCGATGGAGGAACAACCTGGACACTCGTACCTGCTGCCAATATTCCAGCTCCTGTTTCCGGTGAATTTGGTGTTGTAGGATATTATTCAGCCGTTGGCGATAATGTCTGGTTTGGAACCAATAAAGGAAGAGTTTATCGTTCAGCCGACAAAGGAGTTACCTGGGATGTATCGACAACATCGCTTCCTGTAACCTACAATGATGTGGAATTTGCAAGTGCAACTCACGGTATTTCCATGGACAAAGGTGCAAGTTCAACAGGTGCCATGTCAGAAACATTTGACGGTGGTATCACGTGGACTGATGTTTTGGTAACTGGCACTGTGCTTACCAATGACTACGCCTATGTGCCTGGTACCCCCAACACATGGGTTTGTACAGGTGCTGCTGAAGGTTTTACCGGCATAGCATACAGCTATGACGGTGCACATACCTGGTCTTTCTTCCCCGATACCGAAGGAACACAATTCCTCGCTACTGACTGGATTAACAGCTCTACAGGATGGGTAGGTGCTTTCAACGAAAGCAATACCGTTGGCGGAATGTTTAAATTCAATGGTTCGCTCGAAGAACCACTTCCTCCTACAAACCTTCAGGGAACTGTAACCGGTGGTAACGATGTTCACCTTACCTGGGATGCTCCCGGCGGAGGTGGTACAGGCTCAACAGAAGAGCTGATCTACGACAACGATGGAACTTTTACCGGAGCTTACAGCTACGAAGGTTTCACTATGTCAACACATATGTCACCACAAGGTCCTTGTCAGATTCTGACACTCAAATATTTCACTTCAATTGATCCGGGCGACAATACATTCAATGCTGAAGTTTATGGATGGGATGATGTTGCAGGTACACCTACAACAACCCAGTTACATACAGTCGCTGCTACTGCAGTTGACCAGCTATGGCTCGAAGTTGATGTAACGGCAGCAAACCTGATGGTTAGCGGCGATTTTGTAGTCGGCTTCGGTTCAATCAATGCTACAACTTATGTGGGATATGATGGCGGACTCGATAACGGCCGTTCATGGGATTTCGATCCTTCAACCAGCAGTTGGTCAGCCTATAATGAGGCTTACCTTATCCGTGCAGTTGTTCAATACCCCGACGGCAGCGTTCGCGAAATTTCTGCTGTTCCTGCTATGGATACCCCCAAATTTGCAAACATTGCAAACTCAGCCAGAAATACCTTCTCCGGAAGCACCAATTTGAATCCGATCCCTGCCCAGACCCGCGGTTCACGTGCACTGCTCGGCTATAATGTATGGCGCAATGGTGCTATGATTGCCAGCCAGATCGGCGACACTTTCTATGATGATATGGATCTTGCCAATGGTGGATACAGTTACCTGGTAACTGCTGTTTATGACAATGGTGAATCTGTTCCTGCCGGTCCGGTTGAAATTGAAATCACCGGTGGTGGCAACCTCACCAGCATCATCCTTGATTTCGAATCACAGGAAGATTTCGCGCTTACTTTCGACCCATGGGAAGCTGTTGACCTTGATGGCGGAGAAACTTACGCTATTACCGATGTTACATTTCCTAATCAGGGAATACCAATGGCATTCATAGCATTTAACCCGCTTACAACCACACCTCCTGTTACAGGAATGACTACACATGGCGGAGACCGGCTGGGAGCATGTTTTGCAACTGTTACAGCTTCAGCTCCTAACAACGACTGGTTGATTTCTCCACAGGTAACCCTTGGTGAAAGCCCGATGCTCAGCATGTGGGTTAAATCTTATACCGACGCTTATGGACTCGAAAAATACAATGTCCTTGTTTCCACAACCGACAACAACCCTTCGAGTTTCACACAGATAGCCGGCCCGATCAATGCTCCGGTAGCTGCCTGGACTTATGTTGAGTATGACCTCGCTGCATACCAGGGACAAGCAGTTTATGTTGCTATTCAGTGTATATCCAACGATGCATTCATTTTCCTCGTCGACGATATCTCTATTAGTTTCTTTACCTCTGTTAACGATAACCCACTTGCTGAAAGCCTGAAGGTTTATCCGAATCCGGCAACCGATGTACTGAATATTCAGGCCGGAGTTGAGATAACGAAAGCAAGGTTATTCAATATCTCCGGACAGATGGTTTACGAATCTAACGGCAATTCAAATGAAATGCGCATCAGTACTACAGAAATGCCTGTAGGTTTATACTTGTTGAACATCACAACCAAACAAGGTACCATTACCCGCAAGGTTAGTATCCAATAATTCATTGGGATTTAATGCTAAAAAAAGGGCTGCCCGAAAGAGCAGCCCTTTTTTATTGTTTTATCTATAAAATCAATCTTCCGTCTTGTGCAGAAGCCCTTCAATGTCTTTCAGCTTTCCAAAAAGAACAATCAGATCGCCCTTCTTTAGTTTCTGGTTCGCCGATGGCAATCCAAGCGATTTTTTTCTTTTAACCGGCTGACCAAATATTGATTTCGATTCTTCTGTCCTTATCACAGTAAGAACGAGCAGGGAGTGCCTGTTGGTAAAGTCAACTTCACTGAGCATAAGACCATCATAGCGATCGGGAAGTTGTGCCTCAATAATCTTATAATCGTCCGTCACATCAAAGGAATTACTGACACCCGAAAACAGCACACTATCAGCAAACCGCGATGCAGCTTCATATTCAGGTTGCAGTATCAAATCTACACCAAGGGCTTGTATAACTTTGTAATGCATAGGATTGATGGCACGGCTTACCAGTTTTTTTACACCTGCCTGCTTTAGCAACGCCGTGGTCATTACCGATGCCCCGAAATCCTCTCCGATGGTAACAATGGCATAATCGCATTCCCTGAGGGGGAGCGTTTCCAGCGCCTGTTCATTGGTTACATCCATGCAAATGGTTTGGGTAATCAGGTCTTTAAATATTTCCGTTTTCTGACGGTTACCGTCGATTCCGATCACTTCATGGCCCATTGAAGTAAGTCTGACCGAAAGGGCAGAACCAAAATTACCAAGACCAACAACAATGAATTTCATATTTATCTGCTTTAGAAACTGTTCAAATTTTGTTAAACTCTATGAATAGGCCCGTCCTTTAGGTCAGTTACATTTAAAAACAAAAAACCAGAGGCAAAATCCTGAAAAATTTATCATGATTTACAAATTTTTCAGGATTTTGCCATTGTCTGTGACATTTTTATTCGAAAACCGCCTTAAAGGACGGGACTATTGAAATTGGAATTAAATTTAAACTGTCGCTTAATTGATCATAATATTTTCAGCCGGGTAATGATACTGCATACTTCGCAATCTCCTGAACAGACCCACCAACAGGGTAAGGGTCCCAACACGACCAAGAAACATGGTAATAATCAGCACCCATTTACCGGCTATTGAAAGTCCCATCGTTACATTCAGCGAAAGACCAACAGTTCCGTAGGCAGAAATCACTTCGAAGATAATCCTGGAAAGACCTGATTCCCCGTCAGTAATCATTAATATTAATACAGCAACAGAAATCACCAGAAAAGAAAGGAATATAACAGCAAAAGCCCGCCGAACCGATTCATTGGCAACTTCCCGTCTGAAAATCTCAATCCTGTCTTTTCCTTTGGCAATACTGATCACATTCATCAAAGCTAAAGCAAAAGTGGTTGTTTTAATACCGCCACCGGTAGAAGCCGGAGAAGCTCCGACCCACATCAGAAAATAATAGAACAGGATAGATGCCGGTGCAAGCATCATCATATCAACAGAATTAAATCCTGCCGTTCTGGCAGTTGCAGAACCAAAAAATGCACCTGCAATCTTACCCCTTAATGAAAGCCCTTCCAGGGAATGGTGATACTCGGAAATCATAAAAAATGCAAATCCGGCCAACAAAAGAAAAACAGTGGTTATTACTGCAATCCGGGTATTGATATTAATGATGTTGGGAATATGACGATAATCCTGCATGCCGGTAATCTGCCTGAACTTGTTTCCAAGGAAGTGACGTAACAACCTGTAAAAATTGAAAACTATCGGAAAGCCAAGTCCACCGGCTATAATCAGGAAAGCAATGATGTAATGCAACGTATAATTGTACCTGAAACCTGGTTGATACAACCCTGCAGGTAATGTTGAAAAGCCTGCATTACAAAATGCAGAAACGGAATGAAATATGGAAAATCCCATAATAGAATACCCTTTGCTGAAATTTGACGGATCTAATGTGAAATAGATCAGCAAAGCGCCGATTGCTTCAATCGAAAATGTTACCATTACAATTTTCACCAGGGTTTTAAATATTTCACCCAATTTCTCCTCATTCATAAGTTCTTTAAGCAGAAATTCGTTCCCGAAAGAGGCACCACCCTTAAAAAAATAGCCAAAGAAGCTGGTAAAGGTCATGATGCCTAGTCCGCCGATCTGGATCAGGATCAGAATAAATGCCTGGCCAAGTGGTGTAAATTTGCTGGCGGTATCTACCACCACAAGACCTGTAACACAAACGGCACTGGTGGAAGTAAAAAAGGCATCGGTAAATCCGATCTCCTCATAGGTCGAAGTAGGTAACATCAGCAAACCGGTACCAAATAAAATGATAAACAAAAAACTGCTTACAAACAGCAGGGCCGGGTTGGTATTGCGGTTGCTTAATTTTAAGGAAGAGGTTGAGATTTCAGTGATCAGAATAAATATAACAAGGATATAAACGACGAGGTTATAACTCAGAAGTCTATATATCAGATGTGATTGGTTTAAAAACCCGGGAAATCCTGTTCTTACATCGAGCAACATAATGATCAATGGAATCAGTATCAGATCAGCGAGCCGTTTATTCAGTGCTTTGGACTTCCAGGTTTTTAGTCCGAGTCCGGCCAGATTACTTAATAAAATTATAAAAAGTATCAGGTTGTAACCTTTCTGTATTGCTTCAACCTGAGATTTACTATGTTCAAAACCAATGTGGTATATCAGTAGCATAAATACAGACAAAGCAGCCAGGATGCCGAATGCATCGAGAAAAACCAGTATGCGGCGGCGCAAACGGTGAAACTGATCTAACAAATGGATAAGCTCAATCCTGAATGGCATAATTTTTCTAAAAAGTACAAAACATAAACAAATTTAGGTATTTAAGCCTTATGATTAGCTTTAGCCGGTAATTTGATTATGGCAGGAAAATTGTGCAGGCACTTCCAATCTTTTGTAATCATTAATCATATCAAAATGGATTATTCAGTATTTTATACCGAATTAGGCAGATTGTCTTACGCGATTGCCAGGGCCGACGGCATTGTTCAAACAGAAGAAGTCGATAAAATCTGCGAATTCATCGGGCAGGAAATTGAGAGCACCGGTTCAGAAGATCATAACAGGCGCGAAGCTGTATTCGGAGCTGCGACAGAATTCAACAAACTGAGGAAAAATAACGCATCTGCAAGGGAAGCGTTTACCGGTTTCACCGGTTATGTCGACTTAAATCTTCAGGCATTCGACCTACGGATGAAAAACCTCTGCATCAGGATTGCCATGAGAATCGCCTCAGCCAGCGAAGGGGTGAACGAAACAGAATCGGCGCTGATCAGCAAACTAAAAAAGAAACTCGATGCCATTAATTAGCTAATTAGCGGATTAGCAAATTAGCAGATTAGTTGGCAGACAGACTAAGGGACTAGGGACTGGGAGATTAAGTGGTGTGAGGGGTGTTTGAAGAAAGTGAAAAGTGACAAATCGATATCAACAAGAGGCTCAGACAAAATTTCACTAAACCTCCCCTGTCCCCATTCCCCCCCTCCCCCCCAAATCAAATCCAAACCAACAAATTCACTCCCCTTGTCCCCTTGTCCCCATTTCCCCCTCCCTACAGTCAAACTCCCGCCAACAAATTCACCAATTAACTCCATGCTCCAATCTTTTGTCTCCTTGTCCCCATTTCCCCTTGTCTGCCGCTAAAGAGACGAAATTCCCCGGCTACGTTCCATGCTCCATGCCCCAGCCCTGTCCCCTTGAGCGGGGAGGAAAAAAAAAAGTGCAAACAGATCCCCCTTGTCTCCTTGTCCCCATCCCTTGTCTGCCGCTAAAGAAAAATTCCCGGTATGTCCATGCTCCATGCCCCATGCCCTGAGCCCTGTGCCCTGTGCCCTGTGCCCTGTGCTACTTGAATAGTTCCAGAAACGCATTCATATAAAACGGCAGGTCTGCCGGTTTTTGTGATGATACAAGGTTACCATCCACCACCACCGCTTCATCCACCCATTCTGCACCGGCATTGATCAGGTCGTCCTTGATACCGGGAGTACTGGTTACTTTTCGGCCTTTCAGTACATTGGCCGAAACCAGCACCCAACCGGCATGGCAGATCTGCCCGACCGGTTTGTTGGCTTCCATCATTTTCCGGGTAAATTCAAGCACATCCGGAAAACGCCTCAGTTTATCCGGCGCCCAGCCACCCGGGACCAGCAATCCATCGTAATCATCGGCATCAATTTCGTCGAACGATACATCGCTTTTAGCCGGAACACCATATTTTCCGACATACACATGATTGGTGATATCCCCGGCCAGGTGAACCTTAAATCCCTCACCCCTGAGCCGGAGCACAGGATACCAGAGTTCAAGGTCTTCAAAATCACTGTGTACAAAGGATAAAATCTTTCTTTCTGAGGTTTTCATATTGGCGCGTTTGAATGTATCAACAAGGATGAAATGTTTTTGTTGAGACAACAAGTTGAGATAAGATAAATAATTATTCAAATTCCGGAAATATTTTTATTAAGTATTGAATCAAATTAATTTTTAATTGGTAAATTCGCTATCTGCAATGCGTCATATTATATTTTCGGTTATAATTCGATAAGTAAAAGAAAAACAATGAAAAATCTCTACACGTTTTTGTTTCTGATTTCTTTCTTTCAGATACAGGCCCAAACCTGGCACTGGATCAATCCATCCAACGGCCACCACCACCTGAACGACATCAGTTTTATTTCACCCGGAAACGGCATTGCGGTGGCCGATAACGGTGTTATCCTGCATTACAACGACAGCATCTGGACACAGGCAGAAAGTCCGGTTTCGGAAAACCTGAATGCTGTTTACTACCTCTCTCCCACCCTGGCCTGGGCTGTGGGCAACAACGGTTCTATCCTGAAGTTTAACGGCTCTGGTTGGGTTCAGCAGGAAAGCCCGGTCACTGTTACCCTGAACGATGTCTGCTTCACCGATGAAACCCATGGCTGGGCAGTCGGCAACACCATTCTATTCTATGATGGAAATACATGGCAGGTTCAGGCTGAGGTGTCGGGACTTAAAACGGTAAGCTTTGCCACTCCTCAGGAAGGATGGGCAGGAGGATATTCAACAAGCTTATACCATTTTCTTGATGGAGAATGGACCGAAGACCAGACTTTCGAAAACGGCTCTATACTTTTTTTCAATACATTGAAGATGACAGGACCATCATCTGTCCTTCTTTCAGGAAATACGCTTGAAAATGAAGGCATTTTATACGAAAATGCCGGACCGGCATGGCTATCGCTCAATTCAGGCCTGGTTAATTCCGGTATCTCCTTTATCGATCATCAGCATGGATATGGAATTCAGAATTTAATTTACTTAAATTATAATATTCCTCCTTCCATCTATAAGTACAATACCGGTAACTGGTCGCATGAATTTTCAATAGAACCGGGCAGAGAATTAACATCCGTTGAAGCCATCGGTGAAAACGAAGCCTATATCAGCGATTCAATTGGATTTATTTACCATGGACTGGATGGTAACTGGGTCATTTCAAACGGCTTCACAACCGACAGCATCCTGGATATTGATTTTACCCGGGCCAACAACGGCTACTTTGCCTGCGGCACCGATGGTATCTGGCATTACGATGCGGGAAAATGGACCAATGAACTGAAAGTGCCGGGATTTCGATTTAATGAAATTGAATTTACAGATGAAAATTATGGTTATGCAACAGCTTATAAACTATCGGAATTCCCCTGGCCATATGAAGATGAAGTTAAAGTATTTGGTTATGTAAATGGAATTTGGGCAGAAATCAGCATTCCAATTTTGGAAGGCATTTGGGAACCAGCAACTTCTGTTGGAATATCATTCTGGAATACGATCGGAATAACTTCATATAACATGGTTTATTCATTGTCAGAAGGCGTTTGGGACACAACATTTTTATCCATGAACGACAGCATTACTGAACTGAGATTTATGGATCCACTTCCTGTAAACCAAGGTGTTCAAGGGGCATTACCAGAAAATGAGGAAGCATGGATGAGCATCAAACGGCTGGAAGGCGAAATGAAAGGCGCCATTTATTTCAATGACTATATCAATCAAACCTGGAATGTCAGCTACGAAACCGCTTCCGGTGCTTTTAACGACCTTTGTGTAGCAGACTATATGAATGTTTATGCTGTCGGTGACAATGGACTGATTGCCCGTTTTTTCGGGCAAAGCTGGATAGAGTTTCCGCCCGTTACAAACGAAGACCTGCTTTCAGTTTATATCGATAGTGAAAATGAAGGCTGGGCAACGGGCCGGAATGGAACTTTGCTCCGATACAATGGCATGGCCTGGTCGGTGGAACAAAGCAATACCATCAACGATTTATTCAAGATTACAGCTCTGCAAAACGGGTTGGGCCTGGTCGGGGGCAAGAACGGTACCCTGCTTTGTACACAAACTCAGTTACCGGTAGGCAACAGTTATTCAATTGCCGGAGACAGCAAAGATGTATTGACCATATACCCTAACCCTGCGCAAGACAATGCCCTGGTTCAATTTGATGCCAATGAAGTTACTCCGGCAGAGTTACGGATAACAGACATGACCGGGAGACTGGTTTTCGAACAATCGATAACTTTAACCGGTGCGGGTATACAAACCATTCAGGTTAACCTACAGAATCTGAAAAACGGGATTTACCTGGTAAAGGTCATTTCAGGCGGGCAAATTCTGACGGGTAAGATCCTGGTACAGAAGTAATTGAGAGACTAAGAGACTAAGAGACTAAGAGACT
Source organism: Bacteroidales bacterium (assembly GCA_016709025.1). GTDB lineage: Bacteria > Bacteroidota > Bacteroidia > Bacteroidales > Lentimicrobiaceae > Lentimicrobium. The sequence continues at coordinate 43,446 of JADJEQ010000009.1, read as the reverse complement.
AAGTGACATAGAGATTTATTGGCTGAGGGAGTGAGGAGAAAGGGAGAAAGTACTACTTCTCCTTGAGAAGGTGCCGAAGGCAGATGAGGTGGCAAGATTGGACTGAGTGACTGAGGGAAAGACAAAGAGCCAGTCTCCCCTTGTCCCCATTTCCCCGTGTCTGTCGCTAAAGAGACGGAATTTCCCGGTTACATCCATGCCCCATGCTCTGTGCCCTGCGCCCTGTGCCCTGACCTCGTTTAGTTAAGGGTAAAAATTAACCGCGACGGAATTTATCGAGGGAACCGCAAAGAAAATGACTTTGCGGCTCCGCAGCGACAGACCTCTGAAACCACCTTTGCAATTAAACGACATGCCTTAGAAATTAGAAATTCTATCATGCTCCATGCCCTTTGCCCTGCGCCCTGTGCAAAAAAGGGACGAGGGACGCTGGGGACGAGGGACGATTTACGTAGGAAAATCCTGCCACAATTCAGCAGACAAGGGGACGGGAGACAAGGAGAATCGAAGATAATTTCCTATTTCCAACTTCCAAATTCAATGAGGAATAGATCTATAGTGTATATTCAACAACCTAATGCCTTCCCCTTGTCCCCTTGTCTCCATTTCCCCTTGTCTGTCGCTAAAGAGACGGAATTCTCCGGTTACATCTGTGCCCTGTGCCCTGAGCCCTTTGCCCTGTACCATTCAATGAAAAATCCTGCAAATGAAGTAGCTGACAAGGGGACACGGAGACCGGGAGACAAGGAGACATGCATCCCACAAGCCTTGTTCTATAGAATTAGAAATTAGACATTAGAAATTTTACAATGACCTTATTCTTAATCCTATGAAAATAGTCCGCGGTGCCCCCGGGCCATAAACATAGTTGCTGTCGCGGTTCTTGCCTGAATCAAAATCTGATTGATATGCATTCAGAATATTCCTGACGCCTCCAAAAAACTCGATTCCTGAATCAACGGCATCTAAGAAAAGGGTATACGATAATTTCAAATTCAACTCGGTAAAAGGATCGGAGGTTTTATACACATCTGCATCCTGCTCAGGTGCTCCGGCCATGTGCACCAGCATCATCTTTCCCGTGTAAACACTGCTGAGCGATGCACTGATGTGCTTATTGGGTGTCAGTGATAGTGTCAGATATCCATAATCATTGGGCGAACGCAGAAATTGACTGACCGGGGCAAGCCCTTCAATATTTTCAACCGGCTCATCATAATAGCTAGATTGAATGGTAAATCCGGCTTCAACCTGCATTTTACGGTTGTAATTGCCACGCAGCTCAATGGTTGCTCCATGCACAGTGGCACCCGGACCATTTCGTTTTTCAAATAATTCGCCAAACTCATCCTCACCAACAGGCTGCAGGTAGAATACATTTTTCAATCGCGTGTAAAAATACTCGGTCGTGAAACCAACAATAAAGATTTCTGTTGCCTTGTCGAAATTGTAAGAGCCGCTCAGACTGTTGGAGCGTTCCTCTTTCAAACCGCTTCCGAGGGTGATGCGCGAGACGCCTCCGCCGGCAAAGGCAATGTGCATGTCGGTATCAAAAGCCTGCGGAGCCCTGAAGCCAGTTCCCCAAGTTAATCGCAACTGACCTGTTTTTTTTATCCTGTACAAAACCGATACCCTGGGACTGATCACCGGATTCTCAACCAGGTTGTGGTTGTCGGCCCGTAAACCCGCCAACAGGGTTAGCTTTTTATTGATTTCCCAGTCACTCTGCAGGAAAGCGGCAAAATTTCTGGTCTGCTGGTCGATCACATAGTTATAGGTTGGAATCGTATCAAACACATCATCAACCAGGTATTCCAGTCCGAAAGTAAGTACATTTTCACCTGCCGGAAAATTCCCTAATCTGTGATTGATTTGAACACCGGACTGAAATGTGGTATTGGCCGTATTTCCATAGGGAGGGTCAGCAAGGTGGCTGGCCAGATCTTCCGGGCTATCGGGCATGATTCCGGTGTAATGCTTCCGGTTAGTGGACTGTCCGGCAATGTACGCAATGAAGGAACTGTTGTCTTCATTGAAGTTAATCTGGTAATCAACACCTCCCATCATAATATTGTGTGTACGCTCTTCCGATTGCTGTGCCAGATATGCAGGCCCATCAATCATTTCCCCACCATACCGGTATTCGCTCAGGCTGCTCAGGCTCAGTTCGATCTTCTGGTTATACGAAGGTTTAAAAAACATATTTGCACCAAAAGAATTGTTTTTCAGCGCAGGCAACTCGGAGAAATTATCATCGTTGTGGTCGTAAGCTTCCCTGTTGCGCCGGTTAATATACACCGAAGCACCGGCATTCCTTGTTTTGGTAAGCATGGTTAAATTCCCCGTTAATATATTGTCGGCCGCTTCAGAATTGATGCTTTGCATGGATGAACTAAAATCAAAGCTGCTCTCATCGGGGATTTTGGTAATGATATTCACCGTTCCACCGATAGCACTCGATCCGTATATTGCTGAACCTCCTCCCCTCACAACCTCAATTCTGTCAACCATATTGGCAGGAATCTGCTCCATACCATAAAGCCCCATCAGCGGACTAAAAACCGGGCGGCCATTGATCAGAATCTGAGAGTAAGAACCTCCCAAACCATTCATCCTGAGCTGGGTGTAATTACAGGTCTGGCAATCTGTTTCAACACGCAAACCGGGCTGAAAACGAAGCCCTTCCGAAATATTACAGGCCTGTACCATATTCAACGTTTTACTTTCCATCACATTCACAATTACAGCACTCTCTGTCTGTCTTTTAAATGTTTTTGTACCAGTGATGACCACCTGATTCAGCATCATGGTTTCTTCTTCCAGCATAAAATTGACTTCCTGGGTTTTACCTTTAACTACATTGATTGTTTTCTTTGATTCGGTGTATCCCAGTGATTTTGCAACCAGGATATGTTCCCCCTCAGGAAGATCGATCAACATATAATGCCCGGTTTCGTCGGTGGTTGTTCCCTTGTTGGTCCCTTCAAGGTAAATATTTACAAAGGGTATATGTTCACCATTCGATTTTACATCGCCAAACACATTGGCATCGGAGTTTTGTCCCCGTAAGGATGTAAATGAGAGGAAAATAAACAGGGATGTAGTGAGTATGTTTTTAATTCTCATAGTTCAGTTTTTAGATTGGGTACCTGCTCAACAAATATTCTGGTTGTCAATGAGGCATTGAGCAGTAGTTTTTGATCGTTGATCACAACCAGGGTCATTTCATTACCGGTATATTGTTTCTCTACTTTGAGATGGACTCCTACCGCTATGTCATTTTCTTCGCAAAACTCAAAGAACTCGCTGTCAGAACCGGACAATCTGACTATTTTGTAAACAGACCCTGCTTTGGCTGATAACAACGTAAACTGTCCTGTATCTGAATTTATCCGGCCATTTATATCCGGAATCGGGTCACCGTGAGGGTCAACATCGGGACTTCCGAGGAAAACGCTCAGCCGCTCTGTCAGGAAATCAGAAGTCAGGTGTTCAAGCAATTCTGCTTCACGGTGTATTTCATGAAGCGATAAATTCAACGTCCTGTAAAGAAAAGTTTCCCACAACCGGTGCCTTCTGATTACGCTTAATGCCATTTTCCGGCCGTTTTCAGTCAATTGCAGTGGTTGATATTTCTGAAATTTCACCAGTTCTTTTAATGCAAGTTTTTTTGCCATATCGGTAGCAGCCGCATTCGTGATTCCAAGTGCTTTGGCAATGGTACCCGGCTTTGTATCAAGTCCTTGATTCTGATCAAACTGATAGATGACCTTGACGAAATTTTCTGTAGCTATCGACATTTTTTAGCTGTTTTAATAATTATTTTAAGCTTACTTAAATTTATAAACACACGTGTGGAAGAAATTGTTCACTCTTATAAAGTTCAGGGACGAGGGGCGTTGGGGACGAGGGACGATTTATGTAAGAAAATCCTGCTACAATTCAGCAGACAAGGGACAAGGGACCTGACTTAGAGACTGACGAAGAGACTGAGAGATGAAGAGACTGAGAGACGAAGAGACTGAGAGACTATAAGAGACTGAGAGACTAAGTGATGAGTAGTGAGTAGTGAGTAGTGAGTAATGAGTAGTGAGTAATGAGTAGTGAGTAAGTAGTGTGAGTGCGGGATGTAAAAGGAGAGACGAAGAGACTGAGAGACTGAGAGACTGAGGGACGAAAGGACGAAGTGATGAAGTGAGGGAGGGAGTGAGGGTGAGAGCGAGTGAGGGAGAGAGCGATAAGTCAAAGATAGTGGAATGACGTGAAAAGAGTGAAGGGGGAGTGAGAGAAGGGGTGAAAAGGGGTTGTCTAGTAGTGAGTAGTGAGGGGTGAGGGGTGAGGGGTGAGTAGTTGTGAGTTGTGAGTTGTAGTGGGTAGTGGGTAGTCGTCTCTTCGTCTCTTCGTCTCTTCGTCACTCAATCTTTTTTCTCCTTGTCTCCCCATCCCCTTGTCTCCTTGTCTGCCGCTTCAAAGACGGAAATTTCCCGGTTAAGTCTGTGCCCTGCGCTAAGAAGGGACGAGGGACGCAATAGGTACGAGGGACGGAACCTTAGAAATTAGAAATTGGAAATTGGAAATTCTTTCATGCTCCATGTCCATCGCTCTTAGTCTCTTTGTCTCTAAGTCCCTCAGTCTTATTCCCCTTGTCCCCATTTCTCCGTGTCCCCTTGTCTGTCACAAAAGAGACGAAATTTCCCGGTTGCATCCATGCTCCATGCCCCATGCTCCATGCCCTGCGCCCTGAGCCCTGTGCCACTAATTGGAAGTAAACTCGTTCTGAATGGTCAGGTAACCGGGGTAAGCGATGGTCTGTGAACCAACCATAATGGTAGGTTTTGCTTTCAGGGTTATGCGGGTAGGTTTGTTTCCGGCTCCGGCAAGGTTGAGCCCGAAATTGGCAATGGCATCCCCACTTTTGCCTTTCAGGGCCTGTTTCAGGTCAATGCCGATGGTGAGCGGTAGAATTCCGGTGCCTCCGTTGCCGGGAATCTGCACCCTTTGCTCATTCACACCACTAACCATCTGAATATCGTCGATGAAAAGGATCCAGTCTAGCCTGGTCATTCCTGCAGTGGTGGCATTGGGATTTCTGGCTTCCACATTCAGGGTGAAATTCAATGGCAGGCTTCCCCCCGATAATGCAGCAGTTGTTATTTTGGCAGCATCCATCATGTTCAGATCCGATAATTTCTTCACCTGCTGGATATTTACTCCCGCAAGCCGCAACTGATCAACAGAACTTAGCTTGAATTCACACTTTGAAAGCATGGCCACTTGCCGGGCCTGTTCAAGCACATCGCATCCGGCAAGGAAAGTAAGCATCAGTATTATCGCAACAACAGCATTGGCTTTTTTCATAATTCAGATTGTTTCAGTAAAGTTAACTAAGTAGTGATAGATCAACGGCCGGAGCTGAGTAAATATTTTGCCGTTATTGAATACTTATGAAAATTTGGCATGAAATGAGACTTACTTAAAGAAGAAGAGACTGAGAGACTGAGAGACTGAGAGACTAAGAGACTAAGAGACTAAGAGACTAAGAGACTAAGAGACTAAGAGACGAAGAGACTAAGAGACTGAGAGACGAAGAGACTTAGAGACTTAGAGACTTAGACAAGAAGAGAATTAGTGTCGAAGAGTCAAAGAGTCAAATTTGCTGAAACATATGAATCCCACAAGCCTAGTTCAATAAGCCATTAGAAATTAGAAATTAGAAATTTTACAATGCCATGTGCTCCATGCTCCATGCCCCATGCTCCATGCCCTGTGCCCTGAGCTCTGAGCTCTGAGCTCTGAGCCCTGCGCCCTGAGCCTAAGACTTCGAAGCGCGTTTTCTGTCGTGCTCGTCAAGGATAATCTTCCGTAACCTCAGTGAACGCGGGGTAACTTCAAGGTATTCATCCTTTCCGATGTATTCCATGGCTTCTTCCAGCGAAAATTTGATGGCAGGAACAATAAAAATCTTGTCGTCGGTACCGGAAGCGCGGACGTTGGTCAGTTTCTTGGTCTTGGTCACATTCACCATCATATCATCGGGGCGAATCTGTTCACCAATTACCTGACCGGCATAAATTTCTTCATTCGGATGAACAAAGAATGAACCACGGTCCTGCAGTTTATCAATCGAATAAGCGATGGCAATTCCTGTTTCCATAGCGATCAGCGCACCATTGCGACGGCCCGCAATTTCACCTTTCCAGGGTTCATATGCCAGGAAACGATGTGCCATGATGGCTTCGCCTTCGGTTGCTGTCAACACATTGTTGCGCAGTCCAATAATTCCACGTGATGGTATTTTAAATTCCAGATGAATACGGTCACCTTTTGTTTCAATGGTTACAATTTCGCCACGGCGCTGGGTAACCAACTCAATCACTTTACCTGAGAATGCCTCGGGAACGTGAACGGTCAGCATTTCAACCGGTTCGTGATTCACACCATCCACTTCTTTAATAATAACCTGGGGTTGTCCCAACTGGAGCTCATAACCTTCGCGGCGCATGGTTTCAACAAGAATAGAGAGGTGAAGAATACCCCGGCCATAAACCATCAGCGCTTCAGGTGAATCGGTTTCAACCAGGCGCATGGCCAGGTTCTTCTCAATTTCTTTGAACAAGCGCTCACGTACATGCCTTGAAGTCACAAACTTGCCTTCGCGTCCGTAAAATGGTGAATTGTTGATGGTAAAGAGCATACTCATGGTCGGCTCATCTATCTGAAGTGGCTTGAGCGCTTCAGGAAATTCAAAATCTGCAACGGTATCACCGATATCAAAATCATCCAAACCAAGAATAGCACATATTTCACCAGGCATTACATCGGTCTTTATCTTTTCTTTTCCCAGTCCTTCAAAAACATACAATTCTTTGATTTTTGACCTGAAAATCCGCCCGTCCTGTTTAATCAGCGACACATTCATTCCGCCGCGCAGCACCCCACGTGATAAACGTCCGACAGCAATGCGGCCAACATACGATGAGTAATCGAGCGAGGTAATCTGCATCTGGGTATTACCTTCCTCAAATCTGGATGCAGGAATATTTTCAATAATCGAATCAAGCAGGTAAGTCACATCTTCAGCAGGAGTGCGCCAATCGGCCGACATCCAGCCTTCCTTTGAAGAACCGAAAACAGTCGGAAAGTTCAATTGGTCTTCAGAAGCATCGAGGTTGAACATAAGATCAAATACAGCTTCCTGTACGCCTTCAGGATCGCAGTTCGGTTTATCAACCTTATTGATAACCACAATGGGTTTCAGGTTTAAAGCGATTGCTTTCTGCAGAACGAAACGGGTTTGCGGCATCGGACCCTCAAAGGCATCGACCAGTAGTAATACGCCATCGGCCATGTTGAGCACCCTTTCGACTTCGCCCCCAAAATCGCTGTGACCCGGGGTATCGATGATGTTAATTTTAAATCCCTTGTATCTCACCGATACGTTCTTGGCGAGAATCGTAATTCCGCGTTCACGTTCAAGATCGTTGCTATCGAGGATCAGTTCCCCCATATCCTGATTTTCCCTGAACAATTTTACCTGATGTAAAATTCTGTCAACAAGGGTGGTTTTACCATGGTCAACGTGAGCAATAATCGCTATATTCCTGATATTGTGCATTATAAATTGTGTTTCTGTGAATTTTTAAAGAACTGCAAAAGTAGGCATAATTCCTTCACTTATTTAAAATGAATATAAACTTCGCTTACACCCTTTCTTTCTTTGTTAACGAATGCTTTGATTCTATTGCCCAATCAGTAAAACCCGGTGTCAGATCAATGTATTTTAAGTGAAACATGGAGAGATTTATATATTATTATTACGAAATTTGTCATTCAAATACTTTAATACAACAATGTCGAAAATTATCTCACTTTCAGAAGCGGCATCCATTGCTGTTCATAGTATGGTTTTGATTGCTTCGGCAAAAGAAAGCCTGAATGTTATCAAAATATCGGAAAGAACAGGGGCTTCACGGCACCATGTAGCGAAAATCCTGCAGAGGCTGGTAAAAGAAGGTTTTCTGAATTCAAGCCGGGGACCGGCCGGGGGATTTATTCTGAGAATTCCACCAGACAATGTCACCCTTTTACAAATATATGAAGCCATTGAAGGTAAACTTGAAGAAGCGAGTTGCCCTGTTGATAGCCCTGTTTGCCCCTTTCAGAAATGTTTGATGGGAAATATCGTCAGTAAAATGACCCAGGAATTTAAAAAATACATGACTAGCCAGACTTTGAGCGACTTTATAAGTAATTGACTCATTAGCAAATTAGCTGATTAGCTGATTAGCAGATTAGCTAATTTCGGATTTCGGATTTCGGATTATCTTCGGTGAGCTCCCTTCGGTCGGTTGCGGAATGCGGATTGCGGATTGCGGATTGCGGAAAGAAGGGACGGACATTCAATTGCGTATTACCTTCGGTGAACTCTCTGCCTCAGGCGGATCGGTTGCGGATTTCTGATTGCGAATTACTTCTGACTTCCGACTGTCTTGCTGACTTCTTTCTTCCTGCTTCCTACTTCTTCCTACTTCTCTTACTTCTTACTTCCACAAACCTCTGACCTCCGACCTCAGACCTCAGACATCTGACATCTGACCTCAGACCTCCGACATCCGACATCCGACCTCCGACATCAGGCAACCGAATTCTGACTTCAGACTCTCAGGTTTTTTCATCCTCTTAAAAAAAATCAGATTTTTCTTGCACGACATTTAAAAATGTATGTATATTTGCGTATTCAAATACCGAATTACATCTATAAGAAATTCCGATGGCAAAAGTGGTTCATATTTCAGAGGCAGCATCACTGGCAATACACAGCATGGTATTGATAGCCGGGAGTTCAGAAATACTGAATGTGAACCGTATTGCCGAAGTAACCCACTCCTCGCGCAATCACCTGGCGAAGGTTATGCAGGTTCTTGTCAAAAACAATTACCTTGATTCGGTCAGGGGGCCAAAAGGAGGTTTTACCTTAAAAGGGGATCCTCACAAAGTGAACCTTTTAGAGATTTACCAGTTGATAGAAGGTATCCTCGAAGAACATCACTGCGGAATTGAAAGCGGGAAATGCCCTTTCACAACCTGCGTCTTTGGTGGACTTGCTGATAAGTTTTCCATCGAATTTATCGATTATCTGAAGAATAAAACACTCGCTGACCTTATTTCAATCCAATAAAAAAATGAAAAGAACAATCATTAAAATTGACGAAGAGCTTTGCAACGGTTGTGGTAATTGTGTACCGAATTGCCACGAAGGTGCCCTGCAAATAATTGATGGCAAAGCCCGCCTGATCAGCGATCTGTTTTGCGATGGACTTGGCGCATGTATTGGCCATTGTCCGGAAGGTGCCATCAGCACAGAAGAGCGTGAAGCCGAGCCTTATGACGAAATTAAAGTAATGGAACTCATGGTTCCGAAAGGGCGCAACACCATCCTTGCCCATCTTGAGCACCTGCGTGATCACAACGAAACCGAACTGCTGAAACAGGCCATCAACTACATCAAGGAAAACAAAGTTGATATGAGTCCGGCGAAGTCAGAAAGCCAGGCAGTTCAAACACATGATCACGTACACTCACATCCTCAATCGTTTACAAACATAGCTGAAGCGAGGGCTTCGGTTTCACCAGCAGAGGCTTCTGGCTGTGGTGGCGGCTGCCCTGGATCAAAACCCATCGACTTTAAAATTGATCTGAATAAGGTTGAAGCTGCAGCTACATCCGTTGCACCGATTTCCGCTGCCCCAACCGCCGATGCTCCTTCCGAGCTGCGCCAATGGCCTGTTCAGCTTCACCTACTCAACCCCCAGGCCGGATATTTTAAGAACGCAGACGTAGTGCTGGCAGCAGATTGTGTTGCTTTTTCGATGGGTAACTTCCACAACCATTACCTGAAAGGCAAAACACTGGCCATTGCCTGCCCCAAGCTCGACTCCAACAAAGAATCCTATGTCGAAAAACTGACCACCATGATCAGCCAGAGTAATATCAATACACTGAGTGTGGTGATGATGGAAGTACCCTGTTGCTCCGGGTTGCTGCAGATGGCAAAAATGGCACGGCAACAATCCGGCCGGAATATTCCGATTAAAAAATCAATTGTTGGGGTGCAGGGAAATGTGTTGGAAGAGGAATGGGTTTAGAATGTCAAATGTCCAATATCCAATATCCAATTTCTAATGTCAAATGAAAATGAGATTTGAGATTGATAATGTGGAATGACGAATGTAGAATGACGAATGTAGAATGACGAATGTAGAATACCAACTTGCTTGCCTCGTGAGAACGGAGTGATAACGAGGATTTACGAATACTAAACCTCAACCAGAATTCAGGCTCCCCTCGTCCTTTAGGAGAGGGGTTTGGGGGCGAGGTAATACGAATGATGAATTGGGAATGACGAATGAAGAATGGCGAATGTGGTTTCGAATGTAAAACCATTATTCCATTATTCCATCATTCCAACATTCCGGACAAAAACAAACAGAATACCAAATGATTACCACAAAAAAAGAAAGCCATGAGTGAACTTATAAATAATTCAGACAAAAGGAAGGCACAGCTTAAGGAGCTGATTCTGAAACTACACCAGGGAGGATCCCAGGAAAGTGTCAGGCTGGAACTGATGCAAAGCCTCAAACAGATTCCTTACGGGGAAGTGGTTGAAGTTGAACAGGAGCTGATCAGCGAAGGATTGCCCGAAGAGGAAGTATTGAAACTGTGTGATGCCCATTCTGCTGTATTGCAGGGAAACATTGACCTGAGCGGATCACAGAAGATTCCTGACGGTCATCCGGTCGATTTATTCAACAGAGAAAACGAAGAACTCAAAAAAGTGATTGCACAGGCCAATGTGCTTTTAAAGGAGATTGAAACCCTGGAGGAAGGAACTCCCATAGCCGACCGCATTTTTAAATTACGTGGATTTTTCAACAACCTGATGGATGTTGACAAACATTATCAGCGTAAAGAATACCTGCTGTTCCCATACCTGGAGGCAAAAGGCATTACCGGTCCTCCCAAGGTTATGTGGGGGAAACACGATGAAATCAGGGAACTTATCAAGGGTAGTCTTGAAATATTACATACAGAAAATATTTCGGCCGGTGACTTAACCGCTTCAGCGGAGATTGTGCTGAAGCCGGCTCTTTTCGGGATTGAAGATATGACTGTGAAGGAAGAGCAGATTCTCTTTCCGATGGCGATGGACAAGCTGACCGAAGCTGAGTGGTTTGAAATCAGCAGGCAATCGCTTGAAATAGGTTTCTGCCTGTACGATCCTCAGATTAGCTGGAAGCCTTCATGGGCGGCTGAATCCAGTATTGATGATATTCAGAAAGTAGGGAATCACATTCAGTTGCCATCGGGCGGGTTTACTGCCGGAGAATTGCTGGCAATACTCAATACCCTGCCCATCGACATGACCTTTGTGGATAAAGATGATAAGGTAAAGTACTTCTCACAGGGGGCTGAACGCATATTCCAGCGGAACCGCGCCATACTCAACCGTGATGTGAGGCACTGCCACCCACCGGCAAGTGCACACATTGTTGATAAAATCATCGATGATTTCAAGACAGGCCGGCAAACCCGGGCCCCATTCTGGATTAATATGGGCGGAAAAATGATTCACATTGAATATTTCGCCCTGCGCGACGAAAAAGGGGATTACCTCGGCACCCTCGAGGTTTCGCACAATGTAAACCGTTACCGCGAACTGGAAGGCGAGCAACGCATTTTGTCATATACCTGAAAATTCAAAACAATGGAAAACGTACTCATAATAACACCGAAAACCAAAGTCCTGCAACTGATTGAAGCTTATCCTCAACTGGAAGCAGTGCTGATTGGCTATGTGCCGGCTTTTAAAAAGCTGCAGAATCCGGTGCTGAGAAAAACTGTTGCCAGGATTGCCACCCTGCAGCAGGCCGCAGCAATAGGAAATGTAAAAATTGAAGATCTCATCAACAAACTGAGAAGTGAAATCGGACAGGATTTATTCAACCAAAAAGAAAACTCTATGTACAATACCGAAAAACCGGCCTGGTTCGACGAAAGTCTGATTGCAGCCGGACTGGATGCACGCCCTATGCTGGCTGCAGGTGAACACCCCGTAAATCAGGTGATCGCCGACCTGAAAATCCTGGAACAGGGGAAAATTTATAAATTAGTAGCCCCTTTTCTTCCGGCGCCCCTGATTGATAAGGCTGTTAGTCTGAACTTCGACCATTGGGTTACAAAACAGGACGACGACTCTTTCATCATCTATTTTTCATCCAAATAAACCAAATAAATATGGAATCAAATAAATTCAACAACCGGAAGGCATTTGAATTCAACAGTGAAATTGAATATGCCGAAGGCGGCATTGTAAGCATGCGGGTACTCGAAAAAAGTTCCGGTAATGTAAGCCTTTTTGCCTTTGACCTTGGACAGAAACTCAGCGAGCACACGGCTCCGTTTGATGCGATGATACAGGTGGTAGAAGGCGAAGCGGAAATCGTGATCGGCGGAGAACCTAACCATCTTGTTGCCGGGCAGGTAATCATCATGCCAGCCGGTATTCCACATGCCGTAAATTCAATCACCCGTTTTAAGATGGTGCTGACAATGATCAAAGCCTGAATCTACAATTTCGGATTGCGGATTTCGGATTGCGGATTCTGTTCAACTTGATTGGATGGAATATAGTTTTACTTCGTTCTACCCGAATAAACCACACTTTTGAAGTTTAATCCGGGAGTAATGAAAAGTAATTTCTATTTACGCGTTACTACTCAATTTCACAATAATACCAGACTTTTTAAACCATCGTTTTTCATTCCCGCATTAGATATCTAATCTACAGCGGCAACCTGCAATCCGAACCAAAGCGAAGCGGAGATCTCCGAAGGTCAATCCGAACCGACCGAAGGGAGCTCAGCGAAGCTAAATCCGAAATCAGCAATCCGAAATCAATGAAAACATTACGCAAATACCATAAATGGCCTTCCCTGTTCATTGGGGTATTTCTGATATTGTTTTCACTCTCGGGTATTATCCTGAACCACCGGCAGTTTTTTTCCCCGGTAAATGTCTCCCGCAATCTGCTGCCTCCGGTTTACCGGTATAATAACTGGAACCTGGCGGCGGTTAAGGGGTCGGTATGGCTTGACAACAACAGGCAATTGCTCTATGGCAACATCGGCATCGTGGAAACCGATTCAGCCTTCAGCCATTTCCGCGATTTTAACAATGGGTTCGGAAGGGGCATCGACCAGAGGAAAATATTTACCATGCTGAAAACCAGAGATAGCAGGCTGTTCGCAGGGACATTGTATGGTCTTTACCGGTTTGATTTATCAGACAATCGTTGGGAAAAGCTGGAAATGCCGGAGAAAAACCCCAGGGTAGTAAAGCTTGAGGAAAGTGATGGACTCATCTACATCATGACAAGGGACCACCTGTATACCATGACCGGTGGACCCATTCCTGAATTTAAACAGGTTCCTCTTCCAGTGCCCCGGGATGCCGATGGTAAAGCAGGCCTTTTTATTACCCTTTGGGTATTGCACAGCGGTGAATTGTTGGGGTTGGCCGGCAAACTGATTGTTGATCTCGTTGGTCTGGTCATCATTTTTATCAGCCTCAGTGGGTTTTATTATACATTCTTACCCAAATTTGCAAGGCAAACCTCTCAGAAACTTAGAATAAAACTTCAGCGGATAAACAGGACTTCCATAAACTGGCATACAAAGATTGGCGTCTATGGTATTATTATTCTGATAGTTACGGTTATCAGTGGTATGTTCCTCAGGCCTCCCCTGCTGATCCCGATCGCCAATTCCAGGGTCAGACCCATTCCGGGTACCCTGCTCGACAATGACAATCACTGGCATGATAAACTGCGCGATTTTGTGGTAGATTCATCCGGGAACCGTGTAATCCTGTCGACCAGCGAGGGTTTCTTTGAATGGGGTTTTAGCGGTTACAGTATTTGCAAGTCTTTCCAAACTCAACCCCCGGTAAGTGTTATGGGAATTACAGCATTTGAACATCTGCCTGATGGTGCCTTCCTGGTTGGCTCCTTTAGCGGGCTCTACCGTTGGTATCCTGAAAAAGATGCTGTAATAAATGCAATCACCGGAGAAATGGTTACGCAGCAAGCAAGTGGCAATCCATTCGGAGCAACTGCAGTTTCAGGAATTATCTGCAAAAACGCCGAACTGATCGCTTTTACTGATTATGATGCAGGCTGGGTTCCATTAAAGCCAGGTGGTCAGGTTCCAGATATGCCCGAAGCCATCAAAAAATCGCCTGTATCTTTGTGGAATGTCGGACTTGAAGTGCATACCGGAAGGATATTTTCAGTAATTTTAGGTGATTTATACATCCTCTATGTTCCATTGATGGGATTGACTACTATTCATCATGTGGGTTAAATCAGTTTCCAGAAAAAGAAAAACCGGAATAATAAAGCTTATCTCTATGGATATCACCAAATTAAATCAGGCACCTAAAGTCAGTTTCAACCTCGATGGTCATATCATGGCAAATCATGCCGATGTTGAAATTATCCACCTCCATCTGAAGCCAGGCGAGAAAGTTGACAAACACACCAACCCTTTTGATGTGATTTTCTATGTACTGGAAGGCAAAGCAATGCTTGAATCGGACAAGGAGCGGTTTCTTGTGTTAAAAGATCAGTCAATCGTAATCAAAGCCGGCATCACCCGGGGCCTGGACAATATCTCGGTCGGTGACTTTAAGCTGTTGGTGGTTAAACTTCACCATACAAAGAAGTAGCACTTTATTACCACTTTCCTGCTGCACACATTCATTTGCAGCAACCTCAACGAGTAAAACCGGTAAATTCCGGTGCCGGATTTTTATAATATCCCAAGGGATATTTCATCTGCATTTCATCTCCTGAACAGATTATGATTATCTTTGGAATCAGGCAACTGACCCTGAATGATCTGATTTTTATACCAATTAACAAACTGGAATTATTTCCACGCATGATTGCAATCATTTCAAGGTTTTTACACTGCCAAAACTCTGTCTGATCTATGAAAACCCTCATTTCTTCATACAACTTTCCAGGCAAAATAACCCTTATTACCGGAATATTGCTGTTGTTCTCCAACATTTTTCCTGATCCATCGGTTGCCCAGAATGCCTTAAAATACCATCCGGCTTTAAAGAGCAAACAATACCAGCGCTCAGAATGGTTTGCTTCAGCCAGGGTTGACAGTTCAGGAAGCATGGGAAGCTACCTCAGGGCTCTGAATGCTGTTCAGCAGGAAGCTGCCGGACGGGAAGTTCCGGGAAATTACCAGGCAACGCAATGGTATCCACTGGGCCCCACAAAAACCACTCATCCGGTGCTGGCCCAATTGGGATTGGTCAGTTCCATCTGGATCGACACCAGTAATTTTCAGACCATCCTTGCCGGAAGCAATACCGGTGGCATCTTCCGGACCACCGATGGCGGCAATAACTGGATTTCACTTTCCGACAACTTCATTACAACCGGCGTGCTCAGCATTCAGGTTGACCCGGCTGATAAAAACAGGATCTTTATCGGTACCGGCCATCTCGGGTTTGGGCGTGCCTATGGAAACGGGGTGATGAAAAGTACCGACGGCGGGGTTACCTGGGAGCAAACCGGCCTCAACAGCAACAGCATGGCAGCTAATTTTACCGTCAGGAAAATCATGCTGTTACCCGGACATCCGGGAGCAATGCTGGCTTTGATCAATACTGAATTCCGGCAAAAATCCCTGATTTACCGGTCAACCGATTGGGCGGAAAACTGGGAAGAGGTTTATTCGGATAACGGGGCAGAGCTTTTTTCAATAAAACCCGATCCTTTAAATCCTGAAACCCTTTATGTAACCGGAAACCGGTTTTTGAAGAGCATCGATGCCGGCCTCACCTGGGTTGACCAGTCGGCATCCCTCCCACTCGATACAAATTACGTGATCAGCAGGGTTGAAATCGCGAAAACTCCTGATAATCCTGAGCTGATGCTGACTTTGGTCGAAAACTATGACACTACCGGAGCCAACCCTTCTGCCAGATTAGACCTGTATAGATCAACCGACAACGGCCTGAATTACGCTAAGATCAACCTGAAATACAATCCATTTGCCGGATACTGGAAAATGGAGTTTGGCATTTCACGGGCCAGCAGTGATGAATTTTACCTTGGCGGAATATGGCTCTACAAATATCGTATAGAAGCGGACTCAGCTAAATTTATCTATTGCAGCGACCACAAATACCACCACGATGTGCGCGATCTGCATATCTATGCTACTTCGGGTAAAGATCCGATGTATATGGCCAACGATGGCGGTGTTAGCAAATCGGAAACCGGCGCAGAATCATGGACCGACATTACCCGCAATGGATTGACATTCACACAGTTTCACAATATTGCTATTGGCGAAAACAGCGATATGATGTATGCCGGGCCTCAGGATGCCAACCTGTCGTTCTACAATTTCAAAACAGGGGACTGGACCAAAAATGCAAAGGTTTCCGATGCTTACGAAGGTGCGGTAGACCATTCAAATCCGGATATTGTCTATCTTGTTTCTTATCCACCCAAAAGCACCCAGCCGAACATGTTCCTGCTTAAATCGACGGACGGGGGTAATTATTTCGAATTTTTCGGCACCCCTGATTCCACTGAAATTGGCAGGATTGACAAACCGATCGAAATGGATCCGGTTGACCCGAATACCCTGTATGCCGGGGTGAGGGACGTATGGAAAACCACCGATGGCGCAGTCAGCTGGAGTAAAATCAGTGATTTTTCCGCAACAGGCGAACCTAAACTCATTGCAGTACGGGTTGCTCCTTCCAACAACAATGTCATCGCCGCAGCCTTTGAGAATCCTACCTGGGCTGTGCCTTCCGTTTCAAAACTCTGGATTACGCCCGACGGTGGCAACCATTGGCTCAACATCACGCCAACCGGGTCCAATAACCTGGACTATGCCGGCATAGCAGATATTACTTTTCATCCGGAAACACCGCTTAAATTCTGGCTTTCGCTTGACCGGGAATGGGGAAACCACCGTGTTTATATGACCAGTGATGGTGGAGCTACCTGGCAAAACTTCTCAGAGGGGCTTCCTTCAATACCAGTGAATACCATTGGCTTTGTGAAGGGTGCCGGTTACGATGTTTTGCTTGCAGCTACGGATGCCGGTGTGTATTACCGGGATGAGTACATGACCCGCTGGGAATTATTCGGTCAGGGCCTGCCGTTGACCATTGTAGCAGACCTGAAAATCAGCTACTCCCGGCGTAAAATTATTGCAGGAACCTTCGGAAGGGGCCTGTGGGAAGCAGATCTCTGTATGCCGCTTACCGAAGGCGAGCTGGTAATCAGCGACACCACCGAATGGACAGAAAAACGTAAAATGCTTCAGGATGTAGTGATCAATCCAGGCGGAAAACTCATCGTCAGATCAACTGTAGAAATGGGGCTTGACCGCGAAATTAAGGTTTTACCCGGCGGAGAACTGATCATCGACCGCGGAACACTTACCAACGATTGCGCTGGTATGTGGGACGGAGTCAGACTTTATGGTTCTGCTGATTACAACAACACCGGGGGTCGACAGGGGAAAATATCCCTGCTTCACGGAGGTACCATACAACATGCCGACACAGCTATCAGAACCATTGGAGTTGATGAATCCGGGCACGAAATTCCCGGAACCGGAGGCGGAATCATTTATGCCTACAACGCTAAAATTATCAACAATGGCCATGGCGTTGAGATAAATCCTTCTGCAGGGATCAATCCTTCAGAATTTACCATGTGTCTGTTTGAAACTGAGAAAACACTTCCCGACGGCTCAGTTTCAGGGGATCTCGTGAGCCTTAAAGGGAGTAAAGGCATCCGGTTTATAAGTTGCCAGTTTGAAAACAGTCTTCCGGTTTCAGATTTTCCCTATCATGAAAGAGGAATCGGAATAAACAGCTTTAATTCATCGTTCAGTGTCGGAAAACTTCAGTCAATCGACTCCATTCCTTTTGGTCTGAATGCAGATGCTGTGTTCAAACAATTATCGTCAGGCATAAAGGCCACAGCATCTTCTCCTGCTTTTCCCGTGGATGTTTCCGATGTCAGATTCGACCGGAACCTGACGGGTGTTTACTTATCAGGACTGAACCTGAGCAGCATCAGGAACTGCAGTTTCAGTCTTAATTCCTCCACTTTGTCCGACAGCCTTAAACCAGCTGCAACCGCGATCTACCTTGATAACTGCGCCTTTTTTAGTCTGTCGGGAAATACCATCAAAGGCCCGCTGGGTGCCTTCGTTCCAAAGTCCAAAACCGCCGGTATCATCATCAACAGGAGTGGCGGACTGAACCATACCCTATACGCCAACACCATCACGAATACCAATTTCGCAGTATTGGCACAGAATTCAAACAGGAGTCTCAACGGCAAAACCGGACTCAGGCTGCTTTCAAACTGGTTTGACGGAAATGAATATGATATTTGCTTTACCAACGATGGTACCGAAACAAACAACGGTGGAGCATTGCACCAGGGATCAACAGGTCCGGAACCGGGAAGTCCGGCCGGTAATCATTTCAGCTACAGTAAATTGCATCGCGACGGGGACATTCACAACGCAGGAGAATACTTATATTACCATTATTACAACGGATCAGACACGCTCTCACATCTACCGGTCAGTTTTTACAGGGCTTACCCGGTTGAAGCAACCCTTGCTGTGCCCATTGACAGCGCATACATGCCTGCATATATGCTGGTTCCTGATGACAAATTACCGGAAGCTTTTAATGAATTGTCCTTATTATCAGCACAATCCGAATCTGCTTACGATGAATTACTGGATGGCGGAAATACATCACAGCTTGTGAATGAAATAAACAGCTGCCTTTCTGAACAGGCACCTGCTTTGTCTAATAAACTCAGGCAACTTTCACCATACCTCTCTTCAGAAGTGTTGACAACGTTGGTTAAGCATCAGAAATCCATTCCCAATCTTCTGATCTTTGAAGTTCTGTTGTTAAATCCACACATGGTAAGGGAAATTCAGCTGATGACGGCAATTGAAGCAATGGACCCGCCATTGGAGAGTTATATGATCGTAGCACTGGCCGTTGCTTACAGCGAATATTCAGGACTCGAGCTCCTGGATTCACAAACAGATGCTGTACGATCTGCGAGGGACCTGCTCTTTGGTCTGCTAGGCGGAAGCTTGTACAATTCCTTTCTCAGTGATAAAGAGATCAATCCGCTTATTCAACACCTGCTGAACGACGACCGGCCGGAAAGTCAATACCTGGCTGCATTCCTTGCTTTAAACACTGGTCAGGATGATCAGGCTGAGGAAATTATTAACCGGATACCGGGTAATTTCCCTGATCTGGCAGTTGAAATGCAAGAAAACATTTCTACCCTGTTCAACCTCAACAACAGCTTGTTTTCAGAAGGTCAGCTGCCTGCTGCTTTAAATGCGGCACAAACCACACTGCTAAACCAGTTGCGGCTATTCCCTGAATCTTCAGTTTTTGCAAATAATATCCTGAACTATTACGGCCCGGTCAATTACAATGAGCCTTATATATTCCCGGGCGTTCCAACGGTTGTTCAACCTCCTGTCATACCCCCGGTTGTATTTTCGGGAGCCGGATTTGAAGTCTATCCCGTTCCGGCAGCTACTTATGTAATTCTTGATTATTATTCCGAACAGGTGATGATGGAAGGATTGCTGCGGATCAACAATATGTCAGGGCAGCTGGTGAAGGAAGTCAGGCTGACCGAATCTTACGGACAACTTATGATTGATATCAGCCGCATGGAACCGGGAGGATATTTCTTTATCATGACCAATGGTTCATCAAAAATCGGTGAGCAAAAGGTTGTAATTGCCCGGTAACCGGAACTGAAGAAAACCGGGAATTATCCAGATTTCTCCATGTTGAGTATTTGCAATTTAAAACCATTCTAAATTACCAGCACATCCAATCTGCTGTTGTAAATCTGGCTGAATACTACTAAATTTGCTTAGTAATGTTCATTTAAGTACTTGATTACTTATAAACATTCTATGCCAACCATAATTGCCAGCAAAATATGAAAATATTCCTGAAGTCGATGATACCACCCGGAAGATGGCAGTTGCCGGTAGCGGTATTGATGGGGATCTTTGTCGGAACCGGATTACTGATTCTGCGGGCATCAAATGCCCACTCCTACCTGTCTGACGATCCGAAGACCTGCATAAACTGTCACGTAATGTACACCCAGTATGCATCATGGACCCACAGCAGCCACCGTGAAGTTGCCACCTGCAACGATTGTCATGTTCCCCACGACAATGTAGTCAGGAAGTATATGTTCAAAGCCATGGACGGAATGAGGCATGCCAGCATATTCACAGCCAGGGCTGAGCCCCAGGTAATACAGATCAGGCGGGCAGGAGCCAATGTCGTTCAGGAAAACTGTATCCGCTGCCACCGCGAGTTGGTCGACATGGTTATGGCCATCAGGGTAACCGCCGACAACCACAACGAGGGCGCAGGTGCCCGGTGCTGGGATTGTCACCGCGAAACACCGCACGGAAGTGTAAATAGTCTTTCAGCGGCACCCTATACGATTATACCCCGCATGGAATCGGTGATGCCGGCCTGGATGGAAAAGTCATTGAAAGAAAACAACTAAAAAGAATAACTCAAAAAATTATTATCATGGAAGATACTACAAACAAATCAGGAAGAAAACCCTGGGTCAACTGGCTGATCTTTCTGGCAACGGTGGTCGTTGTTTTTATCCTTGGCATTTTTGCGGCTTCAATTCTCGAACGCAGGACCGAATCAAAGCTTTATTTTCAGACCGTAAAAGCCATCCCCGACTGGGAACCCCGCAACGAAGTCTGGGGTGAGAATTTCCCGCGTGAATATGAAACTTATCTGAGTACCCTTGATACAGGTTTTCAGAGCGGGCACGGTGGATCAGCCAACATCGATTACCTCGAAAAATACCCGGAGCTTGTTGTGTTGTGGGCCGGATACGCTTTCTCGCGAGAATATAACCAGGGCCGGGGCCATTACTACGCTGTGAAAGATATCCGTGAGAGCCTGCGTACTGACGTGCCTCAACCAGCCACCTGCTGGACCTGCAAAAGCCCCGATGTACCAAGGCTGATGGAGCAGATGGGAGTTGCTGAATTCTACAAAGGTAAATGGAACGAACTCGGGCATGAGGTGGTGAACAACATAGGCTGTCAGGATTGCCATGATCCAAAAACAATGAACCTGCGCATTACCCGTCCAGCCCTGGCTGAAGCATTCCAGCGGATGGGGAAAGATATTACCAAAGCAACCCACCAGGAAATGCGGTCGCTCGTATGCGCTCAGTGCCATGTAGAATATTATTTCAAGGGAGAGGGCAAATACCTGACATTCCCATGGGACAAAGGCTTCAGTGCCGACAGTATGGAAACCTATTATGATGAGGTGGAACACGTTGACTTCGTTCATAAACTCAGCAGAACACCCATCCTGAAAGCCCAGCACCCGGATTTTGAGCTCTATATGACGGGTGTTCATGCCGACCGTGGTGTTGCCTGTGCCGATTGCCATATGCCTTACAAACGTGAAGGTGGGATGAAATTTACCAACCATAAAATACAAAGCCCGCTTGCCAATATTAACGAATCATGCCAGGTTTGCCATCGCGAAAGCGAAGCCAAACTAATGGCCAACGTGCTGGAGCGGCAGGGAAAAGTTGAAGAACTAAGACGAATCACTGAGAAAAACCTTGCCAGGGTTCACATCGAAGCGAAGATTGCGTGGGATAATGGCGCTACCGAGGCAGAAATGAAACCCGTGCTGCAACTGATCCGCCACGCACAATGGCGCTGGGACTGGGTCGCAGCTGCCAATGGTCTCGGTTTCCACTCTCCGGTTGAAGCGCTCAGGGTACTGGGAACATCCATACAGAAATCGCAGGAAGCCCGCATTCTGCTTGCTGAAATCTTTGTAAAAAAAGGTGTCAAGACACCGATTGAACTGCCCGACATTTCTACTAAAGCAAAAGCCCAACAATACATCGGGCTTGGAAATGCCTGAACTGCTGAAAAGAAAAGCGAATTTCTGAATACGGTTATTCCGGAATGGACGAAAAAAGCAGCTGAGCGCGAAGCTAAATTAAAAAACTGAGTTTCAATGTCGTTTAGTTAAGTGAGTGATTAAAAAAATAACCGCAGAGTGCCGCAAAGATTATCGCAGAGAACCCAAAGAAGCAACCGCTTCTGCGGCCCCTGTCGCCAAGGCGGTGTTCTTCGCGCACTTTGCGTTTAAAAACACAAATCCATGTACGTTTACAAAACGATTTGAACAGAGATTCCTGATTTCTGCAATGTTTACCTGATCGATAGGACTGTTTATCACATGAACAGCCCTTTTCGTTTGTGAAAACTACCAAACCATTTATACTGAGAAGCTGTTAAGATTGGCAAATTGCTACTTTTGCAGCTCTAATCTGAACTTATATGCTTTGTATTATCCGACGGGAAACCGATCCTTATTTTAATCTGGCTGCTGAAGAATACGTGCTGAAACACTTCGAAAGCGACTGCTTTATGCTATGGCGCAACGAACCTTCCATCATCGTTGGTAAACATCAGAATACCCTGGCCGAGATAAACCTTGATTTTGTAAAAGAAAAACAGATCAAAGTCGTCCGCCGGCTTTCCGGTGGCGGGGCTGTATTTCACGATCTGGGCAATCTGAACTTTACGTTTACTGCTTCAGGTGAGCACCATCAACTGGTTGATTTCCGGAAGTTTACCTTACCCATTCTCGAAGTAATGCAGAAACTCGGCATCGAAGCCAGGTTTGAAGGGCGAAACGACCTCACCATCGAAGGTCGTAAGTTTTCAGGGAATGCCGAACATGTGTATAAAAACCGGGTGCTGCATCATGGCACCCTCCTTTTCTCGGCCATCATGACCGACCTCTCGAACGCATTGAAAGTTGACCCTTCAAAGTTTGACGACAAAGCGGTGAAATCGGTGCGCAGCCGGGTTACCAACATCAGTGAACACCTGAAGCAACCCCTGACTGTAATCGAATTCAGGGACCTGATCCTGAACCATGTAATGGAGAGCACTCCCGGTGCGATGCTTTACAACTTTACGGATGCCGATGTCGAAGCCATTGCGAAACTCAGGGATGAAAAATACAGTTCGTGGGAATGGAATTTCGGATACTCACCAAAATACAACTTCAGAAAAGCCATTAAGACCAACGGCGGCAAACTGGAAGTCACCCTTGAAGTTGTGAACGGAATCATTGAAACAGCAAAGTTCTACGGCGACTATTTCAACAAGCTCGATCCCGGGGAAATTGAACAGGCGCTTACCGGAACCGTACATTCAGAAAACCACATCAGGGAAAAGCTCATGGGATTTGAAATTCCCGACTATTTTCTGAACGTTACAACCGAAGAACTGGTAACGGCATTGTTTTAACCTGGAAAGACCATTTTTGAACATTCAGCAGACTGAATTGTTATCACAGTCCTAACATCAAAATCAATCTAACGAATGGAAGCACAACAGGTATTTGACAGGCTATGGGCCGATTATATTTCACAGAACCCTGCTGCAAAAAGGGTATTCGATCTCTTTATTTCAGAAGGTGAAACTGTATACAACGACCACATCGCATTCCGCACATTTAATGACCCGCGCCTCGATGTTGAAGTGCTTTCGCAGGAGTTCCTGAAAGTCGGTTACGAATACAAAGGTACCTATCATTTTGAACAAAAAAAGCTGAATGCCAAGCATTTTGAGCACAAAACCTTCAAAGATGCCCCACGGGTTTTCATCAGTGAGCTCCTCGTTGAAGAGTTCTCCCCTTTCCTTCAGGAGACCGTAAAAGGGCTGATCGATGCCATTCCATCCGGCATGACCGGTAAAAGTGAGCTGATTTATGCCGGTAACCTCTGGGGTACACCTTCATATGATGTTTACGAAACACTTCGCAAGGAATCGGAATATGCGGCCTGGGTTTATGTATACGGATTCAGGGCCAACCATTTCACTGTCAGCATCAATGGCCTGAAAAAATACGATACCATTGAGAAAGTTAACCAGTTTCTGAAGGACAACGGCTTTATCATCAACAGTTCGGGTGGCGAAGTAAAAGGCACCCCTGAAGAACTGCTTGAGCAATCGAGTATTATGGCCGGCATTCTCCCTGTGAAGTTTAAGGAAGGTACATTTGAAATTCCATCGTGCTACTACGAATTTGCAAAACGCTATCCTGATCATGACGGAAAGCTCTATTCTGGCTTTATTGCAAAATCGGCAGATAAGATTTTTGAGAGTACCGATTTTTACAAAAAATAAGGTTTCATTCATCGGAAATCCGAAATCCTGGCGAGAAATCTGTCAGGATTTTTTTTATAAAAAGAGGGAGGGGACGTTGCCGGGAGAGGACAGAAGGGACGAGACGATTTATAGGAGATCCTGCCAAGATTCGCAGACAAGGGACAAGCGCCGGGGAGACAAGGGGAATCCAATTTCCAATTTCCAAAGCAATTCTTTATGACAAAAGGTTAGCCTTCTCCTTGTCCCCATTTCACCTTGTCCCCGTGTCTGTCGCTAAAGAGACGAGATTCACCAATTTAAACTCCATGCCCCATGCTCTGAGCCCTGTGCCCTGTGCCAACGCTGTGCCCTGTGCTATCTTACGATAATCTTTCTCACTTCAGTCCAACCCGGAGTAATTACCCTCAGGTAGTATAAGCCCCTGGCATGACCGGAAAGATCGATGGTGGTTGCCTGTCCGTTCCAGTTGAAATGCTGTATCTGACGACTCATATTGTCGAGCACCTGTATTTCAGCTTTTTGGATTTTTATTCTGGAGTTGACTGAAACTTCGAAAACACCTGTGGAAGGATTCGGATATACATTGAGTACGGTTGAAGCAGGAAAGGTCTCCTTGTTTCCGACAATGATAAACGGACTCTCCGAAAATGAAACCAGGTTGCAGGCCACATCCAGTGTAGGGTTGAAACCATCTTCACAGTCTGTGCATGTGACCCCGGTTACACAATCCGGATGGTTAGGATGGCACTGGTCAACATACTGTTCAAAGAAGGTGTATCCCAGGGTGATGTCGTCGAGGTTCACATACTCATTAAGGCTGAAGTCGAACCACTGAGCAATGGCTCCGGGACACCAACCAGCACGGTTATGGTACCACGTACCATTCTGCGGCTGACAACCATCGGGGTTGGGATTACAATCAACCCAGTTGTGCTGGGAGAATTTCTTAACTCCATTCACATAAAGGTCGTGGGTAGCATCGTAAAACTCAGCAGCATTGCTGGTATTTAAATCACCCCAACCATGCCCAGTGGAAACCAGTTTCAGTTTTGAGGCCATCGTATTCTCAGGAAAAGTATAAACGGTATCTGGCACAGGCTGCAGGTTGGCATAATCACCAAACGGGTAGATCTCCTTCCATATCTGTTTCACATTGCTGTATGGATAAGCCGGTGTACCTGCCATATAATCGAGGGTCAGATCGTACAGGAATCCGTTGTCGAGTGTGGCGCAGGTGGCCCTGAAAGCTGTTTTACCCTGAAGAATTGACATATAATCTGTCAGGTCGATGGTGTGCGAGCAGGCAACGCCATAAGGAGTGATGTACCGGATAATCTCTATCCAGTTGCCTTCCTTGTCTTTGGCTTCAACAGATGCTACCCTGTCCCATTCGCCACAGCCACCTGATGGACAATGTACATTCAGTGTCCCGATGATCTGGTCGAAGGCTCCCAGAAATGAGGGCAATTCTGCTTCAACAACTGCGGTGTATGAATTCGGATTCAGCCAGACATTGCTGAAGGCAATCGCTTCCGTATCCTCAGATTCGGGCACTATGTTAACACTCACCGATTCTGTTTTAACTGCTCCGAAATTATTGGCCGATTGAATCTCAATTGAGTAGTTACCATATGCCGGTGGGGTCCACCATCCTGTAAAATGGCCGTTCCAGAAGTTCTGGGCATCGATGGTTGTTCCGTTGATCCTTAATTTTACCCAGGCGACGGAGAAAAGTTCAGGGTAGGTGATGGTAGAAATAGCTGCCAGTTGAATCGGTGAGAGTGAAGGCACCGAAACATTTCCGGGCAAGTGGATTCCGGGCTTCAATTTCGGGTAAATGTGTTTGAGGATCAAGTACCTGAAAGCGCTGGATAACCGGTTCGGCCGGATCGTACTGACCGCCGCCGGGCTGCGAGGCTTCAACCTCCACCAGGCCGGGAGTCCCCGTAAGGGTGATGATGTTCCCGTTTACAGTAGCAGGACCTGAAAGAATGGTAAAAGTAACAGGGAGACCTGAAGTAGCGGATGCCTCAACGGTGAAAGGCGGATCGCTGATCAGTTTGTTGGGGATCGGAAGAAACGAAATAGCCTGGTAGGTTGGATCAAGTGTGCCATTGAAATTGGAGGTTGCACCGGTCATAGCAAAGTTTATCAGGTCGCCGTCACGGGCAGGTGAACCGACTTCGGAAACCAGCTGGGTAATGGAAGTATTGTTGCCACCAGGGACCCCCTGATTGTGCTTGTAATACAATTCAAGTCCGGTTTCATTGCCTTCAAGCTCGTTATCCATCATATCCTGGATATCGGCCTGTGTAAGGGCTTTCGACCACACGGAAACCTCGTCCGTTCGTCCACACCAGTAGAAATCGAGTGAACCGAGAATACTCCGGCCAATGGTAAAGGCAATGTCGGTGGCAGTAAAGCTGCCGGTGGCGGCCTTGCTGCCTTTCAGAATTCCGTTTACATAAAGTTTTACTGCCGTACCGTCGTAAATCCAGGCAAAATGCTGCCATATCTGGGGAATAACGGTATTGGCCGGGGCCACGTATTCATATAGGGTGCCGGCTGAGTTCTGGAAACGGCATTCAACGGTTCCGTTGTTCAGCTGAATCATGTAAAAACCCTGTGATGAGCCCCTGAAACTCATCAACGCTTGTCCATAGCTGAGTTGATCACAATAAAACCAACCGGCCATTGAAAAACCGGGTTTGTTGGCGATGTACTGCGAACCGTTTTCAAGGTAAACATGATCGCGGGTGCTGCAATCGTAATGCAGGTATTGGTTGTTTGCGCACTGAGCT
Organism: Bacteroidales bacterium; assembly: GCA_016709025.1. GTDB lineage: Bacteria > Bacteroidota > Bacteroidia > Bacteroidales > Lentimicrobiaceae > Lentimicrobium. The sequence goes on along the minus strand of JADJEQ010000009.1, from coordinate 16,262 downwards.
GCGCCATTGCCGAAAACAGCAGGGCTGTAGCCAGCAGCATAATTCTTGCGTACTTGTTTTTCATGTTTGCGGGTTTTGGGTTTGTGTTATATTATTTTTTGTCAACAATTCAAAATTCAAACTCCTTTTTCTCACATCCGCTCCTGCACTCCAACTGCAGAGGGGGCAGGGCTTACTCTGCTGAAAAAGTGCAGGCGGGGCGGTGAGGTCACCATCTTTCAACATAATTTCCATTTAATCTGCACTTCATGCAAATTCAACTCCCCTCTCCATCTGGAGAGGGGGGCAGGGGGTGAGGTCACTTCATCCACCACATCTTCACCGTCGGATCATCCCCACCCCTGGTTTTGCTTGGCAGCATTCATATTCAGTGCATTGTACTGCTCTTCCGATGGCGGATAGGGCATCCTGAAATGTCCTATCGGAGCACCTTCACGTGGAGTCATCCCGGTACGTCTTGCTTCGGCATAAGCTTCCCAGGGTTGCCTGAAAGCATCAATCCAGCGCTGGGTATAAATAAATGCCAGGTGTTCTTCATCGGTGGTTGCATTCCATGATCCGAAACGATTCAGCACAGAAGCTGCATTCAGATGAGCCGGTATGGTAATCTTATCGCCGAATTTAACACCTGAAACCGGAAGCCTCAGCCTTTCTGAAAGGCTCACCCACCATTCTACTGATGCATTGATGCCATTCATATATTCGATGTCCGCCTGATCCTGGTCAACAGCTACACCAATTCCCCTGAAATAAGCTTCCGCCAGGATAAAATGCACTTCGGCGCCGGTCATCAGGATCACCGGCATGTTGCCCTCATCGCCGATCAGGAAGAAATTGAACGGGGAATAATTCACATTGTTCTTGATATGGTAGTTTCCAAAATCGTCGCGGTGGCTGCCGTAAGGGATCCCCTGAGATGACGGGGTGCCGGATTCGGGAAGCTGGGGAAACGGAATCCATTCCTCATTCTGATCACCCTCAAAAAAGATATATGCCCGGGGATCAAAGATGCCGGCTCCGGCAGGATCATCACCATCTGAAAACTGATGCCACATGTTGGATCCCATCCTGAGGCCGTTGTGTTCGCGGAAAGACCAGCTGACACTGCTGTTGGTGATGCCGTTTGTTGCAGGCCAGATACAGGCACTTTCGAGCACCGGCGTGATAAAATCGTAGCCCAGCAGTATGGGCAGCCCGTTTGTAATGATATCGCCTATGATCTCCCCGGCCAGTTGCGGCTCTTTCTCCACCATACGCATGGCATGGCGGAGCCGAAGCGAATTGGCAAACTTACGCCACATGGAAAGATCACCGTTAAATAGCTTGTCAAACTTGGCAAAAGTGGTATAGGGCTCCACACTGGCAGCCGTGTCGCTGATGTTGGTAGCAGCCCATTCCAGGTCGCTGAGCAGCGAAAGATAGATGTCGCGCTGGTTGTCGTAGGCAGGGTAAAGTTTGGTGAGATCCTGGAAGCCATAACCGGCCTCTGAATAAGGGATGTCACCGAAAATATCGGTCATTTTAAAGGTTTTGTAAGCCCTGGCGATCATCAGCATGGCCTTCATGTTGGTAACGGCAGCCGAAGCCGGATAGGTGGCAAACCTACGCTCCAGCTCCCTGATTGAGGGCAGGCTTTTGTAATAGCCGGCCCACATATCCTCGGTACCAATGGTGTAGTTGCCCCATGCGGCCTGGGTAAGCGCTGCCTGCTGGGTCTGAGCATAAAGAATCTCGTTGTTGATGTAAAACTGCTCGTTACCGGATAACATCAGTGATTGAATGATGCCGTTGAACAACGATCCATCGGTGGCAGTGGTAAAGCCTTCGGGATTGGTGTCAATTTCATCAAAATCCTTGCGGCAGGAAGAGAAAAGCGCTAAAGCGATCAGAATGAAGAGTATGTGTTTGATTTTCATTGTTGTGTATTGTGAAATTAAGTGTGATTATTAGCCACAAAGCACAAAGGCACTAAGTTACAAGTATTTGGCCCCTTTCCCTCTGTCCCCTCTGAAAAGGGGAGAATCTTTAGCAGGTTTGGAATGAATTGATTCTGATATAATTGATTAAAACCATTTTTGTGAATCTTTTTCAAAAACCTTGCGTCTTTGCGTCTTTGCGTGAAAAATCGTTTGTGATTCTGTTGGCAAATTGGTATTAAAATGTTGCACTTGCCCCAAAGGTAAACGACCTGGTTCCGGGGAACGAAGCCCATTCAAATCCCTGTGCATTGCCCGAACCCATGATCCCTTCCGGGTTGATTTTGTCGGGCAGGGTCGTGTAAATGTAGAACAGGTCGCGGCCAACCACCGAGAAGGTCAGGCTCTGAAATACCTTTATCCTTTTCAGCACCGAAGCCGGCAGATCGTAACTGATGGAAATCTCCCGCATCTTCACCCAGGTGTTTTCCAGTATGCCCGGAGTGCTGACAAATTTCCCCAACCACCGGCATTCGGCAGATACTTGTACAGGTAGTTCACCACCTTGTCGTTGGGCGTACCATCTTCATACACCCCTTCGAGGATCACCCCAACATTCCGGGTAATGCCGTCGGGATCGGTATAGGGAAGGCCTCCCCCATCGCGCTCAATCAGTGTTTCAGGACTCTGACCCGTCTGCAGTGAGATTACATAAGTGCCGCAGTAAATATCCCCGCCCCATTTGGTGTCAACCAGTGCGCTGATTCTAAAGTTCTTATAGATCAGGTCCGTATTGAAGGCAGCCAGAAAATCGGGCGAAGCATTGCCTATCGGCACCCGGGTGTCGGTAATCTTGTATTGTGTACCGGCATCGTTCAGGATGCGGTTTCCATTGGCATCATATACGTAGTCGAACCCGGTAATGGTGCCGTACTCATCGCCTTCGTAAAGTTCCATGGCCGGACCGTTGAGCCCCAGATATCGGCCAGGTGATAGGATTCGGAATAACCGCCCAGGCTCACGATGTAATTGCGGTTGCGCGAAAAGTTCAGCCCGGCCTTCAGGATGGTATTCCGGGTTTGCACCGGAACCGTGTTGATGATGAATTCAAATCCCTTGTTCGACAATTCTCCGCGGTTGATGGTGAGGTTGTAGGCCCCTGAACTTACCGGAACCGGAAGGTCGAGGATCTGATCGTAGGAGTGTTTGTAATACCAGGTAAAGTCAAAATCAATCCTGTTTTCGAACAATCCCAGGTTGATCCCGCTTCATAACCGGTTACAAACTGCGGGCGCAGTTCGATCGGGGGAATGGTATCGGGCAGGTATGAAGCCTGCTGCCCGCCGAACAGACTGGACTGATAATAGAAATTCTCTGGTAGATCCTGGCACTGTTGGCCGTTTGTGCAATGCCGCCCCTGATCTTTACAAAAGTTGAGCCAGGAAACTTTCTCCTGAAGATGAAAGGCTTCACTGGCGATAAAGCTCAACGATGCCGAAGGATAAAAGTAGGAGTTGTTGTTCTCGGGCAGGGTGGATGACCAGTCATTTCTGCCGGTGAGTTCCACGAAGAGGTAGTCTTTGTATGAAAGATTCAGGAAGGAGTATACCGAGTTGGTGCGTTGACGAAGGGTAAATTCACCCGGTATCAGGTCAGTGCCCGGATCACCGATGTCGGGATTCTCCACCGTGGTGCTGCCGTCCTCGTTGGGTGTGAAAATATAGCTGGTGTAATTAAAGAAGGTGTACATATTGGGATAGTACCAGGTGCCCGAAGCCCCCGAAAGGCCATAGGAATCGTAGTCCCACCGGCTGGCACCCGCCGAAAGCCGCGCGCTGAAGTCTGATTTCAGGATGTTCTTTTTATAGGCAGTCATCATAAAATCCATGTTGTCGTTGGTGGTCTTGCCGAGGCTATTGCTGTAACCGCCTTCCTGAAGGCCCAGAAAATCGATGGGTTTGTTTTTGGAGGTGAACTGCTCCACATTGTATTCGCGGCTGATTCGCCCGGTGGCATTCAGCCAGGGTGTGATATCATACATCAGGGCAATGGAACCGGTGTATTTGTCACGGTCCTGCCATGAATTGTTGTTGTAATAGTTCCACCAGATATAATGGTCAACATACTTGAAAGGATAACCGTTGAGAATATTTCTTGATCCATCTTCCAGCTGGTAATGCTCCATGTCGATGCCCTGGTAGCTGCGCGGCCATGAATAGAGAAGCCCTTGCTGAATGAATTGCCGTCCTCGCCGATCATGGGGCTGTTTTTGCGTTTGAACTTCACATAAGTGAGCGCGACATCGGCTTTCAGCTTTTCGGAGATCCTGATGTTGGAGCCGAAATTGATCGTGGTGCGGTTGGAATTGCTGTTTTCCACGATGGGGTCTGGTCCTGGTTGGTGAACGACATGCGGATGGTGCCCTTGTCGTTGCCGCCCTGCACCGAAACATTGTGCGTTTGGGTGATGCCGTCGCGGAAAGCCATCTTCAGGTTATCGGGCTGAGGCGAATAGTTGCGCATTTCGCCGTCCCACCATTTGATGAGTTCACCATTCATCTCCGGCCCCCAGCTTACGGCCGAACCGTAGTAACCGAATTCCTGTGCAGTGGTTGAGGTGTTGCCTTCCTGATCGATCACCAACTTGTCGGTACCATAGATACCCGGATACTGCAGTATGCCGTTGGTATCGGCACGCAAAACCGGTTCGCTGAAGGTGATGGGCCCGCCATGTCCGTATTTGTTCTGCACTTCCCGGTAACGGTAAGGATTGGTTAATTTCATATTGTAATTGTAGGTAACACCCAGTCCGCCCTGCTTTTTTCCGCGTTTGGTCGTGATCAGGATTACGCCGTTGGCGCCCCGTTCGCCGTAAAGCGCCGAGGCAGCTCCTCCTTTCAGAACAGAATAGTCTTCAATATCGAAGGGATTGATGTCGTTGATGCCATTGCCCCAGTCCACGCCACGGCCAACATTGTCGAAGCCGGGGTTGTTGTCCATGGGCACATTGTCAACCACGATCAGTGGCTGGTTGTTGCGGGCCAGGTTGTTGTTTCCCCTGATCACGATGCGGGTGGAACCACCTTCTACCCCGTCGTTCGTTGAAACCTGAACCCCGGCACTTCGCCCGGTAAGGGCACCCAGTACGTTGGAGGTGTTCGACCGCAGTACCTCATCGGTATTGATCTTTTCTGAAGAGTACCCGATTTCCCTTTTCTCCCGCTTCACACCCAGCGCAGTCACCACAACCTCTTCCAGCCTCTTGGCTTCAGGGGTAAGTACAGCATCTATCACTAACCGGCTGCCAACAGGCACTTCCAGTGTGGTGTAGCCCACAAAACTGAATACCAGCACAGGCGACGTTCCCGGAAACGGTCACGCTGTACCTGCCGTTAACATCAGAGGCGGTTCCCGCGCTGGTGCCCTTCACCACCACGGTAACCCCGGGCAGGGTAAAGGCCATCGTCGGCCCCGGTGATCGTTCCTGTTAGAGTTCGTTCCTGGGCCACAACAGATAGGGTGGTTGCCAGAACCAGGAGGGAAAGTGTAATAATTCTCTTCATATCAGGAGAATAGCGTGAATACTTCAGAAGAAAAGTAAAGATAGTGACAAAAAAGCGGTTTGTTTAGGGGGTAAACTTAATAAAAATATTAAAGAAGTGATAAAATAAGTGAGAGATTTTCCAGTTGGTTCAAATCTTTTCCAAACATTGAATTGCGGTGGCGTTAGACCTCACCCCCCCTCTGGAAAGGGAGAGGGGAGTCGCACGGCGGGCACGCGCCTGCCCTGTCTGCCTGACGCAGACAGGCAGGCTGTTTGCCAGGCAGACAGGTCAGAAGATAAGACGCGCGCCAACCCAGGGAATAATGGAATTTTGGAACAATGGCCTTTCCCCAAGGTGGCAAAGGTTGAATTTATACGGGAGTGAAGCGCTATTTGTCTCAGGTCAATTATTAAAACCCAATCTTACTTTGAGCTTTAAGCCCGCCTCCACTCCGTTACGTCGGGTAAACTTTAGACTTTGAGCTTGTGTCGGTGGAATGATGCCTTCGGCTCCGCTCAGGGTGACTAAAATGGAATGATGGAATTCTCTAACCTTTAGTGCTCCGGCCGGATTTACACAGGACGCGATGCCTTGCCTGATATTACCGCAACAGGATAAATTCTCCTCCGGCCTGCCTTGATTCGCGCCCTGTGGTTTTGCTATACTTTTTGCCGGAGGCTTTTGCTTCTATACATCACGCCTTTCCAAAATTTTCAAAACAGAATTTTTCCGGAATATCCGGTTTTTTAATTTTTCGATCAGAAATAATTTCCATAATTTTAATGTGTGTTAACAGGACTGATAGTTTTAAGCATTCACGTCCATTTTGATTGATGTTACAATTGAACGAAGAATAGATTAATTACCTGAACACCTTACATTTTAAATAACAAAAACTAATTCCGGAAAACCTGGTTCAGAAGCGACCGAAATGAAAGTCAGCAATCAGGAAAATGGATTACCTTAAAAAACAAGCAGACTTTTTCAAAGCAGATGGCATAACGCTGAATTCATTAAGCAATACTAGGAGCCGGACTTGTGGTGCGGCACCGCCTGATTTTATACCCAAACAACAGTAATAAATTCAAGCAATGATGAAAAAATACCCCGTTTACTGCATCGAAATTGTAATGATCCTGACTCTCTCACTGACTGCTCAAAATCGTCTCTTTGCCCAGTTTATTAAAGTTGATACCTCATTTTACAGTCCATCCCTGAAAGAGGTAAGGAATGTAACGGTTTTCCTTCCCGACGATTACTACAAAGAGTCGGATCAGCAATACTCCACCATTTATTACCTTCATGGCTGGGGAGGAAATCATGAATCCCTTAATTCAAGCCAGGTACGGCTGGATCAGTTGCTTGAGTCGGGCACTATCAGACCGGTTATCATCGTTTGTGCCGACCACTCTGTATTACCATTTGGCTGTGGAGTCTATGTGAACTCGACCCTGACCGGCAACTTTGAAGACTATGCCGCATTTGATGTGGTGGATTGGATTGAAACCAGCTTCAGGGCAATCCCTGAGAAAAATGCACGGGCACTTTCGGGCAATCGCTGGGTGCCTATGGAGCGTTCCGGATAGGCATTCATCACAAAGACCGGTTCAGAGTACTATCGGCACATGCCGGGCAGGTGAACAACGATGTGTGGATGCCGGCAGTAAGACTGATGATTATGCTCGAAAACGGTGAACCACCCTATTTCTATGATTTTTATGGATTCAATTCGGAAGATCCCAATATCATTCCCGGCTTCTTTACCCGAAGCATGTTTCTGGCCGCGAGCGGTTTCTCGCCCGATGAAAATTCAAATCAAACTTACATCAATCCCAGAATTGTGGAGTACCCATTTGATCCCTGGGCCAACATGATTGATTCGGTTTATAATAAATGGAAAACCTATGACATCGCGAAAGAGATCAATGAACTGAGTCCTTCCGACAGTGTTAGTATTCTTTTTGGATGCGGCACAGGCGATGAAACGATGGCTTATTTTCCCAATCTGACCTTGCGCGATTCGCTGATTGAGTATGAACTGAGCTTCGAGTTTTTCAGCCATAAAGCAGGACACTCGATGCCGGATGTATATTTTGACAGGTTAATGATATTTCTGGATTCGTTGCTGTTGCATCCTTCCATCTATACAGCCGTTGGAGCATTCAACATCAATCAGGCACCGGAAGCTTTCCCCAATCCGGTGAAAGACATTACTACCATTAGCCTGCTACCTGGAGAAACAAATGTCAGCATTTCGGTAATGGATATGGCCGGTTCAATTCTTCCACCTGGCGATTATTCAGCAATTACCGGTGATCAGAAGCTATTGCTGAACTTCAGTAAATGCAGTCCCGGTGTTTACCTGGTTAGCTTCAGGTCGAATCTAAGACGCGGGCATATTAAAATTGTTGTTTCCGGATAAGACCTTGCCGGGGAATGATGGAATGATGGAATAAAGGAATATTGGAATGTTGGAATGTTGGGAAGTTGGAATCCTCTAGCATTTTGTGCTCCGGCCAGACTAACACAGGGCGCGAATCCTTGCCTGATATTACTGCAACAGGAACCATTCTCCTCCAGCCGCTTGTCGCGGGGGCATCATCTGCGAGCCCAGGCGACCGGGATGCTCAGGGTCCAGCCTAAACTTGATTCGCGCCCTGTGGCTTTGCGAGGGGCACGCCAGCCTGCCCGGGGATGCGAATAAGGAATATTGGAATGTTTCTCCCCCTTTGTGGGGGGGGAAAATTTGGAATGGTTGGGAAGTTGGAATCCTCTAGCATTTTGTGCTCCGGCCGGACTTACACAGGGCGCGAACCCTTGCCAGACGTTACTGCATCAGGATACAATCTCCTCAGGCCTGACTTGATTCGCGCCCTGTGGCTTTGCACGGGGGCACACGCTAGAGCGCCAGCCCCGCCAGCCCGGGGATGCTCAGGGAAGTTTCTCAGACTAAATATTAAAATTCAATTTTATTTTGAGCTTTAAGCCCGCCTTCACTTCGTTGTGGCGGGTAAACTTTAGACTTTGAGCTTTTGCCTTAAAATAATACTGCATGTCCCCTTACAGCAACACTTATTTGTATCCATAATTGTTTACTTTTGAAAATAAAAACCAGACTTTTGGTTAATACCATTTATAAAGCGGCTTGTGTCATATGGTATGCACAAAGATCATCCAGACAATCCTTAAGTTTAAGAAAATTTAATTTTCAAATCGTTGAAAATCAACTTCGAAAGTATCAAACATCAATAAAAATATCTTTGCGTCTTTGCGTCCCCGCTTGCCGTCGGGCAGGATTGCGAGATTCTTAAATTTGCCGGACTTATGTAATAATAAACTTCTGCATATGATTTTCAAAAACGCTCTCCTCCTTTTCCTTCTTGCCTCCGGTTTAATGGTCAATGCACAGACCCGTGTGGTGAAAGATCTTGATTCATGGAAGTTTACCCGCGGCGAGCAGGTATCTGCGCAGGAACCCGGCTTTGACGACAGCGGCTGGCAAACGGTTACGGTGCCTCACGATTGGGCCATTTACGGACCGTTCGATAAGGAAATTGACAAACAGACCGTTCAGATTGTGCAGAACAACGAAGAAACAGCCAGCGAGAAAACCGGCAGAACCGGCGCTTTGCCGTTTACCGGGGTGGGCTGGTACCGAACCAACCTGAGCCTGCCTGAATTTACCGGCAAACAGCAGGTACTCATCGCCTTCGACGGCGCCATGAGCAATGCCGAAGTTTATGTGAACGGACAAAAAGCCGGCAACCGACCCTACGGCTACAGCTACTTCTACTTCGATATCACCGGCCTGATCCGGCAAGGCAAAGAGAATACCATTGCCGTGCGGCTTGAAAACCATGAATTCTCTTCACGCTGGTATCCCGGAGCCGGCCTCTACCGCAAAGTCAGTATCATCGTAAAGGAACAGACCTCTTTTAAACATTGGGGGCATTTATCACCACCCCTTTTTATCTCGGCAAGTATTGCCAAAGTCAATATCCGATCACAGGTTCAGGGTGAAAACCTTATGATAAAAACCACCATCCGCAGCCCGGAAGGCATTGTCGTTTCCGAGAACAATGCATCCGCCCGGTTTGGGGATGAAATCGAACAGAACATCGCCATCTACTATCCGCAATTGTGGAGCCCCGAAACCCCGCAACTATACACTGCCGAACTGAAACTCTACGAAGGCAATGCGTTGAAAGATACGGAAACCGTCAGTTTCGGCATCCGCGAAATCAGCTACACGGCGGCAAAAGGCTTTGAGCTCAACGGGAAACCAACCAAATTCAAAGGGGTGTGCCTGCATCACGACCTGGGGCCGATCGGCACTGCCGTAAACAGGGCCGCCCTCAAACGACAACTGACCATTCTGAAGGACCTGGGCTGCAATGCCATCCGCTCCTCCCACAACATGCCTTCGATCGAACAGCTGGAGTTGTGCGACGAAATGGGCTTCCTTTTCCTTGCCGAAAGTTTCGACGAGTGGAAACTGCCCAAGGTAGAGAATGGATATAACCTTTATTTCGACGAATGGGCCGAACAGGATGTGGTAAACCTGGTACAGGCCACCCGCAACCACCCCTGCATTGTGATGTGGAGCGCCGGCAATGAGGTGCCCGATCAATGGGGCAACGCCAGGGGTAAAGAGCAAAGTGGCTGCAGGACATTTTTCACCGCGAAGACCCTACCCGGCCGGTAACCGTTGGCATGGACCAGGTGAAAGCGGTGATGGAAAGCGGTTTTGGTGCCCTCCTCGATGTCCCCGGGCTGAACTACCGGACTCAATTGTATGAGGAAGCTTATGAGAAATTTCCGCAGGGTTTTGTCCTGGGCTCAGAAACGGCTTCAACCGTTAGTTCGCGGGGCGTTTACAAATACCCGGTGGTGAATGCTGCCAGTGGGATATACAACGCCCGCCAATGCTCTTCGTACGACCTGGAATACTGCAGCTGGTCGAACATTCCTGACAAAGATTTCGTTCTACAGGATGACAAGCCCTGGGTCATCGGCGAGTTTGTGTGGACCGGGTTTGACTACCTTGGTGAGCCGACTCCCTACGACAATCTGTGGCCCTCGCGCTCCTCCTATTTCGGTATCTGCGACCTGGCCGGCCTGCCCAAGGACCGGTATTATCTTTACCGTAGCCGCTGGAACACGAAGGATTCTACCCTGCATGTGCTGCCCCACTGGAATCATGAAGGTCGTGAAGGGGAAATCACCCCGGTGTTTGTATACACCAGCTATAAAAGTGCAGAATTGTTTATCAACGGCAAAAGTCAGGGCATACAGCGCAAAAGCAATGCAACGGACTTAAACCGCTACCGCCTGATGTGGATGGATGTCAAATACGAACCCGGAACCCTGAAAGTAGTGGCCTACGACGATGCCGGTAAACCAGTGGCCGAAAAGCAGGTGGTAACTGCCGGAAAACCGCACCATATAAGCCTTGAAGCCGACCGAAACCAATATCCGCCAACGGCGAAGACCTGTGTTATGTAACGGCCACCATCGTGGACAAAAACGGCGACCCCTGCCCCACCGCCGGCAACCGGCTGAATTTTAAAGTAAAGGGCGCCGGAAGCTTCCGTGCCGCCTGCAATGGCGATGCCACCTCACTGGAAGTTTTCCATCAACCGACCATGCAGGCTTTCAGCGGAAGCCTGGTGGTACTGGTGCAATCCACCACCCAAAAGGGGAATATTGAACTGACTGTTTCGGGCGATGGGCTGAAGACAGGGAAAATCACCTTTGATTCAGCGGATTAGTTTTTCTCAGCAGAACTAGGCAAATACCTATTGTGCTTTCTGATACGAAGGCCCGAACCTGCTTTTTAACAGACCAGGCAGGAAGATTTATATATTTTACAGGCACTTCATAAACAACTGATCGTCATATCAGGCATCAGAATAGTCAATGCCATGAAAATACTTTGAGCTTGTGATAATTTCAGCTTTGATATGGCAAAATTTAATTTTGTTAGAATAAAATTTGTTTTTGGTGAGAATTATTTTTTGTATTTTTCGGGAGTTAAAGTTGAATGGTATTATATTGGGATTAGAGAAGATTAACGCCTGCAAATGGTTGTGAGTATTTACACATTTCTCAGCTAAATATGTATAAATGGTTGGTGATCTGAATTTTGTGTTATACAATTTAAATTGTAGATTATTAAATATCAATAATTCGTTGCCTTACCGCCACTTTGTCGGAGTCTATGCATCTTGCCCCAAAGCAATGGGAATAATTACCAACGCGCATGAAACACAAAGACAGTTAGACTTAAATGCCACAGGAAGACAGACGTGATTCTTAAAATAAAGTGACTATTGTTTACAATCAGTTAAATTGTATGACATGAAGGAGTTATTCACCATAAACAAATTAACATAAAATGAAAACAAAAACTATCAAATCGTTATTATTTGCAATGTTGTTTTTGCAAGGTTTATTTGTTAACTCACAAACTTTTTACGAAACCAAGTTCAAGGATTTGAGTGGTAATACTTATCTGGGACTTATGGTTTATTACAGTGACAGCAATTGCTACATGAGAATACCATTCACTCAGTCAAATGTTTATAGTGTTGTTAATGTAGAATATGAGTCTATAACGGGCAATTCGGATGGTGTAAATTATATGTACCTTATTGGCAAGAATCCAACTTTTATAACCGGCAATTTGTATGAAGGCTATAATCCTGAGCATTTTATCTGGATATGGAATGAAAATGAAACTACTGAAAAGCCATTTTATACCACTGATCCGGAGTTTAATCTGGAGAACATCTACCTGGTTGAATATTTTAACACCCTTGATATCAGCCAAATAAGCGATGCATATTTAAAACAATTTTACGCTTCCAATGATCCCGACTATTTGAGTTTTCTAGGGGCGATTAATAATGTTAATGTATTCGATACATATGACTTTCAAAGTTCGGGGGAGGTGACTTTACATTTGTTTGTTGTTGCAAATACGTTGATTGGCGATATTGGTCAGAGTTGTTCAGTAGATAAGAGAAATATTGTTTCTGAGTTTGATGGTATTGCAGAAGCACTAAGCATCCCAATAAGAAAATACATTGTGGATGAAAATAAATTTACCAGGTCTGAACTTATCAATAAAATGAATGAAATAACAACCGGTTCCAACGATGTAATTGTTTTCTTATATACAGGACATGGCTTCCGGTGGAATGACCAGGAGGATTATTATCCTCAATTGGATCTGAGGGCTATTAATTACCAAAATTATCTGCTGAAACTTCTATAAGTGCATCAGCGATATACAATACTTTATCACAAAGGCGCACGATTAACCCTGGTGTTATTCGATTGTTGTAATTCAAATGTCGGAATTAACCAAATTACCAATTCAAGTTTTCTGGCAACGAGATCAAATAAAAACTTCAATTACTCAAATCTTTCCAAACTCATTTTAGAATCAAGTGGCAGTGGAATTGCTTCAGCGGCAAGCCCAAATGAATTCTCGTGGAGCAATAATACTAACGGAGGTTTCTTTACAAGCAGTTTTTTAGAGGCATTCAGACAGGAAATAAGTGTTTTAAGTAATAATCCCGATTGGAATAATTTATTAAGCAATTCTATGATTTATGCAAAAAATAAAACATCACCGAATTCCTGCCCGAATTGTAAAGTTCAGAACGGAATTAAGTACGTAAAAATAACACAGAATTAAAAATGAAAAAAACATCTGTTCTTATTTGTGGATTGTTGATATCTTCAATGCTGTCATCGCAAAACCCTGTTTTTAACAAAACCCTTCTTAAAGATTCAAAAATTATTCTTTATCAGGTTGCGAATTTTCCTACAGACCCCACTGATAACAAAAATGATTCTGTATACATCCTGGATTATTTAGTCCTTAGCGAGATAAACCTGTTAAAAAGCGAAAACAGGCAAATTGTTAAATCATTGCTGAATTCCGGTAATTATATTTTTGATGTAAAAAAATCCTGTCCTTTTATAGCCGCATATGCTATCAAAATTCAAAAGGACAAAACTCTTTACGAATGTGTTTTAAGCAATAACAGTTGTTCAAAATAATTCTCAGGTCTGTTGAAGAACCATCAGTTGCTTATTACGACTTAACCGACAATAATACACTTTTCTACCTCATAGACAAGATATTTAAGGAACATAAGCACGAATAGCCACGCAGCCCCCGGTGTAATCCCATAAAGATGAAATACTTGTGTATTCTTTTTCACTGGCATTCGTAACTGGCTTATCAGCGCAGCCTGTTGCCGACAGTAGCCGTATTCTTAATGACACCAACAAAACGCTGCAATTACAAACACAATCACTGATTGCTTTTGCACTGAAAGATTCACTCTATTCGGATATCCGGTATGTTGTAAATCATTATGCCGCTTTGGTGGTTGTTACCGACTCAATCAGAAAAAAGACTAATAACAAAAGGGGATTCCTCAGGAAAACAACATATTTGTCAGAAGCAGTAATTTTTAACCCATTCGCGGAAACCGATTATCCATTTGTTCTAAAACAGCGGGAGGACACTACTTCGTCGGTTATATTGAACCCGCCAATATCCATGATATTAATTCCTGATAAAGATTTTGTTACACAACCATGCCTGTTGCTTGAAAAACCGATCTTTTCATCCGACATGAAACAAGCTTACCTGAAGACAAGCATTGACTTCAAAGGAAGTTGCAGAGGGTATGAAACCTACTTTATTTTTGAAAATAACAAGTGGAAAAAAAGCAAATACAGATTGACTTATAAAGGTGATTAATCGCTGCAGATAACAAATGCAAATCATTACCGGGCGCTTGTATGAATGGAGAAAGATTCTAAATTTACCGGTATTAATGACGGGTGGAAGGACGTGCACACAAAACTGCCCGGTGCTGCTTACCATTAAGCAAAACCTCAATAAATCCCTGACATGGAATATGGCCGGACATTGTTTTTCGACGAATTTGCAGGCGACTTTCATCCAACCTTCAAAAAGGCACTCAGCGAACAACTGTTTGCAAAAGGAAGTCAGGGAACGGGTATCAGGTTATTTGAGAAATATAACTTCCTGCTGATTGTTGGCATGATTGACCCTGAAAAGAGAATTGTTGACAGCAAAGTTTTCGCTAAAATCGAATTTGTAACGCCTGACTCCTGCTCTATTACCGTCGGGATAGTTTGGCAATCAGGCAATCAAGGCGACTTAAATGTCATCCATACACAGGATATTTCCGATTGTGCGGTCGAATTTAATTGGTCGGAAGATTTCCCTTTACATGCAGTTCTTTCGCACATACGGCCTTACCGGGTCGACAAAAAGGATAAAACCCACTTCAATTTTGATGTTGAGTATTATTACCATTTACTGCCCGATTTAAGCCTGGAATTTGCATTCTCAAAACCGTTAAACAGCAGTGAAATTGAAACAATTGACACTTTTTTTTCTGATTTTAAAACCGCGTGGAACGAACAGAATAAAGGTAAATCAATTGAGTATGTCAGTGGCATCCATGAAACAGGGAACAATCTCTACAGCGTAGTGCTTGACATTGGATTAAAGAATGATATGAAGACTGTTAAGAAAATCCTGCAAAGCTATTTTAAGAATTGCGGGAATCTGCCTGCGATTAAAATTTCGATAAAGTAATCCGATGTAACAAAACCGAAGGCTCCTTAGAAAAATAAAAAAAGAAGATCAGACAACAGGATGAAAACCATGAAGATACTATTGAATATCAATATTTTGGCTATACTATTACTTTTAAACGGATGTATCCCTTTTACTTCTGATTATCCGATTACAAAAAAAGGAAACGAAAAAATCGACCGGAATCTCGCCGGAGAATGGAACCTGAAGAGCCAATCGGGGATCTATAAAATATTCATTGAACCTGTTGACGATGGAATGATGATTGGATCCTATTACAGACTTTTTGAAAAGAACAATCTATTAACGAATATGAACACCGGCCATGGATTTATCTCCAGGATCAATGATACTGAATATCTGAATATCAAGGTTGCGTTTGGCGATTCACTTACAAAAGATAAATATGTGTTTTTTAAGTTCAAACCAATTGCAAAAGACTCCGTTGAATTATTCTGTTTATCTGGTTTAGAACTTGATACCGTTTTTAATAGTTCTGAAGAATTTGCAGAATTCATAAAATTTAAACAGGACAGCTTTGCATTGCTTTTCTACCCCCTGGGAATTGCAACAAGAGCAATCCACGATGAAATGGAATTGCCCGTAACAAGTTTAGCCCAATCGATGGATTTTATTTCCCCAACCATATCTCCTGACGAGGTTAAAGATGCATTCTTCTTCAACAAGGAAGCAATTTACGAGGCAAAACAATATTTTAAATCCATTGTTCCAACGGATTATTCAGTTTATGTGGAATTCAAAGACTATAAAAGGTTGACTTTTGGGTTTTTAAAATTAAAGGCGAAGAAAGTGAGAAAATGATACAGGTCTGGAATACCGATATCAACAACCAGAAATCAAAGATGTTATGTAAATCCTTAACTGGAAAGATTATGAGATGATTATTCTGAGAGAGAAAATTTACAATGCAAGCTGTATTTCAATCAGTAATGCGCAAGACAGGGTTGAAGTTGGTTACCAGAGAAGTGGCATGGGGAAATATTATTTTGATTTATTTGATACGCTGATAGATCAGGATCAATGGATAAACTACAATGATAGTTGTACATATATTATGATCGATGGTTTATCAGTTATTGAATATGGTGGACCGGCATTTGGTTCTCAATGCATGCCGGTAATGACA